>JAKVCA010000024.1 GCA_022448315.1 Pirellulaceae bacterium | reverse complement strand
CTGAAAATCGGAAGTTTTCGAAAAAGCATGGGAGTCAGGCGGACAAGGGGCACAAATCATTGCTCCCAACGCCAGGCGATGCGGCTGACTTTTCCACGCGCTGTCCAGGTGGATTGCTGAACCGTGGATTGCGGCTTGGTACGCTAGAGAGTGGCAAGCCAATGGCCTGTGTCCTAAAGCGTTCCATGCTGGGGCTTTTTGCGCGGGGTGCTGGAAATGTCTGAAATCTTCAAACCTCGCATTAGCGTTGATGATTCAGAGCCTGTTGGATATTGCAGGCTCACCCGGCCTCGCTTCATTTATGGCAGTCGTTATCGCTTATGTTTGGTGTACTCAAGGTGTACCAAGAAGAATTCGAGCGGCCAAGAAACGAAAAAAGCCCAGTAAAACTGGGCTCGGTTGGTTCACGACATTCCGCCGCAAGGAGGCGCCGGCCGGATTCGAACCGGCGATGGCGGATTTGCAATCCGCTGCCTTAGCCACTTGGCCACGGCGCCCTAATCATCACAGATTGCCAAGAGCCTAGAAAATGATTCGAGGGTGGTCAATAGGGCTGAGAACAACCCCCATCCATCTAGACCTCCGCGCAACCCATGCCAGTTAATACGCAAACGCGAGATAACCGTTGCAATATGAATCGTCCGATCCGTTCGGGATCTTTAGCGATTCGATGAAGTCCCCCGGGGGCTGAGGAAACCGCCTCAGAAACATTCCGTCGTTTAGAAAAGTTCGTGCGTCGACAGTCTAACCCGCGAGCTAACTTTGATTAAAAGACGATTAGAAATCCCCCCAAAAAAACGTCGGCCTTAAACGCCATGCGTCCATTTCTGTCTGCTTCATAGAGACGCATCTTGAAGTGAAAGCAATGTCGGATCTATCGCATAACAACCTTCTCAATAATCGCATCCTAGATGATTGGTTGCTCCTCGCCCTCGAGGAAGGATTTCCTGCAGAGGTGGAGCAGTCATCTCTCGACCAACTCCTTTTCTGGTGGTTGGGCTTCGACGATCGGGACAGGCACTTCTCAGAATCCACGGAAGCCTGCCTTGAAGAACATCGCATCACAATTCCCGAAGAAGATGCAAAACGATCACGCGCTAGAAGATTGCTGAACCTTGCCTTGCAAAGCAGTGCTGCCAACAATTCGTCCGATTAAACGCGGATCTGACCCCGGTTTGAATGAGTCGCGTCACCGATCCAAGCCGCAACCGAGACTCTGTCCGAAATCCGGAGAATTCTGCGGCTCAGGCGATTTGGTACACATCTGATTTTGCGAGTGCAGGGCGGTTACGGTTGACTTCAACCGCACGCGACTCAAGTGACTGGTCAACCAGTTCATAGTGAACGTTACGCTGTCTCGGTTCATAGCCGAGTTCAGAAATTGCATGTCGGATCTGATCCAGAGTCAGATAATGGACCGTCCCTGCTTCAGCGACGACATTCTCTTCGATCATCAGGCTCCCCATGTCGTTCGCGCCGTACACCATCGCGAGTTGACCGATTTTCAAGCCCTGTGTCACCCAACTCGATTGCATGTTGGGGACGTTGTCGAGATAGAGTCGGGAAACGGCAAGCATGCGGAGATACTCAAACGCACCTAGGGGTGCGATGTGCTGCATTTCGGTATTGTCGGGTTGGAAAGTCCAACAGATAAACGCCGTGAAACCACCCGTCTCATCTTGCAACTGGCGAATGCGATCCAAGTGCTCGATCCGTTCTTCCAGCGTTTCGACATGCCCAAACATCATCGTCGCACTGCTGTGACCGCCCAATTGTTGCCAAACCCTCATGACGTTCAACCAATTGTCCGACGACACTTTGCCCCGCGTGATTTCATCGCGCACTCGATCAACCAGAATTTCAGCCCCACCGCCCGGCAGACTTCCCAGTCCAGCCGCTTTCAGACGGGTCAGCACTTCCTCGAGCGAAAGCTTGTTCACTTTGGTGAAGTGGTAAATCTCGGGCGGACTGAAACCATGAACGTTGACCTGTGGAAACCGACTCTTAATGTCCTGCAACATCGTTTCATACCAGTCCAGTTTGAACTCGGGATGAAGGCCTCCCTGTAGCAGAATTTGATCGCCCCCCAGAGCGACTGTCTCCTCGATTTTGTTGAGCAGTTCCTCTCGAGGGAGGACGTAGCCCTCTCCAGATTTTGGCTTTCGGTAGAAGGCGCAGAAGTCACAAACGGCCGTACAGATGTTGGTGTAATTGATGTTTCGATCGATGTTGTACGTGCGATACGGTTCCGGATGCTTTCGCCTCGAAACCTGATCCGCCGCCGCCCCAAGGGCGGTCAAATCGTGCGATTTGAGTAGTTCTAGGCCCTCGGCGGGCGAGAGACGCTCGCCAGCGACTGCCTTTTCAAGCAACTTCGCAACCATGATATGTCAGCTCGTTTCTCCCCGGAGCCAACCCCGCCTGAACCGCGTAGGATTGGAATCGCTGCAAGGCCTGGCGTTCCGGTGTCCGAAGGTAAAATCGTAGATCATCTCTAAGGTAGGATAGGCAGCGCTCTTCCGAAAGCCCATATCGGGGTGCTTCCATGGCCGAAATGTTGGCCAGGTGGTCGAGTCCGTCGTCACGAGCGTCGATCAACGCCTTTTCCGCGATGTCCCCGTGTTGCTTGTCTCGGGCAACCCACATGGCGAAAACAAAAGGCAGCCCCGTCCACTCCCGCCAGACTTCTCCAAGATCCCAAACGTGGGAGTAGCCTGGGAAATAGTCTTTCATGGCTCGGTCGCCGATCATGAGTACGGCGTCGGTATTGACCTGATCAAGCGAATCACGCACCGGCCAGTTCACCATGGTGGGTTCCAATCCGAACCGCCTAGACAGCAGGATCCGAGCCAAAGCGGCGCTCGTTCGTGAGCCTTCGTCGAGGGCGAGGCTCTGAATTTCCGGCATCGGAACCTGGCTTAGTAGCTTGACACTCCATACAGGCCCGTGGCAGGCAATGCACGCGTCGGACACGATCCGGTAAGACGGATCCTGAAAGGCTTCGATCGAAGGGATCAGGCCAACGTCCAATTCTCCGGAGGCGAGACGTTTCGCGAGACGACTTGGGAGATCCAGACGGATGCTCGCATCGGGCAGACGTCGAGACAACCCATAAATCAAGGGCTTTGTGTTCAGATAAGAAACAGCACCAATCCGAATGGTCATCGCTTCCGACTCGATTCTAAAATCGTTGGTTGCAGGCGACATCATCTTGTCGCGGGACGATTTGCCTCTTTTCGGCGATCCATCTCAGATGAGTATAAACTAAATCGCTGAAATCGATAGCAATCTCTCTCCACGTTGGCCTAACCGCAAGCTCAGCGTGCCGGCAACGATCTTGAGTTTTGTAGCAGGGCAAGTACTGGGTCTTCAGCGTTTAAAGGTAGGTCAGGACATCAGCCAGTTTCTGGGCCGTCATATGACCGACCAGATCGTCCGGCATCAGTGAGAGTTGACTGGGCTTAATCTCCTCGATGTTCGACAATTCCAATTCGATCATTCGACCATCGGACATTGCGACTTGAACCTTTTCATCCGTGCGTTGAAGGATTCGACCGCTGATCAAACCGCCATCCACGGTACTGATGAGGGATGTGCGGAAACCCTCGGCGATTGCCTCCGACGGGCGTCTTAGTGACGTGAGAAGTTGGACACGCGTCTGCTGAGACGCAATGCCGGAAAGATCTGGACCGATAACGCCCCCTTCCCCGCCGACACGATGGCATTGTCAGCATTGGAATTCTCGAGCCGTCGCTCCTTTCTAGCTTGATCCAGAGCAACGGCGAATCTCGCCGAAAAACGAAGGTGCAATCCCTTCCGTTGTTCGGCCGTGCGACAGATTTGCCGCTCGTGCGACGGGACCTCCGTTGGTCCCAACTATAATTGCGGCGTCCAATTGGTGGGTGGCCAGAAAACTTTTCACGGCCCCGCGCTAGATCTGCTGTCGGTTTTTTAAAAAGAGGCTCGGGTGTGCCGAGAATCAATTTGACGCGCAAATTTCGAGAACAGGGTCGCCCAGGACTTCCCAGTTCGGTTCGACGCCCAGACCGGGTCGGTCCATGATTGCCATTCGCCCATTCTCCCGTTTGGGAGCACCCAACGCGTTGGTTACCGACACATAGCTGTTGAAGTCGGTACTTGTGAACTGGAACTCCGGAGGTGTGCTCTGTGCCAGATGGGCAATCGCAGCCGTGATGATGTCTCCCCCCCAACTGTCTTCGAGGGTCATGGCGATCCCACTCGCGACACACATGTCACGCGCCAGTCTGGCCTTGGTAAGCCCTCCGAATTTACTGATCTTGATGTTGACCACATCCATCGCACGATCCTGTAGGGCTCGTGTCAGCGTTCCCAATCCATCAATATTCTCATCCAGAACAAAGGGGTGATCGGTGTGACGGCGTATGGAGAGACACTCCTCGTAGGACAGGCAGGGTTGTTCGATGTAGACATCCAGATCCTTGACCGCTTTTACCACACGCATCGCTTCATGCGGGAGCCAACCCGTATTCGCATCGGCGACAAGTTTGTCACCGGCGGGAAGCACCGCTCGAACCGCGTGGATCCGTTCGATATCTTCATCCGCGTTTCCACCAACCTTCAGCTGGAAACGTTGGTAACCCTCATTTCGATAACCAGCGACATTTTCAGCCATGACTTCGGCAGGTTGCTGGGAGATGGCTCGATAGAGTGTCACACTGTCAGAGCAAATGCCTCCCAGAAGCGTGGCGACAGGTTGCTCGGTCACTTTACCCAGGAGATCCCAGCACGCCATGTCCACTCCCGACTTGACGTACGCATGCCCCTTCAGCGCCCGGTCCATCCAGTGCCCCAACGCCGTGATCTGACGAGGGTCCATGCCGATGATTTGTGGACCAAGTTCCGCAAGGCCTGCACGAACCCCTTCGCCATAGGCAGGTAGATAGAAGGGCCCTAGCGGACAAACTTCACCGTAACCTTGCAGTCCACATTCAGTTTCGACCACCACCACCGTGCTATCAAAAACATCCACACTTTTGCCACCCGACCATTTGTAGGTGCCTTCGTTGAGAGGCAGATCGACACGATAAGCTTGGATCTTGGAAATTTTCATGGAAGGATTCCGCGGCTGATAAAAAGAGCTTGGGTGACTAAGACGGGCGAAGGTGAGCGAACGCAGCCTCGTCGATAGTGACACATTTTGTCAGGAAGCCCGGGAAACTCAATGAGTCACAGCCTTGAGAGGCGAAAAGAAGAAGAGTCGCCAAGGGAACCTCTGGCCAATCGGATGAACCGCGTTTACTTGCGAAGCGGAAGCCAAGGTGAGTTGGTTCAAAACCCTTGCCGATAAATCAGTCCGGATGTTTTAACGAATTTTCGGCATCATGTGCGCGATCTTTTCGAAAATGGACTTTGCCCGCACTTGGCAAGCGACCGGCCGAGGTCGACTCACTTGCAGACCCGTCAAGGCTCGGTGGTTTGTCGAGCGATTTGTCGCCGGGCGATCCAGACGGCTTCGGTAGTGGTTTGACTCCAAGGAACCGCCCAAAAGGGCTGGCCAAAAGTGCCGGAAGAAAGATCAGGTCTCCGATCAACGCGGCGAAGAGCAGGGTCAACATCAAGACGCCAAATCGCTGTGTCGGGGTGAATGTGCTGAGCGCGAAGGCCGAAAGACCCAGACCCGCAATCAATGTTGTTTGAGTCATGGCCGTGGCAACTTTCGCATAAGCAGACCGGATGGACTCCTTGCGTGACAACCCCTGACGCATGCCAAGTCGGAACCAGCTCAGGAAGTGAATCGTATCATCCACGGCAACGCCGAGTGCCACGCTGGCGGTCATCATGGATCCGATATCCACTTCGACTGCGAGATGACCCATCAAGCCGAAAATCATCACAACCGGGAACGCGTTGGGGAGCATCGATAACGCTCCACCGGTGACGTTCAGCGAGTTTCTCAACGAGAAACGTCTTCGCCAGTCTCGAAGGAGGATCATCATGACGATCGCGATCATGGCAAACGCGAGGCCAATACTGTCAATCAGGCTCGTCAGCAGCGTTCTCTGGGCCTTGTAGACGATGGGGACAATACCCGTGTAAACGGCCGTCACGAGATTGTTATCGGGATTGTTGGCCGTGAGTCGGAGGTCGTTGGCCGTTGGATTCAATCGCTCTTTGGTGGTGGGGTCCACATTCAACCGGTGTTCTTCGGCCCGAATGATGGGAATCCCCGCCTCTTGCAGCATGGCCATCGTTTCCGCTGGAGGAGTCGAAATGATCACGGCGGCGGAAAAAACTTTCAACTGCGCCTGAAGCGGACTTTCCGGTTTAAGTAATTCCAGGTGTTTCTCATTCGTATAGGTCAACGGGAATGCGATCCGTCCTCGCCCGCGGCCGCCGATCGTGAAGCCACGGTTCTGAAGGAGGTCTCCCAAGGTTTCGCAAAAAATCGTGGTCTGGTTGATGTCGGTGGTCAATGAGCCGGCATCAACCACGGACATGGTCTCGTCAGACTCAGCCGTACCAACGTCATTGGCCGTCAGTTCCTTATCCTGCCAGCCAATGAGCAGAATTTTGGATTTGCGAAGGTCATCGGGAGGGTTGAGCGTTCCGTCTTCGCGTGTGTAAATCGAGGTCAGGATGTCAGATCGGGTTCGATACGCGGCCAAGACGGGCTCGACGGCTTGCATGATGTTTGCCACAAATCGGCCGTAGTCAACATTGTTGAACGCGCCAAGCCTGAGGCTGATCCGCCATAACTCGCGTTGGTCTTCGTTGTCCACTCGCAGGAAGTCCAGCTCATCGAGGAGTTGCTCGCGGTGGTCAAGGAGAGTTTGATTGTAAATGGCTCGTGTACGTTCCACGCCCGAGTCGTAGGGAGGCAGTTCATTGGGAAGGACCATGACGTCGGAACTCATGCCCGGACCGATGATCGCGACGCCTTCGTCTCCAAATTGCGTCTCAACGACCCGACGGACGCGACTTGAGAGTTCCATGCGTTCCAGAAAGGTTAGTTGCTGCTCTTTAAGCAGGTCCGTCTTCTCTCCTCCTTCTGGCAATCCGACACCGGTCTGCTCGAGGAGGAGTTTTGGTTCGACGGCCAACACAAGTTCCATCGGCACGAGTCGACCGATTTTCTTTTCGAGCCATTCGTAGTCCGTGATGACTTTGGCTTTGCCGTCAAAAAGCTTGAGCAGCTGGACCGAGGTCTGAATCTTGGGGATACCCATCGCGGCGGTGAACATCACGATGAGGGAAGCAATGCCGACAACCGCGTAGTGGCGTACAATCCAGGCGCCAATGGCATCCCAGAATCGATGCAGCAGCGTCAGCGAATGAATGTTCGCATTGCCTTTGTCGGCCTTTTTATATCCCGGCGACCAAAGCGTCAGTGCGCTGGGCAAGTAGGTGAACAGCAGAACGACGGTCGCCATAGTGCCGATCGCCGCGAACAACCCAAACTTCTTGATGGGAATAAGATTGCTTGCGTAAAGCGATATCAGCCCCAGTGCGGTGGTGAATGCTGCAAGGGTACAGGGGAACCAACCATGCTTGATGGCCGTGATGCAAGCCCATTTGGGACCGTCTTCGTGGCACGCTTCCCGATAGTAGTTCACAATGTGAACCGCGCCGGAGAGACCTAGGACGTAAACCAGGGAAGGCATGGACAGCAAAACGGCGTCGAGGGAGCTTCCACCGAACCAGACAAAGCCGATGCTCATGACGGCGCTGACGCCCCCCACGAAGAAAATCATGAGCGTGACGTTGAGACTTCGGAAGCTGATGTAGGCAAGGATCACTCCGATCAGGGTGGAGAGTGAAACGAGTCGGACCAGTGTGATGGTGCCTTCCTCATCGATCGCCACGTTGTCGACCGGCGGTCCGCCGAGGTGAAGTTCGGTCACGTCGACGCCGCTTTGTTGAGCAACCTGATAGACCCTGCCTACCGGTTTGAAAAAGTCGGGTCGCCCGACCACACGTGATAGGTCCCTTGCCGCAACGTCGCTCAACGCGGCAACGATACAGGTCTGCCGGGGTGGAGGCTCGACCTGCAATCGATAAAAGAGACGGTACCAGTGATCAAGATTTTGAGCGGGGCTCGTCGCCAGCAAAGCGTCACGGTTGCCCCCGTACTGGTTCTGAATGATGCCGTTGACATACTCGACAAAAAATTCTTCCCAAGCGTCAGGTAATGCCTCTTGAGTCTTTGGTGGAAGAATGTTGAAGAATTCGTTGGCGGTCCAATTAAATCCGACAGCTGGTGTGGGGCCGAAGAAGACACCGGTCAGCCGCTTGTGCGCTTCGATCTGTGCTTCCTGCGTGACCGGGTCTCGCGGATCGTAGGTCCCCCGGATCAGACTTCCTTCAGGGCCGGCGAGCTGGTTAAAGACGTCGGGACCGCTGAAGACATGTTTGAAGAGACGGGAGTTCAGTTTTTCCGGAAAGCGATAGAGTTTTGAACCATATTCGGGACTGAACTGCCAAACCAAATCACCTTCGACTTTGTTGGTTCCGGAAGTCAGACGCTCAATTTCACGACCGATCGCCCCAACGATGTTTTGTCCGCCAGTCCAGTGGTAAAGCCCGCCGTCGCGAGTGATGTAATACCATTCGTCCTGATCCCCAATGAGCCACTTTTCACCACCGGCGCCGAAGTCATCGTGCAAGCTTTCGGTAACATGGAGACCGAGTTCATCAGAAAGTTTTCGAGCCCGTAATTCTTCGCCCGTTAGGTCATCGCGATAGGTATCGCTCTGAAGTTTGGCGACCATCGCCTTGAATCGTTGGTCGTCCCGGTTGCAGTCGTCCCAGCTGGCCACGACAAACTGGCTGCCAAGGAAGTTATCGCGAAACCAATTGAGTTCTTTTGTTTCGGGAAAGTCGGAGGGGAGCCAGTCGGATACCTCGTTGCGCATGTCGCGCAGGCCGATTCTCGCTCCGCGAAACGCGAAGGGGACGAAAAAGAAAATGCAGCAGAGTATCAAGACGGCAACGTTGCCGAAGAGTTTGATACGCCGGGAGAAAAAAGGTGTCTCTTCAGACAAGTTGACTCATCCTCAATGCATAACTCATCTTGGTTACGATCGATTTCTCGAGGCTCGTAGACAATCATCCAGTCTCGTAATTTGGAGCGGCTGATGCCACGGAAAAGGCTCCAAAATTGATGACCCGTCCATCGGGATCATCGGCCCTTGACTGCGACAAATTCAGCCCTTTGACGCATGTCGTCGAACTTCGAGGCTGGAGAATCAAGATCGCTTTCTCAACAACTTAACGACGTTTTGTTCGTAAGTCCATGGCAAATCGAGTGTTACGATCCGAAAAGGTGTCCCAATCGTTAAGGTTTCGAATGTCGTTGCGCCGACTCGAAATGGCTTGCTTGCAATGCCCCCCCTTTGGGTTGATTTAAGCCGAGGTGTTGATGGTTTGACAAGCCGAATCGTCAGCGGCAGTCTCGTTACTCGGGGGCGAGTTTCTCGAGTCGCAGTTTCGGGCTGAGCGGAATTGGGGTACCTCCTTGGGCCAAATAGTAGTCATACCATTGTGACAGGTAGTGCATGCCCGCAATGCCCGACAAGGCTCCCGTGAAGTAGGTCCCGACCAGCAACACGAGCAGCCCAAGCAGATTGAGCAGGGTCGCGATCAAGGCAAGGCAGAAGAAGCCGAAGAAAATTCGAAGTCCACAAGTTTTGAGGAAGTTCCATGCCCAATTGAATTGGAAAGCTTCTTTGAAGCTGCCCGCCATACCACTTCGAAACCAGAGAATGCCGGTGAACATGTACAACGCGAGTGAAATCAGTAACAGAAGGCCCAGCGATAACACAAGGATGATCACAAACATCAGTTGCGTTGAGCGATCCTGTGCGATTTCAGAATCACCCACCATGAATGCGATGATGATCAACGCGATGAGGAACATCGTCGTGGGGATGGAGATTAAGATTCCCAGCACGATTTGGGCGAGGACGGTCCACGCACCTCGTTCAAGGTAGGCTGCCGTATCATCGAAATTGGGAACGAGCACAGACGCGTTTGGGCGACGGATTTGCTGTTCGATGAGGAACATGATGTAACCGCTGAAAAACATGACCGGTACAATCGGGACCATCCCTGAAAGGAGGTAACTGCAACCTCCGATCAGGAGGATCAAGGGCCAACGCTCCGCCTTCAGAAGAAAAGTAAACGCTTCGATCACCGAGGGGTGTTGCTCTCGCGGTTGAGCAAACACCAGCGAGTCGCTCGATGCTTCGACCGAATTTGAAGATTGGGACGTGTCAGATTCGGACGTCATTCAACGTTTTCCTTGGGTTCCCGGGGCCGAGGATCTTGCCCACCGAAGGCGTCATCAGGAGCCGGAGCCTCCAGAAACCGCTAGAATAATGGCGCCGATGATTTGACCAAGGATTCCAAGGATGCAAAGACCGGTTGGCATCCATAGGGCTCTCATTCTCATGAAGCCAAAGATGATTGCCCAAACGTCACCCACAAGCGGAATCAGCATCACAACGCCCGCGGTTTTGTTGGTGATGAAGCCACTGATCAGGATCCAGAGTCGACCGATGCCATAGAACGCCCCGCAAACTCCGAAAGTTACGTACGCCTGCATTGTTTGGTCGTCTCCGGAAATCCGATCAAAGATGAAAATGAGGGCGACGACGCCTGCGACCAGCAGGGCTCCCCCAAATATGGCCGCCGCAGCAATGATGAACGATTCGGGGCCGTCTCCAAACTTTCCTTCGTCCGCATCGACGGGGTTTTCATCAAGGTCCTGTTCGGCTTTGCGAAGAATTTTGTCAGATTCACTTCCCGAGGCTTCGAAGGCCTCTTTCGACATCATGGTCGCCATCTGTTGGCCGGTTTGGAAATTGTATCCACACTCGACGCAAATGATCGCCTCGGGATCGATCGCAGCGCCGCATTCCTGGCACGTCGGGCCCTCCACCTTTGCCTGAACGCCAGCCTCATCGAGAAGATCATCGAGATGGGTTCTAGCCCCACCTCCCCAGCCACTGACGGCATTGGAAGTCGTGGACGGGACGACCGGATCGTCACCCTCGAGTGATAATTCATCCGCATCGACCGAAGGGACCTGAATGGGCTGCGAGCACTTGGGGCATTTGACCCGTTTTCCGCCAAACTTATCGGCGACGTTCAGGGTGGATTGACAATGTTCGCAAGCAAATCGAATTGACATGCCGAGATCCCGATTCCAATGACAAAGGCAGGTGGGTGTACGTTTGTAACTTTCAAACCGGGTATTTTTCAAACCCGGCGTCCATGCGTTGCAATATCCTAGCGAGGCTCCGGTCGATCGTCACGCTGATCCGTGAAATCGTTCACCGGTCGGTCGCGATTCCCGTCCGTGTTGATTCCCGGCCGAACCTCATCTGGATGGTGACCGGGTGCAGCCAGCGAGGGATTCAGGCGGTTGGACACTTGCCCGTCGAAGGCAACTCTGCCCATGGAGCCATCTACACTCGAATTGGGGGTACTGCGTTGTTTGACCCTCTTTATTGTCATTCAAGGTTTCAGCGAGGGCAAGCGACCTGTCGGGAACGGGTCGTAAACCGTCAGGAGGGCGGGGGACTGAACCATAAAACTCTCAATATTAAACTCGGCTCAGCCGGTTGATTGGAGACTGGATTGCCGGGACTGTACACGAGGGAGGGGAGTTGGCTGTCAATTTGACAGATGAAAGTGGCCGGCAGGCGTAGGATCTGGCAGCATCTGGAACCGCCCATTTCTTCTGTTCTGCGGTGGAGAGGTGAAAACCTCTAAAAAGTCGACTTTTACGGTGGCCTTCAAGAAATGGCACATAAGTTGCCCTGTTGTGTTCCGGAACGTCGAATCACCGCACGTTTTGTCAGGTGTGGAGGCCGGCGGGTCTGACAGCTAACGTTAATCCGTTCATCGGACGAAAGAATTTCGTCATCCTGTGGGGAGGTAAAGCACGAATGGCGGCCGCAACTAAGAAAAAAAGTAAGATCAGCATCCAGCCTATCGGCGATCGTATTGTGGTCGAGCGAGAGAGTTCGGAGGAAACCACAGCAGGCGGCATCTTGCTCCCGGATTCTGCCAAGGATAAGCCGAGTCGAGGCGTAGTTGTCAGTGTTGGTACTGGCCGACTCTTGGATGATGGTTCGCGATCCGAGTTGCAACTGAAAGTGGGCGACCGAGTGATTTTTTCCAGCTACGCGCCCGAGGAGTTGACGGTCAACGATCAAGAGTACCTGTTGATGCGGGAAGATGACGTTTTGGCGGTCATCGAGGGCTAGTCGCCCCAGCTAAACGGTTCAACTTCATTACTGATTTGCTCATTCATTGATAAAAAACATCGCCTGGGAGGAGAATGATCCATGGCTAAGATGATCGCATTTGATCAGGAGGCACGCGAAGCGATTCGTCGTGGTGTGACGAAATTGGCTCGTGCTGTGAAAGTGACGCTGGGGCCAAAGGGTCGCAACGTAATTCTACAAAAGAGCTTCGGGTCACCGACCGTCACCAAAGACGGTGTGACCGTTGCGAAAGAGATTGAACTGGAAGACACCTATGAGAACATGGGTGCTCAAATGGTCCGAGAGGTTGCCAGTAAGACCAGCGATGTTGCTGGTGACGGCACCACGACGGCAACCGTTATGGCCGAAGCGATTTTCAATGAAGGTTTGCGAGCGGTCACGGCCGGTGTGAACCCCATCCAGATGAAATCGGGAATTGAGGCGGCGGTCAGCGACATCACTGAGAAACTCAGCAAGATGTCGATCAAGATCAAAAACAAGGACGAAATGTCCAACGTTGCAACCATCGCGGCCAACAACGATCGGGAAATTGGAACGTTGCTCTCCGACGCCATGGAAAAGGTCGGCAAGGACGGCGTGATCACGGTAGACGAAGGCAAGAGCCTCGAAACTGAGGTCGAGTGGGTTGAAGGTATGCAATTCGATCGCGGATACCTCTCGCCTTACTTCGTCACCGATCCAAACGCAATGAATGCGGTTCTCGAAGATTGCTACATTCTCGTCTTCGAAAAGAAAATCACCAATATCAAAGACTTGGTGCCCGTTCTCGAAGCAGTGATGCAGCAGAGCAAGCCTCTGTTGATCATCGCCGAAGATGTCGAAGGCGAAGCTTTGGCAACCCTCGTCATCAACCGTTTGCGGGGCACTTTCAATTGCTGTGCCGTGAAGGCACCCGGCTACGGCGATCGTCGGAAAGCCATGATGGAAGACATTGCCATCCTGACCGGTGGTACAGCCGTCTTTGAAGCATTGGGCCTCAAACTTGAGAACTTGCCTATCACCGACCTTGGCCGAGCCAAGAAGGTCATTGTCGACAAGGACAACACGACCATTATTGAAGGTGCTGGTAAAAGTTCTGACATTAAGGCACGCATTGATCAGATTCGCCGAGAAATTGAAAATGCGACCAGTGACTACGACCGCGAAAAACTTGAAGAGCGATTGGCCAAGCTTTCTGGCGGCGTCGCTAAGGTGAACGTGGGTGCTGCAACTGAGAGTGAGATGAAAGAGAAGAAAGCACGAGTTGAAGACGCTTTGCACGCAACTCGCGCAGCCGTTGAAGAGGGAATTCTTCCTGGTGGTGGCGTTGCCATGCTCCGAGCGGCCTCCAACGTCTCGCCATGCGACGAATTGACCGATGATGAAAAGGTCGGATACAACATCGTGGTTCGTGCTTGCCGAGCACCTTTGACCATGATCGCGTCCAACGCCGGTCAAGACGGCGGCATCGTCTGTGAACGGGTCGTCGAGAGCAAAGGGAATAAGGGTTACAACGCCCTGACGGATACTTACGAGGATCTGATCAAAGCCGGTGTGATTGACCCCGCAAAGGTTACCAAGACTGCTTTGGCAAACTCCGCAAGTGTTGCCACGCTTCTGTTGACCAGTGATGCTCTTGTGGCCGAAATGCCCAAGGAAGAGAAGAAGAAGGGTCACGGCGGCGACTACGATATGTATTAATGGCGGCCGCTGACGCCTCTTTCGGGGTGATCAGAATGACTTTACAAACAGCCTGCTGTTGGATCCCAACAGTGGGCTGTTTTTGTAGAACAAGCTCATTTGGTAATGGAGACCATCTTGGCGGCGAAACTCGCAATGGCTCACTTGGTTTGCCGTGCCGGCTTTCGCGAGGAAAGTGACCGTAGTTTCACGGCCGAGCTTCATCTTCGAACCGGCTGCAGAATTCTGTCGCCGGTCCATTCGAACCTCTGTTTCCGCAGCGATAGTTCCGATTTGGGGCGCGAGACGTCTGTTGAAGACGCGTTTATGGCTCACGCCACCCATTCCTAAAAACGCGCGGCGGTCAAAAGGAAACGTAATTCCTTTTCAGGTATCTTTGCCATCGTTGCCCCAAGCCTGGGCCTTGCCAAATTTGCCCCGAAGTGCGATGACTGAGAACGATCGTCGTGAACTTGACGTCTGTATTTGATAGACAAGTTGTTGGTCCCCTCATTTGAGGCTTCCAAGCAGCCTTGCCTAGTGGCCTTTGTAAGTTCTCGCGGGTATGGGAGGTGGCAGGGGGGCAGTGTCAAGCGAACCATTTCGACCCTTCTTGGACGCAGTCTGCTTACGGCCCATCATTCCGCGAGTGAAGAATTCCGCTTCCCGACGCTTGGGATCGCCCAAAAAAGGCATTGACGAAAAAATTCGAAAATCATGGGAATCAGACAAGCCATGGCGAGTACGAACAGAATGAGCGCGGGAATGTCCATTTCGAAACGTGCCCTTCCGCTCACCGTTTGATAGATGCTGAAAATAAGCAGGGTCGCGTGGTTCGCTACAAGGCACTTGATGGCCGTCCGTCGGCTTGGCATTGGCCAGCCGATTTTAGTAAGGATCCAACAAGTGATCGGAAAGAGTTGTAGGGCATGGATGCTTACGCCATGGGGAAACTTGGGGATTCCTGCCGTTCCAACTTGGGCGGGTGGCAAGCCCAGGTTCAATCGCTGAAGGCCATGCAACCAAATGATCACACCAATAAAACAGGAGAGGAAAAGAAATACGATTCCTGCTCGCACGGCTAATCGCAGGTCACTTGGAAGTCCCACTGTTCGGAAGACGGCGACCGCCAATGGAACGATCGAGGCCGTGGCGAGTAAGATAAGTCCTGTCATCGACTGATCAATCACACGGTCAAACAAAGTTGATCGATTGAAATGAGAGGTTACCCCACGCCATTGTTGTAGGGTGATCAAGGCGACCTCAAGCAGTAGCGAAGTGCTTAACAGCGATAGGGCCAATCGTGTTCTTGCGGTCGGGCGAATCCGGTGGGAAAGCCAACTGAAGGAGGCAAGGGTCATCCCGGCAGACAGTCCGAAGAGAATGGGTTTTCTCCACGAAACGTCACCCTCCCACTCACCTCCAAAAAAGCCCCAAACACCGATGTGGAAGACGCCCGAGGCGAGAAGCAAACTTGCAAAGCCCAAAGAAATTCTGGAGACTGCGTCGTCGAGAGACGAGGCCGCGGCAGAGGTGGACCCTCGACGAAAGGCGTGTCGATGCCAGACGGAGATTTTGGAGATCGACTTCGAAAAAGCCATGCCGAACCTTGTTAAAGCCGGGAGCCGGCCCCCCAAAGGTTCGCTGATTCAGCGAGCTTGAGTGTCAACCGACAACACTATGACCCTCTCCGAACCCTCGCAAACGGGGCGTTCAGGTCTTTTCTGATTGCCAAAGCGGGGAACCCGCCCGTTCGATCACCGCCCAGACCCGGGACCCGGTCTTCAAAGCATGACGATTACACCGCAATAAATCATCGTGCGCCTCTTCGTAACTCGCGATGGGAGTTCGGGAAAGGATATCTCCCGAGACTGGGACGTCGTACAAGGCGTACGGTCTCCAAGACGCCGGAAGACGAACGATTGTCAGGATGAAATCTTGTGTGATGTGCAATCGATTTTGCAACATAATTGGTCTCCCCTTGAAGGACCGCAGAAGGGGGCAACGATAAACACGATGAAATGACCAAAAACGGCCAACGTGTTCTGGATCGCGGCTGGCCTGAATCGAGTCGTTCTGGAAATCGCGTTTCATTAAATCGGCTGTGATCTTGTGGATTCTGCCGACCGCGGTGGGGAGTGTGGGAGGAGTTTTGCGTGGACTTGCGCCGGGTGTTCGGTGTTTAAATCGAGCGATTCGACCGAATAAAAAACTCACATTGAACAACCAGCCGTCCCCCTGTTAGGGGCTGAATTTCAATTTCTGTCGTTTCATGAATTGTTTGAGCTTGGCCCTCGTCGTTGATCGGCGTTGCCGGGGGTGTTGGGCCGATGGAGGGTCGGCGAGGGAGCGTGAAAAACACGGTGATAAAAAAAGCGGCTGCCGCGATTTTTACGATCAGTACCGTGAACAGCAGCCTGAGTAGAAAACGGTAGGAATCAGAAATGGATCGTGTCAGACTCCAAACCACTCCAATGGCCAAAATCGCGAAGGCGGCGGTTAAAAGTCCATAACCGAACAGTTCAAAAGATCCCGCTCCTTGAGCCATTAGTTGCATGAGCGAGATCCTTAATCCGAGAGGAATTCTTCAGCGGGAACGGCCTCGTCCCGACGAGGTCGTTTCCTGTCCCTTTGCCAGGGCAACGTTTTGCATTCCACGAGTCGATTTGGTTTAAACCAATGTCATGTTTCCGCCACTGTCGACACTTGGAACGTCCACGTGTTTGGGATGTTAGGCGTAAAAAAAGACCACCCCTCGGCAAAAGGGGCGGTCTGAGTCCTCAGTTGAGTTTTCGCGATCAACATCAGTCTTGCAAACTCAGCAGGTACTTGATGAGATCATCAAACTCCTGGCGATTTTTCAGAGAGCGAACAAGACCTTCGGGCATGACCGAGATATCAGATTCGACGACGTCCTCAATGGTTTCGTCCGGAATCGTGATGGGATTCGGTTGGGCCACGTTCCGTAGCACAATGCCCTTTTCGTCTTCAGAAATCCGAATGCCCGTGATGATGCTGCCGTCATCCGTTTGGACGTTTACCTGAGCGTACTCTTTGTCGATCTGCTTCGATGGGTAAAGGACCGAGTTGACCCATTCCTCTGGCTTCATCGCTCTGGTGATCTTGTTCAGGTCAGGACCAAGTTTCGGCGCATTTCCCGGTGGGTCATGACAAGCGAAGCAGGCTGCTGCCGAGTTGTAGAAAAGTTGTTTACCGCGTCGAGAGTTGCCATTGTCCAACGCTGCCTGAGCCAAAGCCACAGGATCACTGGCCAGCAGTTGCTGCTCAAGTTCGACATTGTTGACGACTTCCGGAGCGGTCAAATCCTCTTTTGACATCAGTTCTTTTTCAAGAGGATGCAGCGTCTCCAGTTCCTCAGGTTTCCAGAACGTTGTCCGGTCCGCAGTTTCCGTCCGAACACGAGCCACGGTTTGCGGGGCAATCGGTGACGCCTTGTTGCCCCATGTATTTCGCACAAAGGTCAGGACATCCGCGAGATCTCGATCACTCAACAAGTCCCGGAAGGCGGTCATGGGAGGAACGCCCCTCGCTGGATCGTACGTAATCCCTCGCACTTGCATTTTTCCCCACATGCCGTGGAGGGCAAGTTTGACGAGACGATCCTCGCTACCATTCACCCAAGGGCTATCCACCAAAGGAGGATAAACCGCTCCGCTGCCGAGTCCATTGGTCTGGTGGCAGGTCGCACAGTGAGACTCCCGTTGGAAAATTTGAGCCCCCCGGTTGTATGAACCGTGGAACTTCTTTTCCAAATGGCCGGGGGGGCGGTAATTGACGACGTTCATTTCAGGAGGGGCGACAAAGTTCGCTGCCAGTTTGGTGTCGAACGATGTCCAGAAATGCTTGACGGTTTCGGCCGCGACGGATGCGTGCGGAATCTCGGAATCAATCACCTTGTTCAGCAGTTCCGTGTTCACAACATTATGCTGCTGGTGGAGCCAAAGCGCTTCAAGGAGATGATGCGCCTCGGTTTCATCATCCGCATCAAAGTCTTCCGCCCAGGACTGAACTGCAGCGATAACTTCTTCGGAGTTACGAGCACTCAACTCAATTCGAGTCCGTTGCCGGACGCCGTCTACGGGATGCTTGAGATTCTCGAGAAGATCGGCAATGGGTTCGCCGTGAATGGCCACCGGTTTTTGCAGAGGACGATCCTTGGCGGTTAACCGCAAAATACGGCCATGTTTGTGGTCGCGGCTGGGGTCGCGAATGTTGTGTTGCATGTGACCGATGATCATGTTGTGCCAGTCGGCAACGTACAATGCACCATCTTCGCCCACGATCGCATCGGCGGGACGGAAATTGCGATCGGAACCATTCAAAAGTTCCTTCACCGGTGTCCCCCAGACATGGCCGTATTCACGCTTGGCCCCATCACCTCGATCGAGATCGTATTGTTTGATACCGAGGAAACCGATGACATTGAGGATCAGAAAATCCTGTTGCATGTCTTCCGGAAAATGGCCAGAGGACAAGATTTCATTTGCCGGGACAGGACGGAATTCCTTGTTGAGCAGGGCGTGCATCTGGAACCCCTTGCCCTCCGGGCGAACCTGATAGGTTTTGCCACCGGTTCCGTCGTTCGCGTACAAGTAGCCCCAGCGATCAAAACTCGTTCCGTGTGGGTTGGGGCTGTTTGCTGCGATCGGCGTGATGGCGAACGTCCTTGGGTCGAACCGATACATGCCGGACCCGCCGGTGTTCAGGTTCTGTTTCCACGGCGTTTCGTGGTTATGGACCAAAAAGATACCGCTTTGCCAGTAAATACCGCCGTCAGGTCCATAGATCAGGTTGTTGGCTGCATGGTGGGTGTCCGAGGTTCCCAGCCCTTGCAGAATGGGATACCTCACGTCCGCTTTATCATCACCGTCGGTATCTTTCAAAAACAGCAGGTCTGGACCTGACGTGACCAGAACGCCGCCTCCCCAGAATTCGAAACCGAGAGGGTTGTGGACATGCGCAAAAATCTTTCGCTTGTCCGCGACGCCATCCCGGTCCGTATCCTCGAAGATCATCAGGCTGTCTTTAAGCTCGTCGCCCGGTTGCCATTTTGGATAGGAGTTCCAGCTGGCAGCCCAGAGCCGGCCCTTCGCATCGACCTGCAGTTGGACGGGGTTGGCGAGGTCAGGGAACATTTCTTCAGAAGCGAACAGATTGAGTTCGAAGCCCTCAGGAATCTTGATGGTCTCGAGACTCTCAACGGGAGAGAGATAATTGGTCGAACCTTCCTTGTCCTTACTGGAGCTTCGGCTGCCACCTCCAACGTTGGTTTTCACAACGACCGGCGCCGGCACGTTGGAATCATCCGCTTTGACTGATTTGCCGTTCGCCGCCGCCCAGATGACCGGGTCGCGATTGGCTGTCATCATGTCGAGCATTTTGAGTTCGTGAACCAGAACGTCCGCGTTGGTTTGACCATCGACGAAACTGAGTGTGGATCGCGAACCCCAGATGTCGTTGCCATCCGTTGCCCGGTATCGGTTGTGCCAATGCCAGTTTTTGTCTTCGACCGCCCGGTAAACCAATGCATTCGCATCGGTCGCCCGACTTTGTCCCAGCAACGCATCCGCGATGACACCTGCGAGTTTGTGATACCCTGCATTGTTCAAGTGGAGGCCGTTTAGCGTTAACTGCTCATCCGTGGAGTCGTAAAGCTTCAGAGTGGGGTTGTAAAGATCGACAAAGGTCGCACCGCACGCATCCGCCGCACGTGCGGTCGCTTCAGTGAACGCGGCCAAGTTTGTGTTGAGTTCTTTCCCGTCAGGAAGATGTCGATTTCCCGTATTCTCGTAAGCGATGGGACTGAACAGCACGAATCGAGCGTCCACCCCTTTCTCTTTGCGGAGCGTTCGGTATCGATCGACCAGTTTGGTCAGTTCACCCTCATAAGCGGCGGCACCCCCGACTCCGGCGTGTGATTCGTTGTAGCCGTACATGATCCAGACCACGGTCGGGGCAACGTGTTGGAGATATTCCGTGTCGTTGGTGAATCCTTTGTTTCTTGGCCTCTGGTTCACGATATCGCCGGAAAAACTCATATTTCTGAAGCGAACATTTTTTCCCTTCAGATTGGCCTGAAGGACAGCCTCCACCCAAGGATCATGTTGCATGCGGTCGGCGAGGCCATTGCCATAAATTGCAACCACATCGTCTTTTTGAAATTGAAAGGATGTTTCCGCGTTTGCCGGTACAGCGAATGCAAGGAAAAAAAGGGGCAGAAGAAACGTGAACACGGCCGTCAAACCCTGGCGGGGAGCCATCGACTTGACCTTTAGGAAATCAAGATGCATTTTGGGTCTCATGAAGGGGGAAAGTTTCGGGGGAAGAGTGTTGGGAAAAGGTACTCCGGTGTGGCCGATGTACCACAACCGCTGACCATTATTCTAAGGCATATTGATCTGGCATGCAGCGGCAATTGGAACGAAAACCAATAAGTCGTTTGGTCACCTCTTGCCACTTTGAATTGTCGCTAACAGGCCGACGGTTCGACTACCCTTGGTAGCGAATCATCTCGTCAACTCTGTCCCAACCATGAGCGGGTTGAGTTGAAATGAACTGCATCTGCTTAGGGATTGGGGGTTGTGCGAACGCCGTCAGGCATCCGGCTCCTTTTGTACGCCCAACCTTCGTTTCAGGTTCAACCTGACTCAATGACTCGTCCATGGAAACCGGCTATTCAGACGCTACATCCTTGGGTTGGACCGCATCCCGGCAGGCGAACTAACGGCAGACGCAAAGTCGCGGGATGAGGCCGTGGACCTTTTTTAGAACCCGTGGGAATGCCTTGGCGATAAGGTTACTAGATTGCCACCGGGTCAATTTATCCAGAGGTTCCGTAACGAGCCGAAGTCGAAGATGGCTCGCGACGTTTCATGCGTCTTTGAAGGTGCTGTCGTCAGGAAGCCTTAAGTTCACTGTAGAACTCGATAAGCCCGCGGTCTTTTGTTTCCATCAGCGTTTTCAATTGCGGATCGTAATAGCTTTCCCAGTCCGAGTTCGGGTTGCGGCCGCGGCCCCCGGGCAGCACCCTCGGTTTTTTTCGTATGAATGCGAGGTCACTCAGGCCTTTTTCTGCAAGGAAATCAAACAGATCTTCGTTGAGTGACTCGGTTTTCAAAAAGTGGATGTCACGAAGCTCGGCGACGATCTGCTCAAAGGATGGAGAGGGGGTTTTCGTCCAGTCATGGGGCTTGCGGGCGAGTTGCCGCAGGGTCTGCCATGTATGTAGGCCTGGGCAATCTGGATCTTCAAAGTGCCGCCATGGTTGCGGGACCCTGCATTCATGGAGCAGGTGAAGAAAATCGCGAAAACTCAAGTTGGGAAATGTTGGAAATCGTGTTTCAAAATGTTCAACGTTTTTTCGGTATCCATTGAGCAACTCCGGTCGCTTCCACCAGCCGAATTCATAGATTGAGACGTAGCGTTCCAGGGGCGGCCGGAGGCAAGAGAGCAGGGGGCGATCACGATATCCCGGTGGAATTTCTTCGCGAGTGCCGTGCCAAGGATGGCAGTGGACGAAGGAGCCGTATCGGGTTCGGAAGTGGTGCCCTTTTCGGAACAGACTAACGCAGGTGCTCCACCAGGTAGGCCGGGTGGCATAGACCTCATGGAGGACCTCCGAGACAAAGGTTCCTCCGGTTTTCGGCAGGTGAAGAAACACAAAGTGATCCGTCATGATCATCGTAACGACCACTCCAAATGGCTTGCGGTCAACGCGAATCCCGGACCAACTCAGTTCGCGTCAGTCTCAGGATTCCAATACCACCAACAAGTCTCCCGTTTCGACCTGACTGCCGGGGCCAACCAGCACTTGTGCCACCTTGGCTCCATTCTCCGCCTGCATGGTGGTTTCCATTTTCATCGCCTCAAGGCTCAAGAGCTTCTGGCCCTTCTTGACGGAATCACCTTCCTGAACGGCAACGGTGACGACCATGCCGGGCATACTGGCCGCGACGTGGTTGGGATTGGCGGGATCTGCCTTGATGGCTTGTTTCTTTTCGGGCTCCAACGATTGGTCCAGAATTCGGACATCACGGGGTTGGCCATTCAATTCGAAGAAGACGGTTCGAGAGCCGTCGGGATGAGGTTCTCCCACGGTCAGGAACTTGACGATCAGTGTTTTGCCTTTTTCAATTTCTAACGCGACTTCTTCGCCCGGACTGAGGCCGTAGAAAAAGTTGGGCGTGGGCAGGCCACTGGTGTCCGAGTATTGTAGCTGGTGGGCTGAGAAGTCCTGAAAAACTTTCGGGTAGAGCAAGTAGGTGACCACATCTTGACGGGTCGGAGTCCTTTCCAAAAATTGCTCGACGTCCTCCGACGCTTTCGCGAAATCGGCTGGCGGCAGAGATTCGCCGGGTCGGGTGTCCAGAACCTCGCGATCTCCCATGATGCTCTTGATGACTTCATCCGGGAATCCGCCAACCGGCTGTCCCATACGACCCCCGATCAGGTCGAGGACCGACTCGGGATAGGCGAGTTGCCTTCCCTCGACAATTTCATCTGCCGAAAGTTCATTGGCGACCATGAACAGGGCCATGTCCCCGACGGCTTTGCTGGTCGGCGTGACTTTCACGATGTCGCCGAACAGTTGGTTGACGTCCGCGTAAATCTTGCAGACTTCGCTCCACCTGTCGGCCAATCCCAAGGCCCGTGCCTGCTGATAGAGATTGGTGTACTGGCCACCGGGCATCTCATGTTCGTAGAGATCCCCACTGGCAGGCAGAACCTGGCTTTCAAACGCCGCATAAAACTCTCGTGTATGTCGCCAATATTCCGCAAGTTGATCCAAATTCTCAACCGAAACATCGGAGGCCCGTTCCGTGAATTTCAATCCTTGAACCAGAGTGTTCAAGTTCGGTTGAGAGGTACCTCCGGAGAGCGGTGCCATGGCGGCGTCGGCAATGTCCAGACCTTCTTCTGCGGCATTCATGATCGCAGCGGCCTGAATTCCGGACGTGTCATGCGTGTGGAAGTGAATGGGAATTCCAATCTCTTCGCGTAGCGTTTTCACCAGCTGACGTGCCGCATACGGCTTGCAGAGGCCCGCCATGTCCTTGATCGCGAGGAAATGCGCGCCCATCTTTTCGAGTTGCTTCGCAAGGTCCACATAGTATTTCAGATTGTATTTTGATTTTTTCGAATCCAGGATGTCTCCCGTGTAGCAAATCGAGGCTTCGCAGATGCCCCCGCTTTTCTGGACCGCTTCCATGGCGACCTTCATGTTGGGAACCCAGTTCAACGCGTCGAAAACTCGGAAGATGTCCATGCCCGCCTGAACGGCTTCTTCCACGAAGGCTTCGACGACGTTGTCGGGGTAGTTGGTGTAACCCACAGCGTTCGAAGCCCGCAGCAACATCTGGAATAGAATGTTGGGGACCTGTTCTCGCATTTGTGACAGGCGATCCCACGGACTTTCTTTAAGGAAACGCATCGAAGTGTCGAACGTCGCTCCCCCCCACATTTCGAGAGAGAAAAGTTCCGGAGCAAGATGGGCGTACGCTGAGGCAATGTTAAGCAGGTCTTTGGTACGAAGTCTCGTGGCCAGAAGCGACTGATGCGCGTCCCGGAAGGTGGTGTCTGTGAGTAGAAGTGTTTTTTGCTCCCCAACCCATTTGGCAAGTCCTTCGGCGCCCTCCTCGAGAAACCGGTCCCGCGAGCCTTGGGGGAGCGTATCCTGATCGGAAAAATCGGGTACCGCCGCCGGATTACGGCGTGCTGCCATGGGACGACCCGCGACCAGCGAATTGCCGTTGACGATTACATCGCCAAGGTAAGACAGGACCTTGGTCGCACGGTCTTTCCGATGTGGCAATTCGAAGAGTTCAGGGGTGTTGTCGATGAACCGTGTGGTGCACTCGCCCGCCTCGAAGGTGGAATGCTGCAGGAGCTTGATCAGGAATGCGATGTTGGTTTTGACGCCGCGAACGCGAAACTCTTGAAGGCAACGAATCATACGATGGATGGTATCGGTGAATCGCCGGCCTCGCGCCGTCACCTTGACGAGCAGTGAGTCGTAGAAGGGGTTCACCACCGCTCCTGAAAAGGCACTGCCTGCGTCAAGTCGAATGCCCATGCCGCTGCCCGAGCGATAGTGTGCCACACGCCCGTAGTCAGGCGAGAATTGATTCGCCGGATCCTCCGTCGTCACGCGGCACTGGATGGCGAATCCATGGGTGTGGATGTCGGCCTGATTGGGTAAGCCAATTTCATGACTTCCAAGCTCGTATCCCTGGGCAACGAGCAACTGGCTCTTCACCACGTCGATGCCGGTCACCTCTTCAGTGACCGTATGCTCCACCTGAATTCGAGGGTTCACTTCGATGAAGTAGAACTCCTCACGATCCGCATCGACCAGAAACTCCACCGTCCCTGCGTTGGCATACTTCACGTTGTTGCCGATCGCAATCGCTGCTTCACAAAGATCGCTCCGGATCTTCTTGGACAGGTTGGGGGACGGTGCAATTTCGATCACCTTTTGATGGCGACGCTGGACCGAGCAATCCCGTTCATGCAGGTGGACGAGGTTGGCGTGTTCATCACCGAGAATCTGCACTTCGATGTGGCGGGCTCGCTCCACGAATCTTTCGAGGAACACATCGCCGCAACCGAAAGCAGATAACGCCTCTCTTTGGGCCTGCTCCAAAGCACCCGGAAGTTCCTCCGGGGTGCGAACGATTCTCATGCCTCGTCCACCTCCCCCCATGGCCGCTTTCATCATGACCGGATAGCCCAGCTTCTGCGCGATGGCTTCAGCTTCGGACAGATCCTGAATGGGAGCTTGGCTGCCGCCAAGGATGGGGACACCGGCCTGATCGGCGATCTGACGGGCCGTCGTCTTGTCTCCCAGCTTCTGCAGGATTTCGGGTGAAGGGCCGACAAACTTGATGCCGGCTTCGCGGCAAGCTTCGGCAAACTGGGCATTTTCCGAGAGAAAACCATAGCCGGGATGGATCGCGTCGATGTTGTGCTCAACGGCCGTCTTGACGATGTTTGGAATATCCAGATAGGCGCGGATCGGTTCGCCCTGTCGCCCGACTTTGTAAGCCTCATCGGCCTTGAAGCGGTGCAGCGCGAACCGATCTTCGTGAGAGTAGATGGCGACGGTTCGGATACCCAGTTCGGTCGCCGTTCGGAACACGCGAATCGCAATTTCGCCACGATTGGCGACCAACAGTCTTTTGATTTCGGCCATTTTGGTGCGTTTAAGGTTTTGTCTCTAAAGGGAGGGAAGACCGGGACTTTTCCGGACGGAACGGATCCACGAGGTCGGCGGTCGGTTGCGTTCAGGTTCCGATCGTTGAGCGGTTTGACGCTGGCTTGCCCTCAGCCCCGAGCCGGGGTCTGCACGTCGGGCGTTTCGCCGAGGAATTCCGACCACAACCAGACACCCGTTGTAACAAGGGCCGATGGGATGGTGAACTCCCCATGGGCAAACAGGCGTCCATGAGTTGCCGACGGTGTTACGTCATACCTTGCGAGTCAGGTCGCAAAAGGAGCGTTGTTTTACGAATGGGACGGTCGCCTCTTTGTGGATCACTTGGGCGACTGGGAGGTTTGGGTGATTTTGAAGAAGCATGGGTTGGCTCGATTGAGAATCACGCTCAAAAGCCTCGGTTTCACCGGGTCAACAGAACTGACCGGCTTTAAAGAAAGGCCAGCGCGTGGCCAGCGAGCTTTGACCATGAGGTTGCTTCAACCTCATGTCGAAAATCGCCTTACCGAAGCGACGAAGTCGGCGCGAGAGTTTCTCGAACTTCGGGCGCCTTTTGGTTTCCGATCGCTCGGCCAGCAGGTTGGGCAACATGGACAGTGACGTGGTCAATTTTTACTGATCCATAACCCTGAATTTCAAAAACCAAATGGTCGGCCTGCTCCGAGAATGCGCCTCGGTAAAACGTAAACTCCTGCCATTGCTGATTGGCCGTTGGCAGCCAGCGTCCAAGGCCCGTTCCGCCCAAGGTGTCTTCAATCCAAACCCTCAACGCTTTTGAGTCGGTGGATTCGATCTTGATCCAACCGTGGATTCGGGCGATTTGATTGGGGAGCAAGTGGATGGGACCTGATTCGACCCGGACTTGAGCAGGGGCATGGCTTGCCATGCCCAGCGGGTCGATAGGTTTAAGTTCAATCTGCAACGCTCGCTGGCCCGATTTTACATCCTCGCGGGTCAGGCTGACGTCGATGCGATCCCCATCAAATCCCCAACGGTGATGGGTCCAGCCCGACTCGATCAGATGACTGAGATCTTCGAAATCTCCGCCCGCCAGCACACTTCCGTTCCAGTTGGCCTCACCCAATCGAAGCGCAAGATCCCAATGCCCCGGGAGTGAGGAAATATCGAGGCAAAGGGGACTGGTATTGGCTGCGGGGAAGGGGCCTGTCGCATTGGCAAGCAGGATCTGGCGACTGCGGGAAAGTTCCTTCTGGCCATTGTTCAACGTTTGGTAGGCGTTGGAAAAATCTCGCCGCAACAGTTGCTGCTCGGAGAGACTCAACGTCTGTAGGGCCTGTTGATAAAGGGCGGTCGCTTCGCCGGATCCTGCCTGATAGACCTCCAGTTCGCCTTGCACCTGGGACTGTTTACCGACCCAGTAGGTCAGCAGGTCATGCTGCAATTCGAGTCTTCGTTGAATTCGTTCATCATCGCGGGCCAGGGCGTTCAGATGTCGAAGGATGAGCGGATCTTGGGTGCTAACCAGCATTTCCGCGGTCCCGCGTTCGGGAACCAGCACGTTCACACTGCCCGGCGTTCCGTGCAAAACAAGCGGAACCGGGCCGCTGGCGGTGATCCTGTAAAATTGCGATGAGGCGGAACCACGCGTGTCGACGATGGAGAGTTCGCGCGGATTGGGTGGAGCGGCCACACCCGGTTTCTTGAAGAGAAGGATCATCCTCGATCGGTCAGTAGACAGCGTTGCCGCTGTCCAATCCGGCCTTGTGGTACGCAAGATTCCCTCCGGGTGACCGCCAGCGACCCAGGGTTCCATCTGATCGAGACCATCGTTGAGCCAAGCGGCAAGCATGGAGCGACGCTTGGCTCCCGGATCTGTCCCGTCCAGTCTTGTCGAGGTCTTGAAGGCGATGCCGCGAGCCCCGGCGGCAATGGCTTGAAACACGGCACGTTTGCACGCTTGAGGAGCGGCACCAAGATCAGGGACTTGCCCTCCCATCGCTGCCACTTGTCGAACAAATTTGGGGCTTGCTTCCAGGGGCAGTGTGGCGACCAGAGGAGTTCCCGATGGGAGCAAGGTCATGGCTGAGGAAAGCGAATCATACGGGAGCCTTCCCGTTCGAGACGACAGTTCACTGGTGACTTGCATCTGAACCAGGTCGAGAGAACGACTCAGATCAAGGCCGGTCCAACGAACTTCAGCATGCAGCATGCGGCCTGCAGTGGCAGGGCTGGATCGCAGCGAGCGGACCCACTCATCGATATTCTCTTGTGACCGCAGGTCGAGGTCGCGACCGAGGTTCCAGGCCAGAACTCGGGTGAATGCCCGATCTTCGGCCATCGCTCGATACCCATTGGGGGGTGGGGCGATCAACCAGAGGTTCAGGCGAGCAGCTTCCTGATTGATGGCAAGCGTGGGGGCTTCAACAAGGCGTATGGTGTTGAACCCGAGGCTCTGCAAATATTCGAGCGACTCACCATGGTGATCGGCGATCTTCAACATGGTCGGTCGGCCGTCGGCAATAATCATGGAGTCGGAACGGTAGGGAATGGTGGTGCGACCGGTCGAATTCCAGTCGTCCGGGATTTGCCACGAAGCTTGGACGACCTTCTCATCGTGCGGAGGCTTGTCGGCGTTGCTTGGAACAAACCCACTGAGTCCAAGGTCATCTGTCCAAACGTGAGTGGAACCAGGCCCGCCGTACGTATTCAAGACAATGGCGGAGACGTACGCGTCTTGATCGTCGAACTTTCCATCCGACGAGGCGAGTCTCGCTGCTTGAACGGCACGATGATAGAGTGCAGAGAAATCTTGAGGCAATGAATCAAATCGAAGCTGCTGCCAATCGCCTCGATCGTCATAGGAGGGTCCAGGGATCAGTCGTTGCACCGGCCCCTCGCCACTGGCAGACAGTTCTCTAGGGAAAACCACCAGAGCATAGAGGCGAATTCCCTGTCGATTCGACTTGATCCAAACACTGGGGCTGAATTCCGGCAGAATCCGAGCCGGAGGAATCGGGTGTGACCAGTAGGCGAGGGTGCCCACCCCAGATTCGAAATGAATGACCTCGGAAAGGTCTCCACCATGGCGTTGTTGGGTCGTTCTCTGATGGATAATGACTCGTGGAGAGCAGTCCTCCTCGACCAGCTGCCAAGACACCTGGGCTGATTCGAAGGGCTCAATGACGTCCTCGGCTGCCGCGGTTGCCGTGAGAATGGCGGCCAACAGAAGGGGGCTCAAAAAAATGGGCTTCCACCGCCCCAGTTTTTCGTTCGCTCGATTTTTTTGAAGGGGCACCACTCGACAGTGGGGATTTTGAGTCCCCTTTTGTGTGTCGGCCAGCGGAATTCGATGAAGAGGGGTTCGGAGAATTGACGCATTCCTCAAGGTTTTACGACTTGTGTCTTGCGCGCCCATCATTTTTCCAACTTTCAAAGAATTTTTACTCCACGTCCAAACTCTGTATCGGTCTAATGAGGGCTCGACATGGAGGAGAGTTGCAAATCGGCACCAGAGTGATGCCGAAGAGCAACTTTGACCTAAGTTGGCCTTGTAACAGGAATTACGCCCTTTTGCCATAGCAATGCGATGCTTCCCTACCACACGTTGCGGTGGGGCAACATGGCAATCGTTTTTGGTCTAAGTTGTTGATGGGAAAGGGTTAAGGGCTATGCTGGATTGCCAATTCTGAGATTTGGTACGGTGACTGCACTATCCCGTGTCGGCCCAGACACCTTTTGGAGAGACCGCTGATGAAAGATGACCCTCGCTCACCTGTCGTTGCAACCGACGAGATTCCCAAGGATATGCAGGAACTCGCCTTCGAGATCGAAGCGTTGCCGGCACCCTACCGAGCTCGACTGGAGCCAGTCTTGAATCGGGTGGTCGAGGGCACCAAACGACGTCGACGAATTTTGACGCTCGTCCAAGAGGCGCTCAGTCAGCTACGACTCGATATGAAATACCTGGTTTTCGACCTTGAGGCGACTCGCCGAGAGCGAGATGCATACAAACATGGGGTCGAAGGGGATTCCGACCTTGATGGAGACGATGAAAGTTTTGAGATTTAAGTCCTGGCGATTTGAGGATGGAGCAGGGTTGGCCCCTTGTTCCCAAGGGTGAATACGTCTCCGCTTCACGTGTTTGCCAAACTCACCTGCCGATCCTTCGCCTGCTAGAACTCACTTTGAGCGAAGCGAACCGCGACAAGAGCTGACGGCCCGCCTTGAACCATGGCGGGTCTTTTTTTTTGCGTTTGGGCCGCTTTACAATCGTCAAATTCGTCATCATGTTTTCGAGTCGTTGCTGCAAGCAAGTTGGGGCTTAAATCCCCCCGGATGCATAGGTTTTTGATTGCCAAAAACGCAATGGTCGAATAATATCGGAATTGACAGCTGCGACTACTCGGTTGGCTTATCGATTCAGCCGACGGCGATTGGGACGGCGCGGGATGAGGAGGGTTGGCCTCATCTGATTTGCCACCCAC
Organism: Pirellulaceae bacterium; assembly: GCA_022448315.1. Classification (GTDB taxonomy): domain Bacteria; phylum Planctomycetota; class Planctomycetia; order Pirellulales; family Pirellulaceae. The sequence goes on along the minus strand of JAKVCA010000024.1, from coordinate 97,683 downwards.
GGCGTTGGGCCGGATGGTGTGGACGGTCTGTGAGTCTCAGGAGACACGGGGCACGGTGGAACGTGGTCCGGTATCGCTGGGGTTGAGAGGCCACGGCGTTTTTCCATGGTTCGAATCCAAATTGAACTTGCCCGCCGAGAAGTGAGGTTTATCATTCCGCAGTCGGGCTTGCCCGACTCGGTGACGATTGAGCTGTTGTTCGGAAGATTCTCACATCCCGCCTTGTTTTGACTTCCATGTTCCTCCTCGTACTTTAACTCTTTGACTATGTCCCAAGTCACTGCTGAGCAGTTCGGTCAACGATTGATCGACTGTAATTTGCTCGAACCCCGGCAGGTTGACCGAGTTTTCGGTGAACTTGGCTCCCGGCATGTGGATATCGAGAAAGTGCATCAGACCTTGCTCCGAAACGAGTTGCTGACCAACTGGCAAGTCGACCGGATCATGGAAGGGCACATTCAGGGGTATTTTTACGGTGACTACAAGGTGCTCTATCTAGTGGGTGCTGGAACGTTCGCGAGAGTTTATCGAGCCGTGCATCGATTGACGGGAGATGTTCGCGCGGTCAAAGTGTTGCGGCAGAGATATACGGCCGACGTGGACACTCGCGACCGATTTCTGCAAGAGGCCAAGATGGTGATGACACTACGTCATCCCAACATCGTTCCCATTTACGAAGTGGATGAGGAGCGAGGGCGATCTTTCATGGTGATGGATTTTGTTGAGGGTCAGAATCTTCGGGACTTCGTTCGGATTCACAAAAAACTTGATCCAAAGACCGCACTTAGGATTACGCGAGACGTCGCTTCGGGGCTGGACCATGCCTACGGAAAAGGGATTACGCATCGCGATCTCAAGCTCTCAAACGTCCTCCTCTCCGCGCGGGGGCGTGCATTGCTGGTCGACTTTGGTTTGGCCGCGGTTGCAGAGGCGGGTGGACGCTCGGGCGGTCAGAGTGGTGGGAGCAACCCACGCAGTATCGATTATGCCGGTCTGGAGCGGGCGACAGGTGTTACCCGGGATGACAAGCGTAGTGACATCTTTTTCCTCGGTTGTATGCTTTATCACATGGTCTCGGGCCATCCTCCAATGGTGGAAACCAAAGAGCGGATTCAACGTTTAAGCGTGCAGCGTTACCGAGACATCAAGCCCATCACTCTGCATGAGCCTGGACTTTCGCATCGATTGGTCGTGGCGATCAACCAGAGTCTCGATCTTGATCCGGAAAAACGGTATCAGACACCTGCTGAAATGAAGGATGTGCTGGACCAAACTATCGAGGCGCTCAAACGAGGGGATGACTCGTCTTACGACGAGACTTTGGCCAAGCAAGAGGCGGAGGAATTTCTCAAAAAGGAGACGAAGGTCCACGAAGGTCGGTCGTTCACCCTGATGGTGATCGATTCGAATTTGAAAATGCAGGACTTGCTTCGAGATCAATTCAAAGACCTTGGTTACCGAGTTCTGATCTTCTCTGATCCTTCGCGAGGATTGATACGTTTCACGGGCGGGCTAGCGGATTCGGCGGAGAAAAAACCGGCCGACTGTGTGATTTTCGGTTGTGCGTCACTCGGTTTTGACGGGGTCGACGCGTTCAATGAGTTCGGGAAACATGAAATGACTCGAGATGTTCCCGCCATCCTGATCACGAACCAGAAGCAAGGAGCTTTGGTCAAAGAGGCCATTTTGGCGCCGCATCGGGTTCACCTGTCGATGCCTCTCAAGCTCAAGAGTCTTCGGGCAACGTTGCGGGACTTGCTCAAAATCCCGTCTTGACCCGCCGCGTCACCACCGCTTCATGAGTCAGGAATCTTTGGCAGTTGCGCCGGTCTCCTTTGGCCGTTCGGGATCGACCGCTAGGTTCCTTTAATTGAAAGCAACGGTCCACAAATCCGACTCTTTAGCAAATTCGAGCGGGCAATCTACACCCGTGAAGACTATCGCATTACTGCACGCTGTGGCGGTAGATGGGTAGATGGCGGTAGTAGACTTCAAGCGTAAGCAGGCAGAGGCAAGTCGCGTAGAGTCGTCCACCTCCCGACATTGCGTATCGGTCTCCATCGGGCGACCAACTTCCCTTGTCGCGCCCGCTGCGTACCTGGTGAGTCGGGATGGACTCACGCATGATTTCATTCCACTCCTGCCACGCCTCGCCCTCGATGTTATGGAGCGCCTGGGCCGCATAGTACCAGTAGTAATAGTTTTTGTCGTTCCAATCCATCGGGTGCTTTCTGAGGAACTCGACGCCATTTTTCATGGGTGCCTCATCGCGTTTCCATCCTAGGTATTGGCCGCATAGGAGGCCCTCCGCAGTCATGGAAAGTCTTGGCGTCGTCTCGCGAGGTCGGTAAAGAAACTGGGTTTTATCCTCACAGTGGACCGCATTGATAAAGCCCTCGAGGGCCTCCCAGGTGGCGGGTTGAATCTCCAGTCCGGCAATTCGACCACTTTGTAGGCCGAGGACGAACCACCCGGTGACGGACAGGTCAGACTGTGCCCCGGGAACATATCGCCAGCCACCTTCGGCTGATTGAGCGTCCTCGGCAAAATGGATGGCCTTCTGAGCAGGTTCTCGGAGTGATTCGTCACCGGTCATTGCTAGTAATTCGCAGATCGCAATCATGCCTTGGGCGTGAGTGTAAAGGTGGTGGTTTGGGATTTCAGATTGGGACCCATCGAGCTGATAGAAATCGCCGTTGAAGGACTGACGTTTGAGTAGCGCCTTCAAACCGCGACTGACTTCGTTCTGGTAATCACCGCGGTCATGTGTATGACCTGCGCCGAGAAACGCAAGCAGGGCCATGGCTGTGGCGGCCGAGCGGTTCTCAAGGTTTGCGCCGTCTCGGAATGGACCCTTGAGGCTCCACGTACCATCGCGCGTTTGATTTTTTGCCAGCCACTCCAAGCCTTGTTCGACGGCGGTCTCTGTGCCGGCGGTTCCCCCGTATGTCTCAAGCAATTTTTGCTTGGCTTCAACCGAACGGCCACTCAGCGTGTTTTTCAGATTAAGCTCCTGTAGCGGATCCAACAGTGGGGCATCCGGGCGTTTGATCAGGATGGGCATGGAGACCTTGGGAGGCTCTATCACCAACTCCTCAGATTCGGTCCACGAAGTCTCACTGGCAAAATCTACCTCGAATGAGTCGTCCAGCAGGTCCTCAACCGAAGGCAAGTCATCTTGACCCACACTGAAGGTCAGATCGAGAATCTCGGGGCTCAGGACAGGTAGCGAGATAATGGCCAAAAGGATGAGAAGAATCAGGTGAACAAAGAGGCTGCTAAGGAAGGCGGGCAGCGAAACACGAAATTCTTGTTGCAAGGCGGCCCACGTGGAGACCTCATCGCGATCCGATTCGATCCATTGAGCGCTGTCGGTGATACGCCTCATTTCGGACTGCTGTGTGGCATGGCCTGAGCCTTGCAGGTTTCGAGCAGGAAGTCGTCCGGGTTTCTCTGCACCGTGAGAATTCGAGGCTTGTTTAGACGGAGAAGTCCGCGTCGGTGACCTCCGGGCAGCTCCCGATTGGGGGGCCCCTGATTGGTCGACGGGTTTTGGGGTGGACTTCTTCGGCTTATCCGGAGTCATGAACTCGATCCATCGTTTCGAACGGAATGACACCCCTTGGTCCTCTCAGGGGGCTATTTAACGCGAGGGGGTCATCGGTGGAACGGGAATCGCCTGAACGGGAGGAATTCCGGTCTGTCCGTGGGCGATTTTCAGAGAGCAACATCCCTCCGAACATCCTCAGCGTCTCGTTTAAGTCGGATTTGTATCCTATCTGCTGCCAAATATCGTCTAAGTAAGACGTCCAGCTGTGCTGTGTCTTGGATTTTCACACGGTTTAATTTGGCGATCCGTTGATTAGGCACCAATCCCGCCCGCTCGGCGGGGGACGATTCCGAAACGGTCGGAATCTATACTTCAACACTCCCGTTCGTTGCTTTAGTGCCGAGATTACCATTTTCAAGATTCTACCGGTCTCTGAGGCGTTTCAGCCAATCGGAGGATGGCTCAAATGGGATGGCGAAACCGATTCCCATGAGGACTTGGTGATTGGTCAGGGCGATCCCGTCAGCACGGATAAGGGCTCCGGAAACTCGGCCGTTCCGTTCTTCATCGTCGATTGCAACGACCTGTGGATAGATTCTGGAAATGGTCGAGATTTCCTCGTCTTCAGCCCTGCGGTTCGCTGCCCATTGGTCCGATGGAAGCGATTTCTGAGCGAATGGTGGAATGGACGTTGATGGGAAGAAACCAATCGTCGCAAAGATTGGAACCCTCGCCAGTCGAGTCGATCTTTCAATCCATGTTCGCATCACGATCTTTACGAGTGTCGCGATCCTTCACGCTCGGCTTCCGCTTCCCGCCTTTCACCCATGCGATGATCAAGGCTGATTCACGCGAACGAGCCGAGCATCGCACCAGTTGACGTGGTCGGCAAGTTCCAGTTTTTCGCCGAATCGCACGGCTAGACTCACTCGCTCTGAACTTCCAAGGGGGACATCGATTTCGGTGGATGGCGACGTTCCAGTTAAACGCTTTTGGAAGACCGCTTTACCGTCCAGCAAAACTTCAACCACGCAATCTCCGGCGCCCCGTTTGGCAGGGTCGAGGCAGACATGAGAGATAAAACGATCAAAGTCGCTGCGAAGGTAAGTGATTCTGCTTTCGCTGGGGACTCCCAAGCCTTTCGAGTACGTCAGGATTCTTGATGAGTTGTCGGAGGGGGCATGTGTGAGTGGATGCCCATCAACGGTCAAGTCTCGTTTCCAACTTCGGGCGGGTAGGAGTAAGCCCTTGACTTCGGCTGACTCGGGCTCGACGTCAGATAAAAAAGTCAGGTGGGGGCCGCGGATCTCCACTCGTGTGATTTCATCGGCCGGCAATCGGATCTGTTTCAATCCAGCGAGATCCAAAGTCAACTGTTTATTCGTCCATTGGATCGGTTCGCCGAAAACCTGGCTATTGTCGGTCAGAGTGACAAAAAAGCCTTCGTCGGGCTGAATCAGGCCGGCAGTCGCCATGAAGATCCCCTGAACCCTTGCCAGCGGAATTTCTCGCGTTTCTCCCTCAAACGTGAACAGAAAGTAATCGTTTTCAACGGCTTCCAACAGCCCCGCCAGAGACTGGGATTGTCCCTCCAGTTCTACAACGAGTTGGTCCTCGTCGAGTTTGGCGGGCGGCGCGGAGGCGTTGACTGAATCCTGCAAGGTTTCGCGGCGGTACCAGCCGACCAGCTGTTCGATGGGAAACTCGACCACTCCATAACGCGTCGTGAATTGGACATTCTCTCCGTCGAACTTGGGGGGCGTTGTGGACCAAAGTTTCCCTCCTGCGACAAGTTGGATGAGCCAAGATGCGTCGGAAGGGGTGGTTTTTCGCTGGGGGAAAACGATCCTTCGAAGTGACGTCCAGGGTTGGGGCAGTCTTTCCCCAAGCCGGAACATTCCCTGCTCGTCCATTGCCACCTTGGGGATATCAATGGCCTCCCCATAAATCGGTTGAATGCGAGCGTCAGTCTCCTGTCCGACAATGGGGAGCGAAAATGTCAACAACACCAATGCGCATGGAACTTGGAAATTGGATGCCATGAAGGTTCCGTTTTGGGAAGGCGTGTTTTGGGGAGGTCTTGACTCTTCTTGAACGTTTGACGGCAGCTGGTCTCACTGTTCCGTTTATCGATCTTCGTCGTTCTGAAAACTCTTGTAATATTGCTCAATCAATTTTTGATAACGGGCAGGATATTTTTCTTTAATGGCACTGAAAGCAGGGTCACGTCCGCGATCACGCAGGCGGCTCCATTCTGAAGCAGGACCGTTGTCAAACGAACGTTTGGCAATGCCATTCGGGTTTTTGCTTCCGCCACCCGTCTGGCTTTCACCCTGCTTGTCAGACGGTTTATTTCCGTCCTGAGCTTCAGATTTTGATTCGCCTGATTCGTTCGTGCTGCTGCTCTGGCTTTCCTGTTCCTCGACTTTTTTGATCAGCTGACTCAGCATGGAGACGATTTTCTCCTGCTCCAGTTGCATTGCATTGCCCGTATCTTCCAGAGCAAGTTTCCTTCGGGCAAAATCCATGCGCTGCTGAATGTCAGAAATGGAACCCTCTTCCAACGATTTCAGTTGTTGCAGTTTCTGCCATGCTCCGACCCGCATGCGTTCGGCGGCGAATGGGTAGTTTTCTAAAAACTGGGTCAACGACCGAATGGCATCCTGATTTTTCAACATGGAGGCCTCACACATTCCCTTAAAGTAGATCGCGTCGGAAATCTGGTCGGAGAACTCGGGATATTCTTCCAAGACCGACTCGATTGCTGGAAGGGCCTGCTCGTAACGTTCTTCCATGATGAGAGAGCGACCCAACAGTAGCGTGGACGCGGCGGCGAGGAATGGGTCTTTTTTCTTTCGGAGTGTTTCCAATGCTTCTACGGCGGCCCCCGGCGTTTCCGCCCCCATTAAATCCATGGCATCGCTCAGTTCCGGATAAAGAACAAGCAATCCTTCGACAATTGCCATGTTTTGATATCTTGAGTCTGCACTCAGTGACTCGACAAGTGACTGGGCGTCTTCACGTGTTGATTCATCAATCTCGGTCAAGGTTTCGATATGGCGACGGAACGACTCGTGGACCTCTTGTGAAGCGGCGGGGCTCCCCATGCCCAAGACGCTCAGGCAAAAAAAGGTGACTGACAGTGCAGGGTTGAGTTTCATGAAAAAATCTCCGAACTTCCGTATCCAAATCTTACGAGGAAAATCGGTTTCGTGGTGCTTGCTAGGCCGGTGGTTCTGGCTTCAGTGATTGAGGTTACTGTCCCTGTCTCATTTTTTCGATCATTTCGTCCGTCATTTCGACGATCTTTGCTTGACGACCGAAAAGGTTTTGGATCTCCGCTCGTATTTGCGGATCCGTCGTGATGACCTCACGGAGTTGGTCGACCTGTTTGGTTCGGCGATTGACTCGCATCTGTGCCGAGCGTAGTGCCTTCAGTTCGGCCGACGGGGGAAGTAGGGGTTGGTTCCCTCCTCCTCCACCACCACTGCTACCTCCACCCTCGTCGTTTTCCTGCTTCTCTTTTTGAGCACGTTGGAGGGCACTGATGAGTTCCTCGAGCGTCGTTTCAACTTCGGACTGCACCAGTTGTGTCAGCGAGTCGGTCCGCTGTTTCTTAAGGCCATCGGCACATTGCTGAAGGTCTGTTTTAAGGTCTTCGACGATACGGGGAAATACGACACTGGTGCCATCTTCGACCAGCAGGTCGTAAGCCTCCTGCGACATTTCTGCCAAGGCGTTTTCTTCCGCCGCCAGTTTGGCAAGCGCCAAGCGGTCACTGCGACGGAGCGTACCCGTTGCGATCTGCTTTTCGTCCAGTTCGAGTGTCTGAGCGGAAACCACCTGTTGGCGGGCAAGCATCTCGGTAAATCTTGCTCCAAGCCGAGCCAACTTTTCTTCTTGAGTTTCCTCTTTGAGTTGACTCAGCCGATTTTCGATTTCCTCCAGTGCTTCGTTAAGATTTTTGATGGCTTCGTTTTGCTCGCGGTTCGCGCCTTCCGCGTCCTGATTCTGTAACCGATTGGCCGCGTTTTCCATTTGCTGTTGGGCTTTTGCGATTTGAGATTGGCCAGGGCTTGACTGGCTGGAGGAGGATTCTCCGGCTTCCGTCGGGGATGCGCTGGGCGCGGTCTTCATCTGATCGTCCAGTTGAGCTGTTCGATCGCGGGTTTCGAGTTGTTCTTCGGCAAGCGCCTCAGTTGCTTCCGGCGGCAGATTCGCAATTCGCTCCCTCTCTTTTTTCAACTCTTCGACCGCCTCGTTCAGGGCGTTCAGTGCCTGCTGCTGGTTTTCTTTCGCCTCTTCGGCTTCTCCTCCTGATAAACGCTGTTCTGCATCGCGTTGGTTTCGTGAGGCCTCCTTTAATTTTTGTTGACCAGGTCCCTTTGGCTTCGGAGGCGATTGATCGGACTGTGGATCGCTGGACTGTGGATCGCTGGACTGTGGATCGCCGGACTGTGGATCGCCGGACTGTGGATCGCCGGACTGTGGATCGCCGGACTGTTGGTCGCCGGACTGTGGATCGGCAAGACTCCGCTCCACAGCCTCCGTCTGCTGGCGGACTTCGTGCTGAGAGTTGGCTGCCTGATCAACCGCTTGCAGGCCCCTTCCTTTCGCTTCCTCGGTTTGTTGATTGACTGCGACTTGACGTTCGATCAATTGCCCAACGGCAGAAATCTTTTCTTCGAGGGTTTGCAGAGTCCCGTCCACGTCACTCAGTTTTTGAGATTCGCGTTCCTGCGGCAACTCTTCGCGAATGATCGCCTGAATCTCTTTCCTCCACCTTTCGAGGCGTTCTTTTTCCTCTTGACGTCGTTTTTGGTCGTCGAGACTGTCGTCGAGCAACATGCGAATCAAAAGTCGAAGATCTTGAATGACACGTTGTTGTTCGGCGGTGGCCGCCTCCAAATTCGTGCTTCCCAGTAAATCTGAGATATCCCCCATTCGCTTTTGAATCAAAAGCTGTTTAGCCTCCTGAAGCGTTTCAATCAGGCGATTAGCTCGTTCAGGTTCGGACGCCTTGAGTTTCTGAGACAGATTGATGAACTTTTGCTCGAGGTCATTCATCATTCTCTCAACACGCTGCTGCCGCACGCCCAATGCGGATGGAGTCGAACCGGAGGCTTTTTGAATTTCGTCCTGATTTTCCGCTTCAGTTTGAGCCTTCGTCGCGTTTTCCTGAGAGGCGGCGTGCAATGGAAGCAACCAGGCCATAGCAGCAATGATCGTGCATGATGACCCGCGGGCGATGAGAGTGATCAGTTCCATGATGGGATTTCCGTCGAAGAAGGCGAGTTCCGCATGGGGAATGAATGAGCGGCAAAGTTGGTCGGTGAAGGGTTGCCAAGTTGGGTGCTTTCGGTCCCGACGCCTTACTTTGGATTCAAGTTCTCTTGCCCCTCAAAAATACTCTGAATACGTTTGCGGCGTTGTTCATCTGTGGTTTCAAGAACATCCTGTTGAGTCCGTTCAATTTGCCGTAGCAGGTTGATCGCCTCCTGGTAGCCCTCGGCTTTGACCATATACCCCAGTATTTCGTTCATTTTAACAATGATCGTCTCTTGCAGGGCGATCACTTTTGTAATTTGGTTTGCCACCGCCGTCCTATCGGTCAGGCTGACCCGAGCCGCTTCAAGACCCTGCTCAACGGATTTCAGCTCATTGAGGTCGAGTTTCCGTAGGGGCGTAATGATCTGGTTTTCGAGTCGATTTCGAAGACGCCCGTTTTCTTCGTCAAGACGATTATTTTCCGCTTCGACGAGCAGTTCCTCGAATCGACTTGCAATGCGTTCAAGGGTGGTCGCCAGATCACGCTGCCGCTGCCGTGCGGTCGCCAAAGTTTCGGTTGGCCTCAAGGTTCGCTCAGTTTCCGGGATCTGATTCTGCCGTAACTCGACATTCAATGCCTCCATCTCGGTCTTCAGGTTGATTTGCTCGTTGATCTGTCGTTCGAAATCTTCCCTCTGTTCACGCTCTCGCCGTAGCAGATCGGTTCTTAATTCATCTTCCGTCACGACACGAAGCAGAAACGTTTTGGATTCTCCGATTCCTTGCTCGGGCACGCGATTGTCGGTCGCGGTAACGTTGAAGAGGAGGCTAACGCCGACTGGCAAATTGAGCGGCTCGAGATCCCAACGACTCAGGACGGACAGTTTGGGTTGCCCGAGGAAAGTCACAGCTTCGGAAATCGCCACTTGCCCTTTGTTTGACGTCGCGTTGTTGGATTCCCCCGTCCACTCGAACTGAAGTTGCAACGAGGATATCGCGAATTGGTCTTCTGCTCCAATACGCAAAGGGATGCGAGCTCTCGGAACGACCAGCCCTCCGATCCCATAGGTGTTGGCTCTTACAACCGGCGGTTGGTCATCCTGAAGTCGAATGGTGAATCCCGGCGGCCGTTTGGTCGTCAGATTCATCGTATCGGTCAAGTCAAACACGTATTTGCCTTCGAGGAGATCGTTGGGCTCTAGCCTCATGGAGATGTTGTTTCCCTCCGTGATCTCAAGCTCGAAATCCCTTTCAGGCCCTCGTAGCCTTGCCGTCTTCATGGGTTTGTTTGTGGTTCCTGCAATTCTGAGTTTGCTGCCGCGGAGGATATCGTAGGGGCTCCGTCCGCGGGGCAATAATTGAGGCTCCAGGACGGTGTAATCGGGTGGGATCACTTCAAGGGTGAGTTCGGCGATGCCGGGCGGTTCCACGAGTCTTGCCCCAATCCAATCGGTTCGAGCATCGCCACCGAAAACTTGAAACGTGAATTCGGAGACCACGGTACCGAAGGTGTGTTCGAAGCGAGTCGTCCCATCTATTTCGGTTTTGCGCATTTTCTGACGATAACGACTGCCTGAATCGCGATAGTCGAAGAAAACATCGACGTCTTGCTTTTCACTACGTGGATCAATGGTGACCCTCAATTGGTGATCCTCGCCGCGAACCATTGGGATTTTTCCATCGTCGTCCAGACCCTCAACCATGAGGTACGTTTTTTGGGGCCAGGTTTCCGACCCGAGTAGCAGGTTTCGCTTGAACCAGATGCCAAAAATCGAAGTCGATGTGACTGCGAAAACTGCGATCCCGAGGAACATCAAGCAGGCGGAGACCAGCAAGAGGTTCCATCTCAGCCGTTCGACGTTGATCAAGGAACGGGGGTCAAGACGGTTCGCGGCCGCAGCGGCCTGAGAAAGTGTGGCTTCGACCAGACTCGCGGAGGTTCCCAATTCGTTCGGGAATTGGGCCTGTGATAGCTGCCATGCACTGATAAGGATATTTTTCTCTTTGGGGGTTTGCCGCTCGAGCTCCAGAATCAGGCCATCGTCGGTCGGGGAATATCTCAGCGGTCTCACGATAAAATAAACCGCGGATGCAGCCCCTCCGCAAAGGAGCAGGCCCAGCATGATGATCCGCTGAGGCAGGTCGAGACGGAAACTCCAGTCGATGACGAAATCCAACGTCAGCATCGCAACCAGCACCAGCAGCACCCGCCCGAGACCCTCGGTGAGAATACACAGCATGATGCGTCGTCTTAACGTCGCAACATGATCCGTGATGCGTCGCAACTGGTCGGAGTATGTGTTAGGGATTTCACTCATGCGTCGACGGTCCTTAGAGCAGTTTTAACCATTTTCGAATCGACCATTCGATCGCTAACAGGATGACCGGAAGGAGGAACAACAAGTGGCGGGTGGTTTGTGATAGGTCCCAATATGGTTTGGGAGGTTCTCGCCACTGGACAGTTTCAAAAATTGAGGGCAACTCGTCTGTCATTTGTTGGGTTTCATCCAACGCGTAAAACTTTCCGCCCGAGGCGTCGCTGAGTTCTTGAAGCAGGGACGCGTTGAGCCAGGTGGCTCGGGATTCCGCGGAGGGAGCTTCCACGGTCAATCTGGCAGCTTCCACCAAAGACGCGTCGTTTACGCCGGGGAGACGGGCGGAGCATTGGAATGAACCCGTTGAACGCGCTCGCCAAGTGGCCACGTAAATCCCGGGTTGTGACTCGATAGGTCGGAATGTGATCGGAATGAGCGTGCCGTCGTCTCCCTCAATCTCGCCCTCCACTTGAGGAAGTTGCAAAGGATTGTAACTGGGGTCGAGCAGACGAGCGGTCAGTTCGATTCGATCACCAAGTTCGTAGTCATCACGATCCGGATCGATGGTGCCACGCTTCAGTCCCTGAATGGAGCGCGTGTTGACCAGGTATCTCACCGCCTGAATCCAAAATCGATCGAAATACTCCGCCTGCACGCCCACACTCCGCCAACGCCATGATCCGGTGAAGCCCATGTACAGCGTCGTTCCAGCTCCGTAACGACCTGCGACAAGCAGGGGACGGCGATCGGAATCGGCAAGCGCCAGTGTTGTATCTTGATGCTCAAGCAAAGTTTTCGACGTGGTTTTCCCAGAGATTGCCGGGTAACTCCAGTAAATGCCGGGCATGCTCTTCCAAATCTGAAGATTTTCGCCTGGATCCGCGGAGAATCCCAGAACTTGATGATCGAGATTTGCAGAGACCGGCTGGAAACCGGCAAGCCCCGAAGAGGTCTGGAGAAGATTGGTGAGTGCCGCATTTCCACCTGCTTCGAGTCGAACGGGAAGCAGTTTGCGAATCCCGGAAGTGCGGCCAAGAGAAAGGAAATCGGTGGTGAATCTCTGCCCTGCCACGAACATCAGCCCACCGGCTTTCTGCTCGACAAAACGGGTCAGGTTTTGAATCCATTCTTCATCGAACTCGTCCGGGTTCGGGTCGATCATCATAACGGCATTGTATTGAGCCAGTTGCTCAAAAGTTCTAGGGAGGACTGCGATCCGTTCGTTGCCTTCCTGAGGTCGTTCCGGCGCCATGGACTGAAGCCAGCATGTAAGGCTGATCGCACGATCCCTCTGGTAAAGTTTTTGGAGTTGCCGGTATTCCCAGTTTGCTGTTCCAGCGATGAGTAATAGTTTGACCTTTTCGGTGGTGATTTCGACCATCGACGTTTCGCCCACGTTGTCATCTTCAGTCAACTCATTATCGATGGGGTTAATTCGGACGCGATATCGATATCGGCCTGGAACGTCGATACTTTGGGTAAATCTTTCTCGCTTAAGCCACGCCGCGTCATCGACGATCCTTTCACGACTCTCGACCACACGGGCTTCACCCACCGTCGACCCTGTGGAATCCACCGATTCACGAAGCAGATCCACCTGAATTCGGCCGCCTTTTAATTGCTGCGCTGTAAGAACGGCATCCACCGCGAACGGTTCGTTGGGACGGGCCTTTTCCAGAACCGAGGTGGATTTAACCGACACATTGTTGGGTCGAGAGGGATCTCCGATGCCAACCGTGTAAATCGGAATGCCGAGTTCTCTCGCCCGACGTGCCACTTCAACGGGCTGAGTCACAGCGGTGTGCTGCCCGTCCGTGAGAAGATAGATGGCCTGCAACTGGTTGATGTTAAGGCTCGACTGCAACGCTTCAACGAGGTCAGATTCGGACCGGTTGGCTTTCCATTCAGAGGCAAGGGCGTCGAGGGATTTCAGGCCGCCAGGTTTCTCGGAATCGTTACCGTTATTCGAGGGTTCTGGCTCCCGATTTTCTGATGGCCCGAGTTTGGATTCGTCGTTCGAAGAACTTGTGGGGAGCGTGGTGACGGTGTCGACGCCCCTACCGAATGTGAGGAGGCGGACATGCGCTTTCTGACGAAGTCGTTCGGCGAGCCCCTCTTCTCCGAGCAGGATGGTCTTCAAAACGTCGAGTCGCTGCATTTCTCCTCGTTGCACGTCTTCGAGCGGGACGTTCAGGGTTTCCGCAACTCGTTGGGCAAGGGGCTCATCCTTCCAGAGATCCCGTTGCGACATCGATTGCGAAAGGTCACTCACGACGGCGACGGTTGGACGACGCTGGATTTCCCGATAGTCAGTTTTTACGGGATCCAGATAGAGCACGATCAGCAGGATGATCACGGAACACCGAAGACCGGTCAACGTCCAGCGGGCCCACAATGGAAGTTGTTTGATCTCTTTGAGGTAGCTCCAAAGGACATAACCGAGAAGTGCCAGAACGCCCCCTAAAAAGACAAAAACCTGCCAGGATTCCGGCAAATTGCGCCACTCAATGCGGCTCTCAAGTGCTGTGTCCTGGGCAAGGATGGTGTTCATGGGTGTTTCCGAGACTTTCTAGATTCCATACCTGAGGTGGTTGTCAGTGATTGATCTTCTGCAGGGGTTGCGTTGTTTCGCCGGGCGCCTCAGTAGGCGGCAACACAAGTTGCGGCACCTTCGCTTCTCAAACTCCATACTTCATTGCCATCACGGTTCAAAGCGATGATTCCCTGTGAGCAGGCGACGATCGTATGGCCGTTGCTCAGTCGAATCGCCTCTCTTGCTTGGGGTAAACCGCGTTTGCGAAAAATGGTCTTCCCCTCGCGGTTCATTTCCAAGATTTCGCCATTGAGGCTGCTTGTGGTCAACAGGTTACCATTTGGTAGGGGGCAAAGGTCGGTGATGGAGATTGCCTGAAACGGACTCTTGTGATCTGGGGTAGCGTCCATATCGATCAGTTGGCCTGTGACCACGCTCGAAACCAACAGGTGCTGATCTTCGGTCTTGCAAGCAGCAGCGAGAGCCTGTTGTCCGAGTTCGCGATCCCAACTTACATTCCCCAGGGAATCCACGGCCCAGATCTTGCCCGGGTATTCTCCATGGCAGACAAGAACCCCGTCGTTGTTCAAAGGGGACAGACTGACAGGGCGTTGGGTCAGTTCCACGGTGAAACGTATTTTTTTCAAAGGGGAGAGTCTCGTGAGTCGATCCGACGAAGCGACCCAGAGGTCACCATTCTCACAGCCCATGCACTCCAGAGCGCCCTTGAATTCGTGCCTTGCCAGCACTTCGCCTTCGTAGCTGAGTTCGATGAACTGTCCCGAGCGTGGGAAACCGGCGATGATCCGATTGAAATTGACAGCCAATGGTTCTGGAATCGGCTTCCATGACACTTGTGAGTTCATCTCCAGCCACTGCTGCCTCATCCGTTCGATCTGCCGATCTCTTACTTCGGCTGCAGCGAGGCTATCAAAAATCCAGTTCACTCCGAGCGCGTTTTGTAATGCCGTGAAAACCTTTTGGCGGATGGCGGGTCGTTCGGTCTCCAGCAGGGAAAAGGCGGGCTCAATACCTTCCGCTTGTCGGCTTCGCAGCAGCAGCAACGTCGCAGCGACTCGGCATTGCTCGGCCGCCTCTCCCGTTTCGGCAGATCTTGCCAATGCAACGACCTCGGGCATGGAATTGGGGTCGAGAGGCAGTTTCAGAAGCTGCAGCCCGAGTATCCGTACAGAGGGTGCAGCGTCGCGTAACCAGCGGCTTGCTACGGACTGTCCGACCTCCGAGTTGAGTCGAGAGCGAAGCCATGGAACGAGCCAGGATTCGACTCCGGCTTTCAATCCAAAATGTCTCCAGACGTCAACGCTTTCCGAATCAAGCTGTTTCCGCTGCTCAAGGACCTTCAGGAGAGGGGCAGGATTTCCGCGAACCGTTTTCCAGTCAATCCATGAATTGCCTTGGAGTTCCTGATTCAAGATTTCGGTGAAAAGCCAGATTGCGGGATCGCCAGAGTTCTCGGAGGCGGAGAATTTTGCCAGCCACCGAAGCGACCCCAATTCACTTTGGGTGACGCGACTCAGTTGATGACGATTCTGGACAAGGGTTTGCCAATCGGCAGTCAAGGACGGGCTTGAATTCCGTTCCGTGGAATTCTCTTCCATCGCGAGTTGCAATCGGAGCCAAACTGCATCCATGTCCCCCTGTTCAATACGTTGATTGAGTTGGTCAAGCTGGTCGGTTGCCCTTGCCAGTGCCAGCACCCGACCCGGTTGCAGCGACCAGATTTGCCGGCCGTCGCTGTAGAGCGCTCCGAGCGGTTCTCCACCCAGTCCCTTCACACCTACCTGATAGGTTTGTTTTGCTCGCCCGGACGGGGCATCATCAAAACGAAATTGGGTAATGGAATCCGCCGTTGGCATCAGAATGGAGTTTTGTGTGAGGCAACCGCGGGCGATGGCTCGCCCATTGAGGTCCTCGCGCCAAACCAGTCGCCCTTGACCTCTGAGGTCATACGCGAGTAATGAAGAAGTCCCAGCGGCGTAGAGATAGGGGCCCCGAATACCAAGACAGTAATTCATCGAATCTTCTGCATTAAACGGACTTCGGGGCGCTGCCCACACGAAATCGCCGCGGGTCCGATCAAAGGCCATGACCTGGTTGCTATCGGAAGCCATGACGATCAGGACGCCTTCAAACGGCACGACCAGGTCATCTTCCCAGCCACGAAACCGTACCGTGGCGGGCATCTGGTTGCCGCGCATTCGCTGTTGTGGGGTCTTGTTGCCGTCAAGGTCTCGAACGTATCGACGGGCAAAGCGTATCCTTCCATCCGCCACATTGACGGAGAAAACCACACCTACACCGCAACAAAGGTACGCGTCTTGGCCATCGACGGACAGATAAGCGGTCGCATGGGGCGAGGCGCTGGTGCTGGGTTCATCGCAAAGCTGAGTTTTCCAAAGTGTTCTGCCGGTTCGAGTTTCAATCGAGTAGAGCCATATCGCACCGCCTTGCGAGACGGGAATCAGAATGGCATCGCCGGCCGCAACCGGGGGACCGATGAACCCGATGCCGTTTTCAACGATGTATTTTTCGTTCAGCGACTCTAAATATGCGGGAACATTGACCGACGCGGATGCCTTCTCTTGAATCGCCCCGGTCGATTTCGGCTCGACTGGTTCTGCGGCGAGACGGCTCCAGATGATTTTTCCGGACTTCAGGTCGTAGGCGGTCAGCCAATTGGTTCTGGCGCGGCGAAGTGATTGGGGCCCCCAGAAATCTTGATTGTTCTGTGATTTCCGTTTCGGAAGTTCTGCCGTCTTTGCGTAAGGCTGCCCCTCGATTGAAAAGACGATCCCGTCGATGATGGCCATTGAATGATGGGGACGGTCTTTGAACAGAAAAAGGTCGAGGGGCGTGTAGCTGGTTGAGCCCTGAAGGCCGCCATACATCGTGGCATTCAGCATTCTGGAGATCGTGTAGTCGTCCATGCGATAGTTGTTGAACCACAGCGATTCCCACTGCTTCGCCAATGGATTGGCGGGTTGTGTTTTCCAGAGAGCCGGCGCCCGAGCCGATTTGACCACGATGCCATCGGGCGTCAGCAATGCATTCGCGGCAAGCGTTTCGTATTTTTCCCATTGTTGCAGTAACGCTTCATGCGTTGGCTTTTTGAATTTGGTCACCGAACGGGAACGACTTGAATACGGATTGACGATCTGGTTGCTTTCCATCGTAAGATCGAGGTCGGTCTTGCCGACGACCGTCAAATCCGATTTGAGAAAGTCGACCGGAAGTGCCGGCATCACGCCGTCACGCCGACTGTTGCCATAGGGCATGGCCCAAAACGCTTCCGTCACGCTTGTCGACATCTTGTTGAACGTTTCGTCCGCGGTCATCAAACGCGAGACCTGCTCCAAAAGCGTCGGTGGGAGAGGCGGAGTCGCCCGCAACGCGGTTTCGAAGGCCTGCTTGGATTTCGCGTTTTGACCCAGACCGGCGTAGCAAACAGCGAGTCGAAGGAAGACCTGGCCGAGATCAACATCGGGATCAGGATGAACCTCGACGATCTTTTCTAGCAAGCGAGTCGCTGTGACTAGCTCAAGGTTGTCGAGAGCGATTGCCGCGAACTCGTAGGCGGCCTGATCTCCGAGGCTGCTCAAAAAATAACGATCAGTGACTTCATGCAAAATCTCCTGTCGCCCCCGTTCCTCGGATTGCGCCAAAAGGGCTCGCGCTTCGCCGTCGGCCGTGATTCGATAGGCCGCAAGTCCGTCTGGTGGAAGCTCAGCGATCCGTTGTTCGACAACGGCTGCGAGAGAGAGGTAGGTCTCTCCGTCCATGGTGACAAGACTTGAGCCTCCTTCACTGAGGATTTTTGACCAGAGGACCGTTGCGTTGCCAAAACCACCATCTTGAGCAAAAAGCTCAGCCCGCCTCAATAAGTCTTCGAGCTGTGGCGAGGTCGGAACTAGGGCACCGGTTGAGTATTTCTCCGCGTTTTTTTCCTGGAGCTTTGACTCAACTGCGGGGGCCTGTGCGCGGCTAGGTGAGAGCAGGAACGAAAGGATCATGACAGCAAAAACGCCAGTCGCCCCCCGTGTGCAGGTTAACTCGCGGAGACCCGGCAATCGCGGCTGATCCAAGGATCGATTCTGATCGTTCAAGATCTGGTTCATGTATTTTCTTTTTCGATTACCCAAAAGTCCCGCCGTTTACTGTCGGCTTCGAAACCAGCGGGCCAAGGTTTGCTCAACGATCAAGACGAGGGCAAGGACAAACAAAAGCCACCGCCAAAATTCCCGTTGGCTTCCCTGCACCGTTTGACTGGTCATGCGGTTCATTTTGATGATTTCGATGGTTTCCCCAAACATGGTCTGTGTCGCTTCCTCGACATCGATGCGCTTTAATCGACTCTCTGATGGGTGGGTGTTCGCTGCGAAAAGGCGGTTCGTTTGTCGGTCGTCCGTCCCCGTCAGGGTGAGGTTATAGAAGCCTGCGTATTCGGTTCGGCCCGTATCAAATTGCCAAACGGCTTGTTCGGTAGATGCAAGGTCAGCGTCTAATGGTTTGACCTGCAGGGGGGTCCGGCCGTCCGAAGGGTCTCGAAGCGTGGCGGTCCGCTGAAAGAGGGTTAAATCGATGGTTTCGAGAATAGGTTGACCCACCTGGATTTCACTTTGGCCGACCAAATTGCCCGCGAGATAACGCGTCATGTCGAGCGCGACCATCAAAAATGACAGCCCTTCCTCGGGCCAATTCGTCCAGTCGTTGTCGGCGGGAATATCGAACGTGAGAACATGTCCATCTCCGACCGTCTTTTCGGCGATGGCGACCGAGTGTTCTGCGTCATTCAATCGGGCGAGGACGTTGACGGAACCGGTATCTGGAAGGCTTGTCTTCCAGTAATTGAATAATTTGACTCGCTGCAGAAAAGGGTTGTCTTGGCCGTCAAAGATGCGGAGAACCTGATGGGGAGTCTCAGGAATTTCCAGCTGAGCCCACCGTTCGCGTTGGGGGTCTCCGGCGATGGCTTCCAAGCCGAGGGGACTCAGGCCCTGGCCGTCTGCGAAAAATTGTTCATTGAACTTTTGGGCGTCGGTTCTGCCACCGGGAAAAATGGCGAGACCGCCCCCTGTCTGGACCCACTGCTTCAATTCACCAAGACGTTGGGGTGAAACCTGATCGACATTACAGAGCCCAATTACCCGATAGCGACTCAGAGGAATCTGATCGAACTCGACAAAATCGACGACATCGACCAGATTTCCCGAAGCAATCTCACCTGGGGGTTGAATCGCTCGTTCGAGAAAAATCGTTTCACTCCGTTCGCGGTCTGAGGAGGGATCTCCGTCGACGAGCAGGACCGGGATTCCCTGGGCAACACGGGCCGCATGACTGGCAATGCTGTCTTCGGAAAGGATGTCGACCTCCGGTGCGAGATTCACCAGCCTGGCTTGAATTGGGATCGATGTAAAAACATCTGCCGGTACGGTTCTTTCCTCCTGCCATAAATTGGTGTCGACCGAGGGAACGGAACCCAAGGTGATCGGAATGCCGATTTCTACGGAGCTGCCCGCGGGAATGGAATCAATGGTCTCCTCAATGGGGAGTGCGTCGCCAACGGTGATCTGGAGACCGACCTGTTGGACTTCACGATTGCCGTGGTTACGAACGGTGATGTCGATTCGGTTGGCGACACCTGCAATGAAGATTTCGGGGGGGCTCACCGAGTCGATCGACAGGTTTTCGGATTGTTCCACACCCATATCCACGAGGAACACCCCCGCCACCTTTTCAGCGATCTCATTCAACTGCTCGTGTGGGGCGACGGTTTTCGAGTCCGCGTCGTCTTGGTCCGGTCCCCACTCGTTTTCCATCAGGTCGCTTAGCACATAAACCACACGGTTGACGTCCTGACGCGGTACTTCGACGTATCTTTCGATCTCGCGAAGGCTTTGGGGGAGGTCAATGGAAAGGTCCGTCGGTGTGAGTTCGTTGATTTCGTCGATCCATGTCTGCAGTGTCTCCGAGTTCACTGGGCGGGCCGAGATGATCGGATCCTCAGGACGAGACATCAGAAGTAGCGTGACGGAATCGTCTGTGTCGTTGGCCGACAACGACTGAATCATCTCCACCAACTGTTCTTTTGCCAGATCGAACGACTTGCGATTGCCGGATCGTGCCTGCGTACTTAGTGAGTCATCGAGGAGAAGAATTCTCTCGTATTGCTGGGTATCAAAAAGGGCGGTTGAAAGGTTGGAGGGCAAGAAGGGGCGGGCGATAAGCGTGCCAATCAACAGCATGGTGAGGCATCGCAGAAGCAGGAGAATCCAATGTTCAAGGCGTACCCGTTTTTTATTTTTCTGTTCCGCGTCCAAGAGGAATTCCATGGCTGCCCAGTCGACCTCTTTGAAGCGACGTCGATTAAGCAAGTGAATGATGATGGGCACTGAAATCGCCAACGCGCCCAACGCCAGCATCTCAGGGTGCATCAAAATGTTGCTCAAAAATCCCATGGCTTTTCTTCGGGAAACGGGTGACCGGTCTAATTTCGTTGTTGTCGGCGGACCCTCTGCCGAAAGGAGAGGTAACGAGACAGGACGGCGTCCAGAGGTTCGGCCGTATTGACCATGACGTGGTCTACGGCCAGTGAAGCACAGTTGCGGCGTGTCCTGTCCAAAAATCGGTTGATGGATTCCAGATACGATTTGCGTAAAGATCGTGGGTCAGCGAACAGTTGGACTTGTTCTTCCATACCCTTGAACATGGTGTTTCCTTCAAACGGAAACGAGAGTTCGTCTTCGTGCATGATCTGGAAGACCACCACCTCGTGACCTCGATATCGAAATCTTTGGAGCGTTTCACGGAGGTCTTTTTCTGGTAGGAACAGGTCGGAAAAGAGGGCGACGAGGCCTCGTTGACGCATTTGGCCCGCCAACTCGGGGAAAAGGTCAGTGACCTCGGTTTGCTGGTTTGGGACCGCTGCTTCCAACGTGTGAAGCAATCGCTTTAGGTGGTTGGGGCCGCCCGCGGGTTGAATCGACGCGTCCCACTGATTGCTGAATAGGTGAAGCCCCACGATGTCCTGTTGTTGTTGGAGCAAATAGGCAAGGCTGGCCGCGGCAGTTGCCGCATGATCAAATTTGCTCCATCCGTGGACCTCGCCGTATTTCATCGACTTGCTTGAGTCGAGAAAAATATGGCACTTGAGATTGGTCTCTTCCTCGTATTCCTTGATGTAGAGTCGATCGGTTTTCGACCAGACCTTCCAGTCGATGTGCCGGACGTCATCACCCGGGGCGTATTCCCGATGCGTCGCAAATTCAACCGCAAATCCGTTGTAGGGACTTTGGTGTTGCCCGGTCAGAAAACCTTCCACCACCAATCTCGCGCGCACATCCATCCGTTGGATACGGTCGAGTGTTTTGGTGTCAAGATGGCGTGGCGCTGATGGGCCGGGCATGGGCTGGCTCTGGGTGGTAACAGGGTGCAATCAGTCAGACTGGGGACCGAGGGCGTACCGAGCCTCTTTAAAGGTTCGGATGCCGCTCAACTCGAAAGCGCGTGGGCGATTTGCGGCGCCACTTCGTCTCCCTCATTTCGTTCGGAAACATTTTGGATCAACTGGTCGATCACCTTGTCGCTGGTGATACCCATGGATTCGGCATTGAAGTTCGTGATGACCCGATGCCGCAATACAGGGTGAGCTACCGAACGGATGTCATCGATGGTGACATGGAATCGGCCATTGAGCATGGCGCGGGCTTTGCCACCGAGAAGGAGGTATTGCATTCCCCGCGGGCCAGCGCCCCAACTCACGGCATCCTTCACGTAATCGGGGACTCCGTCATCCTGAACGCGAGTCGCTCGAACCATTCTTAACGCGTAATGGATAACATGGGGTGCGATTGGGACCCGGCGAACCAGTTTCTGCAGACGGAGTATTTGCTCACCCGATAATACGGGTGAAAGTTCGGGGGCGACGTCTGATGTCGTCGATTCCGCGATACGATACTCTTCCTCGTAAGACGGATAGTCCACAAAAACTTTGAACATGAAGCGGTCCTGCTGAGCTTCGGGAAGTGTGTAGGTTCCCTCCTGCTCAATCGGGTTTTGCGTTGCCAATACGAAAAACGGCGATGGGAGCGGGTGTCGTGTGCCACCAATCGTGACCTGCTTTTCCTGCATCGATTCCAGCAGAGCAGCTTGGGTTTTGGGCGGTGTCCGATTGATTTCGTCGGCCAGCACGATGTTTTTGAAAATAGGGCCTTGAAGAAAGCGGAATGATCGATCTCCGGACGTTTTGTCTTCCTGAATCACCTCGGTCCCCGTGATGTCGGACGGCATCAGGTCAGGCGTGAACTGGATTCGACTAAAGGCAAGGTCGAGCGTGCGGGCGAGACTGCTGACCATCAGTGTTTTTGCCAGTCCGGGCACGCCTTCCAGCAAACAATGTCCCTGCGCGAAGATCGCAACCAACAGGTGTTCGATCACTTGATCCTGTCCGACAATGATCTTTGAAAGCTCGCTCCTGAGCTGGTCGTGAGCATGACGAAGACGCTCAATCGATTGTCGGTCGTCGTCACTCATGGACTGATCTTGGGCCTGGGTTTCGGGAGCCATAACGTTACACCTTTGATCGTGGACGTTCAGATCGACCCACAGACCGATCCGACGGTAATTTTTCTTTGACCACTTTCAGGCTCAAAGAGTTTTAGGTCTCGGAGCCTTGCGTCTTGCTGCGGTCGGGAGGATTGAAGGGGAGTATGGGTGGGCGAAGGCCCGACGATGCTGCTGGCTGGGTCAGCCAAAGAGCCACGCACGAGGTCGTTGCAACTGATCCCGATCGCCCGTTTTGATCCCGATGAGGCTCGCCCTTTCTCGCCTCACTATCTTCGCCCTTGGTACAACCTAACGGTGCCGACAATCCGTCACAAGTAGTTTGAAAATCGGCACTTCGACACGAGGTCGAGGGATGCCAAGAAACCGCCTGAGGTCGCCTTCGGCATCTCGAAGGTTTTAGTGTGACCCTGTACACTATATGGGCCTTGTCGCAGACGCCGCCATTCACAGGTTGGATGCCGAGTTGCTGGTGACTTCGGATGGGCAATGGAATTTCGGGGGAACGTTTCGAAAAGCCAACGTTAGAAAGCCAACGCGAGAAAGCCATCGCGAAAACGAGAGTAACGGATGACTGAGAAAAAAGACGGCAGTTCCGGAAGCATCCATGCGATGGGGCATGCCTTGTTGGATCGGTTAAATGGCCCGCAGAAAGCGGCAGCCTCCCACGTCGAGGGTGCTCTTTTGGTCCTCGCAGGGCCGGGAAGTGGCAAGACCCGTGTCATGACGCATCGGATCGCCCACATGATTGGGCAAGGCGTGCCGGCTTGGGAAATCGTGGCTTTGACGTTCACCAATAAAGCGGCGGACGAGATGAAACGTCGGCTTGCCATGCTGGTTCCGGGACAAAAAGTTTGGGCAGGAACGTTTCATAAGTTCTGTGCCACTTTGCTCCGTCGATACGCGAGCCTCGTGGGCCTCAAGGAAAATTTTTCGATCTATGATCGGGACGATCAACGAAAGGCGTTGAAACAGGCGATTGAGGAAGCCGAAGTTGAGTTGTTTCAATACACCCCGGATGAAATTGCGAACAAGATCAGTTGGGCCAAGAATCAACTGATTTCTCCGGAGGAGTACACCGCGCGTCCCGGTGATCCTCTCGGCAGTCTGGTTGAGCGTACCTACGAGGCCTACCAACGCCGACTCCTCGAGGCGAATGCAGTAGACTTCGACGACTTGCTCTATCATGTGGCCCGCCTCATCCGTGATCACGAAGATTTGCGGCGGGCGCTTGATCAAAGATTCAAATATATTCTGGTGGATGAATATCAGGACACGAATCTTGTGCAGTACATGATTGTTAGGGGGCTTTCGATCGATCATCCGAATCTGGCGGTTACCGGAGATCCCGATCAGTCCATCTATGGCTGGAGGGGCGCCAGTCTTAATAATATTATGGAGTTTGAACAGGATTATCCGGATGTCGAAGTGGTGCGGTTGGAACAGAACTACCGTAGCACGCACGCAATCCTGAGCGTTGCGGACCAGTTGATCCGCAATAATGCCTATCGGAAACACAAGGAATTGTTTACGGAAAATCAGGGGGGCACGGCGGTCAAACTTGTGCATTACAGTGACCATCGAGACGAGGCCGACCGAATAGCTGACCAGATTCTCGACGCGGTCCAGGAGGGCCGCCGCCAGGCCCGGGATTTTGCCATTTTCTATCGGGTCAACGCACTTTCTAGAACCCTCGAACAGGCCCTTCGCAGGCGAGGTCTGCCCTATCAGATTGTTAACGGGCTTGAGTTTTATCAGCGAAGGGAAGTGAAGGACATTCTTGCCTACCTTCTGCTTCTCAATAATCCGCAGGACGATATAGCGTTTGAGAGGATCATCAATGTTCCTGCTCGAAAGATCGGGAAGACGACAGTTGGCCACCTGAGGCGTCACGCAAGACAGTATCGGATGCCGATGATCGATGCCGCTCGTGAAGCTTTAACCATTGAGGGTTTGTCTCCGCGTTCTGCCAAGATGGTTGCCCAATTCGTTTCACTGTATGACGAACTTTCACCCCTGGTGACGCAGCCTGTAGAGGAGCTGATGGGGCAGGTGATGGTGAAGACGGCCTATCGCGATCTTTTGGCGAATAGCGACAAGGAGGAAGATCAACAGCGATTGGCCAACATCGATGAATTGCTTTCAGCAGCGCGAGAATATGATGACGAAGTGGGTGAAGAGGGTGGATTGGAAGGCTTTTTGGAGCAGGCGAGCCTGGTCGCCGATACGGATGCTCTGCACACTGAAAATGACAAGATCACGTTGATGACACTTCATGCGGCGAAGGGGCTGGAATTTCCTTGCGTCTACATTGTCGCCTGCGAAGATAACCTGATTCCGCATAGCCGATCGAAAAATGATCCCGATCAGATTGAGGAAGAGCGACGATTACTGTTCGTGGGGATCACCCGGGCTGAAGAGGAACTTCAGTTGAGTCTGGCCCACTATCGGACGTTGCGGGGGAGCGATTTTCCGACCAGCGCCAGTCCGTTTCTGCTTGAGTTACCTCGCGAGCAAATGGATGTCCGAGACATGGGTTTGGGGAGCCGGTTTGATTTGCCGGACTTCATGCCGGAAACCGATGTTGAGATGACCTTCGAAACACCATGGGAAGGTGACGCCGACTTTTCTGCGGATTCCTCCCCCGAGGAAGAGGTTTACGATGACCAAGGAGCGAAATCCGGAAAAGGCGGCTCCAAAAAGAAGAAATCAGGAAGCGGTGGCCATAAGCTACTGACGGCAGCCCAGATGGCTGGGGAATCCGTGAGTCGGCGGGTCGACCCTGAACTTTTTCAGTTCGGCATGCTGGTGAGTCATCCCGAATACGGTTCCGGGAAAATTGTCGCGTTGAGTGGGCGGGGATTGAAGCGGACAGCAAGCGTCGATTTTTTTGATGGGTCTCAGAAGAAGTTTCGGCTGGCCTTTGCGACTCTTCAACCCATCTCCGCCGCCGATTAAAACGGGCGTTTCGGTGGACATGCACGTGGCCGATCATGTTTCTGCGTCAGGGAAGTGGCAGACGTCGCGGAAACTGATTAGAGTCTTCATATTCCGAACGATGGACTCCATGGTTCGAACAACACCTACCTCTCCCTTTCCTTTTGATTTGTCCTCGAGGAAACATTATGACCCATCTCAACTCTTCTATGCGGTGGTTAACGTGCTTCGTTGTTGTTTGTAGCGGGCTCTCACAACTTCAGGCTCAGGAAGACAATCAGCCGCCCAACGGATACCGCGCGTTGTTCAACGGGAAAGATCTCTCGGGTTGGCGTGGCATGGGCCACTTTGATCCCTATAAGTTGGCGGCGATGAGCGATGAGGACCGCGATGCCTTCTTCCTTAAAAATAAGGCGGACATGGAGACCCATTGGACCGTGCAGGAAGGTGCGTTGGTCAATGACGGGAAAGGGGTTTATCTGACGACCGAGGACTCGTTCGAGAACTATGAGTTGTGGGTTGACTACTGGACAGTGCCCAAGGCGGACAGTGGCATCTACTTGAAAGCGACTCCGCAGGTTCAAATCTGGGACTACACCGAGGAAGGTGGAAAGTGGAATATTGGTGCCGACAAAGGATCGGGGGGACTCTGGAACAACAGCGCCGGGGCTGCAGGCAAAGACCCAATGGTTCTTGCTGACAAAGCGTTCAAACAGTGGAACCGTTTCCGAATCCTGCAAGTCGGTGAAAGAACGACCGTTTGGCTCAACGGAAAAATGGTTGTTGACAATGCACGAATGGAGAATTTCTGGAAGCGTGACGAGCCCATGTTGCGCGTAGGGCCGATTCAGTTGCAAACGCACGGTGGTGAAATTCGGTGGAAGAATATTTTTGTCCGAGAACTCAGCAGCGAAGAAGCGAACACATGGCTGCGCGACCACGGCGATGAAGGGTTCAAGACGGCTTTTGACGGGAAAAGCTTCAAGGGTTGGGAAGGCCCAACGGACAACTATGAAATCAATGACGGCGTTCTGCGTTGCAAGCCTCACAAGGGTGGAACCATTTATACGGAGGCCGAGTATGCCAACTTCAAGGCCCGTCTCGAGTTCAAATTGCCCGAAGGAGGTAACAACGGGTTGGCGATCCGGTATCCGGGCCAAGGTGATACGGCTTATGCGGGGATGTGCGAACTTCAGGTTCTCGACTCTGAGCACCCGAAGTACGAAAAATTGGACGCGCGTCAGTATCACGGATCGGCCTACGGGATGGCTCCTGCCAAACGAGGCTACCTTCGTCCGACCGGTGAATGGAATTTCCAGGAGGTGACCGTCGATGGTAGTACCATCAAGGTCGAGTTAAATGGCTTTTTGATTCTGGAGACTGATCTTTCAAAGATCACGGACTACATGGGGAATTCGCCTCATCCCGGGAAAGATCGCGTCAAGGGACACTTTGGTTTCGCCGGGCATTCCGATCCGGTTGAATTTCGTAATGTTCAGATCAAGACGTTGTCGGAATAAGAGATTGAGTTTCGATCTCGCTGGACGGGGCAGGTTTGTGTTCGTGGTTTGATTCGAGTTGAACATCATACTTCCGTCGGGATGGCATACGACCCATGTTTTCATGATCGAATGGAAGCATGGGTTTTTTTTGGAGTGAATGGGATGACGCAGGAAGACCGAGACTCGGCCATGCAGGAAGGTTCTGAGAGCCGCGCAGAAGATGAAAATCCTCAAGTGAAGGGGCCGCTACGTTTTCTGGCTTTCATTTTTGGTTTGTTGGTGGTCGTGGCTTTGGTGATGGCGGTGGCTGGGTCGTTCTTGCCCCGGGAATTTGAAGTCGAAACCTCGATCTATCTTGATCGACCGCCCCAAGTCGCATTTCAGAAAATCAACGAATTGAAGGCATGGCAGGAATGGTGTCCTTGGAACGAAGAGAACATGCCTGGGATGGTGAACCGCTACTCGGGTGCAGAACGCGGCCTCGGTGCAGAATGGAGTTGGGAGCATGAGAGTGGTGATGGCAAGCAGTGGATCACGTTTTCGCAGGACAACCTTGAGATTGAAATGGCCACCGAATTTGCGGACTATCCGCCGATGACGAGTGTCTTCGCGTTCGAACCCGAAAGTCGAGGAACGAGGATCACCTGGCGGACGCGTGGAAGAGTCAAGGACGGCCCGGTCGACGGGTGGATGTGTTTGATGATGCCCTCGATGATCGCTGCGGAGTATGACCGAGGCCTCCAAAAACTGGTCAAAATGGTCGAGGCCGAGCAGCCTGAAGGGGGAGAGTATCCGACCGTCGAAGCGGCCGAGGGACCGGCTCCGGTGGCTGGAGACTCTGGATCCGCCATGGGTGGAGGCGGGGTTTCTGCTGGCGCCGAAGTGACTGGGAGCGACGGTCAAGTGGGTGACAGCGAAGTGGGTGACAGCGAAGATCCTGCGTTGACGGATGAAGCTGAGGAAGAGGATTCGACTCCGCCCGAAAGTGAAGCGGCGGGCGAGAGTGACGGCGCAGGGGGGGAGCCGTCCAAAGACTAAGTCCATCTGTCCGTTGGACTCAACTCGCGTGAAATCCTCTCGACGCGTGTTAACGACCCGACATTTTTCGGTCAGACAGTGCGCACCCGATCGCCGGTTTCAATCAATGGAAAATGAAGTCAGCATGAGTCAGCCTTACCCAAATCAGGTTCGAATTGCCGTGACCATGGGAGACCCCGCCGGTGTCGGACCGGAGCTGTGTGCAAAAATTCTCAGTGATCCTCCGGTCGATGAGACCCAGTTGGTTGTGTTTGGAGATTGGCAATGGCTGCAAGCGGCCGCGGACCTCTGTCATTGTCGCATCGACGCGGGACGTCTGTCCCCTGCTCCGGGAAGTGACAAGGCTCTTGAGAATCATGACTTCGACAGCAACCGGCATTGGGTCGTGGACTATGGTCACTCGGCACACGATGAACTGGTGCATGGGCAGGTGACGGCATTGGGTGGTCGGGCAAGCTACCAATATCTCACCGAGGCAATCGAGGCTGCTCTCTCCCGAAAAGTGGACGCCGTTGTGACCGCTCCGATCAACAAGGCTTCGCTCCGCGCGGCCGGATTTTCCTATCCGGGGCATACCGAGATCCTGTCCGATAAAACAGGGACACGGGATTATGGAATGATGTTGACTTCGCCGGAGTTAACCTGCTCTTTGGCGACGACTCACGTTCCCATTTCTGAGGTCCCAGGCCTGCTCACGTCCGAGGCAATTTTGAGTTTGATTCGGCTGACGGACGTCGCAATACGAAAAATTCGCAACCGCGATGACGCGCGACTGACCGTATTGGGCTTGAATCCTCACGCCGGTGAAGATGGTCTTTTTGGGGATGAGGAGACTCGCATCATTCAACCCGCGATAGACGAGGCGAGACGAGAGGGTTTTACGGTTCGAGGGCCTGTGCCACCAGACACCGCGTTTCTGCCTGCCATTCGCAAAGAAACCGACGGCTACATCTGCATGTATCACGACCAGGGTCTGATTCCCCTGAAGACCCTCGCATTTGATACGGCAGTCAACGTGACCTTGGGTCTGCCGCTGATACGTACCAGTGTCGACCATGGCACGGCGTACGATATCGCATGGAAAAACAAGGTGCAGACAAGCAGCATGGTCGCCGCGTTAAAGTTGGCCAAGGATCTAGTTACGTGAAGCCACCGAGTTTGCTGGCGTGTTTCACAAGATCTTGCTGGCTCACCCTTCGCGTCGAGGTGGGACCGCATCTTAGATTCGGGTTGCAAGACGGTGATGCTGAAGTGCTACGTTGAGGTGGCGAAAAGTCAGGCAAGCACTTCAGAGATGACGCGGCCGTGAACATCGGTCAGACGGTAATCGCGTCCCGCGTATCGATACGTCAGCCGTTCGTGGTCAAAACCCATAAGCCTCAAGATCGTTGCGTGAAGGTCGTGGACGTGGACCGGATTTTCCACCGCCTTAAATCCAAACTCGTCCGTTTTGCCGTAGGTCATTCCGCCCTTAACGCCCGCGCCTGCCATCCAGACCGTGAAACCCCAATGGTTGTGATCTCGTCCATTGATTTTGCCCTGATTGGCCCCTTTCTGGGGTAATTCCACCGTAGGCGTGCGACCAAATTCGCCACCCCAGATCACGAGCGTTTCGTCCAAGAGTCCTGACTGCTTGAGGTCGGTCAGCAAAGCTCCGATCGCTTGGTCCACTTCGCCAGCCAGTCGGCGGTGGTTGACTTCGATGTCATCGTGGTTGTCCCACGGTTGTCCGGCACCGTGCCAAAGTTGCACGAAACGAACACCACGCTCGACCAGTCGCCGGGCGATCAAGACCTGTCGGGCTTGCGTCCCTTTCCCATAGGCATCAAGAATGTGTTGGGGCTCCCGGCTGACATCAAACGCCTCTGAAGCTTCCTGCTGCATACGGTAAGCCAGCTCAAACGATTGGATTCGCGCCTCCAGCGCGGGATCTTGCTCGCGCTGTTGCAAGTGGATTCGATTAAGTGTCTGAAGCGCGTTCAATTGTTGCCGCTGCTGGGGCAGATTTTCGGAGGGATTCCGAATGTTTTCGATCAGCTTCTCGATCTCAGCGTGCTTGGTATTGATGTACGTGCCTTGGTAGATCCCCGGCAAAAATGCCGACTGCCAATTCTGGGTCTCGGTGATCGGGTAGCCACCGGGGCACATGGCGATGAACCCGGGGAGATTTTGATTTTCGGTCCCGAGTCCGTACGTCATCCAGGATCCAAGACTGGGGCGAACCTGACGGGATTCGCCACAGTTCATCAAAAGGAGGGAGGGTTCGTGATTCGGGACGTCCGCATGCATGGAACGCACGACGCAAAGGTCATCGGCATGTTTGGCCGTATGTCGAAAAATCTCACTGACCGGAAGACCGCTTTCGCCATAATTCTTGAACTTGAACGGGGAGGGAAATGCGGCCCCCGTCTTTCTCTCGGTCTTCAGGTTGCCGGTGGGAAGTTCTTGACCTGCGTACTTCTCAAGTTGAGGTTTGGGGTCAAAGGTGTCGATGTGCGAGGGGCCACCATTCATGAACAGGTGGATGATCCGTTTGGCTTTCACCGGAAAGTGGGGTGGCTTCGGCGCGAGGGGATTCGTGTACGCGACGTCGTCTGAAGCGACAGACAGACCTGCCAGCCCCAGCATGCCAAAGCCCGCGCCGCTGCGTCGTAACATCTCGCGGCGATTGATCTGGGATGGGTTGGAAAACTCGGATGAATTTTGCATGTCGTCCACCCCCTCAGGGGATGCTATTGAATCGGCGGGAAAAAAGGACGGGTCTCCGCCGATAAGCCGGTTGAACCCTGTTATTCGTGTCACCCGGCCTTCGCTCGGCAGGATGTCGTCTGTTTGGGTTGGGCGACAGGCGGCCGTGACCTCTGCCGCTAGCACGTTCGCGAAACGGTGCGTTCATCAAACGATAAAACTTCGGCTTGACGAGATCCTCGGATTCTATTTTTGCCGCCTTGGATCGCTTTGTCTACGGGAAACCTGTCTACGGGAAACCTGTCTACGGGAAACCTGTCTACGGGAAACCTGTCTACGGGAAACCTGATTCTCAGAGATCGCGATGCTGTCGCTAAGAGGCAAGGCCTTTGCACGATGTGTTCTTTTGAAAGTCTTTTCGTGGGATCGTTTTCGGGTGCTAGCGTGTGGTGCTCCACCACTGACGCCCAACGAATGGGAGATGGGCAACACGCTCAGTCACCCCGCGGGACTGAATTTGTCTTGATGGATCCACGGTGGCTTGATACAAGCCAACCGAGGGATTGCGTTGGGTTTGATCACGGTGAACAAACTCGTGCGAAAGATCCGAATTCTGCATTCGATCGGCCCTGAATCACCCGTTTTGAATCTTCGAGGGGGTTGTTGATGGTCAAGTGGGTCAGTATCAGCTTGGGGATCGCGCTGTTGATCCCAAGTTTGGCGGTCAGTGATGAACCGCTGGATACCGATACTCCGTCGAATGCGTCTGCTGCCCCCAGCGAATCGAAGACAGTGGAGAACATTGGCATCGAGCCCACTCCTGAGGCCGGCACCCTGTCGCCTGCACGTGTAAAAGATCTTCGGCTCTACGGTGCGTTGCCTGAAATCAATGAGGCCGATTGGTTCGACCCTTGGCATGTCCGCGAGTCGTGGGACATCAGTTTTGAACTTGGACTCACTGGCAATCGCGGCAACAGTCAGACGTTCAACATCCAGAGCGGCTTGGAGCTTGAGCAGAAACGAGAACTCTGGCATTCATTTGTTCGTTTTCGTTACACGAACGCTTACGCGACGGGGACCGAAGTCAAAAACAATATGCTGGTCAAAATCGGTCGCGAGCGTGAATTGGGGAATACCAATTGGTCGCTGTTTGCACGGTCCGATCTCTTGTTCGATCGATTCCGAAATTTTGACTATCGATGGGTGGCGAATGCAGGTCTGGGGTACGTAATTTACAGGAATGACGCGACCCTCCTGAAGACACGTCTTGGTGCAGGGACCTCGCGAGAATTTGGTGCACCCGCGGCCCGTTGGAGCCCAGAAGGCGTGATGGGCTTGGACTTGAAGCGACAGTTGACCAAGCGTCAGAAGTTTTCGATGACCGTGGACTACTATCCTGAGATGGATTTTGTCCAACAGTTTCGATTGGTGACGGAAGCCAGTTGGGAAATGTTGCTGGATGAAGAGGGCAACTTGAGTTTGAAATTCAACGCTCGGGATGAATACGACAGCACTCCGGAGGGCTCAAGACCCAACGATCTGAACTATGCGTTTTTGTTGCTTTGGAAGTTTTGAGCGACGGTTTAAAAGATTCTCAGGAACCTCACGGAAAAGTCATTGATGACTCAGTCGGGACCTAAATTGGCTTCGAGCACCAGCCGCCCATTGCGGTTGTCTCTGCGTGAAGATCTGCAGGTTCAGACTCAGAGTTACCTTGGTCGTCAGTATTGGATTGTGAAAGATCCCATCGCACTTAAATACTACCGGTTCGAGGAGGAAGAGTATTTGCTGCTGAGTTGGGCCGACGGGCAGACGAGCCTGGAGCAGATGCAGCGACGTTTTGAGTCTCGGTTCGCACCGCAAAAAATAACCGTCTCCGAAATTCAGCATTTCGTCGGGCAGATGTATCGAACTGGGTTACTGGTTTCTCACGCGTGGGGCCAGGGGCACCAATTGTATCGCCGGTCAGTCGAGTCCCAGCGTCAAAAACGTCGAGCGGCTTTTTCGAACTTCCTTTCGATTCGATTTCGAGGGGTGGATCCCGACCGTCTGCTAGGCGGTTTGAATGCCGGCTTTGGCTGGTTGTTCTGTGGACCTGCTGTGGTCGCCGGGATTCTGTTGATGCTTTCCGCCCTGCTCCTGCTGGGAAGTCAATTTGATATCGTTCAACATCGACTGCCGAGGTTTCAGCAGTTTTTTGGGTCTGGCAATTGGTTTTGGCTCGCTTTGACGCTCTCCCTGACGAAGGTTCTTCACGAGTTGGGTCACGGCCTTGCGTGTCGCCGACTGGGAGGGCGTTGCCATGAGATGGGGGTGATGTTGTTGCTCTTCATGCCCTGCCTTTACTGCAACGTTACCGACAGTTGGATGATTCCTAGCAAGTGGAAGCGAGCGGCGATTGGGGCTGCCGGCATGTACGTGGAATTGGTTCTGGCGTCGATTTGCACCTTTTTATGGTGGTTCAGCGTGCCAGGTTTGCTGAATGGCATTTGTCTGAACGTCATGTTCGTTTGTTCCGTAAGCACGCTGTTGTTCAATGCCAACCCGTTGATGAGGTACGACGGCTATTACATTCTTTCGGATCTCGTAGAAATTCCTAACCTTCGTCAGAAGGCAAGCGTTCTGATCCAGCGTTGGTGCATGCGAGTTCTGCTCGGGATTCCTCAGCCACCGGATCCATTTTTGCCCCATCGGAGGGTCGGTTGGTTTGTTGCCTTCGCAGTGGCCGCTTTGGTGTACCGTTGGGTCATCGCTTTTTCCATCTTTTGGTTTTTATATCAGCTGCTTGAGCCTTACGGATTGAAAATCGTCGGACAGTTCTTAGCGGTGCTGGGAATCTACGGACTTCTGGTCAGACCGGTGGTGCAGTTTTTAAAATTTTTAGTGGCTCCAGGAAGGATTCAGCAAGTGAAATCGACAAGAGTGTTGCTTACCGGTAGCTTGTCGGCCGTCGGTGTCCTCATGCTGGGACTGTTCCCCTTCCCCTTTTATTTGCCGAGTGTGGTCGTCGTGACGCCGGGGCAAGCTCAGACCGTATTTGTCGAGGCTCCCGGGCAGGTGGTGACGTCGGATCTCGTTCCTGGTGAGTGGGTTGAAAAAGGCGAAATATTACTTGAGCTTGAGAACCACGAGCTAGAACAGAAGGTTGAGGAGAGCTTAGGCCAATGGAAGGTTGCGGCAGCCCGTTTAACCTCAGCTCGGCAGGAAGCTCGATTTGAGGACGAAGTTTGGGACCTTGTTCCTCCACTGGCTGAAAATGTTCAGGTGCATCGCACCCACTATGAGGCGTTGGTTTCTGAAGCGGATAGCCTTCGTGTTCGAGCGCCAGTCTCAGGTTTCGTATTGACGCCACGTGCCAAGTATGTGGCAGTCGACGGGGAACGCGGTCGGCAGTTGCCGACTTGGAGCGGGGCGATATTCGCTGAGCCGAATCGAGGAGCCCACGTCGCAACATCGACGGTCGTTTGCCAGATTGGCGATCCAAAAAGCCTTGAAGTCGTGCTTGCCGTGACGGAAGAACAAATGGAGTTTTTGCGTCTTGGGCAAAAGGTCGATCTTCAGTTTTCGCATACTTCGGGGCGACGATTTTCCGCGAAAATAGAACGGATTGCCTCCACGAAGATGGAGGAAGTCAATCCGGCTTTGGATGCGCGTTTTGGAGGCCCCCTGCTTTCCGAATTTAATTCCGAGGGGCAATCGCAGCCATTGCAGCCGACCTATGAGGTTGTTTGTCGTCTTATGAATGAGACGGAAGACGTTCTGATCGGGATGACGGGTCAAGCGAGGATCCGCGCCGGACATCGGTCGCTTGGGCAGCGATTTTTCCGGTATCTCGCGCGAACCTTCAACTTTCATATGTAAACGCCGTTGCTGCCACAGCGGCAGTTGGGCTCTCCGTTTTACCCACTTCGCCGTGTCGCAGTCTTTCCATCTTTACCCGCGCGGATTAAGGTGGATGCTATGTTTGTGCGATTTTGCACGGCTTGGTTAGGTCAATTTCCACGATGTTCGTCGTTCTCCCAGACCTGTTGTCCCATCTATTTGTCTGCCACTAGTGATTGGAGTCTTCACCCATGTTGAAGGCGGTTCGATTTTCTCGTTTTGCTTCGTCAACGCTCCTTCTTTTGACTATGACTTTCGCATTTTCGGGCATGTCTTCCTCGGTACGTGGGGGGGAAGTAAAGCTGGCTTCAGAGCCTACGCTGTCGCCCGATGGTTCTCGTTTGATCTTCGTCTGGCAGGACGATTTGTGGACGGTCATGACCAAGGGGGGACGTGCTCGCCGATTGACGTTTGGAGCGTCTCGGGAGTCTCAACCGAAATTTTCGCCAGACGGCAAACAGGTGGCTTTCGTCAGTGATCGGACCGGGTCCCAGCAAGTCTTTGTGATGCCGCTCACCGGCGGAACTCCAGAACAGTTGACCTTTCATACCGCAGGTTTTTCGTTGGAGCAGTGGTTGGACGATGGTGAACACTTGTTGGTAAAAGCGAGTCGCGATCATTTCTGGCGTCGTCCAGACCGACTGTTTTTGTTGCCGGTTCAAGCGAATGCCAAACCTCAGTTACTTTTCGACGATTACGCGACCTGGGGGCGGATATCTCCTGATGGAAATACTCTGGTTTTCACGCGGGAGGGCACCAAGTGGTGGAGGAAGGAATATCGCGGCAGTCAGTCGAGTCAGATATGGACCTATGACTTGCAGAACCAGACGTTTCAGGCTCATGTGATGGAAGCGTTTGCTGGCCGAGAACCGGTTTGGGGGCCGGATGGCAAAACGATCTATTACGTGAGCAATCGCACGGGCGATTTTCAGCTATGGCAACTTGAACCCGAGACAGGGGCGCAGAGTCAGTTGACGGAGTTCGGCGAGGACTCGGTCATCCAGCCTACGGTCAGCTCGAACGGCGAGATCGTGGTGTTTCGTCATCTCTTTGACTTCTATCGTTACCAACCGGGTTCAGATTCGCGGCCCAAGAAGATCCGCATCGTTGTGCGTGAGGACGATGAACCAGATCCTTTGGTTCGAGATTGGGTGGATTCGGCTTCTCAGGCCGCCTTTTCATCAGACGGTTTGGAGGTGGCAATGATCGCCGGCGGAGACCTTTGGGTGATGGACACGGAACTCAGAGAGCCAAAGCGGATTACGTTTTCTGCCGAACTGGAAAGTGACCCGGTGTTTTCTGCCGATGGTCAACATTTGTACTTCGTCAGCGAATCCGGGGGACAATCTGATGTCTGGTCTGCCAGTCGTCAAGACGCGAAAAAATACTGGTGGCTCAATGATGAATTTGAATTGGAAAAGCTGACCGACGATTCCGAAGTGGAGGAAGGTTTGAAATTGAGCCCTGACGGGGCGAGCCTCGCTTACTTGAAGGGGCGTGGAGACCTTTGGATTCGGGATCTTGAAAGTGGCGCTGATCGACGGGTGCTTGAGTCGTGGAATTCCCCAAGTTTTGATTTTTCGAGCGATAGCCAATGGTTGACCTACTCGGTGAGTGATAACGATTTCAATCGGGACGTTTGGATTCTTCATCTCGAGGAGGGCTCCGAACCGATTAACGTGTCGCGACATCCCGACAACGAAGGGGCACCGGTCTGGTCACCCGATGGGCGTATCCTGGCGTTTACGGGGCGGCGAATTGGTACCGAGGTCGACATTTATTTTGTCTACCTGACGAATGAGATGGAGGAAATGACCAGCCGAGATCGTAAGCTCGAGGCGGCACTCGCAAAAATGCGAAGACAGCGCAAAACGCCGCCATCGGAGAGTGAACCTTCGGTTTCCGAAAAGAAGGACGGGAACAAAGATGCCGCCGCTGAGGCCCAAGACCCCAAGTCGAAGCTTGAAAAGCAGGATGTTGCTGAGGGGTTGGCACTGGATTTGGAAGAGATCCATTTGCGAGTTCGCCGGGTCTCGATACCCGATACTTCGGAAGGGTCCCTGTTCTGGTCTCCAGATTCCAAGAGCCTCGCTTTTTCTGCGACGGTGGATGGGAAACGCGGAATCTACACGATCAAGCCAGACGAAAGCCTTCGCCCGACTCTGTTGACGACCACCGTGGGTAGCAATCCTGTTTGGCTGAAAGAAGGCAATCAGATTGTCTGGCTTGCCGGTGGTGTTCCGACGTCGTTCAACGCTTCCAGCAAGCAAAGCAAGAGTTACAGTTTTCGAGTCCGGCACGACTACGATCGCCGAGAAAAATTTGAAGCGGCGTTTGAGATGAGCTGGCGAGCCATGCGTGATAATTTTTACGATGGCAATCTGAACAACCGAAATTGGGACGAGATCCGGCGGAAGTACGAAGCGGAGGCGAGAAATGCGGTCGATGTCGCATCGCTCGGCATGGTTATCAATTTAATGCTCGGCGAATTGAATGGCTCGCATTTGGGGTTCTATCCCGGCGGGCGGGGTTCGTCATCTGCAAGTCGCGGTGGATCTCAGGAATGGAATGAGGTGACCGCACACTTCGGCCTACGCTTCGACGAAACATTCAAAGGTCCCGGATTGAAGGTCAGAGACGTGATCCACGGAAGTCCGGCGGACCTTGACCGAAGCCGGGTGACGGCTGGAGAAGTCGTGCTGGCCATCAACGGTCAGGAAGTTGATCCCGCCATGAATCTTCCCACGGTTTTGAATGGCATCATGGACCAAGACTATCTTTTGAAGGTCAAAGATGCTGAAGGTGAGATTCGTGACGTCTCGATTCGTCCCATCAGTTTCGGTGCCGCTGCATCACTGCTTTACGAGCACTGGATTCGCGGGAATCAAAAGTGGGTTGATGAGCGCTCCGATGGCAAACTCGGTTATATGCATATTCGTGGGATGAACATGTCGAGTTTTTATCGGTTCGAACAGGAACTCTATGCCGTAGGAGCGGGCAAGCAGGGATTGATCATCGACGTTCGAGAGAATGGAGGTGGGTCGACCACAGATCACTTGTTGACCGCTCTAACACAACCGGTCCATGCGATCACGAAGCCCCGCGGTGGAGGAGAGGGGTATCCGCATGATCGCAAGGTGTACGCCAGTTGGAACAAGCCCATCATCGTGCTCTGCAATCAGAATAGTTTTTCAAATGCGGAAATCTTCAGTCACGCGATCAAGAACTTGGGACGAGGACAGGTGGTCGGTGTCCCAACCGCTGGTGGTGTGATCAGCACCGGTGGAACTTCCATCATGGACCTTGGCTTCTTGAGAATGCCATTCCGGGGATGGTACTTGATTAACGACGGTGAAGATATGGAATTGAATGGCGCAGTGCCTCACCATGTGCTGTGGCCCCAACCCGGGGAGATGCCTGCTGGAAAAGATGTCCAGCTCGAAAAAGCGACCGCTGAATTGCTCACAGATGTCGAAAAATGGCTAGCCTCGGAACGCCCGAGTTTAAAGAAGGCGAGTGAGCGAGAGGGACGGCCTCGCCGACAATAAGCCGCAGGTTGAGTGAGTGGCGACTACGGATGTCCATGCTTCGTGATACGAGTGCCAAAGATTCCATTGCCATGAAGAGAACGAGGCCCTCATTCGGCACTGACGCCGTGTTGCGGGGTTTGTCCGCTGGGGTTGAATCGGTGTTGACTCAGCGAATCTGCCGGCCCAACTGCGGTGCCAGGAGGCCGGCACGTTCGTCAGGCGACATGTACTGTCGTTCAACCAATTCAGGGTCGTATTGGGTCCAGCTTTCACGAAGGACCTCTGCTTCGACCACCCGCTTGATGCCTTTGTCATACCAGACCGCCACGTAGCAGTCCTTTTGCCAGTTTCGAGTCGGGTATTGGTATGCCTTACGTAAAGGTTTCCACGCCCGCACCTGATAGCGGCGTGTCTCCGGGCACCAGTCGTAAAAGATCAGTTGGTTGAAAATCACCTTGCCATATTCGTCGCAAAAGTGATTGACTTCCACCAGGTCGACGCGATCCGTCAAGGCGCTGCTGTGCTGACTACTACCCATCAGGCCGGCGACCAGTGTCAATGACACGAGGCCCAGGTTTCCCATGATCATTCTCCTCCTTGAGAAACGATCTGAAAAGTTTGCCGCAATCGAGCGGGTCCATGGTCCGTGTATCGGCAAATGCCGTTCCCGGACTGTGGTGCAAGCGTTGAAACACGGTAGACACCCGAAATCGAGGTTCCCCTGCGATTAAGCGTTATTACCGAAGGCCGAGGGATGACGTCAAGGTCGATTTGATGTAAGTGCTATGGAAAAAGAGATTTGCGCGTTGGCCTTGGATGGAGGGAAACACGGTCTAGGGGCCTCGTTTGGAAAGGTTCAAAGCCGAACCTGAGTTCGACTTAAGTTCAAACGCATCGTTTCCCGATAATTATTTCAGCTGAATTTTGCCGAAAGGGCGGGACATCAGGAGGTCCCGTTTTAAATAAAGGCTTTGGGTGACGATGGAGCGACGCCCAAAGCCTTTTTTATGCAACCACAGGCCGGCCTGGGCGGTTGCTAGCAAATGGCGTAGGGGCCTCGCGAATTCGAGGCGGCGTGCGTTATCCTGTTTGACGTGAATCACACTGCGGGTCTGTTTCCTTCTGGAGCATGCCCGATGTCTGCGGTTCGAGCTGCAAATTGGGGCGGGTATCAGCCCCTTTCTCTCTTTGTTTGTTGCTTCCTTGTCGGCATGGTGATGGCCGATTTCGGGAAACTGCCATCCGCTTTTTATGGTGGGTGCGTTCTTTTCCTGCTTGCCTTTTGGCGGATGGGGCGGCTGGGCTTCAAGGTTCAGGGTTTTGGGCAGACGTTGATCGCTTGGTTGGAGGATCAACGGTTCCGAACCTTGCTGTTGGTTTTTGCGGCAGTCATCGCTGGAAGCCTGATTCGGTCAGCTGTGATCGACCGTCTGGATGTGAAACCGGAACAGTTGACGGGGTCGGAGCAATCTCGTCCGATCGTTCTGCGAGGGACCGTTCTCGAACAGCCTGAGAGAGTGACGGGGGCGAGACAAGCCTGGAACTCGAATACGACATGGAAGTACCGGATTCGAGTGGAACAATTGCGGCAGGCGGACAAGTGGGGAGTTTGCGATGCAAGGCTGGAGGTCACCCAGTCTTCCGAGGCTGTAACGCTGTTGCCCGGGGATCGATGTCAGTGGATGGGCACATTGAGGACTGTGTCCAACCCCCGTAACCCTGGGAGTTCCGATGGCCGCAACGACCTTCAACGCCGCAAAATCGAGGGCCGACTCTGGGTGAGTCAACGCGAGGGCGTGGAGAAATTGGGGAGTTCCTGGGCGTTTCCTTATCGTGGGTTCGCCCAGTGGAGACGTCGCGCCGATCAACGTTTGAGAGCTTGCCTTGACAATGAGACCCATTCGATTGCTCGCGCGATCACCCTGGGGTTGCGAGACGAAATGCTTCCTGAAACGACAGCGCTTTACCGAGAGGCTGGCATTGCACATTTGCTCGCCATTTCTGGATTTCATGTTGGAATTTTGTGTTTCGTGGTCATGATCCCAATGTCCCATCTCGGTTTTGATCGCTGGACCTCTCTATGGACCGTGATGTTGATCTTGGTCGTTTTTCTGGGCGTGAGTGGGATGCGGCCTTCCGTTCAGCGGGCCACTCTTGGGATCGGAGTCGCCATGGTCTTTCGCCTGCGTTACCTGACTCCCATCAGCCGATTGAGTTTTGTCGGTCTCATGCTCGTATTTTGTGATACCACGGTCCATCTCGATCTGGGCGCGCAACTCTCATTTTTGGGGGTTTATCTGCTTCAACGGTCGGCTAGTTTCTCATCGGACAGCGATTGCCGTTGGTTGGTGCAGAGGACGCGAGGGCAGTGGCGGTGGGCTTGGAGCCAAATTCATCAAGCTCTGAGCCACTACCTGACTTTGCATTGGATGACGTTGGTTGTGGTCTTGGGGACATTGCCATTGGTGGCTTTTCATTTTGAGAGTTACGCCACAGCCGGCATCATGGTCAACCCACTTGTGGTGATTCCCTCTGCTTGCCTGTTGGTCGGTTCCATGCTGCTCGCTTTGCCCCTTGTTGGAGAGATGCTTGCTCCGGGGTTAGCCCCAGTTGTTGAAATATCCGACGCATGGGTGACGTCCATTGCACATTGGGGATGTCGGTGGTTTCCCTGCCACTCGGCACTTGGCCCGAGTGCAGGCGTTCTTTGCGTCGGGTACATCGGCCTCCTACTGGTCGATCGGGTTTCCTATACGCAGGAAAAGCGTGGCCTCTGGTTTTCATGGCTGATCTTCTTCAACCTTATGGTCGGTTTGGAGCCCTACGTAACGAGTGGGGCGAAGTGGGCAGTGGCCGATGTTTCTCAGGGACGGATTACAGTGATGGATGTTTCTCACGGGACGGCCGTGTTGATCGAGAATGGCCGGGGAGAAGCATGGATGTATGACGCGGGGAGTGTTGGAGGAGGCCATTTCGCGAGTCGGGTGGTTCTCAATTGGCTGTCGCAACGTCGAATTAACGTCATTGAACGATTGTTTCTGTCACACCCTGATCGAGATCATTTCAACGGTTGTTCGGCCTTGGTGAGCCGAAACATGGTCAGGGAGGTGGTGGTGCCCGAGGTCTTTCGTCACTCGAAAGATGAGTCATGGAATCGGCTGCTCCATCAATGCCATCAGGCGGGCATTCCGATCGTTTACTGTTCCCAAGGTGATCGTTGGCACGATGGCTTTAATTTGGATTGCCACGTCCTTCATCCCGATGCCGTGTCCATTCACGGAACCGACAATGATAAGAGTCTTGTTTTGCGTGTCACGTTAGCGGGTCGTAAACTTCTGCTTACCGGCGACGTTGAGGGACATGTGAGCCGAGCACTTGCCGACGAGGCGGGGCATTGCGACTGGCTCCTCGCTCCTCATCATGGCGGAGAACAAAGCGAAGCCGAGCGATGGATGAAGCGGACTCAGCCTCGTTGGTTTTGTGTCAGTTCCAAGCAGAGCAAACCCATGGCGGAGCTACAAAAGGGGAGGGTTCAATGTTGGAATACGGCCGAGCACGGCGCGATTTCATTCCATTTTCGGGGTGAGCAGGCTATCGTGACGACCTGGCTTAAGCCCTGACACACACTGCGCCGTTGCGAGGGATCCAAGGCGTAAAATCGACGTAGGTCGTCATCGGACGAGCGATCAACGTTCGTTGTCAAGAGGCGCTCATGCGTGACTGTGAGATGAGTTGGCGAACGACTTCACGCGGATCACCCGTTTTGTCGAGAATCGCGAGTTGTTTGTCGGCCCAACTGGGGGCCGTGGCCATCGCGCGTGCACGCTCAAGATGGTTGAGGCAACCGAGTTGCTCGGCGGTCGGGGAGAGCTTCTCGACCAGGGCGTTGACCACAAGTCCGAGCGATTCAACTTCGTAGGTGAATGAGTTGACCAATTTCGCATGAGTCCCAAAACGGGCAGCCCTCCATTTGTTTTGCCGGACCATCATCGGGTGGCAATCATGCTGGTAGGCGCCATTGTCAATCATGTCGGAAAGGGTCTTCACCAGAGATTGGACCAACGCAGTAATTGCGAGAACATCTTCAAGGTTCCCAGGCATATCGCAGACCCGAACCTCAACGGTCCCAAAGTTGTGGTGCGGCCGAACATCCCACCAGATTTCCCGAATCGTATTGATGAAGCCGGACTCGACCATCTGGTTGACGAGCCAGACGTATTCACTCCAATTTCGCATGAGCGGAGGAAGGCCTGCGGTTGGGAGGCCTTCCATAATCTTGCTACGCTGAGAGTGCAGACCCGTATTTCGATTTTCCCAAAATGGGCTGCTTGCTGTTAAGGCCAACAGCGTCGGTAGGTGCTGCAGGATGCGGTCACAAATCATCACCGCCTTATCACCAGAATCCACCCCAACATGAATGTGAAGGCCAAAGGTGACCAGACGCCTTGCCATTTCCTGCAGACTGTTGACGAGGTCGTGGTAGCGGTCGTTTGGGGTCACCTGTTGATCTCGCCACACCGAAAATGGGTGTGTGGCGCCCCACCATAACCCAACTCCGTTGCTCTCACAGATGCTCTCGACGGATTGAAGTCGTTCGCGAAGCTCACGCCCCGCATCGTCCACGGAACGACAAACTCCCGTAATGACTTCGACGCAAGACTGCATCAACTCCGGTTTGACAAATGACGCCACCTCCGCGGAAAGTTGCGGCAAGAGTTGGCCTGCTGAACTCGAGAGCGCCATCGTCTCGAGGTCCACAAGTCCGAGTTCAAGCTCCACTCCGATCGTGGGACTTTCATTGGCCGTAAATCCAAGCTTTGTCATGAGTCATGTCTAACCAGGGAGGATGACAACATTTCGGCTACGATCGCATGCCTACGAATTCTATCCCATACGGCCGACGTCTCCCAGTCGTTCCGTCCGGGAACCCTTTCTGTCGCACGCCTCGATGTGCGGTCCCCCTAGAATGATCGTTGAGTGCCTGTCATCTTCAGCACACTCTTGGGATGCGTCAGTGCGCTAAGTTCGTGGTCGAAACCTTAGCGGTTCGACTAGGGGCTTGGTTCTTATCGGTATGAGCAAGCGCGCTCGCAGGGAGTGACGTTCGCTTACAAGGACGCCTCGCCCGCTTTCGCGAGACGCATCCAGCGAAGGCTGGCCCAGGCAAGAAGCTTCGCACCGAGGGGAAGGATTCGCTCATCGATATCGAATTCAGGCGAGTGCAGGTCCAGTGCGGGAACATGGGGCGGCCGACACCCCACTCGCACCATTGAGGTCAGGCACTGCGTTCCAAAA
The DNA here is from genome assembly GCA_022448315.1 of Pirellulaceae bacterium. Taxonomy (GTDB): domain Bacteria; phylum Planctomycetota; class Planctomycetia; order Pirellulales; family Pirellulaceae. The sequence continues at coordinate 54,565 of JAKVCA010000024.1, read as the reverse complement.
TATGCGAAATCCTCTCCGCCCATGCTGGGTCGCTGAATCGAATAGACCTGGTCTTTCGGCAACAGATCGTTTGCGGCTTGTACAATCACGTTCGTGAGGTTGGGATCGTTCTTGACGGCAGGCGCGTGGATACCTGTCCGTAGTGTCAATTTGCAGCCCGTTTGCTCTCCAACGCTCGCACATAACGCTGTTAACTGCCTGATCGCCTTTTCGCGTTCGTCCACGTCAAGTGTTCGAAGTGTCCCTCGAATGTGGGCGGCCTCAGGGACCGCGTTGGCCGAATGTCCCGACTGGACTTGGCAAAAGGAGAGAACATGGGGAGATTGTGCGTTCAGTGCTCGCGGAATTTGACTGTAGGCACTTTGAATGAACTGCGTGGTCGCGAAGATTGGATCACACGTCAGGTGAGGTCGTGCCCCATGCCCTCCTTTGCCTTGGACGTCGATCCTCAGCTCATCGCAGATGGCGGTCAATAGGCCATGACGATACCCGATAAAACCGAAAGGCTGGCTTGGATCAACATGCAGTGCCAACGCCGCCTCGATACCCTCGGTCACCCCTTCGCGAATCATCTGTTGAGCCCCTTCGCAAATTTCTTCGGCAGGCTGAAACGCGATCCGCAAGGGGCGAGTGAAATACGTGGGGACCTGCTGTTGCGTTTCATGAATGGCCAAAGCAGCGCCGTAGAGCATCGCCGTGTGCGCGTCATGTCCGCAAGCGTGCATGAAACCTGCGTTCTGACTCCGATAGATCTCTTCCTTCTGATCGTTGATCGGAAGGGCATCCATGTCGGCCCTTAAAAGTAGGCCTTGGCCACTCGACTCCCGCGAGGCATCCGAGATGAGATCGCAAACGACTCCCCTCTCGGATGGGGAAATGTTCGGAGTAATGCCTGCTTGAACCAGACGGTCCACGATCCGTTGGGTCGTATCATATTCTTGGCCTGAGACCTCAGGGTACCGATGCAATTCCCGTCGAAATTCGACCAATTGATCGGCGTGACGATCAATTGAATCGCAAAGGTGTTGCAATAACGAAAGTTGGGGGGAATCCGAGGCCGACTGAGTCAAAACCGCGATCCTTCGGTCTGGAATTCGATGAAAAAAGTCAAGCAAGTAAACAAGCAAGGTGGCGTCGCAACCGTCATGCCCAGGTAGGACGTGGAAGCCTTCTGGTTCCGTGTAGTCTAGCCATTGCGAGCTCGTTTCGGAATGCCGCGAATGCCGGGTAAGTTCCCTAGTCGTTAGAGTTCACCAATTCAGTACCCACACCCGGAGTTTGCTGACTCATAGAACCCCGCTTACCGATAATGAAAAGGAGAGGTGAACCACGAAGACGGAGTACCAGCGCAGCCCCACCGGATTTATGGCCGACAAGGTAAGCAGGATATCGAGCTTGCAGACAGGCCCGACTGCCATTCTTAAAGGGGTTGAGGAGTAAGGGCTGGGTAGTCAGCGTCAGGGGCGCACCTCGGTTGACTTAAAAGCTCGGTCGTTGGATGTCAGGAGGAAGTGGTCATGATCAAAATGAATCGCAGGATGGCACTTGGCTCCCTTTTCGTGAGTACGATCGCCGGAAGTTTTTGCGGTGGGGCGCAGTCTTGGGTGTCGGTGGGTGAGGAAGCCGACACTTTGAATTGGGCCAACGACGTCCTCAGATTCGGGAAAACCTCGCGATTTGAGACGGCACCGGTTTTGACAGGGTTGACCCTTCAACCGCGAGGCTCCCACATGGCCATTGCCGGAGATGACAACCGTGTCCGGATTTGCAATCGGGAAACGGGCGAACTTGTTCATTTGCTCATAGGTCACAGCGAATGGGTTCGAGATCTGGCGTTCTCTCCGGACGGAGAGTTTCTATTGAGTGCAGGATACGATGGCCGTCTGTTGAAATGGGAGGTTGAGACAGGAGAACTCGCAGGTGAGGTGTACCGAGCCTCTTTCCCGATCGCGGCTATGGTGTTGGGTCAAACAACGACAATCGCTTGTGTGGTCGGTTTCTCTCAAAACGTCTGCTGGCTCAATTGGGCCGAATCTCGCTTCGTTGGCAAGACAAACGTGGATTGCCAAGATTTACGGGCGGTGGCGGTCTCGCCGAATGAAAAGACGTGGATCACTGGGGGCCGGAATGGCGTGGTTTATGGGCTGGATCTCAAGACGGGACGAACCATTTGGGAGAAAACAGTTCACCGCCGGCGGATCCGCGATCTGAAGTTTTCCTCGGATGGTCAACGGATTTATTCCTGCGGGGAAGATGCCAGAATCCACGTGACCCACGTTCGTGACGCCGAAAAATCGTTTTCGCTTCAGGGTCAACACAATAAAGGCCAAGCGATCGAGCCGTTGGGTAACGGCCTGATTGCCTCGGCCGGTACCAATAACGAGATTGCCATCTGGGACACGCAACGAAGACGTTTGTTAGGGAAACTTGTTGGGCATGACGGGAGTGTTACCAGTCTCGCATTTGATGGAGATCGGCTGTACTCCACGGGTTACGATACCACCGTTCGAATCTGGAAAGCGAATCCACGTTTCGCGGAGCAGCCGCAAACCGGAATCCGTGTCGGACGCGATCCCAACAGTTCTCAAAATTCAAACAAATAGCCTCGCCGTTTGGGACTTGGTCTCGCAGTTTACGCACGATGGACGCTTGCGGCCTCGTGGATTTCGTCCCGCTCTCGCAATTGGGTTTGAGTTTCAATAGGACCTTCGGTAACCTTTCGCCGATTCTGGTCGGCAAGCGACCTCATTAAAGCTAAATGCTAGCAGTTGGTGCGAGGGGTAATGTCATGGCGAGGATTGCCATTGGTCGATACCTCTGGAAGAAGTCTGTTTGGGTGGCACTGGGACTTCCAAGGTGTTGCAAGATGCGACGTTTGCTTTGGCTGATCCGTTTGGAATACCAAGGATGGTATTTCGAGAAAACAAGGAGGCGTTCCTGTGGGATTCTGGAATGGTTTTAAAGCCTGGAAGTCGGCCCACTCGGCATCCACTGGCCCTCATCGATCCCATCGGACTTGCCATTTCGAGGTGATGGAACCTCGTCGAATGCTGGATGCGGATCCTTTGTTTATTGGTTCCGTATTTATTGAGGACGATTCGGGGGCCGACGCGGCCGGTGATCAGTTTTATGTGAGTTTCGAGGGGGGTAGCGAAACCACCGAATTGACCCGCTTGGTGATCGACACCAATCAGGACGGAGACTCGACTCGGTTGGGTGAACCCGACGTCTATTTTGATGTGGACGCCAGTAACCAGAACGGTGAGGGGCTCGGGTCCGGAGGAGCTCACAATTTCACACTGTCCGAACAGTCGATGGGTGTGACGTGGGATGATGTTTCATTCAACGTGGTCGATGGCGGGACGAGGCTGGTGCTGGATTTGGAGAATTTCACTGCGGGTGATCTCCTGGTTTTCAGTGTAGACGTTGATCAATTTTTCTCTCACAAGCCAGATGATCAAATAACCAGTGGGATTGAGTTTGCTGGATCACGACTCACAGCCGAGTTTTCCGATGCCCACTGGGAGTTTTCGGCTGTTGGAGCGGGGAATCAGGGGGTCTACTCCTACGGATTTGGGTTTGGTTCAGATGATCTTGCGGATACAGGAACACTTTCGGCTCTGCCCTCCGAAATGTACCGAATAGCAGACAACGGTTTTCACTCGATCGAGAATCGAACTGCAGGTGCCATGACGGAGATGTTGTTAACGCCGAAGCCGGTCACGATTACGGGGACGGTTTGGCACGACGAAAACATGGACTTGATTAAGGATGGAAACGAGTATGGTATCGAAGGCGTCATCCTGAGATTGCAAAAGCAGGATGACAGCGGTGACTATGTCGACGTCTCGTCAGGTGCGGATAAGCAGACCTGGGCGACCACCGATGCGACGGGATTCTATTCTTTTGGTGTCGACCTGGGGCTTGGCCCCGGGATTTACCGGGTGGTTGAGACACAGCCGGAGTCCTTCGACATTAGTGTGGGTGAGACGGTCGGAAATGTAGCGGCTACCGCGTCTGGGGTTGCCAACGGCCTGAGCGGGAATGTGATCTCTGATATTGAAATTCCTTTGGGCGGCATGCGCGGGGTTGATTACAACTTTGCGGAAGCACGCACGGCCTCTATTTGTGGTTATGTTTACCACGACCAAAATCAAAATGGCGTTCGCGATCAAGGGGAAGAAGGCATTGGTGGTGTCGAGATCATGGTGACTTCCCTCTCTCCGGGTTTTGTCACGATCCCGCACCATGCCACAACGGCCGAAGACGGAAGTTACTGCATCGAAGGATTGTTGCCTGGAGAATATCAAATCCTACAACCGTCCCAGCCTGCCGGATTCGGCGATGGGTTGGAACAGGTCGGTACCGTCTTGGGGAATCCAGTCGGTTGGGCTGAAAATTTAGGCGATCGAATCATGGGTGTCCGATTGGGAAGTGGCGATCATGGTGTCGAATACAATTTTGGTGAATACAGGTACGGTTCAATTCAGGGGGCCGTTTACCACGACCTGAATGACAACGGTCTCTTTGAAACCCATGAGTCAGGGATCGAAGGCGTCGAACTCCAGCTCTACGATTCCCAAGGCAATTTGTTGGAGCGCGCGTCCACCGATGCTCAGGGACGCTATCAATTCGGAGAGCTGCTTGCGGGGACGTATCGGGTGGTGGAGATCCAACCGGAGGGATTTGTGGACGGTAAAGACGCCCTGGGTACCGTGGGTGGAATGCCGATGGGCGCGGTGGAATCCGACGGAGATGGCATGGCGGGGATCACACTGGCGGCTGGAAAAGCAGGCATCGATTACAACTTTGGCGAGATCCAGTACGGAACCATTCGGGGTAGGGTCATTGCGGACGTTAACGGTGATTGCCAAGTCGATCCTGCGTTGGGAGAGAGTGGTGTTCCTGGGGTTCGAATCGATCTCTTGGATTTGAGTGGTCAACTGGTGTCCACGACGTTCACCGATGAATCCGGTCACTACCGGTTTGATCAACTCCGACCGGGCACCTATTCGATCTTGGAACACCAGCCCTTGGGCTACTATCAAGGTTCTGAACATGTTGGTGAGCGAGCCGATGGAACCGGGAGCGGTCCGGGACGCGTTGTAGCCGAGAATCAGCTAGGTGAAATCGGGATTGAGTCTGGGGATCAACTGATCGGTTACGATTTTTGCGAAGAGCCGTCAGGAATGATCTCCGGTTTTGTGTATCAAGATGGAGCCGCGGTCTCCAGGTTCGAAGCGGATGTTTCAAATCCGTTGGAACTGCTTTCCGTGCGCGATGGTCAACGAACTTCGGATGATTCGCCGATCGGTGGGGTGGTGGTTGAGCTCCGAAATGGAGTTACCGGTGAACCCATCCTTGGCGAAATGCTCGAGGCGGGAGATTATCGGGAAGGGGCGGTTCGGACGATCACGGACGCCCGTGGCTACTATGAGTTTAAAGGCCTGCCGGCCGGAAATTATGCGGTCTTTGAAATTCATCCCGAGGGGTATGTCGACCATGTGGATACCCCTGGAACCTCCTCTGGGGTCGCGATCAATCCGGGTCGATTAAACCCTGCGGTCCTTTCAACGTTGAGTCAGGGGGTGGATCCAAATAACGATGCGATTTTACGGATTGCATTGGGCGTGGGAGAAGCGTCCATCCAAAATAACTTCAGCGAAGTCAGAGCCGCGGAACCATGGATATATATTCCGCCTGCCACGCCGCCCGAGTTTGCCGCTCCGCTTTTTCTCGCTTCCATGCCTTTGGCTTCCCCCTTCGCTCTGTCCGGGGCTCAGGGCGTCACATCCTTTGAGTTTCAGCCGTTCACTGGAGGGGGCATTGTCGAATACTCGTGGCATCTCAGTGTTCTCGATGGAGGTGTGACGCGGGGGCAATATGATCCTTCGAGTCTCGGAGACGAAAGCTGGCAGACGGTCCGGCACATGAGCGGACAACGCTGGATGTCATTGCCCATGAGAGATGGTGAATGGTTGACCGGGAACAATGATGACGATGCATCGAACGAACCTTCTTTCAGTGTCAAAATCCTCTTTGGGATTGAGGGTGGTACTCCCCTGATCGGTGATTTCAATGGCGACGGCATCGATGAAGTTGCGATTTTCAAAAATGGCGAGTGGTTCATCGATCTGAACGGGAATCGACGCTGGGACTCGGAGGATCTGTGGGCGGATCTGGGGACCGGCGATGACCGGCCCGTGGTGGGTGACTGGGACGGAGATGGGAAAGACGATATTGGCATCTTTGGGCCCCGGTGGCCCAAAGACGAAGTCGCCATCGCACGGGAGCCCGGTTTGCCTGACCCGGCCAATGTTCGAGCTTCGCAGCCGAAAAACCTTCCCCCTTCGGAAGAAGAGGCCACGAGCGGTGTGCGTTCGGTCAAGGTTTCAATGCATGGGGCGACCCGACAAGATTTGATTGATCATGTCTTTGAATATGGTGCATCCGCGGATCAGCCGATTGCGGGAGATTGGAACGGGGACGGTATACGGACGGTGGGCATCTTTTCTCAAGGGACATGGATTCTGGATTCGGATGCCGATGGACGAATGGATGCAGAGGACTCAAAGGTCCGGTTTGGTCAACCGGGAGACGTGCCGGTTGTCGGGGACTGGAACGGCGACGGGGTCGAGCAACTTGGAATTTATCGAGATGGCCTCTGGGTCCTTGATCTGAATGGAAATCGTGAGATTGACGCCACGGATAAGGTTTTCGAAATGGGTGGTGCCGAGGACGTTCCCATGGCGGGCGATTTTGATGGTGACGGGGTCGATGAAGCCTCGCTTTATCGATCTACCACGCGTAAAGCAGGTTGAGATACCCACTTTTTGTCTCGAGTTCCACAAAACATCGATGAGTAACCGTTTGGAATCGGGACGTCCTGAGGGAGACAGGGTCAATGTTACGCGGACAGTTACTGCATCCTGAGATTCTTGAATCGCTTGGAGCAGCGGGGCATAGTTCGCGAGTGCTGATTGCGGATGGCAATTTCCCTTTCCGGACCCGCTGCGGTGCGAATTCCAAATTGGTCCAGCTCAACTTGTCGCCGGGGGTCGTCACCGTGACGCAAGTGCTTGAAGCGTTGTTGTCGGCCATACCGGTTGAAGGGGCCACCGTAATGGACTATCCGACCGAGGGCCCCTACTCGCTAACGGAAGACCCGGCGATCTGGTCCGAATTTGAACGACTTCTGGAGCGGGAGACTCGACCGTCGGTCGCCTTGGACCGCCTCGAGCGTTTCAAATTTTACGATGAATCCGCCTCTTCCGACGTTGTTTTGACAGTTGCGACTGCCGATCAGCGTATCTTTGCGAATCTTCTGCTGACCATTGGCGTCGTGCGTTAGTCGCCCAAGCGAATACGCTTCTCGGCTTCTTCTCAATGATTTTAGGGGCGTCTGATTTCGGCGTCGACGCTTGATTGATTCCTCGGCGTCGATTTTCTGTGCGGGTTAAGCCACGTTGGCTTATGACGTTTTTAACGGTTCTACCGTGGCCCGGATGCAAACCCGTAACCATACTGTATCTTTGATATTCCAACGTCTCCGATCCTCCTGCGCGGCAATGAGATTCTCCATGAAAAAAGCGACACTGTTACCTCTTGTGACACTCTTGGTCTACATGATCGCGAACAGCGACAATCCGGCGCGAGCTCTGCAGGACACAGAGAGTTCACAAGACACAGAGAAGTCATCGGTCAGTGAAACGCAAGAGAAGGACGGAGATTCTAAAACGGAATCGGCGGACGAAGGAAAAGAGACGCAGGAATCGGTGCAGAGCGAATCTGATTCGCTAGTCGTTGAGGAGGAAGCCACCGAAAAGCATCCTTGGAATGAGGCTTTCGATTGGCGATGGCTTTGCCCGACGGTGATGAGTGGGCGAATTGTGGATATCGCAGTCGACCCACGCGATGATGCCGTGATCTTTGCTGCTGCGGCTTCGGGCGGGCTTTGGAAAACCGTCAATCGCGGCACCACATGGGAATGCGTTTTTGACCAATATGGAACCACGTCCATTGGTGACGTCGCAGTCTCGCCTTCAAAACCTGACACGATATGGATTGGGACGGGGGAAGCCAACAATCAACGCAGTTCCTACTGGGGGGATGGCGTTTACAAATCGGACGACGGAGGGAAAACTTGGAAGAATATGGGACTTCCGGATTCTCATCATATCGGAAGAATTGTGGTTCATCCGACGAATCCCAATGTCGTTTACGTCGCCGCCTTGGGGCACCTGTATTCGTCCAATGAAGAACGTGGGCTTTTCCGGACCCGAAACGGCGGAAAGAGCTGGGAGAAAGTGCTGTACATCAGCCCAGAGGTTGGAGTGGTCGACGTCGTGATCGATCCACGGCAACCCAATAACCTTTTGGCCGCAAGCTATGAGCGTTTGCGTCGGGCCTGGAACTTTGACGGAAACGGTCCGGGGTCGGCAATCTATCGATCGCAAGACGGTGGGGACAGTTGGCAACGTGTCGAAGCAGGACTTCCGACCGGTGACATTGGGCGAATTGGCTTGGATATTTTCCGCAAGGATCCAAAGATCGTTTATGCGACCGTTTCAAATCAGAACAGGGTCGCGGACACAACGGCGCTAGGAGGATTGACCCAACAGGAGGACGGCAGCGTCGAACTGTCCATCGGGCTTTCCGTTCGTTTCTCGGAAGGTGTAGCGACGGTTACTAAAGTGGCTGAAAACAGTGCGCTCGCTCGGGCCCGCCTCAAGGCAGACTCCGAACTCATCTCGTTCGCAGGCGTGGACGTTCAATCCTCGCAGGATATTGTGGACGCGCTCGGGCGATTACGGCCTGGGGATCAGTTCCGTCTCGTGATTCGTGAGGGAGAGGGAACCCGGGAAGTAACCGTGACCCTGCCGGGGAGTGTCTTACGAGAGGTCGGAGGGGAAGTGTATCGCAGTGAGGATGGTGGCCGGACCTGGGTTCAGGTAAATGAGAAGCCTGTGGGAGGCTCGCCGGCCTACTATTACGGGCAGATCCGGGTCGATCCTACGGATGATCAGCGTCTTTACATGTGCGGTGTGCCTTTCTACACGAGCGAAGACGGTGGGAAGACATGGAGTGGTGACGGGGCGCGGAGTGTGCACGTGGACCATCACGCCGTTTGGATCAATCCTGAAAATCCCAACCAGATTCTGCTGGGCAATGACGGTGGTTTGCATATCACGCACGATCGCTGCAAGACGTGGGATCAGTTTTTCAACCTGCCCGCTGCACAGTTTTACACGGTAAGTGTCGACATGCAGCAGCCTTACCATGTGTACGGAGGGCTTCAGGACAATGGAACGTTTGGTGGCCCAAACCGGAGCCGTAACCCGAGTGGGGTACAGGTCTGGGACTGGTATCGAGTTGGGGGAGGCGATGGCTTCTATGTTTGTGTCGATCCAACCGATCCTGAAGTCGTGATTGCCGAATCGCAATTTGGCTACATTTATCGCTTGCAACGCTCAACAGGCGAACGAAAAGGGATAAGACCGCCTCAAAGTGATCCCGACGGATTAGCAGATCGCTACAACTGGAATTCGCCGATTGTTCAATCGGTTCACGACTCTCGTGTCATCTACTTCGGCGGCAACAAGTTGTTTCGTTCTCGGAACCACGGCGATCATTGGGAGGTCATCAGCCCTGATTTGACTCGCCAAGACCCCAGTCGCATTGCCGGTAATGTACCGCATTGCACGATCACCACGATTTCAGAGTCGCCCTTGAAGCCCGGCAATCTCCTGGTGGGCACGGACGATGGTTTGTTGCAATGGACGAAAGATGGAGGTAACAGCTGGGCGAGGGTGTCGGACTCGCTCCCTTTCAAACCTCTTGACTGGTGGTGTAGTCGCGTCGTCCAGAGCCGACACGGTGAGGGGAAAGCCTACGCGACATTTACAGGCTACCGGGAGGATGATTTTCGCCCTTTCATTTTCAAGACGACCAACCACGGCGAATCCTGGATTGAAATTAAGGGCAACCTTCCTGACGAACCGATCAATGTCGTTGCAGAAGATCCAGCCAATGAAAATGTCCTCTACGTCGGTACCGAACTTGGTGTCTACGCGACGATTGACGGTGGAAAGACTTGGGAAACTCTGGGGAAAGGCCTTCCGCGCGTCGCAGTGCATGATCTTGTCATCCACCCTCGCGATCGAGACCTTGTGGTGGGAACGCATGCGAAGGGCTTTTACATCCTCGATGACGTGACACCGCTGCATGAAATCTCTGAAGCCACCCAAGAGGAAGAGGCTTATCTGTTCCGCGTTCAAGATGCCATCAAGTGGCAGATGGTTCGAGGCGAGACAACCTCAGGTGATCGCAAATTTCAAAGTGAGAATCCCCCGAATGGCGTTCATATTACCTACTCGCTCGGGCAGGCGCTGGAGGCCGAACAGGTTGAACTGAAGATTTACGATAGCGCGAACAAGGAAATGATGAAGTTGGAAGCGCCCAGCGAACAAGGGGTGCATCGTCTGGTGTGTTCATTTGACGGTGGCCGTCGAACAGGACGCGGGGGACCGGGACGACGAAATGGTGGGTCAGCACTCAAACCAGGAAGATACTACGCTGTGCTCAAAGTCAACGGTGAAGAGTACGAGCAGGGTTTCGAAGTGAAGCCTGACCCAATGCTCGAAACCGGCAAGTGATTGTCGCAGTAAAAAGTGCGACGCCTTTTGCGGTTGTGGGCGAATCACGAGGCGGCGAATTCGCCCAATTTATCTGCCGCCCTACTTCAGGGGGTAAGGGAGCGCAGCGCGGATTTCCGCCGGTTTGTCGGTGGTGATCGACTCAAATTCCAGTCCGGAAAAATAGCGAGCCTGCTTGGCATCGTTAATCGTCCAGACGTGAAGCTCAATTCCAGCCTCCCGGAGAATGTCGACAAACCGTTCATCAATCACCTCAGTATTGCCTTGGGTTCCCAGGCCGGTTGCCCCCGACTTTTTGACCCTTCTAACCACTTCATCGGCCGCAGGGATCCACACGCCGCGCTCCTTGGTCCGCTTATAGCTGGTCAGCCAGTTCGCTTGGTATTGCGGCATCTCATTGCGACACTCCCGAACGACCTTCTCGTCGAAGCAGATAATCGTGATCTGCTCCGATTTCAGGTTGGAGGCTTCGAGCTGTTTTTTGAGAATCGGTGTGATTTCGGGACCGCACTTCACCTCGATAAAAATCTTCTTCTGAAGTGGAATGGTTGCCAGAACCTCGTGCAGGGTCGGAATTTTCTCGCCGGCGTATCGCTTGTCTTTCCAAGAGCCAACATCAAGCCCGCGTAATTCGGCGAGCGTTGATTTCGCCACATCGAGAACGGTTTGGCCAGGCGCCGTTCGTTTCGTGTTTTTGTCATGCAGGCAGACAATTTCCCCATCTTTGGTCAGATAAAAATCACCCTCGATGGCATCGGCCTCTTCCTGCCAAGCAAGGCGGAAAGCAGCAAGTGTATTTTCGGGTGCGGTATGAGAGGAACCGCGGTGGGCAACGATCAACTGTCCATAGCCCGGGACGGCTAGAAATGGAGACAGTACGATAGCAATCGCGGCAATGGTCTTATTCATGTTTCAATCTTGTGTGCGGATGGCCGGGCAGTCGCAAAAAATCGTCAGTCTGCGTTATCGATTATCAAGGTCCAGTGCCTCGTGTCCACGAGACTTCATGAAATTCACTCATTCCCCCATTTCGCCGGGCCCCTTGTCCAGCCCGCGGTGAGTGGAGCCTTGCCGAAGCTTCAAGTCGTCCCTGAAGATTCCCCCCTCCCATCGGGAGGATGTTGGCACGAGTTTTTGCCATGCGCGGTGACTGCTAGCTTGTTTGGCGAGTTTTGAGCCCGGGGTCTTGGGTCAAAAATTGACCTTTCGCTCTGCTTGACGCCTCTCTATGATGCCGCGGCATTCAACCTTTTGCGATCGGTCCCGATACCGAGTTCATCGTGAATTGTCGGAAGTTCGCGTCGGGCTACGGATTGCCTGACGTTGGAAAGTAAGAAGCTCTTTCCAGGAAATGCTTAGGATTGGCATATGTCAAATTTGACGAACGACACGTCTTTCGGAGAAGCCTCGGACGTTCGAGAGCAACGGCCCACAGTGGTTGTTTCGGCCCTGACTTGCCATCGAAGTGAGACCCTTGAACGTTTGCTTCAGGAGTTCCAGCGGATGGAATTGCCCCTGCAGTTTCGAACGGTCCTTCTGATTGTTGATAACGATAAAGACGGTTCAGCCCAAGAGCTTGTGGCAAGTTATCAGGAAAAAATCGATAATCTCCGTTACGTGATCGAACCTCGGCCTGGTATTCCCGTCGCCCGAAATCGCGCCTTGGATGAGGCTGTTGCCATGGACGGGTCGGCACTCTGCTTCATCGATGACGATGAATATCCTGATGAAAAATGGCTAATCCGTCTCGTGGATCACTGGCAGAAAACAGGCGCCTCTCTGGTGGGTGGCCCAGTCAACGTTGCCCCGGCGGATGCCAGTTACGGTCCTGTTCAAAAATTGATCAACCGTAGTCTTGCAGCTCGGCAATTCCGCAAAAACCGGGCGGCCGCTGAGTGGCCGGAACACGGTCGGCGTCCGACGATCGTCACAAACAATTGGCTTTGTGATTTGGATTGGGCCCGGCAGTCAGGAGTACGATTTGACGAATCTTTGCTTGTGACCGGAGGCTCAGACACCGATTTTTACCGCAAGACACTTCAGATGGGGGGAGAGTCTTCCTGGTGCTCCGAAGCGGTCGTTTACGAGATCATGGGGCCCGGACGGCTTACGTTGAAGTATCAGTTTTGGCGAGGCGCTTCGCAGTCCATCACCCATTTTCATTTCAAACATCAAACCATGACACCCAAACTCGCATTCATGACGACCCTGGGTGCGGTGTTGCGTTTCATTCTCGGCGGCCTGTTGATGGTCTTTCCGGTGTTGGGAGTGGCTTCGTTGGTGATGGCGACTCGGTCGATGGGTTGGGCTGTTGGCCGTCTGCAAGCCATGTTTGGGCTGCGCTCCAAACTCTACGAAAACGCGACCGAATCAAAATCAGAGTCTGTTGAGCACACAACAGATCCTCAAAACGCGGGTTCCCGAAACGCGGCGTGACAGTGACTTCATGCAAGGAATGGAAGCCTTGAATTCTGATAATAAAAGCGGTCCAGAGGGTTTGAAACCGAGGATGTTAAACGCCGCGGGCCAGCGTCTGGCCTCTTTCGATCACGTATTCGTCCTTTGTACCGGCCGGTGTGGGTCGGTGACCTTCGCTAAGGCTTGTGAACATTTCTCAAATTTCACGAGCGGTCATGAGACACGAGTCACGAAGCTTGGTGACGATCGGACAGATTTTCCGAGCGGACACATCGAAGTCGACAATCGTCTTGCCTGGTTTCTCGGGCGATTGCAGGCCAAGTACGGCGATCGCGCGTTTTACGTTCATTTGACCCGAGACGAAGCTGAGGTAGGGGCCAGTTATGATCGCCGCTGGCATCACCACGGTTCGTTGATTCAGGCGTTCGATCAGGGCGTCATGCGGCATGAATTGCCTCACGAACATGCGGGTGGCGAACTGGCGAGAACCATCAACGAGAACATTCGATCATTTCTCCGCGACAAACCTCATCAGATGACGATCGATATCCGTGACATTCAGAAGCGTTTTCCGGAATTCATCGAACGGGTCGGTGCTGCGGGTGACCTTGAAACCGCTATTGCCGAGTTTGACAATCAGCACAATGCGACATCGATATCCAGTCGTGAAAAGTCAAAACAATCGCTACCGATCGTCAGATTGACGATCAAGAATCGTAAACTGCGTCAGCGAATCAAACGCCTGCGATGGCTTGCGGTACCGGGATGCGTTTTGTTCTCGCCCATTTTGGTTGCGGAAATGTTACTGCGCATTGCTGGACGAAAGTTTGCAAAATCAGGTGGTTGGTCCAGTTGGTTCGGCAGGTCGAAGCGAGCGGTTTGTGATGCGTACCTCGCCTATCAGGCCGATGGACTCGAGTCCGCAACTGACATCCTGAATCGGCATGGCCCAACCTGTGCCGTTGACCTGTTCGAAGCGTTGCATGCCAGTTCGGATGAGGCGTGGTTGCCGGCTATGAATCGCTGGGCCCACGCAAGTGGATTACCCAAAATCAGTTTGCGACCGGGCAATGAGGAGAGGTTCGATCGGTGGGAGTTTGAAACTCCAGCAATGCTTGAAAGTTGTCCGGAGAAGGTATCGGTCATCATGCCGGCCTTCAACGCAGAGTCCACACTTGAACTTGCCGCGACCTCCATACTGAAACAGACGTGGAGTAATTTTGAACTGATCATCGTCAACGATTGCAGTTCGGACAAAACAGGAAGGATCGCGGATCAGATCGCGGCAAGGGACGACCGTGTGCGAGTGCTTCACAATCCCAGAAACGTGGGCCCTTACGTTTCGAAGAATCGTGCATTGTTGGCTGCGACAGGCAGGTTCGTCACGGGGCATGACGCGGACGACATCGCAACACCCAATCGTCTTGCCGAGCAGGTTGAGCCGATTTTAAAAGACCCCAAGTGTCAAGCGACGATTGGCTACATGATTCGCTTGGACCGCGAGGCCCAGTTTGCCTATCCCAGTGATGTCAGCAACTACAGTTATGATGGAATTTCCAAGAAGGCCATGATTTCGTTACTGGTGGAACGGGATCTTCTTCTTTCAGACATTGGGTTTTGGGACTCGGTCCGATTCGGGGGAGACAGTGAACTTCTTCGTCGAGTCTCACTCAGATTGGGCCCCGGTCTTTGTGAAGTGCAGAGGATCCTCATGGTCTGTCTGTATGCGGAAGGAAGCCTCACGAATAATCAGGAGCATGGTGTGACGCTTCTGGAGGGCGTCTCTCCGGTTCGAGAACAGTACAAGAAGGCGTGGTCGAGATGGCACAAAGAGTGCAAGAATAAAAGACTGCACTTGCCTTTCCCAAATCGAGATCGTGAATTCGATGCGCCGGGATCAATGCTTGTTCCGGATGAAATCGTTAACGAAATCGCAAATCTCGCGTCATTTGAGGATGTGATTGAAACGCAATCCACGACACATTTTTCGACGCACAAAGCGCGGCGTGATGGCAAGTTGGGTCGAATCGGGATCGTCTGCTATTGGTTCAATCGCGGTCAAGCGGTGGTGGGACGCCGAATACGCTCTGCTCTGGAAGAAGCCGGGTTCGAGACGTTTATCCTTGCACGGCCCACGAAAGATTCCTTTGTGAAATCATCGTTCATCGATCGCACCGGGGTTTGGGATCAGGACGGTATCACGCCGGCATCTCAATTTCAGATTCCGGAACAAGAGTATTTGAGATGGGCTGCAGAAAATCGACTCGATGCCGTGCTTTGCGATCAAAATTTGCAGTTCCCTGAAATTGCCGCGTTACGAGCGCGGGGGATTCAGACAATCGGCAGGTTCGTCTGGGAGGCGTTTGGGCCGGGGGACGTTGCCGGTGCCAAAGAGGCCTATGACGTCATCTATTCGTTGACGGCGTGCGAGCAGAAAAGATACGAGGGCCTGGGGATCTCCAGTCCTTTGGTCCGATGGGGATGTCCTCCTGAACTATGTGAACTTGAGCATATGACACGAACGGACAATGAAGTGAGGTTCTTTTATCCGGGAGGTTATCTTTCGGACCGAAAGCCCACGTCTGAAGTGCTGGAAGCGTTTCAGCAAGTTGAGGACCCGCGGGCGCGGCTGATATTGAAGGTTCAGCATCCGAAGCATGGTCGACGTCTGGCCCGTCGGCTCAAAAGGGCGGACTCCCGAATACGATTGATTGTTGATGATTTGCCTGATGCAGAGCATTACCGACTGATGGCTGATTCTGATGTTCTGCTGGCCCCAACACGTTGGGAAGGCTTGGGACTTCATCATTCCGAGGCGATCGCTTTGAGGCTGCCGTGCATCACAAATGACTTTCCACCGATGAATGAGAATGTGTCAGACAGCGTGGATGGCTTGCTTGTGCCCGCAGTCTGGAATGAAGAGATCGCGTCTGGCGTACCGCGTCTGGAAACGCCTGTTGATTCGCTTCGGCAATGCATTGAGCGGATGTGCGATGATGATTTCCGACGCCAAATGACCTCAGGAGTGGAGCGTCGTCGCTTGCAGATGGCTTGGACCGAAACCAAGCAGGATTTTATTCAGCTCATTTTGAGCCGGCTTGAGCGTGCGGAGTGCTCTGCGTAATGTTGATATTGCAAGGTATGCGTCGATCGGGAACCACAATCACGTACGATGCTTTGACTCAGGATCCTCAACTCACCTGCTGGTACGAGCCCTTGGCAGCCGCGAAGCAGGCGGCGGTTGGAGGGGGCAGTGGGGCTCGCGATGTGGATGCATTTGCTGAAGTACGGAAGGCACGTGAGGCTTTTTTTGCCGAACGCGACATGGAGCCGACCGATGTTTTGAACGACGGTGCTCCAAAAGACGCAACGTTGGAATTTACGGGTGGCTTTCCCGAAATTGTCGAGGACTATCTCAAGTACATCCTGCTAAGGCCGGAACCGGTGGCTGCTAAATTTACCAGGTTGTACGGCAAGGTTCGACGCGTGCACGAGTTGTTTCCGGATGCGGGATTTGTCCATCTGGTTCGTGATCCTCGTTCGGTGGCCGTCTCCTATCTCTTCGGTAAAGGGCGGCGATACGAGAAAAAGATGGGGCCAAAACGCATCTTTTTTGGAAAGTGCTCTGATCGCTCCGCATGGTCAAGCTATCCGATTTCTGAACTCATTCTGAAGGAGTATGAGGCAGAAAACCTGCCCGCGCCTACGGATCTTGAACGGGTGCTGTTGGTTTGGCGGTATACCTTTGAAAAAGTGCATCAAGATGCCGCCGCGACCTACGGTGAGCGAAGTATTTGCGTGAAACACGAAGCGTACTGCAAGGCTCCCCAGCAAGAACTCGATCGCATCTACGCCTTGGAGAATCGGAACGCGCCGCCCGAGGCGGTTCAGTGGGCGAAGCAAAATCTGAGGCCTCCCTCGCCCATTCATGCCGAGGGTGACAAACGATGGCGTCGGGCATTCGACCGGATGGGCATGACTGAACTGGTTGAGTCTGTGGGTTACTCTGTCTGAACCCAACGCCTAGAATCTCGGCCTTTGATCGACCGCTTGAAGCATTCGATGGCAGGTAGTGTCAGCAGCGGGTGTTTTCAGTCGACTTGGGATTTCGAAGTCTGTTTAGTCAAACTGACTCTTTCGTCTGAGGATGTGGTGATAATGTTGGGCGAACCGGTGCGCCTCATCGCGGACGTATTGCAATAGACGTAATGCGAAGGCATGACGGCTCAGTCGAAGCGGTTCTGATTTTCCGGGTAAAAAAATCTCCTCGTCTCGTTTTGCCAGAGAAAGGACTGTTGGAGCAGGAATTTCCAGTTCTTTAAAAGCCGCCATCGCCGCATTCAGTTGGCCCTTGCCGCCGTCGATCAAAAGAATGTCCGGGTAGACCTGTTGTTCGTCGTACAGCCGTTTAAATCGACGGGCGACTACTTCGTGAATGCTCCTGAAATCATCGATCCCTTCAACGTCCCGAATTCGATAACGTCGATAACCGGGTTTGAAGGGGAGTCCATCAAGGAACTGGACGAGGCTCGCGACGGTTTCGCCCCCACCGAGGTGCGCAATATCGACCCCCTCAATCGTTCGCGGAGTCTCTCCCAGTTTGAGTACCTTTCTCAGGCCGGATAGACCCTTTTGGGGATCCACATAAAAAACTTCGGGTTGAACATGGGTATCGATATCTCCCCGCTCGTTCAACGATTCCAGCATCTTGATCTCGTCGCGTATTTTGCCGGCATCCTCAAAGCGTAGGCTCTTGGAGGCCTCCTCCATCTCGTGATGTAGGTCGCGCAGGAGTGTGTCTCGTTTGCCATCAAGGAATAATTGCAGCTTCTTGATGTCACGGCGATATTCGGCCTTGCTGACGCGAAGATTGCAGGGGGCTGTGCATTGCTGGATGCTCGCGAGGAGGCAGGGCCGAAACCACCGCCATCGTTCATCCTTTTCGTCGATATCCAGAGAGCAGGTGCGAAACTTGAAGATGCGTTGCAGGACCTGAACCGCCCCTCGCAGGCTTCCGGCGCTGGCGAAAGGCCCGTACAGTTTGACGCCCCGATCACGGGGTTCCCGCGTAACCTCGATCCGAGGGAAGTCCTCGTGCGTTGTGATTTGAAGGTAGGGAAAACTTTTGTCGTCTTTGAGTTCCTTGTTGTGCTTGGGCTGGATGTCCTTGATGAGGCGAGATTCGGCGAGGACGGCATCCACTTCACTTTCGCATTGCAGAAAATCCGCGTCACAGATCTCATGGATCCACGAAGCGGTTCGCTGTTCCTGTTCGGCGGCTTTTAGGAAATAACTGCCGGCGCGAGATCGAAGGTTTTTCGCCTTGCCGATGTAGATCACTCGGCCCGAGGAGTCTTTGAATAGATAGACGCCGGGTTCCTGTGGAAACTCCCTGACTTTGGCAGCGGCCCGCCGAAAACCAAACTCCCCGGCCCCGTCACTCCCTGGGTGACTCGAGTCGTTGTTGGCATCGGGGTCGGTATCGGGCATGGCGTGGTTTTCTTTAAGCAAAAGTGGAGGCGTGGACGCGTCAGCACTGGAACTATTCAATGGAATCGGCCAGGGCCTGAAGTTCTTTACCAAATTCTTCCAAGCGAACCGCCATGTCTTCCTTTGCTTTCGACAAGGCCGTTTCGTCGGCAACTTCCTGCCGTGTGAACATGTAGAGTTTCACCTTGGGTTCGGTTCCCGATGGACGAACCGCGATGTAGTTGCCCGCCTCGGCTAAGTCGAGAATTAACATGTTGGCGGTTGGGGCATTAAGCGGTTGACTTGATCCGTCCATGCCGTGGACCTTCAACGTCTTGTAATCCCGCAAGGAGACGACGGGCACGCCGGCGATCGTCTTTGGGGGCGATTCTCGAATGGCGTCCAATAACGCCTGCATTCGCCTCATACCGTCGGAACCGGTCATCCGTACATTGATTAACTTCTCACCGTGGTAGCCGTGTTTGATGTAGAGTTTGTCGAGGTGTTGGTGAATCGTGCTGCCCGCCTGTTTCAGCTCAGCTGCCAATTCACTCATCAGCAGACAGGCGACCGCTCCGTCCTTATCCCTCGCGTATTGTCCCACAAGGTATCCGTGTGATTCTTCGGTCCCGAACAGGAAATGGTCGGGACCGCTTTGGTCCATTTCGAGGCCGATCCACTTGAAGCCGACATGAAGATTGCCACGCACCTGTGCGCCGTAGCTTTCCGCGATGCGGGTAGTCAACTCGGTCGTGACCAGAGTTTTGATCACGTAATCGTCCGCCGAAAGGTCACCTCGAGACTTTCGTTGTTTCAAGACGTAGTCCGTCAATAACGCCCCGATCTGGTTGCCAGAGAGCGTCGCCCAAGGACCTGATTTTTCCGGCTGGATCGGGGCCGCAACCCCGAGGCGATCGCAATCGGGGTCGGTCGCCAATGCCAGATCGGCTTGAGTCTCTTTACCCCGCTCAATCATGGCATCGAAGACGGCAGGGTTTTCAGGATTTGAAACATGCCCGGGAACATTGGGGAATTGCCCGTTCCGCTCTCGGTGGGGGCCAAACACCTCGACCTCCTGGAAGCCGACGGCGTGGAGAAGATCGACGACGTTCTTCTCTCCGACGCCATGAAGCGGCGAGTAGATGATCTTCACAGCTCGCGCTTCGGTAAGGCTCTGTTTAACGTGTTCCTCCAGAAGTGCGGCATCAATCTCGGCCGTGCAAATCTCGATATCCCCGTTTTTTACAGACGCTTCGAAGGGGGCCTGTTGGATTTGGTCCACCTGTTGTACCCGCTCGATGACCAGACGGTCGTGGGGTGGGACAAGCTGTCCGCCCGTAGACCAGTACACCTTGACCGCATTGTCGCTCGGCGGATTGTGGCTGGCCGTAACCATGATTCCTGCTGTGCATTGTTTGTAGCGAACCATGAACGACAGTTCGGGCGTGCTGCGATAGTCATCAAGGAAGTAGACTTTGAACCCATTGGCGACCATGATGCCCGCGCAGAGTTCCGCGAAATGTCGCGAATTGATCCGAGTATCGTAGGCGATGGCACATGCCTTAGGCGATGATAGCTCCAACTCATTGATGTAGTTGGCGAGCCCCTGAGCGCTCTCGCCGATCGTTCGATCATTGATTGCATTGCAGCCAATCGGGTACATCCGCCCGCGTCGTCCTCCGGTGCCGAATGGAATAATGGTCCAGAAAACGTCGTCGAGCGTTTTCCAGTCACCACGGTGAAGGTGTTCGATCACCTGCTCCCGGTACGAATGATAACGTGGTTCCTCGAGCCAGATTTTGATGTTCGCGGCCGCCGCTTCCGTCAATTGCCCCGATTCAACAGCGTGGCTCATTAGGGTAAACCATGAAGAATTCTCGGGGTTCTCGTTCGACATGGAATCACGTCCTTGTATGCAGTGATGAGGAAAAGGGCTGATGCCTTCGTTGCACAGGCTCTGCGGCAGCGGAAATCGGAAAAATCGTCTTGTTTTGGGATTCCAACGCAATCAAATTCTTGCCATCATCCGATTCATTGAGTGTGGATCTGGTTATCCGAGGTTGCAGCAGCGAGGGTCGTTTGACGCGTTGGCTCGACTCACCGAGTCGAAGCTGGCAGGTCAAGAGAATCACTTCTCGCCCTTTTACGGGAGCTGAGCGTTTTCGGGCGATTTACTACAAGGGCAGTCTACTGCTGAGGACCATGGTTTTTCGTCGGGACAGGCGGCGATCGGGATGAAGTGCCAAGCGACTTTGTGGTCAAAGAGCATCATAGAATTATTTTTGCGGAATCAAAACCCATGGCAGACAACGCCCCCGAGCCCATCATCAGCGTTTCAGGCCTGCGAGGCGTGATCGGAGAGTCACTGACGCCTGATTTAGCCGCTCGATACGTCGCCGCCTTTTCTCGAGAACTTGGCGAAGGTCCGATGGTCGTCACTCGAGATGGTCGAGAGTCGGGTCCAATGTTGGTTCATTCGATCAAGGCGGCCCTGATGGCCTGTGGTCGTAAAGTGCTGGATGCCGATGTGGCGTCGACGCCGACCACCGGCGTTTTGGTCAAGACTCTTGGGGCGAGTGGTGGAATTCAGGTTTCCGCGAGTCATAATCCGCCAGAATACAACGGAATCAAGCTGTTCGGCGATGATGGTCGCGTGATCAACGCTGAACGAGGAGGCCGCGTTAAAAAGACCTATCAGGACGGAAAAGCGGCTTGGGTGGGGGTTGATCGGTTGGGCAGCGAAGAAGGTATCGCTGATCCGCACCTTGCCCATCTTGAGACCGTATTGGCGACAGTGAACGTCGAACAGATTCGACGTAAGCGGTTCAAGGTACTTCTCGATTCCAACCACGGCGCGGGGAGTCTTCTCGGTCGTCGCCTTCTCGAAGCTCTTGGTTGCGATGTGGTCATCCTGGGAGGTGTGGCGGATGGACAATTTGCCCACGTTCCTGAGCCCACGGCCGCCAACCTGGTGGGTGTTGCTGACAAGGTCAAAGAGCTGAAAGTTGACGTTGGCTTTTGCCAGGACCCAGATGCCGATCGACTTGCCTTGATCGACGAGAATGGGCGATATGTGGGCGAGGAATTCACGCTGGCGGTCACGTTGGAGCATGCCCTGAATCAAAATCCCGGTCCCGTAGTGATCAACTGTGCGACGAGTCGGATGAGTCAAGATCTCGCCGATCGTGCCGGTGTCACCTGCTACGTTTCCGCAGTGGGTGAAGCGAATGTGACCGACAAGATGTTGGAGGTGCATGCAGTCTACGGTGGTGAGGGCAACGGAGGACCGATCGATCCACGTGTCGGATACGTCCGCGACAGTTTCGTCGCCATGTCGCAAGTCCTCGATTCGATGGCGACAAAAGAGCGTCGGTTGAGCGAAATGGTCGATGCGTTGCCACAGTATGCGATCCATAAATCCAAGGTGGGATTGATTCCGGAGCGAGTTCACGAAGGCCTGCGGGCAGTGGAGGCTCATTTCCCTGAGGCGAGGGCCAACTGGCAGGACGGATTAAGACTTGACTTTGCTAAAGCCTGGTTGCTTGTTCGTGCGAGCAATACGGAGCCCATTGTGCGAGTCATTGCGGAAGCCGAAACCGACGAGTTGGCCCAGCAGCTATGCCGAGATGCTCAGGCGGCGTTGGGCGAGTAGGCGGTTTGCGGGCGTTGGGTTGTTTGATTCCGGGGTGTTCAGGGTGCGTGGGGTTCGTTTGCTCGCGAAGACTGCTGTTGCCTCATTTTTAAGGGATCGTTAAGCTACCCGCCGAATTATCAACAGGGACGTTTTTCAGCATTGCAGGAGAGTGCCACAGTGGATGTCGCAGCTTCAACCGATTGCTTCAAAGATCTGAGTTTTGAGGACGCGCTTAGCAGGCTCGTTGATCTGGAGTACACGGCTGTCGAGATTTCAATTCACGAAATGGGCGTGCAACTCAAGCCTTCGCAGGTTCTGGGGGATCTTCAAGCCGCTTTGTTGCGATGTCAATCAACGAATCGTCTGAACGTGATTGGCTACAATGTCGATATCCGGGCGGAGGGTGAAGAGCACTACCAACAGTTCGAAGCCTGTTGCAAATTGGCTAAAGCAACCAAAGTGGTCACCATCAGCGTTCCCTCCAGTGAGTTGGGCACGCCATTCAACGAAGAAGTCGAACATCTGAAGCGGTTGACGAAGATTTCAAAATTGCATGGCGTCCGAGTCGGGATGATGAGTCAGATCGGCAGTCTCACTGAGGATCCGGACACAGTACAGGTGATGTGCGATCATGTGGATGGTCTTGGGCTATGTCTGGATCCGAGTCACTACATTTGTGGTCCCTATTCCAACCGCAGCTTTTCTCACCTCATGAAATATGTCTATCAGGTTCGTCTTCGCGACTCCAAGAAGGAACAGCTCAACGTCCAGATTGGTCAGGGTGAGGTGGATTACGGCAGGTTGATCAACCAGCTGGAAAATGTGAATTACGATCACGCCCTGATCACCGCGATCGAACCGGTCGAAGGCGTTGATTTCAGTAGCGAGATGCGGAAAATGCGACTCCTGCTGGAGAGTCAACTTTTCTAAACCGCCGGTTCTGGTGAGTCTGTCCCGAGGTGCAGGAGACCCAGCGAACGTCTTGATGCGCTGGCACGTTGCACCTCGCTGTCGATGGTAACGTCGACGATCTTGTTTCCGTTCAGCCAGTGTTCGTTCGGACCATTCTTCACGACGAGTCCACTGGCCAACGACATGCGGGTCCGTTATCTGTCAGGACGGTCGCATGCCTATCGGATCGAGTTCTGGTCTCGTTGGGGGGCTTCCAGCAGGTCGACCAACGACACGCCTCGGTCGTTTTGTCCGGCCAGTTGAGAGTTTCAATTAGATTCCATGGGGTTCAGGAACGCTAGGTTGCGGCGGCGTCTGGACGCGGCCTCGATCGGGCCTCATAATGCGGTGCCAAATTGCACAACTTTCTGGCGGCGTGATTGATTCAGGAGCCAACGGGTCAACCCGTCGCATCCGCATTATGACCTGCATGGCAGGTTTCCGTTTTCCCCGTAAAATTGGAGTCGAGTTGATGCTTCGAAATACGTCGACGTGGACTTGCTTATGCGTCATCGCCGCCCTTTCCTCGCTATTGTCCGGGTGCCAATCTCCGGAGCCTGAGACGCCTGCAGAGGGTAGCGGCACGGCTGATGCTGCTCCAGAAAATTCCATGGAAGAGACAGAGACAGTGGATAACGATGAAGAGGTGGCTGAGGGTATGAGTGTTTCAGAATCCGGTTACGGAAAAACGGCTGACGGGCAAGCGGTAACTCAATTTTCCTGCACCAACGCCAACGGCCTCAGGATGAACCTGATCACCTATGGCGCGATCATGACCAGTTTTGATTGCCCCGATCGCGATGGAAAATTGGCCAATGTGACGTTGAGTTGTCCGGACATCGCAGGCTGGGAGGCGTGCGGATCCTATTTCGGCGCGACGGTGGGTCGTTATTGCAATCGAATCGCGAATGGGCAGTTTGAGCTCGAAGGAGAGTCTTACACGCTGGCTAAGAATAATGGGGAAAATCACCTTCACGGTGGACTCAAAGGTTTTGACAAAGTGATCTGGAATGGTGAGGCCGTTGAGACCGATGAGGGCGTCGGTGTGGTTTTTACTTATACGAGTGCTGATGGCGAAGAAGGCTACCCGGGAGAGTTGTCCGTCAAAGCGACTTACATGTTGAACAACAAGGATGAATTGTCCATTGAGTTCGAGGCGACCACAGACAAGGCAACGCCAGTGAACTTGACCAACCATAACTATTGGAATCTGGCCGGTGCCGGCTCAGGAACGATTCATGATCAGGAACTGAAATTGAATTCCTCATTCTACCTCGCGGTCAATGACAGCTTGATCCCCACCGGTGATCTGCTGGAGGTCGAGAACACGCCGTTCGATTTTGTGGACTTTCACAAAATCGGTGAGCGAATCGAGCAGGCGGGCGGTGACCCCATCGGATACGATCACTGCTACGTGATTGATCGTGGCGAAGCCGATGGAATGGTGACGGCCGCCGTGGTGCGGGATCCGGCTTCTGGGCGAGTGATGGAGATTACAACGACCCAACCGGGCATTCAGTTCTACAGCGGCAATTTTCTGGATGGGACGCCGGGGAGTGGTGGATTCCCACAGTACAACGCGTTCTGTCTTGAAACACAGCATTACCCCGATTCGCCCAATCAGGAGAAGTTTCCGACAACGATCCTGAAGCCGGGTGAGACCTATTCGCAGAAGACGGTCCACAGATTTTCAGTGGAACCGTAAATGCAATTCGGGTTGAGTCCTGTCCAAGACGTCTCAAACCTCCTTGTGGGCGTGATTTTGACTCGACTTCGAAGTTTGCTGAATGACGACTGAATTCCCCACCACGAGGCGTGTGACCCCAAGCGTGTTGCACGCCTTTTTTAACGTTCAATATCTGACTTGCCGAAAGGGTGATGATGCTTTCTCACGATGTCTATTTCACGTTGGCAGAGCCGACTACAGACAATATAAACGCGCTGGCAGCCGAGTGTCGGGAGTACCTTTCAGGTCATCCTGGTACCGTTTTTTTCGCGGCCGGTCCGTGCAATCCTGATCTTGATCGTCCCGTCAACGACCGAGACTTTCACGTCGCGCTGCACGTGGTGTTCGAAAGTCGTGAGGCCCACGACATCTATCAGACGGACCCACGGCACCTGACTTTCATTGAGCGAAACAAAGCCTCGTGGGCGAAGGTCCGCGTGTTTGATTCGGACGTCGAGGCCTGATCCGTTTTCAGACCTGCGATTGAGAGGAGACGGGCGGCTGGATTTTATAGCTGGGTGCGTTGGAGCAGATCGCGCCATGCTGGTAGCAGGTCCAGCAAGCCCCGTGTTTTAACTCAAACGGCTTCGCCGCCTCCTCCATTGTCTGACCCATGAGGCTGTCTGGCTCATCGATTAGAAGCGGGCAGACATGGATGCCCCGGTCTGTCACGATTCTCGAATGACTGCACAAGAAGGTGGAAGGGTCGGCGTCCTTCATCATGGCCGCGGTGACCAACTCGTCCTCTCGATAACCGTGGGTCCTTTGGACCTCGGCGCCTAGTTTGAGCTTCGGAAGCAACTTCAATCGTGGACGCTGGTAACCCCGTTGGCGAAGCATCTCGACAAACGCGTCGATGACGTTCGATTCCTCCTCGTCATCCCAGACACGCGCGGCCGTGATGATGGGGAGGAAGCCGAACGCGACAAGTTTCATGATTCCAGTCATCGTTCGTTCAAAACTTCGGGGACCACGAATCGGGTCGTTCGTTTCGGGAGAAAAACCATCGAGTGAGACTCGAAACTCGAGAGAGTAAGTTCCTAGTGAGGCGAGTTTCAGATCGTGGAGCCACGACTCTTTCAGTACGGTCCCGTTGGTGAGCACGGTTGCGGGGCCAATTTCCAGAGTCTCCTTCAGAATCCTCGTCATGTCCGGGTGCAGGAAAGGCTCGCCGCCCGTGTAGTAGTACTCGCGAACGCCCCATTTCCGCGACTCTTGCAACCAATGCTGGACCGTCGAAAGTGGCAGGAATCCAAATTGATCATTGTGAGGGCTGCAACTGATGAAACAGTGACTGCAAGTCAGGTTGCAACGTGTCCCTGTGATCTGAAACCACAATGCATCGAGGTCGCGCATCTCGATGGATGGCGTTTCTGTTCGAGTCGGGTTCTCATGATTCATGGCGATTCAGGATGACAGAGGGGTCTGATACAGGTTCAGATTTGTTCGGTCGGCAATGACACTGAACAGCATTCGAATTTGCTCCAGGCCGTTCTGGAAAAGGAAGTTTGACCATCGACCATGGCTCTTGGATCCCAAGACGTAGAAGTTGGGTTCGGTGGTGATCAGGTTTTCCGAGGACTGGCTGGTTTTGCTGAGGCAGTCGGCCGTCGAAGAATTGACCAAGGTCGCCGACCATTTCATTGGGCCGCCCGAGGCGTAACAACGGTGAAGCTGGGTCTCTTCGGTGATTTTCCAGTCCCCCTGAAATCCCACGTTCGCAAGAATGGCATCCACTTGCAATGCCTCGATGGCCTCGTCATAAAACTGGACATCCCATCGCCCATTTTGCATCGGGGCCAAACCTTTGATTTGCGCGTTGAATAGGACTTGGATACGTCCATCGGTGGCTGCGTGATTGACCTCGCTGGCCAGCAGGTCTCGACGGGGCAGGGCATCGTCTGGAAATCTTGCAATAAGGTCCCTTTCGGTCGCCTCGGAGTGCCGAACTGCCCAAGTGATTGTCGTCGAACCTTCTTTGGATTGTAGCTTCAAAAGCTCGCTGAGATTCGTCGCAGCCGAGTAACCCGTGCCGAGTACGAGCGTGTGTTTCCCTGCGAAGAAATCTCGATGCTCCGATTCAATGTTTGGCAGTCTGAATGAAAGCGGCGGCGATTGATGAGCCCAGAGTTGATCCCGGTTCAAAGAGGATTCTCCAGCGGCCGGTAGACCACCTGGTCCCAGGTGGTTAGGAACACCGAAAGTGCCCGTCGTATCGATGACGATATCAAACTGTTGCCATTGCTCCTCTCCAGCCGCATTGCGGGCCAGAACCAGTTGCAACTCTTCGAACCGTTCCTCGTGGCTAACAAGTTCCGACTTCAAGAATCCTTCTTTCCCAACAGCCAGAACTTCGGTGGCTTCACGAATATTCCCGCGGAGCAGGTCGACTTGTGTTAATCGTGTCAGGTACTCTTCGACCCATTGCTGACCGGTGAGGTGGGCATCGCTCTTGGGGAGCGGCGCGTCAGGGGCCTGTGTTTCAATGGCCGATCGCCCGAGTGACGAGGAGTTCATATGAAAGGGGGTAAAGAGTGTGACATGTCCCCATTGTCGGACGTGATCAGCGACGCGACCCTTTTCATACACGGTGACTTCATATCCCAGAAAACGAGCATAGATAGCCGCTTCCAGTCCGATAGGACCAGCGCCGAGGATCGCAATTGTAGCTGGAGTGTCGATCGCCATCGAGGTCCTTCCTGAGGCCGATAGGAGGTTGGAGTATTAGATCGGGGTCGAGTCAGGCTTTCGAAACCTGTTTGTGTTACGCAACCGGACGGCGCCGCATGAATTGGTGTTTGGACGTGGCGGATTTTGGTTTGAGATAAATCTTGATTTTAAGGCCGATCGAAAACATCAACGTCCAAGATTTTGTTCCAAATCGTGTGGCAACGTCAATGTGTTAGACGCTTCTGGAGGCGGAACGCGGCGGCTTGTTGTTCATGATTCGGGATCAAGGTGGAGCCCTCGCTGAATCTGGAAGGGTGTGACTTGAATTCTCGGGATCTGGTTGGTGATCAGGTCGGCCATCAGTTCGGCGGACCCCGTTGACAAGTAAAGGCCATTACGAAAGTGCCCTGCCGCCACAAAAAGCCCCTCTCGCTCCGGCACGGGGCCCATGTAGGGAAACCCGTCCACGGTCCCCGGGCGTAGTCCTGCCCAACTCCGGATACAGCGTTCTGGAGTGAGTGAAGGAAGCCATTTTTCTGAGAACGCTTGTAAGCTCTGTAAACCCTCTGATGTGGTGAAGTTATTAAAGCCCGCGTCTTCTTCGGTGGATCCCGCCAGGATCAAGCCATCTTTACGAGGGACGAGGTATCGGGGCCCCTCGTTCAGGATGGAGGAAAGGATCGAAGAATCAGTCCTGTAGAGCCTCATCTGTCCACGAACGGGAACGACGGCGGGTTCGAAGCCAACGGATTTTGTAAGCAGTGCGGTCCACGCGCCCGCGGCGAGACAAACCTTGTCTGCCGAAAGGTGGTCCTGGTCGGTACGCAGTGACCATTGTCTGCCGCTTCGTTCCAAATGGGTGACGGGAGCGTGGGGGCGCAGCTGAACGTTGGAACATTGACAAGCGGCCTCTAACGCTTGGAGATGGTGAGGATTACGAAGTTGAGCCTCCTCTGCCATCCAAAAGGCCTTTTTGACACGTCCCGCTTCGACGGCTGAAACTAAATGGGGCTCCTTCGCAATGATCTGTTCCTTGGACCATTCCTGGACTTGCAGTCCTTCATCTTTCCAGTTGGCCCTGTTTGCGATCAACGAGGCCATTTCACCGGGCGTCTGAGCTAGATAGAGACCACCACAAACGTGGTATCCATTGTCGATTCCGGTAAGTTCGATCAGTCGCCGGGCCCACATCGGGTGCAATTCTCTGGAGCGTCGGGCCAATGCGTCCAGTGGATGGTCGGCTCTTGCCCCAGGGGGAGGCGGCAGAATTCCGGCCCCTGCCCATGAGGCAGCTTTTCCCATCGGCCCCTGATCCAGAACCGAAACGCACAAGTTGCGTTGAGCGAGTTCCCACGCGATGCTCAATCCGATTACACCACCGCCTACGATGGCGACGTCGACGTGTTGGTGGGAGGGGCTAGGCATAACGCGATGAGTCTTTGAAGTTCGACGAAAGGGTGTCGTTCAGCAATGTCTTTGGGCAACCGTTGGACGCGTTCGGTGAGTCCCTCAAACAGACGTCGCAACGATAATCCATCGTCGACATCATACCAAGGGGGCAATTGAGCCACCGAAAGCGCATTTCGATGAGCGGCCTCAAGGGTTGCCGTCAAGGTCTCTGGGGAGCTCCACGGGATGTTCTCAAACAGGCCAGGCTGGGACTGATGGGTTCCAATCAGGTAATAGCCTCCATCGTCAGCAGGACCCAAGACGACGTCGTGGGTCTCCAACGCCTGCCACGCCTGATTCAGATAGTCTCTTGGTAAATCAGGGCTGTCGGTTCCGAGCAAAACGAGTTGGGATGCACCCTGGCTGAATGCCGCTTCGGTGTGATTCAGGAGTCGTGCTCCGAGGTCATCTCCCATCTGGTTTGCAAAATCCCATTTGTGCTGTGGGCGACCGATGACCCTTTCGACGAGGTTCTCAAACTCAAGCCGGTGGGAGGGTGGTGATGCGACAACGGTTCGCCGGTCCCCGGTCTCGGAGAAACGCTGGATCAGAGTGGACAGGAAACCGAGGTAGACGCGAGCCGCATTCTCGGCGCCGATTTCACGGCCAAGTCGCGTTTTGACCTTGCCGGGTTCCCAATATTTGGCGAAGACTCCAAGGGTTTTCATTTCGGGATGACCTGACGGGGCGTAAGCCGTGGCTGAGGAAGGGTTGAAGTGCGAACTCCAATCTTCGTGAAATTTTGCCAAATTATCCACCGTTGGGCCACGGGCTGTAAACCCGTTGGATACGTGTTCGATGTCGAGTGGGTGCACGAAGACGTCTCCGGAAACGACTTCTCCCGAAACCGGGAGACGAAAAAAACGGGGTGCTCCCCGGCGAAACCGGTCACGCCTCCAACGTTTCACGGTAGAATGGGTCCGGCGTGCTTCCAACCACAACGGATTGTTTACCGCGGTCCCGGAATCCGCGGCGAAGAAACTTGAAATAAGAATCCCCTGAATCGTGACACCATGGGCAAAGTCGGGATCAAGAAATTCATTGAAGGATTGCAGCAAAGCGGGTTGGTTCCCACGGAGGAACTTCGTGCATTGCTCAGTAAAGTTCGTGAAGATCAAAAAAACCCGTTGTCCGATCCTGATCAGGTGCGCGAAGTTTTGGTTGCGGAGGGGCTCCTTACCGAGTGGCAGTTTCAGAAACTGAAGTCAGGTCGATGCCGAGGCTTCTTCCTCGGGGACTACAAGTTGCTCGGCCATCTCGGGACCGGCGGGATGAGCACCGTTTACCTGGCCGAGCATGTCACCGCTGGGCAAAAGCGAGCCGTGAAGGTCTTGCCACGAAAACGGGTCGGAAAACGTTCCTATCTGGAAAGGTTTCGTCTGGAGGCCAAAGCGACCGCGAGGCTCAATCATCCCAATATTGTGAAGGCGTATGGTATCGGACAGGACAATGATACCTACTTCATCGTGATGGAGTTGATTGAGGGGGAGAGTCTCAGTCAGCTCGTTCGGGAGCGAGGCCCGATTGAAATTGTGGATATCGTTCGGTACACGGCGCAAGTGGCGCGGGCGTTAAAGTATGCTCACGACCAGGGAATTATCCATCGAGATATCAAACCGGGTAACATCCTTGTGGAGGAAGGTGGTGAGGCGAAACTCCTTGACCTTGGCTTGGCGATGTCCCGCGAGCAAGGCACTTCGATCACCCAGTTATACGATGAAAAGGTGATAGGCACGGCCGATTACCTGTCGCCAGAGCAGGCGCTCGATAGCCACAACGTGGATCTGAAAACAGACATTTATAGCCTCGGCTGTACGCTCTACTTTATGTTGACTGGACATCCCCCTTTTCCCGTGGGTTCGCTGGCCCAGCGGATCGCGATGCATCAAAGTCGCCGTCCCGCGGACGTCATTAGACGACGGGCGGATTGCCCGGAAGAAATCAGGGATATCTGCAATCGGATGATGAGGAAAAAGGCGTCGAGCCGGTACGAAGATTGTCAGGAAATTTTTGAGGTGCTGAGTCGCTGGCTAGCGTCCCAGGGTGAGACGGTGACGGGAAGCATGTATGCGACCATTGCGGTACGCGGCACCTCGGAGGAGACTGAAACGGGAGTGACGGCGTCTGAAGAGGAATCCGGATCCGCCGTGTTGGGTGACGAGGCACAAGCGCTGGCGAGAAGTCTGGATGAAGCTCAGGAACCCTTGGACGCAGAACCGGGGGAAGATCGAGCCGAGGACCACGAGTTGGTCTTTCTACCGACGGTCGAAGTGGGAGACGCAACACCGCCTCCGGAGGCGGTGGATTTGATCGACGTGAATCTGCCCGAGGATGATTCGACGAGTCTAAGTCAACGGATCACTCATCGTCGTCCATCCAAAAAGTTGGGAATGGGATTTTGGCTCGGGATCTTCGCGTTGTTCTGCGTGGTCCTCGGATTCCTGATTGCCTTGGTCAGCTTGGCGACGTAGCCGAAACGGTTGGATTCTGGCTACTTCGGGTGACCTCAGAGAGACGCTGCCGGTCGGCTGAACCGAGTCATTGCTAGCACCTTCTTGAGGGGGGCTAAGGGCGGCGTGATTCGTCTTGACCCTGAGCCGTGCTTTTGAGAGAAATCTCCAACTCGCTTTCGTCAGTCCCGCGTGTGCAAGCAGTTGGACCGACAAAGACGGGTTCAAGAAGAGGTCTTTAAAATGCGGTCTACCCCACGGATGGGAGTCATTCATGAAATGTTTTTTTGCATGCATCTTGGTCGGCGGTTGTGTCGCGCTGATGCATTTTGGTTGCAGTGGTAACAGTAACGATGAGACCACTCAGTTCGTTCCGGTTCCCGATGCTGATGAAGAGACTCAAATTGGATTGCCTGATGTTTCCGTGGTTGCAACTTCGAACTCTGATGAAGCGTCGCCGGCGCGAAGCGGCGCGACCTTGCCGCTAGATGCGACGGCGGAACAGGTGGTAAATTCTTATCTGGGTTCATTGAAAACGGAAGATTATGTCGCGGCAGAAGATCTTCTGACGCAAACCGCCCAAGATGCCTTCTACAAAGCAAATCTTCAGCCAAGCCTGCCGGGTACGCAAGGCTCCACGTTTAAAGTGGGGGCCGTTCGTTTCGCGACCCAAAAACAGGAACGCGGTTACGTGCAAACCACGTGGACCGAGATGACCGATGCTGGGCAGCCCGTAAGCTATACGGTGGACATCTACGTTCGTCAGGAGATTCCTGGTATCTGGCGCGTGGCGGGAATGATGATGGATGTCGAAGAGGGTGAATTTGTGTTTTTCAATTTCGAAGATGCGGCTGACATGTTGAGTAAGAATGGTGGCGTCGACGTGGACGCAGAAGTTCGTCAGGCTCAGCAACCCGGAGTGATCCGATAGTTGCCTGGAATATGGAACTGTCCAACCTTCCGTAAAGCAACAAGCCAACGTGATATCACGTTGGCTTTTTTCGTTCTTGGGATCTGGCGGAAACCGCCTCAATCACCCCGAAATGATGAGAATTTGCACGATCGAATAGGCGTTCAATAGAGAGTGGCAAGCGATGCAGGGGATGAGGGACCCGCTCCGACGGAACAGATACCCAAGGATCAGGCCAAAAAAGAAGAGCGGAATCGCGCTCGCCCCCAAGTTCAGATGTCCGAAGGCGAAAAACGATGCGGAGGCAAAGATCGGCCATGAGGGGGGTGGCGAACTTGAGACTTTCCAAACGGGCAATTCACAACGTTCGCCACCTGCAAGCAGGGATTCGAGCGAAGGTTTCGCGGAGGCTTGAAGTCTCTGCAGAAAGCCTTGCAACAGGCCACGGTAGAAGAGTTCCTCGAGGATGGAGGCGACAAAGATGGCTCGAATGGCCTGAGCCACGATCAGAAGAAGTTCGGTTCGGTTTTGCATGTCCTCCAGAGTCGGATGAGAGTACTCGTTAAGCAATTGGCTTATCAGATGAATACGGAGGATCACCGGGATCGAAATCAGACCGGTCAGCAGACCCAAGCTAGCCTTCTTCACCCAGGGTGGGAATGTTTCGCCAGACCCTGAACGGGGTTCCAGGCTGAAAAGACGTTTCACGGCGGAGGTGTGGTATTTGATACCAAGCCAGACCAAGATGACGCCCAATGCCAGAAGTTCGGCCAAAAGCGTGCCGAGACTTTTGACGCCGGGAGAGGCGTCTTTGAGTGTGGTGATCGCGACCGCGGGCAGGAGCGCGATGATCAGGTAACACCCCAAAACATCGAGAACGCCCCAGGGCCATTTTGCATTGACGGCCGACTTGAGGGCGGGAGCGTATCGGGACCCATGCCACAGGATCCAGAAAATCGCCAAAGCACTCACGATTGACCACAGAAAGAAGCAGATCTCGAAAGCAGTGATAAGGTTGATCCGTGTTACGAAAAGTGAATCGAGTGAGGCTTGCCATTCCTCGACCGACGACCGGCGACAACGAGTCGATTATCCGCAACCGCAGCAGCTCTTGCAATGACTCCGGCGTTTGTGCGTCGCTGCAAGTTGGTGATGATAAGCGCCCGAAATGAACTCCGAGGTCAAAGGGGAAAGCGAATCGGTTGACCAAGCTTCTGAGACTGGTAGATCGCGGTAAACATGGCGACGACCCTCCGACCGGCGTTGCCGGTGACCATCGGCGTTTGACCGGTGAGGATGGCTTGAAGGAAATCCTTGATTTGCAGGCAATGGTAATGGGTTGTTGCGTCGACCTGATTGAAAACGTCACGATCTTGCTGCTGGAACTCCGCGAGTCGATCTTGTTCCCCAGGAATCGTCCATAGGTCGGTGAATGGGGGATGTTCAATTCCGCTCATCCCCGCCACAAAGGTTGCTCCTGTATCGGTCTGGACGCCGATGGAACCACCGTTAGACCCGTGGACATGAATTTTCGTATCAATGCCCGGCTTCTGACACAAACTGGTGACGATGTTGCCGAGGCCACCTGATTTGAAGCGAACAGTGGCAACACTCGTATCCTCAACTTCGATGTAAGGGTGGGTGAAGTTTGCCCAGTAACCGTGAACCTCATCGACTTCGCCCATCAACCACTGCAATATGTCGAGCATGTGGGGTGACTGGTTGACGAGCACACCTCCGCCTTCGCTCGCCCATTGCCCTCTCCATGAATCCGATTCGTAGTACGCCTTGTCTCGGTAACTGAACATGCTGAAAGTCCCCAAGATGGGACTGCCAATTTTTCCCTGATCAATGGCGTGTTTCATTCGCTGAATGGGTTCAAACAGACGCCGTTGACTGACAACTCCGATCTGAGTGCCGAAACGATCCGCTGCTTCCAGCATGCGATCGCAGGAATCGAGGGTGGCGGCCATGGGTTTCTCAATCAACACATGGACGCCGAATTTCGCGGCAGTCACGCAGGCGGACTCATGTTCGGGGTGTGGCGTGCAGATCATCAAAGCTTGAAGATTGCACTCCCGAAGCATCTCTTCGACATCGGTGAAGCTTTGAACGGCGTGCTGTTTTCCGAAGGCGTCTGCACGGCTCGCCGCCGAGTCGCAAACAGCAACGAACTCCGACTCCGGCAGGCGACCCAACGCAAGTGCATGGGTCTGCCCGACTTTGCCGCAACCGACGAGACCAGTTCTGAGGGTGAGCATGACAGCCTCTGGTCTTAAGGAGAAGGGAAATATTTCCGGACCATCGACCGCAGAAAAGCGAGCGACTCCATCATTTCGTCCAGACCGTTCATGCCATCTTCGATACTGATCCAGCCACCGTAATTTTGTGATGCAAGGATTTCGAAAATCGCATCATAATCGTTGAGACCCTGACCCGTGATGCCGTGAAGAAGTTGAGACGAATAACCGAGGGTTCCATCGCTTTGTCGTAACGCTTCAAGCGTGGCTCCCGGCGCGAGGTAGCGATCACTCGCATGCATGCTCACCACGCGGTCGGCCACCTGCCGTAGCAATTCCACGGGGTCATCGCCGGCCACGATGGCATTTGAAGGGTCATACTGCACACCGAAGTGGCGATGTTCGGGGACTGACGCCAACAACTCGAGAAAAACGTCCTGTTTTTGCGCGAATTCGGGGTACTTCCAGAATCCGTCTTTGTAGTGGTTCTCCAATCCGAGAATGATGCCATGTTCGCGGGCTGCAGGAAGACAATTTTCAATGCATTCCACGACCCATTGCATGCCCTGATCACGCGTGACTTCGGGGTATCTCTGTCCACTCAAGACACGGCATACGGAACCCCTTCCTCCAAGACGATGAGTGACTTCGATCATCTGGATTTCACGGTCTACCGCCCGTTGTCGTTGGTCTCGGTCGGGATGCGTGAAATCTGGCGAACAGCAGAGCATGGGCATGACAAAGCCCGCCTGATGAATGGCCTCTTTTACGGAATCAAGGTAGTCATTGTCGAGGCTCGTGAAAAAGCCTTCGTACATCTCAAGGCCATCGGCATCCAGTTCACGGGCCTGCTCGATCCAGTCGAATACGGACATGCCGTCGTGCGAAGAAATTTCCTCGAGGTAGCATTTGGGAAAGGCTGAGATCCTGGGGGGCATGCTGGTGATTCCGCGATCAGGTAGTCAGGGTGAGAAAGCAAGCGACGCGAACAACGCATGGGGGCCGTATCAAGCTGGACTTTTCGAAAT
Organism: Pirellulaceae bacterium; assembly: GCA_022448315.1. Lineage (GTDB taxonomy): Bacteria > Planctomycetota > Planctomycetia > Pirellulales > Pirellulaceae. The sequence continues at coordinate 18,965 of JAKVCA010000024.1, read as the reverse complement.
GAATAGGATCCGAATCAACCGATTCGCCTCGGATCCGGATGTCAGACAAATTGGTGTTCAGCGTCCTCTTCTTGGCTGAAAGGTTTCCCCGAGGTCTGGCGGCATGGCCGCGTGCCACGTAAGAACTTTTTGGGTCAACGTTTTGACGATATCAGGGTGATCGAAGGCGACATTACGACCTTCGCTACGGTTGCTTTCAAGGTTGTAGAGTTCCGACTGACTCCCATCGTATTCGCAAAGCAATTTCCATTTGCCTTCCCGGATGGCGAGGTCGGGCAAATCGGTGACGCCGTAAAAGGAGTTGCGATCAGGGGGGCGGCGGAAACATAGAGGTTGCTTCCTTGAAGCCTGCGAACGACCCAAGAGTGTTTCTGCAAGATTCTCACCATCCCATTCTTTGGATCGTTGACTTTGCACGCCGGTCAAGGCGAGAAGTGAGGGGGCAAGGTCAATCGCAGACAGTACGGAATCGGTATTTGCAGTTCCCGTAACTTCGGCGTTGATTTGACCGGGCCACCAAACGATGAGAGGCGAACGAATGCCTCCCTCATAAAGATGCGTTTTGTAACCACGGAACGGATGGGCCGTTCCGGCGCCCAACTCGGGACCGTTGTCGGAACAGAGCAGAATCAGAGTGTTTTCGGCGAGTGAGGGAGAACTCCTGATGAAGTCGAACAGAACGCCCAGTTGTTCATCCATCGTTTCGAGGACGCCGTGGTAAAGCGTACGCTTTCCACCGTCACCCCGACGGGCTTTGGGAGGAAAGAAGGGGGAATGAACGTCGTCAGGCCAAAGATTCACGTAAAAGGGCTTTCCCGCAGCGTCGGCATCGCGAATGAAGGTCATAGCGGCCTGAGTGAACGACTCGGTCACCAAAGAACGATCTTGCCACGTGATTTCACCTCGGCCAAGCTTGTCGGAACCCAGGGCATGTTTTTTGGGAGGTTTACCATCGTAGGCATCTTTGAGCGGCAGAACCCTCGGGCCCAAACCCTCAAAATTGGTCAACGATTGATCAAAACCGTATTCGGTAATCAACGGAGCGTCACCGACGTCCCGTTGGCCGCCCATGTGCCATTTGCCGAAGTGGCCGGTTGCATATCCTGCCTTCTGTAATTCTCGCGCAAGCATGGGCGCCCGAGGGTCAAGCCACTGCGCCATGCCGCGATCGAGATTGTTTTGGCGGTTGTTGAGGTAGGACGTGATCTTCCAACGCTGCGGGTATTGGCCCGTGGAAATCGCAACCCTCGAAGGGGAGCAAATCGGTGAGTTGACATAGAACTGTTCGAAGCGGATCCCTTCCTTTGCCAGACGGTCAATATTTTGGGTTTTCACTTCGTTGTTGCCAAAACAGGTGAGGTCACCCCAGCCCATGTCATCGATGAAAACGAGGATGACATTCGGGCGTTGAATCGCTTCGGCCTTCGGTAAATAGTGATGGAGAGCGTTGGCCTCGGCGGCTTGCGATATCGCGGGATCTATGACGATGCTGCCGATCCAGACAAGGACGGCCCCAAGAATGGGCAAAACACGTTGTGGGTTCATCATCTTGAGACTCTCCGAGGTCATTTCCGTATCTTTTGTGCCTTGATCACGTTCCCGGCCTCTGTAAGCTGCCCCGAAGAACGTTTCCAACCGGGTCGGTTCCCATTTGCCGCGGGGGATGGTTCGGTCCGGCGGCTCGATGAGTTGTGTTCCCATTTTGTAGCATCTTAAAGCAATTTGTGGTTTAGGAGGCGACCCAAGGGCGAAGAAAAAAATTACTGCGGAAAATCAAGCCACACTGAGAGCCCTTGTTGGGGCTCAGGTTCACTTAAGCGTTTGCAAACGCTGCTCACCTAGCCAATCGGGCGTGGATAGTCCACAATAGCCCCGCATCGGCACTCGCCGCCAGTCGTCTTTGGGCTTCTCGCAGAACGGGCCCCGCAGTCGTCATGCCCGGTGGACCTGACGTGCCGAAAGATGAATGTTCAAATCACGCAAAAGGCAGCTCAATCTGGGCGGTAATTGACGAATCATTTTCAATGAGGTTGGAGAGCATGAGTACCATCATCAACGTTCATGGTCGGCAGATATTGGATAGTCGAGGAAACCCGACCGTTGAGGTGGAAGTGACTTTGTCGGATGGGTCATTCGGCCTGGCGGCAGTTCCCAGCGGTGCCAGTACTGGAGCCCATGAGGCCTGGGAACTCAGGGACGGGGACAAATCCAAGTACATGGGAAAAGGGGTTGGGAAGGCCGTTGGACACATCAACGACAAGATTGCTGATGCGTTGATCGGGATGGAGGCCGTGGATCAAAGTGCGGTGGACGCCTGCATGTTGGAGTTGGATGGAACATCCAACAAGGAACAACTCGGTGCCAATGCCATTCTGGGAGTTTCCCTCGCCAACGCGAAGGCGGCGGCGGATTTTACCGGTCAGCCCCTCTATCGTTATCTCGGTGGAGTCACCGGGCGAACGCTACCCGCACCGATGATGAACATTGTCAACGGTGGTGAACATGCCGACAACTCCGTGGATATTCAAGAGTTCATGGTGATGCCTCTGGGCTTTGACACCTTCAGCGATGCACTTCGTTGCGGTACTGAAATTTTTCACAACCTGAAAAAGGTGCTCTCAGGAAAAGGACTCAACACGGCGGTAGGGGATGAGGGTGGATTTGCACCTGACCTCGGCAGCAATGCCGAAGCGTTGGAACTCATCATGCAAGCGATTGATCTGGCCGGTTACAAGGCGGGCGAGCAGGTTTACATCGCTTTGGATTGTGCAGCGACGGAGCTTTATTGTCCCGAATCGAAAAAGTACACGATTGATGGTACCGAGATCGATTCGGCAGGAATGGTCGACCTCTTGGCCGATTGGGCTTCGAATTACCCCATTTGCTCGATCGAAGATGGTTGCAGTGAAGACGATTGGGACGGTTGGAAACAGCTGACCGACAAAATTGGGGAAAAAGTTCAATTGGTGGGGGATGATCTTTTTGTTACCAACACCGAGCGCTTGCAAAGAGGAATTGATCAGAATATCGCGAACAGCATTCTGATCAAAGTGAATCAGATTGGGACCCTCACGGAAACCATCGAAGCGATCCAGCTTGCGAATAGAAATAGTTACACGTCGGTCACCAGCCATCGCAGTGGAGAGACGGAGGACGCCACAATCGCCGACTTGGCGGTTGCCTTGAGCACCGGCCAGATTAAAACGGGGTCGGCGTCACGTAGTGATCGCATGGCGAAGTACAACCAACTGCTTCGTATCGAGGAACAGTTGGGTCCAGCCGCCGTTTACGGTGGTCCTTTATTCCCGAAAAAATAAGTTTCGAACTCGACGGTCATTCTGTTGTTCCGTTTTGCGAACGATTGGACCCGGGTGGAATGAAACGGTAATTTGTCATAAGGCGGTAAAGGTCAAGATACCTTTGCCGCCTTGTTTTTGTTTGGGGGTTTGCAGAAAAATGAATCGGGAGGTTGGGAGTCAGCAAGTGCCTAAACCGGTTGTCACCGATTCACCTTGGTTTTGGGTCTATGCCTTTGCCACCACGGGGCTCGTATTAATGGTCTTGGCGGGGCCGAAATGGATCGCGCGGCAAGCCCGCTTGGATCAGCGAGCAGAAGGGATCCGGTGGTCGATGTCGGAGTCGGACAAGATGGGGCCTGAGACACAGGAAGGCGACACCGTTTCCGATGCCATGGATGCGAAAAATCGCTGGCGGCAGCAGTTTCAGATTCTGGTAAGTTTCATGGCGTTGACATTGTTGGTTGCGTGGGTCGGTTTTTTTGTTCAGCGACGAAGGCTTGCTGTGAAAGAGTGATGGCTTGCATTGGAGGGGGTGGACTCGCCGACGTTAGGTCAAATGCAGACCTTCGCCAAGAGGCTGGGACGTACGGCGAACCCTCAGGCACAATGAATTTGTAGCAAGTACGAAAAAGTGGCCGAAACTGGTGATGAAATCTGGCGACTTGATGATGGTATCAGAGTTACCCCGAGTGATGTGCCAGCTTCGGTTTCAGCGGAGAATGGATAGATGGGTTTTTGGATCATTTTGATCGGCATCGTTCTCGCCGCGGCACTTTTGGGGGTGGCTTACCAATTTCAAAGTCGGGCTGCGTTGGGAGGGATGGTCGTGACGATACTTGGGACCATCGTCGGAGTCTGGGTAGATGGGCTCATCGTGACGGAAAAGGAACAAGTCCGGTCGGCGATCTATGGACTTGCGGATGCGGTTGGAAGGAACGATATCAAAGCGACGCTCGAGATGGTATCGCCGTCCGCCACTCGGTGTCTCGAAGATATCGAAAGTGAAATGCCCCAATACCAGTTCGAATACTGCCTCGTCCGGCGTATCGAGCCGTTCGAGATTGTGGAAAAGCAAGGCCGATTGGAGGCAACGGTCGAGTTTCGTGTTCTCGTTGATGTAAGAGCGGCGCAGATCGGTTACGGGGGTCGAGTTTTGAGAGTGGTCGAACTCAACCTCCGAAAAGAGAATGAGCAATGGCGGTTTTACGACTACGATCACTGGGGACCGCCAGAATTCGAGGCCTTTACGGGGAAATCTCCCAGTCGAGACGAGCTTTACCCAAATGACTAAGGCGTAGTAAGCGACCTGAGACGGCAGGCGTGTAGCGGTGAAAGTCGCATCATGTTAGCGTAGTCCGAATTGGAGTTGGCCGCTGGCCCATGTATGTCAGTTATGCCCCTTTGGGTCGGATTTTCCAGGAGAGATCACAGGCATGTCCGAATTGCGGTTTGTCATACACAATCGTACGAGAATGCCAGTGATCGGGGATGAAGCCAGTTATCTCGCAGGACCTGATCAGACGCCGTGGCCGGCTGTCTGGGAAGAACGTGAGAACGAGGTAGTCCTGAAATACGACAAAGAGGACTCCCCGAAACTGCACCAACAGTTCATTTCGGCGACGGGGGAGATTCTGACTTTGGTGACCTCCACGCTCAAGCCCTCAGGTAAGTCCGGCCTGCTTTGGCTCGAATTGACGAGAGGAATCGTTGACCGCCTGCGAAACCGGGTCGCTGCATGGGAGGTCAATGGTTTCCAGCCTTCCGCGTCCCTCTCCGAACGAGTGGAGCACTGTGCTCAAGCATTTTGTCAGGCGGTAAGCGTGCGAGGTGACGTGGCCGCTTGTGAGACGCTCTGCATTAGTACCATTGATACTTCGCTTGAGGTGATCGATCAGGCCATGGAGGAGTATCTTGTCTGGTGCTCGACGCGTGAAACGGCTGAAGATTCGATGTCGAGAACCTTGAGAGGCGCTTGGCTGGGACCCTCCGAACTAACGCAACCAGAGCGAATGGATGATCTTTCAAAGATTTTGAATACGGTCGCTATTTCTGTTTCGTGGCGAAAGATTCAGCCCGCGCCTGAGGAATGGGATTGGTCGAGTTTGGATGAGCAGTTGGCAAAAGCCAACGCTTACGACTGGAATGTCATGCTTGGGCCAATCTTGCAATTCGATCGGGCTTGGCTGCCCGATTGGATTGTGGAATCCAGTTCCAACTTTGAAGAGGTGAGAACGGCCGTACAGAACTTCATTATGCAGGTCGTTAAGCGTTGTGCTTCAGAAGTGGATCTATGTTTGTTGGCCACCAGGATCAATCGGGGGGGGGATACTGGCTGGCCGGCAGCCTCGCGTTTGCAGTTGATTGTGGATGCTGCCATTGGTCTTCGTCGAGTCACGGATCAACTCCCGTTTATCGTTGGGGTAACGCAGCCTTTCAGCGAATGTCATGCGATTGAAGACGAATATCCGGTTTTGCACGTTGCCGATGGACTTCTACGTTCGAATATCGATCTTGCCGGCTTTGCGTTGGAGATTGAATTTGGAACGGAGGCCGGGCAATCGTGGCCTCGTGATGCGTGCCAGTTGATGGATCGGATTGGGCAGTGGGGCATGTTTGGTTTGCCAATGGTCGTTGTGACAGGTCAAGGCGATCCGTTGGAAGGGGACGCCATGTCTGGTTCTGCACCGGCGCGCCTGCGTGATTTTCCACTTTGGCTTCGCCAGCTGGACAATAACGCCGGCGTTCATGCCGTATTTTGGTCCAATTTGCCCAAGCCGAACCAAGACCAAGAGGAAATGGCGGAACAAACCGCATTGTCGATCGCCATGGATTGGATTAAGGACGGTTTTGGTCTTTCGCGTTGAAGCTGCTGAGCCTGGATTGGTATGACATCGAGCAAGCGTTCTCCCGATTTCTCGGGCCATGTTTGACTCCCGGCGTTCATCCGGGGATGATGTCAGACTCACTATTGTCAGTCAGTCATCAGTTCAAGGGAGGGTCAGGCGAATGTTGCGTGGCTTGTTTGGGATTTCAGCCCTGTTGATGGGTTTGATGGGTGCGGTCGTGAATGCTCAAGAGACAGAAGAGCAGGCGATCGAGGCGTTGACGGGACTCGGGGGAAGCATCCGAGTGGTGGCGGCGGACTCCGAGGAAAAAGAAGCGGCTTTTCATTTGTCTGGAACCGAGTTGACCGATGAGGGACTGGTTCATCTTCCGAAATTGAATCAACTGATCTGGTTGAACTTGCGGGGAACCAAAATCACGGATGGGGGACTGCAGCAGGTGGGTCAGTGTAAAACGTTGAGTCGACTTCACCTCGAAAAGACCGGGGTGACGGACGTCGGGCTGGCTCATCTGAAGGATTTGCCCGCGCTTGTTTACCTGAATCTCTATGGGACTCAGGTGAGTGATGCGGGGCTCGAGCATCTCAAGGGTTTGAGTTCGCTGAAAAAACTTTATGTTTGGCAAACCCAAGTTACGCCGGAGGGGGCGGCGAAACTCAAAGAGGCTTTGCCGGAACTCGAAGTCGTGCTCGGCGGAGAGTTGAACAAACCGGCGCCCGAGGAAACGGAAGGCGAAGCCGCCAAAGAGGAAGATGCAGACTCTGAGGAGAAGAAGCCTGAGGAGAAGAAGCCTGAGGAGAAGAAGCCTGAGGAGAAGAAGCCTGAGGAGAAAGACGGCGATAAATAATCAACCATCCTCTCGCAATGACTGATTAGGCCTCTGGATCCAGAGGCTTTTTTTATGCGCTGAGGTTCGGGTTCCGGAATCATTGCGGCCGTTACGAAGTGAATGGCAATTCCCACCAACGACAGGCCGTTAAAAAAAGCCGCTCACCCAAGGCTTTGGATGGCGGCTTTCATGAAACGCAGTCTTCCGTTACTTCAGCTCTTTCAAAAGAATATCTTTGAATTGGACGATCATTGGAGGCCCGACGTGAAGTTGGAAGGCGAGGACTCCATTCTTCTTCGCTTTGTCGGACTGTTCGTCAGTGACATCAACGGTCGTGTGCCCATTGATTTTTTGGGTCAGATGATTGCCTTTCGCCATGATGACGTACTCGTTCCAATCTTCCTTCTTGATTGAAGCCAGGAGTTCTTCTTCCTTACACGTCTGGCCGGTCTCCTCCTTGTTGCCATCGGATTTGATCGTCACTTTTTTACCGCGATTCGCAAGGACTCCACGACCTCGTTCCTCATAGAGAATCCCCATAAAACGCATCGTGGCGTCGATGTCGGCCTGATAGCCGCCCACCGCGTAATTATCCGATGCAGTGCTTCGATACTGGATTCCCGAGTTGCCATCCACGATGCGGAATTTGAGCCGCAGTTCAAAATCTTTCAGTTCCCCAGCTTTCCAAATCAAAAAGGTATTCGATTTGATTGGGGCATCGGCGGAGGTGGTGCCTGTAATCGCTCCGTCCTGAACGCTCCACAGCTCGGGTTGGCCTTCCCAGCCGGTAAGGTCCTTGCCATTGAATATGGACTTGAAATCGTCATCCTGAGCATTCGAGGTTGAATTCAGAAGGACGAGTGTGGCAAAAGACATCAGTCCAGAAAGCAACGTGCAACGTTTCATGGCATAGGTTTCCGATCTAGAGCCTTGGAGTAGAAAATCCAGATGAAGTAAACGTAATCGCCGTGGTTTTACCATTACTCGCCGGCAGAAAGAGCAAAGTCTCCGCGTGGATCCCGCCAGACGCAATGGATATGGCTGGCAGGATTTCCCTCGGCGTCAGGTTGAGTGTTGACGAATTCAATCAAGAAAGTTGGACCTTCAATCCGGTAGTAGTGTCCTATGCCTGGTGCCAAAGCTCCGGCCCAGGCGAACTTGACATTTTTCCAACCGGCACTCTGAATCTCCTTCAAACGGGCGGTGGAGACGTCTCTTGGCAGATTGCCTGCGTATGCTCGAACCAGCGAGAGAAGGCGAGATTGTTGAGATCTGTCGAGTTTGTTGTAATTAATTCCCACCGGCTCTTCCTTGGGAGCGTGTGGCTCACCCGCATTTCGAATTTCAGCAGGCGCCTTTTCAGCGATCGTGGCGTCGGCAAGCTGCTCTTCATTCAGGCTGTTGACAAGATCAAACGCCAGAAGCTCTTCGTGATTGATCACACGTTCGCCTCGGAGCAGGTTGTAACCGCCATCCGCGTCCTTGAAGAAACGATTGACGATGGTGGGGTTCGTTGCAAAGAACGTGGGTGAACTGGAGACGACATCATCCCCCTCAACGACAAAGTTCAACGAAAGATGGTGACCTTCTATGCTTAGACCCCATCGCGCTCCCGATTGGGGAGTGCCGAAGATTGTAAAGTAGTACTTGGTGGGATCACGCTCTGGTCCCCGGCCACCCGCCTCAGACTGCAAGAGACCCAGCAATGCCTCAAGGGCCATGATTTGCTTTGCTTTTCGATAGCCCACGCTGCTTAAACAGGAGGATAGCAACTTTGTGGCGGCCTCTTTCTGGGCGTCGTTCATATCCCGAATGGCGAGGCCTTTCCGCGTTTCCTTGGGAATGAAATGCCAACCTACCCGTTGAGGCGCGTCATAGTCGAAAAGCACCGACTCTTTCTGGTCTGCATCCAACGTCTCTAGCCATTGGGTGGCTGCCGTCGTCATCGAGGGTGCCGTCGCGACTGTGCGGTTGAAGGCAAAACCGACAATGCCTGCAGTCAAGGCAAGGCAAACGGCGAGGTACGTATAGCGACGAAGCGACATGCGGGTATCTCCGGGGGCATCATAGGTGTGGTCAAAAGCCGTCTGCATCGACGACATTGGGGAAGCCGGCGGACGAATTCTCATGACGAGCCGGCTGTGGGCGTATCAATATAACCGCATGGGCTGCGGTTCTCCAGCATTTCCCAGAACCCGGAGTTCACCCTTAAAAAAGCCGTCTCTCAGCGGGGCTGAGAGCTCTCTTGGAATTTTCGGGAAGACCAAGGCTTCAGTTCGCGTCATGAAGATTAAAGAACTGCCGTTGCGACGGGGGTCACTGGGTGATTGAAGAAGTTCGGAAGCCGTAGGCAGCTGGCCCGAGGCCGTGGTCAGGCCGCTCAGCTTCTTGCTGCGAACGACTTGGCTTGCTCAACCACATTGAGCCTCAGATGTTCGTTCCAGCACTCCATCAGCTCTTGCCATCGGTTTCCGGGTCGCCCCGTGCCGATCGGACGGCGATCAATTTGGGTGACAGGGAGGACGCAAGGCGAGGTGCTGCACAAGAGAACTTCTTGGGAGTCAAAGACCTCCTCGGGTTGAATACGCCGGTGGACCCATGGGATTTCCCGATCTTCGGCGAACCGTCTCAAAGTTCGAAGGCTGATGCTTGGGAGGACATCTTCCTCCCGTGGAGCGACAAAGCCTTCTTCTTCACGATAGAGGAAAACGCTCGCGGTTGAAGCTTCCGCAAGATAACCGTGGATATCGAGAAGCAAGGCCCGTGCATTTGGATTTTTCTCACGCGCCTGAATGTCTGCCAGATAGTAGTGCATTCGGCTACGGCATTTCAGAGCGGCCGGCCAACATTCGGCGGGAACCTCCCGAACTTCAACAAACTCCAACTGTTCACCCACCTCGTATTGTTTGACCCAATTGCGGAAAGGCAACGGATACGTGTGCATGACCAGTGCGGGTCCTTGTCGGTCCGAGGGAACAATACCCGGGGCAGCGGCAAAACTCAGGTAGGGGCCGGGAGTCACAAAAAGGCAAAGGGCAAGGTCGTCACCCTCGTCGAGCAAAGCGTGGTTGTTCTCGACGAGGCGGATCATCCATTGTCGGACTTCGGACAGGGAGTAGGGCAGTTTGACGCGGATGCAATCAAGGCTCCGTTGCAAACGTTCAAGATGCTCATCGAGTGCGAAAAGATCGCCCGAAAACGTGCGAACTTGCTCTGCGACGGTACTCCCTTGGACGAATCCCCCATCGTAAATGGGGACCGATACTTTGGATGCAGGGACAAACTCACCGTTCCATAAAGCCAAAGGTTCAGACATTGGGAAACCATCCACGGTTTGAAGTTGACAGGAGGCGACGATCAGGTGGCATTCACAAGGCCGAGTAGTCGGTCTTCGTGAATTCCCGAAATGCGAGCGGAAAGTAGATCGCCCGATTTCGAGCGAGTGAATGCTGGCAGTTCGACAGTCGCATAGCGGCAGCTCGTTCCAGTCACCCGACCCTCGTCGGAATGGCCTTCAACCAGTACTTGTAAATCCATGCCGACGAGAGAATTGTGGTAGTCGTCCCTGAGTTCCGTCTCGAGTTCGGCGAGACGTTTTCCGCGTTCCGTTTTTACTTTTTTAGGAATGGTGTCGGTCATTTCGGCGGCGGGCGTTCCTTTCCTCGCGCTGAACGGAAACATGTGGATCTTCGAAAAGCCGGCGTTCCGACAGGTCTCGAGCGTCTGCTCAAAGTCTTCGTCCGTTTCCCCCGGAAAACCGACAATCACATCGGTCGTCAACGCAGGGCGGTCCAGGTGCTCCTTGACGAAGTCGCACCGATCGAGAAACCTCTGTGTTCCCCATCGTCGTTTCATTCTTCGAAGAACCGAATCTGATCCCGATTGGAGGCAGATGTGGAGGTGGGGGCTGACCCGGTCCGGGTAGTCGGCCATGACCTGAATCAGTTCACGCGTAACCTCGGTGGCCTCGATGCTGGACAGGCGAATACGAAAGTCGCCATCCAGTTCGACAAGTTCTCGAACGAGGTTCGCGAGGCGAACCCATTCGGATTTGGGCTTCCCACGATTGAAGTCGACCCCAAAGTGGCCAAGATGGACTCCCGTTAGGACCACTTCCCGATAGCCCCGGTCGATCATGCGACGCACTTCGTCCACGACATGTTCGGGGGGACGACTGTACATTTGGGGTCGGACGTAAGGGATAATGCAGTAGCTGCACCTCAATAAGCACCCATCCTGAATCTTAACATAAGCGCGGCTTCGCTGACTGAGACCGGAGATGCCTGTCGGCGCGTCGAGAACACCGAACCTTCCGAGCCAATCGGGAAGTTCACGCTTGTCGGTCACCACCTCTTCGACACCGGGTAGTTCGCCGACTTCGGATGGGGCACGTGTCGCGTAACACCCCATGACAACGATTCGAGCCGTTGGGTTTTCACGGTGAAGCCGCCGGATGATTTGGCGACTTTTGGCATCACCTTCGTTGGTGACCGTGCACGTATTCACGATGCAGAGATCGGCGTCTTCATCCTTGTTCGCATCCTGATACCCGACTCCCAACAAACCCTCTCGAACATACTGGGTTTCATACTGATTAACCTTGCATCCCAAGGTCACGGTTTTCAACTTGGCCAAGATAGTCGTCCGAATGCAAGGATGTCTGGAGGGTGGCGGGGAGGATCGTCAACAAGTCAATAACGACCGCCGGTGCAGCTCGGGTTGCCGGATGAACTTATTCGTCAGCTACCTCAATCGATGCGGCCATGGAACCACGACTTTGTGGGTTTCGAGGATCGTTCCCAAACGCGCGAATTTGATCCCGTTTCAGTTCGGCGTGTTCAAGGGTGGTGGTGAGGCAGATCGCACGTCCATGGTGATCCACCTGCTCTGCGACCTTAAAACCGTTTTCTTTCGGTATAGCAAACAGATGTTTCAGCATGTCGATGACGTAGGTGTAAGTGTGCTCCTCGTCGTCCCAAAGGACCACATGATAGCGAGGCTGTCGTCGAGTTTCCGGTTCCGATGTGCGATATTTGGGTTCGACGACCGCCGAATCAAAAATTGCAGTATGCGTTTGGCTTTCCACCTTGAGCACTCCTGGAGGATTAGAAAAAGTGCAGGGCGTTTGATTGTGCGACCTCTCAATCGTACCCAGAAACAGGAATCTGTCCCGGATGGGAAATTTCTTGGTGAGGTCAGTCAGATGCAACACGCGCGAACGGCGAGCCACGATCTGTGAAAGAAAAGATGTGCCATAATTATGCCGCCCTGAGTCGCGGGTTCCAAGTCCCTGGTGGTTTTGTGAGAAAAATTCCATGGAATTTTGGGTGGTCGGTGTCCCTTGGGGCATTTGTCAGACGAACTCGTCCCAAACCGTCAACCGGAATATGGAGAACCCCCATCTTCTCCTGCAGAAATGGGGCCGATACATTCGTTAAGTGGATCCTAAAGTCACCAAACGAAAGACCTTAACGACACGCGAGCTCGACTGAGGCACGAACACAGAGGCTAAATGACTCTGGTGTTGTAATGGAATGCCGCGGTCGGTGTGGTGGCACAGTCAAAATTGTTGGAGCGTAGGACGCGATGCCGAATTTAGCTGAGTACCTCGAGGCGAATGCCAATCAATTTCAAGAGGCATTATTTGAATTGCTGAGGATTCCGAGTGTCAGTGCAGACCCGGCTTACAGTGAGGATATGGGACGAGCGGCGGATTGGCTGACCGAGAAATTTGAGAAGCTCGGACTGAAAACGGAGAGGATTACAACCTCCTCCTATCCGATTTTGTACGCAGAGAGTCCTTCGGTTGCCGACGCGCCCGTGGTCTTGGTGTACGGTCATTACGATGTTCAGCCGCCGGATCCCTTGGACGAATGGGAGACGCCCGCCTTTGAGCCGAGTGTTCGTAACGGCAACGTCTACGCACGCGGGGCGACGGATGACAAGGGGCAATTCTTGACCCATCTGCTAAGCGTCGAGGCTTGGTTGGCCACGCGAGGACCGCTTCCCGTCCAGATCAAGTTTTTGATCGAGGGCGAGGAGGAGTGCGGCAGCGAAGCGCTCAACGAGTTGCTTGACGGTAAGTACACCATTTTAGGTCGGCCACCCTTGGAGGCTTTAGAGGCGGATGTTGCCGTGATTAGTGATACGAGCCAGTTTGGCCCGGGGCGGCCTGCAATCACTTACGGCCTGAAAGGCATCGCTTACTTCCAATTGAATCTGACAGGACCCAATCAGGATCTGCACTCCGGTAGCTTCGGCGGGGCCGTTTCGAACCCGGCAAACGCATTGGCTGCGTTACTTGCCAGTCTGATCGACGGCGACGGCCGCATTCAGATTCCGGGGTTCTACGATGATGTCGGTGGGCTCACCGAGAGTGAACGGAAACAATTTGAAGAGCTCGGGTTCGACGAGGCGGCCTTCAAGCAACAGATTGGTGTCGGTGCGGTGACCGGTGAGAAGGGCTTCAGTACGCTCGAGCGAAAATGGGCTCGGCCGACGTTCGACATCAACGGTTTATGGAGTGGTTACCAGGGAGAGGGTGCGAAGACGGTTCTGCCCGCTCGAGCTGGGGCAAAATTCAGTTTCAGATTGGTTCCCGCGCAGGACCCGGAGAAAATTGCCTCGGCCCTCAAGTCCTATTTGCAGGAACATTGTCCGCCCGGGATCGAACTTGAATTGCAGGAGATGCATCACGCTCCCGGAGTCGTGGTTCCGCTCGAAAGTCCCTATTTGTCAGCGGCAAGTCGAGCCATTGAGGCAGGTTTTGGAAAGTCGCCCGTCTATATCCGGGAGGGGGGCTCCATACCGATCGTGACTTCGTTCAAAACGTTGTTGAACATGGACACGTTATTGCTGGGTTGGGGGCAGAATGATGACAACATGCACAGCCCCAACGAGAAGTTCTCACTTGAGGATTTTCAGAAGGGAATTCGATCCAGTGCTCATTTGTGGGAAGAACTTGGTCAGCTTGGTCGATGAAGATTAGGTTGGACGCCCGCCGGTGCTTGCGGAACCGCCCGGATTCTAAAGGTAATTTCAAAAAGAGAAGATCTTCCGATGTTGGACCGTAAATATATCCTTGACCATTTGGATGCCGTCCGAACCAATTGCGGCAACCGTGGTGTGTCCTGCGAACTGGATCGATTGGTAGAACTCGAGTCGCAGCGGCGAGAAAAATTGGTTGCTGTCCAAGAGCTGAATCGACAGGCCAACGAAGTGTCGAAGTCGATTGGCAAGGCGTCTTCGCCCGAGGAACGGGAACAACGTAAGGAAGAAGGCCGGCGTTTGCGCGAAGCGAAGGATAAGGCACAGACCGACCATGATGCCCTCGATGCCGAAGCGTTGACGATTCAAAAAACCGTTCCGAACATGGCGCACGATGCCGCTCCGGTGGGTGTTGACGATAAGGCAAATTTAGAAGTCCGGAAAGGGAAGCATGCGCCTCGCGCATTGGGGTTCAAAGCCAAAGATCACGTTGAGTTGGGTCAGGACCTTGACCTGATTGACTTCGAAGGGGGAGCCCGCACCACGGGGGCGGGCTTCTACTTTTTGAAGAATGAGGGGGTGTTGCTCGAGTTGGCCCTCCAGCAATACGCCGTGCAACAATTGCGGGCGAGGGGATTCACCGTGACCACCACGCCCGATTTGGCTCGAGATGAGATTCTGGAGGGGATCGGTTTCATGCCACGTGGTCCTGAGACCCAGGTCTACAGCATCGCGGAATCTGACCTGAGCCTTGTGGGTACCGCGGAAATCACGTTGGGCGGTCTTTATTCGGGGCACACGTTTGAGAGCGAAGACTTACCACTGAAACTTTGCGGTATCAGTCACTGTTACCGGACGGAAGCTGGTGCTGCAGGTCGGGCCTCGAAGGGCCTTTATCGGGTGCATCAATTTACCAAAATTGAAATGTTCGCCTACAGTTTGCCAGATCAGAGTGATGCGGTGCTTGAGGAGTTTTGCCAGATCGAATGCGATCTATTCGACGGTCTTGGAATTCCTTATCGGGTCGTGGATACCGCAACGGGAGATCTTGGTGGCCCCGCCTATCGGAAATATGATTTGGAGGCGTGGATGCCCGGACGCGGTGACGCAGGGGAATACGGTGAGGTGACCAGCACCTCGAACTGCACCGATTATCAGGCTCGACGCCTCAATTGCCGTTACAAGGTCAAAGGGGAGAAAGGCACCAAGTTTATTCACACGCTCAACGGAACGGCCGTTGCAGTGAGTCGAGCGATGATCGCCGTGATGGAAAACGGTCAGCAGGCGGACGGTTCGATTGTTGTGCCCGAGGCGCTGCGTCCCTGGGTAGGTATGGATGTGATCGGTCCTAAGGCTTGAGCCGCTCGGGCTCCCCTGAGGAAGTGGATGCGTCGATCCCGTGACCGGAATGTTCGGGTTTTGTTCCATGATCGTACTTGTTTCGCATGCCGGCAATTTGCGGTTTTTCTCCAGCGGCGCTGGAGATTCATCCACTCGGAATTTCCAAATCGATCGTCGTTGATTTTTGTTCGAACAATGTGAGCGTTGCGGCCCCTTGCCGCCACTCAACGGCATCTCTAATTGGCCACACCTCACCAATTTGGCCACACCTCACCAAGGTAGTCCCATGATTCACGACCAAAGCCTCAAAATTTACCAACATGCCAAGGAATTGATGCCCGGAGGGGTGAATAGTGCGGCCCGCGCTTTTGGGGCGGTGGGTGGATCTCCGATTGTTTTCGAGCGGGCCAAGGGGCCCCATCTGTTTGATGTCGATGGGCAACAATACCTCGACTATATCGGCTCTTGGGGTCCGATGATCCTGGGGCACTGTCATCCAGAGGTGGTGGACGCGGTGCAGCGAGCGGCAAGCGAGGGGATGACCTACGGCGCACCAACCCCGAGGGAAAATCGATTGGCCGAACAGATTATCGATGCGGTCGACTCCATTGAGATGGTGCGACTCGTGAATTCGGGGACGGAGGCGACCATGAGCGCACTTCGCGTGGCCCGAGGTGCGACCGGCCGTGAAAAGGTGGTCAAGTTTGCTGGGAACTACCACGGTCATGTCGACAGCCTATTGGTTTCGGCGGGAAGCGCCGCGGCGACGCTCGGTGTTCCAAACAGCCCCGGAGTGACCGAAGGGACGGCACGAGATACCGTGGTCATGCCCTACAACGACTGCGGCGCGATCGCTCAGCTTTTCCAAGAGCAAGGCGATGAAATTGCCGCGGTCATTCTCGAGCCCGTCGTCGGCAATATGGGCACCGTTCCGGCGACCGAGGCATTCATGACCACCGTTCGAGACGTGACCGAAAAGTCGGGTGCCGTCATGATCGTTGACGAAGTCATGACTGGGTTTCGTGTTGCCTTTGGCGGAGCCCAGTCTCTCTACGGGGTGCGTCCCGACATGACCACACTGGGCAAGATTGTCGGCGGTGGCATGCCCTTGGGAGCATTCGGAGGCCGTCGAGACTTGATGCAGCATGTTTTGCCTGCTGGAAAAGTGTTTCAGGCGGGGACATTGAGCGGCAATCCTGTTGCCACGGCTGCTGGCTCGACAACGCTGCGGTTGTTGAAAGAACAGGATCCGTACCCCTACTTGGAAGACATTTGTGCAAAACTGGAGACGGGTTTGCAAGCTGCTGCCGATCAACACGGCGTCGCGGCCGTGACTCAGCGGGTTGGCAGCATGCTGACACTTTTCTTTAACCCCAATCCTGTAACAGACTGGGATTCGGCCTCGCGCTCAAATACCGACCATTATTCGAAGTATTTCTGGAAGTTGATCGAGCAGGGTATTTACATGCCCTGTTCTCAATTCGAAGCGCTTTTCGTTTCCGCGACTCATACCGAGGCTCATGTTCAAGAGACGATTGACGCGGCCCATCAAGCTTTGAGCCAGCTCGCATCTGATGGATGACGTGCTGTCGTTCTGTTGCTAGCAAACCGCAAAAAGTCGTCTTTCGGGCCGCTAGCAGTCGTCGGTGGGGCGACCCTCTGGCGTTATATTGCCTGCGTCGGAGGGGCCGTCATCGTTAAGTCGAGACTGCTCCGGATCGCGATTCACGAAGGTCGCGATCAAGATGATTGGACGAGACGACAAAAATCGGGTTCCAGAACCCGGGGATTCAATGTCGTCAAATAATCAGGGAGGGAACCCCACCATGAGCGTGACACGTATTCCACTGAGTGCGGCTGAAGAAGAGGCAAGGCAAACACAAGCTCGACTGGAGATGAGCACGGCCGAGATTGGTCTTACCGTCCGAACCACGAATTGCCTTGAGGAAAAGGGCATTTTTACGGTTCAGGATCTGCTCAACACACCTCGTTCGGAGTTGTTGAGTATTTCCAACTTCGGTGAGAAGACGTTGGAAGAGGTGTTCCGTGCTCTCGAAAGAATCGGGTTCTTTCGACCCACGCGGCGTTCGTTGAAATAGAGTCGGTAACGCAAAGGCGACCCGTTAAACAAGCACGCGATGTGAAGTCATAACGTCGGAAGTTCAGCGTTTAAAGACACATTGATGCGAGGGGTTTCGGCAAGTACGTCCGAAGCCCCTTTTTCGTGCGCTGGTGCAAAAGTCCAACGAATCGAAGAATAAGACACGCGCTAACGTCGCTTTGACGTCAGTTTCCGCGAAGGGCGGTTGAGCCTTCAGTCGTGTCCAGACGAGTGTCGCATCGGCAAATTGTGAGGGACGAATTTAAACCCCGACCGATCCTTTCCCATTTCCTGAGCGTCTGATGTTTTGTTGCGGCGACCGAAGTACTCAGTTTCAGGTGAGCGTTCGCGAAACTTTCTGCAACCGTATGTCCGTCGTGATAAGATGCAGAGTGGTTGACGAAGGCGAGGCAGCACTCGGCTTGTCGTTGACCGCCTTAAACTTCAACTTTCAGTAACCCGGCGATCGATGAAGCCGGAGGGGATGAACAAGTTGTTTCAACAATCCATTCGAACGTTATGTTTGATCGTTGCCATTGGCTTTTTTGCGGTAGTTCTTCGGGCTCAAGAAGAATCTCCTACTTGGCAACCGCCTCCTTCGGTCAAGGAAATTGATGACGTCATTCGCGAATATGTGGAAAAAGGTCGAGCTTCAGGGGCGGTCACTCTTGTGGCTCACGAAGGGAAAGTGGTTCACCTGAGCGGCGTCGGGGTGAGGGATATAGGTGCGAATAAACCCATGCATCGTTGGACTCGTTTTGCCATTGCTTCGATGTCAAAGCCGATCACGGCGACGGCCCTGATGATGCTAGAGGATGAGGGAAAGCTGAGTTTGGATGATCCGATTGAAAAATATCTGCCGGAGTTTCGCGACGTTAAATTGAGGGATGGCGAGGAACCGAAGCGGTCCCCAACTCTCCGTGATGCGGTCACCCATACCTCTGGCATCGTGGGCGGGCAGGCTTTTAAGGGATCCCTGGAAGATCACGTGAAAGAAGTCGCCTCCCGGCAACTCGGGTTCCACCCTGGAGAGAGATGGCAATATGGTCCCGGGGTCTCTGTAGCGGGGCGGGTGGTTGAAGTCGTATCAGGTCAACCTTTTGAGGACTTTTTACAAGAGCGAATTTTTGATCCGTTAAGGATGAAAAATACGGGCTTTCAACCGGATAAAAAGGGCCTTCAGAATCTGGCCGTGATTTATCAACCTGAAGGAAATACGAAGCAATTGGTGGAGGCGAGTAATTGGATTTCAAGTTTTTCGGAAGAGGATGGGCCAAACCCCTCGGGCGGCCTGGTGTCGACGGCCCTTGAACTATTTCGATTTTATCAAATGGTTCTTAACGGCGGGAAATTTGGCAAAAAACGACTGCTCTCCGAGGAGGCGGTCAACAAGATGCTTTCACCGCAGATTGGCGGCCTCGAAACCGGATTCACCCCCGGCAATACGTGGGGACTCGGTTGGTGCATTGTTCGGGAGCCGCAAGGCGTGACGGCGATGATTTCCAAGGGGAGCTTTGGGCACGGGGGTGCGTTTGGAACTCAGGGTTGGGTGGATCCTGAGACCG
>JAKVCA010000023.1 GCA_022448315.1 Pirellulaceae bacterium | reverse complement strand
GTTTTCACTACTTACGAATCTATCGCAAATGTGGTGCGGCTTTACGATCTAAACATATTATCTGTAATTGTATGTATCGTCAAAGAGTGTTGCGCCGTGATTGTTGTGTTTATCGAACCAAGCTGGAAAGTTTGATTCCGAGCAGATGGAGTCGGTGATAAAGCAGAAAATGATATGCTACGCCGATCTACTTCATGGTGATGAGCCTGCCGAGAAGATCGCCGATGAAATCTATCAATTTCCTCGTCTTTCCCGCAGCTTTTTGGGTGCCCGCGAGCACAAGGCGATGTTGTCCAAGCCGGAGTTTATCATCAGCTTAAGAGGTTATCTCGACGGAATGAAATCCGACGGAATGACGGCGATCACCGCCAATGACATGAGAGTTTTTCCGTGAGTGAGAAGCTTGTGTTCGTGGAACGGGTTTCCTCGCGGATCCGCGAGGATGGCAGGCCGATCCCACCAGCTCAAACCCCATTCATCTACATTTGGGTAAAAAAGTCATCGGGCTGGAAAATGGTCGCAACACACGCCCAAGGAATTCCCTGGGAAGGTCAGCCATGGCGATTCTGAGAACCGTGGAGTTTTGAGTCTTCGCCTAGAGCAAAAAATCGTTATCCAGCCAATCCGGTAACGCTACGGGTGCTTCCTCGATACGGATCATGTTTGCAAGTTTCAGCAGCCACTCGGAATAACCGCCAACACTCCGGGAGAAGATTGCGTGTAAGTCTTCGTCCGTTGTATCAAATTAAGTTGTCGCGTCACCGATCAGTGATCTCACAATGGGCTCTTCTTGAACGTTCTCGGGTTCATCGCCCCACTCGCCCTTGCAGAGCATGGCAAGTCGGGGACAGGTGAAAAAAAGCGACGGAACGACGGAAAAGCTGATCCGTTGGCGTAGCGAAAGACGAAGCAGGATGATGCTTGAGAACAGGCGTAAACGAGACAATCCTATGCCGTTCGCGCTCCGAGGCGCGGCAATATCCGTCATCGGCGAAACAGAAGTTCCCAGGGACGGACGGAATAGTGACTTTGATCACGAGGGATCCCCTGGGTCGTGAAAGTCGAGCTAAAAAACGACCCATCGTTCACAAACTGATTTTTAGAGAAGCCCTCAATAATCGTTCGCATCGAACAGGGAGTCCCCGTAATATGGGAGAGGGTATCTTGGCTTGTCGTCGTGCGCAGGGAAGGTGTTGCCAAGTAGCAAGGTTGAAAAATGCCACATTTCGTTTTGTTCGGATCGCATTCGTCCTGCGAGTTTGCTACGGGGGCGATCGCGTTTCTATGGAGCATGTCGATCTTCGTGCGATGCGTCTTGCGATTGCTCGTCGGTCCGTTTTGTCAGAGAGGTAGTCATATGGGTCATCAGGGTACAAATTACGGCAAAACTTTTTTGGTTTGGGGTTTGCTGTTGGGTTTAAGCCTTTCTAGCGTCGCTTCTGCCGATCACCTTTTCGAAGGAAACGTGGGTACCTTTCTTGGCGATGCCCGCCTGGAGATTGAACAGGTATTCAAGGGCGATCGATTTCCCAACATTGCGGTGGCTACCGATGGAACGGTTCTCGCTTTTTTCAATGGGGTTCGCGTTCGAAGAAGTGAAGACGGAGGTCAGACTTGGGGCGACGAAATCAAGGTTGGCAAGGGTTTCATGGGCGGCGGGGTGACCGTTAATGAAACCAACGGAGACATCTTTGCGTTTGTGGAAAGTCAGCATCCTCCAGCAAAATTGGCCGTTTTTCGCAGTTCCGATCATGGAAAAACCTGGACGGAAACCGAGTATCGATTGATCGAAAACTCACTTGGTCATTTGCCGTCCATGCACATGAATGAACATGGCATCACGCTTCGGCATGGAACCCATGCGGGCCGAATGGTTCGAGCGTCTCGCTGGTATGCCGGAAAAAATGATCGGTCTCTTTGGCCAGAACACTACACCAACGCCATCTACAGTGACGATGGTGGCAAAACTTGGAAGGCGAGTGAACCGTTTCCTGCAAATGGGACCGGAGAAGCGACCCTCGTAGAATTGGCTGATGGAACCCTGTATTACAACTCGCGTCGACATTGGGCTCCTGACGGTGAAAATCCACTTCGTCGATGGATTGCCACAAGTCAGGACGGCGGGGAGTCCTGGAAGGGATTGGCCATTTGTGAAACGTTGCCTGACGGCCCTCAAGACACCAATTACGGATGTATGGGCGGACTCGTTCGGTTGCCCATCGAGGGCAAAGATATTCTCGTTTACAGCAACTGCGATAGTCCAAGTGGGCGACGAAACGGAACAGTCTGGGTGAGCTTTGATGGCGGGAAAACCTGGCCGCTCAAGCGAGTGGTCGACGAGGGCACATTTGCCTACTCGTCGATGACTGCGGGGCGGCCCAATACCCCGAGCGAAGGGACCATTTACCTGCAATACGAAAGCGGCGGCGCTAAGGTTGCTTGTTTTAACTTAAGTTGGGTTCTGGGGGGGGAATTGACCGGCGACGGTGATGTACCGAAGGAGTTTTCCAGCCCATGAATCGTCGTCTCGGGCGGGTTAATGCCGAAGCCTGTCGACGGAAATAATCGACAGCCACTTCCTGCTGCGATTTAAGATGGGTGATTCCCAGTGGCGAGCCGATATCCATCGTCAAAGTTTAGCTGACTCCACCACTTTGCTGTTTGAGAAAGTATTGATGTTATCGAAATTCGAAGCCATCCAGGCGATGATTCAACTGGGTGCGAGAGTGATCTGTCGCCAGCGGATTGAGGGCACCCCTTTGTGGGTGGCTCTTGCGACCGTTTTGTGTTTCGGACACGGTTCATCATTTGCTCAGGAAACGCTCGGCTTGAAAACGGGTGAGTCCTCCGAGGGGGCACTGGAGTTTTTCGAAACCAAGATACGACCTCTGTTCATTGAGAGGTGTTACGAATGCCACAGTGCCGATTCGGATCCCGTCGAAGGTGGGCTTCGGATCGATGGGATTCAAGGTTTGCTCAAAGGTGGCGATTCAGGACCGGCCGTCGTACCCGAAAAGCCAGAGGAGAGCCTGTTGGTTCAGGCGGTCGAGTGGAAATCGGTTGAAATGCCACCCGACGGCAAATTGGCCGAGGCCGAAATTGAGCAACTGAAACGGTGGATTGAGATGGGTGCGCCTTGGCCCGAAGGAGAAGCGCAGAATCTGGCAGACTCCAGTCATGGTTACGATTTCCAGACATGGCGAACGGAACACTGGTCGTTTCGGCCCATTGTCAAACCTCAAATTCCCGAGGTCAGGGAGATTGCGTGGCCAAAAAACCATGTGGATTCCTTTGTATTGTCAAAGCTGGAAAACATTGGATTGCAACCCGCGCCTGCGGCGCAGCATTCTGTCCTGGTGCGAAGACTCTACTGGGATCTGATCGGATTGCCTCCCGAGCCTGAGGCGGTTGACCGGTTCGTCAAGTCGGCAGCGACCCATGAAGATCAAGCCGTCTCTCAACTGGTGGATGAACTTCTGGACTCACCGCACTACGGTGAAAGGTGGGGGCGACACTGGCTTGATGTGGCTCGGTACAGCGATGGTTATGGAGGCTTTCTCGATAATGCGGCCTACCCACAGGCTTGGCATTATCGCGACTGGGTGGTCCAAGCATTGAATCGGGATCTGCCGTTGAGCCAGTTTTTGTCGATGCAGATTGCCGGGGATCTGATTGGTGAACGCGACGATGCGGTTGCCACCGGCTTTTTTGCCTTGGGACCGACCTATAACAGCGACGGTGGGGACCCGGAAAGTGTGGCTCAGGCGAAAGCGGAAACCCTGTCCGATCGCCTCGATACTCTGGGACGTGGCATGCTCGGTTTGACCCTCGCTTGTTCACGTTGCCATGATCATAAGTTCGATCCGATTCCCCAGTCCGAGTACTACGGGTTGGCAGGCGTCTTCAACAATACCGGTACACAGGAACATCCGCTCGTCGACGCCGACGTGGTCAAACAATATCAGGACGAACAGACCAAGATTAAGGACTTGCAAAACGACATCAAAAAGTTTGAAGAGCAACTGAAAAAAGAAGGTCGGGAGGCCAGTCCCGAAGAAGCGAGTGTCTTGGCCCAACAACGCGAGGATTTGGAAACTCGCAAAAAAACGGCAATGCCGAAATACGACTGGGCACACAGTTTACGAGACACGGGCTCAAAGAATATGCCTGTCGCCATTCGTGGCGATCTGCGGAAGCCGGGTGAAGAGGCCAAAAGGCGTTTTCTGGAAGTGCTTGTGCCAGGCGATGCAACAGAGTTCCGCGAAGGCAGCGGCCGTAAGGAGTTGGCCGCCGCGATTATCGATTCCGGAAATCCTCTCACTTCCCGAGTTTTCGTGAATCGGATCTGGCTCCACCACTTTGGTCATGGCCTGGTTCGTACGCCATCCAATTTCGGCAGTCTTGGAGAGTCTCCGACTCACCCGGAGTTGTTGGATTATTTGGCCACTTACCTGCGCGAGCATCAGGGTTCCATCAAGGCTTTGCACCGGCTCATTCTCAATTCGTCCACCTATCGAATGAGCAGCAAGTATGATCCAGTGGCTTTCGCGGCGGATGGGGCCAATCGCTATCTCTGGAGAATGAATCCACGCCGCATGGATGTGGAAACCTGGAGGGACAGCTTGCTCTCCGTAACCGGAGAGCTGGATCTCAAGCAGGGAGGTCCTCCCTTGGATCAGCCCAGCAATCCTCGGCGCACCTTGTATTTCAAGGTCAGTCGCAACGGCGACCAATTCGGTTCAGACAAGTTTCTTCGATTATTCGACTTTCCCCTGATGAGGGCCACGATCGATCAACGCCCGACCAGTATTGTTCCTCAGCAATTTCTTTTTCTGATGAACAGTCCATTCATGCTGGAACGTGCGCGAAAATTTTCGGAACGTCTCACCTCAGCCGCGACCACCGAAACGGAAAAAATCCATTTGGCCCATCGATTGCTTTACGGTCGAGAGCCGACGCCTGCAGAAACCGAGATTGGGCTGGAATTCCTCGGGCAGGTGTCCAAATTGGAGCCGGATTCCGAGTCTTTAGAAACTCAGACCCTCGGAAACGAAGATCTGTTGATTGAAGATTTCGAAGGTTCGTCCTATGGTGACTGGGAGGTCGACGGTGAGGCGTTTGGCGCCGCACCCGCTCAGGGAACCTTGGCCGGCCAGATGGTCGTGACGGGTTTTCTCGGCCGTGGTCTTGTCAACTCATTCAATGGGGGTGATGGGACGGTGGGGAGTCTAACCTCGCCCGAATTCATCGTGCAGCGCGACCACATTCACTTTTTGGTAGGCGGCGGAAAATATCCCGGAAAAACGTGCGTCGAATTGTGGGTGGAGGAAGAGTTGGTCCTCACGGCGACCGGACCCAATGATCGAGGCGGTGGATCCGAACAGCTTGACTGGCATAGTTGGGACGTCGCTCGATGGAAAGGCAAAACGGCGCGGATTCGCATGGTCGATGCCCGTCGTGAAGGCTGGGGGCATATCAATGTCGATCATATTTTCCAAAGCGACTTGCCGATCGTGGGCGAGCCGTTTCCTGATCGACTCCGTCCCGTCAATGCGACGCCGTCTCCGGAAAGTGCTTTGACCCAGCTGCAACAATATTGTCAGGTTTTGCTGAGTTCCAACGAATTCATGTTCATCCCATAGCCGATACCAAGATCCAAGTCTCCAATCCTGTTTGGGAGTCATCCCCGATGCGTCATCGAAATCCCCTACCTCCAATGTCCCGACGTGACCTGCTGTCACGGATGGGTGCCGGTTTTGGAAGCTTAGCGCTGGCCCAATGTCTTCCTCAGATTGCAAATGCGTCGGCCCGAGTGGGCGCGGACAATACACCTCTCCAACCGAAACCCCCTCACTTTGCGCCAAAAGCCAAGCATGTGATCCAGCTGTTCATGCCTGGTGGACCTTCTCAAGTCGATACCTTCGATTACAAACCGGACATTGAAAAACATGCGGGAGAGCGACCGTCGTTGGTCGATCGCAAGTCGTTGAGAAATACCAAAATGGGCCTGATGCCATCCCCTTTTGAATTCAAGCGATACGGTGAATGCGGTAAGTGGGTCAGCAACATTTTTCCGAAAGTGGGGGAAGTGGTCGACGACCTTTGCTTTGTGCACTCCATGCACACCGATATCCCCGAACATGCCGGGGCGATCCTGATGATGAATCTGGGGCATTTGCAACCAAGTCGTCCAAGCCTCGGTTCGTGGCTCACGTACGGATTGGGGACGGAGAACCAGAATTTACCCGGCTTCGTTGCAATGAGCCCGCGGGCTCAACCTCGCGGCAAGTTGGCGAATTGGGGAAACGCATTTTTACCCGGAGCTTACGCGGGAACTTACATCAATATTGCGGACATGAACTCAGAGCGAATTCTGGATGACCTTAAAAATCCGCATCTGACAAGGAGCGAGCAGCGACGCCAAGCGGATCTGCTGAGTCGCCTGAATCGAATGCATCTTGAGCAAAAACAGAAAGACGACATGCTTGAAGCCAGTATCCAATCGATGGAAATGGCCTTTCGGATGCAATTTGCCGTTCCAGATACGTTTGATACTTCTCAAGAGAGTCAAGCGACGCTCGAAATGTACGGAGATTCGGAATATGCCAAAGGCTGTCTGCTCGCCCGGCGAATGATTGAGCGCGGCGTTCGGATGGTGCAACTTTCGCATTCCATCGATGGCTACGACATTGCGTGGGATACCGGCCACGGCGACATTCAGGGTGGTCACGCCCGTTTGGCTCAGGCTTGCGATCAGGGAATTGCCGCCCTGATTAAAGACCTCAAGCAACGGGGGCTTCTTGATGAGACCCTGGTGATTTGGGGCGGTGAATTTGGTCGGGCGCCGACCTCTGAGGGACAGAAGGGCCGAGACCACGACCACTATGGTTTCACCGTTTGGATGGCAGGAGGGGGTGTCAAACCTGGCTTCAGCTATGGATCGACCGATGAATTCGGCCTGTCCGCTGTGGAAAACCGGGTCCACGTTCACGATCTGCACGCCACCATTCTGCACCTGATGGGACTTGACCATGAAGAGCTCACCTACCGTTACAGCGGTCGTGACTTTCGTTTAACCGATGTTCATGGCAAGGTCATCAAGGATATTTTGACGTAACCAGATCACGGGGCCATGGGTCAATCCGCTGGAGTGCAAACCTGCTTGCCCAGTCAAGTTGCGAGGTACCTCGAGAGCATGCGACGCCCGGTTTTGACCCCCTTGCCAATGAACCTGGACGTCGATGATCTCTTTCACTGAATCACGGAAGGTCCGGTAAGGTCACGCCCGCGGGAAGGAACTTGACTTCCCGATCATTGGAGATTTTCTCCCCGGGGGTGCAACGCCCGCGACTCACCTGTTGGTCGAGTAGATGAAGCAGGGCAGTGACCTGGTCGGGGTGGACATCGACCAGGTTTTCCCCTTCTCCGGGATCCTTGTCCAAGTGGAAGAGCTGCATCGCTGGAAGTCCTTTCTTCTTGGCGTCCGGCTCTTTTGGTGCACTCCATCCGCCGCTGCCTGCCGAGAGGCACAATTTCCAAGGACCTTTGCGAATCGCGAATGAGCCACCGATCGAGTGGCTTACCAGAGTGTCGCGTTCGGTCGACTTCTCTCCATCAAAGACCGGTTTGAGGCTAAAGCTGTCTTCTCCACCGACCTTCTGTTTGGACTGTCCGGTAATTTCTTCGAGTGTTGCATAGACATCGGTCAAACAAGTCAGCGCTCCGGTTGTCTGACCGGGCTGAATCACTCCGGGCCAGCGGCAGATAAATGGGACCCTATGTCCACCTTCGTAGATATCTGCTTTATGGCCGCGGTACCCAGCACTGGGATCATGACCATGCTCCTTGAGAAGCTTGAAGTTGGCTTCCGGTGAGCAGCCATTGTCGCTCGTGAAAATGACGAGCGTTTCCTCAGCAAGGCCCGTGTTCTCCAAACTCTCCAGTAATTCGCCGACGTGGTGATCCATTTGCATGACGAAATCAGCATAAGGGTTCAGCTCGCTGGCTCCGAGAAACGGCGGGACAGGGACGATGGGAGTGTGAGGTGCAGGAAGGGCGAGATAAAGAAAGAACGGCTCGCCAGACTTCGCGGATTCAGCATGTTCCTTCACAAAATCGACCGACTTCCCGAAGAGGTGCGGCAGCACTTCCGGGATTTTAAAATCGGCTCCGATAGGACCTTTTCGATACCAACCATAAGGATCTTGAGCCTTGGTGACACCCTCAACCCGGTCGGGTTGAGCCGTTACGCGGCCGGTATCAACCCAAACGTAGGGTGGCATATCCAGCGAGCCACAGTGCGCGTAGTAGTAATCGAACCCATTGATGTTGGGTCCATTGGGAACAGGTTGGCTGAAATCAATTTCTTGACCATCGCGAGGCCAGTCCCAACCCAGATGCCATTTGCCAACCATGCCCGTGTGGTAACCGGCTTGCTTCATCAAGTGACCCAAAGTTGGTCGCTTGGCCGGAATCAGGTGGGAGCTGGTTCCACTCAATACGCCTTTCGCGAGTCTGGATCGCCAGTTGTATCGACCGGTGAGAAGCCCGTATCGCGTGGGTGTGCAGACCGAACTCGGAGTGTGGGCGTCCAGAAAGGTCAGCCCTTCATTCGCCATTTGCTGCAGATGGGGTGTTTTGATTTTGCACTGCGAATTGGTGGGAGAGATGTCACCGATCCCGAGATCATCCGCCATGATCAGGATGACGTTGGGAGATGAGGCGACCACTGGGTCCGCAATCAGCAGGGCAAGCGTCAAGACGGTCAGTAGTCGGACTGCCATGTTGTTGGAGTGATGGAGGAGCGTCGTGTAGGGGCATGAAAATTTCAAAAGTAGGTCTCCGTAAGGGATGGTTGGACCGTAATGACTAAGGTGATGCCGTCGAAGGACTAGCGGTTCAGTTCGCCTTGATCGGACCACCAAGTTTGCCAATCCTCAGACATCCCCGCGACCCGATTCGGGTATTTTCCCGCAAGATCGTTGAGCTCCGTTGGGTCTTCTGCGAGATGGTACAGTTCCCAATCGGACTTGCCATGTTTGACCAGTTTCCATTCGCGATCGCGAATGGCCTTCGAGGACCCGAATTGCCAGAACAGGGGCCAGGGTCGCTCATCAGTTTCGCCCTGCAGTGTAGGTAGCAATGACCCGCCTGCCAGATTTTCGGGCATGTTACTCTTTGCCAACTGAAGCATGGTTGGAGTGAAGTCGACGAGATGTCCCACTCGATCCGTGATGGAACCCGGTTCGATCACACCGGGCCAATAGGCGATCATCGGGGTCCGAGTGCCTCCCTCGAAATCAGTGGTTTTGTATTTTCGGAACGGCGTATTTGAAGCATTGGCCCATACCCTTCCTTGAGTCAAATAGCTGGTGACTTCCCATGGCATCGAGCCTTTGATCGTTGAACGGTCGGCAGAGTCTTCGCAGGCCCCGTTATCCGAGAGAAAGAAAATCAGCGTGTTTTCTGCTTTGCCTATCTGTTCCAGCGTGGTTAGCAGGCGACCAATATTTCGATCCATCCGATCGATCATCGCCGCGTAAGTGGCCATACGCAAATCCCACCAGTCACGCTCCGATTCCGGCACGGAATCCCAGGCTGGCAAGCCTGAATCACGGGGAGAGAGTTTGGCACCTGGCGGTAGAATTCCCAAAGCCAGCTGTTGAGCAAACCGCTGCTTTCGAAGCGCGTCCCAGCCGATTGCCTCATACTTCCCACGATATTTTTCGACGTCTTCTTGACTGGCGTGCAGCGGATAATGGGGCGCCGTATAGGCGACATAAAGTAGGAAGGGTTGCTCTTCATCCTTGTACTCGTTGAGGTACTTGATGGCATGATCGGTAAACGCATCAGTCGTGTAAAAGTCCTTGGTGGCGGGTGTAAAAGGCTTGAATTCTTCATCATCAATTGCCCAACGCCGGACCCTCTTTTTCGCCGGCTCCGCCTCACCGGGGCGGGCGTGTCCCGGATTCCAGAAATTGCAACAGCCATCGGTCAATCCGTAGTAGCGATCGAATCCGCGTTGGTACGGAGTTTGACCCGCATGCCACTTTCCAACCATCAGGGTGCGATAACCCGATTCACGCATCCGCTCGCCAAAAGTGGGGGCTTTGTAAACGACGCTCGCTGAAGCTCCCACGTGGTGCCACCATCGGCCAGTTAAAAGTGACGCTCGAGTGTGCTCACATTTTGCGTTGTTATAGAAGTTGCGAAAGCGTAATCCTTGCTTGGCAAGTCGATCCAGATTCGGAGTGTCAATCTCACCACCGTAGCTGCCAATGTCCGAGTAGCCCATGTCGTCGCACATGATCAACACAATATTCGGTCGAGATTCGTCAGCCGAGCAAAAACGGAGTGGACCCGCGACCAAGCCAACGAACGCGACCGTCAGGATAAGGATATGCGACGGAATACATGGGACATTTTTTTTCATTGCCATCTTTGCTGTTGTCATCTTCACGGTTTTCATCATGGTCCAAAAGAGTATTCGGGTAGTCCGTGCCGCGCGGGAGGAACCTTGCCGACGGGCACCTGTCCGGATTGAAAGTCTACGGCGATGGCCCGAGTGAGGCGAATCAACGGAGTTCACGGAACTCACTGAAGACCATAGAACAGGCGTGCATTCTTGTGAAACAATTTTTCAGCAGTCCCTGCGGGGCGAGTATCGAGGTACGAGGTCATCAATTCGAGAACAGAGGCATAATCGCCAGTGGTGCGAGTGACTGGCCAGTCACTGCCAAAAACGAGGCGATCTTCACCAAAGCAACTCACTGCCAGGTCGAGAATGGGGCGATAGGATGCAAGATCTGTGGGGGCCGGTTGATTCTGGAATCTTCCGTAAAGCGCGGAAACTTTGCAGTAAACGTTGGGATAGCTTGCAACTTTACGAAGTTGGCTGACCCACTCTGAATCGAGAGGCTTTTCGGAGAGCCTCACACCCCCGAAATGATCGAGCATGATTTTCAAACGGGGCAGACGTTTCGCAATGGTTGCAACTTCTTCTAGCGAGTATCCGCCCACGAGGAAGTCGACCGTTTTCCGATGCTGGACGGTCAATTCAAGGTCTTTGAATAAGGCGTCGGAGAGTTCTGACTGGTAGCGACCCGAGAGTCGGTAACCCACGTAACGCGGGTCTTTGCAAAGGTCCAGGAAGAGGGCTTTGAATTTTTCGGTTCCAATCGCTTCGGAGAGGTTACCCACCACTCCTTGATAAAGCTCTGGGTTATGGCGTGTGATATCAAGGTTCCATTGATTGTCAGGCAGACTTTGCCCCGCCTGAACAACAACGACTCCAGTGACTCCGTTCCGTCGGGCAATTTTTTGATGTCGCTCCGGCAACATATTCTGGTAAAGGGTCGTGTTGTCTTTCGAAATCCAATAGATGCCTTCGGGGCGTTCGAGATCCCATAGATGGACATGGGTATCGATGATGGGGATGGGTTTCGGTTCGTCGGCGTCGAGTTGTCGAGTCATGAAGCCGATCATGATGAAGCATAGGGTCAACAGAAAATGGAGAGAGACGTTCAAGCGATTCACCTTGGATTCAAGTTCTGTTAACTCGTTGACCATGTCTTGAACCAAAAATATGGCCCGGTTGGCTTCGACGACGCGGATGCTCGGTGGGATCGAATTATACTCAGAATAGGAGAGGGGGTGCTTCTCAAAGGATGAGCATCTCATTCATGGCCCGTGAATTCCGTCCATGGAAAACGGTTGCGGAAGGCCGGTGAGGAAGTCAGATTTGATTCAATTCGTAAATGATTTACATTCCGCCGGCACCGAAATTGAAAATGATGCCGAAGATGGCCCAACCCGTGTACAGCACCAGAGCAACTGCTCCGCAAATCAAACCGGCTAATGCCATCCCGTCATTTTGGCCGGCATTCCGGGCCTTGCTCAATCCGAGGATCCCGCAAATGACTGCGGTCAGCCCGAACGGGATATGGGTCCAACAACAGCAACCAAGCGTTAGCGCGAGAATTCCAAATACCAAAGCGACAATACCGAGAGAATGGTCCTGACTTGGATGCCTGAGTGGACCTTTAATCTTCGGAGGTGCCTTGTATGGGTTCGTTTCGTAAGGTGTCGGTTTCATTCGCAGGGGAAGGTGAAAGGTGGGGTGTTGGAAGGCACCAAATCGGTCGGTTTTTTTGAGTCTGGCGACGTGATGTCATTGGGGGAGTTTCCCGTACGGATACCTCAGTCGCAAGATGTCACCGCGAATCCACTCAGGTTCGGAAGTGGCAGAAGGACAAGAAATTTGGGAACATGAAACGAAACGGTTGTTTCGCTTTTGGAGCAGGATTTGAGGAATCGTGTGTTATGAGCAACAAACAGGAGGCATCCACACGATCAATCCGTTCGTGGCTCGCAATCCGTTTACGGCTCGGATCGATGATGTTCGTTTTGATGATCATTGTTGGAGGGGACCGTTTGCAGGGCGAAGAACCCGTGGACTGGGAAACCCGGGTGCGACCGATTTTGGCGAAATACTGCTATGGTTGCCACGGTCCGCAACACTCGGAATCCATGGTGCGGTTGGATCAACTTTCCGGCAACCTGCTTGAGGATCGAGCCGCCGTCGAGACCTGGCATGAAGTTTTGAACGCGATTGATGCGGCGGAGATGCCCCCGGCAGACGAGCCTCAATTGAACGAAACGGAATTGAAGACGGTCACTACCCAACTACGTGAACAACTCAAAAGAGCTGACGACGCAACTCAAAAGACGACGGGTCGCGTCGTCATGCGCCGATTGAATCGACTTGAGTACCAGAACACGATGGCGGATCTTCTGGGAATCGATATGGACTACGCGCGTGATCTCCCTCCCGATGCCATTTCGTCCGATGGATTTACCAATAACGGTCAGTCTCTGCAGATGTCTGCGATTCAGTTGGAATACTATCTGGCCAACGCCCGGCGAGCTCTGGACCGCGCAATCGTCATCGAAGATGCTCCCAAAGTGATTCAGCAAGAATGGACGGAGAGCAATCTGAACCAGTGGTTAGGGAATGCCGTTCGCGCAAATAGACTCGAACGCTCACAAGAATTTCTTGCCACGATGAAAGAAGATTATCCCGAGTCCGGTGATTTCGTGATTCGCGTTACGCTGACCGCAGAGATTGATGAAGGTCAGGGTTACCCCTTGCTCGAAGTCTCATTGGGCTATCGCCCGGATACGCAGATCTTGATGCGCGAATTTGATCTGGTTGAAGTCAGGTCAACTGAGGAGCAGACCTTTGAATTCCGCGGACGACTCGAGGAGTACCCTCTTCCTGTCCGTGGCCAGGGCAAGTACCCCGGCCTGGTCGTTCGGGTACGGAATCGTTTTGATGATCGATCACCGCGTCCCAAAGAAGAGAAGGTCGACAACAAAAAGTTTTATCCCGATGAGCCTCATCTGGCATCAATTGACATCAAGAAGGTGGAATTTGCTGGCCCTGTTTTCGAGCAATGGCCTCCCAGATCTCACACCGGAATTCTTTTCGAATCGCCCCTTCGCCAGAATGATGAGTTGGCTTATGCCACCGAGGTGCTGGGCCGCTTCATGAATCGTGCGTATCGCAGGCCGGTGAGCGTCGAGGAGGTGGAGACGATCGTCAGGTTTTTTAAGAGAGTTCGTCCCGACTTTCCGACCTTTGAAGGGGCCATGATCGAGGCGTTGTCTCTGGTCCTGATTCGTCCCGAGTTTCTTTACATGATGGAGCCTTCCGGGGATGAAAAAAGGCCCGTCAATCAATGGGAGCTCGCCTCGCGACTGTCCTATTTTCTTTGGAGCACCATGCCCGACTCGGGACTCGTTGAACTTGCGGAGCAGCAGAAACTTGCGAATCCGAAAATTATGGTTGAGCAAGTGCAAAGGATGCTTGAGGACCCGCGGTCAGATCGTTTTTTCAGGCAGTTTTCAGAGCAGTGGCTTCAGTTGAAAAATATGGAGAGTGTCAGCATCCATCCCAAACTTTATCCTGATTTTGACGAACGGCTCCGCGACGACATGAAACGCGAGTCGATTTCATTTTTGAAAGAGATGATCGATAAAAATCTGGCTCCTGACCTGTTTCTTCAGTCAGATTTCGCGATGGTCAACGGGAGGCTTGCGTCGCACTACGGACTCGAGGGAGTTATCGGCGAAACGTTCCAACGAGTGGAGCTTCCCTCTGGCTCTTATCGAGGCGGCCTGTTGGGCCAAGCCAGCTTTCTGATGGCCAATTCCACGGGTGCAGATTCCCACGCAATTCGACGAGCGGTCTGGATCCGTGACCGGATACTGAATGATGCACCCGCGCCACCTCCGCCCGACGTGCCTTCGCTCGAAGAAAGCACACCGAACTTTCATGAACTTTCTGTCACCCAGCAATTGGAGATTCATCGCCAAAAGCCATCGTGTGCGAACTGCCACAAAAACCTCGACGCTTGGGGAGTTGCCCTTGAGAATTTTGACGCGGTTGGAAAATGGAGAGACGAGGTGCGCAGGCTTCATCGCAATCAAGAGGTCATGCTGCCTGTGGAGTCCAAGGGGGAATTGCCCGAAGGAATTTTCCTGGAAGACATCGCTGACCTGCAGGACCATCTTCTGCTGAATGAACGGGATGCTTTTGTGCAATCTCTTGTCGTCCGATTGCTCACCTATGCGATGGGTCGGCGGCTGGAGCGTGCGGACCAGAATGCGGTTTCAGCAATATCCGACCAAGTTTTGCAAAAAGACCTTGGGATGCGTGATTTGATTAATGAGCTTGTCTTGAGCCGCCCGTTTAATACAAAATAGGAGTACGGTAACGTTTCCGGATTACCCAATCGATCGGAACCCTGTTATGGCTCGCAAATCATGGCACGTAAATCGTCGGACCTTCCTTCGAGGGACGGGTGTGTCTCTCGGGCTCCCGTGGTTGGAGTGCATGCCGTCGGTGGCGAAAGAAACGTCTGAAACGCCGGCGGTGACACCCAGTCGGTTGTGTGCCCTTTATTTTGGGTTTGGCGTTTCGCTGCCGAAGGAAGACAGCGAAGAGAAGCAGTGGCGGTGGTTCCCTAACGGCGAAGGCCGTGAGTACGAGTTGACCGAGACGCTTATGCCGCTGCAGCGGCATCGACAGCAGATGACGATTCTTGGTGGGTTGTCCCATCCTAATGGTCGAAAAATGGGTGCCCATGACACCGGCGATACGTTTCTTACCGGCGCGTTTTTGAACAACAAGATGCTTCGGAATACCGTGTCGCTTGATCAGGTGGCGGCCTACTCCAGTCCGGCGCAGACCCGGTTCTCGTCGCTGGTCATGTCGACGGATGGTGGCGTGGGAGAGCCGACACGGTCAAGCACCCTTTCCTACGACGGTCAAGGT
This sequence comes from Pirellulaceae bacterium, assembly GCA_022448315.1. Lineage (GTDB taxonomy): Bacteria > Planctomycetota > Planctomycetia > Pirellulales > Pirellulaceae. The sequence goes on along the minus strand of JAKVCA010000023.1, from coordinate 123,578 downwards.
CGTCCGATCCCGGCGCTGAATCAACCGAAACAGATTTTCGATCGGTTTTTTGGTGGCGGTGATTCTGATTCCATCGCGCAGGGACGCCGACTCAAAAGCGCTTCCAGTATGCTGGATCAGGTGCTGGAAGATTCACGCGATCTGCGCCGCCAGTTGGGGGTTCAAGATCAGGAGAAGTTGGACGAGTATCTCGCATCCGTTCGCCAAATTGAACAAAGTGTCGAACGCTCTCAACGCTGGCTCGAGGTCCCCAGGCCCGAGTTGACCGATGAAGAACGGGACTTGCTCGATCTTGATGCCGACGACGAAGCGCCGTTGATGTACATGCGAACCATGTATGATCTGATCTACTTGGCGTATCGGACCGACTCGACTCGCGTGGCGACCTATCAAATCACCAACATGGCCGACTGCTCGTCTCTCGCCGCGAAGTTCCCACAACTCGAGGGTTTCAAAGACTCACTGCATTCGCTGGCGCACGGATGGAATAAACCGGGCGGATCCGAGAGTCTCGGGAAGTGGGATCGATTCATGGCCGAGCAACTGTCCTACTTCCTCGACAGACTCTCGACGACTCCTGAAGGGGATGGAACGCTGCTGGATCGAACACTTGTACTTTATGGATCCAGTAATAGCGTGACGCACAACAACACGAATTATCCTCTGGTGTTGGCGGGAGGATCCAAGCTGGGGCTTGATCATGGCCGCTTCTTGAAGTTCGACGCGAAGATCCCCATGGCAAATTTGTTTGTGACCATGCTTTCCCAGATGGGAATTCCATGTGACCAGTTTGCCGACAGTACCGGGCCGCTAAGCGAATTAGTCGTGTAGCGACCACCGGTGTCGGACAAGAGGTGTTCCACGGGAACGCCATCAATCCCAGCTGCGGACATGGACGGCTCACGAGTCGGATTTCCTCCCCGATGCGGCGACTATTTTTGGCCAAATTGGGTGGAAGACTGGCATGAATGTTGGACGAATTCTGAATCAGAAATAAAAATACAAGAGGTCAAGCAGACCTGCCGATATTCTGATGGGTCGCGGAATGTCGCTCGACTGGGCGATGACTTGGTATGAGCCATCTCGATCGGCGTGAGTCTCGATACACGCGAGAAGACTTTTCTTCGTGCCTGCTTCGTTGTGGGAAATTGCCAACGGTGACGAAGCTTTGATTTTCTGAGTTGATAGCTTGAGGGGACGCTACGTGCGACGGCAACGAATGCAATCTCAAACCCGATTTCTGATTCCCGTACTTGCCTTGAGTGGGATCGTGGTTTTTTCTTCGATTCTGTCGGCTCAGCCGGGACGCCCGAGAACCTCACAGGGCAAGTCTCAGGAACCGAAAACGGGGCCCGGCGCCAGCTATAAACCCTTGGGCCAATGGCAGGTCGCGCCGATAGATCGCACCAAAAAAAGTCAGATCCAACAGGCGGCGCGAAAGATCGACCAACTCGTCTCCGCGAATTACCAGAAATATCAGGTGAAACCTCACCCTAAAACGTCGGACGAACAATTCGTCCGACGGATCTATTTGGAAACGACGGGAGCCATACCGACGCTGGGTCAGGCCAAGAGTTTCATGGATTCTCGGGATCTGGCAAAACGTGAGAAACTGATTGATCACCTGTTGGAATCGCAGGGTTACGTCAGCCACACCTACAACTACTGGGCCGACATTCTTCGGCTCAAGGATCGCCCGGCAAATATCGTCTTCGGCGAGCCGTTTATCGAGTGGGTGAAGAAGTCGATTGCCGCGAATGAACCGTATGATATATGGGTTCGTGCAATGATGACGGCCGAAGGCAAGCCTTGGGAGAATCCTGCGGTCGGCTATCAGCTGCGAGATATGGGCATGCCACTCGCGGCAATGGATAACACCATTCGGATTTTCATGGGCACCCAGATCGGATGTGCTCAGTGTCACGATCATCCATTTGATCGTTGGACGCAACAGGAATTTTATGAACTCGCCGCGATGACTTTTGGAGCTCGCATGAGAATGCGGCCTGCAGATTACGGTGCGAAAAAGAATCGAAATCGAGAATTGATCAACAGCACGACGAAGGTCAAGGATAAGGGCGTCCCCCAAGGTGCGATCAACCGAATGATCAATGCCAACACGGTGGCGGTCATTGGTGACCCCAAAGTTCGATTGAAATACCCCCATGACTATTACGGCGAGAATGCTGAACCTGGGGAGTTGGTCAAGCCAAGCTTCCTTTTCACGTCGAATCGCGATCCCGACCCCAAGAGGTTGCGTGATTCCTTTGCAGAATGGTTAACCTCCAAGGACAATCCAAGATTTTCCAAAACGATCGCAAATCGGCTTTGGAAACAGGCGTTTGGTCGAGGATTGATCGAACCGGCGGATGATATTCGGGACGATACGGTTGCTGAAAATCCAGAGCTCCTTGATTTCCTCGTTCGCGAGTTGCACCGGAGCAACTTCGATCTACGGTACTTGCGACGGGTGATTTACAATACTGAGGTGTACCAACGTCAGGCATTGAACGAGACGGTCGAGGCCTATGAGGAGTACCATTTTCCAGGTCCCCTGCTGAGGAGAATGACGGCGGAGCAAGTTTGGGATTCTTTTCTGACGATGGCGGTGAAAAATCCTCTGGCTTATCGAAGCCCTTCCACCAGAGCTTTTGGAGGTCTTGCTGAGTTGGACCTCTCCACGATTCAGCCAAGTGAAGTCATTCAAAAGGTGGGGGCGTTCGAAGATCGTTATGGAGGCGTTGGACTTCGGAACTACCGCAAGCCATACACGTACAAGGGTCAGTTGTTGGCTCGTGCCTCAGAGCAACCGGCCCCGCTGCCGGCCGCCCATTTTATTCGCCAATTCGGTCAAGGTGATCGCGAATCGATTGAGGGTGGAACCACCGAAGGTACCGTTCCTCAGCTATTGGCCATGTTCAATGGTTCCATTACCCACATCATGCTCGAGAAAGGTTCCGTGATTCATGGAAATGTGCTTCGAGCAAAATCAGTGAATTCACAGATTGACGATATCTTCTTGACCATTCTTAGCCGCCGGCCGAATTCCACGGATCGAAAAACGGCCGTTCGGGAGATGCAAGCTCAAGGCGCTGCTGGCTATGGAAATGTCATTTGGGCCCTTGTGAATACACGCGAGTTTCTTTTCATCCAATAGAGAACGCTGGGCGACCAGAACGGCGTCAAGGATCACCGCGTCACGCACCATCGAGAGATTGGCGCTCTGAGAGCGAACTCGATTGATACGATGATTTGCCAACCCATCCGACAATAAACTTTTATCGATAAGCAGGACTCCCATCATGTTTGACCTCAACTTGTGGCGTGGATCTTCAGACGAATCTCGCCGTGATGTGTTGGAGCGACTCGCGAAGCTGGCTTTTGGCGTTTCGGTGTTCCCCTTGCTGCCCCGCGCGTCTCACGCAGCCGCCAAGACCAAATCAGGAAAAGCTAAACAGGTGATTTACCTGTTCATGAATGGGGCGATGAGCCATCTCGACACTTTCGATCCCAAACCGGGTGCTGAGACACAGGGTGAAACCCAACCGATCGACACCAAGGTGATGGGAATTCAGATTGCAGAGTATTTTCCTGAGATGGCCTCCATCATGGATCGGTTGGCCATTGTGCGATCCTTGAGTACCGCAACGGGTGCGCACGAGCAGGGACAATATTTGATGCGGACCAGCTACAAGCCGTTGGCCTCAATTCGCCACCCATCCTTGTCATCTTGGGTCACGAAGATTCGGGGTCGAGCTGGGAGCGATCTGCCGGAAAACATTCTTGTTGGCAATTCGACTCGACATCCGGGGGCGGGCTTCCTGGCGCCGAACCTCGCGCCGGTTCCTATCCCGACGGCTCGTCTCGGCTTGCAGAACACCAAAAGCCCGGGATACCTCAAGGATTCCGCTTTCAAAAGGCGGATGTCGCTTTCCAAGTCATTTGATAAGAGCTTTCAGGCGCGATACGAAAATCAGCAAGTGGATGCGTATAACCAGCTCTATCGGGAAGCGATCAAGCTGCTCGGAAGCGACTCGCTTGCTGCGTTCGATATCAATAAAGAGTCGGCAGAGACCCTCGAAAAATATGGTGAGAACAATTTTGGTCAGTCGCTGCTTTTGGCCCGTCGGCTCATTGAGCACAATGTCGGTTTCGTTGAGGTCAGTATGGGAGGCTGGGACGATCATCGAGAGCTTTATACGAATCTGCCCGATCGTTGCCGACAGCTGGATCAGGCTTACAGCCAGTTGCTCCTTGACCTTGAGGCATCGGGTCGTCTTGATTCAACCATGGTGGTTTTGGCAACGGAGTTTGGCCGTACGCCTGTGATTAACCAGAACGCCGGGCGCGATCACCACCCGGGTGCATTCAGCAGCGTTCTGGCCGGTGCGGGAATTGCCGGAGGACAAGTGTACGGTTCCACGGACGAAGAAGGATACGCGCCCGAAGACGATCCCATCACGATTCAGGATTTCAACGCGACCATCGTTACGGCCATGGGATTGGATCCCAAACACGAGGACGTTTCGCCTTCCGGGCGTCCGTTCAAGATGGCCAATGACGGAACGCCGATTCAAGACCTTTTGAGCTGAGGCGCTGTCGAATTCGCTTCGACGGACTCTGCGAGTCGACCGAAGCGGATCAGGCCAGGATATTTCTCGTTGCGAGATCCAGAACCTGTCGTCCGAGCTGCTCGGAGCGGGCAACGATGATAGGTTCGGGTTGCCAGAGGTTGGTTCGCTGACCTTTTGGATTCAGGAAAACTCCTCCGGCCTCTTCCAGAACGATTTGAGGCGCAGCGATGTCCCAAGGGCCCTGCTTGGGATGGTCCGGATTGTTGTCGTGGATGGCGATGGCCGGGGCGCCAACACCTTGTGCGATTCGGACTGCAACACCCGAGTAAGGCAGGTTGGAGGTCACCACCTGTGCGCCGTGGTCACTCCTTAGGCGCTCCCAGAGATCCTGATAAAACTCGGTTTCCCACCGATGATTGCCATAATGATTCATCTCGACCCATGAGCAGTCCAGCGACTGATGTTCCGCGCAAATCAGACGCTTGCCGTCGTGCCAGGCACCCCGCCCAAATTGCGCGTAAAAGACCTCGCCAGTGATGGGGAAATAAACCACTCCCAACCGAGTTTGGTGGTCGCGTTGTAAAGCGATCAACACCGAAGGGTATTGTGGCCCTGCCTGCATCAGGAAAGCGTTTGAGGCATCAAGAGGATCAACGATCCATGTGTCGGCCAGACCGGATGAATCGGAGTGAAGTTCCTCGGATACGATAGGAAAGTCGCTTTGCTGGCTTAAAATCTCACAGGCGATGCGGTCCGCCTCGAGGTCAATTTCAGAAACCAGATCGCCCAAGTCTTTGGATTGGATGCGGTTTGTTTTTCCGTAGCCGCCGGCGATGACCTTTCCTGCGGCATTTGCGGCGGAAAGGGCGAGCCCAAGTTCTTCACTCAGTGATTGGGCGTGGGATATTGTGGATCCAGAAATCATGACTTCCTCTCAGGATTCGATCCGTCTCGTTCCTTTCGAAGTCTAGTTGTAGGGGACCTTGATGGATATGTCGATTGGGGGTGGTTTGAGCAACCGCATCAAATCTTCATCTGAAAACAACGATTATGCGGGCTAAGACTCGAGTGGCCCGAGTCCCACGGTTTTCATCCTGAGACTCCGTTTTTGGGGAGTGGCTTGGTCCCGAGAGTATCCCGCCTGGGCACCAAGCCGAAGATCAGTATCAAGAGAGGTGCGCAGTAGGCAAGTCCCATCACGAAGCTTGATACATTGGTAAACGTCTCGGGGTCGTCGAGCTCTTGGACGATCATCGGAAAAAGAAAATAGAAGTAGATCTTGTTGACGACTGCCAGCAGGAGCCAGACGACAGCAGCGATCGAAACCAACATGCCAGGTTCGCCTTTGGACTGCCGCCAAATTCCGACTAGAAACAGAACGATGTAGAGGGTGAGAACTGGCAGGTCCACGATAAACGTCGCGAAAAATGCGAACCAGTCTGTTGTTCCCATCATGATGCTTTCCCCGCAACGAGCTGACTCTTGGTGTGAAATCCGTTTCAATGTTCGTTCGGGGGTGGATTTTACAGGTCGAAAAACTCAAAAAAGAATATCGCCGCGGCTCGCGCCGGTTCGACACCGGATGCGGAGCCTACAATTCGTCCGCCTTTCCGAACGTCGCCGTTACTCTCGATGCGACCTTTGACACTCCCGCCGATCCGAACGTCCCCATTGGATTCGACACTTCCGGCAATCGAGCCCTTCTTGCGGATCCCTCCGCCGCTCTCAATCTTTCCTACCACGGTCCCTTTGATCCGGATATCGCCATTCGACTCGAATTTTCCGATAACCGTTCCTCGAATCCGAATCGAACCGTCGCTTTCGACGCGTCCTACCGAGGATCCTCCAACTCGGATATCTCCACCGGCGTGAGCCGCGGAGCAAAGAAATGCCAGAAATCCTATGAGGCTAAAGAGAAAGGTTTGAAGATTTTGCATCGCGGGATCCTCCGTCGCCGAAAAAAGACTGGGTCATTTGGAGTCAGGCATGGCTCATTTGAAACGAGTTACCAATGTACCTCTTGAATGCCCCCGCCGCTCATTTTTGGTTGAGTTAATTTTCGGTTGGTACTGTCAAATCAGCTTGGCGGGCGTCAAAATCGAGCCCACCGGGTGCCACCCCAGAGGTGTACCACGCTTTCATTTTTTCGGGGGATAAAAGATGTTCGCTGAACGACTCGTGAGTTTGCTCGGACTGATCGTTATCCTTGGGCTCAGTTGGCTTCTCAGTCGTGACCGATTCAATCTCCGGATGCGGCCCATCCTCGGGGGGCTTGGCCTGCAATTGATGCTGGCTTTATTCGTGCTTCGGACCTCGGTCGGACAGCAGCTTTTCGCAGGCATCGGCAACATTTTCAGTCAACTTCTCGATTGCGTTCAGGAGGGTGCCTCGTTTGTTTTCGGTGAGGGGTACACCGAGCACTTCTTCGCCTTCAAAGTGTTACCGACGATCATCTTTTTCTCGGCGTTGACATCCGTTCTTTATTACTGTCGCGTCCTTCAGCCGATTGTTTGGATATGTGGTTGGGTGATGCAACGCACGCTGGGTGTTTCTGGACCCGAGAGCTTGGCGACAGCGGCCAATATTTTCGTTGGGCATACCGAGGCTCCATTGGTCGTACGGCCCTACCTGCCCAAGTTGACTCCATCGGAACTCATGGCAGTGAGTGTGGGAGGATTTGCAACCGTGAGCGGTGGGATTTTGGCTGCTTACGTGGAGATGGGCATCGATGCAGGGAATCTTGTGTGCGCTTCTGTGATTTCCGCGCCTGCTGCCTTGGCGGTTGCCAAAATTCTTCAGCCCGAAACAGAGACGGTCAACCGCGGCAGCGAACTGATTGCTTGGAAGCCGAAGGAGGGTAACTTGATTGAAGCTGCTGCAAAGGGCGCTTCTGACGGGGTCAAGTTGGCACTGAATGTCGGTGGCATGCTGATTGCCTTCATCGGGCTGATCGCACTTGCAAATTTGATACTCACCGGCGTTGGCACTCGTTTCGGTATCAGTGACTTGAGCTTGGAGTTGGTCCTCGGCTATCTCTTTTCCCCGATGGCCTGGCTGATGGGGATCCCGATGGCAGATTGTCTTGTCGCCGGAGAGTTGTTGGGACTCAAAATGGTGACGAATGAGGTCATTGCATACGAACGCATGGCGGCTTACATGAGTGCCGGTTCGGAAGTTGAGCTTCAAGCTCGCACCACGATGATTTTGACATACGCACTCTGCGGTTTCGCGAACTTCGGGGCCATCGCAATTCAGATCGCGGGGATTGGTGGTTTGGCACCCGAGCGCCGGAGTGACATTGCCCGGATTGGGTTTCGAGCGATGCTCGGAGGAACTTTGGCTTGCTTGATGACGGGGTGTGTTGCGGGATTAGTCGCCTGACGATTCTGCGCAAGGGTCCGAATGCGAGTCCACGCGTATGCTGGAACCAACGACTGGATTTTCTAACAGAGGCGACGCGTGCGTGGTCTTCAGTCTCTATAATCGCCAACGCCTTTTTTCTGTCGATTGAACGCCACTGACCGTCGAGAAATCATGATTATGAATGTGCTTAAGTCTTTTTTGTCGGTGTCCATGGGTTTGTGTATCGCGGGGACGCTCTTTGGGCAGGACTCCGAGGCAAGAACTGTGCAGCCCAATGTGCCCAAGGGCGCGGTCACGCGAGGTACTTTTACAGAGACGGAGATATTTCCTGGGACAACGCGCGATTACAGCGTTTATGTCCCTGCACAATACGATGAACAAACACCCGCGAACTTGATGGTCTTCATGGATGGTTCGGGGTACGCGAATCCAAAAGGTGCTTTCCGGGTTCCGATCGTTTTCGATAACTTGATTCACCAGAAGGCGATGCCAGTGACCGTCGCCGTTTTTGTGAATCCCGGGACGATCAAAGCGGCGATTCCGGGTGGGAGCCCTCGAAGCAATCGCTCCTTCGAGTATGACAGCCTGGGCGACCGGTACAGCCGTTTTCTGACCGAGGAGTTTCTTCCCGTTGTTCTCCAAGGTCTCAATATTTCCAAGGATCCCGTGGACCGGGCGGTGTGCGGAATTTCGTCGAGTGGAATCTGTGCATTTACCGTCGCTTGGGAACGCCCCGATCAATTTGGAAAGGTGATGAGCCACATCGGCAGCTTCACAAACATCCGTGGAGGATGGGAGTATCCGGGGCTGATCAGGAAATCGCACTCGAGTCCCAAACCAATCAAGGTCTATCTTCAAGAGGGTCGAGATGATCTAAGCAACCTGCACGGCAATTGGCCGCTCGGAAATCGTGATATGGCGGCAGCTCTGCAGTTTGCCGGTTATACCTACAAGTTTGAAATGACCGACGGCGGGCACAGCGGCAGATGGGCCGGCGAAGTGATGCCGACGGCGCTCAAGTGGTTATGGGACGATGAAGCAGAGTCCACCGTGATTCCAAATCCCGAAACCCATCCCACTTGGAAACCTCACCCTGAGGCCATTGCCCGAGATGATGTACCTCAGGGAAAAATTGAACGCATGGAACCGTTCGCCGACTCCAAGGTGTTCCCGGGGACCACGCGTGATTGGTGGATCTATGTTCCCGCTCAGTACGACGCGAGCAAGCCGGCTGCCCTGATGATCTTTCAGGATGGTGAACGGATGAAGGCGAAGGCTCGTTGGCGGGTGCCCACCGTTTTCGACAACTTGATCGCCAGTGGGGACATGCCAACGACGATTGCCGTTTTCATCAATCCGGGGCACGATCTGGATAAGCCGCGCGTCAAAAATAAATCTTCTAATCGTGGCCTTGAATACAACAGCCTGGGGGATCGTTACGCGCGATTCCTGATGGAGGAGATCATGCCTGAAGTCGAGCAGCGTTACTCGATTTCCAAAGATCCCAAGATGCGTGCGATTGCAGGTTCCAGTTCCGGCGCAATTTGTGCATTCACCGTGGCTTGGGAGATGCCGGCGCAATTTCAGCGTGTGTTTACCAGCGCGGGCAGTTTCACTCACCTGAGGGGAGGCAATCTGTATCCAGCATTGATTCGAAAAACGGAACCCAAGCCCATTCGCATCTATATGGCGAGTACCAGTGGTGACGTCGACAATGCATTTGGAAGTTGGCCCATTGCCAATCAGAGAATGGCGTCCTCCCTCCAGTACATGGGATACGACGTTCGTTTCGAATGGGCTGAAGGTTTCGCGCACAATGCGGACTTTGGTAGTCGTCAATTTCCCGAAGCCATGAAGTGGCTCTGGAGAGACGAGACGCATGTTCCATCTGTCGATACCAGTGACGATCTTGGTGGCGACTTGACGCTGCTCGATCTGCTCATTCCAGGAGAGTCGTGGGAATTGGTTGCAGGAGATCTCGGGTTTGCGGACGCGTTGTGCACAGACAGCGAAGGTCACCTCTATTTTTGTGATATGCGGGCAGCAACGGTCTTGAAAGTGGACGCCGAAGACGGAACGCAAACGGTCATTGCCAAGGAGTCCGTAAGCGGTCTGGAGTGGAACCCCGACCAGACGGTGCTCTATGCTTGCCAGGGATCGAAAAACCGTGTGATTGCGATTGATCCCAAGACGGGGCAGGTGCGGACGGTTGCCAGTGGTGTGAAACCCAACGATCTGGCGGTCACTCGAGACGGCTTCATTCTTTTTACCCAGACCGGGAAGTCTGAGGTGGTGCGAGTTGATCCAGCTAGTGGCGACGTCAGTGTCGTCGATAAGGGCATTGCGAAACCCAACGGGATCGCACTCTCGAACGATGGCGGGACATTGGCGGTTTCAGATTACGGTGGGAGAAAGACCTGGACCTTTCGGGTGCTACCAGGTGGAAAATTAGACGCCAAAATGCCGACGATGCCCATGCGTCTTCGTATTGACCCCAAGGGAGCATACGGTTTTCACGAGAAACCTCCGAGAGTGTCCACGAGTCGAGGTGACGGGATGGCTGTCGACAAACGGGGGCGTTGCTATGTCACCAGTGATCTGGGTGTCCAGATTTTTGACCCGACAGGTCGACCTTGCGGTGTACTACCCAAAGTGGATTCGGATCAGCCTCTAACCACATGTATGCTGGCCGGCAAGGATCATAGCACTTTGTTTATCGCCCACGGAAAAAAGATTTATCGTCGAAAATTGATGGTCAATAAACCGGAGTAAATGACCATGGTGAGGCGACAGAGGAGGGCAGCTACGGATTGCGTATGCCAGTTTACTTCCAATGACAGTAACGCTTGAACCTTTTCTTCAAGTTGACGCTTCCGTTCCGCGGTCCAGAGCTCCATCTTCTTGCCCGATTCGATAACGATGGGTTGACCAAAATGTTTCCGCGCAGCATTCACGCTCTCAATCATCAAGGCTTCCGGAGGTGCGGCGGGAATCCGGCGTGGCTGTTTACTGGTTGTCGGCCGCCTTCTGAGAATTCGCGAGAGAGCGGTATTGAATCTCCTTGAATTGAACCCGCATGGGCGAGCCCGAACGAAGTTGCAAGCCCAGGATGCCTGAAAGGTCGAAGTGACCGGTTTCCTGATCGATCAATTCAGAACACCTGACGCCATTGATGCTCAAGATCATATGCTGGCCACGGGCGGTAATGTGATATTCATTCCACTCGGGATAAGGTTTCATTTTGGCAGTTTGACCCAAGTCGGTCGCAACCCTCTTTCCGGCTTCATCGATGACAGTCCGTTTTCCATTTGCTGTCAGCAACTCGGGCCCTTTGCGTTGATGAAGCTCATCGCAGACACCTCCCAGGTATCCTCCACTCTGATAGATATCTGCCTGATAGCCAATNGCGAGGCCCCTGTCATTCATCCGACTTCGGAACTGAACTCCAGAGTTGCAGCCGTTGCCTCGAACTCGAAATTGAAGTTTGAGTTCAAAATCTGCGACATCACCTCCTTGCCAGACAAGAAACTGGTTGGAGGTACATGGGTGATCGGTGGTCGATTCGGCGGTGATTGCGGAATCCTGTACGGACCAATAGCTCATGTCCAACGCCTTCCAGCCGGAAAGTGTTTTTCCATCAAAGAGTGACCGAAACTCTTCGCCGACGGCCAAGGTGGGAAGCAAGCTCGTTAGGCAAAGCGCAGTGAAGCAGATATTGGATAGCGGCATTGCGTTTCTCCGGGCAGGAAATGACGGGGACAAGTATGGCTGGTTCTCCGACGAATTACCAGAAAAACCGGGTGGTTTAGTCGGTGGCCAATGCGTGACGGACGACTCTAAACCTTTGGGATGAAGACTTGGGCGAGCGTGCCGTCGGCTCATCGAATACAATACGACCGTTCCACTGAATTCTCCCCATTCATTTTCAAGATCGAAAGTCCAAGTATGTCTCAATCCCGTCCGAGTCGACGTCGTTTTCTACGATCTTCAGCTTTGCTTACCGCCGCTGCGTGCGTCACCCAGCGGTCTCGACGGGCCATCGGTTTTCAAAACGCGAATGATCGCCCCCGCATGGCCGTTGTCGGTTGCGGCAGTCGTTGGGATCAGCGGGCAACGATTGCCAATGGCCCGCACGGTCTTGGAAAACAGTTCCCGAAGTTCGCGGATATCGTGGCGGTCTGTGATCCGGACGCTCATCGCGTCGAGAGAGCTCAGGGACTCGTCAAAGACTGGTTGACTACGAAGCCCGAGGGGACAGGAGACTATCGGAAGATTATCGATCGAGACGATATCGACGTGGTTCATATCGTGACTCCGGATCACTGGCATGCGAAGGTGGCCATTGAGGCAATGCTTTCGGGCAAAGATGTTTACTGCGAAAAGCCGATGACGCTCACCATTGAAGAGGGCCGTCAAATCTGTGAGGTCCAGCAAAAAACCGGCAGAGTCTTTCAGGTGGGTACACAGCAACGCAGTATCCCGCACATGCTGAAAGCTGTCGCTCTGGTTCATGAAGGAAGACTCGGTAAGCTGACCAAAGTCCAATGTGCCATTGGAGGAGGTCCTACGAGCCCACAATTACCGATTGCTTCGGCACCATCCCATTTCGACTGGAACCAGTGGTTGGGTCCTGCTCCGATGACGGACTTCAGATCGTTGCAAGGAGCACGTAACGAAGTCAAAAGCTGGTCAAGGACCCACTATGAGTTCCGATGGTGGTACGAATACTCAGGGGGAAAGTTGACGGATTGGGGAGCTCACCATGTCGATATTGCCACCTGGGGAATGGGAAAAACCATGACGGGGCCGGTCCGCGTTGAACCGTTGATGGTCAAACATCCGGTCGAATTTGTGGAAGGCTTTCCTACCGACCCTGAACGATATAACACGGCGACAGAATTCAACATCAAGGCGGTTTACGCGGATGGTCTTGAGTTGACTTTGAGACATGACACCGACAATGGGATTCTATTTGAGGGGACCGAAGGCCGCATTTTTGTCAATCGCGGACGACTCACCGGGAAGCCCGTTGAGGATCTGGAGAACCGGCCTCTGCCAGAAGGTGCCCTTGAATCTCTTTACGGACGTCCACTCACAGATCATGTCACCAATTTTTTTCAGTCTGTTGCTGATCGTAAGCCTGCGGTTTCCGATCCTCAAAGTCACCACCGGGCTTTGTCGACATGTCATTTGGCGGGGATCGCCGCAAGGTTGGGGCGGAAGATTCAATGGGATCCAGAAAAAGAAGAGATCGTGAATGACGCGCAGGCCCAAGGTCTGGTCAGTCGCGAAAAACGAAAACGTTTCGAGATCGAAATGTAGTCGGAGTGGTCACCTACAATCAAAAAGACGGCCGTCCGGATTCTGCCGGGCGACCGTCTTTTTCGTTGGTATATCATCCCGTGTGGACCGCGACCGTGGTTCAGCTTGGGTCCTGCACCTGAATCGATATGGCTGAGAATTACTTCTTTTTCTTCTTGCGACCCTTCTTCATCTGAAGACCCGTTTTTTCACGTTGCTCTTCTGACAAAATTTTCGCAACTTCCTGTTTCATGACTGCTGCGACTTTCTGTGTCTCCTGGCTAATCTCAGCGAGCTTCTTCTGGTCTTCTTCGCTGAGGCCGGAGGCTGCCATGACTGCCGCCTGAAGATCTTTACCCTTTTTGCCTTCTGCTTGCGCCGCTTTTCTTGCTTCTGCCATCTTTTTGTTGGCGTCAGCGTTGACAAGTTCTCGGCGTTTGGCCGCGGTTGCTGTCAGAGCTTCTTTGTGTTTGGCAATGATCTCTTCAACCTTTTTGCTCTGCTCTTCCGTCAGATCAATCTCTGCTAATTTGCCTTTCAGTTGCGTGATAGCCTGAATTCGCTGGCCCCTCTTGGATTGTTTCTTCTTTCCTTCTTGAGCCATGACCTGGCTGGACATGGCGACTGCGAGGAGTGCCATACCGATAATTGTTCGACGAAACATGCGTGCGTGCCTTTCTAAAAAATGACGAAGTCGAATTTCGAATGTCTATCAAATACGGAGAACGAGTAATGGTCAATCAAATTCGCTCTGGATAAGCCATAGAATCGCAAATAGGCGGGACTGAGCTCGCATGGGATTAAACCGTCTTCGCTCCCGGAACACCGTTTTCAATCACATAAGTCGCCGCGGTCTCGACAGGAGAATCAGGACGATCCACGAACGGTGTGATGCGAAAACGGGTGGTCCAAACCGAAGGCGTCAGTTCACACGAAACGTAGCCTCGGTTGGAGTTATACCATTGGACAAAGCGGTTCTGTGAAGCGGCCCGTTCGTACTCGGGGATGACGTTTCCCCCATTACCGCCAGAACTCATTGCCGTACCCACGAGTTCGGTTCCGACAATGGGGGAATCGGGGTCCTGGAAATCCAACTGAAGATCGTTCACCCAGTTCAGGTGGATGTCACCGGTCAAAACCACGGGATTAGGAACTCGACGCTCATGCATGTATTTCAGTAACCGACGGCGGCTTACCTCGTATCCTGGCCATTGGTCCATGCTGTAAAGCGGCTTTTCCGGGGTCCCACGATTGAGTGGGGCCATCATGACTTGTTGAGCAAGGACATTCCACGTCGAGTGAGACGCATTCAAATGACGCATCAACCAGTATTCCTGCTTTGTTCCCAGCATCGTCGCGTTCTGGTCGAAGACCTTTCCTTCCATCGGCTTCTGATGGTCCCCGTTGGGTTGATCTGTCCGATATTGCCGCGTGTCCAGAACGTGAAACTTTGCAAGGCGACCAAAATGACAAGCCCGGTAGAGCTTCATGTCAGGGCCCAGAGGAAGTGAACGTCTTCGAAGCGGCATGAATTCATAGTAAGCCTGATAGGCGTTGATTCGTCGGGCTAAAAACGTTTCCGGCGAAATGCCGTCTTCTTCGGACACGAGATTGGCATAGTTGTTGTCGAATTCATGGTCATCCCATGTCACCAGCCAGGGAGCCACTCGGTGCATCTCTTGCAGTCCTATGTCGGTCCGATATTGCGAATACCGCAGGCGATAGTCGTCCAGGCTCGTGATTTCGGGACCAAGATGTTTTCTGACTCGATTATCGATACCGGCGTACTCATAGATGTAGTCACCCAAATGAACCACCAGGTCGTGGTCATCCTGCTGCATGTGTGGGTAGCCATTGAAGAAGCCGGATTCCCAGTGTTGGCAGGACGTGAAGGCAAACTTCAACCTTTCGGGCATGACGTGTCGTTCGGGTGTGGTTCGAGTCCGTCCCACCGGACTCACTTCACTGCCGGTGTGGAACCTGTAAAAGTACCACCGTTCCGCCTCCAACCCCTCGACCTCGACGTGAACCGAATGTCCCAGTTGTGGAACCGCGAATGTCGAACCCCTCTGGACAACATTGGAAAACGACTCATCTGTTGAGACTTCCCATTTCACTTCGTAGGATTCTTGCCGGAGCGTTGGTCCTTCCAGTGGTTGCGGAGCCAGTTTGGTCCAGATGACAACACCGTGCGGATCGGGGTCACCCGAAGCCACGCCCAGCGTGAAAGGGTTGTCACTGAATTTTGCCGATCCCAGTACACAAGATGCGGACAGGTGCGACAGGCTTGGCAGCGTGGTGACGGTCGCCATCATCTGGAGAAACTTGCGTCGTTCGAGGCCGTAGTACTTTTGAGATAAGCGGGGCATTCGAAGCCTCTTCCGAAAATGGTCGGTGAGAATTTCAGTGGGTCCAGAAGTGAAATCTTATTTTTGAAAGCCGAAGTGGATTGCCTCTTGTTTCAGGGCATAAACGCGCGCCGCTGCGATTGAAGAGAAAATGTTTTCCATGAGTGGCGATTATCGTTGATCGCCTTTGTCGACCACGTTGCCCGACTCGCGGGCAAGAGACCGCCCGGTGATCACCACAGGGATTCACCAGGCTGCATCTTGCGCGTAGGAGACTCGAGAAGGCACTGGCTATCGGACTAAATTCCAACGATCTCGCGCCAGGTTTTTGCCATCAACGCGTGACCTTCTTGCGACGGGTGTACTCCATCCCTTGCAAGAGCCTCGGCGGAGGTTCCG
Organism: Pirellulaceae bacterium; assembly: GCA_022448315.1. Classification (GTDB taxonomy): domain Bacteria; phylum Planctomycetota; class Planctomycetia; order Pirellulales; family Pirellulaceae. Next base: position 107,593 of record JAKVCA010000023.1, on the reverse strand, counting down.
GCCGCAACGGCGTCATCAAACATGGTTTGAAAGGGTACCCATGTTGCCTTGGCTTCTGTGGCGACCGCTTTGGCTATTTCGCGCCGCTTGTCAAATTCGGGAAACCACTTGTCTTTGTTCTGCTTGACCGTGCCACTCATCAAAACGAAGGGTTCACAGACCACGATTTGAGTCTTTGGCAACGCTTTCTGAGTGCGATCGAGTAACGCGGCGTACCCGCTGCGGTAGTCTTCTGCGGTTCCATCGTACCTTCCGTTAAGGGCATGCCAAATGTCGTTGACACCGATGAGGATACTCAGGATATCCGGTTGCAGATCGAGACAGTCTTGTCGCCAGCGTCGGTCCAGATCCGGAACTTTATTGCCAGAGATCCCACGGTTGTGGATCTGGACTTCCTTTTCGGGAATCGCTTTGTGCACCGCCTCGGCCACGTGGTTGGGATAGCCTCGACCTAAACCAGAATTGGCCACAGGCTCCTTTTTGTTCCGTCCGGCATCTGTGATGGAGTCGCCTTGGAACAGAACCACGAGCCCTTTTTCAATTTCCGTTCGATTCGATGCGAACAAGGTCTGCGGTTGAAGCCACGAGAGAGTACCTGCCGCGGCGGATACCGCAAGAAAGTTCCGACGTTGCATATCAAGGCCTCGCTTTCATTAATGGAGACGAAAAGCTGCGGAAAGAGCCACGGGGGCAAAACGGAGAAACGAGTGTAACTGAGCCTCAGACCCAATTCGACGGATGAATCAGAAATTTAACCCGGGCCACCGACTTCGATCTCAGGCGGATGGTGCGATTTATTCACCGCCTCCTGGTTGGAGTCGCAAGACTCGCGTCGTGAATGGTTCAAACAAAACTTCAAAACTTGTACCGACTTCCTCACGTTTCAATACGGATGAACCTTCAAACATCCACTCGGCTGATTTGATGATGCGGTCAAACTCGAGGTTCGCGTTGAGCACCGCATCATCCATGTTGACCATCAAGAGGACCCATTCATTCTTCGAAAGCGGTTTGAGCAGCGTGCGAATAGGTGTTTCGGTAATCGATTCCCCTTCGAACCTTACGGAGTACTCAACTTCCGAGATCGTTGGTGAAAGCAGGGCAGGGGCCAGTTGTCGAAGTTCACGGTTCAACTGAGCGACCGTTTTCCATAGAACCTCGGCCTGCAATGCTTGGATCGGCGTTGCGGCAGGGCGACCTGGAATTTCAGTTTGCTGTTGTGGTGCAATTCCAAAGCGAGTGACATTGCTGTCCCAGGCGTAGTAGACCACTCCAGTAGCTCCATGGATCAGGCCCGTGTAAACCATGCTGCGAAGTTGATCAGGCGTGGGATATCGAAACGGAAACTGTACCGAGGCAGGATGTTCCGTTTCAAACGCACCCACCACGAGCCAAACTGGCTTCCGCCCTTCACTCAACCGCGCAGCAAGTGAAACACTGTCCGCGATTCCGTTTTTCTCGGTGCCATAGGAACCCAGGTTAAGTGATCGAGTTTTGGGCCAAATGACGTAGTTGTCATGACAACTCACGTCGCTTTCCTTGTGCCAACGAATCCAGTGCTCGCGGCCATTGCCAATCATCCAGGAGGCGGTATTGACGAAGACGGGCAGGTCAGGCGCGATGGATTTTACCTCCGATCGGAAGGCTTTGAATTCCTCGACTTGTTGGCCTTGTTGTTCAAGCGGGTAATTGATCAAAGGTTCATCCTGCCAGACGATACCCATCAAATTCGGGTGGTCCGCAATGGCCTTCAATGCCTCTCCGCTGGGTCGTCTCATGAGGACCACCTGAAGCCCATGTTCCTTGGCTTGGGAGAGTTGTCGATCCGTCGTGTAGCCCCCCATCGGCCAAGGCCAGACGCAGTTGTACCCGGCGTCAACAAGATGATGCCAACGGTAGTCGATGCCTTTGTAGATCCGAGACTCCGGCACGCCCCAGCTGGCCAGCATGAAGAACGATTTTTCGGGGTCGTAGCGATGAAGGATGCGGCCTTGCCGATCGATGTGTGGGACACGTTCTTGGTGGGGTGTCTGAACAGCAGGGTCTTGTCCATACGCCAACGAAGTCAGGAAGAGCACAAGGTGGCCGAGGGCGGTGACCATGCCCCGTTTCAAGTTCAAATCGCTGGGGCGTTTGCCATGAAGTGGTAGCATTTTCCGATCCCAAAACAGGGGGTTGGTTCGGTTTGAGTTCCGTTTCATTCACTCGATATGAATGACGGAAGTTGCGATCGGTCCCAGTATGGACCATCCACATTAAACATGTCTTGTGTCCAAAGTGTGATCCTCACTGGCAGATCCTCACTGGCAGATCCTCATTGTGCGATCCTTGCGGCAACTTGCAATGTTGCGAAAAGAAACGGGCCAAAGTGCTCAGGATAGAGGGTGGAAAGATCATTAGAACGGAAGGAGAATTTTTAGTGCGGATGTTGCCGGTCGATTTTTCGATTCGTTTCTCTGGACGCTTGAACAATTTCGTCTGGCTCGATCCAAGTGATGATGCTGTAACCTCTTGAGGTTCAGCGATTCAGCCGGCCTCCGCCATCGTTTCTTATTCCGGCAGATCAACCGACCACGCGTTGTGATGCCATACCTGCGCAAATATGACTTTCAACACCGTGGCGAGCGGCATTCGAGGTTTCAATAAAGGAGGCGACCGGTCGATGATGGCTCATGCTTAAATAGGGGTGGGACGATCAAAACGCATTTTAAACCGATGCTTTTTAAGCCGATTTGCGGACTTGAAGGCCAAATTCGAGGGGCTTCATGGGGATTTAGCCGAATTTGCTCTCTGGCCCGAAGGATCAAATATCTCAAACATTTTGATCACAAACTCATTGGATCTCAAACTTCATTCGAGATAATCGACAGGTTGAGGTTTCGCTCGCGAGGCGGCCCCGGTGATGGCATTCACGTCGAGTGTGTTGCTGATCCTGGTCGTGCGGATGGTGACTCAACTCTGTGGAGATTCGGGAGCTTGAATCAAGGCCGGTGAATCTTCGTCAAAAGAATTCGTGAACTGAAAGGGTGGATGGTGAGCCGAATGGTTAACGGAGCGATGATCGGATTGGGTTTTGGAGCCGAATTTATACCTATTTACAAGGCGCATCCCACGGCGAATATCTCGGCAATCTGCCGCCGAAACGAAGTCGAATTGAATAAGGCGGGCGAACAGTTCGGGATCGAAAAACGGTTCACCAACTACGATGATGTCCTGAGTGATCCGGAAATTGATTTTGTACACATCAACAGTCCCATTCCGGATCACGCCTGGATGTCACTGAAGGCGTTGGATGCCGGTAAGCACGTGATGTGCACGGTTCCCATGGCGACGACCATCGAAGAATGTCAGCAAATTGTTGAAAAGGTCAAAGAGACCGGTTTGAAATACATGATGGCTGAAACGGTGGTTTACAGCCGTGAGTTTCTTTACATCAAGCAACTTTATGAGCAAGGCGAACTCGGCAAGATTCAGCATCTCGCCGCGTCACATCCTCAGGATATGGATGGCTGGCCAAGCTATTGGGAAGAAATGATTCCCATGCACTATGCCACGCATGTCGTCAGTCCTTGCCTCGGCCTTGTCAGTGGGTTGGCGGAATATGTGAGCTGTTTCGGTTCCGGAACGGTGCGAGAGGATATCGCGCAAAAATCCGGTAATCAGTTTGCTGTGGAGACTTGCCATATCAAGGTCAAGGATTCTGATCTGACTGCCCATATCTGGAGATTTTTATACGATGTCGCCCGGCAGTACCGGGAAAGTTTTGATGTCTACGGCACGAAAAAAAGCTTCGAATGGACGTTGGTGGAAAACGAACCTCATGTCATTCACACGGCGAAAAAACCTGAACCCGAGATTCCAGAGAAGGTCGAAATTCCTGATTTTGCGCACCTGTTACCAGAAGAGATTCGCCGCTTTACATTGCCGGCAGAGATTCATGATGCCGAACATCTGTCCTTCATTCAGGGCGGGGGGCATGGCGGTTCCCACCCTCATCTGGTCCATGAATTTGTATCGGCCCTGTTAGAAGATCGTGATCCATCTCCGAACGCCGTGACAAGTGCAAACTGGACGTGCGTTGGCATCTGCGCTCACGAATCCGCCACAAAGGGCGGTGAGATTGTGAAATTGCCCGAGTTTACGTTGGGGTAATTGTACGGTCGATGTTATGAAAAGCGATCGTCTACGACGACTCGGCATCTTGGCGATTCGCAAATCTGTAATTTCTATTGCTTTCTGAGAATGAATCGATGAATAAGGCCTTGAAACGCATGCGTCCAATCCTGTTCTCTTCATGCATCATCTGGATCGTCTTTGCCGCGACCGGGGCCAATGTTCTGGCCCGCGATCTCTCATTGCTCTTCATGGGAGATAATGGGCACCATCAACCCGCGCGCCGATTTCAGGAACTGGAACCCACTCTGAAAGAACGGGGAATCCGTCTGACGTATACCGACCGGATGAGCGACCTGAATGACCGGACGCTTGCAGATTTCGATGGACTCGTCTTGTACGCCAACATTGATCGTATCGAAGACGCCGAGGCGAAGGCGCTGCTGGATTTTATTTCGGATGGCAAGGGCTTTATTCCTCTGCACTGCGCGACGTTCTGTTGGCGTAACAACCCCGAGATGGTTGCTTTAATGGGTGCTCAGTTTCAACGGCATGGCGGACAGGTTTTTTCCACACAAAACGCGGTTCCCGATCATCCCATCATGAAGGGCTACGGAGGTTTCACGAGCTGGGATGAAACCTACATCCACCACATGCATAACGAGTCAAATCGAACCGTTCTTGAATACCGTGTCGAGGGAGAGCAGGCAGACGGAAAAGACAGGGAGCCGTGGACATGGGTGAGAACCCATGGTGACGGTCGAATTTTTTACACGGCCTGGGGGCATGACCAACGCACATTCACGCAACCCGGTTTTCATAACCTCGTCGAACGGGGCATCCGGTGGGCATGTGATGACGACCCCGGTCTGGTGCCTGCCTTTGTTGACCGAGAAACGTTTTCAGTGCCAAGCACAACACAACCGCGTGACGATGTTAAGGACTTTGAGTACGTGGATGTGGGGCCCAAAATTCCAAACTACACTCCGGGAGCAAACTGGGGCGCGCAAGGAAAGCCCCGCAACCGCATGCAAAAGCCGCTGTCAGTGGATGAATCGATGAAGCACTTCGTCACGCCTGAAGGCATGGCTGTGCGGCACTATGCGGATGAGCGAAGTTTTCAAGCAAAGCCGATTGCGATGACCTGGGACGAAAAGGGCCGGCTCTGGATCTGCGAAACACTTGACTATCCCAATGAACTGGGGACCAATCGGGATCGGATCCGTATCTGTGAAGATACTGATGGAGACCATGTTGCCGACAAATTTACCGTGTTTGCGGAAGGACTTAGTATCCCTACGGCAATCGTGATTGTCCGTGGTGGCGCGGTGGTCCAAAACGGGACCGAGACGATTTACCTCAAGGACACCGATGGCGACGATGTGTCTGACGAAAAGTCCACTTTGATCTCAAACTGGTCGCTTGGTGACACGCACGGAGGAGTCAGCAATTTTCGTTACGGTTTGGATAACTGGATCTGGGCCATGCAGGGTTACAACAACAGTACGCCCAAAATTTCGGGCAATACGGCGCAGACGTTTCGCCAGGGATTCTGGCGGTTCAAGCTTTCGCAAACGGATCCGCCTCACGTGACTGATCTGGAATTCATCCGGTCCAGCAACAACAACACTTGGGGACTTGGAATCAGTGAAGAGGGGCTGATCTTCGGCTCTACGGCCAACCACAATCCAAGCATGTTTTCACCGATCCCTAATCGTTATTACGAAAAGGTTCGCGGTTGGGCACCTTCCACGCTGGGTTCCATCGCGGACACGTTCAAATTTGATCCAATCACGGAAAACGTCCGGCAGGTCGATCAATTTGGTGGATATACCGCCGGGGCAGGTCACGCCCTCTACACGGCCCGAGCATTTCCCCGTCAGTGGTGGAACAAAACGGCCTTTGTCTGTGGGCCAACGGGACATCTTGTGGGCACGTTTGTTCTTCGAAGAGACGGCGCAAACTTCACGTCGACCAGTCCCGTCAACCTTCTGGCAAGCGACGATGAGTGGTCCGCTCCGATCATGGCTGAGGTTGGACCAGATGGCGCCGTCTGGGTGATCGATTGGTACAACTACATCATCCAACACAATCCTACACCTCAAGGTTTCGAAACCGGCAAAGGTCGCGCTTATGTCAGCGATCTTCGAGATAAAAAGCATGGTCGCATTTACCGAGTGGTAAGCCTCGACGGAAGCAAGGATTCGATTCACCCCATTAAAGATCTGAGTCAAGCCTCAACCTCGCAACTCGTCGCTGCCCTGACTCATCCTTCATTTGTCTGGCGACTTCAAGCGCAACGACTATTGATTGAAAAGCAGGCTCGCGACGCGATTCCCGAACTACTCGGTCACATTCGAGATCAGGAACTGGACGAAGTTGGCCTCAACGTGGGGGCGATTCATGCGCTGCAAACCCTTCAAGGTTTGAGCGCGTTGGAAGGGGCTGACTCCGAAGTGGCAAGGGAAGGGGTGATTCTTGGACTTTCCCACCCTTCAGCTGGCGTGCGAAGGAATGCTTTGGCCGTGCTACCCAACGATGATTGGGGAGTTGAAAAGTTGTTGGCCCACCAGGAGATATTTGGCGACGACGACGCTCAGGTTCGACTGCAGGCCGTCCTGACACTCGCGGATATGCCGGTGAGCAAACCAGCGGGTTCGCTCATTTTCGGACTTGCGTCGACGATGACGGATCCTGTCTTGGTCGACGCTTTGACCTCGGCAGCGGCGGCTCATGCGGTTTCGTTTCTCGAAGCCTTGTCGTCTGATCAAGCCAAGCAACCTTCCGCGGCTGAAATTGCGATTGCACGTCGGATTGCCGAGCACGTCGCACGCGGAAGACCTGCGGTTCAACAACTGGAGACGATCGTGCGAGCCCTGTCGACGACGCGACCGCAACTTGCTCTGGCAGTCCTTGATGGGCTATCGAATGGCTTACCTAAAGACTTTGAAATGAAAACGAGCGATGCCTTCGATGACGCTTTGGTCAAAACGTTCAATGCCTCGGAGGCTTCAATCAAAACCAAGCTGATTCGCGTCGCGTCCCAATGCCAGTCGAGTGTTTTGGATCAATATGCGAGTGAGATTGTTCGATCCTTGGCAACGGTTCTTGCAGACGGGGAAGCAGAAATGGCCGTGAGGGCCAATGCGGCACTGGAATTGGTGACTTTCCAGTCAGGGAACGCAGAGGTGTTTTCGATGATGGTGAGTCAGATCAACCCGCAAACCCCACCGATGCTCGCTTATGAATTGCTAAGCTCCATCAAGCGCAGCACTGCATCCGAAGGCGGTGGGATTCTACTTCGTGCCCTGTCGGAGATGACACCTCAGGTTAAGGCTAAAGCAATCGATGTGCTTCTCAGTCGACCGCAGTGGACGGCGGCTTTGCTGACGGCGGTTGAAGGCCAGACATTTGATCTGAGCGAGTTGACATTGGAGCAGAAACGCTCGCTGCGTTCATTCCCGGATGCAAATCTTCGCGACCGGGCCGAGGCATTGCTGGCCATGGGGGGAGGACTCCCCGATGCGGATCGGGAGCGTGTCCTGCAATCTCTGATGCATGTCACCGAAATTCAGGGAGACGTTAAAGCGGGACGCGAGGTCTTTACCAAGGTCTGTTCCGCCTGCCATAAGCATGGAGAGATCGGTCATGATATCGGTCCAAACCTGACGGGCATGGCAGTGCATCCCAAAGAGGAATTGCTGACGCACATCATCGATCCGTCTCGGAACGTCGAAGGTAATTTTCGTCTCTACACGGTTCAGACGATCGACGGTCTGGTGGCAAGTGGAATGCTCGCGGGAGAATCGAAAACCAGCATCACGATCATTGATTCTCAGGCGAAAGAGATTGATATTCCACGGGAAGACATTGAGGAGCTTACGGCCTCTCGAAAGTCAGTGATGCCGGAAGGTTTCGAAAAGCAGATTTCTGAAAAAGAACTCTCGAATCTGCTCGAGTTTCTGACCGACAAAGGTCCGTTTCTGCCAATTTCGCTCGATCGCTACGCGACAGCCATAAGCACTAAGGGACTCTTCAGTAATGGAGACAACGGTGCTGACCGGATGATCTTTGACGACTGGAAGCCAAAAGTCTTCAAAAACATCCCCTTTGTTCTCACCGATCCTCGCGGCAAAACCACGCCGAACATCATTCTTCTTCATGGACCTTTCGGACCCTTGCCACCCAAGATGCCTAAATCGGTCAGCCTGCCTTGCAATACAACAGCGAAGGCGATCCATTTTCTCAGCGGGGTGGGTGGATGGAATCACCCCTACGATAGTCGTCAGACGGTTTCGATGATTGTACGTCTGCACTACGACGACGGGGAGACGGAAGACCATGAGCTGATCAATGGCGTGCACTTCGCAGATTATATTCGGCGTGTCGACGTGCCTGAGAGTGAATTTGCATTTCAACTCGGTGGGCAGCAACTCCGCTACCTCATGGTCAACGTCGAGCGGGAGCAAACAATCGAGAAAATTGAACTGGTAAAGGGTTCGGATACGTCGGCGCCAATCGTGATGGCGGTTACGGCGGAGCGTTGAGTGCCAATGATTCAGTCTGACTTTATCCATTTAATGTGACTGAGCGGGAACTTCATCGACTTTCCGCTCCATTCGCTTCAACGCCAACCGAGATGCCCATGGAACTTCGCCTTTCCACCTTGCTCATTTTCTGGTTTTGCTGGTTGGGTTCTCAAGAGGCGAGTGCGCAAGAGCTGTCCGAGCAACTGCAGCAGGAGTCGGTTGAAAAATTGGTGAGCGACGCCCGCGCCCAAGGGGATGCAGTGCAAGGTGCCATTCTGTTTGCCCAAAAGGAACTCGGATGCGCCAATTGTCACGCTCGTGGCTCGGGTGAAGCGGTCGGGCCTGATTTGAGCCAGCGTTCTGAAGAGATGGCCGATCGAGATCTCATTGAAGCCCTGCTGTACCCCTCGAGAAAGATCTTGAAAGGCTATGAGACAAGTCTGGTTCAAACCGACGATGGTGAGACGGTGAGTCTTCGGGTGATTCGGAAGGGAGACGAGATATTATTGGGGAGGGAGATTACTGCACCCTATCGCCTCCGACAACTTCGCTTGGAGACCATCGAAGACATTCGGTTGAGTCCGGTTTCATCCATGCCAGATAATCTGGTGGATCAACTCAATAGCCGCCAGGAATTTCTCGATCTCGTACGATACCTGATCGAAATGAAGGAAGATCGCAGTCGTGTTCCGGATCCAAGCGGCGGCGGGTATGCGGAAGGCCGGAACTTGCAGCCGCACCTCGCCGGCCTCGTGCTTCTGGATGAACTGAACTGTCGAGCGTGCCACGAGCGGGCAGTGAGTCATGATGGGGATGTTTATGGGGTGCCCCCGAGGCAGGCTCCCCGACTCGATGAAGTGGGGAGCCGGGTCGATCCGGAGTATCTGATTCGATTCATTATGGACCCCAGCAGTACCGAGCCTGGAACAAGCATGCCTCACATGCTAAACCAGATTTCGCCTGAAGCGAGGCGGCCGGTCGCGGAGGAAATCACGCACTTCCTTGTGTCAATGGATTCTCAATCGCCGTTCACCCGGGAGACCCGGGAGGTGGATCGCGCGAAACGAGGGGAGGCACTGTTCCATGAAGTCGGTTGCGTGGCGTGTCATGCTCCCAGAAGTTCGGACGGTAAGGAGATGGAGGTCTCCGCTTCGGTTTCTTTAGGCGGGTTGCAGGAGAAATACAGCATCCAATCCCTGACTCGTTTCCTTGAGGATCCGCTACAGGTCCGTCCGGATGGACGAATGCCCAATATGAAACTGGATCATTTTGAAGCGGAGGATCTAGCACACTATCTTGCGGGGAGTTTAGACCTCATCACGTCGACGGACTTCGTTGTGGACATGTCCAAGGCCGCAAAAGGACGATCCCATTTTCAAGAGTTGGGCTGTTCGAATTGCCACTCCACGGTTGGCGTTCCGCCTCTCGATGCGGTGTCCATCAGTTCGTATTCCTCAGGCTGTCTCTCGCAAGAGTCCGGGCGTTGGCCTCGTTACGACATCACAAGGGACGAAAAAAGTTTGCTTGCGGAGACACTGTCGGAGGAGACACCCAAATTTGACAGCAGGAGCAAGATTGAACTCGCGATGGCGACCCTCAATTGCTACGCATGCCACCCACGAGAGGGCTTGGGAGGCGTGAGTCTTGAGCGAGATCCCTTTTTTCAAACGGCAGATTTCAATCTTGGTCCGCAGGGTCGATTGCCTCCCGACCTGACCGGTGTGGGAGATAAATTGAACGCCAAATGGATACGGCAGGTCCTCGTGAGTGGACGCTCGATTCGGCCTTACATGAAAACCAGAATGCCACAGTATGGGGCAAGCAACCTCGAATCGCTGCTTTCCAATCTGGTGGAGTGTGACGATCGACCGGCCCGATCGTATCCCGAATTGTCAGACCGCCGAGAGACGCGAAAAACGGGTCAGCAGTTGGTGGGTAATCAGGGTCTCAATTGCATTGCTTGTCATACCTATCAACTGAACCCTTCGGAAACGATGTCCGCCGTTGACCTCACCGAAATGCACGAGCGTTTACAGAGGGATTGGTTCGAGGCCTACATGAGAGATCCTCAGTCTTTGAGCCCAAACACCGTCATGCCATCCTTTTGGCCGGGTGGCCGATCGATTCGCTCTGAAATCCTCGAGGGTAATGCCGATCGTCAAATTGAAGCGATCTGGACATACCTTGCGGACGGTCGGCAGGCGGGAACACCGCGCGGGTTGAAACGCGAGCCGATCGAGTTGTTGGCCACGGATGAAGCGGTCATGCTGCGGCGTGCCTATCCTGGCGTTGGAAAACGGGGTATTGGGATTGGTTACCCGGCTGGAGTGAACATCGTATTCGATGCCGAACAACTCAGGTTGGCCATGTTCTGGAAAGGAAAGTTTGCTGATCCATCCGGGGTTTGGAGGAGTCAGGGGCATGGTCAAGTGCGTCCTCTCGGCCAGAAGGTTCTCCAGTTGTCAAAGGGCCCCGAACTCTTTGACCCTCAACAGCCGTGGAATCCTGAATCCGGCCGACCCCTGGGATACCGATTCCAGGGATATCGTCTGGATGAGAAACGGCGGCCCGAGTTTCGCTACACCTATCAAGGAATGCGTGTGACCGATTTCTTCAAAGGGGTTCGGTCGGGCGAGACAGAGGTGACGCTGAAGAGAAGCCTCACCTTCGAATCCCAGGACGCAGAAAAGCCTCTGGTCTTTCGATTGCTACGGTCCAGAAAGGTTGAGCAATTCTCCGAAAATCGTTTTGAAACCGACGAAGGGCTCACGATCGAGTTGCGCACGGATGAAAAGTGGGAGCTTGTAGAAGTTGGTGATCAGATGGAGCTGCAAGTTCAGTTGGTTGCATCAAAACCCAAGGTAAACGTCGAAGTTTTATATACATGGTAAATTCAATGTTCAAATGGTCGTTCCTCCTTTCGGCCCTGCTGTTCGCAATGCCTCGTCAGGTCTGGTCCCAGACGCTGGGCGAATATTGGGGAACTGCGGAGCAAGAATCGAAGTACTACAAAATCGTGGATATTCCCATCCCTGAAACGATGGCGATTGAAGCGGGGAGCTTCGAGGTGATGCCCGATGGCCAACTCGCCATTGGAACGCGGCGAGGCGACATTCTTTTAGCGACCGGTGTTTTTGAAGAACATCCTGAGCCGATATTCCGGAGGTATGCAAGCGGTTTGGATGAGTTGCTTGGACTGGCTTACCGAGACGATGCATTCTGGGTCACGCAGCAAACCGAAGTCTCTCGAATTCGCGACCTGGATGGAGATGGTCGAGCCGACGATTTTCAAACACTCAGTGATGTTTGGGGATTCAACCACTATCACGAATTTGCGTTTGGCTCGAAGCCGGACTCAGAAGGCAACATCTGGGTGGCCCTTTGTCTGAGCGAGAGCTATCGATCAAAAGTTCCGTTTCGAGGTTGGTGTCTGAAAGTCACTCCAGAGGGCGAGACGTTGCCTGTCGCCAGCGGGATTCGAAGTCCTTGCGGCATCGGCCCCAACGAGCATGGAGTCATGTTTTATGCAGAGAGTCAGGGGCCTTGGAACGGTTCCTGTTCGTTGAAGGTTTTGGAGCAGGGTGGATTTATGGGGCACCCGGTGAGCTTCAACTGGTATGACCTCACGGAGTTGCTTGGTCCCAAGCCCGTGGAGCCGGAAAGTGGTTCTCGTCTTGCGCTGCAACGTGAAAAGGTGGAGCAGTTGGTCCCCTACGCGGTTGTGTTTCCCTATATCCGAATGGGGCGATCGATTTCGGGATTCAGGGTCGATCGAACCGAGGGAAAGTTTGGGCCATTCGAAGATCAGATCTTTATTGGGGACTTTAGTTTGAGTGTCGTGATGCGGGCAACGACCGAGAAGGTGAACGGCGTCTGGCAGGGCGCCTGTTATCCATTTCGGGAGGGGTTGGCGACCGGACTTCTTGCATGCGAGTTTACTCCCCAAGGTGACCTATTCCTCGGAGGAACCAATCGTGGATGGCCGGTTCGAGGCCCGAAAGCTTATGCACTGCAACGACTCGATTGGACCGGGGTAACCCCTTTTGAAATCAAAAAGATTACTGCTGCCAGCGACGGTTTTGATCTTGAGTTCACTTTGCCGGTCGATTCCAAGATCGCGTCTCAACCCGATACCTATCACCTAGGGACGTTCACGCATGTCTATCAGCAGGGTTACGGGAGCCCTGAGGTGGACCAGACGAACCCTCGTGTCAGCCGTGCGATCGTTTCGAAAGATGGCATGCATGTCCATCTGGAAGTGGAAGGGAGGGTCAAGGGGCACGTGCACGAATTTGATCTCCGTGGCATGCGGTCCCGTGAGGGAGAACCGTTGTTGCACATCCACGCATTCTATACGCTCAACGAGATTCCTGAGCCCAATGCCAACGCGACTAGTAACTCACGCTGACGCCGAATTCCGCGGCATGGGCGGCCATCTGGTTGGAGGCTTCGGAGCCCGGTATGGGCGTATTGTCGGGTAGGTAGATGGGGCCCGAAATCGTCGCTTTGGGCGAGTAGCTATAAGCGAAGCTGATCGAAACATGATCGGCCAGACGAATGGATGCGCCGCAACTGGGCAAATGGCGATAGGCGAGATTCGTTCCACTGGCATTGATCGCGGCTTCTGGACCGTCGATCAAACGGGTAGCGTACATATAGCCGAAACGCGCGTAGAACCGTTGAGTGATTTTTCGTTGCAGTCCTATCGCAAAACTCATCTGGCTATTCCAGCCCAAGCCGCCAATCGACCCGTCGGGTTGGAACTGGGCAGCGTCGCCAAATCCTGCGGCGTTTTGATTGTCGGTAAAACGAGTGTCAAACGCGATCAAGGTGCAGGCATCGGGCGAATAAGATAATCCAAGCGACGCGACCAACGGCAAGTCGAAACGGGTTTCGTTGACCGTCGGGAGTCCATTTTCGTCCTCCGCATGATACCGAAACGCCTCATGCCAGATGGGGCTACGAAGTGAGGCACCGAATCGCCAACAACTGTTGTGGATGTAGAAGGCACCGAGTTGGACGCCGCCACCCCAGGAGAAACGCGTTCCATTACCTGAGGGATATCTCCCGTCAGCGTTCGGGGGCACAAAGGGAGAGAAATTCGAAGTGAACAGGCCCATGCTCAAAATCGGACTCACGCCAACCGAGAGACGGTCGGACACAAGGTAGGACAAGGCTGGGGTCATGTGAAAGAACTGAGCAGAGCCCGAAAATCGCCCAAAACCGACTGGCGGTGGAGCCAAGATGGGATTGGTTGCGTCGACAGGGGAATTCGCGAAATAACCCGCCGCGGTGTTAAATCCAAAACCGAACCGTAGCCGATCATTAGGCATTTGATGGACCCAAGCTCCGTTAACGAGTGGGTTCGCGCCGGGTTCTCCCCCCGTGACACCTGCCCCCAAGCCAGAGATTTCCGAAGCGACTTCGTAGTCCGCCAGCAACAAGCCCACGGACATATCCAACTGTGACGAGGGTAATGCCGCCATCGTGGCAGGGTTTCGATACAAAGCCCCCGTTGCATCCAAGGGCGCCGCGACCGACGCACCTCCCATCGCACGGTTCACAGGGCCGACCGCCGGCAAGTAGATTCCCTGAGCGAATCCCGACTCCATCAATGCAAAGAACACGATTGCGCACGAGATTGACGCGTGATATCTCATATCAAATCCTCACAAGAACCCCGCCAGATTCGGGCTCCGTCACCGGTTACCTGAAGCCGACTTTTGCTGTTTGAGGATTATCGGCGGTTCGGTGAAGATAACTTGACTTTACCGCTTGTAACGGTTGTAAGATTGCGACTGAAGGCGCGTGTGTCCACCTCGAGCTGGGGGGCAAGCCAGAAACAGAGCGTTTCAGACCAGCAAAGTGCTAGCGTTATCCTGCCGAGACAGGCGTTGTTATACGTGCGCAGAAGACCTGCATGTTGAGCGACCGACGTCCGAATCGAATTGCGGTCGGGTCAGGTTCCGCAAAACGTTTTGTAGCAGGCGGTGAACTCCGCGTCGGCCGGTGTCGCCAGTTCCGCCATACCTTCATGGTCTTGAAAAGGAGCCGAGATGACACGCAATAAATTCTCGAAGGGCTCTAAATTGTTGTCGTTGGTTGCAGACTCGAGCGCATGTTCGACGTGATGATTCCGAGGAATAAACAGTGGATTCGCTGATTCCAGAGTGTCGGTGATGGTTTGAGGATCCACCGACTCTTGAGATAGTCGGGTCTTCCATTGCTGGAGCCAAGATGTCAGCTTGTCGTGATTCGAGAACAGCGATGCCAATGCGTCGGAAGGAGACTTCCATTCGTCGACAAGACCTCGCCATGCCAGCGTGTAGTCCACTTGATCCGTTTGCAACAGGTGGAGCCAATCCTGAATCATGGCTTGGTCTGCGACCGCGGCATTCGATAAGCCCAGTTTGCGTCCAAACTCTCGAATCCAAGCGTCTTTGTAGTGGTCCATGAATGGTTCCAGAACTTCCGTCGCCGCCGAGATTGCGGCGGCCTGATCCGATTGATTAACCAGCGGGATCAGACATTCGGCAAATCGGCTCAGGTTCCAAAGTCCGATCGAAGGTTGTTGGTCATAGGCGTAACGTCCTTGGGTGTCGATCGAACTGAAGACGGTGTTCGGTCGATAGTTTTCCATGAAGGCACAGGGACCGTAATCAATGGTTTCGCCCGAGATCGTCATGTTGTCCGTGTTCATGACGCCGTGGATGAAGCCCACCGACATCCATTTTGCGATCAGTTGAGCTTGTTGCCGAGATACGTGTTCCAACAGATCCAGTTCAGGATGGTTTGACTGCTCCAGATTCGGACAATGTCGCTGAATGGTGTATTCCGTCAATTTCTTCAGCAGGTCATTCTGTCGCCGGGCTGCAAAAAATTCGAAGGTGCCTACCCGCAGATGGCTTGAGGCAACTCGAGTCAAGACGGCACCGGGTAGAGGACCGTTTCGGTAGACAGATTCACCGGTCGAGACGGCAGCCAGCGCGCGGGTTGTCGGAATCCGCACGGCATGCATGAATTCCCCGATCAAGTATTCCCGCAAGACAGGGCCAATGGCTGCTCGTCCATCCCCTCCGCGAGAAAAGGGAGTCGGTCCTGAACCTTTCAACGCAAGATCATGGCGTTCTCTATTGGAGTTCACAACCTCACCCAGTAGTAATGCTCGTCCATCACCCAATTGTGGCGAGAATCCACCAAACTGGTGCCCGGCATAAGCTTGAGCAATGGGTTTCATCCCTTCAATCGACTGGTTACCTGAGAAGACGCTTGCAAGAACTGCCGGCTGCAGGTCACCCTCCCATCCCAGTTCTTGAGCGACGGTATCGTTCCAGTGCAGAAGTGTTGGATGATCGACCTTTTCTGCCTTCCAGGGAACGTAGAATCCTTCGAGCTGATCGGCGAAAGAATTATCGAACTGGAGTCCATGGGCTTTCAGCTCATCGGTCACGTGACAATCTCCCATAGGAATTGCAGGATGGTCGGTTTGCTAGGGGTCGACGGGGGCGAAAAGATTGACCGGGCCGACACCATGTCCAAGGCCCGGTGCCGTCTGAATCGAGTGGGTAATGAACCGTTTGGCCCCTTCGACCGCTTGAAGAATCGATGTTCCTTTAGCAATCCTCGCGGTAACGGCCGCCGATAGGACGCAGCCTGTTCCGTGCGTATGGGGTGTATCGAGGACAGGGGTGTTCCAAATGGAGAACTCCCCGTCTGCCAAAAGCAAATCCGATATTTGGTCGTGCTGCTTCAGGCCTTTGATCAGTACGGCCTCGGCGCCCATGTCACGGATCTTGCTGGCGGCCTCTTTCATTGAGTCAAGATCAGTGATCGTCACACCTGCAAGTTTGGTGGCTTCAAACAGATTTGGGGTTACAAGAGATGCTGAGGGCAAAATCGACTCAGTAAATAATTGGATGCATGTTTCATCCATCAGAGGGACCTTATGCTTACTGATCATCACCGGGTCGACGACGATCGGAAAAGTGGCCTCGTGAAGGCGGCTGGCAACGGCCTGCATCAAATTGCGATTTCCCAAAGCACCGGTTTTCGTTGCTGCGGGTGAGAGGTCGCTGACAACGGCATCAAACTGTTGAGTGACAAGATCTGGAACTAATGGATGCACGGCCGAGACCGTCTGAGTGTTCTGGACGGTGAGCAAGGTGACGACACTGGCGCCATAGACCCCGTGTTGGTGAAAAGTCTTCAGGTCTGCCTGAAGGCCGGCTCCACCGGACGGGTCAGAACCCGCAATGGTCATCGCGACAGGGCTGGGCATGGTATCGCCTAAGGTGATCGGGTAGTGGAGGAGTGCATATGCCATCATAGGCAGTGGTTGCATGGGGACAATGTGAGTCTAATGAATCGTCCGCAAGATCGCTCCCGCCACGCGATCCCCGGCACGCTCGTTGCAACTGACCCCTTATCGCAGGGAAATCGATTCATGAAGACGCACTTGAGTATGACAATGGTGGGAGTTTTAATTCCACTTCTGGGGATCACCCATATTTGCCAGGCAAGCGATCGACCAAATATTGTTCTGCTTTATGCGGATGATCTCGGTTACGGTGATCTGAGCGCTCAAAATGAAGAATCAAAAATACGGACGCCGAACCTGGACCAGCTTGCGTCCGAGGGAATCCGATTTACCGACGGGCACTCATCTTCGGGAATCTGCACCCCAAGTCGCTACGCCATGTTGACGGGCCGTTATCACTGGCGGGATTTTCATGGCATTGTCGGCCCGCTGGGTGGCACGGTATTCCAGCCCGATCAATTGACGCTTCCCGAGATGCTTCAGGACCGTGGATACGACACGGCATGCATCGGCAAATGGCATCTCGGTTGGGACTGGGATTCCCTGCGAACTTCGGATACCAAGAGCATTCAGCCTCAGGACTTTGACTGGTCAAGATCGATTCCGCAAGGGCCATTGGATCAGGGTTTCGACCACTACTTTGGTGATACCGTGATTAATTTTCCACCTTACGCGTGGATCGAAGATGACCGACTGGTCCAACCGCCTGATACGCTGATGGATACGTCCGTCTGGAAGCCCATCAAAGAAGGGGGCTGGGAATGTCGACCTGGCCCGATGGTGACCGGCTGGGATCCTTATCAGGTATTGCCCACTTTGGCGGATAAGGGCGTGTCCTACCTGCATTCTCGAAAAACCGAAGAGCGACCCTTTTTTCTCTATTTCGCGTTCCCCTGCCCGCATGCACCCATCATTCCGAACGATGAATTCGATGGTCGAAGTCAAGCGGGCCCCTACGGCGACTTTGTGGTGCAAACAGATGATGTCATCGGTCGTCTAATGAAGGCGCTGGCGGATGCGGGGCTCTCAGAAAATACGCTGGTGATCTTCACGGCGGACAATGGACCCGAACGTTATGCCTACGCGCGCGACACCAAGTTCAATCACTGGTCGTCCAAGCCTTTTCGTGGCTTAAAACGCGATATCTATGAAGGGGGTCATCATGTTCCTTTCATGATTCGTTGGCCCGAGATCATCCTTCCCAAACAGACCAGTCATGCATTGATTTCACAGGTGGATCTGATGGCGACCATCGCGTCCATCGTCAATTATCCACTTCCTGAAGACGCGGCTCATGACTCTTATGATCAACTACCGGTTCTCAAGGGCGAAGTTTCTCAAGTCCGTCAAACACACGTCCACAATACCCGGGAACGTGGCTACGCTCTCCGGTCCCATGAATGGCTACTGATTGATGCCAAGTCGGGCTACGTGAGCAAAGTCGATCGGGCGTGGGTTGAAAGATACGACTACCCATCGGACGATGACTCACCCGTCGAGTTGTACGATCTGGCAAACGATCCCGGGCAGCGGGACAACCTTGCGTTGAAACACCCAGAGATTGTGGAGGAGTTAAGCCAGAAACTTAAGCAGCTCCAGTCTCAAGGATATTCCGCACCGAGGCTTCAGTCACCCTGATCCTTCGAGTGGAGGTTGCGTGCTGGCGACGTCGTTTCACACCTCCCGTGCGTCGGTCGTGAATGTCACAGGGAGAAACCTTGCAGCGGCCAGATCCTCTGGCAGTTCTGCAAGGCTGGCCTTCCAACCTACGATCCACTGCCGCTTGACGCCATTCGAAGGCAAAAAGATCCATTTGTTGTCGAATTGAGATCCCGTTACGGGGTTCAATCCAACGAGATTGCCCGTAAACGTAGCGCGTTACAAATCACCGAAACGGAGCTGAGACTCATCGCTGCGGCCGCAAGCATTGGATTCAGAAGAAGGTTATCCGACAACGGGTAGAGGACACCGGCGGCAATGGGAATGCCGATGGCATTGTAGAGAAAGGCAAAAACCAGATTTTGTCGAATGTTGCGCATGGTGGTGCGACTTAAACGAATGGCCTTCGCCAATCCTCGTAAATCACCTTGCAAAAGGGTCACGTCGGACGATTCGATGGCAATATCTGTTCCCGTTCCCATGGCGATTCCAACCTGGGCCTCTGCCAGGGCCGGGGCATCATTGATGCCATCACCCGCCATCGCCACGTAGTGACCGTGCCGCTTCAACTCGGCAACTCGGGCGTGTTTGGATTCAGGTGTCATCGACGCTGAGAAATCCTTGATTTCAAGTTCTTGAGCGACATGCTCCGCTGCCGCATGGTGATCTCCCGTTAACATGATGACCGGGATTCCCAGATGATGAAGTGACTGGATCGCTTGGATGGTGGAGCTTTTGAGAGGGTCGGCCACGGAGAAGACGCCCGCGGGCTCTCCATTGATTTCGATGTGGATCAGGGACAACGCGTTCCGGGACAGAAAGAGCTCAAGCTTGGTTGACGTTTCCTGATTCCGCCACGCCTCGGAATCCATGAACTCCAGTCGGCCCAAACGTACTAGGTGTTCACCCACCTTTCCTTGAACACCTTGGCCCGTCATGGATTGAAAGTCGAGGCATTGTGGCAGACTCAAGTCTCGGTCGGTTGCTGCTCGGGTCACCGCTTGGGCTAATGGATGCTCGCTATGACTTTCGACTGCCGCGGCAAACGTCACCAAATCATCGAGTTTCCACTCGTCGAATGAGCAAATTTGGGAAAGGGTCGGCTGACCTTCAGTGAGCGTTCCCGTTTTGTCGACCACTACGGTATCCACCTTCTCCAGCAACTCAAGCATTTCTGCATTTTTGATCAACACACCGTCGCGTGCGCCTCGACCCATTCCGACGGTGATTGACATCGGAGTGGCAAGTCCAAGGGCACAAGGGCAGGCGATGATCAAGACGGCGACCGCGTTGACCAGCGCCCAAGCCAACGCGGGTTGCTCGGGCTGAACGATGGCCCACACCAAAAACGTCATGATCGAGATGAGAATGACGACGGGGACAAAATAACCAGAAACTTGATCCGCGATCCGCTGAATTGGCGCGCGACTGCGTTGCGCTTCGGCCACACGCTGAACAATCTTTGCGAGAACCGAAGTTTCACCGACTTCTTCGGCTTTCAGCAGAAAGGAGCCCGTTTGATTCAGGGTTCCGCCGATTACTTCGTCACCGACCTGCTTGGTCACCGGCAGCGGTTCACCAGTAATCATCGATTCGTCCACGTGACTGGTCCCTTCTTGCAGTCGACCATCGACTGGGACCCGCTCTCCCGGACGGACGCGCAGAAGATCGCTTCGTTGGACGTCTCGCAAAGCGACGATTCG
This sequence comes from Pirellulaceae bacterium, assembly GCA_022448315.1. Lineage (GTDB taxonomy): Bacteria > Planctomycetota > Planctomycetia > Pirellulales > Pirellulaceae. The sequence goes on along the minus strand of JAKVCA010000023.1, from coordinate 87,272 downwards.
CTCTTGACCATCCTGAACCAGGCAAGCTGCAGCAGGAACAAGGTCCAACAGTTGTCGAATGGCGTCACCTGTGCGGTGGCGTGATTTCAGCTCCAAGACTTGACCAAGTAGGACCAGGGTGATGATCACCGAAGCCGCTTCGAAATAGACTTCAACTTCACCATTCACTTTGAAAGCATCCGGCAGTATCCCGGGAGTGAGGGTCGCAAGAAGGCTATAAAAAAACGCCGCAGTCGTTCCAATCCCGATCAGAGTGAACATGTTCAGTTTGCGAGTGACCAGGGATCGCCACGCTCGAACATGAAAAGGCCAGCCGACCCAACCGACGACCATCGTTCCCAGAACAGCCTGAACGGCCAATGAAACGCCTGAATTCAGCCAATCCTTGATCGGTATCCCGAGCATCGGTCCCATCGACAAAATCACGATCGGTAGACAGAGCAGGGCGGAAACCCAGAATCGTGAGGTGAGCATTCGCAGTTCGGGATCGGATTCCAACCCCTCGCTTGCCGCCCACTGAGGCTCAAGAGGTCGCCCGCATTCTGGACATTCACCCGGCTCCTTCTGCGCGACTGCGGGATGCGTTTTACAGCTGTAAATGATTTTTCGATCAATCGTTGGAGCTCGCGTTGGCTCCAGAGCCATGCCACAGATCGGGCATTCTCCCGGCGAGTCACTTTCGACCCCTTCACACATGGGACAAAAGAAATCACTCTGGATCTGCGAGGGATCAATGCTCGCTTCTCCCTCGCCATGGCAGCACGCTGGAATCGTGACGAGTTGCGGTTGGCTAGGATTCCCAATCTGGGTCAGGCTTGGATTATTCTGAGGCTTCACTTACGGTCATTCCGCAAATTGGGTCAATTGCCATTCACGACGCTCCAATTGATGACCTGCATGCGACGGTCTAAATCTCTGACGAGCCTCCGCAAAAGGGGCACACCAGTTGTGGAAGCGACCAGCGATTCGTCGGATTCGGTCTCGCGGCCCGAGCAAAGAAATCAGTTATTCAGGGGCTTCGGTCCCGACAAAGGCGCGACTCAACGTCACTTCTCGAATGAGGTCTTTCAGACGTATTTCAGTCGCCATTGTTTTCTCAACAATGGCCTCGGCGGTCAGATGATCATAAGGGTTTAACTCGCGAGTCAGGGCAAATCTCAGTAGGTGCTCGGTAAACGCAACCGCAAATCGTTGTTTCTCCTGAACCAACGCTTCCTTGAAGCCGACCACATCGTCGAACGGGTACTGTCGCATCAGTGTCCCACTCGCGTCGACCTCTTGACCCTGCGCGTAGTGGTCTCTCCAACGCCCAGTGATATCGAAATTCTCCATCGCGAAACCGAGGGGATCGAGTCTGGAATGGCAACCCGCGCAACTGGGGATGTCTCGATGTTTTGCGAATCGTTCGCGGATGGTGAGGTCAGTTGCATCATCTTCCTTCAGCGGCGGAACATCATTTGGGGGCGGTGGGGGAGGATCATTGAAGACGACCTCGATAATCCATGCTCCTCGGGCGATGGGGTGGGTCCGTTTCGGGCCCGACGTCATGCTCAACATGGCGGCATTGGTGATGACGCCACCGTATCGAGCGTCATTGGACGCCACGCGGTGGAAATCTTGAGATCGGAGTTTCGCCATCAACTGATTGTCAAAGTTTTGCTGGACCTGCTTTCGCACTTCATCCGGATTGATGGGTTCCGGGATAGCGTCAAGTTCTTTTTCCGCAGTGGAGAGCATGTCTTCCCATTGTTTGATTTGAGCTCTCTCTGCTCCAGAAAGGGTTGCCAGGATTTCCTTCCGGGGGACGTAACGAAGGTGCCCCTGCGCCGCATGGCCCACTTCCTCTGCCGTCAGAGCGCGATCATAGAGTCGTGCCTGGTCGAGACTCAAATCCAGGAATTTGTTGCCCCCGGCCGGAAGGTGCCGAAGACCAAAGATGACCTGCGAAGTGTTTTTCTGAAAGGTCAGACGGTCTCTTTTGAATGGTCCGCCGTAAGGCATGCCATTGCGGTAAAGTCGAGTGGTCCCGTCCTCATCGTAAACCATGACCAGGTGCAGTAATTCATTCTCCGCCGATTCAGGCGTGGAATCTGGAAAGTCGTCCGTGCGGTTGAAATGGTCACTTCCAGAAATCCAGTGCCTCGGCTCTCTCTCGCCGAGGACGATGGTGTCGAATATGCCGTTTGGGCCTTGGATGCCCATCGCTCCTCCACCATTTTGTTCCAGGTTGTAGATTTTTAACCAAGCTTCCAACGTTTTCGCCTTGAGATCGAAAGGGATATTTTCACTGAGCAGGTACGCCCGTTTCAGTGTTACCGACCCCTGATCAAGAGTGACTTCTCCGTGCGACGTCAAATGCAGGGAGCCAATCGAGTCCTTCAGGTCCTCCTCAAACTCCCAAGCTGCAACCGGTTCAAGGTCAACGATCGGTCGTTCGGCCTGACCCGTCGTCCTTTCCTGAAGCAGGCGTTCGCGAACCGGATCGATCAAATCGGCAATTTCCGTTTCCGCTTGTTCGACCGTCTCTTCGAGTTCCCTCCGCCTTTGCATATTGCGGTTGTTTTCGGCCTCAATCTTTTTCAGGTCGATCGGTTCGGGTCGAAGATCGGTGGTGTACCACGAGTTGAGAAACTCGCTGCGATAGGTGAAATCGGGTGCAATAAGATCGACGACGGGCAGGTTTTCAAGGTAGGCCGCGTCAAAGAGCAGAAGCGGTTCAAGCAGCATCTGCACGCTGGCGGGGCGAGCTTTATCGAGACTGAAGGCACGCTGGAGTTGAGGGTCGGGTGTTGCCGCCAAGACACCTTCAAGCTGGAGCCATTGTGATGGGAAAGAATCAAGGAAACGTTCGATTTTGGGATCAGCCATCATGCGGTTGACAGTCTTTTCCAACACTTCAGGATCCAGAATTCTTTTGGACTCTGCGAGTGCGAGAAGCTCGCGATCAGGTCCGCTGCTCCAGAGAAAGAAGGAAAGGTCCGAGGCAAGGCGATAAGCCATGTCTTCGGAAGACTGCAAAGATCGACGGAACAGAAACAGGGGGCTGGAGAGGGCGGCTGAGGCAACTTTCTTCATGCTGGTTGGAACGTCAAGCCCCGACACCATTTGCTGTCTTGCATAGTCCACATATCGACCCAGCGTCTCTCCATCAGGTGGCATGCGAAAAGCGTCTGTCAGAAATGTGCGAATACGATTCCGTAATTCGGAATCGGTCAGGTTTCCATCCTCTGATGGGGCGAAAAATTCGCTCCATATACCAACATTTTTTTCCTGAAAGTCGGGGCTTTCCAGAATGGAGATACTGAGTTTGAGAAAGGAGTCCAAAAGCAGGGGCGACAGGGTCAATTGATTGGCCTGGTTGTCGAATCCGTGCGCGGCTCGAAGATCCTTTGGAAACGCACGGACTCCACTCAATCCGGCAGGAGGTGAAAGGGCCTCCGAACTCACCCGAACATGCGCCGGCATTCGATCTTTCGCTTTCGAAAGATAAGGAGAATGTCGCGTCATTAGCTTCTCGGTCAACGGAAAGACGTTGACTTTAAGCTGGAAGAGATCTCGGACGGCGTAGTTGTATTGAAAACGGTTCAATCTTCGAAGTGGGCGATCGTCGCTGCCCGGCGATACCGATTGCTGAAGCAGGTTCTTCAACGCCGCCAGAAAAGGGGATCGAGATTTTTCTTCAACAGGAATTTCCCCATCCGGAGGCATGTTATTCGCCGAGACAACATCGAAGACGTTTTGGATCAATTCCGGGTGCCGTCCGAGGTCTTCAAGAGATTGGTAGGGGGTGAAGTCAATTTCACCGTTGATGTCTTCTCCGCCATGACAACGAATACAGTTTTGCTGAAGCACGGGCTGGATGATGTCAACGAAGTCGTCTCCCAACGACTTTGTCGCCCCGTGCAAAAAGAACAGTGAGCCTAGAATCAAGATCCATGAACGTGGCGTTGCCCAAGTTCGGGAGCGATGATTCGCGGTTAGGAAGCCCATAAAAAACGCTTTCCAGATTAAGTCCAGAGTTCGGAGACGACCCCGTTGCTGTCGGCAAACGAATCGATTTCTAACCCCATGAGCTGAGCGATGGTAAGCCACATGTTGGAGTTCAGCGTTCCGCTTTGGCACCGAACAAACCGACCTTGCTTGATCTGATTCTGGGCCTTCCCGGCCACAATCAACGGAAGATCGTAGTACTGATGTGTGGCTCCATCGCCCAAGCCCGCTCCGTACGTCACGATTGAATTATCCAGAAGGGTACTTCCATCCACCTCTTGGATGGATTTCATGCGGTGAAGCAGGTACGAGAACTGTTCCATGTGGAAGATGTCAATTTTTTGAAGATCCTTGTAACCTTCGCCTTGCTGGTTATGCGTCATGTTGTGGTGCTGGACAGGTTTATCGAACACGCCCTCGTACATTAAAGAGGCATCCCAGCGTTCAGGTCCGATCATGAATGTCGCCACGTTGGTCAGTCCCATCTGCAAGGCGAGCAACATCAAGTCGGCTTGAAGTTGGATATAGGTGCCGCGAGGCATCACTTCGTTTTTCGGGACATTAACATCCGCGTTCGCAAGCAGTTGCTGCAGCTTTTCAATTCGGACCTCGATATTTCGAATCATGGTCATGAATTCGTCGAGGGTCGCCCGATCGTCTTTACCCAGTTTCCTCGACAGACTTTTTGCGTCAGCCAGGATGAGATCCGTGACATCCGTGACATGTGTCCGATAGCTGTCTGCCATGAATAGGCGGTCATAAAGTTTGCGGGGATCTTTGATTGACGGTGCAATCTTATCCGGACCGTACCACGAAATATTGTCGAAAAAGATCGACTCTTTCCCCTGCTTGTATCCATTGCAGCTAATTTCCAGAGTATTGAAAGCTGTGGCATGTCCTACCTGATCTCCAATAATCTGATCGAGCGTTCGGCCGTTGGGATGCCGGATTCCTTTTTCGGCAGCCTGATCGGGTGAAAGGCTGGTCAGGTAGCATGATGCGCCTTGAGCATGTACATCCTGCCCGGGTTTGAATGTGCGATCCAAACCGGTGACCAGAGTGAAATCGTCCAGATGTTCCTTGAGCGGCTGCATGGTGGAAGTCAGCTCAATCGGGTAGATGCCGGGGTCATTGAGCAGTCTGCGATCCCGTTTCACTTTGTCGGCATTGAAACCCCCGATAAATGATGGCAGAGCTTGTTCTTCCTCTCCGGGGAAAAAACACCTCCGAACCAACCCGTTGGGGACATAGACGATCACCAATTTCTTTTGAGGAGTGGTCTCGCGAAACGGCGCGGTTCCCGCTTGAGCCAAGGAAGGCAAAAAGGGGAGCGTCAGCATTGCCCCTTTGGTCTTTAGAAATGTGCGTCGAGAAACAGGCATGATGGGCTTTCCGAGAAAACGAGCCATGCAAAAAATGGCGACAATTATTTTTACTGACTCACATTGTATCCAAAACCTCGCCTTTAAATCGACCCAAGTTCGGTATCAACGGACGAGCCGCGCGACTTTTGCCCATTCGGTCGCTCCCACCCGAGGGAGCCACGTAGTAGGAATGTCTTACCCCAATCGGTGGGTCTTACTACCTCATCAATCGAACAGATTGAGATAACACGGATAATCACTCAATTCGGCAACCCCACGTTGTCGATACCTCGAAAGGGTGAATCATGTCGGTGGCAATCGATCAACGGTTTCGCGGCCCGGTGGAGTCGCGTCGAAGCGGAAGTGTAACGTTCTATGGCGAAATCACCGCTTGAAACCCATTTCTCAAGACTCATCTGCGCAGTCGTTTTGACGCTTCTTGGCGTTATGGGCTGTTCTCGCACCGATTATCGCCTCAGAGCGGATCGGGAAGCGTACGAACTGATCGCAGAAAAGAGTTTCGATCCCCGCTGGCAGGTCGAGAATGTTGATATCGCACCTGACCCGAGGAGTCGGTTCTACGATCCTTATGATCCTGATGAATCACCTATTCCCCGCGATGATCCTGCTTCCGCGATTTACATGGAACGCGTGGATGGCAAACGCGGTTGGAAGCACTGGTACGACAATGGTGAACGGGAGGCGCTGGAAAATCCATTATGGAGGGAGGAGCTTGAGAGCTACTCGGAGATGACCGACGAAGGTGCGGTCAAAATTGACATCGACTCGGCTCTTGATTTAGCCTACCTGCATTCCTCGTTTCACCAGCAGCAACTCGAAACTCTGTACCTGATTGCACTCGATGTTTCAGCAGAACGATTCCGCCTCGGGTCGCAATACCTAGGCGGCTACAACCTGAATTACCGACATCAGGGATCGCTTCGCCCTTCCAGCCTCGGCTATAACCCCACACTCGGGCGCTATGTGATCGTTCCAGCATTGGACGGCGTCGAGAGCAACCTGATGACCGTTGGGCGTGGCTCTCTGGGCAGCCCGGCTTTTCAAACGTCGCGGCGATTTGCCACTGCAGGCGAGGTTTTGGTTGGATTTGCAAACTCATTTGTTTTTGAGTTCACCGGTGGGAATGCGAGCCTTGCCTCCTCTCTGGCAAGTTTGTCTTTTGTTCAACCGCTGCTCCGACAGGCCGGACGGGATATCGCGCTTGAGCAACTCACTCGCTCCGAGAGAAATCTACTCGCAGGTCTCCGATCTTATGCCCAGTTCCGACAGGGATTTTATTCACAAATTGTGGTCGGTGACCTTGGAGTCAGTGGCGTTCAGCAAGGCGGAACAGGGACCGCGATTCAGTCATTTTCTGGAGGGGGGTTTGTCGGTGGCTACCTCGGACTTTTGCAACAGGTCCAGCAAATACGGAACACCACGGAAAACCTGAATTTTCAAGAGGAGATTCTTGAGCAACTCACGGCGCTCTACGAAGTGGGCATCATCGATCTCGTTCAGGTTGACCAATTTAACCAGAGTGTTGAATTGGAGCGTTCTCGATTATTGCAGGAGCAAAACGGTTTCGCGTTAGCTCTTGATCGTTACAAGACAAGTACGTTGGGCCTACCACCCGACCTTCTGATTCGCTTGAACGACGATCTGATTCAGCCCTTCCAGCTCATCGATGCGGAGGCAACTGAGTTGCAGGCCGCCATCAAGGCACAGAAAGATACGGTGTCCCAGTTTCCTGATGATGCCAGTTTAGAGCAGGTCCTCGTTTTGCTGGAGTCCATGCGTCCCCTGTTTGAGCGGAGCGCACTGCAATTGGATGCAGCGCGGCTGGATATACAACGCATGGATCAAAATTTGCTCGAGCGACAGCCGAAAATGTCGCAAGAAGAGATTCAGGAAATCGACGCTGTTCGAACAAGGATGACCAAAAACATTCTTGATATCGACCAGAAGTTTATGGCTGCCGGCAATGAATTGGGGATGCTCATTCAAAATGTGAACGATGCAAATCGAGTGAAGACGGTTCGTAGCGCCGTGGCCTGGACCAGCAATCTTCTTCGATTGATCGAACAGCTGGTCTTGGTTCAAGCGCGTGCGAGACTCGAAGCCATTGATGTTGAAAAGCTCGAGGTTCCGCCCGCCCTGGCCTATCGGGTTGCACTTGAAAATCGACTCGATTTCATGAATGGCAGGGCTGCACTGGTGGACCAATGGCGGCGAATACAGATTCAGGCGAACACGCTGCAATCCGCCGTGAACATTACTGGATCGACGGATGTTCGAACGGCGAGTAATAATCCGGCGGACTTCCAAGCGGCGACCGCCAACGCTCGTCTCGGTCTGGAATTTGACGCGCCGCTCACCCGACTGCTGGAAAGAAACAACTATCGGCAATCTTTGATCCAGTATCAGCAAAGCCGCCGCAGGTTGATCCAGTCTCGTGATGGTTTGAATCTTGGGGTGCGTGCGCTGTTGCGTAACATTGAACTGTTACAGAAAAATCTCGAAATTCGCCGACGATCTGTTGCGATCGCAATTCGACAGGTGGACCTGACGCGAGCATCTCTTTATGCTCCCGTGCGACCTCCAGCGCCGGGACAGCGAGCGGTTCCTTTTGGGCCAACCGCCGCTCGAGACTTGATTCGGGCGCTGTCGGCTTTACGAGATAGCCAGAACTCGCTTCTGGCGACTTATCTGGACTATTACAGTGCAAAGCTCACCCTTGCACGCGAGTTGGGCATCATGCAACTGGACGAAGATGGTCGATGGATCAATCAGTCATTTGAGGTTTTGCCTCTTCCCGACGCAGAGGGAGCCGATGGCTCGAGCGACGAAACGCTTCCTCCGCCTGTCCCCGAAGAGATGCTCGAACTGTCCAGACAAATCGATCATCGTGAGGCTTACGACGCGGCTTCTTTGTACGCACCGGCGGGCACATTTTCGCCAGGGCCACCCCCTTCGATTAGAATGGATGGGGTCCAAATGGCCGGGGAACGCGGGGTGAATGCGGAAAATTATTAATTTCCGTGGTTCGGTACCGTCACTCTTGTTGTTGTGCGAACGCTGTTAAGGTGTCGTGGTCATCAGGTCATGCCCACGGTTGGATACAAAAAGATACCGTTAAGGCCCTTCCGACCGCTGGATTTCTGCGAGAATTAAAGCCATGAAGATTGGTTTGAACTCGCGGTTGTACAATGTGGAAATTGGGGACACCTGAGGCGACGTTCCACTCCGATGAAATTTCGTACGAGCTCTTCAGCGTCGAGCTGACTGAGTTGAACCGAATGCGTCGGTTTGAGGTCCGACATCACGACGTCGGTTGTGGTGCGGGACATCGGTCTCAAGGGGTTGTTTCCCGAGGCCTGCGGCTAGGGTTTGACCATTGGTTTTACAAAATGAAGAAGCTTGGGCGGGTAGAGTTCTGTCATGACCAACGATGGCGATCAAAAAAATACAGACAGTCGCGCGACAACGAGTTCCTCCACGGAAAGCTCTGTTGGTACCGGCGGTAAACGCTGGTTCGGAATGGGGGTTCTGCTGATCCTCGTGGTTGGCCTTGGAGGCTGGGGCTCAATATCGCTTTCAAAGACAAAAAAAGAGCCTCCGAAGGTTCATCGCGTTGCCCGTGGGGGCGTCAAGGTCGCCGTGACGGAGCAAGGCACTCTGGAGAGCTTCAACAACACGGAGATCAAATGCCGCGTTCGAGGCTTCAATATGGTGACGTACGTTGTGGAGACGGGCACGATTGTTCAGCCCGGTGACGTCCTGGTTCGACTGGATACTAAAAATATTGACGACACGCTTAGCACTCAGCAGACCAAGGTGCACGAGGCGCGGGCGACGCTCGAGGAGTCCAAGGCGAGTGTCGCAGAAGCGGGAATTGCCATCGATGCTTATCTCGAGGGGACGTTCAAGTCTGCGGAGTTGAATTTGACTCGACAGGTCGAGGTCGCTTCGGAAAATCTGAGAATCGCGCAGTCAAGCCTCACGGATTCGGAGAGACTTTTCAAAAAAGGATTTGTCACGGATCTTGAGGTCGAAGGGAACAAGTTGACCGTCAATCAGGCGGAGTTGGAACTCAAGGTGAAGGAAGTGGAACTTGAAGTTCTGAGAAACTACACCAAGGCGATGCGTCTCAAGACGCTTGAGGGGAACCTGAAAGCCAGCACGTCGAAGATGGAGGCCGATCAAGCCGGCTTGAGTATGGATCAAATTCGGCTGGATCGCGCCTTGGAAGAACTGACGTTCTGTGAGATCAAGGCGGACCGTGAAGGCATGGTCATTTATCCATCCGCGGCAGCTCATAAAACGACCCCTGATATTACAGAGGGGGCAACAGTACGCAAGGATCAAGTACTGCTGCTGATGCCTGATCTGGATAAAATGCAAGTCAAAGTGGGCATCCATGAATCGGTGGTTGATCGACTTCGGGTCGGGATGAAAGCCGAGGTGAATCTTCCGGACATGAATATCGAAGGGACGGTCAAGTCCATCTCGACCGTTACTCGTCCTGCGGGCTGGTGGACGGGCAATGTTGTCAAGTACGACACGATCATTGAGTTGCCTAAAGTGGACGGCTTGAAGCCCGGGATGAGCGCGGAAGTCAGGGTGGTCTTGGCCCAATATGACGATGTGTTGCAAGTTCCTGTATCGGCGGTGATCGAGACCGACGAGGGCCAATGGTGTTGGGTTTGGACCGAGGCGGGATCTCAGAAGCGGAAGTTGGAGATTGAAGATACAGATGAGAAGTTCGTCGTTGTCACTTCGGGAATCAAGGAGGGTGATCAGGTTGTGCTTAATCCCTCCGCGTATTTCGAAGAGGCACGTGCCGAAGCGTTGGGGGTTCCGGACGCAAGCCCTTCAGTTGCAGAGTAGTTTTAAGTTGGGTCGCAATGTTCCGATGGCATTCGGATCCATTACCTTGGGTTGAAAATCGTTGAGGAGAGTAGTCGCGCCATGGCAAGATTGATTCGCAGGAATATCTGGCTGCAAATTCTCGTGGTCGCGGGAGTTCTGGGCATTGCGTGTTTGACTTGGCTGCCTCTCGGTAAAAGTTCCAATCGTGACGGGGGTTGGGTCGCTCAGCCTGTCGCAAAAGGGGACCTCACGGTAAGTGTGACGGAGCAAGGTATTCTTGAGAGTTCAGAGAACACTGAAATAAAATGCAAAGTCCGCGGCAAAAACACCGTGACTTGGGTCGTCGAAAGCGGGACGTTTGTTCAGGAAGGCGATGAGTTAGTGCGCCTGGATACGCTCGCGTTGGAGGAATCGATCAACGAGAGGAAAAAATTCGCCCTCTGGTCACGGAGTGGTTCCGAGCGGTCCGAAGCCAACGTGGCTCGTACAGAGATCGCGATCACCGAATACCAGGAAGGTCGATTTCAAACCGAGTTGATGGCATTGCAAAAAGATTTAAAGATCGCGGAAACGAACCTCACAACCGCGAAAAGCATGTTCGAACATGCAAAGTCGATGTACGAGCGGGGTTACGTGAGTCAGAACGCGGTGGCGGACCGCGAGTTTCAAACCCGGCAGGCTGAAATGCTCGTTCAGCAAAGAAAGAGGGATATTGCAACGCTCGAAGATTACACCAAGCGGCTGGAAATCGAAAAGCTGAAAGGTGAAGCCGCCGTGGCCAATGCCACTCATCAAGGTAATGTCGAAAGGGCGGTTGCTGACCAGAAACGGTTGGAACAGGCGGAAGAGGAACTTCTATATTGTACGATTAAGGCGCCCCGTTCGGGGATGGTGATTTACCCCTCTGCCGCGGCGTGGGAAACCGGTCCGGACATTGAAGAGGGCGCAGAGGTACACAGAGATCAGGTGCTGTTGCTGATGCCCGACCTCGAAAAGATGCAAGTCAAGGTTGGAATTCATGAGTCGGTGATTGAACGCGTTAAAGCAGGCATGCCTTCGCGAGTGCGTGTTCCCTCGGGGGACATCGCAGCGAGCGTCAAGTCGGTGGCGGCGGTGACGCGACCTGCCGGCTGGTGGACGGGCAACGTGGTGAAATACGACACCATCATCGAACTGCCAAAGCGGGAAGGTTTAAAGCCGGGCATGAGTGCTGCTGTCGAAGTGATCTTCGCCGAACACAAAGACGTGCTCAAGGTACCCGTGGCAGCCATCATCGAGACGAGCCAGTCGGCCTACTGTTGGGTTGACGAAGGCGGTCAGGCCCAAAAGCGAAAAGTCGAACTGGGTGACAGCAACGATCGGTATGTCATTGCCACAGCAGGAATCAAAGAGGGCGATCTCGTGATTCTGAATCCAATTAGCCACGTTGCTGAAGCTCAAGAGATCGCCATTCAGGTGGATGCCGTCGCGAATCAGGCTGAAGCGGTCGCGGATCAGGAGGAGACAGCCGCGCAGCCTGAATGAACTCTTTGGTAATGCGCAAAGCTCATTCGACACCGTCAAGTGGTTAAATGTTGAATCGACACTTGCACGTTGAAATCTCAAACGGGCCCTGGCGGCGAAAACCGCAACGATTGGACCCCATTGTTTCCTCCCTTTTTATCATGTTTGCTCAGTGAAAATTCCCATCGCTCAAACCGTTCAATTGGGACTGAAAAGTCTCATGATGCAAAAGACCCGGGCTGGTCTTGCCGGGCTGGGGATTTTTATCGGCACTGCGACCGTCATCTGGCTGGTCGCTATGGGTGAGGGTGTGAGTTATCGCGCACAGAAACAGATCGAAGAACTTGGCGCGACCAATATTATCGTTCGGAGCAAGGAGCCGACTACGTCAGGGGATGCGAGAGACGCGAACAGTCGGGTGAAAACGTATGGTTTGCTGAGAGACGATTACGATCGTTTTCAAACCAACCTTCCCGACATCGAACTGATGGTGCGGATGCGCGAGTTGAAGTTTGAACTTCGCAAAGACAACAACACGGCAGATTCAAAGCTTGTGGGCTGCTCGGATGAATATCTTGAACAAAACCATCTTGAAATCGCCCGTGGGCGTTGGTTATCCCCGAGAGATCATGGTGAAAAAGTGGTCGTACTCGCGGATGAGACGGCGCAGAAATTGTTCCCTTACCAGAATCCGATTGGTGAAACGATCTGGGTGGGCAGCGAATTTTATGTTGTGATTGGCCAAACAAAGAGCCGTACGGCGACCGCTTCGATCGGTGGAAGCCTTGATGCGCGGGATTACAATCTCGACGCGTACATTCCGCTGCAAACCATGAGGGAGCGAGTCGGCGATCTCGTGATGCGGCGCGTGGGCGGTGAGTTTCAAGGCGAGAACGTTCAGTTGAGCCAGATCACCGTGACCGTTGAGAATGTCAAGGATGTCGATGTCACCGCCGGGATCATCGAGTTTCTCCTTGGCAAGTATCACGAAAAAGAAGATTACGCTATTGTCATCCCGAAAGAGTTGTTGCGGCAGGCCGAGCGAACCCGAGCCATGTTCAATGTGTTGCTCGTCGTCATCGCAGGTATTTCTTTGCTGGTTGGAGGGATCGGCATCATGAATATCATGCTCGCGACCGTGACGGAAAGGACTCGCGAGATCGGAATCCGCAGGGCGTTGGGCGCTAAAAAAACCCATATCATTCAGCAGTTTTTAACGGAGACTGTGGTGTTGACCACTTCGGGTGGGTTGCTGGGTGTTCTGTTTGGTGTTTTATGCGGGCCGATTTTCTCAACGCTCAGATCTCTGGTTTCTGCTTTCTCACCCGATCTCTTGCCGCCGATTGTTTACAACATCGAACCGAGAATTGCGATGTGGAGCGTTTTGTTGTCTCTGTTTATTTCGGTGGGCTCCGGAATTTTGTTCGGCGTGTATCCCGCCCGTCAGGCCGCCAACTTGGACCCCATTGAGGCGCTTCGTCACGAGTAGGGCCATGTTGAGCTGACTCGCACCATGAAGGGAGAAGAAGGTGGATCCAATTGAGTCCCATCAGATTCTCCTTGTCGAGGATGACCAGGCTTTGGCGGAAATGGTCGTCAAATTTTTGAGCGAGCATCACTTCAGTGTCGAGCATGAATCGAGGGGCGACCGCGCGATTCGACACATTCTGGAACGTCAGCCAGGCCTGGTTTTGCTCGATGTGACGTTGCCGGGCGCGGATGGCTTGACCGTCTGCCGCGCCGTTCGCGAGCAATATCGTGGGGTCATCGTGATGCTGACTGCGCAGTGTGACGAGAAAATAGAGGTGGCAGGATTTGAGGCGGGCGCGGACGATTACATCGTCAAACCTGTACGACCTCAGGCGTTACTTGCAAGAATAAGGTCCCACTTGCGTCGAGACCTTTCGGCAAGCAGCAGTATGGAGGAGGTCGTTGTCGACTGCCTCAGAATCGATCCGCAGCAACGTACGGTATGGTTTGAAACCGAAGAAGTTGATTTGACGACGGCCGAGTTTGACCTGCTTTATTTTCTCGCGTCCCATGCCGGAAACGTGTTGAGTCGTCAGGTCATTTTTCAGGAAATCATGGGAATGCGATACGATGGGTTGGATCGTTCCATCGACCTTCGCATCTCCAGACTGCGAAAAAAACTTGGGGATGACTCCACTGCGCCGCGCAAGATCAAATCTATCCGAGGGGTGGGCTACATGTTGTCCACGGAGTTATGACTCAAATCTTCCTTCGATTCTATGCCGGTGTCCTGATTGTTCTTCTGGTTGCCTGGTTCATTTACGGATTCATTTACGAGCAGCGAACAGATGCCGATGTCCAGCGGGTGATCTTGCAGGCACACCGCGGTGGTCTTGCTGCAGTGATCGAAAAACTCGAACAAAACGAGTGGGACCTCAGATCGCTGCAACGGCAATTCGATTTTCCCGTGACGATTCAACCGCTTGACTCTTATGAGGCGTCGATTCAACGTCAGCTAACTGCCTCAGAAGAGGCGATGGTCATTCGCATCGATGGTCGATGGCGCATCCTGAGGAGGTACCCTGAGCGATCTTTGGTGATTGGTATGGGGCCCTTTCCGGACTATGACCTGATTGAGATTGAACATGCAATTCGCGGTTGGGTTCGTTTGGTTCGGGCAGATGTCGCTGCCGCAAGCAAAGCCGATCGTCCCGACGTTATCACGGAAATTCAGCGCGAATTTGCATTTCCCATTCAAGACGTTCGTTCAAATTCACTCCCGGATCGGGTTCAACGCCGACTCGGTTCAGATACCAAAGATGTGGTTTTTTACGCCAGAGAAATCGATGAGTGGTATGCCGCGATCGCACTTGCTTCTCCCGATGATGAAGATACGGCTCTGCAGTTTGGCCCTTTCCCGAATTTTCAGCCGAAAGAGCAACAGGCGGCAACCACTACGCTGACGTTGGTTTTACTGCCTGCCGCATTCGCGATCGCCCTGCTCTTGAGACCCATCGCTGTTCAGTTGCGTACCGTGGAAAAGGCTGCATCGGCGGTGGCATCCGGCAATTTCAGTGCCAGGGTGGATGAACGAAGGAATCGTTCAGCGCGATCGCTGTCCATCGCATTTAACGGAATGGCCCAACGAATTGAGAAACTGATTGAGAGTCAACGGAATCTGTTGCAGGCGGTATCTCATGAACTAAGAACCCCTCTGGCTCGTATGCGGTTTTCCATTGACGCAATTCAATCGAACAGGGATGAAGAACAAAGACAGCAGAAACTGCGTACGCTCGATCGCGATGCCGAGGAGTTGAATAGCCTGTTGACGGAATTGCTCAATTACACACGTCTTGAAGATGAGGGGTCAGCGAGCCCCAGTGAAGTCCTGACGTTGGGCCAGCTGGTGGCCGATCTGATTCCAAAATACGAGGCGATATACCCGGACATCCAATATGAGTACAACATCGCAGGCATCCCCGAGGACGATCAGATTTATGCTCCGAGAATCCTGGTCGAACGTGCGGTCGGAAATGTTCTTTCCAATGGTGGTAAATACGCGCAGAAACATGTCCAAGTTTCGTTGCAATTGACACCGGGCAGTCTGGTTCTCAACGTCGATGACGATGGACCGGGCATTCCTATCGAGGATCGCGATCGCGTGTTTTCTCCTTTCGTACGATTGCAAACTCAGGAGCCGGCTCAAGGATTTGGGCTGGGGCTCGCCCTTGTTCATCGAATCCTGAAGCAACAAGGCGGCGAGGCCGCCATCGAGGATTCTGTCCTTGGCGGTTGTCGTGTGAGCTTGAACTGGCCGAGGCGATCCGACGCCCGGGAAAGTCACGGGCGACGAAGGACATGACGCGGTCGCGAGAACTCTAAAGGATCTCAGAATTGGACAGGTCTGGTCCATCTGCGTTAGAACAGCCCACGGGGTGAGTCAGCGCGGCTGCTCGAGGGGAATTCAAGTTAGCTTGGAGGAACATGAACATGAAGCAAGCGAGATGGATTTGCTTGGTGCTGATGGGTTTGACGTCCCAATGGGTGCAGGCAGATTGGCCCCAGTTTCGAGGTTTGAATTCCTCGGGGCGGTCAGCGGAATCTGAGATTGTGACCGAATTCGGTCCCGGCGAGAATGAGTTGTGGAGTCTTGAAACACCGCTGGGTCATAGCTCTCCCATCGTCCATGGGTCACAGGTTTTTCTGACGGGCTTCGATAAGGAGCAGAGGATCCTGTCGATTCTTGGGGTCGACCGAATGAACGGCTTAGTGGCGTGGCAGCGTAACTTTCAGCCCAGCGAGTTCGAAAAAGGCCATCCCTCATTCAATCCTGCAAGCAGCACACCTGCTTGCGATGGTGAAGTCGTCGTCGCCTACTTCGGGTCCTACGGTCTTGTGGCCTGCGATTGTGCGGGAGAGGTTTTATGGGAACGCAAGATGCCGGTACCGAAGTCGTATGCAGGTAACGCGACTTCACCGATCATTGTGGGCGATCTTGTCTATCTTTACCGCGCGAACTACGTCGACCACTTCCTGATGGCGGTTGATAAAAGGTCGGGCGAGGTGGTTTGGAAAGTGGATCAAGATGAGCCCTTTGATGCCGAACTTGCGTGCACCGCATGTCCCATCGTGGTGGGTGACCAGCTCATTGTTCATTCAGCGCGGTCGGTGCAGTCCTATGAGCTTCTTACCGGAAAACGTCGATGGCTGGCAAAATGTGCCACCACTGCGACGAGTACGCCCATCGTGATCGGGGAAGAAGTCATTGTCGCCGCTTGGAACAAAATGGGTGAACCCTCCTTGCGACCCCCTTTTCCCGAGTACGGCAAATTGCTTCGTGAGAATGATCAGAATCAGGATGGCTTGATTCAACGGGAGGAGTTACCCACGCTCTGGATTTTCCATCGACCCGAAGGTGTCGAGGCGCCGCAGAACGGCGCGACCGTCCGCTTCAGGTTCGCAGACAAAAATGGGAACGGAGCGATTTCATCGGGTGAGTGGGAGACCAGTATTCAAGAATTGAATGCCTATCGAGACACCTATAAAACCCACGGGATGATCGCGATTCCACTGAACAGTCGCGGTATCGTCGATTCTGACAATATTCGTGTGCTTGAGACCAAAAGTATCCCCGAGGTGCCATCACCGATTTCAGATGATTCTTATCTCTACTTCATAAAAAACGGAGGCGTCCTTACCTGCCTCGAGCCGGAGTCGGGCCGTCGGATTTATCGGGGAAGGACTTCCGGACGAGGCACGCATTACGCATCACCCATCATTGCCGGGTCCTATCTGGTGACCACCTCGGGAGACGGTATCTTGTCAGTGATCGAATTGGGCTCTGAGCTGAAAGTGGTGGCAAGTAATGAGATGAGGGAAGCGGTCTATGCGACGCCGGCGGTGAAGGATGGAACCCTTTATGTGAGAACCCATCGTCGACTTTTCGCATTCGCAAAAACGGAAAGTCGGCCGTAATTCTGGATATTGAAAGAGTCCAGACATGTTTTCGGCTCAGGGAGAATGCCACTGCGATTCCACTCGACGGTGGCATGCGGTTCTGAAAATTTTTGAGTTGACGAGGAAAATAAATTGAATCATCGCCCTGTTTCACTGGCCTGTCTGTTGGGCTTATCCCTGCTTTGTGGCTTGATCAATATGACGATTCTCTTCGGGCAGGATTCTGCACCGTCTTCCCACATGGTGTTTGACGATCGATTTCCAGGCGACATCATCATTAATCAGGTTCGTGTGCCGAAAGAGGGCAAAGCCCGTTTTACCTATTACGAGGCTCTCGGTTGGCGCGGAAAGGCGGCTGGATACGCAGGAATTCAGGATCATCCTCGAGGACCCAATTTCATCTTTTCCATTTGGGACCACCCTGATCACAAGGCACCGATCCGTGCTGTTTACCACGGAGCAGGTACCAAGACCGAAGGTTTTGGCGGCGAGGGGACCGGGCTCAAGTCTTGGAATTTCGAGCTCGGCTGGTCGACCGAGACGTGGTATACGCTGGTCTCAAGATGCTGGCCCGTTGGGGAGCATACGTTTTTCGGATTTTGGGTACATTCCGAGGAAACGCAACGTTGGACGCATCTTGTGACTTTTGATGTTGCTGTGCCGAACGCCCGCTTCGAGGGTGGGACCGACGCGTTTATCGAAGATTGGTTGAGTACGGGCCAGTCACCACGGATTACCCAGCTCCGAGGTGGATGGAAACGAAGACTCGACGCAACCTGGTTTCCCTTTCAGTCTGCGCGTTACTCAGTCAATTCCTGGGACCTTGAGAAAGGGAAACGCTCTTTCAATTATCGAACGAATTGGGATGGAGGGATTTCCGATTCCGAGGAGCCGTTTTACTTCATGGTGAGTGGGGGTAAGTCGACGAAGCCTTCGGTCGACAACCCCTCCAGCCATCAGCTGAAACGAGAGGAGAAAGCACCTGATTTTCCGACTGCCGAGGTGGAAAGCGTCAACTTCGTAGAAATGGCGGACGGAAAATGGAAAGTGACCTGGGAGATGGATCCTGTTAAAGCTCCTCCATTCAGTTTCCAGGTCGAACTTTACGCGAGCGAAGATGACGGAGCCCAACCGACCCAGACTCTCAGGCTGGCTGAAGCTCACGGACGTGAGATCGTGGTTGAGTCTGCCTCGAGGCCGAGTGTGGTTCGCCTTAGATGTCGTGATCTATTTGATCGCGAGTCACCCACGTTCACCCATCGGTGAGGTCATCCGTGGCTGACGTTGACCGGGTGCGTTGAAGATCACTTCGTCGGGTTTTCATACCAGGTTACGTTATTCGATCCACGTCCTGCGTTGAGCAGATCCAAGTCTCCGTCGCCGTCCATGTCGACGCTTCGGAGGTCATAACTTTGCTGTTGAGCATCGAGCGTATGGAGCTTGAAATTTCCCGTTCCGTCGTTCTCGTACCACATGACACGCTCACTCCCATAGCCACAGGTGGCGACGTCGATATCCCCATCTTGATCATGGTCGGCGGTCGTGAGCGAATGGGGGAACTCGATTTTCGTGTCGATATCGTGGAGTTGCCAGGTCGGATTTTCAAACCAGAGGACGCCGAGGCCGTGCCCTCGTGAGGCGACCCAGTCCAGTTTGCCATCGCCATTGACGTCGGCGGGCGAAATGTTGGTGGCGGCAATTTGATCCGTAGCAAGTGGAATTTTTTCCCAGCGACCCTTCACGCCATCGGCTCCCGGGTTCTTCCAAAAGGCAAACCAATCCCCGTCCTCAAACGGTCCCCCTTTGGCCCCAACCGCGATTTCTTTCCAGCCGTCGCCATCGATGTCGCCTGCTCCCATATAGTGGCTCCCACCGCGAGCATCTCCGTCTGCAAAAACATGCCTTTCCCAACCTTTTGCCTTTTTGGGTTGTCTGGGAATCTTAAACCACGCCATGGAGTCACGAAGTCCTTTTTCGGGGTGGAAGTTGTTGATCACCAAGTCCTGCTTCCCGTCATTGTCGATATCCTCACTGAGGATGCAGTGAATGCCGGTGATGACGTCATCAATGGTTCGGGCGGTCCAAGCGCCCGCCTGGACTTCGTCACTCCCGGGGTTTTCCAACCAGAAGGGATGATCATGAGCCAACGTTCCGGCCCAATCGAGATCTCCATCAGAATCGACATCCAGCACGGCACTGTGGATGCACGCACCGGAATCTGGAAAGCGGTAGAGCACCACTTCTCGAGACCAATTTGGGGCCAGGAAGAGACTGACTTTTCCCTGAAAACTCGCGATCACATCCAGCAGCTGGTCACCATTGGCATCCAGTGCGACTGCCGTGTTGCAATGACCTTTGTCCATCACGACATGTTTTTTCCAGCTGGGTTCGCTCTCTTCGCCCAAGCTCCAGTTGGGGATAGACAAAGGGATGAGGGTCAGGACGATATAGCGTGTGAAGGTACTCAGCTGGGATCGGTCCATTGCTGCTTCCTGTTCGATTTTGGCCAAACAACTTGTGGACGATGTTCCAACGACCGATGTCAAAAAAATGATGATCCGTGTGAGTCTGGAAGCGGGTTCTCGACTGCACCACGCGATCGCCCTGAGGCATAGGCCAAATTGACAGAGCAGATGCAAGGCACCGCCTGCAACCGTGATCGTTGAGTAATCCACCAAGTTTCATCAATCCAAGCGAACTGGGGTAACCGCCATCGATCACTCGCAGCGGTATATGAATTCGCATGATGGGGCGTGGGTTGTCGATGGATTGATGATCCTGAGGCTCAGTCTGTAGTCAAGCCATTTCAATATTCTTGAGATGGAGGTTGAGTGTTGCCGGCCGGAGTGAAGCTCTGGATCAGTTTTTAATCCGGTAAAGCATGGTTTCGGTTCGGATGATGAGGTTTCCATCTTGAGGGGCGATGGAGGAAAACGTCCGCTCTTCCAAGTCATTTTCGGCAACGACCTCATATTCTCTGGCGGCCTTGATCACGGTGCATAGGCCTGCTTCGGACATCAGGAAAATATGACCTTCGCCCACGATCGGGGACGCGGAAAAATTGCCTCCCACGCGTGCTTTCCAGTGAAGTTCACCCGAATCAAGAGCGCGGCAGGATGCAATGCCCTTGTCGCTGATCATGTAAATCGCGTCGTCAATGACGAGTGGGGACGGATTGTGGGGAACAAACTGGTCCACCCGCCATGACACATGGGTTTCAGTAACATCTCCTTCGCCTTCCGGTTGGATTGCCAGAAGTTCGGCGGGCCCCTCGTAGCCTGTACATATAAGCACTTTGCCACCCGCATAAACAGGTTTTGGAACGATCGACCATTTGTTCGGATATCGGACGGACCAGAGTTCTTTTCCGCTTCGAGGATCGTAGCTGCAGACCACATGACTACCTGCGCTGATGCATTGCGTTCGCTTTTCGACTTCGATGAGAAGCGGGGTCGAGAAAGAGAATGTCTGGTTCGGGAATTCGGGTCGTGGCGTTCGCCATCGTTCTTCTCCCGTCGCGGTGTGCAATGAAATGACAAAGGGGTCTGATCCTCCATCGCAGTTCAAGATCAAATGATCCTCGAATAACACCGGAGAGCCCCCGCTTCCGTGCACGGGGTTGTAATCAATTTTGCGATTCCAGATGATCCTCCCATCGAGATCCAGTGCGGCTGTGCCATGATTTCCAAAATGGACGAAGATCCGATCGCCTGAGACAAGCGGTGTCGGACTAGCATGACTGTTTTTGCTGTGGATCGAAGTATCTGCGGGTACCATGGCCACCTCTGTGCTCCACGCCGGCTTACCCGATTCGTAATCCACACAGATCACGCGAAGCGAATGAGGGTTTCGTGGGATTCCCGCTTCCTCGCCTTCCGGTTCGGGGGACTTGATTTCCACCGCGCTCGTGAGGTAAATCCTGCCATCCACCACAACCGGTGAAGACCATCCTCCGCCGGGAATCTCTGTTTTCCAGTAGACGTTTTCGGTCGTGCTCCATTCCAAGGGAAGATTTTGGGCAGTGGTATGGCCTTCCGCGTCAGGACCTCGGAACTGAGGCCAGTTTTGTGCGAGACAGGGTGCCGCGATCAACAGCATGAGAGGTAGAGTTAAAACACTAAGCAAGAATCGGCTCATCGATGCGACTCCGTGACCGCAGGGACAACAAGATGGGTTCGCCCAATACTATCAAAAACGATCAGGCTGGTGTGATGGAAAAGAGTGTATTCCAAGCATCATGTTCCTCCAGTTGGGCTTAGAAATCAGGGAATGCAAGAAGGCCTAACCCGGAGCTCTGTGGCTCGATCTTCTATATTTAAAGCTTGCTCGCTTCCCTTCGATTGCCCGGGCAAAACTTGAGCATTGTGGGTGATACTCAAGTTCATATCGGGCCAAAAAGTTGGCGGTCAGCCTCATGGGTTCGGTGAGGATTATCGACGCTTACGCTTGCAGTTGATGCGGTCGCTTCTCAAAATGCTAAGTATGTCGAAGGTTGCCCTGAAAGCCATTGGGTTGAATGGGTTGGAAAAACCTCCTGGAATGCCGTCGCCCATCTCGCCTCTGGTGGGGCCTTTCCTGGGTTTTGGAGCGTTTTGCAACGACTGGTTGCTCGCTCAGATATGACTGAAATGCGGGTGCTTCGGAGAGCTAAAGAAGTGAGACTAAAATTTTTTTCTGTCGTCGTACTGATCGCCGTTTCTTCCCAGTTGCCCGCTCAGGAAAAAGGTGAGGGGCAACCTGTCGTGAACGAGTCCAAGATTCTCGTTGGGCAGTTGTGGGAATTCAGTGATCCTGAAACTCAGAAAGCCGTGCTTGGACCGCTTTACAAAGCACTGCGAGAAATTGAGGTTCAGCAAGGTGGACTTGGATTGGAGCAGTCTCCGAGGAAACAAGATCCCAACTTGATGTCGATGTTGCAGAACGGCGACGTGCGGAAAGAAATTGGAATGGAGGATTATCAGTTCGAGGAGTTGCAGACGCGAGCCAAGGAACTTCGCCAGTCCATGGTGGAGGACGTCAGAGAAGCACTTTCTGGTCAACGGCGCGAACCGGCACAGTTGGTCGAAATGGTGGGTCGCGTCAAAGACCGATACGATCGAGAGCTTCGCAAATCGGTTCTTCCCCATCAAATTGAACGTCTCCGGCAGGTTGGTTTTCAAAGGTTGATTCGAGAGCGGGACATCGCTCAGGTGATCACAGCGGACCCCTTCAGATCGGAACTAGATCTGGATGAAGACGATGTGGAGAAGATCAGGGAAAAAGGCTTGGAGCTGAGGCAGGAGTTCGAGAGAAAAGTCGCGGAGTTGCGGAAAGAGACGTTTGAAAAACTACTTGACGAACTTGATGAAGATCAGCAGAAGACGGTCAAAGACATGCTCGGAGAGGAGATGTCGTGGACTCGAAAGACGCCGACTGAATTGCCGAAACGAACAAATAAAAAGGCGTCAAAGTAAGTGAAAAATCGTCCGCTCATGTTGCCCAGGGCGAGGAAGATGGGTCGCGTGCAAATGGGGGCTTGAACGCCGTGACTAACGTCTTCCGTTTTACTCTCAATCTCCCCTGCACCATTCTTTGTCCGCGGGGCCTGAATTCGAGGGCGTTCTCTGAAGTATCCGAGGTGGGCCTTGGCGGAGTTGTTCAGCGGGACTGGCTCTCTTGAAATGCCTCGGCAAGGACTTCGCCGAGCCGAATGATTCCCGCCGTGTTGATGACCAACTGCTTCTCTTGGGGTGGAAGCTCCAAATGGGTCACGTGCATCATGTAACGATCGTCTTCGGCGATTTCCGCGATGTCGGCAACGACGTCGATCTCGCTCACCCTTTCGTCCTGCGTCGGCGTTTGCTGACTGACGATCCAGCGGAGATCGGGAAGGCCAAGATCCTTTCGTGTGGACTCCACTAAATTCCTAAGATGCTTGGGCGCAGATTTCCTGAAGGGGCCGAAGGACATGTCATTTTCACCCACGTGATAGAGGATGGCGGCAATTTCGACCCCGTGGCCTCTTTTTTCCAAGTCTGAAATGGCAGTTTGAATGAAATCGATCCATGCGGGATACAGATTTCGACTCTTCGCCACACTGCCCTCGGGTGTCCAGTCGATCATCTGGGAACCGCTATGGGTGAATTTGACGATGGCCAGGTGGCGTTGGCCATCACCTACCGCATCGCGTGCAAAGCTGAGTTCTGGCCCGAAAGTATCATAAAAACCGACGGTTCCTAATGGTTCCCACGAGTTGGACTTTCGAACACCTCCTCCCAAAGCGTAGCGGTAGGCGATGTCCGGACGGTCCTGCAACAACGTCGCGGCCCCGGGTGTTTCCTTAGCTTGTTGCGTGAAGGCTCGCTCACCTTCCATATTGCGATGACCTGCCAAGACCACCAACTGAATGGTGCTCCCTTTGGGGTAAGGCCAAGGACTGAGGGTTCGTTGGGGAGGCGCGTAACGTTGGATCGATCGGAGGTAGGCTTGAGCGTAGTTGATGCCGTGTTCGAGTTGACCGAGGGTCCCGTAGTGGTAATGAAGTCCCACGCCGCCACCAATCTCCACACCAACGTGCGACGTGGGGATATAGGTCGCGTGATCGTCCCGAGCGACGGCTTCTTTTTGTCCGACGCTAATGGCATACATTCTCGGGCGGAGGTCCATGCCCCAGATGGTTTTGGTACAAAGTTCACCCACAAAAAATGGAAGCTTGGGAGCCTTGAGATCGCGGCGAACGCATTCCATGAAGCGGGATAAATTTTCCCCGTAATTGTTCATGTAGTCTTCGTTGAACATATCGTTCTCGCCCTGATGCCACATGAAGCCTTCGAGTCGCCACGGTAAGTTTTCACGATCCAGAGCAGCAAGCGCCTGTGTGACCTCTTCAAGGAGAAGCGGGTACATTTCGAATCCGGAGGGTTCGTCAGGATTCCAGTCCCCCCCGAGATGCGTTCCTCCCGCAGCACATTTGATGATGGCGATCGGACCCTCGCTCGCCTCGGAGATGGCTCTCGCGAAACTCAATTCTGGCCCCACGACGTTGTTGACCGGTTGCAGATGGACCCATCCATCGGAACGCAATTTATTTTCACGTCCGATGCAGTATGAAAATTTCACATTGGCCTGAGGTTTTTCCAGCTCAATGAAAGGAGGGAATCGGCGGATGTCGTCAACTTTGGAGTCTGAGCCCACCATGTTGGATTGACCGGCGAAAATGAAAACCCGTATCGGCTCACTCGTTTCCATGGCGATCGTCAACGAGCTCAAAAGGAGTGAGCAAGTCAGAGAGAGTGAAACACGCTTGAAGTTCATGGGAAAGTACCGAGAAGGAGTTGAGCGGAAGTGGTTCACGGAGAAGATTCTTCTCCGCTCCACTCAGGTAAAAAAATTTGGCCGCAGGATCCGCCGGATAGGGTCCGCTCGTGATTGAGTCAGTCTATCAGGAGCGGGATGTCGATCACAAACCGTTTAAAATTGCAGTGGATTCTCGGCATAACATCATCGCTTGCTTCGGCGTGATCCGACGATATCTTATTTCCGGATTGAGACCTTTTTCGGGTTACGGAAGTTTGACCGTGTCGTTGGGTTGCCGCGACAGCCTGCAGCTTTCCATTCTGGCCCACACTATTGGAGTAACATGACGAAACCCATGGATCCATTGATTTTTCAACCCGGCCCCCGACCGAGAACGGTTCGGGAATCCAATGACTCGATTCGGAAGGTCCCCAGTGACTGGGTCCTTCTTCCGCCCGGTGACGCGACTTTGACACGTCGAGTTAAGAAGGCTGGTGAAGCTTGGTGTATTCAACAACGAAAAGGCCGTCGGGTCTTTTCTTTAGGTATCTGGGCGCCCAAAACGACAATCGATCGCCTGAAACGACAACTCGAAGAAGAGCGGTCCACCGAGCAGTACCAAAAAAAAAGACAGTCTGACGAGCGTCGACGCGCCAAGAAGCAGACGGAATACGTCGAGGATTTTACGCTCGCCGTCAGACAGTTCCTGAGGTTCCACGTACGACATCGATCATTAGGGGAACGTCTTGCGCGCGAAGTCGCCAGGCATGCGACTCCCGTGGGCAGTGGTACTGTCGCTCGTACTCAAAAGATTCCCATTGAGCGAAGGGCTGAAGCTGCAGTGATCGCCTGGATGCGACATCAGACGACCGCCTACGATTCCATGGTGATTCCCCGCGTTCGCGGAAAGCGTCGAGAAGTCCGGAGGATGTTGGCAGCACGGTCACGCCAGATTTTAGATCAGTATCGAACTGGGGCGGCTCCAGGTCCCGCGTGTCCTCTTTATCGATCGCTTTCAGAGGATTCGGCGTCGAAATGAGAGTGCGACTCCCATCGGTCAGTTGGATGGAATCGCATTTATGAGTCGGTATCAATCGATTTCTAAGCTTCGCCGAGTTACGACATTCCCGCGCACAAGTCCTTGAGATTCGCCCGACTTGCGAACCTTGCTAGATCTTACGGTCACTTTCACACCTGCCTTGTTGCGGACCCTCTCGAAGGTCCGAGTCATCGCCATCTGCTTGAAGTGTCTCGGTCAAGACGAATTCACCGCCGACGCCACGACCGGCTACGATCTTAATGGCACGATTTTACACATGCTGGGAATCGATCATGAACGACTAACTTTTTGCCACAATGTTCTCGATCGGGGACTGACTAACGTTCATGGAAGGGTCGTTCACGAAGTCCTAGCTTAAACGTCGAGCTTCCAGCTTAGCGTCTTCAAGATGGGCGATTGCCCGATGAAATGCGGTCATCGATTTCCCTCAAAACCGGCATTAAATCTGCGGCCGACTCGACCAGGTAGTCTGCGCCGGCGGACAGAAGCGTCTCGCCTGCAGTCTGGATCTTTGCGGTTCGCTCCTCTTCGGAGAGGGCCTCGAATTCGCTTTCAGAAAGCCCAACGCCGTTCCCCGTTCGGGTCACGCCGACGGTCCAGCACCCCGCATTTTTACCGGCCTCAATTCCAACCGGCGTGTCGTCTACCTTGACGATTCTCCACATCGGATAGATGTCCAGTTGCATGGCTGCGATAAACAGAAGGAAGGGAGCGGGCCGTCCTTTGGGTGCATCTTCAGCACATAGAACGCAATCAGGATCGTACCCTTGTTCCCGCGCGATGGGCACAACGACGTCCATCAACTCCCGGGTGTAACCCGTCGAGGACCCGATCTTCAATTCGCATTCGCGCATGTTCCGAAACATCTCGGCGATTCCCGGAATCAGATCACAATGAGACGCTAGGGTTGCTTTTTGAAGTGGAAGAAAATCGCGGTACATGGCGTCTATATCGTCCTCAGAACAAACATGGCCATGCGTGGTTTTCCAAGCGTCGGCAATACGAGTGGTGGAAGCGATGGCCGCGATATGATCACGTTTTGCCATTCCCATGGGGCCGCGTGCCTCGGCTTGCGAAATGGCAATGCCACGTTGCCTGAAGATTTCCTGAAAAACGCTCGCGGGAGCGCGGCTGCCAAAGTCAATGGTTGTGCCGGCCCAGTCCAAAACAACACCGCAAAGGTGTTTAAACGATTCGTTCATAGCTTTCCTCAGATCCAGCGATTCCATGCGTCGTCCGCAAGACCGAATGACATCGTCATTCCGGCTCCCCCGGGACCGACGAAAGCATGGACTCCTCCATCAAAAGTTTCTTCAAACACAAGGTGGTTTGGGTGTTTCGTGTAGATGCCATGCCATCGCTCGGTCATTTGCCAGTCAGAAAGGCGAATCAACTTTCGTAGCTCGCGAATGATCAGGTCATCAATTTCCGATTTGTCGAATGGACTGATGTCATCGCCATATTCATGTGAGTCACCGAGAATGACGTCTCCCGATGGGAAGACGGAAGCCATTACATGAATCCCAAATTGATCCAGTTCTGGGCTTTCTTTCTGTATCCGTTCCTTCAGGGCACCGAGCGATTGGCAGGGTAGAAATGATGTGTAATGTCTGAGCGTCAAGCCGCTCGCAAGGTGGGGCAAGTTGCGAGGTAGTCCCTGCTGTGGCTTTGATTTTAGCATCTGCAACTTGCAAGGTCGTAAGCCTGAGGCGGCGAATCGCTCACCAACCAAAGTGGTCAGATCGCTCCCGCTGCAGATCACGATATGATCGGCCGTATACTTTTTCCCGGTTGCGGTCTCCACGTGGGGGAAATCGACCTGAGTGACAGGCGTGTTGTACTGACAGGTGACATTCTCTTGAGAATCAAGCCACTGCCCAATTTTGAGCGAGGCGGTTCGCGGATCCACTCGAAGTTCGGTATCGCTGTACATGCCACCGAGAAGGCCGTCCGGGTTGACCAGTGGATGCCTCTCAAGCACCTCTTCGCGCGAGAGGAGTTTTACCGGATGACTTTCTAATGCGGTGAATTCCCGAAGGACGTTCCACTCATCTTCCCGGTATGCCAGATGAATGGAGCCGCAGGTCTCGACTTCCACAACACCCAATTGCTGCAGTTCGAGCCAGATCGCTCTGGACTTGAGTGCGATTTCATGGGGCCGTCCCGCATTCTGCCCTACGGGCCAGATCATTCCGAAGTTGCGAACTGAGGCGCCCATGGCCCTTGATTCACGTTCCAGAAGTAAGACGCGAAATCCTCTTCGTGATGCAGTCCAGGCTTGAGCAAGACCTAGAATGCCCCCTCCGATCACAATGACGTCGTGTTGCGTGTTCATGCGTGTATCTTCTCGTAGGTGATCGATGCCAGCCGAGTTTTTTCGCGAGGTCAACGGTTCGCCGTCAGCCACTCTTGTCGATCGCAGAAATCTGACTCGCCTGGGAGAGTGCTTCGAGGTTTAGACCCATGTGTTACTTGCGAAGACGTCTTGGCTCTCGTCGAGAGGGCAGGTTGGTGGGCGAGAGGATCACCGATCTTCAGGGATGTTTCCGTGGTCGAAAAAGACATCTGTGTGCCGACCTTTAATTCCTACAGTCTACCTGTTCGGGGATTACCGATGGAATGCCACGAGAGCGGGATATCAAGTTGATGAAACTCACGGTGGGGGAGTGGGGCGGGGGCCCGTCCTATGAATCTTATGTGGCTACGTTGCGGCATTGATTGGAAAAGGTGATGACGTTTACTCGAATTGTATTTGGAAGAATGATACGATTCCTGTTCGGTTTAACAGCCTTTTCTGACTCCGTTAACGATGCGGACAAGTGCTGCAATCACCCTCCCTAAAACGTTGAAATGGGTTGCCATGAAAATCGAAAAACCGTTTCTTATTCGCCCCAGATCGATCGTCCCCCTGCTTGTCTTATTTTCGGGATTCAGTGGGAATCCGAACCTCAGCGCACAGTTTACGGATGTCAGTGAGCCATGGGGATTTTCTGGTGGAGGTAAAGCTGCGTTTGCGGATTACGATGGCGACGGCTGGATGGACCTGTATGCGGGCAAGCTTTTTCATAACGAGCAGGGCAAAGCGATGTCGCCCGTGGAGTCGAGCGGTTTGCCCGGAGGCGAAGCGATCTGGGGAGACTATGACAATGATCAGCGTCCTGACCTGTTCTTCTTCACGGGGGCTGGAGGACTTTATCGAAACATGGGCGAAGGCAAATTTGAACAGGTTGACTTTCCTGAACTTCCAACGGTGAATTCACGTGGAGCGGTTTGGGGCGATTTCAATCAGGACGGTCGCCTTGATCTGTTTGTAGGCGGTTACGAAGTTTGGGAACAGCGTGTCCACCCCGATGTGATCTTTCTCAATCAACCCGATGGAAGCTTCAAAGAAGTCTGGCGATCTCCGGAAGGTGCGTGCTATTCGGCGAGAGGTGTCGCTGCCGCGGACCTCAACGAAGATGGGAAGATTGACGTGTACGTCTCGAATTATCGACTTCAGCCGAATCATCTCTGGCTGAACCAGGGTGAAGGGAAGTTCGAAGAATCCGCGGAATCATATCAGGCCGCGGGAATTGGAGATGGAGGGACGATCAACTACACGGGTGGGATCCAATACCGTGTCTTTGGTCACACGATTGGGTCAGCGCTCGGCGATCTGGACGACGACGGACATGTCGATATTTTTGTCGGAAACTTCAGTCACCCAAGGGCCGGCCAGGATCACCCGCAGTTTCTTCGTAACTTGGGGCCTGAGGGCGATTTCAAATTTGAAGATCGCTCGGAAGGATCGGGACTTGGCTGGCAGGAATCCTTTGCCTCGGCAGCCCTGGGTGATTATGACAACGACGGCGACCTCGACCTTTACTTCACGACGGTTTATGCGGTGGGGAGTGGGAGCATCAAGAACTTTCCAGTGCTGTACGCGAACGACGGTTCGTGGAAGTTTCGGAATACCACAAAGGATGAGACATTGCCCGACCTGCCTCCCACCTATCAATCGGCTTGGGCGGATATCGACAACGATGGCGATCTCGACCTGTGTACCGCTGGACGGCTATTCTTGAACGCCACCGAACGAGGCCACTGGATCGAATTGGACCTGGTCGGCGATGGAGAAAAGGTAAGTCGAACTCCATTTGGCGCGGTGGTGCGAATTGAGCTCGGAGATCGAACTTTGACCCGCTTTGTAGAACCGGGGACTGGCGAAGGGAACCAAAGTGCGACGCGATTGCACTTCGGACTCGGAGGCTCTCAAGAGCCAGTCAACCTTGAAATTGTCTGGCCTGACGGACAGAAACAACNTGTCCAGCAGTTGCCAGTGAACCAGATCCACCAAGTTCTTTACCAGTAGTTTCGGATCCGAGTTTAAAAGGTGATTTTGTGGCCGAGACTAGAGCTTCGATATTAAAACGCTTTCGAGAAAAGTTGGATCAGGGATTGCCCATTGTTGGTGGTGGCGCGGGTACAGGAATCAGTGCCAAGTGCGAAGAAGCGGGTGGCATCGATTTGATCGTGATTTACAACTCCGGCCGATACCGCATGGCAGGTCGAGGGTCGCTTGCCGGCCTGATGCCATACGGTAATGCCAATCAGATCGTCAGGGATATGGCCCATGAGGTCATCACCGCAGTGAAGCACACCCCGGTCCTTGCGGGCGTTTGTGCGACGGATCCGTTCATGATGAGGGATGTCTTCCTTCAGGAACTTAAAACCTTAGGTTTCGCGGGAATTCAGAACTTTCCTACGGTCGGCCTGATTGATGGAACGTTTCGAGCCAACTTGGAAGAGACGGGCATGGGTTTTGGGCTCGAAATCGATTGTATTGGTGCCGCGAATCGCATGGATCTTTTGACAACGCCCTATGCTTTCGATGCCGAACAGGCTCGCGCCCTGACCGAGGCAGGCGCCGATATTCTCGTGGCTCACATGGGTTTGACCACAAGCGGTACCATCGGTGCAGAAACGTCTCTGACACTCGAGGATTGCGTTCCGCGGATCGCTGAAATGGCTGAGGCTGCTCGACAAATTCGGTCGGATGTCATCGTGCTATGCCATGGTGGCCCCATCGCGATGCCACCCGATGCGAATTTCATTCTCGAGCAATTGGATTGCGTGGACGGTTTCTACGGCGCGAGTTCAATGGAGCGGTTGCCCACCGAAAACGCGCTCACTGCACAAGTGCAGGCCTTCATGAAGATCAGAAGATCTTGAAGACCATGTCCACGTGAATTTACGAGCCAAGGAGACCCTTTTTCAGATTGGAATCTGCAGGGCGATTGCTGAGCCAGATTCCAAACAGGGCTTGTTTGAACTCCAAGCCTCCGACCTTTCCTTTCCGCTCCCCATTCTTGACCACAACGACGCCGGTTTTCGGGACGTAGACAAGATCAAAGACGTCGCCCATCTTGATTTCACCGGAAAGGTATTGGGTGAAGGTCCGAATGTCGTCTTGTATCGGATCGATGCGTCCGTTGGTCGCGCTTTGGAACCCGTCTTTTAGAGCAGAAATCAGGTTGTCCTGACTGACGAATTTTGAAGTCACCTTGATGCGAATGCTCATGGCTTCGTTCGCTTCAATGATGTTATTTGCAGATCTGGATTTTTCTTTGAGATAGAGACCCGCAGTGTAAAGTTTGAGGAAGCTCTTCTTCCGATATCCACTTCCGTTGAGTGCCAGGACATCGCTGCCGATTTTGAGTTGGTCAGGAAGTTCCGCAGCTTCGGTATCGTCCACCATCATGGTCGAGAGCAACACGCCGGCCATGAACATTACCCAAAAACGTCGCATCATCTCTGACTCCTTTGCCCCGAATCTTCACGGTCTAATTTGTTGGATGAAAGATTAGCCGATTGAGGCTCGAGGACCAAGATTGATTTACAAAGAAACTTGTGAGCTTAGCGTCACGATGCGACCGACATCCTTCGCCACAACGGTTCGAAGGTTGCTAGCGAAATACGATGAAGAGGCCGCGAAGTGGTTGGGCATAACATGGTGGCCACATGAGTCTTCGGAGCCATTGTCGACGAATCGTCTCTCAGCAGCGGGAGCGTCACGCCGCAAAGAAGTCTCTCATGTTCGTAGGGCTTACTTTGACGATCGGTGAGACATTCTAATTCGATTCCGGGTTCATGCGTTTTTTCCTCTCCGTGGCAAAAGGTGGGATGATCATCCGCTTAATCAGCGGTTTGGTCATTTTTCTTCGCCAGATCGAGAGAGATCTGCCTGCCTTTCCGCATGAAATACAGGCCTGCGAAAAGAATCAGGCCACCACCAATTTGAACTGGTGTGATCGGCTCGTGAAGAAAGAACCACGCAGAGATCACTGCCACAAGAGTGACCACATTTTGGAAGACAGAGGCATGTGAACCACCAAGCTGTCGTACCCCGTAATGCCAAGTCGCGTAGGCCAGTCCGGTCGACATGGTTCCAGAGTACACGATGGCCCACACAAGTCCGGGACGGTGCAATTGCTGAAAGGCATGGGGGATGTCGTGCGCGGCAATCAGCAGATGAATCGGCGTTGTGAGAAGACTCGCGTAGAACGTGAGTCGCAGCGGTGAGATGGATCGTAAAAGGGGGCCGCTGGTGACTGTCGCGCTCGCCCAACAAATGGCAGCTCCAAGTATCAGGAGGTTGCCAATATAGAACTCTTGAGCCGTGCTGACTTTTCCCCCCGCCACGATGACAACGATGGTCCCAACAAGCGAAACCAACAGGCCTAACCATGTGACTCGGGAGAGTCGCTCATGAACGAAAGTGGATGAGATGATGGCGGTCCAAATTGGCATTGAAGCAAGGAGCAGGGCCGTATTGCCCGCGGTGGTTCGATCGATCCCAAACATGAAAAGCAGTGGGTACGCGAGGCCGCTGAGCAACGCAAAAAAAATGCCTCGACGGACTGACCAGGGTTGCGAAGGAGTGGGGTACCACTTGGCCTCTACCCATGCCAGCAGGCCGATGGTCAACGTAGAAAGTGTAATGCGGAGAGAATTGAAGGTGATGGGGTCGAGCGCATCAACGGCTGACTTGACCACGGTAATGTTAGCGCCCCAGATCACCGTGGTGAGAAGAAGGGCGGCATCAGCGCGAAAACGATGAGGTGGGCTCGGATTCATCTCATGTGGATCGGGAGAAGGGGCGATTGAAGGCGGATTCCGGAATGGGAGGCAGGGAGATCTTCGCCAGGAATCTCAAGCGGTAGNACACTTTCTGCAGCTCGCCTTGTCAGGATGTTAGTCTTTCTCGAGTGATTGGCGATAGGGGAAGCCGTATTTTTGAGCTTCGTATCCGACCACGGCTTTCTGGCAAACCCTGTTTTTGGTGAAATCTGACCCAAGGCCCGTGGAGCCCGTTGTTATGAGCTACGTTTCGTCGAACGGTCCGGTCGTGTGTTGGCGTTGGAACGCGTCTGTCCACGAAAACCGGTCGATTTTACCGCCAATTCCAGCAATTCAACGGGCGGCCATGAATTGACGAAAACCCCAAAAGGGGTTGCATGGCTTACGGGGTTCTCGAGATGAAGTCAGAAGATGCATTCGTCGTGGCGACGATCTTCGCGATCATGTTGGTGGGATTCTTGGCAAGCGGGATCGAGATTTATCGTCTAAGAAGTGAAGTTGGAAAATACGAACTTGCTTCCCCTCAGAGGGTGAAAGAAAGACCTGCGATCGACTAGTTGTCATCGTGGCCTTCGCTTGTGATCACTATCCGGGTCATTCATGATACGCGTGTGGCAGCCTAGAGCTTTGGTCGTTTGAGATCAAAGCGGTCTGAAACTCGGACGTAGCTTGATCCTCCCAGGCGACCAATGAGGTCGAGTTGCTCGGCCAAGGGAAATCCCTGATCATCGACAAGTTCGTCCTGAATATGAATCGCCAGAATGCGACCGATGACAAGGTTCGCACCTCCCGGACCTTCTCCCAGGTGAAGAATCTGCATGGCTTCACACTCAAACGATGCGACCGCCCCCGAGACCCGAGGGACATCGATATGGACGGAAGGGGTTGACTCCACCCCACAAGCTTCGAACTCACTGACGTCCTGCGGATATTCGGCGGCAGTTTGATTCATCGATTCTGATTGCGAATGAGATACCAGATTGACTACGAATTCATTGCTTTGTTCGATGTTCAGCAGGGTGTCTTTCTTCATGCCGTCAGAACGATTGGCCGGCGCAAACATCAAGCAGGGTGGGTTCGAGCCTACACCGTTAAAAAAACTGTATGGCGCCAGATTCGAACGCCCCCCCCGGTCTCGGGTCGATACCCACGCAATCGGCCTCGGTGCGATCAAACTCACCATCATCCGATAGATGTCACGGCTCGGCAGATTCTCGGTCGTAAAAATCATGGTGAAAAACCGTCTCAGGAATGAGGCATGGGCCTTGCTTCCAATTCAATCCCTTGGTCGCTGGCATCCGGATCGAGCTCGTAAGTTTTGTGATTGAATTCCTTTGCCGTCGTCACCTTAGAGGTTCGCTTCATTTTCGTCGAGCAGGCATGTTGCCTATTTAAGCAGGTCTTACCGCGATTTCGATTTCTGCAATCGTTTCATGCAAGAAAAATTGAGTCCGTCGGCGGCATTGATTTCATTCTCGAGTCAGCTCCGATCGTGACTGAAGACTTGAGTATCCCACGGCGCGAATCTTGCCTTTCAGCGGTATCTGTGGGAACCTTTTGCATGGTCAACGGGTATGGCATTTTCATGGGATTGGAGCTTGGATATGTCGAGCGAGTCAAAGAAGACGGTCAAATCAAAAGGCAAAAATGCGTCGGCGATCGCGAACCGATCTTTTAACCGCCGCGACTTTCTGGGAAGTGCGGCGGCCAGTGGTATTCTGCTTGGAGCTCCTGCCTTTTTGCGCGGTTCCAATCTGAATGAAAAACTCGATATCGCAATTATTGGATCAGGAGGACGAGGAGGTGCGAATCTCGCTTCAGTGCAATCCGAGAACATCGTCGCACTGTGTGATGTGAACGAATCCAATTTGAATCGCGCGGGCGAAAGACATGGACAGGCTCGGAAGTACCAAGATTTTCGCAAGCTGTTTGATCAGGAGCGTCAATTCGATGCCGTCGTCGTCAGTACATGTGAACATACGCACGCGTTTGCCACCCTCGCGGCACTTCAGCTTGACAAACATGTTTACTGTGAAAAACCGCTCACGCACAACGTCTGGGAAGCCAGAGTGATCCGTGAGGCAGCTGGCAAACATCAAGTTGCAACTCAGATGGGGACACAGATTCATGCGGGAGACAATTACCGGCGAGTGGTCGAATTGATCCAGACTGGGGCGATCGGTCGTGTTTCGGAGGTTCACGTCTGGGTCTCCCGAGCATGGGGTTGGCAGTCCACCGTGGCGGCGGCAAAGAGCAACGGTGACATTGTCTATTCCCATGAGCGACCGACGAAATCAGATCCGATACCCGCGAATCTGAATTGGGATTTGTGGTTGGGGCCGGCGCCTAAAAGAGCGTTCAACAATATTTATTTCCCCGGCCCCAAATGGTATCGCTGGTGGGACTTCGGTAACGGAACCATGTCTGACTTGGGAAGCCACTGGAATGATCTGCCTTTTTGGGCATTGGATCTTGATTTCCCGAAAACCATTGAAGCTTCAGGCCCGGCGCCTCATCCTGAAATTGCACCTGCCTCGATGCAGGCAACTTATGAATTTGGACCACGCGGCGATCGTCCCGCCGTGAATATGACGTGGTATCAGGGAGCAAACAAACCCGCGCTTTGGAAAGAGAAAAAGATTCCACAATGGGGAAGTGGTGTCTTGTTTGTTGGCGATAAGGGAATGCTGCTTTCGGACTATGGAAAGCACACCCTGCTCCCTGAAGAACAGTATCAGGATTTCGAACGCCCGGAGCCCTACATTGCGAAGTCCAAAGGCCATCACGCGGAATGGATTCACGCCTGCAAGACGGGATCGCCAACGACTTGCAACTTTGAATATGCCGGGTTGCTGACCGAAGCCAATCACCTTGGTAATGTCTCGTATCGCGTCGGTAAAAAACTGGAGTGGGACGCCGAAAATCTACAATGCCCAAATGCCCCGGAAGCGGAACCTTTGATTCGCAGAAAGTACCGTGAGGGTTGGAACTTGGTGTAAAGGTGTTGAACCGACACGTACCCCTGAGACCTGCTCCCCTGTGATGACGGGTGACCCGAAAAGGTTGGGCTCGTATTCACCTCAAGGTGTCACCTGACGTTGGGACGATGGTTCAGGTTCAGCGACTCCGAAACATGATCATTCACTGAAAAGGATTTTAAGGCTGTGAATTCTCTGGAACCTCAAGGTGAGGCGCCTTTCCCGCTTACTCTGGATCAGTTCATCAAGTTATGCGGCGTGGTTGGCACTGGCGGACAGGCCAAGCAACTGATTCAGGGAGGCGAGGTTCTTGTGAATGGCGAGGTCGAGACCCGTCGCCGAAAAAAACTGGCTCCGGGGGATCAGGTTGAAGTTGCGGGTGAACTTTTTCAGGTAGAAATCCACGAGGATCCCCACCCTGAATGAACGCTCAGTCGGAAGCAATTCTTCGGGTGGCCTTGAATGCGTGATCACCCGTCAATGGACACACTAGCATCTCTTCCATGGAAGGGATCACCGGCAGCGGATGCTCTGCTTCGGGGAACTTGTAAAGAGGAATCGTTTTTCCTGTGGTGTGATCAAAAATGGTACTGACGGGTTCAGGCGCGGGTTCTCTGCGATTCCATGTAAGGTAGACGAACGATTTGGACACAGGGTCAGAGGCGGTGAATTGTTCGAATCGTTTCCCACTGCCAAATTTTACCTGGTAGGTCAACGTATCACCGTCTGGCTGTTTGGCTTGGATCTCATAGCCCGTGCTTGCGTCCTAGGGAAAGCAAACTCGAGTCCAATCACCAGAAAAGGGAAGGATTCTCGGTGTGTAAGTTTTTTGTAAAAGCCAGTCGGATGGGAGGGCATCATGTCAACACTCGTGATCTTGGGTAGCGCGAGATCGGATGGGAATACCAGAACTTTTTTAGACCTCGTCCTCGCGAATGGACCCGCAACGGTGATCGATCTATGTGACCATGAATTGGGCCATTACGAATACGACATGCCGAGTGATCGTGACGGGTTCGCAATGATGACGACCCAAATGAAATCGCATTCGAATCTATTGCTGGCGACCCCGGTTTATTGGTATGCCATGAGCGGACGTATGAAAGTGTTTTTTGATCGCTTGACTGATCTTCTCGATGAAGGCGTCTCATTCAAGGGAAAGAACGTCTATCTTCTTTCGACAGGGACCAAGCCAAGTCTTCCAGAAGGTTTCGAGGTTCCTTTTCGAGACACGGCGAAATACCTTGAGATGACCTATCGTGGAGCCATCTACGCGTGCATGCGGGAGGCCGGCGTCGTACCTGACGAGGCCAAGAGGGCGGCAGAAGATTTTTCCACGCAGCTGTTCCGGTGAAGCATAGGTTGATCAAGCTGGAAATATGCGTCGATCGAAGTTGAGTGTGATGCTGAATGCAGAGGTCGTTAGTCGACAGAGCAGGAGTGGACTTTGAATCCAAGTTATCCAATCTTACCTGAGGATGAAGAGCTGGGTGGTCTCAAGCGAGAGGTCGGTTTTCACCCGGTCGAAAACACAAAACCTGTTTGTTTGACGTCGTCACAAGTCAGGGATTTCAATCGACAGGGCTTTGTTCGACCGATCTCGGTCTTTACCGAAAAGGAGACGATTTCGATTCGCTCCTACTTCGATGATCTTCTTGCCAAGGTCGTGGCTTCGGGGGAGGACAGTTATTCGATCAGTACTGCGCATCTGAAGTACGGTCGCGTTTACGATCTTTTGAATACGCCCAAAATTGTCGCCTGCGTTCGCGACTTGCTGGGCGAAAATCTTATCGGATGGGGGGCCCACTTTTTTTGCAAGATGCCGCGGGACGGAAAGCGGGTTTCCTGGCATCAGGATGCGAGTTACTGGCCTTTATCGCCAACGAAAACCGCCACGGTCTGGCTCGCCATTGACGACGCAGGCACCGAAAATGCGTGCATGCGTTTCCTGTCGGGATCCCATTTGCACGGGCATTTGACCTTCCGTCCCAGTCGCCCCGAGGAGCACAACGTTTTGAACCAAACCGTGGAAGACGTCGACCAGTACGGTGCGCCAATCGAGAATGTCCTCAAGGCTGGGCAGATGTCCATCCATAGTGATCTACTCCTTCACGGTTCTGAGGAGAATCAATCGGAGCGTCGGCGCTGCGGTCTCACGCTTCGTTATTGTGCTGCGGATGTCAGCGCAGGTTTGGGATGGAATGGGAAAGGCGTCGTGGTATCCGGCGTGGATGATCGTGGGCATTGGGCAAATCCTGCCCGGCCGACCGAGGATTGAGTCTATTGGCGAGGTTGGCCACGCGAGTTCTCCGGGGGGCGATCCATGAAGAACGATGCATAAAAAACGACGTTGCGAATCCGCTCGCAACGTCGTTGAATGGCCCGGTACACCGGCGTGCAACTAACGTTGGACGCGGGCGCTTCCACCCTCTTTCAAAGCCTCAACTTCAGGGAGTTTCGCAATGCTGACATCACCCGCAAATGTGGTGAGCAATGCACCGTGCGCCCAGCCGAGCTTGAGCGCTTCTTCCGGGGCCCGTCCATTCAGCAGGCCATAAATCAGACCTGAGGCGAATCCGTCGCCGCCGCCGATGCGATCGAGGACATCGAGCTGGCACGTCGGACTGACGTATCGCTGTCCGTCGTACCATAAGACGGCAGCCCAGTCGTGACGGTTCGTCGAGTGAACCTCTCTCAACGTCGTTGCGACCATCTTGATGTTGGGGAACTTGGTGACTGCTTCTTCGATCATGTCGAAAAATGTATCGGTGTCCAGCTTGGATTTCTTACCAACCACATCGGGCCCTTTGATGCCGAGACCTTTTTGCAGGTCCTCTTCATTGCCGATCAGGGCGTCGACATTTTCAACGATGCGACCAATCATCTCTTGACCTTTTTCAAGGCCGCCAATGGTGTCCCAGAGTTTCGCCCGGTAATTCAGGTCGAATGAATTGATCGCGCCCTGAGCTTTTGCGGCTTTCATTCCTTCGATGACGACTTCTGAGGTGGTTTCCGACAACGCGGCGAAAATGCCCCCGGAGTGGAACCAGCGGACGCCACCATTCATGATTTCCTGCCAGTTGAAATCACCCGGTTTAAGCATGGCTCCCGCTTCATTGGCTCGGTTGTAGAAGACGACGGGCGCTCGAACGCCTTGCCCACGATCGCTGTAGACCGTTGCGATGTTCGGACCGCGAACACCATCGTGCTCGAAGTGTTTGTAAAACGGTTTGACGCCCATTTCACGGACACGGCCTTGGACCAACTCACCAATCCCGTTGTTGACCATGGCGGTGGCGACACCTGTGGTTAATCCAAAGCAGTCAGCGAGGTTTGCGGCAACGTTGTACTCACCACCAGAGACATGGATGTCAAAAGCACGGGCCCGGCGAAAGGGGGTCGTTCCGGGATCCAAACGGTGAACCAAGGCTCCCAGAGAGAGGAAGTCGAGGGCACAGTCATCTTGTCGAACTTCTAAACCGGACATTGGGTTTCCTTATCAATGCAAGTGGAGTTTTGAGTCAAGGCATGCCAGGCATGCAACTATGGACGTGATGCGGTCGGGTGTGGAGACCGCATGTTTCAAATGGTCACGGAAGAGAATCCACCATCGACCACAATATTCTGACCGGTAACGAATGAAGACGCTCGCTGGCAGGCAAGCCAGATCACCGTTCCTGCAAGCTCATCGGACTGGCCGAATCTTTCCATGGGAGTGTGACCAATGATCTGTTGGCCGCGTTCGGTGTACGTTCCGTCATCATTGAAAAGCAAAGCGCGATTTTGGTCCGCGGGAAAAAATCCAGGGCTGATTGCATTCACGCGGACGCCCGAGGTCGCCCATTCCCGAGCCAGGAAGCGAGTTAGGTTGATCACTGCTGCTTTTGCAGCGGAGTAGGCGACGACTCTTGATAACGGCGTCATTCCGGCCATGGAGGCGATATTGATGATGCTGCCTGCTTTGGCATCCACCATGGCTTCGCCAAATACCTGACTGGGTAACAACGAGCCACCGACAAGATTCAGGTCAAAGACGTCATTCCAGGCTTCGACAGGAAGTTCGCAGAAATTTGAGCCCGGGGGGAGTGTGGCATCAGGGCGATTTCCTCCGGCAGCATTCACAAGGATGCTGGCGGGGCCCCATTGTGAAACGAGTGAATCGCGGGCGGCCTGGAGGGAGCTGATGTTGCTGGCATCTGCGGCCACGAAACAGGCTTGACCTCCCTGCGACTGAATCGACGCTACCCGTTTTTGCCCTCGCTCTTCGTTTCGGCCTAAAACGGCGACCTTTGCACCCGCGTTCGCAAGCGCTTCGGCCATACCTCCGCCAAGCACCCCGGTTCCCCCAACAACAATCGCTACATTTTCATTTAAATCGAATAAGGAATGGGTCATGGGAGGTGAAAAATTGGGTATCAGAGTTTGAAACCGCAGACGCGACGGTATCCCGACGGATCTGAAACGAAACGGAGAACTCAAGATTGTGATGGTTTTAAAGCAATTCGGCAACTGAGTGTGGCGATTCCTCAGGTTTGATGGAGTCTGCGATTTCGAAAGACACAAGACGAGCTTGCACATGGCTTTCTCACCGATACAATTCTACCTTCATCAAAAATTCGCATTTTCTTAACATATGCATCGGCCTGAGGATGGTGATTTGGATTTCAGCCTGCAAACGCTGACCCAGTTGTTATTTCCTCTTGTCGGAGGCCTCGGGATCTTTCTATTGGGCATGAAGTCCATGTCCGACGGCATGCAGGCGGTGGCGGGGGCAAGGCTGCGAACCTTGATCAGCTGGGTCACGAGCCACCGTTATTTGGCGACGGGAGTTGGGATCTTTGTCACCTGTGTGGTTCAATCCAGTTCGATCACGACGGTTATGGTCGTGGGATTCGTCAATAGCGGGGTCATGCAACTCAGTCAGGCCCTTGGCGTCATCATGGGCGCGAATATCGGAACCACCATTACCGGGTGGATCCTCGTTCTGAAAGTGGGGAAATACGGCCTCCCTATTCTGGGGTTGGCTGCTTTTTCCTACCTGTTTTCAAGAGACCAGCGATGGCGTTATTGGTCGATGTCCATCATGGGCGTTGGCATGGTGTTCTTCGGATTGGAGTTGATGAAAGATGGCTGCAGTGTCATCAAGGAGATGGAGGGTTTTGAGAGTTGGTTCAAAAGTTTCACAGCAAGTAACTACCCGGGCATTCTTGGATGTGCGCTTGTCGGATGCTTTCTGACGACCATCGTGCAATCTTCGTCGGCAACGCTGGGGATTACCATCTCTTTGGCGTCGCAAGGAGTCATCACGTATGAAACCGCAGCGGCTCTGGTGTTGGGTGAGAACATCGGCACGACCATCACGGCCTATTTGGCTTCACTAGGAGCGACGACCAACGCTCGGCGAGCCGCATACTTTCACATCATTTTCAATCTGGTTGGAGTTCTCTGGATCACCGCGATTTTTCACTGGTACATCGATCTTGTGCAATGGATTATTGGGGATGATGTTACTGCGGTTCAGATCGCTGACGGTAAAGAAGAGTTCAACACGACCACGACGATCGCCGCGACGCACACGATTTTCAATGTGGTGAATGCGCTCCTCTTTCTGCCGTTCCTGCCATTTTTTGTCACGATGATGCAGCGACTGGTTCCCGATAAGCCTCATAAGGAGAAGCCCCAGTTATCGGACCTCGATATGCGAATGCTTGAGACGCCCTACATGGCAATTGAGCAATCCAAGAAGGAAATCGAGAAGATGTCCGGAGGTTGCCTCAAAATGATGGATTGGCTTCAAACATTAAACGAACAGGAAACGCAGGATCCTGCTCTAATCGACCGGATCAAACAACGCGAACTTGTCTTGGACTCGGTTCAGGATGAAGTTTCAGCGTTCATCACGAAACTGTTATCGGCCGAAGTCTCTTTTGACGTCACCGAGGAGGCTCGCCGCCAGATACGTATGGCGGACGAATACGAGTCCGTCAGTGATTATGTGGCTGACCTGGAGAAGTTCGATCGAAAGTTGCGAAGAGCGAACCTGGGTTACCTGCCTGAACAACGTACGGAGATCGCCGAACTCCATCAACTGGTGAATCAGTTGATCAAAAGTGTCGATACGGCGCTGCGACAAGACAACCAGGCGATCATGAAACCGGTGGACACTCTCAACAAACGGATCCGTGATCGCATCAAGAGCATGCGACGTCAACATATGGAAACACTCTCCTCTGTGCAGATCGACCCACAGATCAGTGTTGCCTTTCTGGCGGCGCTCAATGCTTACTCACGCGTTTGCGACCATGTACGAAATATTGCCGAATTGATTTCTGGGGAAAAGTAAGACGGGTCGCACTTCACCTCAAACCACGGATTCTCTCGACCCTGTCGTCAAGTTACGGGGCAGTGATTCGTGACGATTCAATGCTGGTGGGAGGGTTTGTCGTCAGCGTCCGCGAACAGCCTTGGGTTCG
This sequence comes from Pirellulaceae bacterium, assembly GCA_022448315.1. Taxonomy (GTDB): domain Bacteria; phylum Planctomycetota; class Planctomycetia; order Pirellulales; family Pirellulaceae. The sequence continues at coordinate 45,211 of JAKVCA010000023.1, read as the reverse complement.
GAGAATGAATATGCTGAGCAAAATGGCGATCGGAACAAAAAGCTGAAAAAGTCGTTGTCCTAGCGACGCGGATTGAACCGATCTTCCACTGATTGCAGCGATCAGGGGAACGTCGCGAAGCCAATAACCCATCTTCGTCACTGGATTCGAAGGGACAGCTTCAATGGGCTGATCCCTCAAGTATCGATCCAAGTCATCTGCGAGTGCCGCGGCTGTGGTGTAGCGTTCCTCGGGTGCTTTTTTCAGGCACTTCATGCAGATCGCTTCGAGACGTCGATCGATCGTTGGGTCCAAGTCGCTTGGCAGGATGGGATTTTCACGGATGACTTGTCGGAGGGTCGCCAAAGCGGACCGACTTCGAAAGGGTGGCCGTTTTGCGAGTAGTGAGTAGAGAACGGCTCCGAGCGAATAGATGTCCGAGGCAGGACCTACTCGGTCATCGTCAGCCGTCACTTGTTCCGGAGACATATACGCCGGTGTTCCAATTGAGGCTCCTTCTTGTGCAAGCTGCTGAGTACGTCGTGTGTCTTTGGCGAGACCAAAGTCCGTGACGCGTGGCTGGTCGTATTCGTCGATGATGATGTTGGCTGGCTTCAGGTCGCGGTGAACAATCTGATTGCGATGCGCGTGTTCGATGGCCCACGCGACGGTCTTGACATGCTCGGCAATTTTTCTTGTGTTGAGTGTTTCTTGCAGCTCGCGTCGGGAGAGATCTTTGCCGGTGACGAACTCCATGGAGAAAAAGTATTCACCATCCATTTCTCCGATCTCAAAGACATCCACAATATGAGGATGTTGTAACCGGGCTGCTGCTTGAGCTTCACTGATGAAGCGACGGATATCGTCGTCGGTCGTCTCACCGCTTCGCCGAATCATCTTAACAGCCACGAGGCGATCCAGGCTTTTCTGCTGCGCCAAGTAAACCACGCCCATTCCGCCCCGGCCGATTTGTTCAAGGAGAATATAATCACCAAACTCGCGGATTGATGGATCTTCGGACGATTGGCGGTCACTTTCAATGCTTGAGTTCGCTGCGGCTTCCGCTTGTAATCGGTTTCGTATGATGGTGGGTTGATCAACGAAACGTGGGGTCGGTTCAACGTTCTCTTCGGTCGCTTGATCGATACGAGGACCTGCCATGTTTTCGATCATGTTTTCCGTGTCGATCAACTCTTTAAGTTCTGCCGAGAACTGTGCGTGAACCTGCAGGAACTCATGCCGGTCGAAGTCCGGGTCTTTGTCGGAATGTTGAAGATAAGACGCGATGACAGCATCGAGTTCTGCTTCACGATCAGGGTTTTTAGGAGGTATTTCCGCCATTGCCAACCTCGTGCCCCAAGAAGTGAATTTGCGTTCAATCTTTGTCCCGAAGTTCCTGCCGCAGTTGCTGAAGGCCGCGTTTTAGAAGTCCGGCAACCGCCATGTTCGATCTGTCCATGCGATCCGAAATGGTCTGCAACGTCATTCCTTCGAGATACCTCAATCGCAATGCCTCTTTTTGCATCTCGGGCAGCGTGTCAAGTTTGGAAGCCAGTTCCATCATCCGCTCGCCCTTCATTGCGCGCTGGCTCGGTGATGATTGACGCGAATCGATATAAATCGGCAAGGCATCACTGTCCTGTTTCGCGTTCAGATTTCGCTCGCGTCGCACCGATCGTTTTTGAGTCGTGATGTGGCAATGAATCGACTCGGCAACGTTGTTCTGAAGAATCCGTTTAATCCAGCCAATAAAGGCAGGTTCTGTACGACCTTTAAAGTCCGAAAAATCTCGACACACTTCGAGGCAGGTTTGCTGCACAATGTCCGATGGGTCGACTCTCGCGTTGATTGCAGAATCTAAATCGCGCTGCGCTAACAGACGCAGATAGGGGCGATAGTCAATCAACATCGTCGCCAATGCTTCTTCATCTCCGTGAAGGGCATCATTTAAACGCTGGTCTCGTGAGGATTCGAGGTCACTCATGGTTAGGCGAGAGTGTGGGCGATGGGGCAAGGTAAAGTGCCAAGTGTCCCCCCGATCTGGCCGACTTCTTGAGTAAGCCGATAGGGTTACCTTCGTGCCATCGTAATCGTTGCGCGATGCTTTGTCGTCTACTTTTGACATGGCTTCTCTTCTTTTGGCCACCGCTGAAATTGAGAAAAGATAGAATTTTAGCGGGGGTATTCTTGTATTCGTCGAATTGTAACGATCCTTGGCCATTTCTTTGGAAGAGGTAGTGAAATCCCTTGTTTCCATGCGAAGAGAAGGGGAGGATAAGTGACTTGTGTATTCGAAGAATCAACGTGTTTTGGGGCGTGAGAAACGGGAAAGCCGGATGATGATGCATTGTCGAAATGCCAAACTTCTAGTCCGTTTCGGCTTGATGTATTGCCTGACTTTGGGGGCGTTGACGCTTGGAGCTGCCGCCGAAGAGCCGCCTCGAGTCATGGTCCTTGGCGTGGCCCAGGATGCCGGTTTTCCACAAGCCGGTTGCAGAAAAGCTTGCTGCCAAGAGGCTTGGAGCGATCCGACAATTCGCAGGCATCCCGTCTCACTGGCCATCATTGATCCGGTTTCACAACAACGTTGGCTCTTGGACTGCTCACCCGCGTTTCCTGATCAGTGGAGACTGCTCGACGAGAAGTTTCCGCATCCCAAGGTGCCCGGGTTTGACGGCATTCTGTTGACTCACGCGCATATGGGACACTACCTTGGGCTCGCGCATCTGGGGAGGGAAGCGATCGGTGCCAAGAATGTGCCGGTGTATGTCATGCCTCGAATGGCCACCTTTTTGTCCGAGAATGGCCCTTGGGATCAGTTGGTCCGCCTTGGGAATATTGAATTGAGGGGCCTGAAAGCCGATCGGACTTTCCAACTGAATCCGCGTCTCAAGGTGACCCCCATACTGGTTCCACATCGCGATGAATACTCCGAAACCGTGGGTTTCAAAGTGGAGGGGCCCTCAAAAAGCTTGCTCTATTTACCGGATATCGATAAGTGGGACCGTTGGGATCGGTCGATCATTGAGTTGGTGAGGGAAGTCGATATCGCCTTCCTCGATGGGACGTTTTACGCAGATGGCGAGCTGCCAGGAAGAAACATGGCGGAAATTCCCCACCCCTTCATCCGTGAAAGCATGGCGTGGTTTTCGGGTCTGTCTCGTGATGAGCGACGGAAGATCCGTTTCATCCACTTCAATCACACCAACCCCCTCCTTCGAGAGTCCAGTGCAGCGGTGGGGCAGGTCCGCAAGGCTGGGTTCGAGGTGGCCACACAGGGGGAAAGCCACGCTCTTTAGCCAGGCCCTCTGGTCACGGTTGCGATCTACAGAGACCTGCCAGCCCGACATTTCAATTCACTCAGCTCCGATTCATGAAATCGACATGTCACATAGATATCGAAGGACAATCCTGACGATCTCGGCGATCAGCCTAACGCTGGCGGTCACCTTCGGGTGGATCATGAGCGTCGAGTTTCGCGAAAACGGGCCTGTCGCCGAATCAGGACCCCGATTGTCCGAGCTTGTCGATGAATTCCGACCGCCTGGACGGGATGAGGGTGGAGAGTCGTTCGTACCAGCCAGGGATTCCCAGCCAGAATCCGAGTCCGAGCCTTGGCTGAGTGGGCGTTATGTCGGTGCAGAGGTCTGTGGGGACTGTCACGATGAGCGGGTGGATGATTTCATTCACACGAGTCATTTCCACACGAGCCGCCTTCCAGATCTTTCCTCTCTAGAAACTCATCTGGTCAAGGCTGGCGAGTTGCTTGAAACACGTGAGGCAGGTACCCGGTTTGCCATGTCGATCACCGACGGCCAGTTTCGACAGACGGGGATTCAGAAAGACGGAGTGGAAGGTGGCGGCGAACGTGTGGAAGGATTTGACGTCGACCTCGTTTACGGCGCTGGCGATTTCGATGAAGACTACTTTTATTGGGATGAGAATCGTCTCTTTCAGATGCCTGTCGTTTATCAAAACGGCCTGCAATGTTGGACTAATGCTCCGGGATACATGGATGGTCGTGTTGAGTTCAGAAGGCCTGTCGCACCGCGCTGTGTCGAATGTCATGCGACCTGGGTCAACCATATTTCCGGGACCATGAATACCTACCAGCGTGAGAAGATGGTTCTCGGTGTTTCATGTGAAAAATGTCATGGGCCGGGGGAGTTCCATGTGGATTACCACCGCGAGCACCCTGATGCGCAGCAACCGTCTTCGATTGCAATGCCTGCCGATATGAGTCGGTCGCAACAGATGGATCTCTGCGCACAATGTCACAGCAATGCCAATAAGCGACGAACGCCCCCTTTCAGTTATCGACCTGGGGATCCGCTTGAAGACCATTTTCGAATCGACTTGAACAATCATCCGGAGGAGGATCATACCTCCAATCAACATCGCTACCTGCAAGAGTCGACGTGTTATCAGGCGAGTGAAACGATGACCTGTGTCACATGTCATGACCCTCACTTGCCGACGAAAATGGCTCGAACTCTCGCAAGAGAGTCGTGCAGTCAATGCCATGCACCGAAGGATTGTGGCGAGCATGTTCGATTGCCAACGGCCTTGCAATCGAAGTGCGTGGATTGCCATATGCCCTATGAGTATGTCAACAACATCACGTTCGACCTTGCGGATGATCAGTATGTTCCAATCATTCAGCGTCACGATCATCGGATCGCGGTGAATCAGGAGGCCAGTGATCTGACACGATTGCGTTGGCTGGAATCCCAACTTGATGAGGAGAGCAAGCAGCAGGCTGCTGAACTAAGACAAAGGCTGGTGGAGCAGAAGCGAAACGAAGCCGATGTTTACGAGCAGGAAGACCGTTTTTTGGCTGCTGCAGGCGTTCTTCGGGAGTTGTTGCTTCTTGAAGAAGATGAGGCAGCCAAGAGTCGGCTGAAATCTCTCTTGCAAACCCGGCGAGAACTGGATCAGAAAATGGCGGAGGGCATCCGCCTGATCGGCGAGCGTGACTACGATGCGGCGATTCAGCAATTTGAGTTCGTGGTTGCCAAAAAGCCTGTTCACGCTGCGGCTCATGGAAAGCTGGGGCTATTGCTGATTGAGACAGGGCGGGAGGCGGAGGGGATTGAGCATCTCGAAAAGGTTTCGGAGATCGATCCTGACAACGGTTATGGTCACGCGCTGCTTGGTTACCTTTACCTGACAAAAAATGACCTGCAGACCAGTCGAGAGTATTATCTTCGAGCTGAAGCGTGCGAACCCTACAATGCCAAGATCAAACGCTACCTGGGCCAAATTGCCTTTCGGCAGGGTCACAGCGAAGAAGCTGAAAGCTACTGGCGAAGTGCTTTGAAGATCGAACCTCAGAACCTTGAAGTCTTGTCTACCATGGTGAACTACTTGACTGAGAAACAGCGTCGAGTGGATGCCGTATTGCTGGTGGAGAAATGCGTGGAGCGAACTCAGGGAACCGAACCGCAACTGCTTGTCGGTCTGGCGGATTTGTATCTACTCGTGGGGCGGGAAGATCGCGCTGTGGAAACGTTGCGAGAGGCGAAAATCGCCACGTCCCAAGACAACCCTCAACTTCTCCAAACGATCCACCAGATGCTCCAGCGACTCGGGGAGGCTCCCTAGATCGAAAAAGTCATTCGAGGGCTGAGTGTCCCCTAAGTTTTGTTTCGCGTGCGACGCAAGATCTCGCTAGAATGACCGCTGGAGTCGGAGCCTGAAGCGGATCGAGAATTTACTTTTTCTCGTTCGAAGGCTCGCCATGGGCCGAATTTTATGGGGATGGGAGATCAGGGTGTTTAGTCTCGAGGGTTCGTCTGGACGACTCTGTGACGGTGTATCACGTCGTGAGATTCTCCGCGCAGGCGGGTTGGGTCTGTTAGGACTTTCGGCAGCGGGACTGGACCGCCTGCAGGCTGCGTCGGTGAAACCGCGAGTCGGCAAAGCAAAATCCTGTATTCTACTGTTTCTAATTGGGGGGCCTCCCCAGCACTCGACATGGGACCCAAAGCCATCGGCCAGTGAAGAGATTCGGGGCGCGTTCGGTCCTGTTGCGACTTCGGTTCCCGGGACCCAGTTCTGCGAACTCATGCCGAAGACCGCCTCTCTCGCAGATCGGATTGCGGTCTTGCGATCGGTGGTCACTAATGACAACGCGCACTCTTCGAGTGGCTACGCCATGTTGACCGGACGGCCACATCAGCCACTCAATTTTGAAAACGCGAATCCAGGTGCTCCGAATGACTGGCCAACTCTGGGGGCGGTTGTCCAATACTTGCACCAGGGCCAACGAGAACTTCCGCCCTCGATTCGCCTGCCTCACCACATTTTTAATACCGATCAATCCGTTTGGCCCGGGCAGGATTCCGGGTTTCTCGGCCCGGCAGCGGATCCCTGGCTATTTCGCTGTGAGCCGGCATCATCGAACTCAAACGTCCCGGACTTTCAACTCCCAGATGAGGTTCCCATCGCGCGGTTTAACGCGCGGCGGAGCCTGTTGAAACAACTGGATCATCGATTGCAAAGACTCGAAGAGACTCCCAACTTTGAACAGCTGTATCAACAAAATCAGCAGGCGTTCAATCTGCTCACAAGCAGTCGGTCGTTCCAGGCGTGTGACTTGACCCGCGAGACGGATTCAGCCCGGGATCGTTATGGGCGGCATCAATTCGGGCAAAGTGTGTTGATGGCGCGACGCCTTGTCGAAGCAGGAGTGACGCTGGTTCAAGTCAATTGGTTTCGCGGACCTGATGAGCCTTCCGATGCACCTTGTTGGGATAGCCACTCGAATGAAACTCAACGGCTGAAGAACAACCTCGTGCCTCCGTTTGATCAGGCCTACTCGGCACTGCTGACGGACCTGGAGGATCGCGGACAACTTGACGAAACCCTCGTGGTTTGTCTTTCGGAATTCGGGCGGACACCCAAGTTCAATCCGAGGGCGGGTCGAGATCACTGGGGACATTGTTTTTCCGTTTCTCTGGCTGGGGGCGGAATTCAAGGGGGAGTGGTTCACGGGATTTCGGATAAGCATGCGGCGTACCCGGTGGAAGGGGTGGTGCATCCCGAAGACATCACCGCAACGATCTTTCATTGTCTGGGTTATGGGCCGGAGACGGAGATTAGAGACCCTTTGGATCGCCCATTGGCCATCAGCCAAGGTGATGTGATTCGTTCCATCCTCTCGTAAATTTTCGAGTCGTAAGCAGGTTCGGTCCCGTTTTATTTGAGGCGAGTTGCGAGTTTGAGGGTACGGCGAACACGATTGAAAAACGGGACGAGACCGCGCGATTCGTCCGGGAATGATTGAGGGGCAGGTTAAGGCCTCGCTGTCGATACGAACATCGTCATCGAGACGGGAAACAGGTGATTTTTTGGACAACCAGCAAATTGAAGATTTGACACGGGACTTGACCGCGCGAATGAAGTCGATGCAGCACGCGGAGCAGAATCTTGATGCGCCGGCGCTGCTCGAACATTTCTCTGAGGAGCCAGATTTCTGCCTTTACAGTGATGGTCAGAGAATCGACTTTGTAACGTTAGCCGAGGGGATCACTGCAACATACGACGAAGTGAAGTCGATTACCGGATCGATTGGCCGGATGGAGGTTCGCATCCTCTCACCGCAGCACGGTCTGGTCTCCGCTGAATTCCGAGAGGTCGTTGTGACGGCAGAAGACCGGGAGAGTTCGTCTACGGGGGTTGCGACCTGGCTTTGGCAGCGAAATGGAACGACGTGGAAAATCGTCTACGGACAAATTGGCCACGAGGATGAGAATCAGATGACCCTGTCTGCGTCTCTTGAGTAGCAGGGTGAATTGGACGCTGTCGTGCGTCAGTTTGACGAAGGAAAAAGGGCAGGCGAATTTCTCACCTGCCCGCTGAATGCGACTTTGATTTCATCTTTCAAGCCGTTTAATCGGCAGAAGATTCTCCCATCAGCTTCGCAATCGTCGGTTCGATCGTTTCCGCCCAGATGGCGTAGCCTTTATCATTGGGGTGAAGCAAATCGGGCATGATGCTTTTGGGTAGTGTTCCGTCTTGGGTTAGGAACTTGTCATTGATATCGAGAAAGAAAACCTTTTCGTCGTCGGCGTAACCGGCGATGATTTCGTTGATCCCATCGTTGATTTTTCGTAATCGATCGTCCGGCTTTTCACCTCTTGGAAAAATGGCAAGCAATAGAACCTTCGTATCAGGCAGTTGCTTCTTCAGCTCACCGACAATCGCTTGAATTCCGGCAGAGGTTTCTTTGGGCGGGTCTTGCCGATGTCCCGTGTTGTTTGTGCCGATCATGATCACCGCAAGTTTGGGTGAGATCTCTTCAACGGCACCATGTTGCAAACGCCACAGCACGTTCTCGGTGCGATCGCCGCTGAAACCAAGGTTCAGTGCCTTTCGGGTGGCATAGTATTTATCCCACATGGCTTTACCGCCGGACTCGAATCCATGAGTGATGGAGTCGCCGATCAGCAAGAGGTCCACGTCTTTCATCTCTGCTTTCACCCGCAATTTCTCTTCGTGGCGGGGCATCCACCAACGTTTGGCCCACTCGGCCGTTTGGATGTCTGGGATGATGGCCAAAATGGGTTTGGGGGGCTCTTGGGCGATCACGGGAGTCGTCACCAAAAGGATAAATAGGTGGGTCAGTTTCCAACGGTTCATCATTGAGCCTCGAGTTGAGAAAGGGGCGGTGGGTGCTGCGAAGTGCGACTCAGCAATGAACAGTACCTGTCAGCCGAAACACACGATTAACTTGGAGATTAATGGACCGGGGAGGGCGGTTCAATCAGGCAGTTGGACGTCGGTATTGGCCAGGTTTGAAAAATCGAAATTGATAGCACATTCCAACAGACCAAGAGGCTCTGGGAGTCGAGACTGTTTTTGTCGCAGCCGACCTCCAATCGGTGTACACTCTTAGGCGACCTGATTAAACCGTTTGGTCCACGCCTGCCATGCAAGTCGATCAGATGGTCACCCGCGCTGACATCACTTCCCACCTCAAGGAAATTCAATATGACCCGCCGATCCAAGGTCTCTCGATCCGTTCAACCGGTTGTCTCCCGCCGTCGATTCATCGCACAGTCCTCTGCTGCAGGACTTGCCCTCCCCCTGATTTCACGCGGGTTGATGGCGGGTTCGAGTAACGACAAACTTCGGCTTGGGAGTGTGGGCGTTGGAGGGATGGGCGGTGCGGACCTTGGTCAGCTTTCAGCACATCCGAAGGTCGAGGTTTTCGCACTCTGCGATGTTGATCAGAATCGACTTAAAGAAGCAGCATCCAAGCACCCCAACGCCAAGCTGTTTTCCGATTACCGCGAGATGCTCAGCCAGGTCGGGGACCAACTGGACGCCGTGAATGTCGCCACGCCGGATCACACTCATGCACCGGCGACCATGTCGGCCATGAATCTCGGGAAACATGTCTATTGTCAAAAGCCACTGACCCACGATGTTTTTGAGGCTCGGCAGTTGCGTTTGGTCGCGGCGGAGCAGGGCGTGGTGTCCCAGATGGGCATTCAGATTCATTCCAACAGTGAATATCGAACGGCGGTCAAGACCATTCAGAGTGGTGCCATTGGTCAAGTCAAGGAAGTCTTCAGTTGGAGTAACAAGACCTGGGGTTATGATGGGCCCAAGCCGAAACCTTCGGCCGCGCCAGAATTTCTTGACTGGGACCTATGGCTTGGTACCGCTCCTGAGCGGCCGTTTGCACAAGGGCACTATCATCCTGGCAACTGGAGGAAATGGCTTGACTTTGGTTGTGGCACCATGGGCGATATGGGAATTCATATTTTGGACCCCGTTTTTTCTGCGTTGAAAATCGGCACGCCAACGACCGCAATTTCTAGCAGCCCCAAGCCTCCCGAAGACTCTCATGGCATGAAGAATCGTGTGACCTACACGTTTCCAAAAACCGAATTTACCACCAATGATTTCAAACTGACGTGGAGTGACGGGGGACTGTTTCCGGAGACCGATCTGGGAATTAAGTTGCCGGGACAGGGGTCCCTGTTCATCGGCGAAAAAGGTCAGATGCTGTTGCCGCACATCGCTCAACCTACGCTGTTTCCAAGAGAAGATTTTTCAGACTTCCAATTGAAAACGGTTCAGGGTGAAAATCACTATCATCTTTGGGTTGATGCGTGTTTAGGCGGAAAGCCGACGACCGCAGGGTTTGACTATGCAGGGCCACTGACTGAGGCTCTTCTGTTGGGTGTTGTGGCGAATCGGTTCCCCACTCAAAAACTCGAATGGGATACTGAAAACGTGAAAATTACCAACTTCTCAGATGCCGATGCGATGATTCATCGGCAATACCGGGAAGGTTGGGAAGTCGAAAATTTGAGCTGAGCCTGCTGAGAGAGGGACCGAGTTCTGCTCATGTTAGCCCGGCGACGTCGAGGTTTTCCGATGTGGTTGTTGAATGTGTCAGTGCTTCAAGACATCGTCCATGGTCATACGTGGCTGGGGCTGGAATGCGGCGGCCCCGCTCGGTGGGTAGAGCAAAGGGGACCGGGACTTGCCAAAGTGGATTTGCAGAAAAATCGCAGATGAGATCCCGATCACTTGACGAACCCCAGCGTCTTAATCATCGTAAACACGATTAGACCTTCAAGAGCTTTCAGGTAACTCTGCAAATGGATCAGGGAATATCGGTCGGAAATCGTTTCCGATTGACCAGTCATGTGCTTCTCGGTTTGGTGATTGCCATTGGCAATTTGCCCGCGTGGATGCATGCCGGTACTTGTTCCCATGATCACGCAACCTCTGATGTTTGCCACGCCGTATCCCATCGTTGCTGCAAAAATCAAGCCGGTGATACCTTGTTGGATGCGGCAGTTCAGGGGCCACCGTCAACAAATACCGAGACGCCCCACGATTTAACTCACTGCATTCTTTGCCAGTCTTTAGGCGGCCGCGAAAGTGGTATGGTTGCGGGATGCGACCTGACTATTCACCGCTCTATGACAGGAATTGCCTGTCTTCACACTGCAATGTCACCTCGATTGCACTCTTGTTCGATTCCCCGGCCAAGAGGCCCACCTTTCCATTGGGCCTAGTCTCGTTCCTTGCAGACGCACTTCGCGATGCCACCGGCAAGAGCGAAGCGAATATGCAAGTTCGGTAGTTGAGTCCGTTTCGTCCTGCACAGCAGAATGGAACACCCAGTACCAAACCCTAAAAAGGCCCCTCCTCCGTAGCGTTCGTGCGAACCTGGCTTTCCCAAAAATCCAGCTTGCAAATCAAAAAGATGCGAATGCGTTAAAAGACAGTTCGAACGATTTGATGAGCGTTGAACTGGCTTGGTTGAAATGACAGCTCCAGGTCGGTGCTCGAAAAATGGTTCCTTCCGCACAGTCCCCTTTGGCTGCAACTGGGCGGAGACTCAAAGCCAATGCAGCTTGAATTATTTTTCTTTTTTCTCGTAAGGAAATCTCAGATGCCTAAGAAGTTTGGTTTTCGTAAAAATCGTCGCGGTCAAGGTTTAGTCGAGTACATTGTGATCGTTGCCTCGGTCGCTCTGATTGCCCTCGTGTCAGTTTCCATGTTTGGTCATAAGTTGGCTGACCAATACGCGGTTGGAGCCGGTATGCTCCCTGGTGCTCATGCCGAAGACAACAACCCGATTCGAACGGGCTACTTTGCTCGTGTGAACGAGAGCGGTGGAGAAATCAACGGTACGGGTGCCGTGGGTTGGGCTGATATCACCGGCAACTCTGAAGTGGGTGAGATGGACAACAACGTCATCGCGCAGGGAACGAATGACGGCGAAGCGTTTGTCGCTGAATTGGAGTAATCCCTTTTCAGTGCGGCTTGGCATTTTGCCAAGGTAAAAGATTTCGCCCGAAATGGATTTTAGGCACACCTGATCATGAGCTTCTTCGATCAGGTGTGCCCTTTTCGTTTCGAGAGCAGACTCGACTCGATTATCGCCGACCTCCATTTACCCATATTTGTGCACATCATGGCTTATCGAAGAAAACGCAATCCGATGAACATGGTCAATCCCATCTTCATCGTGGTGATCATCATCGCGGCTGTCGCCACTATTTTCGGACTTTCCCAAGGTTCCACCTGGTTTCTTCAGGCGAACAAAGCGGATGAAGTAGACCGCGAGGGGATGGTTGCTGTTCCGAAATCCCAAAGGGATCTTTCCGCATACGAGAGAGTCCGTCGTGAAGATGTGATTGACTTGGATGGGGGTGATGACGGTTACTTTTGGATGACCAAAGAGCGACGCGACAATTTGATAGACAAAATTGGTTTGATCGCTGACGCAAATAAAATTCCGAATCGTGTAATGGCTCGTAATAAACGCGAGGGCGTGGTTTTTACAGAAAGTGACTTTCTGCCCGAAGGTAGTCGGGTTGGTTTGGCCGGAGGTATTCCTGCGGACAAGCAAGGTTTTTTTGTGGAGGCGGAAAAAGTACCTGGCCTTCGGTTTTTGAAATCGGGTGATCGCTTTGATCTGATTCTGGGCGCCGCGAACAAGGATGAGATGTCCACGACGGAGTACGGAATCCTTGTTGGAGGTATCAAGGCGGTCGGGGGTATTCCGGTGTCTAGCACGGGCGTTCGGACGATGGTACGAGACGCCGAGATGATTGCGTTGACGAACAACCAAAAAATGACCACTCAAGGTGGTTTGGAGATGGCTGATAAGAACGCGAGGACTCGGAGCTTAAGCGCCACTAACAACGCCACCAAATACGAGTCGGTGTTGATTGCGATTTCTCCCAAAGAAGCCGAATCTCTGGCGGCCGCCTTGGGGCAGGGGTTGGATGTTCACCTCGTGACTCGTAGCGGCAGGGCTTCTGATGGTTCGGCAGAAGACGACATGAACGGAGCAGAGGATCCTTTGGCCGGGTTGATTGCCTTTCCCGGAACAACATCGAGGATTGATGCCTTTCAAAAGGTCGAGGCAAGTCACTTTGCCGATAGCAGCACTGGCGAGCTTCGTCAGTATTTCTTCAAGCCAGGTGATGTCCAAGAGGATTGGATCCTCAGGCCTGAGCAGGCCATCGGAAGGTTTTTGAGACGAACGACGGAGCCCGGGTCGCTGCTCAAGGAAAGCGACTTCTTGCCGCGAGGTGTCCTGATCCAAGACATTCAAGCATTTCATGTGATCTCACGGGAAGATGTTGCCGATGGGCTGGACTCTGCTTGGGTTGGCCGTGTCGCCGTGCGTGACAGGAAGGCGGGTGCAACGCTAACGGAAAATGATTTCTTACCGCGAGGTGTCCTGATTCAAGACATCCATGCATTTCATGCGGTTTTAGGGGAAGATGTAGCGGATGGGCTGGCCTCCCCTTGGGTTGGCCGTGTCGTGGTACGTGATAAGAAGGCGGGTGCAACACTGACCGAGGAAGACTTTTTTCCGCCGGGGACCTTACCGGGGATGGCTGCGGCCATTCCTGCAGGACGAATGGCTTTTGCCCTTGAAACAGAAAATGTAACGGGGCTGGCAGAATTATCGAGAGGAGATCGGTTCGATCTGCTTTCATCACAGGTCATCGATTTGACTCAGCGACTGAAAGGTGTTGAGGTTTCGCCAACACTTGCGACTGAATTCAGTTCGAGGGTGATGAATCGGATCGTGGTCAAGGAGGCCACCCTCATTGAAAAGCTCGAAGGCCAAGCGATCGTGGCGATTCAGCCCGGTGAAGTCTCGGCCATTGCATCGGCCCTTGCGATGAAAAAACCGATTTATTGCGTCGCCCGCGCACCGCAGAACAACAAAAGTGGTCCGGTTGAGCCAGCGCCATCCAGTGAAACGGCTGACAAGATCGACTTGGGGCCCAGTCCGCTGAGCGATATTACATTGACAGAATCGATTATCGGCGGCCGTCGAACCGTACGAGCCTATCGGAGGGCGCAATGACAAGTCTTCGTATTTTAGTCCATCGAACCGATGAAAGTCTTGACGATGAGATTCGAGCTGCCGTTGTCTCACTCAGCGATAGCCAGACCGTCCTCCACTTCCAAGGGGATTTGCGCGGGACGGTAACGGCGGCGGAGAATTTTCAACCGTCACTGGTGCTTCTTGAAATTGCTGATGATCTTGAGGCGACTCGAACTTTGGTGGAAGAATCGCTGGCGGTCGTTCCCGATGCAACGATCGTCGGCGTTTATGATGTAGACCGTCTCCCTCCCTCGGAGACGGAAAGCACGATGATGATGCGTGCCTTGCGTTTAGGAGTTGAGGATTTTGTCCGACGTCCCGTAATCGGTAACGATTTGGAGCAGCTAATCCAGAGAAGATTGGGGCCACGGAAGAAGAAAAAATTGGCCAATGCCAAGCTGGTCAGTTTCATCAGTAACAAGGGCGGCGTGGGGAAGAGTACATCCGCGGTCAATGTTGCTGTAGCGCTTGCGAAGGACCATCCGGGTCGGGTCGCGCTGATCGATGGCTCATTGCAAATGGGGGTTTGCGCAGCTCAGCTCAACATGATGCCTCGGGTGACGTTGGTGGATGCTTGGGAGCAACGTGAGCGTTTAGATGAAGAATTACTCAGGCAGTTGATGACGACTCATGAATCCGGCTTGGAATTACTCGCAGCCCCGGAAAGTGCAATTGACGCTGCGGAAATTGACGAGGCGTTTTTCAGTCGCATCCTGTTGATGGCCCGCCGTCTATACGATTATGTGATCATCGATACATTTCCCCTCTTTGATCGCACGGTCATGACGATCCTCGATTTGAGCGATCAGGCGGTGATCGTGGTTGAAAATGTGGTGCCGACGCTGCAGACTGTTCGCGGTTTTTTCGATCTGCTGTCTGAAGTGAATTTTCCGGAATCACGACAACGAGTGCTTCTCAATCGGTTCACGACGCGAGGAGGGAGTCCGGGAATTGGTGACGTCGCCAAATATCTTGAACGACAGCCTGATTATGTGGTGCCGTTCAATCGAAACGTCGTCACGGCCGCCAATACCGGTACGCCAGTCGTGATGACGAGTCGCCGTGGCGCGGCCTCCGCATTCCGAGAGTTGGCTAAGGACATTCAGTCGCTGGAAGTGCGCGAAGCCCCTTCATTTGACACCGCAAATGAAGCCAATCGCCCATCGTCTGAACAGGGTGCTTATGAAAGTCAGAATTCCCTAGGGAGCGCTTCCTCATGAGCCAGCGACATTCCCTGCGCGACAAGCTTCAAAGAAAATCCATCGCCATACCCGGCGATCGCTTGAGACAGAAATTGCCCGGTCCGGCTGAAGAGTATCAAGAGTTCATACCCGCGGCAAAAGTCAGCCGGAAGATCGAGTATCAGTCCATCAAAGGCGACTTGCATGAACGTTTGATTGATGAACTCAACCAGGAGGAAGCACTGGGGCTCGACGATGAGGAACTCAAGTCGAGAATCAATCAATTTGTTGGCCAAGTTCTCGACACCGAGACTTTGCCACTGAATGAAACCGAACGGAACAGGTTGGCGACCGACCTTTTGGATGAGACGTTGGGAACAGGGCCGCTCGCGACTCTGATGGCCGATGTTTCGGTGACGGACATCTTGGTGAATCGTTATGACCAGGTTTACGTGGAGAGATTTGGCATTCTTCAGGAAACCGATGTCCGATTCCGGGACAACGACCATTTGATTCGAATCATCGAGCGAATGGCGTCACGGGTTGGGCGGCGTATCGACACGTCTTCGCCGATGGTCGACGCGCGTTTGCCGGATGGAAGCCGAATCAATGCGACACTGCCGCCCGCGACCATCGATGGCCCAACGTTGTCCATCCGGCGATTCGGGCGGCGACGGTTGACTCAAGCGGATCTGTTGCGACTCGGGATGTTCTCAGAGGTGATGAGTCGTTTCCTAAATACCATTGTCCGCAATCGCAAGAGTATTGTGGTAAGCGGGGGTACCGGAAGTGGCAAGTCAACGCTATTGAGTGCGGTAGCGGAAGCCATCCCTGATCAGGAACGGATCATTACGATTGAAGATGCTGCGGAACTCATGCTGTCGCAAACTCACGTGATTCGAATGGAAACGCGGGTGCCAAATACGGAGGGAAGAGGCTCGATCACCCAGCGCGATCTTGTCGTCAATGCCCTGCGAATGCGGCCAGATCGGATCGTCATGGGCGAGGTGCGTGCAGGTGAGGCCCTCGATATGCTTCAGGCCATGAATACCGGTCACGATGGAAGTTTGACGACCGTTCACGCAAACAGTCCTCGGGATGTTTTCGCCCGGCTCGAGACGATGGTCATGATGGCGGATGTTGATCTTCCTTCTCGGGCGATTCGCGAGCACGCGGTTTCGGCGCTCGACTATCTCGTGCACGTGCGTCGTTATGAAGATGGTAAACGTCGAGTAGAGCGGATTTCTGAAGTGGTGGGAATGGAGGGCAGTACCCCTCAGCTGCAGGATATTTTCACCTTCGTGGTGACGGGGCAGTCGGACGGTCAAATACGCGGCCAATTCCGGCCAACAGGGGTGGTTCCAAGAATTGCTGACGAAATATTGACGACTCGGTCTGGTGAAATTGATCGCGACTGGTTTGGGAGGCAGAACGGATGACCGGCCTCCTGGTACCCCTTGCCGGGTTGGGCGTTGCCATCGCGTGCGTGGCTTTTTTTTGGTATCGGTCAGCCCAGCGAGACCAGATTCGCCAGCGATTGCATGGTGATCAGATCCGTTTAGATCTTCAGAGAACGGCTCGCCAAAGATATGCGAGGCGATACTTTCTCACGCCTTGGATCATTGCGGTTCCGCTCGGTTTAATGCTTGTCGGGTATCTGGGATGGTCATGGAATATTACCGCGGGTCTGGTGATTGTCGCGGGGTTTTTTGGCATGGAAGTTGATGCCTGGATTTACCACTGGAGACTCATGCGAATGGAGTCACAGTTGGTGGATGCGATTGATATCATTGTCGCCAGCGTCGGCTCCGGTGCGTCCCTTCAGTCAGCGTTGAGCCAGGCGTCCGAGTACGCTCCGATGCCTCTGCGGGGTGAGTTGCTGGAGCTGGTTGCGAGAGTCCGACTGGGAGATTCTCCAACGGACGCGTTTAACGTCTTGCAGTCGCGAATTCCAACCGAAGTCTTTCGTTTGTTTGCGACCACCTTGACCGTGAATTGGATGGTCGGTGGTGAGTTGAGCGGCACGCTTGTGTCCATTGGTGGGGCCGTGCGGGACAGGATTGCGATTGCCCGACAACTGAGAACTCTCAGTACTCAGGGGACACTTACAACGATTGTTGTGGTGAGTATTGTCTGGTTCATGGCCGCCATGATGTGGCAATCGGATCCTCAGAGGTTCAATAACTTCATCCTGAGCGATGCTGGTTCATGGCTGACGACGGCGGGCCTCGCGTTGCAGGGAGGTGGGATCGCCTTGGTTTCTCGAATCATTCGCCCCAAGATTTAGGCAGGAAAAAAATGGAACCCGCGATTTGGTTGGGCCTGAGCGCGCTCTTGATTGTGTTGTTTGTTTGGGCTTGGTCGCGTTCTGTTCGTCGCGCTCGAATCCTTGAGCGTCTGGATCGAGAAAATTTGGATTCCGATTCCGAGTCGATTGCCGGTGTCGAATCTGAAGGGCAGATCTCAGGGATTTCTGGGTGGCTTTATCGTGCCGGTTTTCGAGAAACGTATGCGACAACCGTTTTCTGGGCGTCTTCAATTGCTCTGTTACTGATTGGATTCGGCGTCTTGTATCTGCTTCAGCGAGGTGCGATTATTGATATCGCAGCCGATTTGGTGAGGTCGATTCCAGGAGGGGTTGGGAATGTGTTGGTCCCCTTTGTCCTTGCCATTCCTTGGTTTCTTATCGTCCTGCTGACTATGGTGCCCACCTTGACGGTGCGGGCATTTCGTCGAAAGCGTATTGGTGAGATTGAACAGGACTTACCACTTCTGCTCGACTTGCTGAGCACCCTATCGCAGGCGGGCATCGGATTTGACGCGGCCTTGGAGCGTGTTTTGAGCGCAAGTTCACCGACTCGACCCTTGGTAATGGAGTTTCGAAACTATCAGGCGGATCAACTGGCCGGTCGACCTCGTATTGAGGGACTGCGTCGAATCATGCACAGCGTTGATATTCAGGCGTTCTCCACTTTCATTTCCGCCTTGGTTCAGGCGGAACAGGTGGGAGCAGGTATCAGTGAGACGCTGATGGTGCAAGCTGCGGACTTCCGATCCCGTCGTCGCGAGAAGGCCTCTGCTGCAGCGATGGCCGTTCCAACGTTGCTCGTTTTTCCGATGGTGATCGGATTTCTTCCGGGAATTTTTCTGATCTTCCTCGGGCCAATGATTTACGAAGCTTCAGGCGCGTTGGGGCAAACGTTACGAGGAGTTTCCGGGGGATGAGCGATGCAATTGATCGACAGTCAATCGGGGCACGTCCTGCTCGAGAATGTTCGAATGGCAAAGACATTTGTACAGAGATTTCGTGGGTTGATGTTCGAACGAAGTCTCGGGGAGGGTTTCGGTTTATGGATCGAGCCTTGCGACTCCATTCACACATTCTGGATGTTCATTTCGATCGACGTTTACTTTTTGGACTCGCAGGGAACAATCCTCGAAGTGCGAAAAAAGGTGGCCCCATGGCGAATTGTGATTCCCAAGCAGAAAAGTCATGCCGTTCTGGAAATACCTCATGGCGGTGCCACGTTGAAAGCGGGGATGCAAGTCGAATTGCGAACCCAACGCCAGCGATAGCGGGTCATTGTGGAGGATTGGTTTTTCGAAGTTTGAGAAAAGGCCAAGCCATGGTTGAGTTTGCGTTCTTGATCCCAATTTTTCTCGTGTTGATCGGGGCGACGATCAGTTTTGGTCTATTCTTTTTTCAGGCGAATGTCTTGCAGCAAGCGGTCGATGTGGCGGCGCAGGAAATTTCGCGGATGCCCTTTGAGCCAAACCAGGAACTTGGGCTCGGACAGCTCGATCAGTGCGACGAGGCAGAGTCCGTCTGTAATGACTCGGCTTTCAAAGAGCAAATCTATGACGAACAGTATCTTGTCATTCATGATGCAGAATGGGGGAGTTCGACCGCATTTGGCGGCGATTTTCAAGCTTATGCGGACCAGCTTCCGCTCCTCAACCGTCTGCTTGTTCCTGCAATGATTCGTGATAACGGGATGACTCGATACCCGGGTGCTCTGGTTGTGAATAATGCGACGGGTGAGGAAACCATTCTGATTCCCATCGTGGAGTACAGGAACCGGGCAGATGACGTCGGAGTCTTCCCGAGCCGGATTCGCGCTGCGGGCGAGACGATCTTGGAGTGGGTGGCTCCCGTGGAGGAAATTCGTGTGGATCACGATGAAGATTCGGGAACGCCGCGAGAGGGACCTTTCAAACTGTCTTACGATGTGGCACCTGCACTTGAATCTTTCCAGCCTGGAATGGTGGCACTAAGAGTCAACTATCCAGCGCAGTCGACCACTTTATTGAATCGAACCAACGGGCAAGTGGGTGGCACGATTGTCATCGCAGGTGACACGACTTTGGCCGCTGGTGCGTCTACCGGTTGCTACTCGGTTTCTGCCCCGAGTCCGAGAATTTCGCCTGCCTCGGGCGTTGCGGGCTCCAATCCGAATTCAGGACTGTACGGATTGGGAGAATTGGAAGCATTGACGCGTGTCCTGCGTCCCTACCGTAAGGTCATGTCGTTCCAAGCCATCTACCGTCGTGAGGTTTTCAGTAATGGCTCTTGATCGAAGACGATGCCGTGTCGGCCAAAGTCTGATGGTCGTGATGCTGCTATTGCTTGTCATGGTAAGTGTTCTTGCCCTGACTCTTGATTTTGGTTTTGTGCTGCTGTCCCGCAGGACCATGCAGGCAGGTGTGAATACGGCTTCACTCGAGGGTGCTCGCGACATCGGCGAAGAAGGGCGGGAGAATGCCAGAATCCTGATGCGGAACGTTTATGATGATGATCTGGACCCGCAACAAAATTTTACGACGCTGGGGGCTGGGCCTGAGCAATCTCTTGTACAACGAGATACTAATGACCGCACGGTTCTGGGAACGGGTGAGGGGGCTCAGCAACTGCTCAGCGATCGGTATCAGTATATTTACCGTCCGGCTCCCGAGCTGAATTCGGCAAATGATGGAGCAGGCGACTTTGTTACCGGGGAATATCAAAGTCCGAGCGAGTACCCCTCCGATCATCAGGAAAATGGGTCTTACGAAAGAAACGATTTCATTCTCGATTCGACGGGCCCAGCGTTTTTGTCACGACTACGACGAACTCCAGTTCGAACCGGTGTTGCAAATCCACTCGACCGAGTTGCAGGAGTAAGTTCGAGTGGGTTAGGTTCGCCCCTGTTGCTTGGTCATCTTTCATTTTTTATCCATCAGCCGGCGGGATCTTACGATATTCGTCGAGATGGCGTTGCAATAAGGGCAACCGCGATCGCTGATCCTAAGCCCATTGTCTTCATTGGGGATGGGGAAGGAGAAACGTTCTACTCCGCCATTTCTTTTGCTTACTGGCCCGATCTGAACCAATGGTATGAGATTGCGACGCCGGCTCACGCTCTCGGAGAGACCGTGCAGTTGGTGGATCGGGATCCCACAGACCCGGACATCGATCCCATCGATATCGGCGAGATTCCCGGACCTGGCTACGCCGCTGTGATCTGGGAGGATCTTGGGAGCCACTACGTGGTTGGATTTCGTCTCTTAAAATCCGGCGAGGATCGAATTCCCAATGGCTCGCCTCGTTTGCAGGATGCATGGCCCACGCTGGAAGCATTATCTGCGGAAAGTCGCGACTCGATTCTTGAGAAGCATGGGGAGTACGCGGCGATTTCAGAAATTGAGATGAGTCGTTTGCCTGCTCAGGTGCGCTCGATGAATTGAGTCCCCGACGATGAACTCGCGTTTAACGGACAAGATTCTCCCCGTCGCCTGAAAAGCACGGCCACGGGGAAGGGAGTCGAAGCGACCCATCGAAGACAAGCGTATCCGAGATAGGGTGGCCGTCGGACATGTTTTCCCCATGAGTGTCATGGTGCTAGCACTATGCCTTTCTACCCAATTCGGCTCAATGGCCCGAATTCTTCTTTACGAGATGATTTCATGGAGTCATCGAATCCGCCGGAACTGAAACTGGCTGGACTTCAACGTAAATCATGTAATTGACTGATCCGTTTCGACGGATTAGTCCGATAATGCACATTAATTGCATCTTGCCGGCAATTACGAGTCGTCTTTAATTCAGAGTTTGGGTTTGTTACTCAGCCGAGCAGTGTTGCGACATTCCTCTTTTGTCACGAGGCCGCTAGCAAAGTGAACACCTCAATGAGATCGATGAGAAGAAAATGGGCAGGGATTCTCATCCTTGCGGCATGTGCATCTCCGCTACCTGCTCAGGAAAAGGCAGACGACGGTGGCGCGATTCAAGTCGTGGGCCAGCCTGCAGAAGTTGAAAAAGAGGGGCGTGCTGCGCGACAGGAAGTCGCCGATGACCCCAGGTCGAGAATTCAGAATGGGTTCCCGTCGGAACTGATTTTGCCACTGCCAGCAGTGGATGTTGTCAAAAAATCGGAGCAGTTTGTTCAGGGAATGATCGACCCTGAATTACCGTTGAATCTTGTGATCGGGCGTCCGAAGGTCCTGCAGCTGGCGAAGGCGCCCAAAAGGATTTATGTACCCGATGATGAGGTGATTCGAACGGAAATTATCGATAACCAAAGTGGTCGCGAGATTGCCATTACTGGGATGCGGTCGGGTTCAACGACACTCATTCTGTGGTTCGACGATCCGTCATCACCGTCCGGTCAAACCACGGTGAGCTATTTGGTCCGTGTCTTCTCCGATCCAATTTTAGCGCGTCCCATCGAATCGCTTGAGGATGAACTCAACGAGAAGTTTCCCAATAGCTACATTGAGCTTGATCAAATCGAAGACCGGATGATCGTTCGGGGGCAGACGCCGGATACGATCGAAATGGGGCAAATTCTTCAAGTTTTGGCGGGTGCTCGAGGTGTTAGTGCGGGCTTGATTCGGCCCTCCGATCCTGTTGCCGAGAAGACTCCGGTCAGCCTCGCTCAAGCTCTGAGTTTTCAGGACAATCAAGATCCGTTAGTCGCAGAAGAAGCGGCAGCACAGCGCCGTCGAGTCATCGATCCGCTTGCTTTAGCAAGGGCTGGCATCATCAATCAGTTGAAGGTGGTGGGTGAACAGCAGGTCATGCTGAAGGTGACGGTTGCTGAAGTTAATCGAAATGCTGCCCGCAGCATTGGGCTTAACTTTTCGGTCGACAATAACTCCGGTTTTACCGTTTTCCAATCGCTGGTGGGGAACCTTGCTCAAACCGGTGGAAATACCGGCGTGGGTCGCGCCAATGTGTTGGCCTCTTTGGACATGGGGCAAGTGAGTTTGGCCGTTGAGGCTCTTCGCCGACTGAATTTGTCAAGGACTCTGGCCGAACCGAATCTGATTACCATGAATGGTCAACCCGCCGATTTCCAAGCAGGCGGTCGTTTTCCTGTACCGGTAATCTCGTCAGGGGCTGGAGGTAACGGGCAGAATTTGCAGGGTGTCAACTTTGTACCTTTCGGTGTTCAATTGCAATTTACGCCTTATGTGCAAGACCGTGATGTGATCCGGCTTCAGTTGAATGCTGAAGTGAGTACACGCGATGAGTCACTTGGGACTGCGATTGGAGGCAACAACAGCGGTACTCAGGTCTCGGGTTTGAACAGTCGAAATTTTGCAACGACCGTGAAGTTGAAAAGTGGCCAGACAATCGCCGTCGCCGGGTTGCTTCAAACGAACTACGGTGCGAGTAGTGATCGTGTTCCCTTTTGGGGTGATCTGCCGATTATTGGAGCGACAGGCGGGGTCAACAGGACCAGCAGCGGCGAACAGGAACTTGTCATTCTCGTTACACCTTATCTCGTGGCTCCTGACGATGCCTGCGATGTGGGTTCCCTGCCAGGCAGCGATGCCCATGAGCCCACCGATATCGAGTTCTATATTGCTAACCGTCTTGAAAGCCGACGATCGCGTGACTTCCGTTCCTCGGTCAGGACCGATCATGCTCGGCAAAAACGAGCGGAAAATTGCCTGCCCGAACGGTACATGATTGGACAGGTTGGCCCTACGGATCGTTGCTATTCGATGCCGGTTGAAGAGAAACCCAACTCGATTTCACAACAGGTGGAACCGGTCCGACCGGTAAGTTTGCGGGAGAGTGCTGAAATACCGATCCAAATCATCTCCGATCAGAAGTAAAGGTTGGTATTTGCTTTACGCGTTGAATCTTATCTTCGAGAGGCTCTAAAGATGCCTTTGAGCTGGCGTCACACTGATATCGGAGCGTTGTAAAAATGTCCAAAAGAATGATTGCAGTCATGTTGTTCAGCCTCGGTTTGATCGGCTGCGCCAGTCGCGGGGGAATCTTTGGAGTGGACTACGGTGCCGATATTCCTGAGGGCGCCATTCCTGAGCCTGCCGGAACTAAGATCCACGAAATTCAGAAGACTCAAGTGCTTCAGGCCCGAAAGGATTTGAATGTTTTTTACCAGGCAGATTTCGTCGGTAAAACGGCGGATCTGTCTCCGCTCGCATCGACGAGAGTCGCTCAGCGAGAGAAGAACGCTCCTGAAAACTCAGCCCCATTTATCATTGAACCCTCGGGAGACTCGAATCTGGATCAGGAAAGGGTGAGTTCGGTCAAGATGCAACTCACCGAAGCAGGCATTGATTACGGCGCAGTCGAAGTGGCGTTGCCCTCGGCGATGGGTTTAAGAGGACCTTTCGCTGAAGCGAGTCTACCCGGTTCGCAGTTGCAAGGCGGTCGATCGGGTATGGGTAATCGCGGTTTTGGCGGTAACAATTCACTTGGACGGGGCTTTTGATGCGACTCAGCCAACTCCTTTGCATGGGTTTGACGCTGGCCCTTCTCGGTTTTCAAATCGGCTGTACCAGTTTCAAAAAGGTGGCGA
Source organism: Pirellulaceae bacterium (assembly GCA_022448315.1). Lineage (GTDB taxonomy): Bacteria > Planctomycetota > Planctomycetia > Pirellulales > Pirellulaceae. The sequence goes on along the minus strand of JAKVCA010000023.1, from coordinate 21,350 downwards.
ACGAACCGCTTTTAAAACCGATGAGTGGTGATCGATCTCCCCAGTTTTCTGGAGGGAAGTCGAGTGAGCGGAAACTGTGTATGGAGACTGCCAAAGCGGTTGCCGAACAGGGGCATGCGATTGAAGCGATCAAACTTTATGAGCGGGCTGAAGAGTTGGGGTCCGCTCGTCAGCGATTTGACCTTGAACTCGCCCCACTCTATGCCCAGGTAAACCAACTCGATCAAGCGATCGGGCGTTATCAAGAGGTAATCCAGCAGGGTGATGCTACGGCTGAGGTTTACAACAACTTGACTTGGACATTGATTGAGGCCAAGAGATACGGCGAGGCGCAGTCCGCATTGGATGCCAGCCTGAGGCAGTATCCCGGTGACGAAAGGCTTCTTGGAACCCAAGCTTGTCTCGCCTATCACCGAAACGATCACGAAGCCGCTTTCCAGCAGTTTGCCGACCTCTATGGGGATACCGCAGCTCACCATAATCTGGCCGTCTTGGAGATTGAAAATGGGAAGATTGACGGAGGGCTTGCGCATTTGCAGATTGCAGCGACCGGCCCCGACGCCTCCCAAAATTCAGTGCTACTCTACGAGACTCTGCAAGCTGAGGTTGCGAAGGCTCATGGGCAATCCGAGATACCCGGTCTGCGATAATCTCGATCGCGGGCCGAGGTTTTGCCGACCGTCGGCCGGTGATTTATCTAAGTCTATGCTCTAGTTGGACTTAGCTTCTGTTCTATTGCGGAATTGTGTCCGACTTTCGTTTCTCGGCGACGCATGAACGCTTGATTCGTGCAAGGCTCATCTGCCTTCCACAAGATTTGCGTTTGGATCGAGAGCAACTTCGCGGAAAGACCTTGAATTTCTAGGATTTTGAGTCGTTGACAATCAACGACCGTCTGTCCTAGCATTGGTAGTTTTCTATCGCACCATTTGCCGGTTCAGGGAGAGGAAGCGACCTCTTTCTTAGCCGGATAATCGGCCTCGTTTCGTTCCACCGGTGATCACTTTCCACAGTGTCCTCCACTTGAACGAACCGAGTTGTCAAATTGCCGGGGCAGTCCAGATTCCGGAAAGTGAGTGGGAATTTCGTACGTTGTCCTGCTCTCGATTGGTAACTCCGATTTAGCGGTGCGGAAAAAGAAGCGTCATTAATTTCACCGCGATTATGTCCGGCGTCCTCGAAGGGGAGTGAAGTTCTTTGGAAGAAGCGATACAGAAGGCCGATACACTGATCGAAGCCATGGGGTGGATTCGGCAGTTTCGCGACAAAATCACGGTGATCAAGTTGGGTGGGAGCATTCTCGATGATCAGGAATCATTGAGGCACCTCTTGACCGACATCATTTTTATGGAGACCGTCGGGATGCGGCCGGTTGTCGTCCACGGCGGAGGAAAGCGGATTACGCGAGCCATGGAAGAAGCGGGCATTGAACCGAGATTCGTCCATGGTCGTCGTTATACGGATGACGAGACCCTGAAGATCGTTGAAACCAAATTGGCGATTGAGACATGCAATTACCTTGCGGATGAATTGGAGTCACTTGGTGGTCGGGCGATGACACTCAATTTCGAATCCACCAACGTGTTGGTGGGCGAAAAACTCGAACTCAAAGACGATCATGGAGATGAGGTTGACCTTGGGCATGTGGGGCATGTGACCCAAGTCGATCGACAGGTGATAGATAATCTTTGTTATGCCGGGCAGGTGCCATTCATTCCTTCAATGTGCGTGACTTCGGGGGGGCAAAAACTCAACGTCAATGCGGATTCTGCTGCCACGGCTGTGGCCCAGGCGCTCGGAGCGGAGAAGTTGATGTTTTTGAGCGATGTTCCCGGCGTGCTTCAGGACAAAGAGGATTCCGACTCGTTGATCCACTCTTTGACTGAGGCGAAAGCTCGAGACTTGATCGCGGATGGGACCATTGCAGAAGGGATGATCCCAAAGGTTGAAGCGTGCCTCGAGACGTTGGAACGAGGGGTACGAAAGATTCATATCATCGATGGAAGACTGCGGCACTCGCTGCTTCTTGAAATTTACACCACCCGTGGTGTTGGAACCCAGATCACCCGCGTCTAGTCGGTCGCTCGACGGCTTGCAAATTGGATGATGATTAAGCAGGAAAAGGCATGACAAACCATTTGTTGTCTGCGGACACTCAGAGTCTCTTCGATCAATACGTCGTACCAAATTATGGTCGCTACCCGATCAATTTGGTTAGAGGTGCAGGTTCGGAAATCTGGGACAGTGAAGGCCAGCGTTACATCGACTTTTTCCCCGGGTGGGGCTGCAATTTGCTCGGACACTGCCCGCCAAGGGTGGTCGAGGCGGTGCAAAAGCAGGTGGCTGAACTGATCCATGTTCCGAACACCTGGTTGATGGAATCGCAGGGGAAATGGGCGGAGATGCTTTCCGTTCGCTCGTTCGATGCCATGGCTTTTTTCTGCAACTCGGGAACCGAAGCGAACGAAGCAGCAATCAAACTCGCCAAGCTTCACACTTCGCCCGAGCGTTACAAGATCATTTCGTACACCGGTGGTTTTCATGGCCGAACGTTTGGCTCATTGACGGCAACCGCACAGCCCAAATACCACGAGGGATTAGGTCCGTTGATGGCGGGCTTTGAATACGCTCCGTTTGGTGATCTGGAGGCGACGAGAAACCTGATCGATTCCGAGACCTGTGGGATCATGGTCGAACCGATTCAGGGTGAAGGAGGCATCAATTTGCCACCTGCAGGATTTCTCGAAGGACTGAGAGCGTTGGCCGATGAGCACGAACTGGTGTTGATTTTCGATGAAGTTCAAACAGGATGCGGTCGCACTGGAGAGTGGTTTGGATACCAGCATTTTGGTGTGGTTCCCGATGTTCTAACGTTGGCCAAGAGTCTCTGCGGAGGGATCGCTGGAGGTGGGATTTTGACTCGGCGGGAGTTGGCTCCAAGCCTCCGACCTGGGATGCATGCCGCCACGTTTGGAGGAAACCCGATCGCATCGGCTGCGGGTATCGCGACCCTGGAGACCATTGAGGATGAGGGATTGTTGCAGCGAGCTTCCTATCTAGGCGAGCAGTTCCGAACGCGACTTCAGCAACTGCAGAGTCGTTTTGAATTCATTGACGAGATTCGGGTGGCGGGCGTCATGATTGGGATCCAGCTTTCCGTTGACGGGGGCCCTTTTGTCAAGGCTTGTCTAGAGAAAGGCCTGTTGGTGAATTGCACCCAAGGTACCGTGATTCGCTTTCTCCCCGCGATGAATCTTTCAGACGACCTGTTTGAAGACGGCTGCAACTTGCTCGAATCGGCGTTTGAGCAAGTTGCAGAGACACTGGTGACCACCCACAAGTCCTGAGGAGACGTGGGTTCGCCATGATCCCCTCGAGTGTGGGTGCTTCACGTTTGAGATTCAGATGAAATCATCATCCATTCAATGCTAGAAACGAGGCGAATGATGGTACGGCATGTCCTGACCATGGATGATCTAAGTTCCGATGAAGTCAGGGAAGTTCTTTCTTTGTCGGCAGATTTGAAAAGCAAATTCAACTCAGGGATACGTGAGGATTTATTTCCTCGACGAGTAATGGCGATGCTTTTTCAAAAGCCCTCGCTTCGAACTCGTGTGAGTTTTGAAACGGGAATTCGCCATCTTGGCGGCGCAAGCCTGTTTTTGGGCGAAGATGTTGGTTGGGGAAACCGCGAGTCGATCGAGGATTTCGCTGGGGTGCTAAGCCGTTACGTCGACCTCATCGTGGTTCGTGCGAAGTTACATGACTCCGTCGTGCAACTTGCCGAGCATAGTCAATGTCCGGTGATCAACGGTCTGACCGATCTTTCTCATCCATGTCAGGCCCTGGCGGACCTGCTGACGGTTCAAGAGAGCTTTGGAACGCTCGAAGGTCTCAAGATCGCGTTTGTGGGTGATGCCAACAATGTTTCTCGCAGTCTCGGCTTTACGTGTGCAAAGCTTGGCGTCGACTTTGCCCTGGCCAGTCCAGCCGGTTATGAATTTGACGCCGAGATTTGGGAGAGGATGCAGGCGATACCGGGGGCCGGACAGATCGTTGATACCCGTGATCCGGCGGAGGCTGTGGACGGTGCAGCCGCGGTTTACACGGACGTCTGGGCGAGCATGGGGCAAGAAGCGGAGCAGGCGCAGCGGGAAGCAGATTTCAGCGACTTTCAGGTCAACGCGACGTTGATGCAAAGCGCGAAGGACAATGCCATTTTTCTTCACTGCCTCCCGGCGCATCGCGGGCTGGAGGTATCGGCTGAGGTGATGGATGGTCCTCAGAGTTCGGTATTGCAGCAGGCTGAAAACCGCCTCCACGCGCAGAAGGGCCTCATGGCTTGGTTGCTGAATACCGTCGCCTAGTTCTCCTCGGTGTCACTCGCCCATACGATGTTGGACGATGACGAATCGAGAAGATCCTCGATGGTCGTACGGCGCACCATAGGTTGACTAACGTCGTCTACCGAAGAGTTCTGAAATTCCGTAGGTGAAGAAGGTACCGAGGCCAAAGTTAATTGCTTCGTCGACCGGTCGGTATCGCAAGATGAGCGTATCACCGGGTTGAACGAGGATTCGGTAACTCGGGTCATTGACGGCCCGAAAGAGATCGACCTCGATGGCAATTTGGCCGTTGTTAGGCGTTTTGCGAAGCACGATCAGCTGTTGGGGCGGAGCACCGTTGACCAGACTGCCGGCACCGCCAATGCCACCGGTGTTCGGTGCACCAATTCGACCACCCGTCAACGCGACGGCACCCAAAACGTCTAGGTCGTAGTCACGCGGCAAAGGGTATTCCCCACCGTTCAAAAGGCCGCCTGCGTAAAAGACTTCTGCGGCACGAGCCTCAACAAAGACAATATCGCCGTCGTTGAGCCGTATATCCTCTTGCGTAAATTTAGGCACCTGTCCGGGCGGCAGCCGGAGTGGAATTTTTTCGATCGAGGGGTCGCCAGGAAGTGGCGGCGGAATTCGACAGGGTTCGCCGTTGACGTAGTTTTCTTTGTAGAAATCGAGCGTGAACTGGTCGCGTTCCTGGAAGTTGGCTTGACCTCCGCGTTGGATCATTACTTCGTTTTTCGCGTTGATACCCGGTAGACCACCGGTCTGGGCAAGCGCGTGCATCAGATCGGCTTCATCGGCCGGTAGATCCAGGACGACACCACGTCCCGACTGGTCTGAACGCTGGTTGACGCGACCCGCGCCACCTCCTTGGTTGTTGAAGCCTTGCCCAAGACCTTGGCTGGCGTCCTGATCCTGGCGGATGACAATGACTCGGACCGTTCGCTTTCGCATCAAGGTCACGATGATGCGGTCCTCTTGGAGAATATCATTGTCGTCCATGTACGCTTTGCGGATTTTTTCCCGAACCTGAGACAGCGTCATGCCTCGCACCGAAATCGGATCGATCAGTGGCAGGATGATCGTGCCTTCCTCAGTGACCGGAAATGGATAGCCGATGGCGGGTGGCAGGTCGGAACCGGGCTGAGGAAAAGCGACCGGAGGGGCTTCGCCCTCTTGCCCCAGAACCGAGTCGATCGAGATAGCAAGAATATCGTCCGAATCCAAAAGGTATTCCTTGGGTTTCTCAATCCGGAGTCGCGCCAGGTTGATGGGAACATCATTGGCGCGGGGAGTTCCCAGAAAGGCATCCGGAACGCGATTGGCGGGCAACGCGTTGATTGGAGACACCAATGCCGTGCAGCCCGTTAACCCAGCGCACAGGATTGCAACGACGCATAGAAATACGCGGTGAAATCTGCCGAGGAGATGGGCTGGAAATCTTGGTGACATAGCCTAGGGGCTCCGCGTGGAAACTTTAGTCAAGGAATATCAGTCAAGGAAAAAGGGCTGCTAATGAGACTTGCCACCTACGGAGGGTCTTCGTAGACCGACTCGCGATCAATCGTCGCAGATCCTGATTGGACGGGTGGCAAGCGTTCAAGCACGTAACTCGCGGGTCGAACAGATGTATACGACGGTGATTCGGAGTGGATGCGACGGTCCGAGCTTTCTGCCTGGTCCATGGGCAACCCAGGTTCGATGGTCTCGCCATCCGGGTATTGAAGCGGGGCGGTTGAGTCTGTCTTTGGACCGCAATCCAGACAGTCCCTGCCGATCTGATTTTGTGTTTTCATCATGGCTTCGAGGTCGCTCGAGATCTGGATGTCTCGATAATTTCCGATCCCGTCTTCTTCAGCTGCCCGAGCGCCATAGGGGTACGCGGTAAACCACTCGTTAACTTTCGCTTGTCCCTCTGCGGTCTGGTATTTCCAACTCCAGAACCGTCTTGGGGGGATGGCGGGCGGACACCCTTTTCCGCCTTTGGCAACGTCGTGGTAACCCGCGATGAAACCTTCACGGAAGCTATCCGGGTACTGACTCGCCGGAAACTGACTGATTCGGCTATTGAAGGCACGGCGCGAGTAAACATGGTCGCGCCAGCCGATGACGAGATTGTCGCACTCGGTGTTGTACGCCATGTAGTTACGCACGCCCGTGAGAACCGTACAACCGAGCAACTGGCTGCCAACCAAGAGCACAGCAAATAGGCGCAGGATCAGCGTGTGGGGCAGTAATATCCTCGTTAAATCAAGGCAGAGCCCCACGGCCAAAGCCGCGCACCGCTGGCGTTGACTCGTTTGTTGTTGAGTTTTATCTGGCTTTTTTGCCATCATTGAAGCCATAACATGAGCGATTTTCACAGGTTGCATTCAGAAGCGTTGCAGCATTCGAAGCGTCGGATGCTCAAAAGACGCAACTCTCCCTACGGTTTAATCGCCCATCTGATGGTGCCGGATTTAAAGAACTTTCGGGTGATGGCGGGTTTGAGGGAAAAAGGCCTTCGTTCGCTTCAGGGTTGAAAAAGCTGGGGTTTTAAATTGCCTATTTTGACGCGACGCCCGGTTCTAATCGTTCGGATTACTTTTCAATTCCCAACTTGATACTTTTTTGAAAGACGCGATTTACCGGTTCGCATGCCCTCAAGTGGTCCTTTCCGTGAGACGATGAAGTGATTAGAATGTGCCTCGATATCGGCGGTTTCGGTAAGCCGTAGCAGCCGGGTCAGGAGGAGTGGCAGAGTGGTCGAATGCGCCGGTTTGCTAAATCGGTGATGGGGTCATTCCCATCCGCAGGTTCGAATCCTGTCTCCTCCGCTTATTCGGGTGGTATATGATAAGATCACCCCTTTATGATCCAAGAGCCTCTGTTCAGTGCAGGGGCTCTTATCGTTTCTTGAAGTTGTCCCTCAAGTCGGCGATTGCCTGAAACCTTGATGGAGGGAATGATCCTCCCTGCTCACCGATGCAATTCGCGGACGAGATTTCATGAAGACCAAAGTAAGGTGTCCCGGGTGCGCGGCGGTCTTCGATTTGCAAGAGAGTGTCGACAAAACATTCCATTGTCCGGAGTGTGGCCAACATCTCGGGATTGGTCAAATGGATCGGAGCCGAGTGGAGCGGAATCAATTTTCGGACCCGACGAGTCCGAATTCGCAGACGATTCCTGCTGATGAAGAGCGGGCTGCTCCTAGTGACGAGAATCCCTATCAGGCTCCCAGTCTGCTTGCAGGTTCTACGATGCCGAAGCATCGAACGGGCGATCAAGTCCCCGACCGATCAGGAACTGCTTGGGAAAGATCAGAACGCTATTTGCACGGTTTTATCATCACGCTCTGTCTGGTCACCTTTTTTCCAAAACAAGCTTTGAAAGAGATGCGGCTTGACGATGGAGTCGGGCCTGCCTTTCGGTTCAACTTTTGCGTCGTATCTATCGTTTCATTCGCCATATGGCTAAGTATTCTCTGGCTGTCGATCTTGTATTACGAGTTCGATGGTGAGGCTGTTGTTTTCTCTGGCTTGTCCATATTCTCTGTTGGCTGCTTATGGGCGACCGTTGTGCCTTTTGGTCTCGGGGGATTGCTCCACATCGCTTTACGAATTTTGGGAGCGGGAAGATATCGATACGCCAATACGGCGAAGGTGGCTCTCTATCTAAATGGAATCATGTTGGCCTATGGCGGACTCCCTCAGTTCATTCCTGTGCCCCTTCTTAGTCTGTTGATTTCTCTATTGCTCTTTGGCGTTTACTATGGTCTCTCGTTGAGTGCAGCGCTTTAAACGACCGTCCTCAAGGGGGTGAGTGCCTGCCTGATTACTGTCTTGATCAGTTGGGGTTTTGTGATCGCCTTGTTTGCGGGTCTTTTCGCGGTCTGCATCGTGGCCTAAACGTAGACACCTCTGGACAAGCATCCGAGGGTCAATAGGAACTCAGAACGCTGAAGTCCGCAAAGCAGGCGTAGATCAGCAAGACGAGGAACGCGAGAGCGATCGCCACCATTCGCGCGGCGGGCCAAGGCGTCAGATCGACGGCTTTGGCATCCTGTTGGGTCCACTCCTCCTGACGTGGCGAGATCGAGCCGATGACCATCATGATGATCAAAAGCCACATGAAGACCGTACCGAGAAAGTAAAACTCGTGCATGGAATTGACCACGGCATTGAAGGGCGGAACAAAATAGCCGACGGCAATGATGACGATGCCTCCGATCAGTCCAAACTTTGCGGCACTCGGGGGCACTCGGCGATTCAGCATTCCGATGACCACGACGGAGAAAATGGGAATGGCATACATTCCATTCATTTTCTGGAGGAAATCGAAAATTCCTTTGGGCGTTCGCGCGAGGAGCGGCGCGATGCACATGGCAGCGATCGCGACAATCCAACCAAAAATCTTGCTCGCCCTGACCAATTGTTGATCTGTCGCAGAGGGGTGAATCACGTTTCGATAGAGACCCAACGAAAACAGGGTGCAGGAACTGTTCAGAGCACTGTTGAAGCTGGACAGGATCGCGCCAATCATGGCCGCAGCAAAGAAGCCCGCCAAGGGCGCTGGGAGAACATGACTCACCAACTCTCCGTAAGCATGATCGGAGAGCTTAATGTCTTCACCTCCTGCGGAAGTTTGAAATTCCGAACCCTGGAAAAGTTCATCCTCTTGATACATGGCATATGCGATGATTCCGGGGATCACCAGAAACAGTGGGCCAAGAAGTTTCAGGCCGCCCGTTAGCAAAACGCCTTTCTGACCTTCAGCGAGGCTACTTGCACCCAGGGTTCGTTGAATGATCTGTTGATTCGTCGTCCAGTAGAAAAGATGGAGCAGGAAGATCCCTGAAAAGACTGCGCCAAAAGGGACGCTGGTTTCTTTGGACCCGATGGAGTTGAGTTGGTCTCCGAAGCTGTTTTGAAGCTTGGAGATCCCTCCCACGAGACCCTCGTCGCCACCAAAGCCCGACAATGCAAAAAAAGTGATCAGCAGGCCACCAACCAGCAGGCCGATGCCATTGATGGTGTCGGATACCGCGACCGATCGCAGACCTCCGAACAGGGCATAGACGGAGCCCACAATGCCCACCAGGAACACCACGAAGGGTAAAGCGGCTTCGTCCGATTCAATTCCCATCAATTCCTTGAGGTCCAGTATGCCAATCATACCCGTTGCACCGGTGTAGAGGATGATAGGCAAAAGGATGCCGACGTAAGCGATCAGAAAAATCAGGTTGGCGATGATCTGTGTCTGGCGATCAAATCGGATTTCCAGAAATTCTGGCACGGTGGTGACACCACTCTTCAGCCATCGTGGCAGGAAGAACAAGGCCATGACCACCAGGGCCAGAACGGCAAAAACTTCCCAGACCATGACGCACAACCCATCGTTGAAGGCGGCACCATTCAATCCGACAAGTTGCTCGGTGGACAGATTCGTGAGAAGCAGCGACCCCGCAATGAGGGGAAAGGTCAATGTTCGTCCGGCGAGAAAGAAGCTCTTGGTACTTTTAAGGTCGTCTCGACGCGTGATCCAGTAGGTCAACACTCCGACAAGGCCAGTGAAAAACAGAAAGGAAATGATGGTCAAGGCCTGCATGGTGAGTCGGCTCACAGTGTTCAAGGAAAAAAGGAAATGCTACAGGAGAGATGGCCCATCAAATTACAGGAACCGCATCGCGCCGTCGACACTTTTCTGGGGCTCATTTAGATTTTGAGCCGACGAAGAAACCGCGAGAATTCATCTGGTCCTAGGGTTCCAAATATTTGCGATCGATTTTTGCAGCGACCGTGCCAATGTCGTAATAGCCGATGGAAAGGCGACCGACATGCGTCAGTAGATCGTAAGCCTTCCAACGCTCCCATCCAAACTCGGTCTCCATCCAGAGGATCAGGTTTGCGTAGGCCTCCGCAATGGCACGCTCCATCGGGCGTTGGGTGGCTACGCACATGATTTCTGTGGGTGTCTCAATTCTGGGACATTCAAGGTGGACGCCTTTCGCAACCTCAACCGAGACTTGGGTCAACGCGGCCATTTCAAGGCCGGTGGCCGACAGTTCACCCTGTCCCATCGCCGCGTGTGCATCTCCCAGAAAGAGATAGCCACCGGAGACAAAGACCGGCAAGACCACGGTATGACTCGGACAAACTTCCACAAGATCCATATTCCCTCCGTGAGGACCTGCCGGAAGCGTTGTCGGGACACCCCATGCTGGCGCCGTTGCAATGCAGCCGAGCATTGGCGCGAATGGAATCCGGATGGATTCACTCCAAACAATTTCATCGTTAACGATCGGACAGACGTGCCCACCAGAAGGGACTTTATTGCCCAACCATTGGGCCAGTGGGCCGGGGTGTCCGGTGTAAGTGGCGCACTGATCGTCTCGCGGGACGATGCCGTGGATCGTGACCCTTAATGCATCACCCGGTTCAGCGCCCTCAATGAGGATGGGGCCACAGTTGGGATTGCTGTAGGGCATCGCTTTCTTGTCACGTTGGTCACCGGGGAACCGGATCTGTCCGGATAACGCATCCTCCGATTCGACCTGAAAGACCTCTCCAGGGGAAACGGTCCCGCGAGGCTTGAGGTGTCTCGAAAACTCATATTGCAAGGGCAGGGCCGGGATCTTTTGCACAGCATCACTCCATCTGGGTGGCATTCTGGAATGAAGGATAATCGATTTTTCCGGTTGAGGGAGATGTAACTGGACCGGAAACCGATGGTGATACGGTCACGTCAGATCGATTCAGGTTCTAGGCGTGGCGCCTCCGATATCGATAGGGTGGCCTCATGACCTGAGAGTCGCACCTGTTTCCACGTTGAATTGGAGAGAAACTCAAGTCATTTCAAGGTTGTTCTCTGATGACCAATCGTCCCACACGACTCATTGTGACGTTTCGTTGAGCGTCGCCTTCAAATGGAGAAGAGACTTTTGTCGACCTATCGCGAAACAGGCGTCCCCAATGTTGGCAAGGCGCTGCGGTCTTCCGAAGAGGAATTTTACGCGTCCACGACCCATGGGCTTGGATTTCTTTTGAGCGCTTGCGGTTCCGTCGCGCTACTGACAAGTATTCCCGTGGGTGCCTCCCTGATGTTGAAGATGATGTGCAGTTTTTACTGCGTGGCACTCATGGGTGTTTTCGCAGCGTCTTCTCTTTCGCACGTCATGCTATCGGAAAAGTGGAATTCACTCTTCCGGAGCTTGGATCAGGGTTTTATTTACCTTTTAATCATTGGGACGATGGCCCCGCTCGTTGTAAAAAATAACCCGAACTGGCAGTGGTCGGCGTTGTTGCTGATGCTGATCGCCCTGGGTATTTTTGGCTTTTTGACCAAAGTTCTGATGGGGCACCAACTTGCACAAGTGAGTCTTTGGCTTTATCTCGTTTTGGGCTGGGGACAGGTCATTGCCTTTGGTCCCTTGTTATGGCAACTGCCCAACAACGTGCTGGCTTGGATTTTAATTGGAGGACTCACGTATTCGCTGGGCTATGTCTTTTTGACCCTCGATATTCGGCGGTATCATTTTCACACGATCTGGCACATTTTCGTCATTCTTGGGAGCGCGTGCCATTACCTCGCGATCTGGCAGTGGGTCACTCTTGCATGAGGCTCGTGAGAGTGCCTCAACTGGTTTGTTGTCCGAGGTGTCCCACCGATCCTTGCGCACTCCGGAAAGGCGAGTGCTCGGCGAAGCCGGCCGTGCTGATTCGGAATTAGCCGTGGAGCTTGAGCGCCGTATGCAATTCACCAAGTAACCTGTTAATGTCCGCTGGGGTGTTGTAGCCGTGAATTGCAATTCGAAGGCGACCTGCGTGGGACATGATGTGGATGTTGTTCTGATGCAGATGCTCGTAGATATCCTTGGCGTTGGGGTGGACGAATGCGATGATCCCTGCAAGAGCGGACAGATCGTTGGGGGAGATGAGATCCGCCCCCATGGATTTCAAACCATCGAGACAGATTTCCATCAGCGGTGCGCAGTGAGCGTCGATAGCTGATACACCGATCTGATCGATGTACGATAAGGCTGCATCTACGGCATAGATTGCAGGATAGTTGGGCATGCCCGTCGAAAAACTCGGCGCGCCAGGGCGAGTCGAGACTTGGTCGAATCGATTTTCTTCAAATGCATTTTCAAGGTGAAACCATCCGCCGGCACGTGTCGTCAGTCGATGAGCCACACGTGAAGGGACGCCCACCAATCCACCACCGTGGCTTCCGAGTATCCATTTGTGAGTGGCGCTGATGACCAGGTCCGCTTCACGGAGATCGAGCGGGACGCGCCCCATCGCCTGTGTCACATCGACGGCAATCAAAGCTTCGCTTTTTTCGCGTGTCACGCGGGCCAAGGTGTGTAGATCCAATTTGAAGCCGTTAAAAAAACTGACGAGCGAAACGGAAACGACTCGGGTTCGTGACGTAAGCAGGGCTTCGAGATCCTCAAACTCCAGAATGCCATTTCGCGATCGCCAGATTTTCACCTGAGCTTTGCAGCCCGGTTGTAGCCATGGAGTCGCGCCGGCGGGGAAATCAAGGTCATTGATGATGACTTCGTCTGTGTCAGCAAGTTGCAGAGCGACGGCAGTAAGTTGAAACGCTTCCGAAGCGCACGAGCAGATGCCGATTTCAGTTTCATCCAAGCCAAAATGTGTAGCCACCTTTTTGCATAACGCATCGCGCCGCGCCGCGTGAGGAATTCTGCCATCCATGCCTAGCAATTTGTCGCGGGAGTATTCTTCCAACGCGGTCAGAACTCCTGATGGCGGGATGCCCTCAGCTGCGGTGTTTAGATAGGTTTGGCCTTCCAAGGTTGGAAAGTCGACTCTTCTCGTGTGATCGGTCAGCATGGCACAGTCCTGAGTGTAAGAGCTTAGGCGATCAAGTTTGCTGAAATATAAAATGGGCGGAAACCAATGGACGGCAACATGGAGGAGCCTCTCTTAGCAGGCTTGCAGCAATCACTCCGGAAGATCGTACCCCGAAGACCTGTCCGAGATACATGGGTACCTAGATAAGGTGACAGTTCGTCGGTTCCGGTGTAGTATCCCTGATGATCTAGCAAGCGACCATGAGACCATGACATGGGACGATGATCTTGCGGAGGCACAAAGGGATGAGGTCAATGATCGGTTTTGTCTTTCTGAGACTGGATTACCGCTGCGAGGTCGCGAAAGGTGTCGATGTTGGCAAGTTCGTTTTCAATTCGCACGTCGAAGCGTTTTTCCAGATCAGCGGCCATTTCAATCAGTTGCAGAGAGTCCAAGCCGCTAAGAATGATTTCGTCATCAAGATCATGCTTGAGCCCGGTCCGTTGTTTGGCAAGCTCGAGAATCAGTTCAGAGTAGTTGCACATTGCTCAATCGCCCCGGAGCCGAGGTTGAAAACCACCAATCTTCTTAAGCAGTGAGATTAGAAGCCCGAGCCCGAAAGATCAATAAACCCAAGTTTGAAACCTATCAGGAATTTCAAACTCTCAACCCGGACCCGCGCTCCCCCGCGTCTACGCTTCAGCCACCGCAAGTTCGCAACGATCACAAAACACGCTTGAAATGGAGATAAAAGAGGGCTCTTCTTCCATGCATGAATGAAGCCTGAATGCCGGTCGGCTAGACTTTGGAGGACGTCACATTTTGTGCCGGCTGAAAAAAGCTCGAATAATTAATTTGAGATTTTGCGCCCTCTGGGGCAAAAGTCACTGCCACACTTCACAACCGGACGCCCCAGAGACAGTGACTCCTGAGGGTGCGGGGTCCACGTTTAATCTTAAAGGATCAGAGTTATGGAATTGCTTTTTGGGCTGATCGGTATTTTCGCCGGTCTGGGCATGTACACGATATTTCGGGTGCTTATTTCCGGATTCTATATCGTTCGACCCGACCAGCGTGCCGTCCTGACCTCCTTTGGGCGTGCTCAACGTATGCCTGAAGACGCGAATTCGAAAGCCGATTCACCTCACCTAACCGCGGATGAGCAGCAACGATACCAGTATCCCCAAGTCCGGGTGATTCCGCCCGGTGGACCCTACTTCAAGTGGCCATGGCAGCAAATTCATAAAGTGAGCGTCGCCACGCAGGCCGTCGATCTGGTTTGGGATCCGACCAAACGTCAGGAGGCGATCGAGGCGGTCACGAAGGACAATTTGACGACCGGCGTGAATGGCCAAATACGTTTTCGAGTGAGTGACCGAAACCTCTATGCCTACCTTTTCGGTGTCGAAAGTCCCATGGAACATGTCATGGGATTCTTTGTCTCTGTACTTCGGGAGAGAATCGCAAATTTCGTAGATCCGAAGGGGCAAAGTCTCATTGCAGATTCAGAAGTTGAGGGTGGACAGGAAGCATTTGCGGCAGAGTTGAGTGAGGGAGTATCGATCAACGACCTTCGAAAAAATCTGCCGATGCTCAACAGTTACATGGAGGAGCAATGTCGCTCCACCCCCGGCCGTTATGGGATCGAACTGGACGCTGCCCTCATCACTTCGATTGATCCACCGCAGGAGGTGGATCGAGCTCTTTCGGCGATCAATAGCACGCGAAACCAGGTAGCGGCGGATATCAGTACGGCAAAGGCTGATTCAGAACAACAGATCACCATGAGCAAAAGAGCGGTCGAGATTGCTGCCAATAATGCCCAAGCCGAGGTCGCGCCGCTTCGAGAATTGTCCGCGACTCTCACCTCGATCAAGGACGAAGGAGGAAGCGAGGCGCTGCAAGCTTACTTAAGGAATATGAAGGTTCCTATGCTGGAACGGGCGCGAAGAATCGTTCACGTGAGTGACGACCTTGTCGATGTCAAATGAACCCGAGGTCTCTCGTTACGGGCCTGACCCTCGCACCAAGCAAAAGGGTGAAGGTTGAGCCCCCTCTGAGCGATTGTTCATTCCCCGTGCAGCCTCTGCACTAAAACATTTCTGGAGTAAATCAATGATTGCTTTTCCTGTTGGATTCATGTTCGGTTTGGTTGCGATACCCATTGTGTTGGGTTTAAGTCGCTGGTTTGGACTCTATACCGTGGTGGGCGAATCACAGTGCCAGGTCTTCACTTTATTCGGCAAGGTGATTGGTCAGATTGAAGAGCCCGGATTGCGATTTCCTATCTTGGAATTTGGCGTCTCTTCGCTCCTCATACCCTTCTTCGGAAAAAAGTACGTGGTCAGTACCGCCCTCAAACAACATTACCTTCGTGGCCAAATGGTCAATTCAGAAGAAGGTACGCCCATGGGGGTCGGAATCTGGTACGAAATGAGAGTCAATGATCCCGTTGCCTACTTGTTCGTGAATACGAATCCAGAGGGGTCTTTACAGGCCAATGTTGCGTCTTCGACCATTTCGACCCTGAGCAATCTTGAAATGGACATGATGCTCGAGAATCGACACAGCCTCAGCCGAACGGTTCGTGAAACCGTTTCGCCGCTTTCCGAGAAGTGGGGCTACAAACTCGGCTCAGTCTACATTCGAAAGGTTTACTTTACGGATCACCAGATGGTGATGAACATTACAGAGAAGGTCGTAAAACGACTCGTGCAGGTCACCAGCGCGATGAAGCAAGATGGCGAAAATCGAGTCGGCCTTATCCGGAGTGAAACCGCGAACCGTGTGTCTCAGAAAATGGCGGAAGCGAATTCAACACGCCCGCGAGTCGTGGGACACGCATTGAACGAAATCGCAAAGCAGGACAAGGAGATTCTCAATACGGTCATTGAGGTGATGGAAGCAGAGAAATTAATTGCATCGGGTGCCGCCTTGGAAATTATACCCAAAGAAGCATCGATGTTGCTGACGTGATGGCTACGCTCAGGGTGAGCTTGAGCGAACGCCGATCTTCGTCGTGATTGTCTTCCGATATTAAGAACGCAAGTTGAAAACCGGCAGCCAACCGTCGAGAATGGTGGGCTCGACATAAATGATGAAACCCATGCGTTTTGACCCACGGCTGCTGATGTTGGCAGTGAATCGGCATACGTATCGCTTTCATGACACAAACACGGCAGGAGATCCTTGATGAAAATTGCTTTGATGTGCGCAACACTCTTTGCAACGGGAATCGCGGGAGTGCTTTCCGCGCAGGACGGAGTCTATACCGATCCGACCAAGGCTGACGACGACTTCAAACGTCAGGGTGAATATGTCGCCAGTGGCGAGGTAGACGGACAAAAATTTAATATGGGAATCCAAGTGATCGCCTTGGGGGACCACAAGTTTCAAGGCGTAATCTATCTTGGTGGCCTTCCCGGTGCGGGGTGGAACGGTGGCGAGCCTACAAAGGCTGACGGTCAACTTGATGGAGGTAAAGTCGTCTTTTCCAATGATGACGGGACCGGCACTCTTGAGAATGGCAAGATTACCATACGCTCTCCTGAAGGAGAGCGGTTTGCCGTTGCGGAACGGGTCGAACGACAAAGTCCAACGCTGGGAGCCAAACCACCGGAGAATGCGAAAGTGCTGTTTGATGGCTCATCCGTGGAGGGATGGAAAAACGGGAAACTCTCGGATGATGGTTATTTGATGCAGGGGACCACCAGCAAACAGATGTTCAAGGATCATCAGTTGCACATTGAGTTTCGATTGCCCTATCAACCCAAGTCGCGTGGGCAAGGTCGAGGGAACAGTGGACTTTACGTGCAAGGTCGATATGAGTGTCAGATGCTTGATTCTTTTGGTTTGTCCGGTGAGCAAAATGAGTGTGGCGGACTCTACTCGGTGAAAAAGCCAGATCTCAACATGTGCCTACCACCACTGAGCTGGCAGACCTACGATGTCGACTTCACCGCCGCAAAATATGATGAAAGCGGCAAGCTGAAAAAAAATCCCCGCGTGACCATCCGGCACAATGGCGTTGTGATTCACGACGATGTTGAGCTTCCTGGAGAGCGGAATACGACAGCTGCGCCCATTGGACCCGGGCCCGAACCCGGGCCCGTCTATTTGCAGAATCACGGTAATCCGGTCCGGTACCGAAACATCTGGGTTGTCGAGAAGAACTGAACCTGATTTGCGAATCGAACTCGAGACCGGCATTTCGGCGAGCTCCGTAATGCCGGTTTTTTCATGCGCGATATCCGAGAGATTATGGGTCCGAGGATGCCTGCAAGGCACTTGCCAGTTTCCCAAGCTGTTTTAAGGCTTGCTCGACCAATTTCTCACCACTCCCAGGCTGTGTCGTTGAATTCGTTACTTCATAACTCCCTCCCGCAAACGCTGCCTGAGTGGGTAAGTAAGCGGTTTCAACTGAGTTGGCCAATTCAATGACGATCGTCTGTTTGAAGGGGGACGCTTGTTTGATGGCGAGCCCCAGTTCGACAAACACTTCTCCGGGCAAAAAGACCAAGGCGAAGTCAGGGCCTAGGCAAATCGAATGGACCTCAACGGGTAACGCATTTCCGCAGCCTGAGAGTTGATGAGAGAGACCCCAACTCGCGGCCGTATTTTTCAAGAGTTCGTAATTCTTATTTTGAAACTGGGCGAGGACGACCGTTTTGTAAGCTCGTACTAGTTCAAAAAATTCAACATCCAATCCTTCCTTGGCAGCCATCATCAACTCTCGGCTGCGGGCCGCCTGAGGAAGCGTCACGGGCCGAAGTGGGAGGGCAACCACGTCATGCTGGTGGCCGAGGCGAGGAATTTCGAGAGAGGAGGCAGAGGCCAGGTTATCTAGCAAGGTTTGACCTAGTTCACGACCAATAAACTCGGTTTTATTTCTTTTGGACTGAGAGGGGTCGACATGGTTGATGTCTCCACAACAGCCGAGTCCAAAAAGTGAATGGGCCGACTTGCCAAGAGTCCGCGAGAGCGTCTGTTCAATAAAGTATGGGAAATCAGCACTCCACCGATTGCCTCCGACGGTATCCAGATGAAGCGCGAAGTTGCTTAAAACGCCTATCGGCTCGCCGGTTGATTGAGATTGAAAGGAACAAAATGACAAGACTGAATCGATAGGGCCTGCGGCGCGAATGACTTGCGGATTGGCCAGTTTTTGCCACGTTTTGACTGAACCGTCGCGCATGACAAAGCGACGGTTGAATGAAACGGGGGCTTGTTGGTCGGCGCTGCCAATCTTCACTTCAACTGGCCTGCAATTACGATCTGCATCGAGGATGCATTGGGAGATCTGCTCGATCAAATGTGCTGGGTAATCCGTCGACGGGACTGCCACTTTCTCTGAAAGGTGGAGAAATAGATCCCGGTAATAATCCGGAGCCGTGTGCGAATGGGTTGCACACAAGACGATTTGCTCGGGCTTGATGTCCGACCGCTGCGTGATCTCAAGTCGGACCGCGTGGGTTAAATCAGTCGCAATTCCGGTCAAGTCACAGAATGCCACGGCAAAAGACTGTGAACCCTGCCGAATGACCATCGCTTTGGCCTTCAAGGGGTCCAGCTGGCCTTCAGCCAGTCGCTCATGAAAGTAGCCCGCCAAGGGATACCCGACCGGCGGAGTGATATCCTTTTCCGCGATTCCGACGTTCAATGGAAGGTCGTCCGCGTTAGCTGCCGCCAACACGAAAGAGAGGTTGACGAGGCAGACGTTTAGGAACGTCAACAGAATAAAACTGGAGGTGAAACGCATCTCAAAACTCAAGCTGCGTGGAATTAGCGGAGAGGTCGGAACGGTGAAGGTTGGTTGAGGTAGATCAAGAATCGTTCGACTTCGCTGTTGACCGCGCCGATATTCAGCGACGACAGATCGAAATCAAGTCGTGTTGCATGGTCCCTGAGATAGACAATCGCATTCAACGTAAGCAACACCTCACTCGGGGAATCCGTGGTTTCGAGGACATGGTACAGCGTGGGTCTTGGGTCCCATTCGTTGCCGGCGTCGCGGCAGAGTGATTCAGCCGCCCGAACCCTGACAAGATTGTTGGAGTCATGAGCGAGCTCCATTAAACGGGCCGTAGTTTCGGCATCCATTTTTGACCAGGAAGCGGTCACCAAAACGGCCCAGTAACGTTTCCAGGGGTTATTCGAATGCAATTCCTCAAGCACTTGATCGCGTACCTCTTCGGAGGGCTCCAACGCTAGGTTTGCGATGTCGATCAACTCGGAGATCTCGCCGGATTTCTTCCTTCCGTAATCGGTGGCGTTGGGTAAAGCGGAGGCGATGATTTCGCTTTCGGGATAGAAGCTCAGGTCTGGCAGACTTTTTAACTTTTCGGTCAATGCTCGACGCATCTGTTGGAGTTTTTCCTCATGGTCCGCAGAGTCCGCCAGGTTGTCGACTTCAAAAGGGTCATCCGGGAGGTAGTGGAGGGCTTCGACTGGTTTCGGTTCAAAAAATGCACGTTGGGCCTTGTCAAGTTCGCCATTGACATAAAGTTCGCGCCAGTTGCTGTAAGCCAGTTGCTTGTATCGATAGTTGTTGTTCAGGCCGTCGGGCAGATAGGGTTGATAGTTTCGGATGTACTTCCAGTCACCGACCCGAAGCGACCGACAAAAATCACTCTTTTCATCAAACCGATCGGCGTAGCCGAGTGTGGTGTTGCGTGACTCAACTTCTTTCGTATCTACGCCTGCACCGAGAATCGGTCGGCCGTCCATAGTGTCCGGGACTGGAAGGCCAGCCAAGTTAAGCACCGTTGGGCCAAGGTCGACAAACCGTACAAATCCCTGGCGGCGATCACCCGCGTGAACACTCAATGGATCACGCCATTTTTCGGGGACGTAAACCACCAACGGGACGTGAAGCCCCGTTTCATAAAGGTAGCCTTTGCTGCGCGGTAGAACGCCACCATGGTCGCCAAAATAGAAAATGAGGGTGTTGTCAAGCAGGCCATCTTCACGCAGACGGTTCACGACTCCACCCACAGCACGATCCATTTTTTGAATCTGGTCGATGTATCGCGCCTGAGTAAACCGAAACGTTTCATTGTCGGGATGATACGGTGCCGGCGAGACTTTTTTCGGGTCGTTCTCGACTTGGTTGTTTTCGATGTCGGATGGTGGAAAATGCAAAGAGCTTTCATGGCAGATTGGGATGGATTGCATATGGAAAAACGGTGTATCCGGCGTCGGGCGATTTCGCCATGAAGCCTTTTTGGAAGAGGCATCCCAAACCTTGCCTTCGGTGACGTTGTAATCCTTCTTGGAGAGGTTGGTCGTGTAGTATCCCGCCTCTCGTAAATAGGCGGGGAATAATTGAAGGCTATCCGGTAGTCGCGCGAGTGCCTGCTTTCTGTGAAACTGAAATCCTGCTCGAGGGGCAAGGATGCCACTCATCAAAGTGGTGCGAGCGACAGAGCAGACGGGAGCACAGGAAAAAGCGTGGTCGAAAACAAGCCCTTGCTTGGCCAATGCTTCAATCGCAGGTGTCTTGGCAATGGGTTCTCGGTAAAGCCTCAGGTAGTGAACCGAGTTGTCTTCTGATAGCAGCCAGACGATGTTGGGCCGTTCTTCCGCGCCTGCGTTCGGTACACACAAGGTCAGGGATAATAGTGTCAAGGCAGACAGCGTCAGGGTGATGGGGTTCATGATGTGGCTTTCCTATCTAAGCCGATGAGTCTGCGGCAAGAATCGTGCGAGCGGCTTTGGGGTGGGCCTAGCTGGGTTCCAATTCAGCGATCTCATCACTTTCGTCCGCTTCAGCGGCTGCCGAAGCAGTTTTGAGTCTGGAGACATTGCTGCAACCGGAGCGAAATAGAGTTGCCTGGCCGCTTACCATCCATATCAAAAATAACGTCAATAAGCTCGAGGTACAAAAAATATAGGTGCGAACCGAGGCCCGTGTTTTCAACAACTCGTCGCGCACTTCATCGATCGTGCCAGGTAAACTGTCGACATGATCGTTCAATCGTGTTAGAACTCCACGCAACCTTGTAAATGCTCTGGAGACGGTGGCCACTACCTCGCTCGCCTTTTCTTTGTTAACTTCCGCTTTATGTTCGGGCGATGAGGCGATCCTTTGGCTGAAATCGAGTGCTCGCTCGCACTGTTCTTGGACGGACAAGAATTGTTCATTGATCGAGTCGAGTGACTTTGGTTCAAACAATTTGATGCCGGCCAAAAGCGATTTTTTGTAGCCCTC
>JAKVCA010000022.1 GCA_022448315.1 Pirellulaceae bacterium | reverse complement strand
GACTGAAATCCAAGATGTGAACTGCTGCCCTGAAGGATTCCTTACCTCTTGGAGTCACCATGCATAAGATTTGCAGCAGGTGTGAAATGTCGAGATACCGGTCCCTCGACGAATCCGTCGCCCTGCCATTGCACTCTTACCGACAGTAAGAGAGTGCAAGGATCGCATAGCCGGTGACCAGACTCGCATTGTCCTCCAGCCAACGACCATTTTCGTCATTCAGCCAAGAGCCATTGTCCTGTTGCCGGGAGGCCAGCTCGTCGATCAACTCCATTCGCCAATCGTGTTCCTCTCCCTCGTCATCAATAAACACGGGGGAATCCATCGCGTTCAACGCTTTGGCAAACGTGTGGTAGTAGTAATAAAGACCGGCCGTTCCCATGCCGGGATTCGACTTGAGATCGTAGTGCTTTTGCAACCAGGCATAGGCCGCCTTGACCCGTGCGTCGTCTTTATCAACGCCCGCATAGATCATGCTTTTGAGTCCCGCATAGGTCATCGACGCATACGACCTGAGCCCACCATTGGCCGTCTCTCCGGCTTGACTCTCTCCGCCGTTAGCCGGCGTGTAGTAGAAGCCACCGTCAGGATTTTTGTTGGGGAAGGGCGTTGTGTTGTGCTCACTTTCAAGATTCTGCGTTCGGGAGATAAAGAGCAGGGCCCGTTGGAGAGCCTCGGAGTCACCCTCTTCACCCGCGGCGACGAGGGCGTCCACCATGAAGGAAGTGTTGCTGAGGTCCGGGCGGCCATGCCTTCCGTAACCCGCACCTCCGTAAAAGTAGTCCGATTCCTCTTTGCCTTCACCGCCATCCCACTGCAGTCCTTGAATAAACTTGGAGCCACGTTCCAGCACCTCGGTGTAGCGTCCATCCGCATTCGCTTCCTTGAAGCAGAGGATCGCGAGTGAGGTCTCATAATTTTTATGGGTCGACTCATTCAGGTAGATGCCGCCGTCACTGTGAATCAGGCCCTCAAGATATTTCAAGCTCTTTCGCACCGCTGGATCATCGGGGCTGACGCCGTTGCGGAGCAAACCTGCCGTGACCAGAGCGGTGACGCCGGGCGCGGACGCACTGCTGAAGGAGCCATCTTCCAACTGTCCACGAGCCTTGAGAAAACCAATCGCCTTCGCCACCAGCGTGTCAATCTGATTCTGTCGGTCCGAATCAGCGGGCGTCTGGGCAAAAGCTCCTGCAGACATCGTGAACACCAGCAGTAGCACCTGAAGCGATCGATTATGCGATTTCATCTTTTTTCCTCTGAAGTCGTAGCCCATGATTCAAGAAGGATTTTGCGTCCCATCTCTCTAATGTGCAATGCCTTCCCGATCATGAAATCCACATTCCAAAATGAATTTCAGCAATGCATTTTACTCTTTCGTGGCCGGGATTCGTAGCCATTGGACTTTTTCAGGTGGGCAGTTTTCTTCCTGAATTTCTGCCCAAGGCGAAGGAATCGCCACCGATGGTCAATGAATCGCCCCGGATAGCGTCGTTTTACCGGCCTGATTGCCTCCGAGCTGATCGGGCCAAGGAACCATGGCCATCTCCCGTTTTTTAAACATTGGCATTTGAGCCTCAACCGATCTTAGGCGTGTGCCCAGTTCTCGAGCCATTGACGATGCGATGTCTGCTTCAGTATCGACGAGATTGATTGTTTCACCCAAATCGCGATCAAGATTGAAAAGCTCAAATTCCAGAGAATCGTGGTAGTAGATCAGTTTCCACGGCCCCCGTCGCAGCGCACTACTTGGGCCAATTCCTGGGCCTTTCGGCCCCCAATGGTTGGGGTAATGCCAAAGAAGCGACCTATGATCGGTGGGGAGTTGCGGATCTGAGATCCAGTCCATCACCGAAAGCCCGTCCAAATGATCAAAGGAGGTCCGGGGAGCCTCGGTGTTGGCCGCTTCGAGCAGGGTCGGATACAAATCTTCGATCATGACGGTCTGGGAGCAGGTCGCGCCTTGGGGAGACTCCTCCGGCCAGCGAACCAGCATGGGCACTCGAACACCGCCTTCGTGGGCCGATCCTTTGCCACTTGAAAGAGGACGATTGTGTTCGTGAGGTTTCCCCGAGCGACCATGAGCACTCAATCCACCATTGTCCGACATGAAGATGATCAGCGTGTTGTCAGCAATACCATGGTGATCCAGTCGATCTAGAATCTGACCCAAGGAGTCGTCCATTCCCTCGACGAGCGCCGCATACATCGCTTCGGTTTCTGGCAGACCCGCATCACGGTACTTCTGCACAAAGCGGGTGTCTGCTGCAAAAGGGACGTGAACGGCGTAATGAGCCATGTACAGAAAGAACGGTTTTTCGTCCGCAATGGCGTGATCGATCTCACGGACGGCTTCTCGAGTCAGCGCCTCTGTCAAGAAGATGTCCTCGCCGTGGTAGGCGTCCAAGCCTGGAATGTCCCAGACTCGATCCCCGTTTCTCCACGCGGCGCTGAAATTCTGAGTGCCGAGGTAGCTTCCAGGTCCCCCTGCCGCATGCCCTCCGATGTTGACGTCGAAACCGATCTCAAGCGGATTTTCGGCGGGCGTTGAAATGGCCCCAAAATGAGCTTTGCCCGCATGGATGGTTCGATAACCTGCTTCCCTCAGGACGTGAGGCAAAGGTGTGCAGTGCGCGGTCCTCTCAATTCCTGGAACCGGACTCATCCCGTTGACTCTCCACTTGGGAAACTCAAGTTCGGGATGCTTGCGATCGTTGGACGCGTTTCGACGAAGGGTCCAGTTCGTGACACGATGGCGCGCCGCATTCTGTCCCGACATCAGGCTGATACGTGTCGGCGAGCAGACGCTGCATGCATAGGCTTGAGTAAACTTGACCCCCTCGGCTGCAAGACGCTCCATGTTCGGAGTGCGATATCTCCGGTTCCAAGGTGTGGGGGTGTCATGAAAGGGGACCGACGTGTCTTGCCATCCCATGTCATCTACGAGAAACATGACAATGTTTGGGGCAGGTTGGTGACTCGACTGAGGGGCGACCATGCCTTTGCCTGCGTGGCGTTTGATGAATGCAACCACGTCGTCAACGGCGGGGTGGTCAAAGTGGTGCCCCTGAGACTTGGTCGTTCCCTGCTCCACCTTGATCAGCGAAACTGTTCCGCCCCAACGTTCGATCCTCTTTTTCAGCAAGAGCGTGTTTTCCTGGACCGGAACCACTCGGTCATTCATCGAGATGATGTGCAGAAGCGGCACACCACTTCGCGCGATGGCTTCCGTCTGATCCACAGGATTGCCCTCGTAGGACATCGCCATGGCTTCGCTCATCTTGTAAGCGGTCTGACATTTTTTCCAATCCCCCGCTGACCCCTTGGAGGTCCCTTTTCCTCCAGGCCAACTCTTGAAGTCGCATACCGGGGTGTCAGCGTAGAGACAGGCAACACGGTCCGGAAATCGCAGCAGGTACTGGTAAACGAAGAGGCCACCGCGGCTCACGCCTTCCATTGCGGCCTTAGGGGCGAGGTTCAGGTGTTTTCGAACGTGTTGGTAACATTGATCCGCGGCGTCGATGGCAATGGGAGCACCAAACAGTCCCGCGACGTCCAGGTAGACGATGTGAAAGCCCTGCTGGACCAGTGCGATGTCCATTTCCGCATGGTACCCAGGAAATCTTGCTCGCCAGATCCACGGATTTCCTCTCGCAGGGGCTTCTGGCCTTACCAAGTAGGCGTTGCGCTGAGCCACCTGGAAATGCCACTGTTCAAATCCATGCCACTGTGTCTTGCGGGTTACCCAGTCTGGATCAGATGCGGACCGTTCCTTTGCATTCGACGCAGATGGGGGGAGTGCCATCGAGAAAAACAGGAGGTAAGGTGTCAGCCCAATCACGGCCCAAAACGAGGAAGCCCCGCGGCGGTCATGTGCTGGGTGAGGGAGCAGTTGGTGCGGGGTCAATGGAGGCTCCTTGTCAGATGGATTGGACGCCGTTGATGACATTTCTGGCTGGCAAGTCGGTGAGAACTCGGCGAATGTTTTCAGCGCCCTTGGTTCTCATGTCGTGCAAGCTTTCCAGGGAATAAAATGCGGAATGCGGGTTGAGGATCAAGCGATAATGTGCGGGATGGTTCGGATCACGCCATGCTTCCAGAATCGGATCGTCATTCCGTGGCGGTTCCTCTTCCAAAACATCGAGTGCGGCACCTGCCAGCTTGCCTGACTCCAACGCCTTGAGAACTGCCCGGTGGTCAACAATCGATCCTCTCGCCGTATTGACGAGATGGCTTCCGGATTTCATCAGGGCAATTGTCTCCGAGTTGATCATTTCCCGCGTTGTTTCAGTGAGTGGGCAATGCAAACTGACGAGGTCACTTGACTCCAAGAGTTCTTCGAGTGTGTCGCATCGATCAACGC
Source organism: Pirellulaceae bacterium (assembly GCA_022448315.1). GTDB lineage: Bacteria > Planctomycetota > Planctomycetia > Pirellulales > Pirellulaceae. The sequence continues at coordinate 150,705 of JAKVCA010000022.1, read as the reverse complement.
CAATCGCCTTGTCGTAGCCGTCAGGCAGGTCGGGGTCGTAAAACTGGACTTCCAATCCGAGTGCTTTGGCACGGACCGCGAATGCCGTTCCAATTCGTCCGCAGCCAACCACGCCACACTTCAGCCCGCGGAGTCTGCGAATGGGTAATGCGACCTGATAATGCCAATCGTCCCTGCTTCGTTGGAGATGGCGATTCAGAAAACTGATTTTCCTGAGCAGGTCCAAGGAAAGCCCGATGGCGGCATCGGCGACCTCTTCAGTCCCGTAGTCCGGAATATTGGCGACTGGGATGTTCAGCTCTTTGGCAGCCTGTATGTCAACATTGTCGTACCCCACTCCACAGCGGACGATCAGTCGACATTTCGTAAGAAGCGATAGGGTTTTCTGTTGCATCTCCAGATAGTGGTACATCATCAACGCATCTGCCTCTTCGATCTGTCCGGGAAGCTCTTCCACGGATTGGGCATTCAACGCGACAATTTCTGCAAGATTGCCAAGGACTTGACGTTCTGGACTCAGATCGTCCTTCAGGAAGTCGATGACAACAACTCGGTACGGTGGAGCGGAGGACGGGACCACAATTCAAATCTCGTCTTGAAAGGAGGTTGGTGTTCGAGATGTGTCCAGAGGATAAGGTAACCCGTTTGCCCGTGTAAGTCCCGAGTCACATGTGGTTCCATTGGAGTTGGTGTAAAATCTTTGCCACCCTGAAAACATTAAGGTTAGTCCCCAGAGACCCTCTTTCGAGTTGGGGAGCCGTGATGCCGCTGGACAAATCTTTGAAACGAAAGACGATTGGCCCTTCACAAAAGGCTCCTGATCTCGAAAATCGAACCTGAGCATATGCGATGTTCGGGCGGCCGAACTTTTGCGTTGACCACGTATTCTTTTGTTGTCGCGTGAATCCCAGACACGAGGCTGAAAATTGAATGCCATGCGCGGTCCAAGGAGGGGCAAGAAGGCTAATTTGGATGCGAACATGACGTTGTACATCTTGTAGGACAGGGTAGGCAGCCAGTGAACATTTTGATCGCCAGCAGCGAAGTGGTGCCGTTTGCCAAGACGGGCGGTCTGGCGGACGTATGTGGAGCCTTGCCTATCGAGCTTGAACGCTTGGGTCATCGTCCTTTCGTGTTCATGCCGGGATTTCGATCCGTCTACACGGCTGGGCAACCCGTTGAACCACTAGGTGTGGAATTCAACATTCCGATCGGGTCCAAAATTTCAAAAGGCTCTTTGGCGAAGAGTGTTTTGCCAGGCAGTGAGGTTGAAGTTTTCATCGTTCAGCAGCCGGAGTATTTTGAACGTGCCGAATTGTATCGCGAAGCGGGCGAAGACTACCCGGACAACTGCGAACGGTTTGTTTTTTTCTGCCGTGCGGTCATGGAGTCGATTCGTTTTCTGGATCTGCAGGTGGACGTCCTACACGGCAATGACTGGCAGGCCGGTTTGCTCGCTGCGTACCTGGCGCTGGAATACCGACGCATCCCCGGATTCGAGAAGATTGCTTCGCTGCTAACCATTCATAATCTGGCCTATCAGGGCAATTTCTCGCACTGGGATATGGCGTTGACCGGTCTGGATTGGAAACACTTCAACTGGCAGCAAATGGAATTTTACGGACGTCTGAACCTGCTGAAGACCGGTTTGGTTTTTGCTGATGCACTCAACACCGTCAGTCCAAGTTACGCGACGGAGATTCAGTCTTCGGATCTTGGTTGTGGACTCGAAGGTGTGCTGCGGCATCGAGCAAAAGATCTCTCCGGAATTATCAATGGGGTCGATTACGACATCTGGAATCCGGAGTCCGATTCGCGGATTGCCAAAAATTACGATGTGACTTCATGGAAGGAAGGGAAGTCGGAGTGCAAAAAGTCGTTGCAGAAAGCCATGAATCTTCCCGAGTCTGACGGTCCATTGGTGGGATTGGTCGGGCGTTTGGCGAGTCAAAAGGGTTGGCACCTGATCATCGAGGTGATGAAGACTTTGGTGTCTCGGTTCGACATGCAATGGACGATTCTTGGAACGGGAGAGCCGGAATATCATCGGGCGTTGAAGGAGTTGGCGGAAGCGTTTCCCGACAAGGTTGGCATCGAGCTTGGTTTCAGTGACGACCTTGCCCACCAAATTGAGGCGGGTTCCGACATCTTTTTGATGCCCAGTCAATACGAACCGTGCGGCTTGAATCAGCTGTACAGTCTGAAGTATGGCACCGTGCCTGTGGTTCATGCGACAGGGGGACTGGCCGATACCATCATCAATCTGGATCAAGAAAGCCAGTTGCAGAAGACTGCCACTGGCTTTTCATTTTATGAGTACCATGCAGATGCCTTGCTTGCCGCGCTCCGTCGGGCGACGGACGTCTACAGCCATAACCCGGATTTGTGGCAGCAGATCGTGACCAACGGGATGCAACAGGATTGGTCGTGGTCGCAGAGCGCGCGAGCTTATATCTCGTTGTACGAGAGGCTTATTGACCGAAAAGCATCAGCCTCGGTCGATCAGTGCTCGGACGAATGAGTCTGGGAATGGAACCTCCGCCAGGCCGTTTCACTCCATGCCGTCTTCAGTGTCTTCCTTCAATGGCTTCTTTGGAGCATCACCTCCCGCGGCATCGTTCGATTCGATGACGGCAGGGATCGGGTCGCCGGGAAGAGGGAGTGGCAGTCGACCTTTGAATTCGATTCCTCCAGCGCCGCCCCCAAAACCTCCAGCACCCCCTTTGAGCATCATCTCGACATTGGGGATACCGAAGCCGCCGAACCCGCCTGACTTTTCCAAGATCTCAGACAACTCCGGATGCTTTGATTTCAGGTCGTCTCGGCTGTCCGCTTCGTAACGTTTTTTGACATTGATGACCAGACTCACTTCATTACCCTCGGAATCGTCGGGGAAGGCCATCAAATGCATGTAGAGGTCGGGGTGCTCCTCTTTGATTTTTTCTGCATCCGCTTTGGTGTAGGAGGCCACGAACTCGACCGCAAGTCCGTCGGCATCCTCGATGAAGGTATAGTTTTTCCCGTCTCGGGAAATTTTTGTGGTGGTGACGCCGAATTTTTTTGTCACAGAAACGCTGCTCGCTCCACCAACACCAAAAGAAAATCCTCCACCCTTAAAGGCTCGCTCAAACAGGTCATTCGGAACTTGAATCGGCGGCGCCAAGTCATTCCGCGGATCTTCAGGTTCCTCCTGAGCGGAGGCTCCTGACAGCTGGGGTAGTGCGGATAGAGCAAAAGTGAAAGCGCAAATGCACGAGACCTTAAACCGTGAACGTGTCATTGGGAGGCTCCTTGTGACAGAGAACAACTTCAACGTAACTCGGGTAACTTCGCAAATACACAAGGTCAAGTTGTTGAAACCGATCGAGATCCTGATTCATTTTCGGCGTTACATCACCAAACTTGGAAAAAAACCGAGGGGTTTGGTTGCGAAGCAACGCCTTAAGTTAGAAAAATCTACACAAGTGATCGATAGACAAAGTTTTTCGCGTCGGGTGCGATGCGTCAACGGGCGGCGCCCCGTGTTCTAACGATCCAGCAGCTTGAAAGCGTCCAATACCTTACGGCGATGTTCGCTTCCGAATACCAGGACGATCAGCTGGGTCATGATTTCCCGTTCATCACTGGTCAGAAAGGACTCGCCCCCGCCCATCTGAGCAATTTCAACAAACTCATCCATTCGGCGCGAGGCGCGACAGGTGACGGTGCTCACGACGCCACCCTGCTGTTGGTTGAAGTTTTGTGCCAAGTTCAAGCAGTCCCCCAAATATTGACGGTGGGGCGGGGCATCTCCAAAAAGGAGCACAACTTTTCGAGCTCTGGAACGGAAACGATTTCGGCTCATTGCCCAGTTCAGTCCGGAATGAACAGCTTCTGGTTCATCACCCCCGCCTGCCGCGCGAATTTCGTCAAGGTAAAGCGTGACGGTATCAACGCTGCTGGTTAAGGGTGTTCCTTTGACCAGATAGCTGTCGGTCTCGTCACGGTAGGTCACGATGCTGATTCGAGTTTTAGGAACCATCTGGGTGAGGACGCCACCAATCCGATCAATCTGATCTTTAACCTCATTGATCTCACCCGACATGCTACCGGTGCTATCGAAAACGATGACGATGTCCAGACCATCGCGTCGGAGTCGTTGAATCAAACCGTCGAAATCTTCACCCCCGCCCGACGCGCTTTGCCGAGCCTGGGCACTACTGAAATCGTTGGATGATCCGACGCCAATTCCTGCGCTCGTTGCCAGCTCCGAAACATTGGCGAGCTGCTGGTCTTGGGCGAAGTCAGGCGGAGCGACTTCTTCAAAGCTGTCCATTGCCGAGTTGTTTTCGCTCACGGTCTCCGAGGGATCCAGTTCCATCTGGTCATCAAGCTGCTCGCTGAGGGATTCGAACGGCAGGGCACCGATAAAAATGTCTTCCTCAGGCCCGGGGCCAACTCCCGATGTGCTTCCCCAGCGAATGAGCCCCAGCAATATCAGAATGATCAAGTGAATGACGCACGAACCGAGTCCGCAAATGATATTTTCAAAAAGCCGACTCGGCGGTTCGAGAGCCTCGGACTCCACCGCGACGCCATCATCGGCTCGCGGCAAAGAGATGATGGCACGACAATGCGGACATTTTCCTCGGCCACCGAGTTGTTCGGCGGTGATGGAGAAGTCTTGTCCACAAAAAACGCACGAGAGTTTCATGATTCTTGAATGTCCGCAGGCCTGAGGCATCCGTCACCTGAGTGAGCCTCAGGGATCGGAGGACGTTGTTGTTTCAAAAAAGCCCTCCATCAATCGACAAGATGAAGGGTGGCTCTTCTATCGTCGGCCTGAACGACGAAGAAGTCAACGATTCCGGCCCCCGCGTATTCGAATAAAACCAAAGGAAGAAGCTGGACAGTTTTGCGACGTTGCATCTTGGCGGCATCCTGGGACCGCACGTTAAGGGGCAATCGCAGATCTACCGATTTGTCCCTCAGCGTGGTGTTTTATGTCAAGGGCCTTCCATGAGTGGGACAGAGACAAGGACGTGGATCTTTGATTTATGTCGATGCCGTTTCGTGTGACAAGCTTCAAGTCGGTGTGTTTTCATCGAAGGGTATTGAAAGTGCGATCCCCGGCATCTCCCAAACCGGGAACGATGTACTTTTTCTCATTCAGGTGACTGTCGACGGCGCAGGTATGCAGTTCGATATCGGGGAATTCCGCGGTGAGAGCCGCGACGCCTTCGGGTGACGCAATGAGGCTGACGACGGCAATTCGCTTGACTCCCCAGCGTTGAAGCCGATGGATGACCGCTCGCAATGTTCCTCCGGTCGCGAGCATGGGGTCAAGCACGATGGCGAAATCCGTGGGGCGATCCTCCGGGACTTTACAGTAGTAACTTTCGGCCTCGGCAGTCTCCTCATCCCGGATCATGCCAAAATGCCAAACCTCAGATTCAGGGAGTAAATCCAAGAATGGGTCCACCATGATCAGGCCCGCTCGCAGGATGGGAATCAACGAAACGGTTTCGTCGAGAGCCGTTCCGTGAGTCTCCGCAACCGGGGTCGTCAATTCGATGCGACGGGTGGAAAGGCTGTGAGTGGCCGGTGCAGCAAGGAGCTGGGCCAACTTTTTTGCCGCGTCGCGGAATTCGACGGGACGCGAGTTCTTGTCACGCAAGCGGGTGAGGTGCAGGGAGGCCAAGGGATGATCCAATACATGCAGTTGCGTCATCTGAACGCTCCTCATCTACCAAATTGCAAACCGGATTTCAGAATCCGAATGTGTTCGTCGCGTGGGGCCGTGAATTTGTGTCAGGCCGTCAACAAACCTAGAATCGTGGCAAGGTTCGGCCAAAACCCATTCGGGTGCGACTGACACTGCACAGGGTTGTTGCGTCGTGAGCCGTTGCCTTGTGGAGAAGTCTCTTTAAAAATCACCCGCGTATCAATAGGGCATTGTTTTATGATCAACCGCAGGTCGATGGCCGTCTGGATTGTCTTAACCTCGTTGGGTTGCTCCATTTCTCTTGCTGGGAAATACAATCAGAAATTGGACATCGGGGATGCCGCGCCGAAATGGGAGAAGTTGGCTGGTGTTGATGGCGAGGCATATAGCTTCGACGATTTCAGTTCGGCAAAGATTCTCGTGGTGGTTTTTACATCCAATACCTGTCCTTACGCGCATGATTATGAAAAACGTTTGAAGCAGTTTCAGTCCGCTCACGGTACAAGTGGCGAAGTGAAGTTGGTTGTCTTGAATCCCAACGCGGTTCGCGATGATTCACTGAACGCGATGAAAGAGTATGGGAAAAAGCAGGCGTTCAACTTTACTTACCTGAAAGATGAAGACGGGCAGGTTGCCACCTCTTACGGGGCGCTTCGGACCCCAGAGTGTTTCGTGATCGATGCGAATCGAGAAATTATTTATATGGGGGCCTTCGATGACAATTCGAACGCTGACCGTGTCAAAGTCAGTTACGTTGACGAAGTGATTGCCGCTGCTCTGAAGGGAGAAGCTCCGGAGGTTCGGGAAACGCCACCGGTGGGATGTCTCATCCGCCAACGCAGGCGTCGCTAGAATGGCGGTTCTTCCGAGGCCAACGAGGCAGGATCGCAGCTTTCATTTTGCGAAAACCAGAGGAAGTTAGACACTCATGATCACTGGCATCCGTACCTCGCTTACGGGGATCCTGTTTTTGTTTTGCTCGGTGACGGTTGGGTTCAAGATTTTGCCCGCGGCAGCCTCTGAGTTGACTCAAGAAGCGGCCGATACCCGAGGGCCGCTTCCGGCACGGGAAGCGATAAAGCAAATGCATTTTCCTGAAGGTGTGGAGGTGCAGCTGGTGGCAAGTGAGCCGCTGATCCGAGATCCGGTGGCCATGAAATTTGACCATCAGGGTGTGCTGTGGGTGGTCGAAATGCCGGACTATCCAATTCCTGAAAATCCAGAGTCCCCGAAGCAGGGGACGATCAAACGCCTTCAGGATCTGGATGGCGATGGTTTTTATGAGACGGGCACTGTGTTTGCAGATGGACTCGACTTCGCCACCGGACTGATGTTGTGGAAGTCGGGCGTCATTGTCACTCTGGCCGGCAAAGTGGTCCACTTGCTCGACTCTGATGGTGATGGTGTGGCCGACCGTCGCGAAGTCTTGATCGAAGGCTTTGCGGAACAAAATACCCAGTTGCGAGCCAATCATCCGAGTCTCGGGATGGATGGCTCCATTTACATTGCCAACGGGCTTCGAGGGGGAGTGGTGCACACGCCCAAGTCCCCCGGCAATCAAGTTTCATTGCAAGGAAGCGACCTTCGCTACGACCCCGTTTCTCAGGAGCTGGAAAGCCTGACTGGTGTGGGGCAATTTGGATTGACGTTCGATGACTGGGGAAATCGTTTCGTATGTAGCAACCGAAATCCAGCGATCCAGATGGTGTTTGAGCGACGAGATTTGGCACGAAACCCGCTGGCCGTGATTTCGTCTTCGACGGTGGATGTTGCCAAATCAGGAGAACGATCGGCCATTTATCCGATCAGTAAATTCTGGACCACGTCCAACCTCCATGAGGGACAATTCACCGCTGCCTGCGGCGTCCTGTTTTTCCGAGGCGACCAGCTTGGTGTCGGAGGCGAACCGCAACTGCTAACTTGCGATCCGACGGGCAATCTGGTTCATCGCGAAATCCTGAATTCTCAAGGAATGATCTATGAAGGTCGGCCGGGAAGAGAGGGCGTCGAGTTCCTTGCCTCGACCGATACGTGGTTTCGTCCGGTCAATTTGGAACATGGCCCCGACGGCTGCCTCTACGTTGTGGATATGTACCGGGCGGTCATCGAGCATCCTGACTTCATGCCCACCGAACTCAAGACGCGAAAAGATCTTCGGCTCGGCAATGATCTTGGAAGGATTTATCGAGTCGGCTCTCCGAGTCAGGTGCCAAGTCCCAAACGCCAGCGAATACCGAATACTTGGAACGGTGAAACGATGGCCGAAATGTTGGCATCGTCGAATGGCTGGCAACGTGACACCGCCTTCCTTTTGTTATCGGACGGGACCGTTACCGTGACGGACGAAGAGCTGCGGTCATGGCTCGACTCTGAATCCGATCTGGTTTCGGTTCGGGCCTTCTGGCTTCTGGCCAGACGAGGGGCAGTCGACGTTGCGACGATGGGGGAGATTTTGCAAAGCGGTCGACCCCGACTGGTGGAGGCTGGGCTCCAATGGTCGCGCCGCGCGAGGCTGGATTCGAAGATCGCCGATGACGTCTGGGATGACATTCTGAAACTGGAAGACCCATCGGTTCTGCGTGAGTTGGCACTGACTCTATCGGTGGTCGACGGGAAGTCAAAAATCAGGCGGCTTGAGCAAATTGTTCTAAGGACCGAAGGCGAAATTGCGGCTTCTTCCATTCAAATTGGTGTCGGGGCACAGCCAGATCAACTCCTTGAGCGACTCCTGAGTCGGTATTCGACTGAAGACGTATGGGACCCGAGCAAGCAAGCCAGCGTGTTGACGGGACTGGCGACGATGGCCGGTCGAAGTCAAACAGCAGCAGTGAAGCAGAACGCTTGGAAAAACCTGGTTAAGGAATTTTCCTTAGAGGATGCCTACTGTTTGGATTCGATCAGGCTAGGCTTTTTGAAATCCTCCGGATACGCGAGGGCCTTAACGCAGGGAAAGCGGCCCGGCGGATGGACGGACGAGGATCAAGATTGGATCGACACCTGGTTGCAACATCAGTGGGCCAGGGCGACGGACGATACGATCGCACAACGCGATCGGCTCTTGGCCATTCGATGCTTCGCAGAGGTCTCCAGTGATGTCACACCGCTTGTCGCATTGGTGTCCGAAGACCCTTTGTTGGAAATCCGGAAAACGGCATCACGACAACTTTCTCGTCTGAGTGTTGAGGCATTGTGGATTGAGGTTTGGGAAAAGTACCGGGGAGAGTCCCCCGATGTTCGACAGGCCATGCTGCAGTCCGCCATGAATTCGTCTCTGGGGCAGAAGACACTGCTTGACTCGATTGATCAGGGAATCATCCATGTTGCGGAAATTGATGCCGCGACACGGCGTCGCCTTGATAAATCGCCGCCGGAAATTGCAAAGATTTGGAAGCGATTGGCCAGTCGCCTGGTGACCGAGGATCGACAAGCCTTGTTGAAACGTTACGAGAGCCATCTGACGACTGACGGTTCGGCCATTAAAGGACGCGAGCTTTTCTCCAAAACGTGTGCCAATTGTCATCGCATTGGAGATCTTGGGGTCAATGTGGCACCCGACATTTCGGATTCCAGGGTGAAGACGCCTCAGCAAATCCTGACCGATATCCTGATTCCCAACCAATCGATCGACGGCAACTACGTGGGCTATGTCGTATCGACGGTGGATGGCGGAAACTGGTCGGGCGTCCTGACGGGAGATCAGGGGAATGCGGTGACACTGCGGATTGCTGGCGGCGAATCAGTCACCGTTTTAAAAAGCGATATCGACACGCTGCAGTCGACAGGTCTTTCGCTGATGCCCGAGGGACTGGAGCAAAATCTGACGCCGGATGAAATGAACGACCTTGTGAGCTTCATCAAGAATTGGCGATATCTCGATGGGGCAATTCCTCTGGAGGAATGTCCTTGATGCTTGGCTGAGATTTCAGCTCGCAACGTTCCAAGAGTTGGGCGATGTCACGCCAAGGCGGTCATTTGCTTGCGTTCAGTCGTTGCAGTTGGCGGGTGGCGACCCGGATCGCAATGTCCAAAGAGGGGTCGGAATTCAGGTCTGGCCGAAGGGTGGTGACTCGACCGTCCTCTGATGCGTCGTTCACAAATTCGCTGGCCTGATATTCTTGTGTTGGGATGTCTGGCATGACGCCAGCATGACTGATGGCTCGGCCGCTGGGAGAGTAAAATTTGGCGGTCGTCAAGCGAATGCCTGCCGAGCACGTGTTCAAGGAGAAAATTCCCTGAACACTCCCTTTGCCGTAACTTCGATCACCGACAACCGTGGCTCGACTGTTGTCTCTCAATGCTCCAGCGAGGATCTCGCTTGCACTTGCCGAATTCTCGTCGATCAGGACGACCAGTGGAACTCTCCAAGTGCCTTCGAACGTCGCCCGGTGGACGCTGTTCTCATCCACGTTGCGCCCCTTAGTGGTCACGATTGTGCCGGAAGTCAAGAACATGTTGGCGACGTCAACCGCAGCATCAAGTAACCCACCGGGGTTGCCTCGGAGATCAAGGATCAAGGTTCGCATTCCTTGCCGATGAAGTTTCCAAAGTGCGGTGGAAACTTCCTGCCGAGTGGTTCGTTGGAAGCTGGAAACTTTTAAATAACCGACGCCGTCACTATGGTCGATGATGCGATGGGCTTCGACGCTAGGGATGTCGACTCGGGCACGCTTCAATCGCAATACTCGAAAAGATCCGTTGGGGGATTGGACATTCAGTTCGACAGATGACCCTTCTGGACCGCGAAGCAGGTCGGCTGCATGAGTGCCTCCGAGTTGAGTGACCGTCCGTCGATCCACGGAGACGATGCGATCTCCAGCTTCCAGTCCTCCCTGTCCAGCAGGGCCCGTCGAGATAACGTTGATGACGTCAAGGAAATCCGCCTGAGGTTTAAGTTCAATTCCAAGCCCGACAAAGTTGCCGTCGATTTGGGACATCACTTCGGAATACTGGTCGGTCGTCAGGAAGCTCGAATACCAATCCAATGCCACGGTGGCCCCCGTCGCAATTTCGAGCACAACGAAAGGGGCTGGGATTCCGTACAATTCGTGCATCATCACACTGAAGTCGTGGACTGCCCTTTGGGCGGCATTGCGATCCGCGATCCGATTGGCGAGGGTTTCCTTGACGAGGTAGTCGCGAATCCGCTGTTGGACTTGGTGGTCGACAGAGATGCCGAACTGCTCGCGAAATTCATCCGATGAAACGGAAACCACGAAAGCGTCGCAACCACTTCGCACCAGGTTGGTCCAATCGGGTTGGTCGAAGTGAAACGTTTCTATTTTTAGCAGGATTTCCTGATAGATCGCGAGCGTGTCTCGAAGGCTGCTCTGCTTGACCATTTGAACGAAGCTCGCGTCTGAATACCGACGGTACACATCAAAGTGCAATCGGGCGTCTTGGAGTTCGTTTTGAAGGCGTAGCTCGTTCGGGAATTTTCGGCTCGCCTTTTCGTAAAGTGAAAGCGCTTCGCCCCAACGACCAGAATCCTCCATCACCTGGCCCTGTTGGAAAATTTGGGCGAGTTCAGAAGGGGATTCGACGGCATCTTGCGGAATCCTGACTTGGCCCATGGCCGTGGTCGCAATCAGGATTACTGCGAGTGCGGTCGCAGTGCGAGAAAGACGCATCCAAGCAGGTGTACAGGAGAAAGTCATGCAGCTATCCGTTGTGCTGTGATGGTGAGTCACCCAAATTGCGTTCACAAGAGGTGGAGCGAGAACGCGGATCGGGAGCAAATACGGACCTCGCAAGACGGTGTCCGTAGGGGAAACATAGGACGCGTTTTGGGGGGAGGCAAAAAAACTCGCGTTTTTTTCCGGGCTTTAATTGGCCCAACCCATTCAATCCCAACTTCGCCTGTTCTTTGTGGCGATTGGTTGGGTTGAAGCGGCAATAGAGTGCCAGCTTTCCCTGCAAATGATTGCCATTCTCTTCCTGAACAGCAGCCCGATGAGCGGAACAATCATAACGCTGCACAACTGTCCGGCAAGTCAGTTTGTCGGATGTATCAATTACGCCGTAACGCCTGCTGGGTGTTCCGAGTTCCATGCTCGTGAGCCCTGCAGTCGCGATTCTCTGAGGATGCGTATGAGGAGAGGACGCTTGTCGGGAACTCGGGGGATATCTAAAATGGGGCATCTGAGAGTTAAACTGTCTGCCCAGTACCCGATTTAGGTTTCGACGCTTTGAACGTCACTGTCAATGACCAGCTTCACACACTGGAGCCAGAGTCCACCATCACCGATCTGTTGGAGCAATTGGGAATCACCGTCCGACACGTTGCCGTCGAGGTCAACGGCGATCTGGTCCCGCGCGAGAGGCACCCTGATTTTCAATTGTCGAATGAAGATCGCGTCGAAGTCGTTACTTTAGTGGGCGGGGGATAATCTGATGACGGACAGCTTGCGTCTGATCCCGCCGTTTCAAGTCGGAGATCACGTGTTGGAGAGCCGACTGGTTCTTGGAACCGGTCGCTACGAGACATTTGAAGTGATGCGAGACTCCCTTGCTGCATCGCAGACGCATTGCATCACCGTGGCGGTTCGACGTGAACGCCTTTATGACGGTGAGGGGCGAAATATCCTCGATTACATCGATCTTGACCGATACACGCTTCTTCCAAATACGGCAGGGTGTTACGACGCTCCGACGGCAGTCCGCTGTGCCAGGATGGGGCGAGAGATTCTGCGGGGCCTCGAAAATCCGGGTGCGGACTGGGTCAAGCTTGAGGTGCTGGGTGACAGTAAGACCCTGTTGCCTGATCCGATCGAAACGTTGAAAGCGACAGAGCAATTGGTCGCTGAGGGATTTCAGGTCCTTTGTTATACGAACGATGACCCGATTACGGCGTGTCGTTTGAAAGCGGCAGGAGCGACCGCCGTGATGCCCGCTGGCAGTCCTATCGGATCGGGGCAGGGGATCTTGAACCCCAATAACCTACGGATCATTCTCGAATATCTGAAGGCGGATGATCCGGGATATCCTGTGATTGTCGACGCGGGTGTTGGAACCGCCAGCGATGTTGCGGTGGCCATGGAACTGGGCGCGGATGCGGTTTTGCTGAACACCGCGGTAGCCCATGCTGAGGATCCGATTGCCATGGGAGCTGCAATGCATCATGCCATCGTTGCAGGATACCTCGCGCGGTCTGCCGGCCGAATACCAAAACGACTTTACGCAACCGCGAGTAGTCCCGCCGAGGGCGTGATTTCGAGTCGTCCCTATCTGACGGCTGTCCAAAAATCAGCCTTGTCAGAAAGTGACGCGTCTTCGTCCGGTGCTTGATCTTTTCGCGCTCGGATTCTGCGGGTTGTAAGGTTTGGCAAACCGAACCGCGACAACCACATACGACACGCCAGCCTCTAAGCCATTTTCCTGCGATAAAAATGGATGAACCTTTCTGGCGGCGACTGCCACTGGATAGAAATTTGAGGACTTGTTGCTTAAGGTGGAATATTGGAGTGCCACGGAAGGCAGAAAGGTTGCACCCCTCACCGATCTTCCACTCCGGAGGTCGCAGGTGATGAACTCGATGAACTCAAATTCGCCCATGCCCGCTGTTGGAATTGATCTGGGGACCACTTACTCGGTCGTTTCAGCGCTCGATGAGCAGGGAATCCCTCGTTCGTTGCCAAATGCAGAGGGTGAATTGCTGACACCATCTGCCGTCCTGTTCGAGGGCGAGCAGGTGATCGTTGGTCGTGAAGCGCTCAAGGCGATGGGAGGGGATGCGATCCATGTCGCGGACTGCCCCAAACGATACCTGGGGCGGCGAGTTTATCCTCGGGCACTTGCTGGGATGGAGTACCCGCCTGAAGTATTGCAAGCATGGATTCTCAATAAGCTGCGTCTCGATTCAGCCCAGCGTCTTGGGAAATTCAGACAAGTCGTGATCACCGTGCCTGCCTATTTCGACGAGGTTCGACGGAAGGCGACTCAGGATGCCGGTTACATGGCTGGCTTCGACGTTCTTGATATCATCAACGAGCCGACTGCCGCGGCGGTGGCATTTGGCTTTCAGCAGGGCTATCTGTCGGAATCGGGAGAGGCGAGGAAGGCACAGAACCTGATGGTCTATGATCTCGGCGGCGGCACGTTCGATGTGACCGTCATGCGAATTGAGGGGAGTGAGTTCAAGACCCTTGCCACCGACGGAGATGTTCATCTAGGTGGACGGGATTGGGATCAGCGGATGGTCGACTTTGTCGCTGAGGAGTTCTTACGTCGATACACCAAAGATCTACGCGACGATCCTAATTCTGCGGCTCGAGTCTGGCGTGAGTGCGAAGAGGCCAAGCGAACTCTTTCCACACGAGGTAAGGCTACAGTTGCCTGCGATCATGAGGGGGATTGGGTTCGGACGGAGATCACACGAGAGCAATTCGAGTCGATGACTCAGGACCTGTTGGATCGAACTTCGCTGACTTGCCAGGAAGCTCTTCGCGCTGCTGGAATGGACTGGGGTGATTTGGATCGAGTTCTGTTGGTGGGCGGCTCCACGCGGATGCCCCAGGTTCGGAAAATGCTTGCCGATCTTTCTGGCCGCGAACCCGACCATGGCATCTCTCCGGATGAGGCGGTGGCGCACGGGGCGGCCATTCGAACTGGCGTCCTGCAATCGCAATTTGAAGGACGTCCGCCGAAGATGAAAATCCAAAGTGTGAATTCTCACAGTTTGGGCGTCGTCGGCCGGGACCGACGCACAGATCGTAGGCGAACGGCCGTATTGATCCCGAGGAACACACCACTTCCGACCTCCACCAAAAGACTCTTTCGAACGCACACCGAAAATCAGCGTTCGATTCTCGTGCAGATTATCGAAGGGGAAAATCCGAATCCCGACTACTGTTCTCCCGTCGGCAAGTGCTCCGTCCCCGCCTTGCCCAAAGGGCTGAAGGCCGGTTCACCGATTCAGGTGGAATTTGATTATGCCGAAAATGGTCGACTTAAAGTTCAGGTGACGGTGCCCGGTACAGAGATCCGCTTGGCGCATGAGTTACGCAGGGAGAACTCGTTGGGCCAAGAGCAACTTGATCAATTCCGACGAGAGATCTCCGGGTTTCCACCGCCCGTGATTCCGTTAAGCAGCTAGGGAATCAGGGGCTGGAGAAATTCGAGCAAAGCTGCGTGTGTGCACGAAAGTTTATCTTCAGACTGCAGACGTGTTGATTCCCAGACGCACTCGAACCATCACCCATGCCGCGGCGTTCCAGACCACAATCGATGTTCCAGTAGCCACCGCTGCACCAATATCTCCCAGCTGTGGAATCAGCAGGATATTCAAGATCACGTCCAGGATGGACGTGAGGACAAGGATGACGGCAAGGTCTCGGTGGTGGCCCGTCATCATCAGCACCATGCCAACGCTGCCAAATAGCGTGTTGATCCAATGGGCGGCGGCAAGGATTCGAAGGGCGCAGGTTGCTGACATGTACGCGGGTGGTAGGAGGCTGAGTGGGATCTCCGGCGCAAACATCATTCCCATTGCCAGTGGGGTTGAGATAATCGCGGCTAACCGCGCCGATCTTTTGACGAGGCGTTGCAATTCTGCCCGATCGTCTTGATGGCGGGCAATCAACGCGCCCAACATTGGGTTGACGACACTCAGGCCAAAAGTCACAAACATGGCGTAGCGACTTGCTGGACCATAAAGACCGGCGGTTGCCGGTGAGTCCATGATTCCCAACAGGAACTCATCGATACGGTTAAGTACGACAAAGGCAAGCCCCATGATGGTGGCCGAAACCGCGAGGCTCTTCCACGCGGCATTTCGGGGATTTTCTTCTGCATCCCCAACTCCCTCATTGGAGTCCGCTGGGGCTCGGGGGACATGCTCACTGAAAATCGTCCTTAGCCAACCTTGCCGAAGCATTCGAGGGAGCAGGAGGGTGCCGAGCAGGAAAGCCAGCACGCTTGCGCTAAGGTGAGAGAAGAGGGCAAGGGTTCCTGTAGGCCGATTCCCTAAACTGATCAGAAGAAATAGGACCCCGATCACCGAAAGAGGTTTCACGATCGACTCAGGCAAAAGGCTGGCGGCGGGACGGTGAAGCCCCTTAAGGGCCCCCTGTCGTAAAAGGGATAAAGCTAGTGGTGGAATACACGCGATGACCACGACGTAGGTCCAGGCGTTCGCGGCGGCCCATGATCGGGGGAAGCCGTAGGGCAAAATGGGAATCAGCACCAAGGCCAGCAGGGGGAGGGCAACACAGCAACGAAGTAAAAGCTTGCGACTTGCCTCTGCGTAGAGGTGACGACTTTTATCGTTGATCCCATCCTTGCCATATTGAGATAGGAAACGGGTGAGAACGGTATCCCAACCGGCGATGATCGGAATGACCAATAGGTTGATGGCAGAGACGGCCACAAGATAAATGCCGTACTCGGTTTCATTGCCGAGGAACCAAGTCAGGGCGACGTGCAATAACAGCCCAAAGACGGCTGCTATAAGATTGACGATCAGGGTTGCTAACGCGCCTCGCCCCAACGCTCCTGCCGCACCAGGCCCGACAAGCCGTTCAAGGATCAGCGTTAATGCAGAACGTGAGGCGGTCAAAAGTAAGATCCCAACCAGGAGACAGGGGCTCTTTGCCCGGAAACCGGGATGAACGCGGGCCACTCCGCCAAGCGATGAACGACCCACGCGCGTCACCCGATTGTACGCTTCGATCCTGTTGAAGGTAGTCCCGGCGACAAGGAACGGTTTGCGATCACTCATCATGACGATACCCCTCGGCTTTTGGTCAAGGTTTCGCCTATACTTTCTGTTTGAGACGTTCGTTACGGAAACCGGTTTAGGCGAGAGCTTGCACATCTGCTCGCCGATTGACGGAGTTTATAAGTCACGTTTTTCGAGGGTTGGTACCATTACTGAAGATCATTCACTCGCCGAATCTCTACAGATTGTTCACCATCCGCATCCGACGCTTCGCCATAAGTCGAAGCCCGTTCAACGGGTTGATGGGGAACTGGTTCGGGTCGTGCGCCGGATGTTTGACCTGATGTATGAGGCGAAAGGCATCGGACTCGCTGCGAATCAGGTCGATCTCCCGCTGCGTCTCTTCGTCGTTAATCTTGCGGCACAAAAGGGTGAGGGCGAGGAAATGGTTTTCATCAATCCCGTGCTCAGTAAGCCCAAGGGTCATGAGAAAATGGAGGAGGGCTGCCTGAGCCTTCCAGGCGTGTACGGGGATGTTGAGCGACCCAAACAGATCACCGTACATTCATTCAATCTTCGGGGTGAAGAAATCAAAACCGAACTGGATGGCATGATGTCTCGAGTCGTCCAGCATGAAACCGATCATTTGGACGGTCGAATGTTCACTGATCGGTTGACCGAAACAGGCAAACTCTCGGTGAGAGGACTCATGGAGGAGTTTGAGGTCGACTTCGAAAGCAAGCAGAATACGGGTGAAATACCGGTGGACTCGGCCCTGAATTCGCGACGTGCCGAATTGGAAACACGCTACTGCTAACGCGATCTGGCAATCGAGTGGCGGCACGCGGGTTCAAGCACGCAGCTGTACTTCGCCAGCTGCACAACATGGGACCGAGAGATGAAAGTTCTGTTTATGGGGACCGGTCCTTTTGCCGTTCCTTCTTTAAACGCGATTCATGACAGTGATCATGAGCTGGTCGGTTTGGTCACGCGTCCAGCACCAACGAATTTGCGACGTAAACAGAAGCCACCGAAAAATCCGATGAGAGATGCGGCAGAATCCTTGGGGCTTCGTGTCTGGGATCCTCGCGACGTGAATTCAAGCGAAGGCGTCGAGATTCTGAGCTCAGTCGCAGCTGACCTGCTTGTGGTCTGTGACTACGGTCAGATTCTTTCAAACGAGGCCTTGGCGACCACGCCTTTGGGAGGGATCAATCTACACGGCAGTTTGCTGCCGAAATATCGGGGCGCGGCGCCTGTTCACTGGGCGATTTACAACGGGGACCTGGAAACGGGTGTGACGGTCATTCATATGACGCCGCGACTTGATGGCGGTCCGATCCTCGAACGAGTCACGGTCACGATCGAATCGACGGAGACCATGCCTCAGCTGGAGGCTCGGCTGTCGAATTTGGGACGAAGTTGTGTCTTAAGTGCGATGCTGCAGCTGGAAGACTGGGACGGCACAAGTTTGATTGGAGAACTCCAGGATGCGTCGCAGGTGAGCAAGGCACCTCGGCTGACCAAGGAGCAGGGACAGATTCAGTGGGAGCAGTCGGCGGAGCAGATCAAGAATCAGGTGCGAGCGTTTCAACCGTGGCCCGGTAGCTATACCTGGTTGCTGCAGGAGGCTCAGGAGCCGCTCCGTCTTGTGCTGGGAGACACGCGAGTGGGCGATGCTCTTGGCGGTTCACCGGGACAAGTCCATGTTGGTGAGGGCCATCGCTTATGGGTAGAGACTGGCGCGGGAGGTCTTGAGATCTTGCAACTCCAGCCTGCCGGCAAACGCATGATGCTCGCGGCCGATTTTCTTCGCGGTTACGCTCCCGCCGCGGACGCGCGAATGAACTCGATTCAGTAATTGATATGGATGCCCCGAGCATCCATATCCCGCGCGAGTTGATGTCCCTCAGTGAAATGGACGGCGTTCAGCCCCATCTCTAAAGCGCCGTCGACATTTTCCTCGCGATCGTCCATGAAAAAAATAGACTCCGCCTCCAAGCCTGTCTTCGCAATCGCCGCCTGATAAATGGCTGGGGCGGGCTTCATGGATTTGACCTCATAGCTGAGGATTAGGTCGTCAAACAGATCGGTCAGAAAACGAAAACGACCATCCGCGACGAATTTCCAGTGGGCTTCGCAGGTGTTGGAGAGAATGCCTGTCCGGTAACCCGCGGCCTTGAGTTGTGTCAGCACAGACAGGGTGGGGCAATTGAGCGTGAATATATCTGCCGCGGCAACGCAGACACTGGAGAGCGAAGGTTGTTGCTTCCAGCGATCACAAAGCCGCTGATAGAATTCCGCCGTGGACAACTCGCCCGTCTCATATTGGTCTTCGAGTCCCGATTCAAAAACAAAATTGCGCACGTCGGGCGCAGGAACATGGAACAGTTTTCCCAAGTTTCTGCAACTCTGCTCGTGGTCAAATTTCAGCAGCACATTTCCAAGGTCGAAATAGACCATCGAAATCGGATGATCGGTTGGCTTCACTTCCGTCTCCATCTTGACGAGACTCGCTCGACGCACTCTGTCCGAACCTTTGTCAGGGCCAGACACCCTTGGGTGGTTTATCGGAAAGTCTGTGACGACTCTTCCCTCGAGTTGGGTAGATCGACAAAAATGCCCGAAACTCGACCAAAAAGACCCGCTTCGTAAAAGGTGCCCCGACGGATGCTGGGGTCCATCAACCCCTGGATGAAAGTCGTCGGCGTCGTCCTGACAATCGCGTCCACAAACGGCTACAATGTCGCTCGCCACCAGTCCTTGTCGGCAGATGTCAAATCACCCGTACAACTTCCTCGTTTTTCGAGTTTCGAGACTTCAAGAATGACTCAATCCTCACTCAATAAGTACAGTAGCCGAGTGACGCAGCCCAAAAGCCAAGGAGCGTCTCAGGCCATGCTTTACGGCACGGGTATGACCGAAGCCGACATGGATAAAGCGCAGGTTGGAATTGCCAGTGTTTGGTACGAAGGCAACACCTGCAATATGCACCTGAACAAACTTGCGGATCGAGTCAAAGAGGGAGTGACTGAGTCCGGTCTGGTGGGCATGCGGTTCAATACGATTGGTGTGAGCGATGGTATTTCAATGGGGACTGAGGGGATGAGTTTCTCTCTGCAGTCGCGAGATTTGATTGCCGATTCCATCGAGACCATCATGGGTGGTCAATGGTACGACGGGCTGGTGGCGCTCCCGGGTTGCGATAAAAACATGCCCGGGTGCTTGATCGCGATGGGGCGGCTGAATCGCCCAGCCTTGATGGTTTACGGAGGGACAATCAAGCCCGGACGCTGGGGGGACGAATCGCTGGACATCGTCTCCGCCTTTCAGTGTTATGGCCAATATCTTGCCGGTTCTATTTCCGAAGATGAACGAAGGGAAATCGTTCGTCGTTCCTGCCCGGGAGCGGGCGCGTGTGGTGGGATGTATACGGCAAATACCATGGCCAGTGCGATTGAGGCACTGGGGATGTCACTGCCATACAGTGCCTCGATTCCTGCGGAAGATGCCGCAAAAATGGACGAGTGTATGCAGGCGGGTACGGCTATCCTGAAGCTGCTTGAGAAGGATATCAAGCCTCGCGACATCATGACGCGTCGCGCTTTCGAAAATGCCATGGTGGTCGTCATGGCCCTGGGAGGTTCCACCAACGCGGTGCTTCACCTGATTGCGATGGCCCGCAGTGTTGGCGTCTCGCTCACCATCGACGACTTTCAATCGGTCAGTGATCGTATTCCCTACCTCGCCGACCTCAAACCCAGTGGTAAATTTGTGCAGGAAGACCTTCACGGTATCGGTGGGACGCCGGCGGTGATGAAGTACCTGCTTAGCGAAGGGCTGCTCGATGGTGATTGCCTGACGGTAACAGGGCAAACCCTTGCCGAGAATGTTGCAGATCTGCCAGGCCTGAAAGAGGGTCAAACCATCGTTCGCAAGGTTACCGAACCGATCAAAACGACGGGGCACATTCAAATCCTGAAAGGGAATCTCGCACCCGAAGGCGCGGTCGCCAAAATCACGGGCAAGGAAGGTCTTGTCTTCAGCGGGCCAGCCAAAGTCTTTGATTCTGAAGAAGAGATGCTGACCTCGCTTGAGCAAAAACAGATCGAAAAAGGAGATGTGGTCATCATTCGATACGAGGGGCCCAAGGGGGGACCCGGCATGCCGGAGATGTTGACGCCGACCTCCGCCATCATGGGCGCCGGTTTGGGGTCCGATGTGGCATTGCTGACCGACGGCCGTTTTTCGGGAGGCTCCCACGGCTTCATTGTTGGGCATGTGACGCCTGAAGCGCAGGAAGGAGGGCCTCTGGCTCTCGTGCAAAATGGTGATCAGGTGACCATCGACGCGGATAAAAATCGACTGGATGTCGATGTGGATGACGACGAGATGAGCCGAAGACGCGAGGCCTGGCAGGAACCTGCATTCAAGGTCACGCGCGGAACACTGTACAAGTACATTAAAAACGTCAAATCGGCCTCCGAAGGATGCGTGACCGACGAGTAATTACCGGCCCGCGTTGAGAGGATTCCCGGGGCGAGTCACGAACTGTGATATTGCACTTCAGCCTGATATTTCACCTGAGATATGCATCGATGACAGCCCCGTTTGATCCCTATTACCTCTGGCTTGGTATACCTCCTGACGTCCAACCTCCCCACCATTATCGCCTTCTCGGGTTGTCAACCTTTGAAAATGATCTTGATGTGATCGAGCATGCGTCTCAATTGCGTCTGCACTATCTGAATCGGCAAGTTCATGGTCCGCACGGTGAAGTCGCGCAGCGACTCATTCAGGAAATTGATCAAGCACTGGATGTGCTGCTGGTCAAGGCTGAGCGTGAGGCTTATGACGAGTTGCTCCGCCAGAGAGCCAGCGGGCGGGGGCGGCCTATCGACGACTTCGAGTCGCCCGTGCAACCCAAGCCCCGTTCGGTATTGCCGCCTCACCTGATGAAAGACCAAACTGACACAGAAGCGCAGGCCGATCCAAAAGCATCGCCTGGTCTGGAGGATGCGATTTCGGATGAAGCGATCTCCGTGCCCAGCCGTTCGTTGATGTCAGGTGCAAATCAGACTTCCAGTTTTGGAAAAAAACGGCGACGAGGACGAGGTTGGCAGATGAGCCTGCTTGTCCTGCTCATGTTTCTTCCTGCTCACGGCATTCTCCTCTGGATTGGCTACCGAATCGCCTTCCAAGAAGGCGGTTCTTCAGGTCCTGCGGAGGGGCAAATCGAGTTTCGCATGGAAGTACCGGCGCCCGCCACCACGGGACTTGCTCGCTGGTCCCGGTATGGAGTTTCTGTTGGGAAGTCTCAATATGTGATTTGGAGTCGAGCGAGTGACTGGCTTGACTGGCGCGGTGAATGGACGCTCGAATTCTGGGTTCAACGACAAGCGAGTGCCGGGTTTCAACCGATCCTTGGTTTGACAGACGACAAGCCACGCCAAGCTGGGAGTGATGCGGGCTGGATTCTCGGAATTCAGGCGGATGCAGCAGGGGAAGAGGACCTGATTTTGAAGTCGAGTGGACAAACGACCCAGCTCGCAGCCATGGCCGATTTGAGTGAATCCGACAACGAGTTTGATCATGTGTGTCTTGTCAGTCGGTCGACGAAGGTAACAATTTTTTGGAATGGGCGTCGGATAACCGACGTCCCTGAATCGAAGTTGATCGGGATAATCCCTGCAGATGCTGATCTTTGGCTAGGGAACTCACCGGCTTTGGTACCCGAGGGGCGACTGTTAGGGAAATTTAGGGGCATGCGTGTCTCATCGGTCGCCAGATACGAAGATCGTTTCACACCCCTGCCAAATTGGCTTCCCGATGAGTTTACCTGCCTGTTGCCCGATCTGGAGACGCAGCGAGTGAATTCGAACAGGTCTCAAAAGCCCATCATTGATCGCTCGGGCAAAGGGAATCGAGGAGTGCTGGTTGGCGCCACCTGGTTTGAATGGGGAACACCATGACCCAAATAGATCGCGAATCGCTTCCTAAGAACCTGCAAGAGTTGCGCGAGAGTGGATGGCATTCCCGCTCAGTGAAGCAGGAGATTCAAGCGAATCTCGCACTTGCCCTGTCAGAGGACGAGACATTATTCCCCGGGATCGTTGGCTATCAGGACACGGTCATCCCGGAGATCAGCATCGCATTGCTGGCAGGGCATGATCTTCTTTTCCTCGGAGAGAAGGGGCAGGCGAAAAGTCGACTGATGCGGTCTCTGGTGAGGTTTCTGGACCCATTCATTCCTTACCTTGATATTCCGGGCACTCCCTTTCATGAAGACCCTTTCGCGCCGCTCAGTCGGGTCGCTCAGGATTTCCTGAATACCCATGACCCGAGTGAGACGCCGATTGCCTGGTGGCCCCGTGAAGAGCGATATGCCGAGCGTCTGGCACCGGGTACCAAGTTTGCGGATGTGATTGGCGAGATCGACCCGTCAAAGCTTGTCAGTGGTGTCAGCATGTCAACCGAAGAGGCATTGCATTTCGGTCTGATCCCAAGAATGCACCGTGGCATCTTTGCGATGAACGAACTGCCTGAGCTCGATGAACTTGTTCAGGTCGGACTGTTCAATATCCTCGAAGAGCGAGATGTCCAAATCCGTGGTTACCCGGTGAAATTTGATCTGGATCTGCTCGTCCTGTTCAGCGCGAATCCTGCGACCTACAACCGAAGCGGCAAGGTGATCCCGCAACTCAAGGATCGCATTGGGGCGTTGGTCCAGACTCATTATCCCAAAGAGCGTGACTTGGGCATTGAGATCATGCTGAGTGAGTCAGGCTTGGATCTCGAGGGGACGCACCCCGTGAAAATTCCATACTTCATGTTGGAAATCATCGAGCAGATTTCGATCGAAGCCCGCAAGTCGAAGTACGTCGATCAGCAGTCGGGAGTGAGTGCTCGATTGACAATCGCAAACTTTCGCACGATGGTTTCCAGTGCGAGACAACGAGGAATTACTCTCGGAGAGAACCCGGCGGTTCCTCGTATCAGTGACCTGGGACATCTGTACACCTCGGCCCTCGGCAAACTGGAACTGGACCTGATGGGCACGCACCAAATGTCGGAACGCCAAGTTTTGGACAGTCTGATCGCCGAGTCGATTCAAACCGTGTTTCAGGAGTACGTGGAACGTCATGGTTTGGATGAAATCAGCGAGATTTTTTCTAAGGGAGTCAGCGTCGAAGTCGGAGATATGCTGCCTTCTTCGGCCTACGCGGAGCGTCTGTCACGCGTGCCTCAAGCATGGGAAAAGGCATTCGAGGTGAATGCCGGAGAAGACGAAGCGACACGGGCGAGTTGTGTCGAATTTGTCCTTGCGGGACTTTATTCGCTCGACCGAATCTCAAGATCGCAGCACCACGGTCGAGTGACTTACACGTGGGAATAATTTCATGGCCAAGAAACCTTCCCTTGGCGGGATCGTCCACACTTATCAGAGATATGACCCCAAAGAATTTCCCAGTCCAACTCAACCTCCCCCAGACATGGTCTCGTCGGCCTTCGATCATATGTTGGCCTACGGGTCAATGCGTCAGTTGACCGAAGAGGAGATGGCCAGAGCCATCCGTCTTGATCCGAGTCAATTTCAAGGACTGGGCCCGAGCATTGATCTCTTGATCGCCATGCTTGAGGATCGCAAACGGAAGATTTTGGAAAAGTACGAAGTATCGTCGGTTCAAAAATTGGCGATAAGCGAATTTCGGTCGGAGATCGGTCGTGAGCCTCCGCCGACCCGCTTGGCGGAACGGTACAGGAAAGCCATCTTTCAGCAGCAAATTTATGACTTGGAGCGGATCTGGTATGCAATCGGCGACGATGTGGACCCTTTCGCTCAGCATGTGCTCCGATTAATCAACGGACTTTCCAACCGATTCAAGATCGATGAGATGGCGTCGAAGTACGAGTTTAAGGGGCACGAGTCCATGACGGTGCCACTGGCACTGGAGATCAAGGCCGAACTGGAGAAGATTGACGAGCTACTCAAACAACTTGAAGAGGCTCGTGAGACCGCGCAGATCGGCATTGTGGACCTTGATGCCCTCTCGCAGTACGCCGAACCGGGGGATGTCGATTCACTGCGGGAGATGCAGGAGACGATCCAAAATTACATCCGGGAAATGGCCGAGCAGCAGGGGCTTGCCCATCAGCAAGGCGCGTTTCAGTTAACCCCACAGGCCTACCGAATTTTTCAGGGGCGTTTGCTGGAGAGGATTTTCAGCGATCTCCAAAGCTCTCGAACAGGACGGCACGAAGGGCCTATCGAGGGTGAGGGTGACGTCGAGATCCAGCAGACCAAGCCCTATGAGTTTGGCGACTCCCTGACGCACATGGATACGACTCAATCACTGGTCAATGCCATGATTCGCCAGAGCCACCAGGGAGGTGGCCTGCATCTCAAGACCGAAGATATCGAGGTTCATCGGACGCGTAATCACCCCAAGTGCGCGACCATGGTCGTGATGGACATGAGTGGTTCGATGCGTTACGACGGTCAGTACGTCAACGTCAAGCGGATGGCACTCGCACTCGATGGTCTCATACGACGAGAATACCCGGGAGATTTCCTCGGATTTGTTGAGATGTACACCTTCGGAAAATTGCGGCAACCGGGGGAAGTCATCGAGGCGATGCCTAAACCGGTTACCATCCATGACCCAGTGGTTCAACTGCGATACGACATGAGCGACGAAGAAAATGTCGAGTCGCTGATTCACCCTCATTTCACCAACGTCCAACACGGACTCCAGTTGGCACGCCAGCAGTTGGCCGTCCAGGATACTCCCAATCGACAGATTGTATTGATTACCGACGGTCTGCCCACGGCACACTTCGAAGAGCAAATGCTCTATTTGCTTTATCCGCCTCATCCGCTGACGGAGGAAGCCACGATGCGAGAGGGCATGTTGTGTGCCCGAGAAGGGATCACCATCAATATTTTTCTGGTTCCCAGTTGGTCTCAGACGGAGGAAGACATTCGATTCGCCTACCGACTCGCGGAGTCCACTCGCGGTCGCGTTTTCTTCACGTCGGGCAATGACCTCGACCGCTTCGTCGTCTGGGATTACCAGTCGAATCGACGCGACATCATCCAGTAGGCCTCGCAAGCCAGCCCCTGTTTGTCATTCTGATATTGGTTTGGTGCTCGCCTTGTTTTTCCATATGGTGACCGGATCTGTGGTCTCGTTGGTCTCTGCGAGGAAATTGCTCACCACCAGATCGAGGTCTCCATCCTGATCCGCGTCGAACAGGACGCACGAGGCATGATCACATTGATCGAATTCAAGCGCTGAGCCTGAAAAATTCTGGTTTCCATCGTTTTCCAGATAGATGACGGATGCGAAGCGTAATTCCCGGTGAGCCGTCCTTAGAAACTCGGGCATCAGGGAAACCCCCACAACATCCAGATCGCCGTCGCCATCTGCATCACCGAGTGTGGCGTACTGCGCGCCCGGCATCCCGGTCAGTTTGTGGGAGATGAACGACTCCTCACCCTGATTTTCAAGCCAGCAAATTCCGTGATAGGGTTTTACAAAGTAGCTGTCGAACGTATCTCCGTTGACGTAAAGAACGTCGTAATCCCCGTCGCCGTCAATGTCATCGACTTCAATGCCACTGGAGCCGAATGCGGGATCCTCGGCTTCGTAGAGATTTCGACGTGTGAACTCTCCGTTGCCGTCGTTGATAAAGAGGTCAACCGCTTCATATGCCTGACTCACCAGGGCAAGGAAATCGAGATCTCCATCACCGTCAAAGTCGACGATGGGAGTGTGGATGGTCCCGTGTCGCGAGTCGATCTCTTCGGCCGTAAACTCGAGCGAGCCGGATCGGACGGGGTCGGCTGGACCCTTGTTGGTCAACATCCAGATGCCACCCGTTTTGATATAGCCAAATTCTCCCACGATGAGATCCAGATCGCCATCTCCGTCCATGTCCCCGGAACGGACATCGGCAACGCGTCCGATGTTTTCCAAAATTGGACGAACTTCGAACTGTCCACGCTCTCCTGTACCCCGCATCCAGTAGACACCACCTCGCTCGTGATCTTCCGGATCTTCACTGCCCAGTTCTGCAACGATCAAATCTTGTATGCCATCGCCATCCAGATCGCACGCGTGAGCCCGCGAAGGGTATTTGAATTGGCCAATGGACTCCGACGCACAGTTTCCGTTGTCTTCGGGGTAAAGCCAGTGAATGGTGCCATGCCTCATATCGCAGAAGACAGGAATTGAGATACCGTTGGGGCCGATCGGTTCCAAGCTCATGCCCGCGATCGCCGGTAGTCTATTTTCGGGAGTGATGGGACGGCGTTCAATCTCCGGCACCTGAAATGGTGTTTGAGCACGATCAAGCGGGAGTTCAATTTTGGAAACGGGAATGGCTTCAGGTGCCTGCGATTGGAAAAACTCGACCACCTCGTTGAATACCGGTGGAGTAAGACTCTGCTCTTCGGCATCAAAATAGAAGTTGAAACCGCGTTCCACTTCCTCATGCCAAGACGATTTCGGGAAGCTTCCCGGATCGGGTAACGCATGACAATCCGAGCAGAACTCGATGATCTGCTCCCGCTTCTCCGCACTCAACACTTTTTTTGGTTGAGTTACGACAGTCGTCCCTGTCACCTCTGCAAGTTCAGAATTCTCAGGCGAGTTTTGCGATCCGCACCCGGTAAGGGCAACGCATAAAATGAACCAGCAGTCACGGAAGGCTCTGGCATTCAACAACCCGCCAAAATGAAATTGCCTTGCCACTTGCCTGAATTCCCTTCGCTGATGATTCCCGTCACTCCGCGGGTTTGGTGACCACAGGTCGTAACGCCTGCCAGCCCGATGTTGACGGTGTCTTAAGGCTGAGGAGGGACTTGCTGGGGTGTCGCTGGAACGCCGGTCAGTTGCTCAACCACGGCCTGAAGTCTTGTTTTGGCCTGTTCATTCTCAGGGTCAATGTTGAGGACTGACTGAAACCAGACGGCAGCAAGATCGGGCCGCCCCAGCTGTAATGCCGTTTCCCCCATCGCATTTCGAGCGTCGACATTCGTGAGGTCCGCTGCGGCTTCCTGGTGGAGTCTTGAGAATTGCTCCCTCAATGCCTTCAGTTCTTCGGCACGTTCGAGACTTGCCTTGGCGAGTTCCGAGTTCCCTTGAGCCTGATAAACCTGCGCTAGCTTGAATCTTGCTGTGTAATCGTAGGGGTCGGAATTCACCGCTTGAGTCAGGACTTCGACCGCTTCGGCAAAATTGTTGTTGAGTTGTAAGAGTGTTCCTCGAAGCACCAAAGCGTCCAGGTTTGCCGGATCTACTTCGAGGATCTCAGAAATCAGCTGGCTGGCCTCCGCTGGTTTTCCTTCATCGAGAAGGCACTCAGCCAACGTGCCTTTCATCATGGAGACAAAGACCGGTTCCTGAACCTCTTGGAGCAGTGGAGAAGCTAATGTTTCTCGAGCTTCTGCATATTTTCGAAGTCTTGCCAGACACTGAGACTTCTCAAGCAGGATCTCGGCACGAACAAGGACCGACGGGTCTCTCTCGAGGGCTTTGTCGTAATTCGAAACTGCCGTCTCAAAGTCCTCAAAGTCTTTGTTCATCAACCCAAGTTGTCGGTAGGGCCGAAAGTCATCGGGGGCCAGTTCGGATATCCGCCGCAGATGAGCGGCGGCGTGATCGTGTGCGCCCATATCGTAGTAGAGTGATGCCAGCCAGCGGTGCGAGTCCACCTGCTGGTCGTCGATGGAAAGTGCCTGAAGAAAAAGGCTTTCGGCCTCGGCTCGTTGGTTCAGGTAAACCAACGCTTCACCCGACAGCGTCAACGTTTCAGCCGCAAGTTGTGGGTTACCGACCGCGCCGCCGAAGGCGTTCAACGCTTCGGCGTAATTATTTTCCCGCATCAGGGCGACACCTGCGATGAACTTGGCGTAGGGATCGCCAATGGGTGTCTCCATCAGGGCTTTGATTTCGCTTTCGACCGTCTTGAGGTCACCGGCATCGAGTCCTTGCAGGGCTCGAGTGACTCGCGTCATGGGTTGCTCAATGTTCTCGAGACCACGTTTGAGTTCATTCGCTTCCGGCAGTTCGGCGTCCAGTTCAAGGGCTGCCTGTGCTTTGGTTTTCGCTTTTTCCAGATCACCTCGTTGCAGTGCAATTACACCTTCGGCAACCAGAGCGTAAGGTTGGACAGCGGGATCGTTCCCTGCGGTTTCCAACAGGCCTTCGGCCTTGTCCAATTCGCCCCTGTAGATTTCGAAGGCCGCTTCGAGATAGTCTCGGTGGGAACTGAATTCAGGGTTGCCCGTGAGGGCCGTGGTTTGCAGTTGGACAACATCCCAGTTCCCTGAGCGTATCCCCGCGACTCCCTCTCGAAAATAGCCGAGAGGAATCTGGTATTGATACCAACGCATGATGCCATACGAAGCCACTGCTGTGACGACTAATGCAAGAACGACGGCCCACCACCGCGTTTTTTCGGGCTCGTTTGAATCCTCAGTCGCCGATTCCGTGAATATGGACAAATTAACGGTCCCGAATTGATAGAAGTGAACTTAAAACTAAGGCTCTTCTACTATTTTGGCCACTTTTAGGCCGGAATCAAACATCATTATCAGGGTAGGCTTTGATTTAGTTGGAGTTAACGTCCGGTTCCACAATGGTCACGCTGACGGGGTTTTCGGGGGGCGTGAGCACGGTTTCCTGACCGAGGCTCCAGTGGACCCTGATCTCTCGTAGTGATTCACCGTCGGGCAGTCCGAAAAACAACCGATTTTCCGAGGTGGACAGATAACTTCCTCCCCCTTTGCATGCCCTGACCTGCGTGGATCGATCCGTTTTTACTTCGACCACAGCACCCACTGCCGTTCGGTTACCCTGGGTGCCAATCAACCGAATGCTGAGTGGAGTTCCCTGCCTCCCGACATTATTCTTGAGAACTTTTGGCGATTCGTCGACGGGTGCAAAGACCAGGTCTGGGGCACCGTCCTGATCAAGATCCACTTGAGCGAGTCCTCGGCCTTCCGCAGGTTGGCCAAGCACATGATCTTCTGGCCATCGAATTCGCTTGAATTGGTTGGAAAGATTTTCGAGAACCAGCGGTAGTTGCTTTCGGGGGGCAAGCGTGGGGTGCAAAATCACGTGCCCATTGCTGACAAAGAGATCTTCGTCTCCGTCCAGATCTGCGTCGCAAAACAGCGTGCCGAATCCAACAAATTCGCTTTCGATCGCCCGGATTCCTTGAACGTGACTGACGAAGGTGAATAGGGCATCACTCGATTGGCGGTACAAAGCAAAAGCTTCACTCTCATAGTTGGCCACCCATAAATCGAACTGCCCGTCCTGGTTATAGTCACCCGCATCAACTCCCATGCTTCCATTGGGGATGCCGTGATCATCAAGCGCCACTCCTGAGAGCTCGCCAACTTCATCGAAGCGACCTTCGCCGTCATTAAGGTAGAGGAAATTGTGCGTTGTATCATTGGCAACGTAGAGGTCGGCATCGCCATCCCGATCAATATCGAGAGAAACCACTCCCAGACATTTGCCCCCAGGTTTGAGGTTGCAATACTCGGTCGCCTCGCGGAATGTTCCATCGCCGTTTGAGAGGTAAACGGTGTCGTTGAGCGATTGGAACTGACGCGGAGAGCAAATTTCTCTGACCTTGGGATCCTTGGCGGATGGGCAGAAGGGGTGGTTCTCGAAGGACCAGTCAACATAGTGACCCACGTACAAGTCGAGCCAGCCATCCTGATTGAGGTCGCTCCAGGCGGCCGCAGAACTCCACTGGGAATCCGTGAGTCCTGAAAGGTTCGCCTGCACTTTAAGGAACGAACCGTCACCTTGATTACGGAGTAATTGCAGCCCTCCATAGCCTGTGATCAAGATATCTGGAAAACCATCTTCGTCATAATCCGCGATGTAAGCTCCATGACTGTAGAAGTCAGACTTTGAGGCCGAGGCAACTTCTCCGACTGGAGTAAAATTCCATTCTCCTTGATTGTGAAACAACTCGCTGGGAATTCCTTGAACGCTCTGGTTGGCCAGTCGACCTCCGCCGGTGAAGAATAGATCGGCCAAGCCATCGAGGTCGAAGTCAATCACGCCGACGCCCCCCCCCAGCGATTCAAGAATGGTCGTCTGCTCATCCTCGCCGCCACTTCGAAACTGATGAGGCCAACTCGAATTGCTGATCTCGGCTCGCATCCCGCGCGATTCCCAGTCCCAGCCTGCCGGGCTTTCGATGGCCGGCTGAGTTTCAGAACCGTCGGTCGTTTCAACGGCGGGCAATGTGCCGTCTTGAGGGGAGGTATCTGGCTGGCAGCCAAAAGAGGTTAAGCACAGCACGATTCCGACAAGTCCCGCATATTTTCGGCACGCACGCGGCGCCGATCGTGACTTTGGGAAACGGAGGAGATCTTTGTGTGTCGATACCACTGACATCGGTGCTCAGGTTCCAATCATCTGGAGAAACTCATCTTCGGTTATGATTTTGATTCCAAGATCTTTCGCTTTGGTCAGTTTACTTCCTGCCTTCTCGCCAGCCACCAGGAAGTCCGTTTTCTTCGAAACACTGGAGCCAGCCTTTCCACCGTTCTGGCGGATCAGTTCCTGAATTTCGTCTCGTGAGTGTCGGTTGAGAGTACCGGTCACGACGAGCGTTTTTCCCAGAAGAAGGTCTCCCAATTCCTGTTGCCCCAACGCGTCCATGGAAACCCCAATGGACCTCAAGTCGGCGACATCACGCTGGCCGTGATCACTTTCAAAAAAATCAACCACGCTTTGGGCGATCGCGTCTCCCACTTCATGGATGGAACTTAGTTCTTCGACGGTGGCGGATGCCAGACGGTCAAGCGTTCCAAACCGCCTTCCCAAGGTTGCGGCGACCGTGTTGCCGACATGCCGAATGGACATCGCGGTCAACAATTTCTCGAGTCCTCGTGTCTTGCTGGTCTCAACGGCTTGAATCAGATTATCCGAAGACTTCTTTCCCATACGCTCCAAATTGGACAATTGATCGGCGGTCAACCGATAGAGGTCCCCATAACAGGTCACTAGCCCTCCGCTGACGAGCTGTTCGACGAGCTTATCCCCCAGGCCTTCGATGTCCATCGCGTTCCGGCTGGCAAAGTAACGAATCCGCTCCTTGAGCTGAGCAGGACAATCGTAGTTGGGGCAACGAATGAATACCCCACCCTCGTCTTTGGTCACATCGGTGTCACATTCGGGACATCGTTCCGGAAATAGAAATGGTGGAAGTTCATGGGGTCGTTCGTGTTTCTCGACGCGGACAATGTGGGGGATGATCTTGCCCGCCTTTTCAACAACCACACAGTCGCCCACACGTACGTCCTTACGCTGTATTTCCTCGGCATTGTGGAGGCTTGCACGGCTGACCGTTGTTCCCGCAAGTTGGACGGGTTCCAGCTCGGCAACCGGTGTGATGGCACCCGTTTTACCCACCTGGACGTTGATGGCATTGAGCCGAGTGGTGGCCTCGTATTTTTCCCATTTGTAGGCGATCAGCCAGCGAGGGCTTTTTGAACGCGCGCCGAGCATTTCACGCTGGGCAAACTCGCTCACCTTCAACACCAGCCCATCAACTTCAAAATCAAGTTCATGGAGGTTTTCGACAAGAGTTTCACAATGCTCTACCGCGGATTTGAAATCGGGAAATGTTTGAACCAGGGGGGTCGCGGGAAGACCGTAGCTTTTGATCTCCTTGAGGAAAGCGGCGTGGTTGTTCGCTCGAAGCCCGACGCAGTGTCCGACCCCATGGCAAAAAAGTCGAAGGCGTCGTTGGGCACAGATTCTTGGGTCCAATAGACGAATGCTGCCGGCCGTGACATTCCGTGTGTTTTTATATAGAGGTTCACCCTTTTTCGCCTGCTGCTGGTTCAACTGAACCAGATCCGAGTTCGCCATGTAGATTTCGCCACGTACCTCGAGAACTTCAGGTGGGTCGTCCGTGACAAGGCGTAGTGGAACGTCCGCCAAGGTTTTCACATTGTGGGAGATGTCGTCGCCAACGACACCGTTTCCGCGAGTTAACGCCCTGACGAAGGCACCCTCTTCATAGACAATGGAAACTGCGACCCCATCGATTTTCAATTCCACGGTCCAAGGGAGCGATTCGAGTTCAACCAACTCTTTCGTTCGATCCCCGAATTTCTGAAGTTCATCAAGATCATAGACGTTATCAATCGAGAGCATCGGTAACCGATGTTCGAATTGGACAAGGTGAGGAACGGGTTGCTCACCGACCCGTTGAGTCGGACTGTCAGCCGTTACACTCTCGGGATGCTCTTCCTCCAGAGAGACCAGTTTTTGCATCAATCGATCGTATTCAAGATCGCTGATTTCCGGTGCCGCTTCCGTATAGTAGAGGCGGTCGTGGTGGCGAATCTGCTCTCGAAGGACCGAGATCTGAGCTTGAACATCAGAGTTCATGATTGAGGCTCAATTCCACACTCCGGGACAACTTTGACCGCTTGCCCCGTGGCCGAGTTGGGGACAAGGCAGATGAACTTCAAGGGCTGCTGCCCCGTGTTTCGAAATTGGTGCGGCTCGTCGGGCGTCACAAGTATCACGTCGCCTTGACTGAGCGTATGCGGTTTTGAACCCTCCCATACTTCTCCCTCCCCCTCGAGGACAAACACCTCGTGTTCGTAGGGGTGTTGATGCCGCGGCGTAAATCCACCTGGCGCGACTTCAAATTGACGCATCGCAAAATTTGGAGCCCCGTCTTTTTCGCCGATCAACCAGCGAACCTGGCACCCTTGGGCTCCCTCCATCTCGATTGCTTCCGCGGGAATCGACTCGTAGTGTTCAACTTTCATCCGACGTTTTCCTCCTCTGACCTGTCATGAAGATTTGGACCCCCAATTCATGACGCCTGACGGTTTCAGGGGGCCATTTCATGATATCGCGTATGTGTATTTTAGGCGAAGTCCAAAGGTCTGTGCGTGTCCTGTTTTCCGCCCCGTGGCGGTTTTCTGTCACGACTTTTCGGGAGTCAGTCTTCATCGGATGATGGTGACTAAAAAAGCCCCTGGAGGGTTCCCCAGGGGCTTTTCGAATCGATGTCAATTTCAGCAGGAAGACTACCTCGGCTTGTCCCGCTTAAGACGTTTCTTCGCCCTCTTCGGCGGCTTCCCCAGACGACGCGGCGGCCACCGGTTCCGGTTCAGTCTCCACCAGCTCTCCTTGGAACTTGAGGTGGCGAACTTTACCATCGTCATCCGCGACGGCCTCAACCACAATCTTGTTCATTCCCTGGAAACTCCCTTGCAGCATCTCCTCTGCCAGAGGGTCTTCAACGAAGCCTTCAAGAGCTCGACGTAGGGGGCGTGCTCCAAAGTCGAGGTTGGTTCCTTTTTTGATCAGGAAGTCTTTTGCTTCCTCGGTCAACACCAGATCAAACCCTCGATCGACCAAGCGTTCACGGATTTTTCGCAGTTCGAGATCCACCACATCTTTGAGATCCTCCTTCGTGAGGTGCCGGAAGATGATGGTGTCGTCCAACCGATTTAAAAATTCCGGTCGGAAGACCTTTTCGATCTCTTCCATGACGCGTCGTTTCATACCTTCAAACGATTCATCCTCGCCCGCACCTGGGAGTCCAAATGCGGATTCGTTCTTGATGGCATGCGCTCCGGCGTTGGTGGTCATGATCAAAATGACGTTTCGGAAATCAACGTTGCGACCGAAGCTATCGGTCAGCCGACCCTCCTCCATCACTTGCAAAAGCATGTTGAAGATGTCCGGGTGCGCTTTTTCGATCTCGTCGAGAAGCACCACGGCATAGGGTCGACGACGGATTTTTTCCGTGAGTTGTCCACCTTCTTCGTAGCCGACGTAGCCCGGAGGCGCCCCGATAAGGCGGCTCAGGTTGTGTTTCTCCATGTACTCGCTCATGTCGATGGTGATCAGAGCATCCTGATCGCCAAACATGAATTCGGCGAGGGCCTTCGCGAGCAAAGTCTTACCGACACCGGTCGGCCCTGCGAAAACGAAGCAACCTGTCGGGCGTTTCGGATCTTTCAACCCTGCCCGACTTCGGCGAACGGCCTTCGAAATCGCCTTCACAGCGGCGTCTTGGCTAATGACTCGCTGATGGAGTTCATCTTCCATTTTCATCAGCCGCAGGCTGTCTTCTGTGGACAGGCGGGTCAGCGGAATGCCTGTCATCTTGGAGACGACTTCGGCGATGATTTCTTCATCGACGACTCCATCCGTCTCCTGAGACTTCTCACGCCATTCCCGTTTGATTTGATCCTTCTTTTTGCGAAGTTTATCCGCCTGATCTCTTAGCGATGCCGCTTTCTCAAAATCTTGATTGGCAACCGCTTCCTCTTTTTCCTTGTTGAGTCGTTCGACTTCGTCGTCGATTTCTTTCAAGTCTGGTGGCTTTGTCATGGAGCGAAGTCTGACTCGGGCGCCCGCCTCATCGATCACGTCGATCGCCTTGTCTGGCAGGCACCGACCGGTGATGTACCGATCGGACATTTCGACGGCGGCCAAGAGAGCGTCATCTGTAATTTGGACGCGGTGGTGGTCTTCGTACCTTTCGCGAAGTCCTTTGAGAATTTCAACGGTTTCATCACTTGAGGTAGGATCGACAACGATCTCCTGAAATCTTCTCGCGAGAGCATTGTCCTTTTCGATGTACTTTCGATACTCGTCCAGCGTGGTGGCACCAATGCACTGGATCTCACCGCGTGCCAGAGCGGGCTTAAGGACGTTGGCCGCATCGATGGCGCCTTCCGCACCCCCTGCCCCAACCAGCGTGTGTAGTTCGTCAATGAAGAGGATGGTGTTCTTCGCTCGACGTACTTCGTTCATCACCGCCTTGATTCGTTCCTCAAACTGGCCGCGGTACTTCGTGCCTGCAACCATCATGGCGAGATCCAGCACGACAATTCGCTTGTCGGACAGGATTTCCGGAACATTGCCCCCAATGACTCGTTGTGCAAATCCTTCAATGATTGCCGTCTTGCCCACACCTGCTTCGCCAAGCAAGACCGGATTGTTTTTTGTGCGGCGACAGAGGACCTGAACGGCACGTTCAATTTCATTGGCTCGCCCGATCACGGGATCGAGTTTTCCTTGTCGTGCCAATTCGGTCAAATCGCGACCGAAACTATCCAACGCAGGCGTCTTGGATTTTGAACTTTTCGAGGAACTCGCTTCGGCAACGCTGCTGCCTGCCTCGCGACCACCTCGATCACCCCCTTCCGGCTCCAAACCGTGACCGAGAAGGTTTAGTACCTCCTCGCGAACGTCATCCAGTTTCAAGCCCAGATTCATCAGCACCTGTGCAGCGACACCCTCCTGCTCTCGCAGTAAGCCGAGCAGGATATGTTCGGTCCCCACGTAATTGTGATTTAGATTTCGAGCTTCCTCCATCGAGTACTCGATAACTTTCTTGGCACGAGGGGTTTGGGGGAGTTTCCCCATAGTGACCATCTCGGGGCCACTCTGAACGAGCTTTTCTACTTCCAGACGAATTTTTCGCAGGTCGACATCGAGATTTTTCAGCACGTTGGCTGCGACACCGCTCCCCTCCTTAACAAGCCCTAAAAGGATATGTTCGGTGCCAATATACTCGTGGTTGAATCGCTGGGCCTCTTGATTGGCCAGCTGCATCACCTTGCGGGCTCGGTCAGTAAATCGTTCGTACATACTCAACTCCTACGACAGCTTCTGAAGGAAACTGCGTGCAAGGAATCACACCACCAAGTTTCGCTTGGAAGGGTGTCCGGAAAACACTGGGTCAGTCTCAACACCGGTCGGTCTGACGCGTCGTCATGTTGTCTGCATTGGCAAGCCCGTCATAACGACCGATTTGCTCATTTTTATCTGTTGTATTGTTCAACATTCCGCCTGCCAGTCGTGTTCAATGAAAACTCATTGGGACTGGAGGATCTGAATGTCGAACACGAAACACTTTTCGGGTTTAATCAGGGACTCAAACAAGTTTAGCCCTGATCTGCGAATTGCTCTACTCGGGGAAGAACATGTCTCATCGGTTTTTTGTCTTGCTTCAAGCCAGCCTTAGGCTGCACGCCGCTCGGCAGCGTCACGATTTGCATAAACGTCACTCATTTCGGTCGTTTTCGAGAATTCACTGATGCTTACCGCTGCAAGCTCGTTGGGATTCGCATCCGCGTTGTCGGCGTATCCCTCAGGATCGTCTCCGGCTGACGCCGCAACAATCTGATGCATCTCGTGGCTGATTTCAGTACTCCATTGTAGGGACTCATCCAGTTTTTGAAGGTGGCTAAGTTGTGCCAGTGCCTTTTCCGGTTGCCCGCCCCTTCGCCAAACTTGACTCAAAAGCAAGCCTGATTCGACGTCCCTTGGGTTTTTGCGAAGTATTTGACGCAATATTGATTCAGATTCCGGCCAATGTCCTTTCAAGTAATGACACTGCGCAATCATGAACTGTTCTATTAATTTTTCGTCCGAATCGGAGTCGACTCCGACCCGCTGGGACAGATACGAGCGGTTCGAACGTATTCCTATGAGCCACCAGACCATCACCACGCCGCCGAGAGTCCATCGGAATGGCGTGTTGGCGAGTCCGGGCCAGAGAAACGAGGTCAACAAGAACGAATTGAGTGCCAACGAGAAACCAGCCGCATGGATCACCGCGCTCAACTCCCCGCGATGCCATAGTCTGGCCAGCCCTGGCCAGCACTGCAGTTTTAGCGTTGAATCACGCATCGACGCTGCCTCTTAGGACTCCATTCCATCGAAATCGATCCCTCCGTTGGATCTAGCCCGTGATTTTAGCCCTCGATTCACGATACCACAAGGCAAGTTGCTGCTGCCGCAAGGTTTGTGAGATAAACTACGCCCTTAAATTGCAGGCTCCGCCGCGCCCGTGCCGAGTCCCTTTCGCCCACCGATTTTGATGTCATGCAAGATTCAACCGACTTTTCTTACGTGTACCGAACGCTTGATGCCAATTTCAACCGATGCCAGGAGGGTCTGCGAGTTCTCGAGGAAATCGCGAGATTTAGCTACAACCACTCCACACTTTCCGCCTGTCTAAAAGATTTGCGGCACCAGCTTGTTCATTGTTTTCCAGAGGTCTGGTTTTCCCGATTCCAGTCGATGCGTGATGTGCAGGGGGACGTAGGGCGGACCACTCGATCGGATGATGAGTACCAACGACCGGATCTCGATGCGGTTTTCAACGCTAACGCTAGCAGGATTAAACAATCCCTTCGAACGCTCGAGGAATTCAGTAAGCCACTGAGTGAGCAAGTGGCCAGCAAGGTCGAAGAGCTTCGGTACGAGTTCTATCGTTGGGAGTCTCTCGCGAGCTTGAGTAGGACGGCAGCGGCTCGTATGGATCATGCTGAAATTTACGTTCTTACGGACGGGCTCGCGTCGAACGGCCAATTTGAGAACTGGCTTAAGGGCTTGATGGTGGCGCCGCCGGATGTGATTCAACTACGCGACAAAAAACTGAACGACCGACAATTGCTGGAACGAGCCCAGGTTCTTCGCCGATTGACCCAAGGGACTCAAACGTTGATGGTCATTAATGATCGACCCGATATTGCCCGTCTTTGTAACTCGGACGGCGTGCATGTGGGACAAGATGAGCTTTCGGTTGAAGCGGTCCGACGTATTGTCGGGCCGGACATGCTGATCGGAGTTTCGACGCATGAAGTCGGTCAACTTCGCGAGGCAATTCTGCATGGGGCTCAATATCTCGGTGCGGGTCCTACTTTCCCGTCAGAAACCAAGTTGTTCGAGGACTTCCCTGGGCTCGATTATCTGCGCGAAGCCGCCGGTTTCCCGGATTTACCCGTATTTGCGATCGGAGGAATCGATCTGGAAAATGTCGATCGTGTCCTGGAGACGGGGATCCATCGAATTGCGGTCAGTGGCTGTATCGCACGGGCGAAGGATCCTGCGGAGATGGTGACCCAATTTCGCAAAAAACTGGGGCACGGAACCTCTTCGCCGTTGTCATCGTAAGCATCTTGGTGGGTGATCAAGTCAGGATGTCGAGTTCGATCGTTGAAGAAATAGGAGCGACGCCACGGGGGAAACCCTGTGGGTCGGGTTTGTCCGTTTTCACAGGCATTGTGACCTCCTAAGATGGGTTAGGGTCGAAGTTCAGCCCGGACGCGATTTTTTCAGAGGGGTGGGGCCATGTTGGTCGTGATGCAGTCAGTTGCAACTCAGGATCAAATTGATCAAGTGGTGAAACGTATTCAAGAACTCGGATTGACGGCTCACGAAATGCCCGGGGCGACCCGGACGGCCGTTGGCATGACTGGCAACATCGAGGCCATTGATCCTCGAAGTTTTGAAGCCTTGGGTGGAGTTCGAGAGTTGGTTCGCGTGACCAAGCCTTTCAAACTTGCAAGCCGTGAAATGCACGCGGATGACACGGTGGTCGAGACCGACACCACTTCTCTGGGGCCAAGCACTTTCACGATCGTTGCTGGGCCATGCTCTGTGGAAAGTGAATCGATGGCTTTTGAGGTCGCGGAGCACCTGTTGGCCAAGGGCGTCAAGATGTTCCGCGGGGGAGTTTTCAAGCCAAGAACAAGTCCCTACAGCTTCCAGGGGATGGAGGATGACGGCCTCAAGATCTTGGGCAAGTTGCGGGAGGCCTTGGGAATTGGCGTGGTGACCGAGGTGATGGAGAAGGAGCAAGTGTCTCGCGTCGAACCTGTCGCGGACGTGCTTCAGGTGGGCACACGCAACATGCAGAATTTTCCATTACTCAAACAGATGGGAAAAGCCCAGCGGCCGGTGCTGCTGAAGCGGGGCATGTCTGCGACACTGGAAGAATGGTTGATGGCAGCCGAATACGTCTTGGCAGGTGGCAATGGGAATGTGGTGCTCTGTGAGCGAGGTATCCGAACCTTTGCCGACCACACTCGAAACACTTTGGATCTATCCGTGATTCCACCCGCGAAGCAGTTGTCTCATTTGCCCGTGATCGTTGACCCGAGTCACGGGACGGGAAAGCGGGCCTATGTCAAAGCCATGGCACTCGCAGGTCTGGCGGCAGGTGCCGATGGAATGATCGTGGAGATTCATCCCAATCCGGATCGAGCCGTCTCTGACGGGGCGCAGTCCTTGAACTTCGCGCAATTTGATGATTTGCTCGAGTCGGTGCACGCCCTTGCTGGAGTTCTCAACCGCAAGGTGAATTGAGCCTGATTCTGACGACCGTTCAAACCGATCCTTGATCTCGATCCTACAGGACCGTTGCGATGGAGTCGCACAAACGGTCGATGTTAGTCGGTGTGATTCCAGCGACATTAATGCGTCCACTTCCGACAATGTAAATCGAGAATTCATTTCTGAGTCGGTCGACTTGCATTGGATTCAGACCGGAAAAAGAGAACATGCCTTTTTGCTCTTTGATGAACGAGAAATCACGGTCCGGGACCCGTTGGGACATCTTCGTGACAAATTCTTCCCGCACGTGATGAATGCGGTCTCTCATGCCAGAAAGTTCTGAGTTCCATTGTTGAGACAACTCGGTGGAGCCCAAGATCTCTGCGACAACGGCAGCGCCGTGTTTGGGGGGATTCGAATAGTTCGCACGAACGCACGCTTTGGCATGACTTCCGAGTGCCTTGGCTGTTTCCGACTTTCCTGCAACCAAGGTCAGCCCACCAATACGCTCACTGTACATTCCAAAATTCTTTGAGAATGAATTGCAAACGAATACCTCGGGGCATGCTTCGCAGAGGGTACGCAAACCATAGACGTCCTCTTCGAGCCCGTTGCCAAATCCCTGGTAGGCACAATCGACCACCGGGATCAGGCCTCGGTTCGAAATGAGTGTTGCAAGGCTTTGCCATTGCACGGGTGTTGGGTCGACGCCGCTGGGGTTGTGACATGATGCGTGGAGGCAGACAACGTCGCCACTCGGTATCGTCTCCAGTTTGGCAAGCATGGCCTCGATATCCAATTGGTTGGTGGACATGTCGAGATAGGGATAGTTCTGCACCCGGAGACCCGCGGCCGCGAATACCTTCGGATGATTGGGCCACGTGGGCTGGCTGCACCACATGGTGGCATTGGGCAGCAGGGTCGCAATGAGGTCGGCGGCGACGCGTAACCCCCCTGTACCGCCAGGGGTTTGCAGACATGCGATTCGTTCTTCGCCAATGGCGACATGGTCGTCACCCAATAGCAAAGAAGGGACGAGTTGGCGGAAGCCGGGGAGACCGTCGATTCCCAAATAGTTTTTCGAGGTTTCTGTCTGGACGAGGCTTTGTTCCGCAGCCTTGACGCACGCAAGGATCGGCGTCTGGCCGCTTCCGTCTTTGAAGACACCCACGGAGAGATTGATTTTTTCCGAGTTTTCGTCACGAGCAAAAGCTTCATTGAGCCCGAGAATTGCATCCGGGGGGGCTGCTTGGACGTGTTCGAACATGTGCGTGATTCCCGATTAAACCCATAGAAACTCCACCGTCTTCACTTCGAATCCGCCGTGATGGAGGCAGGATAACGGTGTTCGCGTCGACGTCGGCCCAATCTAATGCTCCATGGCCAAATCGTCTAGGGTTGGATCTTGAGGTCGCAATCCTCCACCCCGTTTATTTGGTGCGAATCTTACGCTCCCACTGGAAAACTCAACGCAGTTCTCTAAAAGTCAGGGGTTTTCCGGGAGTCAACCACGAACTCCCCGCCCCTCCTCAAAGACAGATGCAAAGTTCGCCGCCTCGACGTCAAAGGTCTAGACGTCCATCGCCTAGATATAGATCCGTCGGTTATAGATGTACCATTCCACGCCGAGAATGATGAGCGAGAGCATCAGCAACCACTTCCAGTATTCCTGACGACCCAATTCCAGGGCTTGTCCCGCCTGAACCTCTTCGTAACCCAATTCAAGGGAATCGGGTACACGCAAGTCGCTTTCTTCGCGACTTGTAAGGTTGACTGCAAATTGTTGATCGACGAACCGATCTTCGCCTTCATAGACTTTGTAGATTCCCAGGTCTCTGGAATCGGTGAATTGGTAGGTGTTCTGGCGGCCACGGCGGATCGATTTGCGTTGCTGGTCGGGGGCTTCGACGGTGATCGATTCGTAAGGCACAACCGTCCGAATCTCGATGTTTTCCCCGGGGAGGTAACTTTTCTGAGCGTTTAATCCCGCCGCATTTCCCAAGTAATTGACAACGTTCTGGATGAACATCGGAAAGCTGAGATGCCGCGGCCAGTCTGTATTGGCCAGCTTCTTTCCATCTTCGGTCGCGGTGACAATTTCAAAACCGATGACCGCGTCCTCAAATCCAAGTCGCTGCCCGATCGCCATCACTGATCCCAAGTTGCTACTGATTAGATTCAAGGTTCCAGGTGGGCCCGTAACCTGAAATCCTTCGGCAACCAGCACCTCACCGAGTTCCAGCCATTCCACCAAGGGGTGAGTCTCGTCCGCGTCAATGAGGACCACCGGGGAGGATAGGGGGCCCTGTTTCCATGTCTCCAACGGCGGCAATTGCCCCCAGAACAGCGTGTTGGCCATCGGCATTTTTTCAGGCTTGCATCGATCGTAGATCACGAGATCCACCGCGGTCGTTTCCGTCAGGTTTCGGTAGGTTTCCGTCTCCAGAAATTCCGCGTTTTCCACTCTGACGCGGGCAAATTCGCTGATCTCATCCGTTTCGAGGGCGAGTTCCAACGCGTCATTTCCTGGCGTGATCACCAGGATTCGGGACTGTTTCCGGGTATTGAACACGGCGTAGGCCATGTTGTCGATTTCAAGGTCGTCCTTGATGTTCATGACGAGCTTCAGGACACCCGATGCGATGGAGTCTTCCACGCTGCGAGAGACGTCAAAGGAGACACTCGCGGTCGCACCGGGGGCAAGTTCGACATCACTTCGAGCGTCGAGTAGATCGCCCTCCATAAAGAGTTCAAGATCGAAGACCTGTGGGTCGTCACTTGAGTTGAAAAGTTGGGCGAACGCTTGAATTTGACCGGCTTGCTCAGGGTTTTCGTCGGCAGCGAATGCCACAATGCCGACGTTGTTTGGCAACCTCTGGTTTCCAACGGGAATGTACTCAGGTTTGAGATTTCCAAGCGAGAATTCAGAGTCGAGTTGAACGCCTCCATCGGTGAACAGGTAGAGTCGAGCTTCAAGCGGTTGGGCCAGTCCCAGGGCGTTCGGGTTTCCTTCTTCGTAAGTCTGTGGCGGATTTGCCAAACCCGATGCGGCCTGAAGTGCTTCATCCAGTTGAGTCAACCGGTTGGTCGGTTGAATTTGGTCCAGTTTGCGGCGAAGTAGGGCACGATTGTTTGTGTAAGACTGGACCACCCGAGCTTCGTCCGCGAACGAAATGATCATGGCGACCGATTCGGGGCTCATCCCATCGATCAGTTCGGTTGCGCGACGCTTGGCAATCTCCAAACGAGTTTCCGAGCCGACCGACGCGTTCATGCTTGCCGATTGATCGATCAATAGGACCAGTCGTTCCTGAGTGGCTTGCATGGCTTGATTGCCTGGCCGCAGGACGGCAAGGATAAGCAGGGCAACAAACAGCAGTTGCAGCCAGAGGAGGATATTCCTGCGGAGCTTCTGCCAGATGGTATTGACGTGCATATCTTCAATCGCCCGACTCCAAAGATAGGTGCTCGGAACGACCAGAGGGGCACGTTTCAATTTCAAAAAGTAGAGTAAGACGATTAACGGCGGAACGCTTAAC
Source organism: Pirellulaceae bacterium (assembly GCA_022448315.1). Lineage (GTDB taxonomy): Bacteria > Planctomycetota > Planctomycetia > Pirellulales > Pirellulaceae. Next base: position 107,664 of record JAKVCA010000022.1, on the reverse strand, counting down.
AAGACACCCCAGCCGAGGAATGAAAGACTGTTCAAGAAGCTCATCGCACCAAGCCTCTTTGCCGAAGGTAATGGGCAACGAGTTGATCGATAGGTTGATGGCTGGTGGTTTGCAGGTACGTGATTCCACGTTTCGCGCAGAAATCCCGGGCACTCCCGACGAAAGCTCGAAGTGTGCGTTCGTATTTCTGCAGCAATGGTCGGCTGATGGTGACTTCCGCCTGATCCTGATCTTCCGAATCAACAAGGCGTAAATCGCCTTGGACCTCAGGGTTGATTTCCTCTTGAGAAAGGACGTGAATCACATACACATCGATTCTCTGGCTTACCAGCAGTCGCAGTGCGGATTCGTAACCCGACTTGTCCATCAGGTCGGTGATCAACACGAGGATTCCCTGACCGGGATTCCGAAGGCAGAACTGGCGAACACCTTCCAAAAGCCCTTGATCCTCTCCAGGAGTAAATTGGTCGACGTGATCGATGAGACGACGGAGACTCGACTTGCCTCGCAATGAAGGGGCTGCCGAGCGAAGGCCTGATGCGAGCGATTCAACTTTGACTCGGTCGGCGCGACACAGGCCGATGTAGCCGAGTGAAGCTGCGAGTTGTTTGGCGAAGGTAAGTTTTGAGGGTTCACCAAAATCCATCGAGCGACTGCAATCCACAAGGGCGTAAAAATGCAGGTCCTCCTCTTCGAGGAAGAGTTTCAGGAACAGGCGATCCAAACGCGCGTATAAATTCCAGTCAATAAACCGGAGATCGTCACCGGGGACGTAGTTGCGGAAATCGGCGAACTCAACGCTTTGACCTTTTCGTTGGCTGCGACGCTCACCCTTCATTCTGCCACGAAAGACCTTGCGCGTGACAAGCTCCAGTCGCTCGAGTTGAGCGAGGAGTTGCGGGCTGAGCAAGTCTTGTGAGGGTGTGCGTGGCATCGTCAAACTTCAAACGGATCGAGGCAGAGTAGGAAGGCCAACAACGTGAGAGGTCGTGGCGGTCAAGCCGTGCTGGCAACCGGGATGTCATCCGCCTGCTCAGGAACTTTTTCCAGCAACTCGAGCAGGACGTCATCGGTCGTCATCCCTTCGGCTTGCGCTTCAAAATTCAAGATGACGCGATGGCGAAGCGTCGGCAGGTAAACACGCCTGAGATCTTCAAAACTCACATTGAATCGGCCGTCGAGCAGCGCCCGAACTTTGCTGGCGAGAGCGAGGGTCTGCGCTCCACGTGGGCTGCTCCCCCAGCGGAGATACTGGTTCGTCGCTTCTGCGGCAAATGGACCCTCAGGATGCGTGGCCAGCGTGAGTCGGACGAGGTAGTCCTGCACGTGGGGAGCAATCATGACTTCCCGAACCAGTTGTTGCCACCCCAGAATTTCTTCTCCATTCATGACTTTCTCAGCCTGGTCCTGAAAGCCCTTGGTGGTTCGGTCGACGATCGTTGAGAGTTCGGATCTTCCGGAGTAACCGACGATCAATTTGAATAAAAATCGGTCGAGTTGTGCTTCGGGAAGCGGATAGGTTCCCTCCTGTTCAATTGGGTTCTGGGTTGCCAGTACAAAAAACGGTTTGTCGAGTTCATAACGTTGGCCTGCGACCGTGACGGTACCCTCCTGCATGGTTTCCAGCATGGCCGACTGGGTTTTCGGGGTCGCGCGGTTGATTTCATCCGCAAGACAAATCTGAGTAAAAATGGGTCCTTTCTGAAACTCAAATTGTCGTTTCCCGTCGGGATCCTCGACGATCATGTTGGTACCAAGAATGTCAGCGGGCATCAGGTCAGGGGTGAACTGAATTCGATTGAAATCGAGATCGAGGGCATCTGCTAAGGTGCGAACCAGCATGGTTTTCCCCAGTCCCGGTGCACCTTCGAGCAGGCAGTGGCCGCCGACCAAAATGGCGGTTAGCACCCCCTGAACGATTTCTTCATGGCCCACAATGACGCGGCCAATTTGTTCACGAACGGCTGCATACCGCTCTCGGAACTTTTCGGCCTTTTGTCGTAGTTCTTCTGTTTCACTCATGACGGTTCCTTGATGGTGTTTCCGAGGGGTCTCTGTTGATGATCCGTCCGGAGCCTTGAGGGTCGGTTACTTTCACTGCCGGGTGCTTCATCGCGGTGTTTCGAGTTTTGGACGCACAGGTATTTCTTCAATGGATATTTCTTCAATGGAATAAGTCTTGACTGGGGCGTATTTCCCTTACGACTTCAATGAGTTTGGTCTTGATCGAGTCTCACTTGACCTCGGTCCTGCTATCCCTGTCCTTTGGTATCGTTTGAATCCGTCTTGTCGCTGGCGGCCCGCTTTTTGGCCTGAAGCAGACGTTCAGTGTAAGACATGGAAGGCGTGGAGGAATCCATTTCCGGCTTTTTGGTTTCCCGCCGCGGTTGTTTCTGGGGTAACGGGGAATCGAGGTTCTGATCGAGATCGTTCATGCTCGATGCATCTTCCTGAGGCGCTGGGGCCGTGTATCGTCGCGTCGCCTGATCCTGCTCCCGTTTCAGTGCGACTTTTTGGTTTTTCAATCGGTCGAGTCGACTTTGTCGAACTTCTTGCTGACGATCCGTCGCGGGTTTGAAGCGTCGGTAGAGTTTCTCGATCCATTCGGTGGGGGCAACCAGAACTCGCCGGACGAAAACATCGGTGAAAAAGAGGGCTCCGCAAAGGACAAGAACCCATGGCCAGATGTCCCGGATACTCGTGCTTTTCGCCAAATCATGTCGAAAGGTATCGTGGTTGGCCAGCATGTTCTGGAACTCGACCGGGGTCACGTCACCGTCGATGATTTCGCCCGGTTGCCCACCAACGGGCGGGAATGAGGTCAATGTTTCCAGTAGAGGCCAGTTGGTTGCCTGATCCATGAACTCACTGGAAACCGGCACGCTGATCCCTCCCGCCAGTCGCTCGTAGCCGTCGCCCGGCAGGATCGAAAAGAGGTAACTGCCTGAATCTGTCGCATCAAACGAGGCCTCGTACCGCCCAGGACTGACTTGGCGGAAATCGATATCAAAACCTTCAAGCTCGGGCGAAATTCCCCGCGCTAACATGGGCAGGTTATTGAGAAACTCATCCTCGTTGGTCAATGCGTTTACCGTAAGGACCACTCGGCCGTCTCGGATCTGGCTGGCGACTGAAAAGTTGGCCGATTCATTGACGGGTCGCATCGCATGTCGGATCACCTGAGCATAAAAGCGATCGTAGTATTCGCTACGCTGCCAGCCAGCGGCCCAGCGATAGCCTGCATCTGTCGTGATGACCGTGGACCGGCCCAGGCCGAATTGCCAGGTTGCAAAGATTGTTGAGTTCTCACCGGCATCCGGCGGTTCGGAGGCGATGAGCAACTGTTCGACCAAACCGCTCGGCTTGATGGTGGTGGCCACATAGCCTTGGATGGGCGGCAACGCATTGATGGGTAAACCTTGTAGCGTCGGATGCGCTGCGGCCGACCCGACAGGAAGGACATTGATTTGGGGTTTTTCCACAATCAAGGGCTTCGCGACTTTACGGGCTTCGCGTTGAAAAATCTTCGGCAGTGCCCTCGGGTTGGTGACGTTGTAAAACTTGCCCCCAGTAGCGGTTGCGATTCTTTGTAGGGGAGTTTTGGTGGGTGGGCCGTGAGTTCCGACGGCCACCGTAGAAATGACAATGTTCTGCTGAATGTACTGACTCAGTAGATTTGGCGCCGGACCGGACGGATCTCCATCACTGATGATGATCATGTGTTTGACGGATGCCTTGACGCCCGCTAGTCCATTCAGTGCCCGTTGCATGGAATTGTCAAAATCTGGCATGTCCCCCGGGACCATTTTGCCAACGGCAGAAAGCATCGCTTTTTTTGTCGGTCCGACCCGCAGCATTCCCCCTTGCTGCTGTCCCCAGAGCCATTTCGTACCACCGCCGAAATCATTCCAAACCACGACACCACAGTAGTCCATGGGACCCAGTGCCTGAATGGCTTCGTAACCGATGATTTTTTGCCAGTAGTTCCCTTCTGGCATTTCTGTCGCGTGCATGACCATTGCCAGAGCGCCAACCGCTTCGATTCGGTCATTTTTCACTTGGAAGTCGACAGGCATGGCTTCTTCGAGTCGCGTATTCGACCAGCCGCCCACCCCGAAGGCGCGGTTCCCTCCCAGCATGACCAGGCCTGAGCCCAACTCCTCCGTATTGCTGACGAGCATTTCGATCTGGGCGTCGGAAAAACTCTCGACTTGAAATTCGCCTTCTTCGTTCGGTTCGCCGCTCGAACGAGGCAGGTTAGCAAGCACGATACAATCGAACTCGAGAAGCTGCTCGGCGGATGAGAAGAGTGACAACGAGTTCATCACGCTGACTTCCATGTTCTGCCGGCGAAGTCTGCGGACGAGTTCGTCGAATTCGCCGATGTTCTCGCCATCTTCGATCAACAGGACGCGACCTTTACCACGGACGTGAGTGTAGGCGGAACTTTCATTGTTCTGAGTGCGGAAGTCCGCTTCATCATCTTCCGGCATGAAGGTCGCTTCGTAAGTCAGCATCGCGGTCTGGTCGATTTGATGTTTGAAGCCGACGACGTTTGTCCCCGGTTGCAAGCTTACCGTCTCTTCGGCAATGACTCTGGATTGGCCAGATGACTTTTCAATCAGCCGAAGCGTGCCTTGGGTCGTCGAATTATCTTCGGGAGTCACACGTTGATTCTGGAGGACAACCTTGGCTTCAAATGATTGGCCTTGCCTCAAGTTCGACGGGACGACCACCTTGTCGATGCTGATTTCATTGTGCTTGGGAAGTCGAACAGGAACGACATCGATTCCGATTCCATCTTCAGCGAGGGTGCGAGCGACGCGACTGGCGTCTCCAAGGTTTTCATTACCATCGGTCACGATAACAAGCCTGCGAGCTGTATCTTCAGGAAAGGAAGCTTTCGCAAGTTCCAGTGCTGATTCGAGGCTGGTGATTTCTGGGTGCAGGTCGACGACCGACTCGAACCGGCCGATCGATGGGAGGGACATGTCGATGGGCGGAATTTCAATTTTCGCCTCTCCGCCGAAAACGATCACCCCTGCCCGATCGCTGGTTTCCGTTTTTCGGTGTTCGTCAACTTCCTTGACGACATAGTCCAGCATGTACTGTCGTTTGTCGCGTGGAATACTTTCCGACTGATCGAGAACGAACAGGACCGTGAGTTGATCGCTGGTTCGGACCATCTGAAATTCTGCGAGTGCCAGAATGACGAGAAGGACGACAAGCGTTCGAAGGCTCAACGAGCAGAAACGGCGAAACTGTCCTAACCCCGAAAGGGACCGGTAGCTCGCCACCCAAAACAGGGGCAGCAGAAGTATGAGGAGCAGAAACCAGGGTTGGTCAAATGCGATTGAATTCCCAAACATTCTGCAAAACCATTTTCGCCGACGTTCCAGACGCCAGGCCTTCATCCTAGGGTTTTAAATCAGGGGTATTATCAGGCGCTACCGCGGCCATCACATACGGGCCTTTAGGGATGACCGCAATCGATGCTTCCGAGCCGTATTCGCTGAGGCACTCGGCGACCGCAGATTCGACGGTCGGGCTGCTATCCACATAGAGCCTCTGGATCGTTTCCGGTTTGAGACCCTCTGTCACCACTTTGATCTGGGCTTTCTTTCGCGCCTTGGCCAGCTCTTCGAGTTGCCACTGGTCCATTTTGAAATAATTCCGATTAAGGATGTGATCCAAAAATTGATCGAGGGATGGATGGTCGTCAAAAATCTCTTGAAACTCTGGACTGCCGATGCCCTCTGACATGCTCGCGGCAATCACGATCGTCCCTCCGGGTTTCACAATGGCGGCGGCCCCAACCATTCCTTTAACACTCTGATAAAAAGTTGTGTCCAAAGGATAGCCCGCGCTGCTGGTCACCACCACGTCAACCTCGTAGGGCACGGTGTCGGTGACAAGGTCACTTACGAATTCAACTCCCTCCTCGAAGGCCGAGATCATATGCCCTGCCACAAACTTCAGTGGTCTTCGTTGAGCGTCGATGACAACGTTGACAATGAAGTCGCACCCTGTTCGCTCTGCGATCCATGTGTTTTCGAAGTGTACGGGATTGCCGTCAAGAAAGCCGGATGCCGCTTTGGGGTGTTCCAAAAACCTCGGGCTGTGCCAAGCTCGGATGGTGTCAATTCCGGCGATGCCAGGGCAAATGAGCTTTCGTCCTCCAGAGAATCCAGCCATGAAGTGTGGCTCAATCAGACCGGTTGTGATTTTCAAGTCCGCTTCGACATATCGACGATCGATCCAGATGGGCACGCCGTTTGGGCTTTCGCCCAAATGCACATGAGCGTCCATATCCTGACCATCGTGGTTCTCGATGCGATAGCGATCATAAATTTCGTCCCCAACCATTTCCCGTAGCTCGTCTCCTACGTTGGGTCGGTGGAGTCCGGTCGCAATCAGAATCAGGATTTGATCCGGCGTCATTCCAGCCCGTTCCAGGTCTTTGAGAACTTCGCCAAGGATTAACGGATTGGGGACAGGTCGAGTCACATCACAGATCAGGATGCAGGCTTGTTGCTTGCCTTGAGCGAGTTCCCCCAACGAAGGCGAGCCATTGGGGGATTCCAGAACTTGTCGAAGTGTGGCTTGGGGATCGGCAAGGGGGTCAGCCTCTCGGTAGGCCAAAGTCTGGACGACGTTTTTATCAGGAAGCTCGACGTCCAATCCTTGACGTCCGTATTCAAGCTTGATCTTCATGGGCGATTTGATACCAGGGTTGATGACCAGTGTGGGCGGCTTGAACTCAGGGGCTGGCGGTACCATCTTGCAGCAGGGCTTTTAAGCCAGCCGCCAGGCTTTTTAAGGGCCAGATCGACCCCAGCGACGTCGGCAGAGCCATCTTACCAGATCCTATCGCTTTTCCGACATTCTCGGGGCAGCTTTACGGACGCAATTTTTACCGATCGACGCAACTCCAAACGTATGGGCTTGGTGAATTTGGGGGGTGAAAGTCTACTGGGGCCGGAAAAGCACTTCCTAAACTGGGGAGGGTTCGAGTACCATACTTAGGTCGCTCATGATCCGGGCAATACCTGTACACCCTCATTCATTGTTGAGACCATGTCGAGTTCTGAACCTGTTGCTGCTGAAGCCGAGGATCTTTCACTTCCTCGCCGTAAAAAGCGAGGTGTCCCTGAGGGGCTTTGGATCCGATGCCCCGATTGCTCAAGTGCCGTTTTCCGCAAAGAAGCTGAAAAACGGATGAACGTCTGTCCTGAATGTGGTTACCACTTTTATCTCTCGGCGCGGCAGCGCATCGAGCAGATGCTTGACGAGGGCACATTCGAGGAGTGGGATAAGGATCTCCGTCCCAGCGATCCACTGACGTTCAAAGATAAAAAAGCCTACGCGGATCGATTGGTTGCCGAGCAGAAACGGACGGGGCTCGTTGACGCAGCGATCACCGGGAAGGGGCGAGTGCGTGCTCGACCGGTTGCGGTTGGGATCACCGATTCGGCTTTCATCATGGGTAGTATGGGCTCTGTGGTCGGCGAAAAGCTCGCAAGGTTGGTGGAGCGGGCGACCGAGCAGGATCTTCCACTGATTATTATCTCAGGGTCTGGCGGTGGTGCTCGAATGCATGAAGGGATTCTTTCGCTCATGCAGATGGCAAAAGTCTCGGCTGCTTTAGCACGCTATGACCAGGCAGGTGGTCTTTTCATATCGGTCCTGACGAATCCAACGATGGGTGGAGTTGCTGCCAGCTTCGCTTCATTGGGCGACGTGGTGTTTGCAGAGCCAAAAGCATTGATCGGGTTTGCGGGACCTCGAACCATTAAGGCCACGATCCGTATCGAATTGCCAGAGGGGTTTCAAACAAGCGAATTCCTGTTGGAGCATGGGTATATTGACCGAATCGTGCCTCGAGATCGCCTACAGACTGAAATTGCCAGAACAATTGACTATTGTGGAAAGTAGTCGTGCATTTTAGGAATGTTCGTTACCGAAACGCTTCTCCGTCAATCCGCCTCTCGGATGACGGTCGTCTTCGTAACGAGAGGCAGGCTCAAACGGTGACCTTCCCGGGTCCCCTGCTCTGCCCGCTGTCTGATCTTTTAACGTCTTCACGAATCTCTCTGTTGTCGTAGGGAGTCGATCCATCGATGAGAATCCTTGATACATTCAAGAAGATGCTCAGTCCAAACCGTTTGGATGTTTCGGCAAGATTCGAACTGGACCGGCATTCCTCTTCGGGAACGATGTCAGATTTCCATTTGGCGCGTGAAATTTCGACAGGCAAAGTTTTCGGCCTGAAATTCCTTGATGCGGAAAAACTGGAGGCCTTCGAGAGTCGCTTTCGAGGTCTGAAAAAACCGAGCGAGGGCGAAATTGCTGTCTCGATGGAGCACCCGAAGGTGGTTCGTACCTACGAGTTTGGAAAAACCACCAGCAATGTTCCCTACATCCTGATGGAATACCTTGAGGGCACAGGGCTCAACACCCTGATTCAGGAAAGTGCTCCCGTCCTTCAAGGCAATCAACTTTCTTTGATCCGCCAAATGGCCGACGCCATTGAAGCGGTGCACCGCGCTGGTTTCATCCACCGTGACATCTGTCCCCGGAACTTTATTGTCTCGCCGGATGGGGAAAATCTGACGTTGATCGACTTTGGTCTCACCGTCCCGGATCAGCCTGAATTTCGCCAGCCAGGAAACCGGACTGGAACACCTTTGTACATGGCACCAGAGATTGTTCGTCGACGGTCCACCGATAAACGGGTCGATGTTTTCGCCTTGGGCGTTACTGCCTTTCGTCTCTGTACGAGCGAGCATCCCTGGTCCGCGGGTGCAGATACCACGGGGCAAGCGGCGTTGCAGCACGACACGGTGAAACCGAAGGAGATTTTAGACGTGGCTCCAGAGATTGACCCCCGGCTGGCAAAGGCGATCATGCAGTGCATTGAATCGGATCCCCAAAAACGTCCTGAATCCCCTGAACAATTCGCCCGACTTCTCCACTCGGTCACGACCGCCTTTCCCGTCTGAATGTGGTTCCTTCAGGTGGGTTTTAGGGTTTGCGATCGTGGAATTAGCGGTTGAACTCGAGGGCATGATCGCTTAACATTTCCATACTTCCGACGCGAAAAACGATCCTTTCAGGGAGATTTAGCCGGCGAGGCAGGGCGGACGAGCCAAAAGCGGAACCCTCCCTTTGTCACATTCACTCCTTGAATCGACTTAGACATACTTTTGGGTGCGATAATGACAATTGATAATAGTTTGAAAGTCAAATCTGGTAGCTCACGAGTCCGCAACGTTTTGAAACGGGGCGAACGGATTGAGCAAATGAAGCAAGAAGGCCGATGGACGGACGGCGATGGGGTGCTTGGTCTGCCTAAAGTTCGAGTGCAGAAGATCGCAATGAAGAAAAAGAAGAAGGTCAAAAAGGAAGAGGAATAAACCCTCTTCGGCAGGCCTTTCGGCGGCCCATTCCTTTTCAGACCAATGACTTCAGAACTAGAAGCCAGCCTCTGCGTCAACGAGCAGAGACTGGCTTTTTTCTTTGCATGGTCCTTCCTTAAAGGCCCAAGCAAGTCTCCATCATGCCGCGGCAGCTTCATCGTCTTCGCAGCGAATGTCCAATGCAAACTCCCCATCGGACCAGTCGACTTCAACAAGGCAACCCTCGACCACTTCATGACGAAGGAGTTCAGTTGCGAGGGGATTTTCAATTTCTTGTTGAATGACCCGCTTCAGCGGACGAGCCCCGTAGGCCGGATCGTAGCCCCGCGAGGCGAGTTGATCTCGGGCAAGTGGCCCCACTTCAAGCTTCAATCCCAAACTGCAGAGGCGTTGAGCGAGCCCTCCCAACTGCAGGTCAACGATCGATCGAATCTGCTCACGCCGCAGAGGGTGAAAGACGATTTTCTCGTCAATCCGGTTTAAAAATTCGGGGAGGAAACGATTCTGCAGAGTCTGTTCGACGGCCTGCTTAATTTCATTTTCGTCTCCTCCGTCCTCTGAGATTTTCTGGACAATCTGACTTCCGACATTGCTGGTCATCACGATGATAGCGTTCGTAAAATCGACCGTGTGCCCATGGTTGTCTGTGAGCCGACCATCATCGAGGACTTGAAGGAGAAGATTGAAGACATCCGGATGAGCCTTTTCGATCTCATCGAAGAGCACCACGCTGTAGGGGCGACGCCGCACTGCCTCCGTCAGTTTTCCACCTTCCTCGTAACCGACGTATCCGGGAGGCGCGCCGATCAGTCGGCTTACCGTGTGGCGTTCCATGAACTCGCTCATGTCCAGACGGACCACGGAGTTTTCGTCATCGAACAGAATTTCTGCGAGTGATTTACAGAGCTCGGTCTTTCCCACGCCTGTTGGCCCCAGAAACAGGAACGAACCGATAGGCCGATTGGGATCCTGCAGACCACTGCGACTTCTTCGCACCGCATTGGCGACAGAAGTGACCGCTTCGGCTTGCCCGATCACTCGTTCGTGAATGCGTTCCTCAAGCACGATGAGCTTCGCTCGCTCTGTCTCGAGCATGCGAGTGACGGGGATCCCGGTCCATGCACTGACGACCTCGGCGATCTCATCTTCAGTCACCTCTTCGCGGAGAAGTCGCTTCGAAGTGATCTCGGGTTGGGCTGGGGCCTGTTCCTCGTTTTCGATCCTGTGGAGCAACTGCCGCTGCTCCATATCGAGCTGGTAGAGACGATGGTAATCCGCCTCGGAAACCGGCTTGCCGATGGACTGAGTGGATTTAATTTCGGTATCCAGCTGTTTGAATTCGTGTTCCACCTGGGCGAGGCGTTCGCGAACTTGCTTGACGTCGCCGCGTCCCAGTTTCTCAGCTTCCCATTGTTCTCGCAGGCTGGCCAATTTCTGCTTCAGGAGCGTGGATTCATTTTCTACGTCTTGTAAACGATCCTTCGCAGTTGGTTCGCTTTCTTCCGCGAGCTGGCGAGCGGCCAGTTCGAGCTGCGTCAGTCGACGCTGTACTTCGTCGATCTCTGCCGGGACACTGTCCAACTCCATGGCGAGACGACTTGCCGCTTCATCGACAAGGTCGATGGCTTTGTCGGGAAGGAATCGATCGGGAATATAACGCTGCGAAAGTTCCGCTGCCGCAACAAGCGCCGCATCTTTGATTTTGATGCCGTGATGCGCCTCATATCTTGGCTTGAGACCTCGTAAGATCGAAACGGTATTTTCAAGATTCGGTTCGTCAACATAGACGGTCTGGAACCTTCTCTCGAGCGCTGCATCCTTTTCAATGTATTTGCGATACTCATCTAACGTGGTGGCGCCGACGCAGTGTAGCTCACCGCGAGCGAGCGCCGGTTTGAGCAGGTTTGCGGCGTCGCTCCCCCCTTCACTTGCTCCTGCACCCACCACCGTGTGCAACTCATCGACAAAAAGAATGACCTCACCTGCAGAATCGGCCACCTCGTTGAGAACGGCTTTCAGGCGTTCTTCAAATTCGCCTCGGAACTTGGTGCCCGCGATCAATGAGCCCATGTCCAAAGCGATCACTCGTTTGTTTTTCAGTCCCTGCGGAATATCACCTTCTGTGATCCTCAGGGCCAGTCCTTCGGCAATTGCCGTCTTTCCAACACCCGGCGCCCCGATCAACACGGGATTGTTCTTGGTTCTTCTCGAGAGTACCTGTATCACTCGGCGGATTTCGGTATCCCGACCGATGACGGGATCCAGTTTGCCTGCCTGGGCTTGGGCGACCAGGTCAATCCCGTATTTTTCAAGAGCTTGATATTTACCCTCAGGGTTCTGGTCGGTCACTCGAGTGCTCCCCCGAATTTCGTGCATGGCGGCAAGGATGTCGTTCTTTCGTACGCCGACAAGCGTGAGTGACTTTCGGGCGGGGCTTTCCACTTCAGAGAGCGCGAGCAGCAAGTGCTCCGTCGAAATGAATTCGTCATTCATCACATCGGCACGTTTCGCAGCGGCCTCAAAAATCTCCGCGAGATTCTGATTCACACCGGGTTGAGAGCCTCCGCTCATTTTCGGTAGCCGGTCCATTTCCCTTTGAGTGATGGAGTGCAATTGCGAGCAATCCACGCCCATCTTTTCGAGAATCGGCCGGACGATGCCTTCACGTTCATCCAGCAACGTGATGAGCAGGTGCATCGGCGTCATCTCAGGATGCCCCTTCTCACTTGCAAGATTTTGTGCCGCAGCGACTGTTTCCTGAGCCTTATGCGTCAGTTTTTCAAATCGAAATGCCATGGTGCCACTCCTATCAAAAAAATACTCACCTGCTCATTTTTGTCACTTCACGAAGTGATGTTGACCAAAGAGAGCAAGGCGCATGCCGAAAGTCCGAGGATGCGTTTGGGTGTGAAGGAAATATTGAACATCCAAACAGGGTATGGTGAAGACGAGACCATGCTGTTTCACCGAGACGGATGGGATACGCCGCTTGCAGACGCTTTGCCTTAGCAGCACGTTGAATCGGTTCCACAAAAAAACCCCGCAGCATCGCGCGGGGTTTCAAGGATTCAATTCATGACTTTTGATCTCAGTCTTTCTTGACCTCAAATTCCGCATCAATCGCGTCGTCGTCGGCGTCCGGTGCGGCGGCATCGCCGGTTGGTGCTTCCGTTCCACCCTCGGCGGCGGCCTTTTCGTAGAGGACTTTGCTCCATGCCTGCTGTGCCTGTTCAAGATCCTTGATAGCACTGTTGATTCCTTCAAGGTCTTCACCACCCGCAACTTCACGGAGTTTGGTTACCGCTCGTTGCATGGGTTCTTTGTCAGCTTCACTGAGCTTGTCCTTGTGGTCTTCGAGTGACTTTTCAACTTGGTAGCAGAGTTGGTCTGCCTGATTTCTCGCGTTGGCAAGGTCCAGTTTGCGTTTGTCCTCGGAGGCGTGGCTCTCCGCGTCCTGACGCATGTTCTCAATTTCATCTTCGCTCAAACCTGAAGATTGCTCGATTTTCACCGAGGCCTCTTTGCTTGTGCCAAGGTCTTTCGCCGTGACATTCAAAATACCATTTTGATCGATATCAAACTTGACTTCGATTTGAGGAACGCCTCGGGGCGCGGCTGGGATACCCTCCAGATTGAATTGACCGAGAAGGCGATTGTCTTTCGCCATTTTTCGCTCACCCTGAAACACCTGGATCGTGACCGCCGTCTGATTATCCGCTGCCGTGCTAAAGACATTTTTTCGTTCGGTTGGAATCGTCGTATTACGCTCGACCAAGGCCGTCAATACACCACCCTCGGTTTCGATCCCGAGCGTCAAAGGTGTGACGTCGAGCAGCAGAACATCTTTACGATCTCCGGTGAGAACAGCTCCCTGAATGGCAGCCCCCACCGCAACAACCTCGTCTGGATTGACACCCCGATGCGGCTCTTTATTGAAGATGTCTTTGACCAGTTGTTGTACTTTGGGAATTCGGGTCGAGCCTCCAACTAGAACCACCTCGTTGATGTCACCGGGGTTCAGTTTGGCATCGCTCAAAGCTTGCATGACGGGGCCACGGCATCGCTCGATCAAACCATCGGTCAGTTCTTCGAACTTCGCACGGGTGATATTGACTTGAAGATGCTTCGGGACGCCTCCCTCTGCCGCGATGAAGGGCAGGTTGATTTCGGTTTGCGGAACCGTGCTCAATTCTTTCTTCGCCTTCTCGCAAGCTTCCTGCAATCGTTGCAGGGCCATCTGGTCTTGGCGAAGATCCATCCCGTTATCTTGTTTGAACTGATCTGCGACGTAGTTGATCAGGGCTTCGTCAAAGTCGTCGCCGCCCAAATGCGTGTCACCACTGGTCGAAATCACTTCGAAGACCATGGTGCCATCATCGTTGTTGAGTTCGAGAACTGAGACATCGAAGGTACCACCACCGAGGTCGAAGACCACGATTTTCTGTTCGTGATGGTCCTTGTCCAGTCCATAGGCCATCGCCGCCGCGGTCGGTTCATTGATGATTCTGGCGACTTCCAAGCCAGAGATCTGACCGGCATCCTTGGTTGCCTGTCGTTGGGCATCGTTGAAATATGCCGGCACCGTAATGACCGCTTTATTGACTTTGTGCCCGAGGTAAGACTCCGCAGCTTCCTTGAGCTTGCGTAGCGTTTTTCCAGAAATCTCTTGTGGCGAATAAGAATCATCGCCCACTTGGATCTGTACATACTCTTCGGGATCGCCAACGATGCCGTAGGGGACCATCTTTTCTTCTGACTGGACCTCATTATGCCGCCGACCCATGAATCGCTTGACCGAATAGACGGTTCGGGCGGGGTTGGTGACCGCTTGACGTTTGGCGGGTTCTCCAACGAGGACCTCGCCCTTGTCATTGAAGGCAACAACGCTAGGAGTCAAGCGGTTCCCTTCAAGATTGGCGATGACTTTCGCTTCATCGCCTTCCATTACCGAGACGACCGAGTTGGTGGTGCCCAAATCGATACCGATTATTTTTTCGCCTTGTGCCATTTCTCTGTCCTTCCTTTACTCGAACCAATTTGTCCGATCTCTAAAGCCGTACCGCAAAGAGGAGCAAACACTGTGCCATAGTTGAAGGACAAGTGGGTGAATTTGCTTAAATTGTTTTGTGGCATATGTTTGCATGTTTTGAGAAAGGGCTGTTTCGACGTTCTTTTGAAACCGTTACCTAGAACACTGACATTTTGACACCACCGGTTTTGGCGTTGAAATCTACGGCCTGACAGAACCTGGAATCATCATTTTTGGCAGGCAGATCCTGTGTCGGCTCGTCAATCGTATCCCGGAGATTCAGGGGCGATTGAGTCGAGCCACTCGAATTTTCGTTGGTACAATGAAGGTCCTATCCAATTTTCCAGCAGGTATGTTGTATCGTTGGAAAGCTCCCGACGCCCATTCCCCCTCCACCGCAGAAGCAGAGCGACCATGGCCCCCAGGAAAAATTCCGGCACCCGTTCGCGAGGCCAAGTGGATTCTGAGAAAAAAATCCTCCAACTGGACCGCGAAATTCTCAAGCTGGTCAACGAGAGGGCCAAGGTTTTTCAGAGGTGGGCGAAGACCGTGGGGGACCTTCCCGGTGGCATCGATGAGCTCGCTTTGACCGATCTCATTGAGCGGTCACGAGGTCCTTTGGACGAGGGGAGCATTCGCGGTATTTTTCAGGCATTGATGTCAGGATCCAAAGGATTATTGTCCAAGACAAGAGTCGCTTACCTTGGCCCGCAGCATTCATATTCTCACCAAGCGGCCATGCATTTCTTCGGTTCCGGACAGGATCTTGTCCCGGCAACGACCATTGCTTCGGTGTTCGATGAAGTCAATCGACACCAGGTGAACTTTGGCGTGGTTCCGCTGGAGAATTCAACCGATGGACGGGTGACCGATACGCTAGACAAGTTGGTCAAGATTCCCGTTCGGATCTGCGGGGAAGTTCAGTTGCGGATACACCATTACCTCCTTGCTAAATGTCCGCGTGGGCAAATCACGGAGGTTTACAGCAAGCCTCAGGCACTTTCTCAGTGCCGTGATTGGCTAGGGAGACACATGCCTGGGACCCGTCTCGTCGAAATGGCAAGTACAGCGGCTGCCGCGAAACTGGCGTCAGAAAAAAAGGGGGCGGCTGCGATTGCAAGCCGCATGGCCGGTGTTCAGTACGGCCTCGATGTGATCGAGTCAGATATTGAAGATCACAAGAACAACACAACTAGATTTGCAGTGATCGGCGAGAGTTCTCCGCCAAAATCATCCAACGATAAAACGAGCCTGATGTTTGAAATTTCCCATCGGCCCGGTGCTCTCGCCGACGCCATGATGGCCTTCAAAACTTGTCGCCTCAACCTCACGTGGATCGAGTCATTTCCCATGCCCGAATCCAAAAATGAGTACTTTTTCTTTGTCGAGTTTGAGGGCCATGAATCCAGCCCGAAGGTCAAAAGGGTGCTGAAGGAACTGGAGGAGATCACCTCTCGCCATGTGGTCTTGGGATCTTATCCTCGGAGTCAGCCGGTCGAGTGACTCGATAGGAAGGGGTGAGGACATCAGGCTTGAGTTCTGGCTTCAGCAGCATGCCTAAGCGGAATGCCGCAGCGCTTCAATGGGATTCATTCTGGCAGCACGCCTTGCCGGATAGATTCCAAAGATGACTCCCACCATGACGGAAATGCCGAACGCAAGCGGAATTGAAACAGGAACAATGTCTGGGTTCATGTCTCGAACGGTTTCCGGCAGTGTTTGCATGATTTCCGGGAACGCATACTCAATGATCCGACGCGTCAGGGAAATCATCGCGGGGCAGAGCAGGCCACCTAGAATGCCTGTGATGCCCCCCACAATACTCAGGGCGATTGTTTCGATCAGGAATTGCCGGATGATGTCTCGCCGTTTCGCGCCAATCGCGCGCCGGATCCCAATTTCCCGTGTTCGTTCCGTGACGGTTGCGAGCATGATATTCATGATTCCGATGCCGCCAACAACCAGTGAAATCGCCGCGATGAGTCCCATGAAGAGCATGAACATCAGTTTGGTTGTTTTAGCTTGCTCAAGGAGTTCGTAAGGAACGACGATTGCGATATCTTGTCGACGTTGTCCTTGATCTGGCACCAGTGTGTTCTCGACCAGTTTGGCAATTGCGGGAACGCGGTCAGCGTCATTGACACGGAGCGTGATTTGGCTCAGTTCAAAGATTTGGGCGTTGAACGAACCGCTGCCTCGCTTCACGACCATATCACCGAATCGTTTCTGCATGGTGTCGATAGGGATGTAAATATCCTTGGAGAAATCCTGAGCGGCGAGGGAGCCTCCGATGGCAGCTGTAGCGTTTCGGTGTTTTAGAACACCGATGATCTTGTAGTAATTCCTAGCCTCGGGTAGGTAGACGTCTCGCCCGATGGGATCTTCATAAGGAAACAACTCGGATGCCAGCACTGCGGCGATGACGCAGTAATTGGATCGTTCCTCGAGATCCGCGGCCTGAAGGAAGCGACCGCGATCAATTTCAAGGCGGGTGACGTCCTTGTATTCCGGTGTGCACCCTACGAGTCGACCGTCGATCGGCTTGACGTAAGGGTTGGCCGTGTTCTGAAAGCGGTAAGGAAGTTCGCGGATGCGAAGGACTTCCGTGACGTCCGGGATCGTGCTCGCAAGCACATCAAATTCTTTGCGTGTGACGCCATAGAGTTTGGGACCTCCGCCCCTTCTTTCCGTGTCGTCGGGCGGCTTGATGCTGCGCACAATGATATTTTCCGCCCCAAGACCCTCGATCTGTTCCTGAGCCTTGCGGCTGATCCCTTCGCCGATCGCGAGAAGCCAGATGACGCTGGCTACCCCGATAAAGATTCCGAGGATGGTTAGCAGGCTGCGCATCGGATGAAGCAGCAAGCTCTTAACACCAAGTAACCAGGGACGAAGGGAGAACATGTTGAGGCCAACTCGGGTGTGCGAATTTAAAGACGTGGCGTTTTCAACGTTTCTATCGCGGCGGATGGTGAGGCGTCTAGTTCATGCCAGCTTCGACGTTGGACGTCACTTCAGCTGCAGCGACTTCGGTCGCCACGGATTGACCATCAGTCTTCAATTCTCGGTGTTCATTAATGACATCGGATTGGATCAGGCCGTCCCGAAGACGGATGACTCTTTTTGCATGGGCTGCAACTTCATCTTCATGCGTGACCATGATGATGGTTCGACCCTCGTTGTTCAGAGTCTCGAACAGCGTCAGAATTTCGTCCGTCGTCACTGAGTCCAGGTTTCCCGTTGCTTCATCAGCCAACATGAAGAAGGGATCGTTGATGAGGCTCCGAGCAATCGCCACGCGTTGCTGCTGACCACCGGAAAGCTGTGCGGGGCGATGCCCGAGTCGGTCGCCAAGCCCCACGAGGTTGGCCAATTCGACACACCGTCTTCTTGCCACCGGATCAAGCCTTCCTTGATAGTAAAGGGGCACTTCGATGTTCTCGACCACGGTGAGTTGCGGGATCAGATTGTAAGATTGNAAAACGAAGCCGATTCGGGTGGCTCGAATGGTGGAGAGTTGGTCGTCAGACATNTGCGCAACGTCATCTCCCCCGAGGTAGAAATTGCCATTGGTGGGGCGGTCGAGACATCCAAGCAGATTAAGGAGGGTACTCTTGCCGGAACCTGATGGCCCCATGATGGCTACGTAATCGCCCTCGGGTACGTCAAAAGTCACCCCACGCAAAGCTCGGACAGTCTCACTCTTCAGGACATATTCCTTGGTCAGATCAACGATTTGACAGGCGAGTTGAGGCATCGATTACACCGTGTAGAAGGGGGAACGCAGGGAATGAGGACGGTTTTCGGGTGGGAAAGAACGGTAACTGCCGATTTGTGTCACGATCAACAGTTAGATGAAAGGGTGGAATGTGGCCGGAAGGCGGGGGCATATTTGCCACCAAGTACTCAAGGCCCGAGTCTTCTCAACCCTCCAGTATAGGCAGGGTTCTGAAAACTCTCACCAAATAAATTGTAGCAACCCCGGCCAAAATCGTGGTGAATCGGGGCACTGTCAAAGGTCTGCACGTCGGAAAGTCCGCATGCACGGAGTTAAGTAGGGCGTAATTTCCATGCGAATGGACGAACCACCCGTTTTCAATCTGGTTAGACCCGGTTTGAGTTTGATTTAAGGTCAACAACCAATACGGGCTGCGGCAATGCCAAAGCTGACGGGATGTGTTCGTTTCTGAATGGCAAATGGGGGGTATAAAATCTGGCCGAGGTCAGGTTCCGTCGCGAATTATTGGAGGCCTTGAAGCCCGATCCAACGACGAGACCCGTTGAATGGATGCGACGGTGCTAACGGCCTCTTTTCGCTGCTGCACTGACCACTCCCCTCAGCCATTTACAGTTACTGCCGGACCCGCTCGACATACTCACCGGTTCGGGTATCGATCTTGATGATGTCGCCCATTTCGATGAAGGCCGGTGCCAGGAATTCTGCATCGGTCTCAACCTTGACCGGTTTGGTCACGTTGGTGGCGGTATCTCCTTTGACGCCCGGTTCACAGAATTCAACAACGAGTTCGACATGGTTCGGAGGTGCGATGGTGATCGGGTTGCCGTTGAACAGGACCAACTGACAATTCATGCCATCCTTGAGATATTTCCAAGCATCATCGACTTGCTCTTCGCTCAGTTCATACTGCTCATAGTTGCTGTTGTCCATGAACACGAACGTGCTGGCCTGCCGGTAGAGGAATTGGCAATCCGTTTCCATGACATCTGCGGATTCCAGCGAGTCTCCCCCTTTGTAGGTTCGTTGGAGGGTTCCACCACGGATGAGGTTCTTGAGTTTGCACTTGTACAGTGCATTCCCCTTTCCGGGTTTGACAAAGTTCATTTCGGTCATGAGATAAGGCTCGCCGTCGATTTGAACCTTGAGCCCTTTGCGGAATTCGCTAGTTTTGTACGTACCCACGCTGAGTTTCCCTACATTACTTGCCTAGGTTGAGCGGAATGGGGCCGCCGTTCCGAAATCGTGAGTGACAAAGAAGCTGCGTTGCGTCTTGCCGTGTTCGATTTTGGTACGACTGTAACCCGGGGCGTTGCCAAACGCATTAAGGCCCCCTCTTATCTGCTGTCGAAGGGAGCAGTATCTTACACAAGCATGAAGATTGTAGCGACTCAAAGCGGATCTGTCGGCGCCACTCCGGCGTCATGGCGTCTGGAAATGAAGCGGGCGATCCGGGATCCCTATGAGTTGATGTCAGTCTTGGGACTGGACCCCTCTGCGGTTGATGTGGAGGCCTGCGGCCTTTTCTCTTTGTTTGCCCCCCTCCCCTTCGTTCGCAGGATTGAACCGGGGGACGCCCAAGATCCGCTCTTGCTCCAATTGCTCCCTCAGGCCGCAGAAACCCGAGAGGTCCCCGGATTTGGAGCAGATCCCGTTGGTGATCAAACCGCTTCCGAGGGATATGGCATCATCAAAAAGTATTCCGGGCGAGCGCTTCTTGTCTTGACCGGTGCTTGCGC
The DNA here is from genome assembly GCA_022448315.1 of Pirellulaceae bacterium. GTDB lineage: Bacteria > Planctomycetota > Planctomycetia > Pirellulales > Pirellulaceae. The sequence goes on along the minus strand of JAKVCA010000022.1, from coordinate 87,741 downwards.
CATCCACTGTCGCTACTGTTTTCGGCGAGAATTTCCCTACGGCGAGAATCAGGCATGGCGAAAAAATTGGCCCTTGACGGTTGAACGTCTGAAAGCCGATCAAAGCTTGTCGGAGGTAATCCTAAGTGGGGGCGATCCTTTGACACTCGACGATGACGCTTGGGAGGAAATTCTCGATGGTCTGTCTGAAATTCCCCAATTAAAACGAATTCGCATTCATAGTCGCTTGCCTATCATGATACCGNCGCGAGTCACTCAGGACTGGTTGGCGGCGTTGGAGCGATGTCGGCTTGAATGCGTCATCGTGATTCACGCCAACCACCCCGCGGAACTCGACAGCGAGGTTCGAGCTCGCCTTCATGAAGTGAGCCGGGTCGCGACGCTGTTGAACCAGTCGGTCCTGCTCCGGGGTATCAATGACGAAATCTCGACCCAGAGACAACTGAGCGAACGGCTTCTTGAGTGCCGAGTGATCCCTTACTATTTGAATTTGCTGGATCGGGTTCGCGGTGCCGCTCATTTTGAAGTCTCGGACGAGGAAGGCGTGGTGTTAATCGAACAGCTACGGCAGCGTCTTCCCGGTTACCTGATCCCCCGGTTGGTTCGGGATGAGGGGAGTGGCTTGTCGAAACGAGTGGTGACCTGAAGTGAAACGCTTTGCGAACCCATCTCCTCAGTCGGTTTTAGTACTCTTATGGCGGAATCGTAAATGAATCGTCCCTGGAATCAGAAAGAACTCGATCAGTTTCTTCAGTGTCCCGTCACCCACGAGGGGTTGGGGTGGATGGATGCGGAGAAATTGAAACTCCTCAATCGCGACATTGAGGCGGGACAGGTGATGAACCAGGTGGGTGTCAAACTTGCGGAACCTGTCGACGAAGCACTTGTGAACGAATCCGGGACACGCCTCTATCCATGTTATGGCGGACTGCCATCCCTGTTGATTGACGAATCTATTATTTGGGAATCCTCATGAGTGAAAAAACCATTTTCAAGCGGATCATTGATGGAGAAATCCCAGCCGAGATCCTTCACGAGGATGAACATTGCCTCGCGTTTCGAGACATTTCTGCCCAAGCGCCGACCCATGTTCTGGTGATCCCCAAAAAAGAAATTCAAAACGTTGCCTCGGCGACGGATGAAGATCAGATGCTCCTTGGGCATCTCATGCTGGTGATTCGAAACGTCGCTCAGGAACTGGGGCTCGAAAAGGGCTATCGTGTGGTGGCGAATTGCGGATCGGACGGGGGTCAGTCGGTCGATCACTTGCACTTTCACGTCCTCGGTGGTCGTGCAATGCAGTGGCCTCCGGGTTAAGTCATTTCTTGCGAAACGACTGAAGCCGCCTAGCCGATACTTTACGGACGCTTGCCGTACTTCGGCCCAGCGCCTTTATTCCTCTCCGGCTTGGACAGGATCATCTGGATTCCGCCGTTGCCCAAGATTTGGCGGAGACGAGTTAGCATCTCTTCCTTTAAATCAACTCGGATGCGGTTGGATTTGATTTCGACCTGATGTCCGTTCTCCAATCTCAAAACGAGGTGCAAATCTCGGTTGCCCGGATAGCCTCGAACGATTTCGTAGACTTCCTTGAGGCCTTTCCCCTCCTGATTGTTTTCTTCCAGCAGGACTTTGATTCCACTCGTGTAGCGGTTCTCCAATTCCTCGAGAGGGATCACTTCATTGACGATCAGATTTGCCTCGTCGCCACCACGTCGGTCCAGTACGCCTCGAATCACCACAATGGCATCTGGCTGAATCTGATGGCCGCTGACCGCAAAGTCTTTAGGCCATTGGATGGAGCGAATCGCTCCGTCCATGTCTTCAAGATCAAACATGACGTATTTTGTCGGGGAACCCGGATCCCGGACTTTTTTGACGTGAGAGTGTTTGACCGACGCCACCATGCCCCCCATGAAAACCTCCTCGCGATCCTTCACATCTTTCAGCGTGGTGGTTGTGTGGGAGCAGAAGCTGCGCAGTTGTTTTTCGTAGGTTGCTAGTGGATGGCTGGAGAGGTAGAAACCCAGCACTTCTTTTTCGAAAGCCAGACTCTCGCGTTCATCCCATTCTGGAATGTCGGGCAGCATGACTTCGTCATCCTCCCCGGACGCTTCGGCACCCATGTCGCCGAAAAGGCTGATCTGACCGGCCTTGAGGTCTGCCTGTCGTGCAGCTCCCGCCTGAATCGCCTTCTCCAGAACAGAGTGGATCTGCGAACGCTTTGCACCCATCGAGTCAAACGCTCCCCCCTTGATGAGTGTCTCAATGGTGGAGCGGTTGCAATTCGAAGATTCGACACGCTCGCAGAATTCGAAGATGTCCCGGAACGGACCATTCTTCTCCCGTTCGGCAACAATGGATTCCGACGCGCTGCCGCCGCAACCCTTGATGGCGGCCAAGCCGAAGAGGATCTTTCCCTTCGAAACACCAAAGTCGACAAAAGAGTGATTGACATCGGGTGGAACCACTTCTATGTCCATTCTTTGGCAATCTTCGAGATGCTCGACCAGTGAGTCTTTTCGTACGAAGTTTCGACCGGGGATATCACCACTGAGCAACGCCGCCATGAACTCCACCGGGTAGTGGGCTTTGAGATACGCGGTCTGATAGGCGATGAGTGCGTAGGCCGTCGAGTGGCTTTTGTTAAAACCATAACCGGCAAACTTGAGGATCATGTTCCAGAATTCTTGGGCGTCCCTCTTGGACAGGCCCTTTTCGACAGCCCCTGTTAAGAAGGTGTCCATGTTTTGTGCAATCAACGCTTCCTTCTTCTTGCTGATTGCCTTGATGCAGGTGTAAGCACTCGCCAAAGGGATGTTCCCGAGGCGATTTAGAATTCGCATCACCTGTTCCTGATAGACCATCACTCCATTGGTCTCTCCCAAAATTTCTTCGAGGACAGGATGAAGATATTCGGCCTGCTTTCGTCCGTGTTTGACATCGATGTAATCTTGAACCATCCCGCCTTCCAATGGACCGGGGCGGTAAAGTGCATTGGTGGCGATGATGTCGTGGAAATGGTCGGGTTTCATTTTTTGAAGCAGGTCACGGATGCCGCCGCTCTCTAGCTGGAAGACGCCTTTGGTTTCACCGCGTTGAAGCAAGGCGAAAGTTGCTTCATCATCCAAAGGAAACTTCAAGGGGTCGATCTTCTCGCCTCGAGACTGCTGGATCATGTCCACGGCAAGGCGAAGAATGGTCAGGTTGCGAAGCCCCAGAAAGTCCATTTTCAACAATCCGGCGTCTTCAACATCACCCATTGACCACTGGGTGATGACATCTTCCTTGCCACTGACCCGACCAAGGGGGACGTATTCAGTCAGCGGCTTGTCGCTGATTACGACGGCCGCTGCGTGCGTCCCCACGTTACGGGCGAGTCCCTCGATTCGCTGCGCCAGATCAAGGAGTTCCTTGACTTCGGGGTCGCCCTGGTACGTCGATTTGAGTTCCGCACTTTTCTCAATCGCTTTTCCAAGCGAGATGCCAAGTTCGTCTGGCACCATTCCCGTGACCTGATTGACGCGTGGAAGTGGAATGCCAAGCGCTCGACCAACATCTTTGATTGCGGCGCGCGCGGCGAGGGTTCCAAACGTTCCGATTTGAGCAACGTTTTCTTCGCCGTACTTTTCTTTCACGTAGCGAATGACATTGCCACGCCGTTCCTTGCAAAAATCGATGTCGATATCGGGGGCTTCCAGACGGTTTTCATCCAGAAAACGTTCGAAAAGAAGGTCATACTTGATGGGGCAAACATGGCTCAGGTACAACGCGTAACAGACCAGAGCGCCGACACCCGATCCACGAGCGGTGGCAGGAATTCCCTGCTTCCTTGCCTCAAGGACAAAATCCCAGACGATCAGGAAATAGTTGGGGAATCCAAGTTTGTTGATGACCCCCAGTTCCCTTTCGAGCCGATCCATGACCACTTCAGCCAAAACACCGTCGGTCAACATCTCCGGGTTGTCGGCATACCGCTCTTTCAATCCTTTGATGCAAAGTTCCCGCAAATAGGTTTCCGCGGTGGATTCTGCAGGGACATCGTAAACGGGAAAATGTCGCCGACCGAGTTCCAGGTCGATGTCCACCGTATCCGCGATTTCCTGGCTACGTGCGACCGCATCTTCCAATCCTTGGAACTTGGCATACATTTCCTCGGGGCTGCGCAGGTAGTACTGGTTACCGTCCATTCGCATTCGTGTTGGATCGGTTCGGAACTTTCCCGTATTGATGCACAGCATCACGTCCTGAGCTTCGGAATCTTCGGGATCGACATAGTGACAGTCGCTCGTTGCAACGAGAGGAATCCCAAGATTCTGGGACAGCTCGACGGTCCCCTCCATGGCCAAACGTTGGACGTCAGCACCGTTGTTCATGATCTCGAGGAAGTATCGATCTCCGAAAACCTTGTGGAACCATTGTGCTACTTCGCCGGCGCGCGAGAGGTACTCTTCCATGTTGCTGGCGTCGCCTCGCAAGATGGATTGGCTGAGTTCACTGGAGACGCAACCGCTTAGGCAGATGATACCCTCGCTGTGAGCCTCAAGCAGTTCTTTGTCGATCCGAGGCTTGAAGTAGAAGCCTTCGAGACTGGCGGAGGAGGCCATCTTGACGAGATTTTTGAAGCCGGTTTGATTTTGGCAGAGCAGTGTCAGGTGGTAACTCGAGTCCTTCATCCGTCCCGTACTTCGATCAAAACGACTTCCGGGCGCGATGTAGGCCTCGTAACCAATGATTGGGTTGATGTCCTTCGCTTTCGCCTTTTTGTAAAATTCCAGGGCACCGTGCAGGTTGCCGTGATCGGTCAATGCGAGGGAGTTCATACCGTGGCTCTTGGCACGATCAATCAGTCTATCGATGGAACTCGCACCATCCAGCAGGCTGTAGTGGCTGTGGCAATGCAGGTGAGTGAATGGACGGTCAGTCATTCCAGATTCGTCTTGTTGTTAAGGGTGTCTGTGTTTGCGGGTTCACTCTTCAGTCGCACCTTCGAGGGATTTACCCCTGCCGCTTGGTTGGCAAAACCGGAACACACGCGACAGGGCCCCCGAGACGGAACCAGATCCCGCATCCGAGATCCGGTGGCTTTGGGGCTACCGCGAGAGGTCCAAAATATGAGTGGGCTTCGGTGTTTTACTGAAAGAGAAAGTGATCCTGAAACGATGAGAAAATGTGAATCATCCGGTCGGTTCAACCTGCCGATGGTGATGTCGACCGCTGGCCGCGGATGTCGCGGTAAGCATCGCGATTGTATGCAAGTCGTGGGCGTGTTGCACGCCCCTTGACCGCCATGGGAGTCATGGCGGGATTGGCAAGCGAACTCAGGACCATAGAATTTAATGGCGACAACGGCGGAAGTCCCTTTCATTACACGGCTTGCGGTATCTCGTCGCGATCCGTCCCGCTTGACGCTTTTTCATCCCTGATTTTCTGGACGCTTAATGATGAACCATAAGCCTGCTCCGGTATCGGAGCCCATTCTTGACTGCCTTAAAAACCGATGGAGTCCCGTCGTTTTCGATTCCCGACCGGTCGATCTTTCGGTGATCAAGTCGATCTTTGAGGCGGCTCGATGGGCAGCCAGTTGCTTCAACGAACAACCTTGGCGATTCATTGTGGTGGAGCGCGACTCGGTCGACTTCGGGAACGCGATTGACTGTCTGGTGGAGGCCAATCAGGTGTGGGCCAAAGATGCCCCTCTTCTTGTTTTCACGGCGGTCGCGAAACAGTTGGAGAGGAATGGTAATCCCAACCGTTGTGCGGAGCATGACCTTGGCTTGGCCGTAGGCAACCTCTCGATTCAGGCAACGGCCCACGGGCTGAGTGTTCACCAGATGGGGGGAATCAACTTGAGCAAGGTCCGTTTGACCTATCAAATTCCGGATAATTTTGATCCGGTGACCGCGCTGGCGATCGGTTACGCGGGAGACCCGACTCAGGCACCGCCGGGACTTTCCGAGCGTGACGCTTCTCCTAGGTCGAGACGACCGAATGAGGCAACCGTCTTTGGAAGCGAAGGTTGGGGCCAGGCCGCGTCCTACTGGGTCTGAGGCCAAGTTTTCCGCATCGCACCTTGCATGATCAGGACTAGGCTCTCCGCAGTGTTCTCTTGAGATGAGGTGAAGCTTGGATCTTCACGACGAAGTTCCTTCGGCTTGCGGCTTCTGTAGACGCGTCGATCGTTGCATCGTTCTTCGAGCAAGACTCGCTTTCCATCTCTCGCTGGGGCTACGCGTGCTCCCCCTCTTCCGTGTAGAATCGGGCGAGCCTGCTCGGCTCTTGCCAACCGCAGCATGAAAATCGCCGCTCTCGGATTCTGTCCGGTTGACGTTGCGTCTCCCCAAAAATATTTCGAGGACCCCGCAGGTATGTCAGAACCATCCCCGACAGAGATTCCTCAAGCCAATGCCTCGGTGATCGATTTTATTGAGAAAGTAAGGGCCAGAGTTGCCACCGTGGTGGTCGGTCAGGAGGTCGTGGTCGAGCGTTTGCTCATCGCGTTATTCACCGGGGGGCATGTCCTGCTCCAAGGGGTCCCGGGGATCGCGAAAACCTTGCTGGCGAGTACGCTCTCGCGGGCCATTGATCTTGAGTTTTCACGAGTCCAATTCACCATCGATCTTCTGCCGTCAGATATTCTTGGCTCAGAGGTTCTCGACCAGCGAACTTACGAGTTTCGTACCGTGCAAGGGCCGATCTTTACCAACCTGCTTTTGGCCGACGAAATCAATCGGGCCGCCCCCAAGGTTCAGGGCGCGCTACTGGAAGCGATGCAGGAGCGGAAAGTGACAATTGGCAAGGAGACTTACGCGTTGCCTGCTCCTTTCCTTGTCATCGCGACTCAAAATCCGGTGGAGCAGGCAGGGACTTTTGAGCTGCCGGAAGCCCAGCTCGATCGTTTCATGCTCTGTCATCGACTGGGTTATCCATCTCCCGAGGATGAACGTGAAGTGCTTCGTCGTAACCTTGATCTTGGGATTCGTCGTGAAGATCGAGGTGCGATCGCTCGAACCGAGTTTGACATGATTGCGGAGCAGCCGATTGGGTCCACCGAGCAGTTGGTGTCCGCCATGGAGTCTGTCCATGATGTTCATGTGAGCGATGCCTTTCTCGAACATGTGGTGGAGTTGATCAATCGAACAAGGGCCCATTCGGCGTTGGAACTCGGTTGCAGTCCACGTGCCGGCATCGCCATGATCAAGGCTTCGCGAGCTCGGGCGTTGATCCATGGGCGAAATTACGTCCTTCCTGAGGATCTTTATGCCTTGGCGGAGGATGTGGTGCTTCATCGAATCCGGCTGAATTACGAGGCTCTGGCGGACGGTTTGACGGGACCGGGTGTGTTGCAGGAGATGCTCAATTCTCTGGGTCGAAAGGCGATGCCCCAAGCCGCTTCATGATGCAGGTAAGCTCATCCGGATGGGATGGTTAGTCGCAGTCCAGAGACAATGCTGCCGGTCCCCTGTGGTTCCCGTTTTTGTTGTTAACTTCCGAGAGATTGCCGTGGAAGCCCATCTTTCAACGCTGGAGACGCTGGATACTCGCCGTTTTGTGCTGGCGATCAAGCGACTCGCGGATAGTTTGAGCTTTGGATTCGATCGCTCTCCGTTTCTTGGAGCAGGAGTCGAATATGTGCAGTCGCGTCCCTACTTGTACGGTGATCCGATCAAAACCATCGACTGGCGCGTCACGGCTCGTACAGGAGAGCCATTCGTCAAGGAATACGAGGCCCCGAAACGGATGCCGTGTTACTTGCTGGTTGACACTTCGGCATCGATGGCTTTGAGTAGCGTCAAGCGAAGCAAATACGAAGTTGCCGTCCACATGGCCGGCGGATTGGCGTTAGCTTGTCTGGATCGGGTCAGTCCCGTTGGGGTCGTGGGTGTAGGAGGTCGAGAGTTGCACATCACTCCCAGCCTTGGCCAAGATCAGGTGATGCAGTGGCTCCACCAGTTGCGACGTTATCGCTTTGACGAGCCCACACACCTTGCCTCAAAGCTGGCCAAATTGGTGCCCATGCTGAACTGTCGTTCCCTGCTTATCGTCCTCAGTGACCTGCATGACCCGCTCGCGACCAAGACTTTGAAGCAGGTCGGGCAGCATCATGATTGTGTCGCTTTACAGTTGATGGACCCAGCGGAGCAAGGCCTGACAGGCGCCGGGATCTTTAGGGCGAGCGAAGCGGAAACGGGGCAACGGTTCGTGACACATGGGCGAAAGCAATGGGGCGATCCTGATGAGGTGGCCTTAGAGTTGCGGCGAGCGGGGATCGATCATTTGCTGGTTGAAACGAACAAGCCCATCGCGATGAAACTTCGTCAGTTTTTTGAGGCGCGCGCGTTATTGGGAAGGGGGGCCCGCTGATGAGGAATACCCGCTTGCATCCGTCCGTGGTTCCCGCTTGTTTGTCATGGCTTTTCGTTATGATTGCCTGCTGGATCACCCTGGTTTCGCCAGCATCTGTACTACTGCCCTCGGTTTATGCGGCACCTCTGTTAACGCAGATTGAAAGTGGGAGTCCTGCGGCGAGCCTGCGACAGACGACGGTTGGGATCCCCCTTGAGATCTTGGGCGTGGTGATACCAGGGGAGGAGCTCCGCGCTCGCGGCGTGACGGATCAGTCGCCCGCCTTGGCGAGAGTCGTCCAAATTTATCCTCATGGAACCGACCAACGTTACGATCTTGAGTTTCGTGCTTTGGAGCCCGGACGTTTCAATGTGTTGGACTATCTTGAGACGTCCACAGGCCAGTCTGTCGAGGATCTTGAACCCGTGTGGGTGGATGTGATGCCGCTCCTATCCGCCGAGCAACTCCAGCCCCATCCACTGCGTCCGGGTGAAACGCCGAGCCTGGGTGGTTATCGACTTTTGCTGGGACTGGCCGCCGTGATCTGGCTGATCGTCCTGTTCGAGCTGATCCGCAGAAATTTTTTCGCAAACAGGATGGCGGGGGCGAAGGAGGATTGCACGGTGAGCTTGCCAGATGAGCTCAAGTCGTTGATCGAGCAGATCTTGAAATCAAACTCCTCTCCGCAAAAAGATTTTGCCCGACTTGAAGCGTTGTTACTCGCTTACTGGCGAGAGCGACTCGACCTTGAAAATTTGGATGCTCATCAAGCGATAAGGCAACTCCACCAGCACCCCGAGGCGGGCGAAGTGTTGCGGCAAGTTGAAGACTGGTTGCATCGGCCGAATCCACCCGAAGAGATTTCTTGGGAGGATCTGCTGCGTCCCTATTTTTCAGAGTCACACGTCCCGTCTTCGTCGGGCAACGAGGTGACGGTATGAGTTTTCGATTTCCCGTCACGCTCGTCATTCTCGAGCTGCTGCCACTCATGGTTCTGGCCTGGATCTGGCTGCGCCGTGGCAACGGGATCAGTTTGCCGCTCGATCATGCTGTTGGGCGATCAGGGCGTCGATGGTGGGTGCTTGTTTCACTCAGCGAGTCTTTGCCGGTGTTGCTCGCAATGGTGGTGATCGCCGTGCTTTGCGGGCCCGTCATTCTCAGCGAGCCAAAAACTCGTCGACGACTGACCAACATCGAATTCTGCGTCGACATCTCGGGCAGCATGACCGCATCCTTCGGGAGTGGGACGCGTTACGATGCGTCAATGGAAGCGATCGATGGGTTTCTCGATTTTCGAGACGGTGATGCCTTTGGTTTGACGTTTTTTGGCAACAGTGTCTTGCACTGGGTTCCGCTCACCAAGGATCGGTCAGCGATCCGATGTGCGCCGCCGTTCATGAGGCCGGAAGTGGCACCTTCCTGGTTCGGAGGGACTGAGATCGGTAAAGCCCTGCGAGCGTGTCGTCAGGTTTTATCGGCACGCGAAGAGGGGGATCGGATGATCATCCTCGTCTCTGATGGTTTCAGCTTCGATCTAAGTAATGGTAACGATCAGGAAATCGCGCGAGAGATGAACCAGGCCGGGATTGTGGTATATGCCATTCATATCGGGGGCGGAGGTGTTCCCGATGAAGTGGTCAACGTTACAGGATTGACTGGAGGCGAGGTGTTCCAGCCGGGGGATACGGAGGGTCTTAAAACCGTTTTTCAGCGGATTGATGAGATGCAAGAGGCACAGCTGGAAAAAGTGAGCGCCGAGACCATGGATTATTACTGGCCCTTTTCGGTGGCGGGACTCGCATTGCTCGGGCTCACGGCCCTGACCTTTTTGGGATTGAGGTACACCCCATGGTAGAGGCAGGCTTTCCCATCTCGATGGCTGCCGCCTTTCTCACACTTTTGTTGGTGGGGGTGGCTGAGTGGCTCCACCTCCGCCGAGTTGCTCGTGTTAAAACACTTGCCTTTGGGCCAAGCGGGCGGCCGAGTCATTGGGCTCGACTGACACCCTTGTTGAGAACCTTGGCCTGCACGTCTGTGAGCTGGGCGTTGAGTGTCCTTTTGTTCGTGACACCAAGAGTGCATGATGCGAATGTTGTTCAGCCTGAGGATTATCGGCACGTGGTACTGGTTCTCGATGTTTCGCCGAGTATGAGGTTGCAGGATGGCGGTCCGGAAAGGGATCAGAGCCGAATGCAGCGAGCGAGCGATGTGATGGAGTCCTTCTTCAAACGGGTTGCGATCCAGCAATACAAGATGAGTGTGGTCGCGGTTTATTCGTCGGCCAAACCTGTGGTGGTCGAGACCAACGATGTTGACGTCGTGCGAAATATCCTCAATGACCTGCCCATGCACTACGCCTTTCCTGTTGGTAAAACCGATTTGTTCTCGGGCTTGAACGAAGCCGCGGGACTATCGAAAGGTTGGCAGCCCAAGAGCACCACCGTGATTGTCATCAGCGATGGAGATACGGTGCCTGCCACCGGGATGCCAACGATGCCGGCCAGCGTGTCCAACGTTGTGGTGGTCGGGATCGGAGATCCTATCACCGGGCAGTTCATCGATGGTCGTCAGTCGCGTCAGGATGCTGCAACGCTCCGGCAGATCGCAGTCCGTTTGGGCGGGGTGTATCACAACGGCAACGCTAATCATTTGAGCAGTGACTTGCTGAATCAACTGACCTCAGCCGAGGAAAAAAGTGTCTGGGAGGCCATGGGAATTCGGGAGTACGCGCTGGTCGTTCTGACTTTGGGGGCGGCGACGCTCCTTTTCCTGCCACTTTTGCTGTTTTACTTTGGGGCATCGCCAGCGTGGAACCGATCGGTTTCGGGTCGTGGGGCGGCTCGTTATCTCAACACGGAGGGGTAGGGGGAGCGGGAACACTGACCCCGACCTGGCACGAAGAGGTCCTTTGGAGCTCAAGTTGGGTTGGGGATCTTGGAAAAGTCACCCCCTTATCACCGTTTTTGGCCGTTTCATTTTGTTCCGAAAGACGATAACGACTATAAAAGAGATCAGGAGACACACTTCTCGCTTGGGGAATTCACTCTGGCTTTCCAATGCCATGCGAGGGTTTATTGGTGAGGATTGGTTATGAAGAGAATCATCTTGGTGATCTGGCTGCTGCTTCCCGCAGTCGCCATCGCTTATCACCTTGGTCCGGGTCAGAAGCAGATGACCATGGATCAAGCGAATCGATTGTTGCGTGAAGCGGAGGAATTGGCCGCGCTCGACAGTTGGTCGCAGGTCGCGTTGCGGTACGAGGAAGCCCTGCAATTACTTCCCAAAGAAGAGATCCTGATCAGGCAGCAGCTTCGTCTGGAGCTTGCCAAAGCTCAGATGCTTTCTTCACAACTGCCTGTTGCCCATCGAGCCCTCGGTGATCTGGTCGACGAATTGAAGGAAGAGGGAGTCGGGTCCCAGACGCTATTGCAAGAGGCGAGGTCAGCACATGCAAACAGCCAATACTACATGACTTGGTTGATGCGACTTGAGGGGCAACCTGAAGAGGTCTGGCGTCCTGAGGCGGATTCGGCCGAGCAGACCTACCGTCTTTTGGCCCAGCAATCTTCCGACCAAGGTAATGTGAAGGCGACACGAAAAATCAAAGAAGACCTTGAGGCAACGATCAAGTTAGCTCGCATGGAGCTTTCGGAGTTGCAAGGTCTGCCCTTGCCCAGCCAGTGACAGGGCTGCGGAAGTGGCAAAGGTCGCGGTCGCGGCCAAGGTAATGCTGGACAGAAACCCCAAGATGCTCGCGGAGCCAGTTCTGGCCCGCCGCCAGACGGTACCGGATCCTAGACATCGGACAACGTCAGGAGCGAAACTTCTGGCGTTGTTGTCTTTCTTGACGGGGTAAGTCGTCTTTAACACAGGCTGACGCGACTCTCTTTGAGTCGAATGTGGCGAGTGAAAAACACGGTAAACAGGCCGCTGCCGAAATTGCGAATCCCGATTTTCGGTTTCGCCTTTCGTTTTAGAATTCTTTATGCGTTTTGTCTTCGAGGCAAACAACCCGGAGACGCACTCACTTGGAAGAAGCACCTTGAACTGCCAATTCGACATGCACAAAAGTCTTCAAGTATCCATTTTTCTATCTGGCATCATTCTTCTGGCTGATGGTTTTCTTTTGGGAGACCGCTGCTTGGGTGCTGCACAAAAACCTGTAAGGCTTCTCGTGCCGGGCACTCAAATCGGCAAACCGGCGACCACGTTGCCACCGGCGAAATTGCGAGCCTTAAAAGAAGCGGGGGTCGTTGTTGGAAAGGAGGGTTCATCCGTCGAGAACGAGCCTACTGACGCCGCGACTCCCGAAGAGCAAATCGAGGCCCAAAGGCTGGCGAGAATCCGAAAAACCATCATTGACCGTCGGCCGTCTGCGGTCCTGTCGGCGTGGTCCACGTCCCCCCAGATCGCCTCGGACGAAGCTGCGGCAGGGGCTGCCGAGGAGAAGGCTGATCCTCAGGGATCGAATGTCAAAGATCCGACACCCGAACAAATCGCGCTCGATGAGCTGAATGCTAAGCTCGAAGGTTTTTCTCGCGCAGTAACTTTGGGTGACTGGGAATTCGTGAAACAGTTCCTGTCTGCTGAGTTGTCGGACGAAGAGGCTGAAACGCTGTATCTGCATCTGGTGCGATCGCTGGCTCGTACTCCAGATTCTGTTCCCGGAGATTTGCCTCCTGAAGTCCAACAGCAGTTGCGTCAATTCAAGTCCATGCAGGCCCAGCAACGTCGGGGACAGCCCGAGGTCAATCAAATCAGCTGGGACGATATTCTGGCGCTTGTGGAGTTGGCACCGGAAGCGATGGAAACGTCGTACCTGACTCAATTGGGGCAATTGTGCAGGCTCGCGTCGCAGCAAGGTCACGCCATCAAGGATTGGGTGGAACGACTGGGCAAAGTCACGCAGGAAGTGGAGTCCATCGAACCGCTTCTGACGCGCCGGGAAGCTGCTGTGCTACTGACGACATCGGGACAAGCGATCGAGGCAGGACCTTTTTTACCGACTGTGGCGGAGTTGGAAGAAGCGGGCGATCTTGAGGGCCTGAATCTGTTGACTCAGCACTTTTTGGCTCGATACGCGAAGCAACGAGATCGTGATCTGCTGAAACAAGCCTGGCTGACGACACAAGCCGTTCTTGCAACGCAGTCCGGAGAGGCTGCGCTCGACGAAAAAGAGAAAGCACTCAAGCAGGCCGTGGATCTTGCGCCGCAAATCGAAGAGCAACTGGGGCAGGCGTGGTTGGATGACAGCTTTCGCGGGGAAGCTCAGCGAGGCAAGGAGATTCTTGCGTCGATCGGCGGTGGTGCTTCCAAGGGACTGGAAACTCAGGCGGCCAATGCCAGCGCCCGGCTAAAGTTGCTGGAATTGCAACAAACGGCAGTCAACGCACTGCTGCTAGCGGCACCCGAGACGGCCGAAAAGTGGCGGGATGTGTTGTCGTTGCTGGCGACTCATTGGTTAAGGGAGGCGGACATCGCGTATCGCTATGACACGTCAACAAGTGCCGGTCCGGTGATGCAGCGGGATACTTATGGAAATATTTACTACGCCAACAAAGGCAGAATGGTCGCAGGAAGTTCCTCCCGAGGCAAGATTTCCTCGATCGCGACGGGGGACCTGTTGGAACTGAAGCCAGCGGAGGCCTGGATGAACCTGGTTGATGAGAGTCTCAAGCCTGAGTTTCAGCAAGCGGCGGCAAAACTTTATCTGAAAGTGAAGCAGGAAGGCGACGCGCTGCCATTTATCGAACAACTGGCGACCACCTATCCATCAGTGGCTCAAGAACTGGTGGACGAATTTTTAACGGTTTGGACTCAAAACCACGATCCAAACTCGGCACGAAATCGAACGAGTTCCTTCCTTTACGTTTACGGCTTTCAGCAGCGGGCACAATCCATCCCTCTCACACGTTCCAAGCAACAGCGTAACCTTGAGGAACTGGCCGATCTTCTGAAACGACTTCGGGTGTTGCCTGTTGAACTGGACGAGGATCTGATGCAGCGGGCATTCACAACATGCCACAGTCAAGCTGAAGTCTATCGCTTGGATGCGATTGAAAAGGTATTTGGAGATCTTGAGACCGTTAAGCCTCAGACACTTGCGGCGTTAACGCAGGGAATGAGGACGAATCTTGGGGGATTGTGGCGAGCGCCCGCGACTCAAAAAACGGCTCAGACCCAACGCAAAAAGAAAGATATTCAGGCGGAAGTTCAACGCGGATACGAGGTGGCAAGAGAGGTCGTTCGTGAGGCGATGACGAGGTACCCAAGCGAATGGACGTTGTATCTTGCTGAAGCCTCGTTAGCTCACGACGAGAATAATTATCAACGTGAGATCTCTCCCACCAGTGAGTTCGTTGACCGACAACAGCAGGCGTTTAAGCAGTTTCAGACGGCCGCGCAAATGTATGTCGACCGTGTTTCGGATTTGACCGAAGATGATTATTCTGTCGAGCCTTTTCAACTTTGGTTCTATGCAAGTCTTGGAGCCTGTGATCTACGTCAGATCGATACGGACAAACGACCAGACAACCGGCAACCCGGGCTGATTCGCGAAATGATGGCCAAGCTGCCCAAGGTGATTGAAGAAAAACACCTCGCGATGTTTGCCAATGACCTATTCACACGGATGAGTGCGGTGAGTCCGGGGGTCAAGTTTTCCTACCTGGAAAACGGGTTCGAAATTGTGGGGGATCACCCGCAAGCACGGGAGGCCAAGCAGGTTTACGATTATTACTCCGATCTGGTGACCGAACTTCGACTGGAGACACTCATCGACGGTAGTGATGTGGTGGGCAGTGAAACGCCCTTTGGTGTCTTCGTCAACTTGCGACATACGGTCGAGATTGAAAGAGAGTCAGGCGGCTTTTCGCGATATCTTCAGAATCAGAATACGGGAACGACCTTTTACTACAACTACGGCCGCCCACTGGAGAATTACCGGGATAAATTCGAGGAGTTTGTTCGAGCCGCGTTGGAGGAGCACTTCGAAGTCTTGTCCGTCACCTTTCAAGCAGAGGATGTGAATTCGAGGGCCACACCAAGCGATGGCTGGCGTTATACGCCCTACGCCTACTTGCTCCTGAGAGCCCGAGGACCAGAGGTGGATAAGTTGCCGTCCATTCGAATGGACCTCGATTTTATGGATACGTCGGGTTACGTCGTCTTGCCGATCGAATCTCCAATTCTTCCACTGGTATCAAGCGATGAAGGCGGAGTGCTCAGGCCTTTCCGTCATCTCAACCTGACTCAAACCCTCGACGAACGACAGGCGGACGAAGGCAAGCTGATCTTGGAGGTTCAGGCAACCGCAAACGGCCTGGTACCGGATCTGGACGATCTTCTGGATACGAATTTCAACGGCTTTCGAGTTGAAGGAATCGATGATCAAGGGGTGTCCGTGTCGCGTTTTGATCCAGAGTCCGATGAGAACCAGATTGTTTCGGATCGGTCCTGGCTGGTCACTTTGGAGGCAGCTCGGACGTCAGGCGAGATGCCCAAAGAGGTGTCATTCGCATCTCCAAAAATCGAAGTCGACGAAGTTACCTATCAGCGTTACGAAGATGCCGACCTGATTGAAGTTCCTCAAACCGTAAACCTCGAACAGACCTATGGGGAGCGTTCCTATGCTTCGACCCTGATCGGGATCGCAGTGGTCATGGTCGGAATGATCGGTCTTGTTGTGTTTGTGAAGTGGAAGTCGGCTGCCACTCCGGCCGAGAGATTGCAGCAATTCGAGGTCCCGAATCAGATTACACCATTCAGTGTCCTCAATCTGCTCGAAGAGATCAGCCGTTCAAGTGGTTTGCAGCCGGAGGTCAGAGAAGAACTTGGTTCGGAGATGCAGCGGATCAAACAGGCCTTCTTCAGCGATAACGATGGATCCGAGACTCCGGACCTATCCGGCATCGCAAACCGGTGGGTTCGCAGCGTCGGGCAAGTGGGGTCAACCTAGGAACACGGCGTGAACCCGCACCGGAAGGTCTGACTCGCGGAATGCCGTGAGATCTGCGTCAAGGAAGATGTACCGGCAGATGCCGCTGGTGAGGTCGACAATCATTTACGAATCGCCCGCTCTCAAATCCTCGCGACCACAGTTTCACGCGTTTGGACGTCGCGTCAGATGGGACCCCAGGGGGCTTCACCCCCATTCGAAATCGCCGGTAAGCGTTTGTGAGCCGGATTGGAAAGATTTCCGCGGGATATCGTTAGCCCACAACCGCAAGAATCTCTTCTTCACTCATGATGAGCAGTTCTTCATCATTGACAGTAATTTCCATGCCCGCGTAAGAAGAAAATACAATGCGGTCGCCTTCGTTGACTTGCGGCTGGATTCGGCTGCCGTCTTTCAGTTCTCGACCTTGACCCACGGACAGAACTCGACCCTCCGAAGGTTTTTGTTGTGCGGAGCCTGGCAGTACAATACCACCGGTGGTGGTTGCCTCGCTTTCAAGACGTTTGATAACGACTTTGTCTCCGACAGGTACGATCTTCATTCCAATCTCTCTTTGTTTCACCCGAAAAGGTTGTCAGTACCTAAGTGCTGACTCACAAGCCATTTCGATGGCCTGAATTTAAACCGAACACATTGTCTGCCAATGGATGGATGCCTGCAAGATGCGGTCGAACTCCCGTGCTTCACAAGGGGAGTGCCGGGCCACAAAATAGGTGAAATCCCCTCTTTGGGGTGATTATTCGCCAGAGTAGGCTTTGAACTGCTTTTCAATCAGTTCTGCATCATGGTCACCCGGGTGCAGTACGACGCGGTACTTCAAGGTAAACGACTCGCCGGGAGCCAGTACCAGCGTCCCATCTTTGCCCTCGGCCCCTTTGTAAAAGGCTTTGAGGCCAAAAGGGTTGGCCGCGAAAAGCCCGTAGGTTCGCACGTGCCAATGTGAAGGAAAGCCATAGCTGTCGGGGTGGTTCAGAATCGCAACACCGTAGGTTTTCTCTCCGACCGGACCACAGTAATCGACCCAGCGGGCGGGTTTGCCCCAAGCATCCGTATTTGTTTGGCCTTCGCTATTGGTTAGAAGACCGCCCAGCTTTTCGTCCACTTTCATGCTGCCGGCGACACGGACGCCAAAACTACCCTCTTTGGTGTCGCCGAACGTCACCTTACCGTTACTGGCGGTGACCGTGACATCGACGTCAATCAGGCGAAGATCACCTTCGCGATGAAATTCATAACGTCTTTTGTCCTCGCAAAACTTTTTTCCTTCAGGGCCGATCCAATCGTTGACTGATGCGATCACGGCCGATTTGCCGCCCGAGACCTCGCTGAATTCACGATGGACAATGTTGCCGTGGGCGTCATTTTCGTGCCAGAAACTGACCCCATTCACATCTCCATGGGTGAACCAGAATGAACGGTGGTGAACGTGATCTTTCCGTTCGTGTTTATCGCCTTCGGCTCGCATGGGATAGCCGCGAGTCAGTTCCACGCTGTCGGGCCCCATGACCGGCCAGAGAATCGGTTTCGCGCCACTTCGAGACAGGTAATGCGTGAGAAGTTTCCCATCCATCATCACACGGACTCCTTCATCCGTCTGTTGGACCACAAACGGATCTGCGGCCTCGCTTGATCGGCTTGACATTGCCAAAGCCCCAATGAGACCGGCGAGGAGTAAGCGTACGGCATGATGATTGATTATTTTTCGATTCATGGCTTTTTCTCACCTTTCAACTCACGGACACCACTGCTGCGTCGAGAGCAGGGATCCATGGCGGTGTTTTTCTCCATCTCTGGAAAACGTTGTCGACGACCGTCGTCGTGGGCTACCATGAACGCGCCGGTCAGGCAGGAATTGCGAATTGCCTTTCCCCGTCAAATCTTTGCCAGCAAAGTCATGGTCCGTAATGAACATTCGTGCCATATCGTAGCCGACGGCAGTTCCGTTTTCCACTCACGATCGATCGTTGGGCCCTTCTCAATGTCACGAAGCTTTTGGGTAAATCACCCCGACCTAACTCGACGAAGCCTGCTTCGTGCGGCTGCAGCAACAGTGACCGTTTCACCGCTACTGGGGTGTCGGAAGGCGGAGCTGGAGCCGACGCTGAGTTCAATTCGAGGAAGGGTCACGAGTCACTCCATGGCCCCTCATCTTTTGGGACCGCACGTGGTCTGGGAATGCTCTACCTGTGGGTGGGAGATTCCTATGGCTTGGGAGTCAGGATTGGATAAGGATTTTGTTTGCCCGCAGTGCGGCGTTCGACAATACTCCGAGGTTGTTCCTCAGCCGGTTTTGGGCGATCGAGTCGATTTCGTTTTGGGTGAGAAGGAATGGGAGCCAGATCGATTCGATGTGGTGGTCGTTGAAGCTTCAGGTCCGGGTAAAGAAACTGAGGTGAATGCTTTGCCCGGTGGGGATGAGCAGCGGCTTGTCAAACGAATCATCGGATTGCCGGGGGAATCGCTGGCGTTTCGTCATGGTGATCTCTACATCGACGACCGGTTGACTCGCAAAAGTTGGAACCAGCAGCTGCAGCAAAGTGTACTGGTTCACGGCGATTTCTGGAAAAAAAACCTTCAAGCAAAGGTAGGTTGGAGGGCGGATACGGGGGCGGTCTGGACTCGTGACATGGACCGATGGTTTTCTCAAAGCCAATCCGGGACAAAGTCCGGGCGTTTGGTCTACCATCATCGCCGCTGCGTCGTGACTCCGAGTGGAGATGTTCCAAGGGCGCCGATCGAAGATACTCTCGCCTACAGTCAGAGTCAGCCGAGGCGACTGAATCCCGTGAATGACCTGATGTTGCGGGGGCAATGGAGAATGGCCGACAACTCCCGGTTGACCTGTTCCCTGGCGTCGGGGGATCGCATCGTAAGTGTCATCTGGGATTTGGATCAGCAACGGGTCATGACACAAGTTCCGGGCCAGCTTGATTTCGTAAGCAAGAAGATTCATCTACCTCAAAGGGAGTGGGCTCATTTTGGGGTCTCCTGTTTCGATCGACGCCTGACCGTGGAGCTTCAGGGGGTCGTGATTGTGGAAGAAGACTTCGTGGATAAAAATTACACGAACAAGCGATCGGGCTATTCGACAGAGCCTATCGTGCTCGAAGCGGGGGGCGAGGTCGAAGTTCAAGGTTTGGAAATTCGTCGCGATCTGCATCTGGTGGGACCCTACGGTGACGAAACCCAGTGGGAGTTAGGCAGAAAACTTGGGGAAGACGAGTATTTTCTCATCGGAGACAATCTGCCCGAGTCGGCCGATAGTCGCATCAGCCGTCGTGGAGTCAGTCGCAGACAGCTTTTGGCCCGTCTCGATCCCTGAGTTGTGGCGGAGCATCACTCCGAAAGTCCGGGTTGTTTATCAACCGGAATAGAACGGTTACCATGTCAAACGAAGTTGTGACCTCTTTACGTGACTCTCACTATTTTGTGCCTGGAGGATTCGCTTTCATGAGTGGAGCAGCAGTGAGTGGCGTGGTGCATTTGATTGAACCAACCAAAACCTTTGGCCAAAAAGGATTTCGAAAACGTCTTGTGGTGCTGGAGCAAGACAACGGACGCTTTACCAATTTTATTCCCGTGGAGTTCATCCAAGACAGTTGCGATTCGGTGGATCAACTGACGGTGGGCGACGAAGTCGAAATTGCTTACCGATTGAGCGGTCGCAAGTGGCAGCGTGATGCGAACAGCGAGGTGAAGTTTTTTTTAAGTGCCGAGGCCACAAATTTTAAAATTCTCAATTCGAAAAATGCGACTGCGGGTGATGACCAAATTGCATCAGCCAACGACGCATTCATGGAAGCAGCTGATGACGACGATGTTCCCTTTTAAAGCTCGCTTACAGGCGAATTCGAAGTGACGGAGCCTTTCAATTTGTTTGGCCCCTATAGGTCTAAATTGGGTGTGACTAGCTTGCCATTACAGGAATGAAAAGATGATGAACTTCAAATATCGGTGGATGATTTTGCTCACAGTTTCGATTTTGAGTTCTCAGGCGATTTCGGCCTCGGAGCTTTTCCGATCGGAGAATATTGGTGTTGGGGCAAAGCCGGTTGAAGGTGCCGAGGTACTCTTGGACGGTAGCCGCAAGCTGCTGGATGAGAAATGGACTTACTGGGAGGGGCCCCGTTTCGGTTCCTCCCTGCCCATCAAATGGAAAGTGGTTGATGATCCAGTGGATCAAGGAACGGTCGTAATGACGGATGACCCCGCCGCTGCCGGAGGAAAGTTTGGAGCGGCGGATATCGTCACCAAGCAGAAGTTCCGCGACTTTCGATTGCACGTCGAGTTTTGGATTGCCAAAAAGCGGGGCAACAGTGGGGTTTATCTGCAAAACCGTTACGAAATCCAAATCCTTGATGGGGATCGGACCAGTCACGGGATGGGAGCGGTCATCAATGAAACTGAGGCACCGTACCATGCATACAATGGTACTGGGAAGTGGAATGCTTACGACATCGTATTTCGCGCCGCTCGTTTCGAAGATGGAAAGCGGATCGAAAAGGCTCGGGTGACCATGTACTTCAATGGAAAGAAGGTCCACGAGAATCAGGAAATCAATCAGGTCTGGGGAGGACCGGCGTCAGGGATCGATGGCGGTAATGACGGGGGCAAGGGAATCACAGACACGCCTGGCGGGCTGAAGCTTCAATGTGAAGGTCACGACGTGCGATACCGAAATGTCTGGATCCAGGAATTGGATCTTGAGAAGCCCAATACGGACTTCTAGGACTGATGGATCCCAATCAGGGACACTCACAAACAGCCACTACTGATCCTCGGCTTCGTCCCGAGGGTCAGGGGCTCCCATTTCAATCCAGCGGATGAAGTCCTTGATGATCCGATCAGGAAGTTTATTGTCGGGAGGCATCTGGTAAAAATCATCGGTGTATTGGATCGCCGAAATCAGCAGGCTCTCCTCGAGATTCTCGGGAACGACCGCCGCTCCGGAATCTCCTCCTTCCTGCATGGCCTCTCGGGAGTCCAAACGCAATCCTCCCTCCGACCGATCATGCTTTGCGCTGTGGCATTTGAAGCAGTGTTCCTGAAGGACGGGTTGAATCTTCTTTTTAAAAAACTCGGTTCCTTCGTCTCCCTTCGCTGCGGAGCAGGAAAGAACGAGGGCCGCCACGAGGAACCTTCCCTGAAGTCGGATATTCAAATTGGAACCACTTGCCATTGAGAGTTTCGTTGTATGTGGTGTTAAGCGTTTCAGTTTTTTCATGCGGAACAAAATCACGCTGTGATCAGCGCAAAGCTGGTGAGCTGAGTTGCGGCCAAGGTCCTAAAGATAAAGTGTTTTCCTTGTCCAGTTCATCACCACGATCCGCTCAAGGGGATGAGTCCGGTTTGGAGTCGTAGATGGATGGGAATTCAGGACTCTGAGTTCGGCCCTGCTTCGCCAATTGCAGCATTTTGGAAAGTTGGTTCGGTTCCTGTTCAGACAGATCTTCCTGTTCGCCCAAGTCTTCGGCGAGATTGAATAACATCGTCCGAATATTGCCTTTTGCATCACCTTTCCTGACCAATTTCCAGTCGCCGGCACGGACGGCCTGTTGCCGACCAAGTTCCCAATAGAGGAACTCATGGTTGGGCTGAGGCTGCCCCATGAGCGTTGGCAGAAATGAGATGCCGTCGGTTTCTGAAGCTGCTGCCGTTCCGGTAATTTCCAGCAGTGTTGGAGTAAAATCCTGGAAGCTGCTCACGTGGTCACTTGTCGTTCCCGATTTCACCTTCGCTGGCCAGCGAACAATCATTGGAACCCGAATCCCTCCTTCAAAAACATCAACTTTTAGGCCCCGAAGGTTGCTCGAGGAATCGAAGAATTTTGAATCGGATCCGCCATTGAATGTTGGGCCATTATCGCTCGTGAAAATGAAGATGGTGTTTTCAGAAAGCCCCAACGATTCGATGCGATCCATCAGTTGACCGATATGCTGATCCATGCGGGTGATCATTGCTGCGTAGGCAGCTCGCGGTGTCGGGTGGGGGAGGTAAGCCTTTTGACCAAGATAGGGCGTTTCAGGAAATGCCCCTTCGTATTCCTTCAGTGAGTCATTTGGAACTTGGAGTGAGACATGGGGGACCGGGGTCGCGTAGTAAAGAAAGAAAGGTGCCTTCTGATTCGCATCGACAAACTTGAGGGCTTCTTCAATCATGCGATCGGGCGCGTAGACCTCAGATTGGTATTGATCGTAGTACTCACCCTCGGTCTCCAGTGGCGCGGCTAATTTCTGGTGGGCTGAGAAATACCGATTGCCGAGAACGTCGACGTCGTGATCACTCCACAGGTGGGTCGGGTAATAATTGTGCGCCACTCTCTGGCATAGCAGGCCGTAAAACCTGTCGAAGCCCTGATAGCACGGATGCCCGGTGCTGCCAGGACCGCCAAGGCCCCATTTCCCAAAAGCGCCCGTCGCGTAGCCGGACTTCTTCAGTCTTTCTGCGAGGGTCACGGTTTCATCGGGGATAGGCAGTTGTCCCTCTGGTTCATCTGGACCCCATCCTCCCATCTCCTTATTTCCGCGGACAAACGCGTGTCCCGTGTGGAGGCCGGTCATCAGTACACACCGCGAACTGGCACATACTGGACTACCACTGTAGTGCTGCGTAAATTTCATCCCCTCACGCGCGAGTTGATCGATTCGAGGGGTGCGTATTTTCGTTTGGCCGTAGCACCCCAGTTCGTTGTAACCGAGGTCGTCCGCTAAAATCAGAACGATGTTGGGAGGTTGAGGCTCCTCAGCGCCGGTCTGCGATGCCAGCCACGGCATCATGGCGATCAAAATCAAAAACAGGCGAACGGTGGTCGAGTGGATCATGAGGTGGGTCATCGGGTGCAACGTCTCTGAAAACAGTGGTCTTTGAAAGCAGTAGTGCATGTCTGGGCGAGCCAAAATGGCCGTCCTGGGAAAATCGAGTCAGTTTAAATGTAGATTGCCCGTTGAATGTCTCGGGATGCTAAAGTCCTTGCACTTCAAACCCGTCGCGATACTCCCGCTTCAGCAAAGCATTCGCTTTCGGATTATCGATCGCTTCCAGTTTTTCACTGTCCCAATGGATTGTGGTACCGCTGCGGTACGCAACATTGCCTAACAACACGGTCTCGGTCAATGGACCGGAGTACGCGAACGGGCAGGAGGCTTCGTCATTTCCCAATATGGCCGCAGTCCACTGCGTGTAGTGATTGTTATCCGCAATTTCCGGCATCTTATAATTTGCGAAATCCGCTTTAGGGAAGAGTTCTGGCATCTCGGGGAAACCAACAAAAAGGTTGCCCTTTTCCCCGATGAAGAGTACGCCATTCTTGGAACCCGGCCAGTCTTCGGGAGCTTTAAACACGTCACGTGGAGGCATTTTGCCCGCCTCGTACCAAGTCATTTTCAGCGTGTCGGTCGTGCGCTCGGTCCCGGGGAACTCATAGTTGACGACGCACCAAAGCGGGCCACTTTCCGGGTGGGGTGCGGGGCCTTCTGCGGACACGACTTTTGGCGGTCCCAATTCCAAAGCATTGATTACCGGATCCATGATGTGGCAACCCATGTCACCCAATGCTCCGGTACCAAAATCCCACCAGCCTCTCCAGTGAAAGCCGTGATACATGCCGTTGACGTAAGGACGCTGGGGGGCGGTGCCAAGCCATAGGTCCCAGTGGACATGGTTCGGAACTTGCTCGCCCGATTCGGGGCGGGACAAACCCTGCTTCCAAAAGGTGCCGGGACGATCGGTCCAAGTATGAACTTCGGAGACTTCACCGATGGCCCCATCGCGAATCACCTGAACCGCGATTTTCAGACGGGCGGACGAATGATGCTGAATTCCCATCTGCGAGACGATGCCCGCTTTCTCAGCAGCCTGAGTAAGTATGCGTGACTCGTGGACGTCGTGAGTCAGGGGCTTTTGGGTGTAAACATGTTTGCCCAGAGAGATTGCGGAATACGTCGCTGGAGCGTGGGTATGGTCGGGCGTCGATATGGTGACCGCCTCAATATCTTTTTGCTCCAAGAGCTTCCGCCAATCGGTATACCTTTTCGCGTTGGGAAAGCGTTCGCCAGCTGCAGCAAGTCGTTGCTCATCGATGTCACAGATGGCCACAATGTTCTGGCCCACCGAGGTCTCCATCATATCGGAGTTTCCCTTACCTCCAACTCCGATACATGCGATGTTGACCGATTCGTTCGCACCAAGTGTCCTCGCCCAACTTCGTGAGGCCATCGGGGCCGCGAGGCCAGCCATGGCTGTGGTTTTCAGAAAGGTTCTGCGGTTATCTGCACCACTCATGTCTTCGTCTCTCCTCGGAAAATGGAACGCGGAATTCCCGTGATTCCTTGCTGAGGCAGGTTGTTGTTGTTTTGCCCATATCAGACTATCAAAGTATCGCCATTCCCGTAGTAGAATGCAAAATTTGCCTGCAAAGTCCTATCCCATGAAAATCTTGAGCGCGGCTTCGGCAAGACAGGGTTGGACCCGAGGCAAGGTTCCGCACATAATAGTACCTGCGGGGACATTGGGGCTCCTGCCAGTCCTCTACCCTGCTCTTCCCCGGTATCGCGTCTTCATCCATGGCCTCCCGTTCCGGGAACCTACCGCTTAAAGTAATCGCGATACCTTGAATATGACCTAAACCGAGGAAAACCATGTCAGTCGTTTTTCGAATGTCTCAACTTCATTTTTGTATGTGGTTAGGGTGTTTTCTGACCCTGGGAAGTCTATGTAATGCGACTGCAAAGGATGATCCTGCCGGGCTCGTCAAAGATAAGCCTGCCGAGGGCCCGTTTGTTGAAACGGATCGCGGTTACATGGTGCCCTACAAGTCCACGATTCCGGGGACGGAGATCGAATTCGAGATGATTCCGATTCCAGGTGGCACTTTTCAGTTGGGAAGTCCTGAGGACGAGTCAGATCGGACCGAAGCCGAGGGACCTCAAAAGACGATCTCCATCGAACCCTTCTGGATCGGAAAGTACGAGGTGACGTGGGACGAGTACAAGCGTTACATGGAACTGCACGATATTTTTAAGGGGTTTGAGTCCTTTCAGATGCGGGCCGTCAAAGACATACATGGGCCGGATGTGGTGACGGCACCTTCAAACCTCTACGATCCGACGTTTACCTATTCCGCAGGGGAAGGGCCGCGTGAACCCGCGGCAACGATGACCCAGTTTGCGGCCAAGCATTACACCAAATGGCTCAGTATTTTGTGCGAAGATTTCTACCGACTTCCCAGCGAAGCGGAATGGGAATATGCAGCCCGTGCCGGGACAGACACTCCTTACTTCTTTGGGGATGATCCTGATGAACTCGAGGATTACGCATGGTTTGAAGACAACTCGGATGAGCTGCGTCATGACGTTGGCGAGCTGAAACCCAACCCTTGGGGGCTCTACGATATTTATGGGAACGTTGCTGAGTGGACATTGGATGCTTACACGCCAGAGGGTTATGGGTTCATCAAAAGTGATCAGGCGACGGCGGGAGAAGCGATTCGCTGGCCTGAAAAAGAGTACCCTCTGGTTGCTCGGGGAGGTTCGTTTGAAATGACAGCGGCGGAGTGTCGCAGTGCCGCTCGACTTGGGTCCGATGATGAGGCATGGAAGGCCGATGACCCCAACGTCCCAAAAAGTCCGTGGTGGTACACCACATACCCCGGGACAGGTGTCGGTATTCGGCTTCTGAGGCCCCTCAACGCACCAGAGACTGACGAGGCGAAAGAGGCTTACTGGAAGGCTCGAGTGGAGTATGTCGAGTGGGTGGCCGACCATCGTATTGACAATGAAGGTCGTGGCGCGCGGGGCGTTGTCGACCTGGAATTGCCAAAAGCCCGGGAAGAATTGAAAGATAAGGAAGCCGAGGCGCGAAACTGATCGAGTTGCCCCGAAGAGTCCAAGGGATTTATCGCGATTTCAAGAGCCCGGCTGACCCATGGTAAGCCGGGTTTTTTAATTGGACTTGCCCGCCGAAACAAGC
This sequence comes from Pirellulaceae bacterium, assembly GCA_022448315.1. Classification (GTDB taxonomy): domain Bacteria; phylum Planctomycetota; class Planctomycetia; order Pirellulales; family Pirellulaceae. The sequence continues at coordinate 61,472 of JAKVCA010000022.1, read as the reverse complement.
GGAAGCGCGATCTGAAGACTCGTCAGGCTGCCTTGGGTTGCGACTGGAGTATGAGACTTCGTAGCGGGTCCGCTGACCGCCAATCGCAATAAAAAAGCGGGCGATGAGTCGCCCGCTGAATGAGTTGCGGTTTGCCTATGAGGTCTTGGATGATCCACCTGGGGTGCTGGGAGCATCCTCCGAGTACTTGGCTTCCGGAATGTCTGAGTCTTTTGCCGCACCGACAAGTGAGAATTCGACACCTTCGGACGCTTCGTTCGGCAACTCGTATTCAACTTCCTTGAACGTCGCTTCACTTTTGATCCGTTCAAGCACTTTGCGTTCGATGATTTGATTTCGCAAAGCATCCATTTGCCCGCGACGCTCCAAGTGGGCACGCACGCGACGAGGAGAGTCGTTTTGCTGCATGGCGATCATCGCGATTTCAAGATCGTAATCTTGAGGGTCGTCCTCGATGCCTTCCTCTTCAGCAATCCGTTCCAGAATGAAGTGCTCTTGGAGCGATGTCCGTGTATTGGCCATCGTGTTCTGACGTAGATCGTTCTCGTAGGCACGGATCATTGACTCGTCAAATCCACTCGATCTCAACTCCAGAATGGAACGCTCCAGTTCTCGACGGAACTGTCGACGAAGTAGATCGGGAGGTAAGTCCCAGTCGGCCGAGCCCGTCAGCAGCGAGCTGATCTGTTGCCGAAGTTTCTGTCCGGCCTGATATTCGACCTGTCGTTCCAGCGAAGATCGAACTGCTTCCCGCAATTTCTCTTCGTTTTCTACTCCATAGGACTCAAGCACTTCCGCCGTCAATTCCGGCGTGTTTTGCTGCTTCACATCTAGAACGGAGAAGGTTAGTTCCAGTTCCTCGCCCCGAAGCTCTTCGTTTTCAATGTCGTTGCTGAGGGTGACCTGAGTCGTCTTTTCCTCGCCCGCTTTCACGCCCGTAACCAACTCATCAAACGATTCGAGGGTCGCTTCGGGGAAAACAAGTTTCGGAACCACCGGCACCGTGATCTCGTCGGAGGAGGTCAACGCCTTCCCGTCTTTCTGAACACCAATTTTCACGACGACGTGATCGCCTGCCTCGACTGCCCCCTCTTTTGGATCCAGCGTTGACTGAGAGCTCAGCAAGCGGCGGATTTGGCCATCGATGTCATCATCGTTGATGTCTCGAGAGATTTGTTCAAGTTCCAGACCTTTCCAGTCTGGCAGATCGAACTCAGGGCGAACTTCGATGTCGAATTCGTAAGTCAGTGGGCCGCTGTCAGGAATGCTGATGGCCTCGAAATCGAAATCCGGTTCGCTGATCGCGGAGAAGCTTTGCTCCTCATTCACCTGTGTCATGCTATCTAACAACAGCGAGCCTTTGACCTGATCCGAAATCTGATTACGGAATCGACTTTCAACCAATTTTCGCGGAGCTCTTCCAGGACGAAAGCCAGGTACCGAGGCGTTGGGCATCAGTTCGTCGAATTGTTCAGAAAAGTACCGCTGAATGTCTGCTTCAGAGACGGTCACCGTCACATGGCGTTCGCATGCGCTCTTGGAATCGACTTTGATGTCCAAGGTCAAAGGTTCCTTGGCATTCTCCTGCTCCAAAGCGGCTTCCAACGCGACGTCATCGTTTTCCGTGCGTTCTTGATCAGTCTCGGTCATGAACTTTCCATCTACTACAAAGGTTGCCCAAGAGGCTTTGAGGGGTGGTGCGAACACCCGAAAGGATTAAGGCCGGTGACCGCCAAACGCTTTGCACCCCAAATCGAGAGTTGCCTATTCCAGCAACGAGTAGGGAGTGAGTGATCCCGTGGGTCGCGTCAGAGCAAGATGCCTTCAGCTTGTGTGCCCCACATGGGTGGGTATTTGCGTGCGGTCGACTCAAGGCAATAAAAAGAGCGGGTGAAGGGGATCGAACCCTCGACAACAACGTTGGCAACGTTGTGCTCTACCACTGAGCTACACCCGCCTATTTTGGCTCTCGCCACGACCCTTTAGGCACCATCCAGAGGTTAACCCCTTCGGCAAGGAAGTCGGCCTCACTCGACCCTAAAAAATCAGAACCGGATTATAAAGGGCGTCGTTCGCTTTGCAAGGGCCACTTTGCAGACGTTTCCCGGAGTTTTAAGGGTTGTCACACTGAGATTACCCCTTCGAAACCGGTGAGCCCGAGCCGCATGTTCAGCCCTCTCAGGGGCGAGGTTCACAAGGTCGTTCGTGCGGGGGTCTCCGACGAGTTTGGATGGGGCCGCTGTTTGGCAAAAAGCGGATGCACGCGCGGGATATTCCTTTCACTGCATCCAAGTGACTCGCTTTGGCTCGGGAGGGACGAATCCCTTCGGGGTGGCTCTTCCCGCTCAGATGGAGCGGTGAGCTGTTTTGGGAATGAGGCTGCTCAGGTGGCCGTGTGAAGATCAAATGTCTTTGTGAAGATTCGGTGGCTGTTGATTGCCTACCCCCGCGTTTGAACTTAAGATCGCTCAAATCTCTAGTGGCCACACGAAGCCTCAAAGGCTAAGTCGATCTTCCAACCAAGGATCCGTCATGTTCCGTTTTATTGTTTCCGAGATACCTGTGTCCTCGGAGGTTCGCACGCGTGTTGTTTGCTCCGCCCTGTGGTCCATTGTTGTTGGGAGCATCATCTTGGCGGGCGGCTGCAATCCGCAGGCTGTCAATCAGGCGTCCCCTGACGACGCCCCCTCACAGGCGGAGCCGTCCGAAGGGGCTTCTCTGGATCCGCAACCTCGAGAAGTTAATTTCTCAGAGACCAATGCGACACCCGCGACGACTCAGGAGACCGAGAATGGAGGCAAAACCCAGAAGGAAAGGACAGAGCCTAATCGGCTTGCGAAAGAGACCAGTCCCTACTTGCTGTTGCACGCGCATAACCCGGTGGACTGGTACCCCTGGGGACCGGAAGCGTTAGAGAAAGCCAAACGGGAGGGCAAGCTCATTTTCCTGTCGGTCGGTTATTCCAGTTGCCACTGGTGCCACGTCATGGAGCGGGAAGCATTTAGTGACGAAGAGATCGCCAAACTTCTCAATCAGAGTTTTGTTTGCATCAAGGTCGATCGTGAGGAGAGGCCGGACGTCGACCAGATCTACATGACCAGTCTTTATGTATTCAATGAACTTTCCGGCGCCGGCGGCGGCGGGGGCTGGCCGCTGTCCATGTTCCTGACGCCCGAGGCGAAACCATTTTTTGGAGGGACCTATCTCCCCGCCCGAGATGGCGATCGTGGCGTTCAAACTGGTTTTTTGACACTGCTGAAGCGGATTCAAGCGGTCTGGTTGGAGTCGCCAACGTCGCTCCGCAACGATGCAGATCGGGTGACTGAAGTGACTCAGTTGCAGCTTGCAGGGAACCGCCCGAATCCACTGTTTCGACTCGAGAAGGCCGCGATCGCGGATGGGCTTGAGGCATTGGCGGAGCAATTTGATCCCGAGCATGGTGGGTTCGGATTCAACCCCAGTGAATCTCAGCGACCGAAATTCCCAGAACCCTCCAACCTTATTCTTCTGCTTGAGCAACTCAGAAAAAATGAAGCGGATACAAAAACGCGTGAAATGCTGACCCAGACCCTTGATCATCTTTATCAGGGCGGGATTTACGACCAGCTCGCTGGAGGGTTTCATCGTTATAGCGTCGATCGATTCTGGCACATCCCGCATTTCGAGAAGATGCTCTATGACAACGCCCAACTGATTTCTGTCTTCGCTCAGGCTTATCAGCTGACGAACAATCCGGACTATCGTCGTGTCGTCGAAGAAACCGTCCAGTTTCTCGAGACGGAAATGACGGATGCCTGCGGCGCTTACTGGTCGGCTTTGGATGCGGATAGCGAAGGTGAGGAAGGAAAGTTTTATCGCTGGAGTGAGACTGAATTGCGTTCATTGCTCAACAGCGACGAGGCATGGGCGACGGCAGCGGCAATATGGGATGTCGGGGGCGAGCCCAATTTTGAGGAGAAAGACTACGTGCTTTTGCTTTCTCGCTCGCAAAGCGAAACGGCGGAGCAACAAGGCGTGGAACTGGAAGCGTGGCTGAATAAAATCCAGCCGATCAAGGAAAAACTGCTCGAGGTGAGAAACCAACGAGAAAGACCGTTGACTGACACCAAGTTTTTGGCCTCTTGGAACGGTTTGGCCATTCGTGGCTTGGCCGATGCCAGTCGTTGTCTACAAGAGCCCCGCTTCCAGGTATTGGCGGAGAGGGTCGCGAATGCCGTCTTGGATCAACTGGTGGATGAAGAGGGACGACTCTACCGGACGCAAGGCAAGGACGAACCGGTCCTCAGAGCTTATGTGGATGACTATGCCAACCTGATCGACGGTTTGATCGCTCTGCATGAGTGCACGGGGGACGAAGTGTGGTTGGAAAAGGCGTCCAATCTGATGGAGCGGCAGGTAGACCTCTTTCTAGATGAGACCGGCGGTGGATTTTATTTCACTTCGGATGACCATGAGTCCCTGCTCGCACGTGCAAAAAACCCGGTCGATAACGTCGTGCCCTCTGGAAATTCAATTTCAGCACTGAATCTTATCTACCTCGGTGAAAAGATGGACCGACCTGAGTGGTTGGATCTTGCTGAGACAACCATCCGGTCCGCGTCAACTTTAAGGCAGCAATCCCCCTCCGCAGTGCCTCGGATGTTGATTGCCTCTGAACGCTATCTAGAAGTGCGGCCGGAACGCACCGGCCAACCTCTTGAGGTCGAACCGAAAGAACCGGGAAGTCCCAATCCGTAGCGTTGCCTCGCCGCGCTTGAAAGTTAAATCTGAGGTTGCGGGGGAAGTTTCCAGCTCTGCCGCACGCAGCGGGGCAATTTCGAAAAATATTGGACGAATGCTGTTGGTTTCTGCGGGTTCGGAACACAATGCTACCGACAAGCGAGCCAGGGTCATTATGGGAAATGATGCCACGAATGGTTCGCTCAACCGAAATGCGAATAAACACGCTCCCCAAGACGGATTGAGGTATTCCCGATGAAGTTCTTCCTCAGGCTATGGTGTTGCACGTTCGCTCTATGCGGAACACTCTTCTGCATCCCGCAGCTTTCGGCTCAAGATGAGGGCAATCTACGCGATATCTTTCGAGGTATTGGAGAGCAGATCGCTGGCGGTTTGCCCTTGGACTCTGTGAGTGAGGAGAGTGGCGATGCGGCTGTTCAAGATGATGGAGCACCCATTGAGCTACCCAGATCCGTGATCAAGGTGAAACCGAACGAAATCCGCTTGCACCTCAACGACGGTTCCGTGGTGACTGGAGAACTTGCGATTTCCGAGTTGTTGGTGACCACTGAGTTTGGCCCGCTGACCGTGCCCGTTTCCCGAGTGAAGAGCGTGCGCCCGGGTTTGAAGAGTTACCCGGTCTTGCTGGAGAAACTGGGTCAGCTTGTCCAGCAGTTGGGCGACGAGGCTTATGAGAAACGCGAGCAGGCTCAGAAAGAGCTGATGGGGTATGGACTATCCATTAAGAATTACCTGAGTACCGTTGAGGATGAAGGTGATTCAGAGCTCAAGCGTCGTTTGGAGACGATCCAAAAAGGGCTGGAGGAACTTCAGGATCTTGAGGATGATTCCGACGTGGATCCCCCGTGGATTTTTGGTGACACTGTGGTGACCGATGACTTCACGATCGTTGGGAAGATTCAGAGCGATGAGTTCGCATTGGCGAGCAAATATGGTGATCTGAAGATTCAACTGGCGGACGTCAAGTTTGGCACCCGACAATGGGGGACGCGTGACGCCATTAGCCGTAATCTCACAATGAACGCCCAGAATTTTGTGCAGCGCACCCCCGCTTCCACCAAGATCCGAGTCCAACGAGGTGACGAGCTTTCGATTAAAGTAGATGGCACGCTTTACCTCGGTCCGTGGGACGAAACGGCCACACCAGACGGGCTGGCTGATTATGGGACTTATATGGGCAAGTTTCCGATCGGTGCCGTGCTCGTTCGTGTCGGCAAAGGGGATTGGCAGTTGGTGGGTCGTGAGCAGACTTTGACCGCACCACGCGACGGCACTGTCGAACTGTCCATCGCGATGATGGATAATTTTATCAACAATGGGTACGAGTTTCCGGGCGAATACAAGGTCCGGTTGAAATTTGAGCCCCGTTAACCATCGAACAAGGCTCGCTGAGGCTTCAGAAGCCGCGCGAGACCCGGATCATGCCGCCCGAAAATATTGTTTTCCCGCTTGCTCCGATTCTTGTTTATGAAACAATAAAGTCATGGGTCGCACCAACGCAGTGCGATTAACTTAACGCCCGATCGCTGTCCCTTTCTGTTGGCTAAACTAGGGACGGCGCGGGAGGTTCGATTTGAGAAAGGAGGTGATTCTGTGAATTATTTCTGTACTAGCCTTCGAGGTGGCTCCGTCTAAGGCAACTGGCGGGTTGCCAACCGGCAGCCACCAGCTCGAATTGGAATCTCCTTAGATTCTAAGCCGAGTCGAGTTACAGCCCGGTCGCCCTCTGTGGCGATCGGGTTTTTTTAATGGAAGTCAGAGTTGCGGGGCGTGCCAGAAGAGGTTGAATCGTCCGGCAACTCTCCGGAGAAGGATCAGACTGACAAATGTAAGCGTCCATGTCTGAAACGCGTTGGGGGCTGGAACCGGTTTTGGGAGAAGCGATCCGCTGATCGAGATGGAGCGGAGGGGCTCAAACGTGTGGTTTTCGACATCCAAAGTTCCAGCGAGATGTGGCGCGTCCCAAGCAACCAACCGAAAAGCCGCCACAGTCAGGAGACGCGAACGATCCAATTCTATGAGATGGTCCTCCGACGAGTCGTCCCGGATCGCATCGTCAATGAAGAGGTTCTCGAAGACTCCGCCGTCGATCGCCAGTTGGATTGCAAGCTTTTGAGGGCCCGATGGAGAACGGTCGTAACGGATCCGTAATGTTTCCAACCGGAACGCTTTTTTGCCGCGAATGCACCATGTGAGTCGCTCCTCCCGCTCATTCGCTTGGTCGATCGACGGGCTCGACCAACTGCGAGAGTTGAACGTGCCTCCCGATGCGGGGAGGAGACCTAAGCCTCGCCGCAACGGATCGGCAAGCATGCCCTCCGCCAATTCGGAGGCTTCGATTGAAGAGGTCGTTTCGAACGAGGGGTAGGCGACGAGGATGGAAGCATGAGATCTTGGCGGGCTCAGCCAGTGCAGAACGATCACACAAAACAGAATACAAACCGAAGAGATACGGCTACCGCCCAACATTGGAACTCCTTGTTTTGGGACCAACTCGCTTGAAGGGGCTGGTTGCCCCTACCCGTGATTAAGTACCCAAGGGTTCCTTTGAAGACTCCAAAAAAATGAATCGCGGGACATTCCCACGAGCGTGTTGGGCAACCAATGTTTCAAACGGCGTGTTCTTATTTCAAAAGCACGCATGCTTGAAGTCAGAGGGTGTCCTGTAGTTTTCGGCCTCGCTGAACACTGATGTCAGACCCAACCGCCAGAAAAGATGAGATGGGGCCTTGAGCAAAGACTTCGCCCCAGAGACTGCCGTAGACAGAAGTGGCATCGCATTGCAGATCAGAGGCGATCAAAGTGTCGACTTCCCAAGGGGGATGTTCCACCTGATTCTCCATCGTGGAACCGTCTCTTTGCTGCGAGTAACCCCAGTAATGCTCGGCAATGAAGGAAAGTTGCGAATCTTCTTGAGGAATCGTCGCAGCACCCGTGGTTTGAACGGCGACGCTGTTCCATTTTCCGCACACTTTGAATTCATAGGAGATGCGATCAGTCCTATCTGAGGCATACCGTCCCGAATGACGCATGGGAATGGTGGCATAATGTTCGTTGTACACCGTATTTGCGACCCATGAGATCATCCGCTTCGGGACCCATTCCCGGATGAAAACGACGCCGCGTTTTTGATCGCCGTCGGCCTCCCTACGGACATAGAAGCGAAGGTTCACCTCTTCAAAGTTACGGTAACCCGGCAGATTGAATCCCATGACTCGGGTATCAAGAAACTTGAATGCGACCAGACTGATCAACGCATCGCCAGCCCAAAGATCAAGCGAGGTCCCTCGCGGAACCCAGGGTTGGAGAAGATCGGGGTCGACCCGATAGTTAACCATGATCAAGTCACGCCATTGAGCCGTCAGGAACGGACGAGGCTGATGACGAAGGGCTGGTGAAGTACGCATAAGACCTGAAGAGATTATCGCCGAGTGGGAACGCCCAGCGGAGTTTTCCTTCGATCCTACCTTTTCCAGAGACGCTTCGTTTAGCTTGACGGCAGGATTTGCCTCGTAGGTGGCAAGGTTGCACGAGGGGCAGGCCAAAGAGGTGTCTCGCGGCTTCGAAAGGTCAGCGCGTGCCCGGCGGATGATCGCTTACTGGCAGGTCGACAAGCTTGAGTTTCGCCTCTTATTTTTCGCGTCGTATGGCAGCGTTAATTTACAGAATTGCTGGCGCGGCAACAGTTGCCAGCGAGATTCCATTTCTTTCCTTGGGCAGATCTTCGGTGATTTGCTTGGTCGCGTAAAGCAGGTTGCCGTCCGTACCTCAATCCAGTTGCGTGTTTTGACGGTGAGTGAACGTCCAGTTGCTCGTATCAGTGAGTCGACTCAGTAAGTTCAAGAATGTGGTCTGCGGAGTTCTCCTCGCAGCATATCGGTACATGTAGTGGGAGCGTTCGTTCTGGAATAAACCCTGGGGAGGGGGATCTGGGCTCAAAAGGAAGACTCGTCTGAAATCGGCGTTCGCCAAGAGTATAAGAGCCTCTTCGTAAGCTTGGCTTTGGCTGGGTTCTGAGAGCGACCGAAAACCACAAGGGAGCAGGTAGGCAGTTTTTCGATCCCCTAAAACGAGAAAGCCAAAGTCACGTTGTTGCGTCAGTAAATGAATCCAGCCGTGGTCAAAAAACGCCTCGAAGATGGAATCGAAGTCGCTCGGTTTGAAACGAAATGTTCCGGCGCTTTTGGTGAGAGCCAAATCCATGTTTGAAAGCAGGCTTGCAAATCGTTCTGTCTGACGCACCCGGCGTTCAATGGGAACGGATCGGTTGGGTGGGCCAATCAACGTTTCCCAATTCGTGGGCCTGGCTAAGGGCCGCTGTCCCGGGATTTTACCTGAGCTTTTGCTCTTGAGGTAAGCGACTGGCATGTTCAGGCTTGAGAGACCAAGCGACGGCAACGCGAGTTGACTGAAGACCGTTTTGACCCGGGTCGACGCTCCGGTTCCGTGGACGAATGGACCAAGCTCCCAAGACATTGATTTCGAAAGAGAGCCACGGAGGAATGCTGCTGCTGTCATCCAGGTTGCTGTCGGCGAGTGTCCAATTGGGGCGGCGTTACCGAATCCTAAAAGACTTTGCGGACTGTGCCAGCTTTCCGCCCTTACGTTCGTGAAGAAGGGGACAAGCCCAAGGGTGCGTCCCCGATAACGCGTTTCCACAACGATCGGTTCGAATTGGTTCGAAACCACTTTGTTGGTCAGCTGAAACCAATTCCAGCTCTGGGTGAAATTCGCATTCCGCGTTTGACTGAGCAGAGAATTCCACACCAACTTTAGGCCCAGAATCGACTGTGGGGTTCGATGGATTTGTATGTCATTCATATTTCACACTTTCCGCGTTCGCCCCGGACGAGAGGGAAGGGTCGTCGACCTAGATCAATAGGGCGGCTGACAATCGAGAGACAAACTCGCTCTCCGATGAGAAGCAAGTCACGCGCCAATCGTTGAGGAGTTGCTCAAAGCAACGCAATCATGCGGAAAAGACGAGGTTAAAAGAAACGTTCCCCACCACATGAGCGAGTTGGTGAGGCGAGATGTGTTGCCTAAAGTGGACTGCCTGTGGCAAAAAGTCGACAGTTACCTAGGGCTCTGCGGAAACCTCGGGATGAATGCAAGTCGGATCGTTTTACCTCAACAGGTATGGCTTGCCGGTGAGATCCCTGTGACTCGCCAATGGCAGAAATCAGACTCTCAGAGGTGTGGGCACAAAGCGGAAGAAAATTTGGGTGAATGGGAACCACGATTCAAGTGCAGGGTTTAATTCCGCATGTAGATTCCAAAATGCCCGGCCGAGGTGAGGTCCACAATGAAAACTCCGAGTCGTCAACGGTGCACCATTGCGCCGTTCGGCACAGCGATTCGGACTCATTGAAACATTCACCCGGCCGGGTCTTGATGTTGATATTTTCAAGTCTTTGTCGAGATCACTTAACGTCGTGTCGCAATAAGCGTGCGTGCGGGGCATGATCTTAATGGCTAGGGGCTCGAAAGTCACGGACCGCCGACTTCTTAGTTTCCCATGTCTTTCAGTAAAAACCATGGTTTTGGCCAATCGAAGGCTGGTCGCTGTGCTATTTTCGGCAACCATGAGCCGGATCTGGTCGTCAGGTCCGTGGGCATTGATGCTGACGCCCGGTGAGATCCCTGCTTCCTGCCGACTCGTAAACCGGCTGAAAATGACAAATCCCTACATGACACCACGGTGTACCGATGGTACCGAGGTCATTGAATTCCGAGCCACGGAGCGACCACACGCGGAACTTATCGAGCGAAAGTTTTTGTACAGAAAGGTCCGCATTACGTCGCCTATTGATGCGATCCTCGAATACAGTGGTTTTTCGCTGCACGATCGCATCTGGGTTAACCATCGTTTAATGGTTTGCCGATTGCCGTGGATCTGGCTCACGGACTTGTTCAAATTCGATGTTCAGACGGATGCCGGTTCGATGGAACTTCAGGTCCGCCTTGGTTTCCATCGGTTCGCACAGCTGAAGGAATTTGAGATCGCTGTGGACGGGCAGGTCGTCTATCGGGAGCGCCCAACTTCTGGATCGGGCATCAAAGGACCGAAGAGTTAAGGTTGTCCCTCGGCAGAATCGATCGTGGGCTCTGCCGAATTGCCTAATAAGCTCGACTCGAGTCTCACCAAAGCCTCGTATCGATCGACCTCTTCGGTCGATCCGTACTTCCTCAAGTTGGAGGCCCTTGCCACAGAGTCCAGTGTGCGGATGAGACGCTGACACTTGACCCATTTGCGATCCGCATCCATAGCCTCTTCGGCAATCTCGGTCATCCGTTGTCGGAGTTCCATGAACTTGCCAAATCTCGGGTGGCCTTCGATGGTTCGGAGAATCCGATCTCCCTGCTCTTCAAGTAGGCGATGGCATTCCGGATTCCACGAGTTGTTGAGTTCTGGCCAGCGAAATGTGATCCCACTCCGGATGGACCGTGCGTTTTGCTGAAGGTCTTTGATCAACTGACGCCGTTTTTGCTCGGCTTCCTTCTTTTCCGAACTCAACCGTTCGGCCAGCTTGGTCGCGGCAGTTGCACGTTGAGCCTCCTGTAACTCGAGTTGCTCTGACAATGCATTGATGATCTGAGACTGATTGACCGAAGCAGCTTCGACAAGCATGTCGATGTCGGAGTCTTTATCAAGGGCACCTTCTTCGGGGAGAGAGATCTCAATTTTCCGGAGATATTGGTCCGATGTCTTCATTGAGATATCGATGGTACGACTCTGAATCAAGGCAAAACTGTGGGCTTCGTCCAAACTCACAACGCCGTCGCCATTAAAGTCGGGGCGTTCAACGGGTTGCCCAAGACGGGTTTTACCTCTCAACGCCTCCATCATATAAGTCGTGTATTCGTGATAGTTTTCTTCGCGCGTATCCGGTGTGCATCCCGCAGCGACTCGCGTCGGTATCGTCGCATAAAAACCGCACCAAGGCCTTTCAAGCGACGCTTTTCCGGACTTCTCGGGGTCAAGGATCATATTCGCAAATCCGCCTGAGTAACATTGGACCATGACCACGATGATGGGGACCTCGGGATCAATGAGTTCAAGCCAACCGCGGAATTCATTCACGTCGATTGATTGACCGTTCCATAGGTGGAGCCTCGAATTTTCAGGCTTTTCTTTGTCGTTAGATTTCCCTCCGTGTGCCGTCACGTAAACGATCAGGCGGTCACCAACTGCGAGGCCGCTGCCTTCCTTTTGAAACCAGTTCTGGATCTGGCTTTTATTTGCCCCACCGCGGACATTGGGCACTTCGTGGTTTCGGTATCGGTATTTTAGGCCTGAGGTGCGGTTGTTGATTTGGGCAATGACTTCGTTCACGCGAGGGAAATCGGTCGGGATGTATTGCAGGTCGCGCATTTGGCCATTGCCATCCGAGAAAAAGATGTAGTGCTCGGGGGGCTGGGTGTAACTTTCAACAAGGTAAGAAGAGAACAATTGGACATTTTTCTCCAAGGAGATCTGATTTCCTGTCGGAGAATAACCGCCGCCAATCGTCAAAAAGACGTCTCGTGAAACCGCGCGGCTTGGGAACGAGGCCTGAGCGGGAAAAATCGCCAAACCCAGGAATAAAACGAGTTTCACACGCTTGGAGGTGAAGGGATTCAACGTGAAGCCTTGATTTCGTTTGATGTATAGATTCAGGGCTGAGGTGCACCAAAAATGCGCAAAAAAGCCCAATCATGGAACTGGCCCTGCCGACTCCCCATACACGACCCGGTAGTGGAGGCTAACCGACGGTTAGGAGACGGTCAAATGAAAGTCCGAAAGTTCCCATCAGATAAGGATGGAAAGTCGGGGTTGTGCACCTCAATGTACGGACTATTCAGTCTGAATTAAGGCTCCGCGCCCTCGGCACTGTCGAAACACACGACCTTTCGGGATGCTTTCTCTGGATATGCCGGCTGAATCTGTTGGACGAGGATCGACGGGGTGGCCGTAGACAGCCGGTTAATCGATGCCTAAACTCGACGGTTTCACTGACATTCGATACTCCGTCCCTCCCATCGAACGAGCGCAAAGAATGATCTCCACGATCCATCCCAAGTTGAAGGGTATCCGCGAGAAAGTTGAGGCAGGGGAGCGACTCAACGCTGAAGAAGGCTTACTCCTTTACGACCCAGAGATTCCGCTCAATGAGGTGGGACAACTCGCGAACCTGGTTCGTGAGAGGATCAACGGTAATTATGCCTACTACAACATCAATACGCACCTAAACCCAACCAACATCTGTGTTTATCGTTGTAACTTCTGCGCCTTCCGCTCAGATCTGCGGAGCTCCAAAGGATACGTCATGAGTGACGACGATATTCTCCGCAGGGGGCAGGAGGCAGTCGACAACGGTTGTACGGAGATGCACATCGTCGGAGGTCTGCATCACCAAAAGAAGTTTGATTGGTACTGCAACATGGTCCAAATCCTCCATGATGCTTATCCGAATCTGCACCTCAAGGCATGGACCGGTGTGGAACTAAACTGGTTTGAGTTTATGGAGAAACGTCCTATCGAGGACATTCTTAAAGATCTATTGGATGCTGGACTCGGAAGCTTGCCCGGAGGAGGTGCGGAGATCTTTCATCCTGAGGTGAGGGATGAACTTTGCGAGCACAAAGCCGATGCGAACAACTGGTTGCAAATTCACAGGTCCGCCCACCAACTGGGCATTCGGTCGAATTGCACCATGCTCTATGGGCACATCGAGAAGCCTTACCATCGGATCGACCATCTGCTGCGATTGAGAGAACTCCAGGATGAAACCCAAGGTTTTCAAACGTTTATTCCTCTTGCGTTTCATCCGGAGAATACCGGGTTGAGTCACATGCCGAAACCGACGGCCTTTGACGATTTGAGAACCATGGCGATCTCACGTCTGATGTTGGACAACATTCCTCACATTAAAGCCTACTGGATCATGCTCGGTATCGGCACGGCACAAAATGCTCTAGCCTACGGTTCCGACGATTTGGACGGAACGGTCCGGCATGAGTTGATCTATCATGACGCAGGGGCAACCACTCCCGAAGTTCTTTCTGTCGATGACATTCGGAGGATCATCTCCGAAACCGGGAGGGAACCGATTGAGAGGGACACCCTTTATCGACGTGTCCAGAGGGCCGGCACGACCTCCAAAGAATGGGAAGTTGGCGATCCAGTCGAAGTGGCCATCTGAAAGCATTTTGGATCATGACACACCACCACGGAGAGCCTGTCCGAAGTGGGGCCGTGTCAATGTTTTGGCGGTGATTCCTCCCTCCAAAGAAGAGACCTCGCAGCCCAAAAGGTTGGTCGTGGGCCGAAGATTAAGCAGTCTGGTTGACTGCCCAGTGCCGCCTCAACAAGCGTAACCTAATCAAGCGCGTTGTTCGCTGTCAGCAATGAAAGAAGTCGTTTGAAGAGTGGGGATGACAGGAATCGAACCTGCACTCCGTAAAGGAACTGGATCCTAAATCCAGCGCGTCTGCCAGTTCCGCCACATCCCCTCGTGATCCGTGGAGGGCATCAATCGACGTGGGTTGCAATGAAATCGAACCGCACGCCTCTCTCCACGGTCGGTGTGTCGAGGTGAACAGCGACTTTGGCTTCCACCCCTGATTACACGACTGACGGCCGTATTGTACGGCTTTTCTTGTCGATCGCCATAGGCGTTACCTCGGGTTTCTGAGGTGAGTAACGCAGACACGATTCAGTTGAGCAAGCCAAAAATACTCCCCACCCGTCTTTGCTGAGAGGATTTTCCTAACGGTCTTAGGAGGGCCTTCTCTCTGCCATCTCGCTCTTCCCTGAAATCGATTTTTGCCAGCGGCTCACCCCGAGCGGCAAAGTTAAGAAGTTGCGAGGTTGCCGCACCGGAAGCCCGGGGCAGGTCTGGCGATGTTGGCCTGAAACGCCTAAATTCTGCGAGTAACCGTCACAGCCGGTATTTCCGGCCCAGTTATCGCCCAGAGTATGGGTAGTAATGGGTGAAATGGGTAATTGGGTGAATTTAATTTTCGGGCTTGGCGATAGATAGGTTGTCGGGATAAGTTAGGATGGCTTTGATCGACCCGCAGGCGGTTTTTGACCGGCTGCAGTGAAATCGGTTTATGTCGAAACGCGACGGGAATACGCAGCTAAAGAAAAGACGACCGAAGCGAGTGCTTCCTTCGGGGCATACTGGGTGCCAGTCTTTCTTTGCCTCTGCTATCCCGTCGCGTTTCGCGTTTCTTGGGGAGGCGAAATTTCCTACCGATCCGACCGTTTTCATGCGTCTCAGGCTGTTGCCGCGTCTCTGGGCCAAAGCCCGTAGGCGGTTGTGACGCCCGTCATGGGTAAGAACCGACAGTCCGTTACAGCGGGAAACGCACTTTTGACGGCCGACTTGAAACTGGATGTTCGTTCACCCACGATGGAAGTTCGGGGAACCACAATCGGGAATTCGGGAGTACCGTCCCGAGTCACAGCTGACCCATGACAGCGGATAGGAGTGCGAGGGGATGCAAACGGGACCGGCGAAATTGTCAAACGAAAAGCCGCCCATGGGCTGGCGTCAAAAACTCTATGAGATCATTTTCGAGGCGGAGACGCCGGCGGGTCGAGGGTTTGATTTAGCACTCTTGGCGGCGATCGTGATCAGCATTCTTGCGATCTCGCTCGAGACCGTGGAGTCCGTGGACAAGCACTACCACGGCTTGCTGGTCAGTATTGAATGGATCATGACCATTCTTTTCAGTATCGAATACATCTTAAGATTACTCTGCGTGCCGAAACCCCGTAAGTACGCCTCGAGTCTGTTGGGGATCATCGACCTGTTGTCGATCCTCCCAACCTATTTGAGTTTTTTCGTCGGTGGGGCGCAGTCATTCGCCGTCATTCGATCTTTTCGCTTGCTCCGAATCTTTCGCATCCTCAAGTTGGTGCGATTTCTGCATGGAGCGACCGAGTTGCGGCAGGCGGTTTGGGAGTCAAGAGACAAAATCGTTGTCTTTCTCACCACCGTTCTTGTGGCCGTGACCATTGCGGGAACCATGATGTATCAGTTGGAGAAGGATCAGAATCAGGATCAATTTACCTCGATTCCTCAATCCATGTACTGGGCCGTGGTGACCATGACGACGGTCGGGTATGGCGACGTGGTGCCTAAAACGGCGGGCGGGAAGATCCTTTCAGCACTCCTGATTCTTCTAGGGTACAGCTTGATTATCGTTCCCACCGGTTTCGTTTCAGCCGAGTTCATTCATCGCAAACCCGAACATTCGGTGACCACCGAAGTGTGTCCGGCGTGTTTGGCAGAAGGTCATGACGCCGATGCAATCCACTGCAAGTACTGCGGCGCCAATCTGCAGGATCATCAGCCGGAAAGCTGAGGGGCACGACTCCTGAAGTGAGCTAAAGAGCGAAGGTTGAAGCCACGCTGGGAGGAGCGGCCGCGTATTCCAGCGGTTCCATGGAGGCCCCTGCCCTGCCTTGACTCAAGCTCCTCATTGCACCGCTGTACCCGAACAGCTCTGCCAAGGGTGCGTGAGCCTCGATGACGGATACTCCTCCCCGGTTGTCGGTTTCTACGATCTTCGAACGCCTCTGAGAGAGGTCGCCGATAAAATCGCCATAGTATTCATCAGGTGTGGTGATGCTCAGCTTCATAACCGGTTCCAAAAGGATAGGGCCCGCTGCGTGTAACGCCTTCTCAAACGCGTCAGCGGCAGCGATCGTGAATGCGGTTTCGTTGGATTGCTCCAAATTCATTTCGCCTTCGAGTAACGTGACCTTCAACTGGGTCAGCGGGAAGCTGCCGATCGGTCCGCCTCCTTCGCATCGACCCTTCAATTCGACCAACGCGGCCTCCGAGAATTCTGCAGGTAAAGCCTCCGGCTCGACCCCATTTTTGACCTCGATCGCGGTATCGTTCGCGGCAGGTTCCATGCGGACGCGGACTCGGGCAAAGAGTTGTTGCCCTGCAATCTGGCGGTGACATTCGCCCGTGACTTCAATGCGATTTTCAATGGTTTCTCGATAGGAGACACGCGGCTTGTGAACTTTGACGTCCAGATTGAAATCCCGAAGCAACCGATTTTTGATGACTTCCAGATGGAGTTCTCCCATGCCCCCAATCAGTGTTTGGCCAGTTTCCTCATTCTCTTTGGCCTTGAAGGTTGGATCCTGACGCTTGAGCATCTCGAGCGTATCGGCCAATTTCTTCCGTTCGGCCGTTGATTCCGGCTCAATGGCCATCTCAAGAACGGTTTCGGGAAAGGAAATGGACTCGAGTTCAATCGGAGCTTTGGGGTCGCAAAGCGTATCCCCAGTAATCGCGAATCGGGGTCCAATCACGCCGACAATGTCCCCAAAACCCACCTCATCCACCTGACCATCTCGGTCCTTCTTGGTCGCGTGAATTTGCCACAACTGTGCCACGTTCTCTTTTTTGTCTTTCCCGGGGCAGAGCATTCTTGAGTTTGACTTGAGTGCCCCCGAGTAAACGCGAATCCAGTACAAGTCCCCGGTTTTGGCGGGCAGTACCTTGAAAACCAATCCGCAGAACGGATCTTTTTCCGAGGGGCTGCGTTCTTCTTCGGTCTTCTTCTTGAAAGGGTTGGTACCACGGACCGACGGAACATCTAGAGGACTTGGAAGATAACGGCAGACCCCATCAAGCAGCGGTTGAACTCCGATGCCATGAAGTGCCGATCCACAAAGCACGGGTTGAATGCTCCGCGAAAGCGTTGCTTCTCTGAGGACTTCATGAATCAAGTCTTCTGGAATCTCTTGTTCGCCTAAAGCCAGTTCCATCAGCTTTTCGCTGTGGTTGGAGAGTTCGTCAATCAACGTCTCCCGCCAAAGCAACGCGTTTTCCAATTGATCTTCTGGAACATCATGCTCGCTGAAGACTTTGCCTTCAGATTCCAATTCGTATGTCACGAGCTTCATTCGGACCAGATCGATGACGCCGCGGAAAGGATTCGTGACGTGAGAGGGGCCTTCTCCAACAGGTATTTCAATCGCCAAGGGGTTCGCGCCCAGACGCTCATTGATCTGGCCGAAGACCCGCTCGAATTCGGCACCCTCCCGGTCCATTTTGTTGATGAACGCGATCCTTGGAACCTCGTACTTGTCTGCCTGACGCCAAACCGTTTCGCTTTGAGCTTCAACACCTTCCCGGGCGCTGAACACCACCACGGCTCCGTCGAGAACGCGTAGGCATCGCTCTACTTCCGCGGTAAAGTCGACATGGCCAGGGGTGTCGAGAAGATTGACACGAATGTCATTCCATGGGAACGTGACGCAGGCCGAGAAGATGGTGATGCCGCGTTCCTGCTCTTCCTTGTCATCATCCGTCGTGGTGTTTCCGTAATCGACTCGACCTACTTTGTGCTTGGTGCCACTGAGGAAGAGCATGCGTTCAGTGACCGTCGTCTTGCCGGCGTCGATATGAGCGATGATACCGATGTTTCGTAGTTTCTCAGGTTGACGGATCATGGCGAGATGGGTCCCTGAAGACAGTCAAGAATCGAAAACGAGGCGTGAAGGTGGGTGCCACGCGATGACCGAATCAGATTGGGCGTGCCCAGATCTGACGGATCGACTTCGTGTTGTCAGGTTGGACCTGATAAGCGGTGGGCGCAAAAACAAAGCCGCGTGGACCGAAGATCGACGCGGCTTGCTTGTTCACATGAAGCTTACCAGGCGAAGTGAGCAAAAGCTTTGTTCGCATCAGCCATTCGGTGCGTGTTTTCACGACGCGTCATGGCAGCTCCCTCTTTCCTGAACGCCGCCAGGAGTTCGTCGGAAAGCTTGAGGTGGGTGGGACGACCTTTCTTCTCGCGGACGGCATTGAGGATCCAGCGAATCGCCAACGATTGCTGGCGGGCTCGATTGACCTGCATTGGCACCTGATAGGATGCACCGCCCACTCTCTTGGATCGCACCTCAATGTAAGGTTTCACATTCTCAACGGCCTGAGAGAATACTTCGATGGAAGGTTGATCTGGCACCTTCTTCTGGATTTCATCCAAGGCATCGTAGAATACTCGCTGAGCGGTCGACTTTTTGCCGTCCAACATCAGGCAATTGATGAATTTGCTTGCCAGCAACGAATCGAACTTCGGGTCCGGTTTCAGTTGCTCACGACTCGAGGTGATCTTTCCCATATTGTTCTAATCTTGTCTGCTTATAAGCGTTGGATTAACTCAGTTTTCAACCGGTGTTCGCCACCATGGGCGAGGATTTCGGCTGCCTTCGCGGGGGCTACGCGTATCTAGCCCTTTTTCGCACCGTAACGGCTGCGTGACTGTTTACGGTTGCTCACACCAAGAGTATCCATGGCACCACGAACCACCTGATACCGTACACCTGGTAGATCACGCACTCGGCCGCCGCGAACCAGAACAATCGAGTGTTCCTGAAGGTTGTGACCTTCTCCAGGAATATAGACCGTCACCTCTTTGCCGTTGGTCAAACGCACACGAGTGATCTTCCGCAAAGCCGAGTTCGGCTTTTTCGGGGTCATCGTTCGAACTTGAAGACAAACACCCTGCTTCTGAGGGCAACGCTCCAAGACGGGTGCTTTTGAAAACTGGCGCTTCTTCTTCCGAGGTTTTCGCACCAATTGATTGATTGTAGGCATCGGCTTTAGACTCAAATGGTTTTGCCAAACGGATTCACAGGTGGCATCATTTTGCCACCTGGAAACTGCTCAGAATAACGGTTTGGGGATTGTTGTCAACACCTGAAATGGTACGAGGTGGTCCAAGGCCAAACAGGGAGCCTTAGGGCCGATTTCACGCCAGCTTCAGGTACAGGTTTGGGGGTCTACTGGGGAGAGTCGCCTCCCGTCCCGAATAATCCATCCAGTGTTTGAGGGGCTTCACCGCCCGCGAACGGATCCGCAGGAGCGGGTTGGTCACCCTCCAAGAGGGGGAAGCTGGTCGGTTCCGATGGGCTGCTCTCGCCCACGAGATCCTGAAGTGCGGTCAGGTTATAGCGAACTTCGGACTCTTGGAAGCTTCTGAAACCGGTTCCCGCCGGGATCAGGTGGCCAAGGATCACGTTCTCTTTAAGACCCACGAGGTTGTCCACTTTACCCGCCAATGCGGCCTCTGTGAGAACCTTGGTGGTCTCCTGGAAACTCGCTGCCGAGATGAAGCTGGAACTCTGTACCGCCGCCTTGGTGATTCCCAGCAATTGAGTGCTGGCCGTCGCTGGCTTCGGTTTCGTTCCCTTGGCCGGGTTACCCCCGAGTGATTCAATCTGCGAATTAACTTGCTCAAAGGCCTCGCGTGGGACGATGGTTCCGACTTCGAAGTCGCTATCTCCCTTGTCGCTGACTTTCAGGCACTCGCTCATTTCCGTATTGACCTTGCGGAAGTCAAAGCGGTCTACAACCAGACCGGGCAGCAGACTGGTGTCACCCGGGGTTTCAATTTTTACCTTTCGAAGCATTCGAGCCACAATAATTTCGATATGCTTGTCGTTGATTTCCACACGCTGGCTTCGATACACGCTTTGGATTTCATGAAGCAAGTATTGCTGGACCGCTTCCTCACCGGACACCCTGAGGATGTCGTGTGGGACCAGAGGTCCATCGACAAGCGCCTGTCCCGCTCGCACATAGTCCCCGGTATGAACGAGGAAACGTTTGTTCGGCGGTACCAGATGCTCGCGTTCAACGCCCGATTCGCTGCGAACGATGATGGTTCGTTTGCCTCGGCGTTTCTCGCCCAAAATATCGACGGTACCATCGATTTCGGCCAAGATCGCAGGTTCCTTCGGCTTTCGGGCCTCGAAAATCTCCGTTACCCGAGGCAGACCTCCCGTGATATCGCTAATGCCAGAAGCCTCACGGGGCGTTTCCGCCAAGCTTGATCCTGCTGACACCGTGTCGCCATCTTCGACCAGGATATGGGCACGTTCTGGAAGGAAGTAAACATCCAGCGGTTTACCGTCGGAATCTTCCAACACGATCTGCGGGTGCAGGTCGCCCTTGTGATCGATGATCTGCCGTCGGACGGTTCCGGTGGCGTCATTGCTGATCGCCATCGTCTCGCCCTCAACAACATCTTCCAATCGAACGCGACCGCTCACTTCGGCCAAAATTGGAATTGCATGTGGGTTCCATTTGCAGAGTGGGGCACCACCTTTGATCTCTTGATCTTCTTTGACCATCAGCATCGAGCCGGCGGGCACGTTGTGTTTCTCGATCTCGCGACCCTTGGGGTCCAGAATCGAAATCTCACCGCTTCGCGAAAGAACAATGCTTTCACCCTTATCGTTCGTGACGAACCGGACTCGGGTAAGTCGGACAATACCGCCCTTTTTGGTTTTGGACTCACTCTCCTGAGTTTCCGTGTGGGCAACACCACCAATGTGGAAGGTCCGCATCGTGAGCTGTGTTCCAGGTTCTCCGATACTCTGAGCTGCGATGATTCCAACCGCCATACCCTCTTCGACCCGAGAACCGGTCGACATGTCCATCCCGTAGCAGCGACGGCAACAACCCAGCGGTGCATCGCAAGTCATTGGGCTGCGTACTTGGATCTTTTCGAGACCCAGCTCCTCAATTTTTCGAGCGATTTCGGGAGTGATCATTTCGCTCTCGCGAACAATCACCTCGTCCGTAACCGGGTTCACGATGTTCTGACGACTCACACGACCGTTGATGGCCGTCGCGAGACGCACTTCGACCTGCTCGCCGCGATAAACGACTCCTTTGGTGACCCCTTGGGTCGTTCCGCAGTCTTCCATCGTGATGACCACGTTCTGCGCGACGTCCGCAAGTTTACGAGTCAGGTAACCCGAGTCGGCCGTCTTGAGTGCCGTGTCGGCCAGACCTTTTCGAGCACCGTGGGTCGAACTGAAATACTCCAGCACGTTGAGGCCTTCACGGAAGTTCGCTTTGATCGGCGTTTCGATGATTTCACCGGTCGGCTTGGCCATCAGGCCCCGCATGCCCGCCAGCTGTCGGATCTGCTCGACACCACCTCGAGCACCCGAGTGCGCCATCAAGTAAACCGGGTTGACGTAACCCGTATTCCCGCGGTAATCCTTGCTCATCACGTCCATCATCTGACGTGTGATTTCCTCTCGAGCGTGAGTCCACACATCGAGCACCTTGTTGTATCGCTCTTGTTCCGTGATCACACCACGCTCGTAGAGCTTCTTGAATTTCAGAACCTCTTTCTCTGCCTTGGCGATGATGTCCAGTTTGGATTCGGGCGTCACCAGGTCATCGGTGGCAAAGGAGAGTCCAGATCGGGTGCTCTCGCGGAAACCGAGTTGGTTCATGTTATCCAGCAGGTCGATCGTGGCGTGACGTCCCAATCGCTGGTAGCAGTCCGAGATGACGCTTGCCAGTTCACCGGATTTGAGCGTGTAGTTGTAGAACTCCATCCCTTCGGGGAGCATCATATTGAACAGAACGCGTCCGTAACTGGTCTCGATCAACTGACCGGGGGGCAAGCTTTCTTCATCATTGATGCGAACCGTCTGGCCACTGGTCAAACGGACTTTGATCTTGGTGTGAAGATCGATGATGCCGTGCGAGAACGCCATGTCAGCTTCTTCGGGGGAGGCGAAAACCATGTCTTCACCTTTACGACCGGGCAACATCAGCGTGATGAAGTAACAACCCATCACCGTATCCTGTGATGGGCTCATGATCGGGCGGCCATTCGACGGCGCGAAAATATTGTTCGTTGACATCATCAACGTGTGCGCTTCAACCTGAGCTTCGATCGACAGAGGCAGGTGCACAGCCATCTGGTCACCATCGAAGTCGGCGTTGAAGCCCTTGCAAACGAGTGGATGCAGGTTGATTGCGTTGCCTTCGACCAGTACAGGCTCAAATGCCTGAATGCCCATTCGGTGCAGGGTTGGAGCACGATTCAGCAGGACAGGGTGATTTTGGATCACCGATTCCAAGATGTCCCAGACCTCTTCATCTTTACGCTCAAGCATCTTCTTGGCGCTCTTGATCGTGTCCGCGTGGCCCATCTCCTTGAGCTTACGGATGATGAAGGGCTGATAGAGTTCGAGTGCGATTTTCTTTGGAAGTCCGCACTGGTGCAATTTGAGTCGAGGGCCCACCACAATGACACTTCGTGCCGAGTAGTCGACCCGTTTTCCGAGAAGGTTTTCACGAAATCTTCCCTGTTTACCTTTGATCATGTCGGTCAAAGATTTCAGGGGGCGATTGCTGCTTCCCAACACGGGGCGTTTGCACCGATTATTGTCGAACAACGCGTCGACTGATTGCTGCAACATTCGCTTTTCATTTCGAATGATGACTTCTGGAGCATTCAGGTCGACGAGCTTTCGGAGGCGATTATTTCGATTGATGATCCGGCGATAGAGATCGTTTAGATCGCTGGTTGCGAAGTTGCCTGAGTCGAGCAAGACCAGCGGGCGAAGGTCTGGGGGAATGACCGGGACAACGTCCATCACCATCCACTCGGGGCGATTGTCGCTGTCTCGAATCGACTCCACGATTTTCAGTCGATTGGTCAGGTCCTTGCGACGCTGCTTCGAATTGGTCTCCGTCATTTCCTGACGAAGCTGATCGGAGAGTTCAACCAGATTTAGGCCTTGGAGCAATTTGCGAACCGCTTCCGCACCCATTTCTGCTTCGAAGCTACCTTCGCCATACTGTTCACGTGCCGCGCGAAACTCTTCTTCGGTCAGTAGTTGCTGCCGCTCAAGTTCTGTGGAACCAGGATCCACGACCACGTAATCCTGGAAGTAGATCACTTTTTCCAGGCTGGTAGTCTTCATTTCCAAGAGATTGCCCAATCGGCTGGGCATCGCCTTGAAAAACCAGATGTGAACGATTGGGGCGGCCAATTCAATGTGGCCCATTCGTTTTCGGCGAACGCGTGAGTGAGTGACTTTCACCCCACAGCGATCACAGATCATACCCTTGTATTTCATGCCGCGGTACTTTCCGCAGGCACATTCCCAGTCTTTCTCGGGACCGAAAATTCGTTCACAGAACAGACCGTCTTTTTCGGGACGATAGGTTCGGTAGTTGATCGTCTCCGGCTTTTTGACTTCACCGAAAGACCAGCTGCGAATATCGTGTGGCTTTGCCAAGCTGATCTTGACCGAAGCGTAATCGTTGATGCGATCGTAGGTTCGTTCGGCAGTGGCCATGGGGGAGGTTCCTTATTTGTGCAAACACGGATGTGTTGATTTTGTGGTTAGTTCAGGACGGACGGTGGGAACTATTAAACTCTTCGTTTCTCGAGTTGAATGTTCAATCCAAGGCCGCGGATCTCGTTGCAAAGCACGTCGAAGCTTGCGGGTGTGCCTGCTTCGAGCGTATTTTCGCCTTTGACCATCGACTCGTAGATTTTCGTTCGTCCTTCCACATCATCACTCTTGACCGTCAACAATTCTTGAAGGATGTATGCGGCACCATAAGCTTCCAGTGCCCAAACTTCCATTTCACCAAATCTTTGTCCGCCGAAACGTGCCTTTCCGCCGAGCGGTTGTTGCGTGATCAGTGAGTAAGGTCCAGTGCTTCGAGCGTGGACTTTGTCATCGACCAAATGGTGAAGCTTCAACATGTAGATGTAGCCCACCGTGGTTTCCTGATCCATGCTTTCGCCCGTTCGACCATCAATCAACCTGGCCTTGCCGTGGCGCGGTAGCCCCGCTTCCTCAAGGCAGTCGTTGATGGTTTCCTCGCTCGCTCCGTTGAATACTGGCGTGATCGCCTGAAAGCCGCTATGTGCTCCGGCCCATCCCAAGTGAGTCTCGAGAATCTGGCCGACATTCATGCGGCTCGGAACACCCAGGGGGTTCAGAAGGATCTGCAAGGGTGTTCCGTCTTCAAGGTGCGGCATGTCTTCGACAGGCAGGATTTTCGAAATCACACCCTTGTTACCGTGACGACCGGCCATCTTGTCACCAACGCTGATTACGCGTTTGGTCGCGACATAGACTTTGACCATCTGCAACACACCACTTCGCAGTTCGTCGCCGCGTTGTCGGCTGTTCAGCTTTCGGTCGCGAGCGTCGATGGCTTGCTCAACCGCGGGCCAATGCTCTTTGTACAACGCTTTTACATCAGAAATCTTGTTTTCGCTGCGAAGTGAACCGGTGACCTGAAGCAACCTGAAGTTCTGGGCTTTTTCAGCAACAAACTTCGGGTGCTGGTCCCGAGTCAGAGGAGCACCGTCTTCGTCCGCAATGATCTTGCCAACGACACCTTCCATCTCTTCGATCATTTTGCCGAAGACCAGCGAAATCTGCTCGTTGCCCTCGGACTCGATGTCTTTGAGTTCTTTGTCGAAGACCTTCTTTTCTTCGTCAGTTAACGCCATCCGACGGGAGAACTTGTGGGTGTCAATGATGATCCCTTCAATGCCCGAGGGGACATCGAGAGAATCATTCTTCACATCTTCGCCCGCTCGACCGAAGATCGCGTGCAACAGTTTTTCTTCAGGGGTCAACTCGGTCTTGCTCTTCGGTGAGACTTTGCCGACCAGGATGTCCCCGGGGCGTACGTAGGTTCCGACACGAACGATGCCATTCTCGTCGAGATTGCGTAGTGCTTTTTCACTCACATTCGGGATGTCTCGAGTGAACTCTTCGCGACCGAGTTTGGTTTCGCGAATTTCGACATCGAACTCTTCGATGTGAATGGACGTGTAGGTGTCTTTTTTGACAAGTTCTTCACTGATGATGATCGCATCTTCGTAGTTGTAACCGTCAAAGGACATGAATCCGACAAGTACGTTTCTGCCGAGCGCCAACTCACCCTTCTGGGTCGCTGCCCCATCTGCTAGAACTTCACCACGCTTGACTTTTTGACCGGGTACGACGACGGGTCTTTGGTTCAAGCAGGTTCTTTCGTTTAGCCCGACGTATTTCTGCAATGGATACATGTCGCTGCCGATAACGATTTTTTCAGAGTCGACATAGTCCACTGTCCCTGCCCTTCTCGCCTTGACCACCATGGCCGAGTTGCGGGCAACTTCGACTTCCATGCCGGTGCCAACGATGGGTGGTTCAGTCACGAGCAACGGCACGGCCTGCCGCTGCATGTTTGAACCCATCAGTGCGCGGTTTGCATCGTCGTGTTCCAGGAAGGGAATCAATCCGGCCGAGACACCGACCATTTGGTTGGGTGCCACGTCCATATATTGGACATTGGAGGGATCAACGAGTTCAAAGTCCGCTTTGTGCCGGGCAATGATATTCCCCGCCATGAGCTTCGAACCTTCAATCTGCCCCTTCTCGTCTGTGGGCGTATCCGCAGGAGCTACAAACGCTTCGGTTTCTTCATCCGCGCGAAGCCAGACGATATCTTCGAGAACCTTGCCCTTTTTCACTTCCATATAAGGAGTGACAAGGAAGCCATAGTCGTCCACGCCCGCGTAAATGGCGAGGCTTGAGATCAAACCGATGTTGGTACCTTCCGGCGTTTCGATCGGACAAATTCGACCATAGTGCGAGATGTGAACATCTCGAACCTCGAAACCTGCACGTTTCCGATTCAAACCGCCCGGTCCGAGTGCGGAAAGTCTTCGTTCGTGAGTGAGTTGGGAGAGTGGATTGGTCTGATCCACGACCTGCGACAGTTCACCACGCCCGAAGAAGTACTCGATTGCCGCGGAAATACTCTTGGGATTCACGAGCGAGCGAGGCGTCATGTCCTCGACATCCTTCAAGCTCATGCGTTCCTGAACAGTTCGACGCAGTTTGAGGAAGCCCTTTCGGAGTTCGTCGGAGGCCAATTCTTCGATCGTACGCAGGCGCCGATTTCCAAGGTGATCGATGTCATCGATTCTCGCGGGTGAGCCGGGCGTCATCAGTTCCAGCAGATACGATACGGCTGCGACCAAATCCTCAGGGCGAAGTGTCATCTCGCTTTCGGAAACGTTGAGGTCCAGCTTTCGATTGATGCGGAATCGACCCACGCGACCCAGCCGATAGCGATTGATGTCGAAGAATTTTTCGTGGAACAGCGTTCGCGCCTTCTCCAGCTGTGGAGGATTGCCTGGGCGAAGTCGCTGGTAGATACGCAACAATGCTTCTTCATGACTGCTCGTCGTATCTTCTGCCAACGAGTTGAAGATCAGGCTCGCCTTCGGTGCTTCGATGGCCTCGACAGACTTCACACCGGCGGTGCAGATCAGCTCGGCTGCGTTTTTCGTGATCTTCTGGCCCGCTTCGACAATGATCTCGCCCGCCCGATCTGAGTTGCTCGGGTAGACCACGTCGTCAACGGCGACCTTTCCTTCAATTTTCGCGGCGCTGCGACCATCGACAATCTTTTGCTTCTGTGAAGTGTAGAACGCGCGAATCAGATCAGCATCTTCACTGAACTTCGGATCCATCGCTCGCAGCAGCGTCATGGCGGAAAACTTGCCACTCTGGTCAATGCGAACGCTCAACGCATCTTTTTTGGTGACGTTGACTTCGATCCAGCTACCCCGTTCCGGAATCACTCGGCAGGACGGCATGCGTCGGTCCGATGTCCCCTCGGCTTCGAGGACGAAGTCAATTCCAGGGCTTCGGTGCAACTGGTTCACAACGACACGTTCGGCCCCATTGATGATGAATTCGCCACCACCCAGCATGACGGGAATATCGCCCAGGT
Organism: Pirellulaceae bacterium; assembly: GCA_022448315.1. Classification (GTDB taxonomy): domain Bacteria; phylum Planctomycetota; class Planctomycetia; order Pirellulales; family Pirellulaceae. The sequence continues at coordinate 34,140 of JAKVCA010000022.1, read as the reverse complement.
AAACCTCTTCCTCAATCGGTTCATCTTTGGTCAAACGCAACCAGACTCGGAAAGGTCGTCCGTACGTCAGCCGGAGTTGACGGCATTCGTTCGGAGTATAACGGGGTTTGCCAAGTTCGTAGCGGAGGTATTCCAGAGTGATCTGCTTATCGTAGCTTTCCACGGGGAAAATCTCTTTAAGCACACCTTCGATCCCGTGGTCCTTACGTTTTTCCGAATCGCCGCCGAGTTGCAGAAACGAATGGTAGCTGACGGTTTGGATCTGGGTTAGATCCGGGATCGCCGAATAATCACGTGAGGATCCAAAACGTCGGACTTCAGTGGGTTCAAGACGTCGCTGGGCCGGAACAGGCATAAGCGCACTTTCTCCTTAGCAAGGGAATGCGTTTGCTGGGTGGACTGAGCCTAATACAGGGGGAACGATGGAGCACATGCGTTCAGCGCGCAAATTCAGCGCTCTAAAAGCGCTGCCATTGCAAAAACCGGATCGCTGTGTCACGCGAGGATTCGTAAGATAGAGGGCTTGTCAGAATCCAAAAAGGGCACGCTCCGAGACTCAATCTCGGAACGCAACCCTATCTGTTGTATCGCATCTAAACTCGTTCGGCTACTTAAGTTCGACAGAAGCACCAGCTTTTTCGACTTCTTCTTTCACCTTTTCGGCTTCCTCTTTACTCACACCTTCCTTAAGTGTGGTGGGAACCCCTTCGACCATCTTCTTGGCTTCCATGAGGGAGGCGCCGGTCAAGTTTTTGACCACTTTGACGACTTCGAGCTTCTTGTCGCCGAATCCGGTCATGACAACGTCGAACTCGGTCTTTTCTTCAGCAGCTTCACCGCCACCGCCACCACCGGCGGCCATTACAACGGCTCCACCACCAGCAGCGGGCTCAATGCCGTGCTCTTCCTTCAAGTAATCGCTCAGGCCCTTGGCATCTTTCAAGGTCAATTCAGCGATTTTATCACCCAGTTCTTTGAGTTCCGCTGAAACCTCGATGGTTGCGCTGTCAGACATAATCTCGTTTCCTTTTACTCATATTGAGGTGTGTAGTTGTTTTCGAAGACCAACCCGGTTCACTGCTACCGGAAGCAATCGACCAACCTGCGAGGCAGGTGTCGGATCTGATTGCAGCTTGCCAGGCTATTCGGCGCCTTCTTCCTCCGATTTTTGCTTGATTTGGCTGGCGAGTGTCCCGCCGGGGCCGATAAGTTGGGCTTGAAGTGTGCTGCCCGGGCCAAGGATCTGCCCTGCCAACATGGAGAGTTGTTCCTGTCGGCTCGGCCACTTGCTGATTTCTTTCACACGGTCCGGTGTCAGCTGTTCGCCATCCATGGCACCGCCCAAGGCCGAAAACTCCTCGAACTCTTCATCCTTATCGAGTTCGGTCACTTCCTTGACCAGTGAGACGAAGTCTTCGCCTCCCCACACGATCGCAGAACTGCCTTCGATGCCTTCGAAAGCAGGACCAAGTGAGGTGCCTTCAGTGGCGCGGCGGGCAAGAGTGTTCTTGACCACCAACACGTGAATGTCCTTCTCTCGCAATCGCTTGCGGAGCAAGAATGTTTTTTCGGAATCGAGTCCAATGACATTTGCCAAGACACAGTCCGCGACACCGTCGAGTCGACGGGTTAAATCCGCTGTGATCTGGTCTTTGAGGTACTTACTCATGATTGTCGTTACCAAAAAGGACGAGCTGTATGGTGTTACAGGGGTGACAGTTGGGCGGTTACGCAGCAACCCGAACGCTGGGACTCATGGTCGCCGCGATCACGATTCCTTTGACGTAAGTTCCCTTTACGGCCATCGGCTTCATCGAATTGATCCGATCGATGAAGGCCTGAATATTTTCGGCGAGTTGCTGGGGCTCGAAGCTGAGCTTACCAACGACGGCGTGGACGTTGCCTCCACCGTCATTTCGGAACTCCACCTTTCCAGCTTTGTACTCTTTCACGGCGTTTGCTGGATCGGGAGTCACCGTTCCGGCCTTTGGCGACGGCATCAGTCCCCGAGGACCGAGAGCCCGCCCCAATGGACCGACCATGCCCATCATGTCGGGAGTTGCGACGCAGACATCGAAGTCCAGCCAGCCATCCTTAATCTTCTTTGCAAGGTCTTCTTGGCCCACAACCTCGGCACCTGCCTCTTCAGCCGCCTTCGCCAATTCGCCTTTTGCAAATACGACCACTCTTTGGGATTTTCCGATTCCATGTGGCAGCACAATGGAACCCCGGACGATCTGATCGGCCTGCTTGGCGTCAATGCCCAGCCTCATGTGGATTTCCACGGACTGGTCGAACTTCGTTGGTTTGTACGATTTCAAGACTTCAATCGCTTGCGCCAACGGCACCGCCTCTTCCGGTCGCTTTTTGTGGGATTCTGAAAGTCGCTTCGTAAGTTTCGGCATCTTTTTGTTTCCTGGTATCTACACCGCGTTGGGTGGATAAGTCGTTCTACTCACGGTCGTGGGCCGCAAGGCTACTCAGTCACTTCCAAGCCCATGCTACGGGCGGTGCCTTCGATCATTCGGCGTGCATGCTCAAGATCACGAGCATTCAGGTCGGCCATCTTCTTGTTGCAAATGTCATCGATCTGCTCACGGGTCACTTTCCCGACTTTGGTCACGTTCGGGACGCCTGACCCCTTGGCAATTCCAGCGGCCATTTTCAGAAGGGCAGCGGCTGGCGGGCTTTTCGTGATGAAGTCGAAAGACCGGTCGTTGTAGCAGGTAACCACCACGGGAATCGGTGTCCCGCTGAACTCTTTAGTCCGATCGTTGAACTGCTGGACGAACTGGCCCAAATTCACGCCGAACTTACCCAGTGAGGTACCCACCGGCGGTGCAGGTGTGGCCTGACCACCCGGGATCTGAAACTTGGCTTGACCAAGGACTTGCTTCGCCATCGCTACAATTATCCGATACTTCTTAAAATAATGTTTGGGCTGGAGTCGGGTTCGCCTGGCCTTTTCTCTGGGATCAAATCAGAGTCCGAGCGATTCTCCACGCCATGCTTGTGTTAAACGTCTTCGACTTGCCAGTGGTCCAATTCGACCGGTGTTGCTCGCCCAAAAATGCTGATCATGACCGTTACACGACCGTTCGATTCGTCGATGGTTTCGACATCGCCTTCGAAGTTTTGGAAGTAGCCTTCTTTGACTCGAACTCGATCCCCCGGACGGAATTTGATCGCTGTCTTGATTCCGGCCGTCTCTTCCTTGGAAGTCTCTTCCCCGATCTTGGCCATCTGCTTGATGCGTCCGATCTCGGCGTCGCTAAGTGCCGCCGGCTTGCCGACAGCCCCGGTAAAGTCGCCGATGCCTGGGGTCTCTCGAACGAGAAACCACGTGTCATCATTGATGATCATGTTCACCACAATGTAGCCGGGGTAGAGCTTGCGTTTGACAATTCGCTGCTTGCCCGACTTGGTGAATTCACGCACGTCCTCCGTGGGCACGAGAACTTCACCAAAGTACTGCTCAAGGCCTTCCATTTTGATGCGGCGTAGCAGGGCGTCGCAGATGGATGACTCTCGGTTCACCTGAACCTTGAGAATGTACCACTGCATCGCACTTTCTGGTTCCTCGGGTTCCGCTTCGGAGACCAATACGGGACTCGCGTCCGCTCCGGATTCCTCTTGAGCTGCCTCTTCCTCGTGATCACCTTCGCTGGACTCGACCTGACCCGCGTCGCTTGCTTCAGCAACCGAAGAACTTTCGGCCGGTGTGCCCGGACCTGCGTCTTCTGCCCCGTTCGAGGCAACGTTCGCTTCAGAAACCAACGTATCGTCCGCGCTCTCGGATGCGGTCGCTGATTCGTCTGAGGGTTGCTCTTGTTCCGACATGATTAAACGCCTCGGCAAGTCTTGGTTCGTTAAACGCTCGATTACTAAAACGGCCAGAGACTGTTGCCCAACCTGAAAAGTGTGTTCCAGATCAGGTCGAATGAAAACAACACACCTGCCAGGAAGAATATTACAAAAATCACGACGATCGAAGCTTTGACAAGTTCACCCTGAGCTGGCCAGGAAACCTTGTTCATTTCCGCTTCAACCGCGATTAAAAAGTCCGCAAACCGAGGGAGCTGAACCAGTCTGTAAGCGACGAACCCGCCTAAAACAGCAATGATTCCGCCGATGGCCCAGTGGCCTCCACTGAAAACAACATCCTCCATCGCCGTCCATTGGGACAAGCGATAAGCTGCGATCAACATGAGTACCGTCAGTGCACCTCCAGTGACCTGACGGGCGTAACGTCCTTGCGACTTCTTGTACGAGCCGAAAAACAGGAACTGCCAGTTACTGGCGGTTGTCACTGCATTGTCCTTGGCCATAAAACCCACCGATCGAAACTAAAAAGAACAAGCGGGATCCCGTCCGACGTGTTCAGTTTCCTCCTGAAGCAGGGGCGGCGGGACTCGAACTCGCAACCTGCGGTTTTGGAAACCGCTGCTCTGCCGATTGAGCTACACCCCTAAAAACAGGATGCCTTCCCGCGATGGAAAGACATCCTGATCGTTACTCTCACTTGGGGTGACTACTCAATGATTTTCGTCACAACGCCGGAGCCCACGGTTCGGCCACCTTCGCGAATCGCGAAACGAACTCCGTCGTCCATTGCGATCTGCTTGTGAAGTTCCACTTCCACCTTCACATTGTCACCCGGCATGCACATTTCGGCACCGACCAAATTGGCGGTTCCGGTCACATCCGTGGTTCGGAAGTAGAACTGAGGGCGATAGCCACTGAAGAACGGCGTATGACGACCGCCTTCGTCCTTGCTCAGGCAGTAGACCTCAGCTTCGAATTTCGCATGTGGCGTGATGGAACCGGGCTTGGCCAGAACCTGACCACGCTCGATTTCGTCTCGCTTGACACCACGAAGCAGGCAGCCCACATTATCGCCAGCTTGACCCTGATTCAGCAGTTTTCGGAACATCTCGACACCCGTACAGGTTGTCTTGGTGCTCTCCTTAAGACCGATGATCTCAACTTCGTCGCCGACGGTGATGATTCCCCGTTCGATACGACCGGTTGCCACCGTACCACGGCCTTCAATGGAGAAGACGTCTTCGATCGCCATCAGGAACGGCTTGTCTTCTTCGCGAGCAGGCTCGGGAATGTTGGCGTCCAGCGCATCCATCAGTTCCGAAATGCACTTGCTGGCTTCCGGATCCGCAGGGCTGTTGTAGGCAGGCAATGCACTTCCGCGAATCACGGGCACATCGTCGCCTTCAAACTTGTACTTGCTGAGCAGTTCCCGAACTTCCATTTCAACCAGGTCCAACAACTCTTCGTCGTCGACCAGGTCGCACTTGTTCATGAAGACCACGATGTAAGGCACGTCAACCTGACGAGCCAGAAGCACGTGCTCTTTCGTCTGTGGCATGGGACCGTCGGCTGCCGAGACCACGAGAATTGCACCGTCCATCTGGGCGGCACCCGTGATCATGTTCTTGACGAAGTCCGCGTGACCGGGACAGTCAATGTGGGCGTAGTGGCGATTGTCGGATTCGTATTCGACGTGAGCCACGGCGATGGTCACCGTCTTGGTCTCGTCACGAACCGTTCCACCCTTCGCAATGTCTGAGTACCCCTTGGCTTCCGCCAAGCCCTTCGCAGCTTGCACTGCCAAGATTGCACCCGTTGTCGTCGTTTTGCCATGGTCAATGTGTCCAATGGTACCCACATTGACGTGCGGTTTTGTCCGCTGAAATTCCTCCTTGGCCATCTCTATCAACACCTACTTGTAAAGACCGGAAGATAAAAACTCTTACACCAACAACCAATCGAACAGGCCGACGGCCAAGTTCATCAAAGTTTTCAGAGCTGCTGATGGGACTTGAACCCATGACCTCATCCTTACCAAGGATGTGCTCTACCAACTGAGCTACAGCAGCATCTGGTCAAGCCCCAGGCAAAGCCTGAAATCTCGAGAGCGGGTGAAGGGAATCGAACCCTCGTCTTCAGCTTGGAAGGCTGTGGCTCTACCATTGAGCTACACCCGCTAATTTCTAATCCATCGAATCTAATATCTTCTGCGAATCGATGTTGAATTCAAGGGGGGGACGATTCGGTTCGACTTTCCTACCGCTCTCTATATTTCTTTTCTTGGTTCAAAGTGGGGGGTGCAGGATTCGAACCTGCGAAGGCGAAGCCATCAGATTTACAGTCTGACCCCTTTGACCGCTCGGGAAACCCCCCCGAAGTAATGCCTTTGCGGCGTGTGTTCAGCCAGAGCCAGCGGAGGGATTCGAACCCACGACCGGCTGATTACAAATCAGCTGCTCTGCCAACTGAGCTACGCTGGCCAATCATCTTGTCCGGGAAAACCGGCTAATATACCGAACTCCCTTTGGACGGCAATACGAAATCAATGCCTCTGGGGAAAAATTCCGCCCGTCATGCGATCCGCAGGAGTTGAAACGAAAAAAGCCGCCCTGTCGGGGCGGCTTGCTGGGAATAGCTCCGTTTGCCTTGTTATGTTTGCTTGCATGTTCGCGATCGTCTTCGTGTGCCAGATCCCCCTGTCTGCGGCTCGGGGTTCCCTCTCCAGGGGGTGATGAATGGCGGTTGCCGCTCAAACAAACTTCGCGATGGGCATCTTATTCCACTTCTTCCCAGTCAATATTTTCGTCTTTGGCTGCGGATCTCAACTTCGTCAATGCTCTCGCCTCGATCTGTCGGATACGCTCCTTGGTGACCCCGAGTTCCTCGCCCACCTCTTTGAGGGTCAATGGTTCCTGCGAGTGGTCCAAGCCAAAGCGGCGGATGATGATCTTTTGTTCACGTTCGTCCAGGCGGTCTAGGATCCGACCGACCTGCTTTTTCCTCAGGAACTGTTGTGCTTCGAGAAGTAGATTGTCGGCCCGCTCGTCCGTCGTGGCCAGAAACGTCTCTTCGTTGACCGTTTTGAAACGGTCGCGATGTCGAAATTCCTGTGGAATGGTTCGGGCAAAGTTCTTCATGATTGCCCAGCTCGCGTAAGTACTGAATTTATTGCCACGGGTGTAGTCGAACTTCTCCGCAGCCCGGATCAGCGACATGTTCCCGTCACTAACCAGTTGAAAGAAATCTTCGTCGGGGTTCAGGTGTCGCTTTGCGATGGAAACGACCAGCCTGAGGTTGGATTGTACAATTTGATTTTTGACACGCACCGCCTGATCGTAGTATTCCTCAATTTCGTCCATCTTGGTCGAGGTCGCCTGTGTGGGATCGAGTTGGTCCCGAAGTTTGGCCGCTTTGTACTTGAGAAAGTTGAATTTGCGGAATAGGTGATATTCCTGGTCGCGGCTCAACAGCGGGACCTCGTATAGTGAGGCGAGGTAGTGAGGCAGTCCCGTCGGTGGTTTGACTTTCCGCGCGTTCGACTCGATGGGCATCGGAGTCAAAATGCGACCCTGAGCGTTTCGGGTATGAAATTCTGGGCTGTCCATAAAGTCCAACGGGAGTTCCATCACGCGACCCGCCCGAACTTCATTCACAATCCTGTAGATCGATGACACGGATCGCTGATGTTTCTTGGCGAGTGTTTCCGCTGGCGTACCCGTCAGCATCAGGTCGCTGATCTCCTGTTTTGCCTGCTCATCCAAGATTCCTTGACGATCAGGGAATAACGCGGTCTCCGGAAACTTTTCATCATGATGCTTGATCGTGTATCGAATCGTCTCGACACTCCGTCCCAAGGCTTTCGCGATTTCCCTCGCGACATCGGACTGGCTCGTTCCCGCTTGGGCGAGTCGCCGCCCTCGTTCAAGAATATCGTCCCTTTCCGCATCGGAAAGTTGTGTGAACCGTTCGCCACGCTTGACCTTGGACCGGTTCTTCGAAATGAACCGATCGATGCTGCTCTGTAAGAAGCCGACCCGACGGCGACCTCCTTCAAAGATGAACTTTCGACTGACAAGTCCTTGTTGACGCCAGCGACTGATCGTCTTCGTCGAAACGCTCAATTGCTCGCTGAGTTCGTCGACGCTGCGAACCGGTTCTGCCATTTCGTCGATTCTCAGGTCAGCCGCTTCGGAGACATCCTGAATGAAGTGGCCAATGTCATGCACGGCGTCGGTGCCGCTTAGGGTCAGAAGTCCCGAGACTTCGGGGCGGAACTGTGTGATCCGAAAGCACAGGTATTCGTAGCTGTAGGTTCTCTTGCGGTCCAATTCTGAGATCAGCTTCTCTGCGCGACAAATCTGTTCGAGTTTTTTCTCTCTCGGGGCAAAACGAACTTGTTGATCCCGCAGTTGTCGGATCGACTCGCTTTTGTAATCGGTGTGCATGATGACTCCCTCTTCGGACGCTCTATCCGGGTGTGATCCCTGCAAGGCAGACTGCAACCCGTCGTCGACCAGTGAGATATCCACAACGTCCTGTTGCGATGTCGAAAGGCCCCTAATTCGTACGTTATGTCCATTCGCAGGGTTCGCTGAGGAGAACCTTGCCTTGGGCGTTCGACCGCTCACTCCGTCCAATTTAACAATAAAAGCGAAGAAAGCACTCGTTTAAATCAGAAAGAAGGCTGAGTATCGTTCGACGTTGCCGTTTGTGAATTTGTTCACAGCATGGCTTTCGTAAAGGGTGGGTCGTCGGAGGCCGGCGTGTTCGCCCATGTTTGCTGGCGGCCCACCGTGATTTGCGGTTTCCCGCCCAGATATACGAAGTCCAGGCTTTGGGGTGTTGCCGAGTTTTCGACATGGCCCTATTTTTCCAGGTTTGCCCATTTCTCCCCTTTGTTGGTTCTTGTTGCAAGCCCGGCATGTTTAGGTTGGAGTAACCGTCAAACATGACCGATTTTGACATGGGGCGGTGGGTGCATCGAAGTTCCCACCTAAGCCACGGTCAGTGCTGACTAGGCCGTCCGTCATATCAAATCGCTGCGAATGGCTTCTCGTCTTCCGACAACAGCTAAACAGGGAATATTGGCGTGATCGAAATCTCCCGACGCGACTGGATCATCGCAACCGCTGCCTTGCCATGGATTGGAATGTCGAAGCCGTTGTCCGGGGCTTCCATGCAAGATCGGCAACTCGCGACTGGGGGCTCCGCCTCTCAATACAAGGTTGAAATGGCTGCCAGCGGCAATCTTGAACTGGATCCCGACAGCAAGCAGGTGAGAACCGTGCCCTTCCGGGTTGAAGGTGACTTCGAATTTGTCCAACGGCACCGACAGGTTGAGAATTGTTTATGGATTGGGCGGGCATTCGAGCGAGCGACTGCTCAGATGCAGGTGGGCCGTGGGGCGACAGTGAGTCGGTTGAATGACCTTTCCGAGATCATCGTCCATCGCGTCGAGCCGTTAACTTCGACAAAGATCCGGCAAGATTTTTTTCGTCAGAGTCTTCCTCTGGAGTCTTCTGAAATCGACCTCATTTTCATTCCCGGGATCAGCCCAACCCTATCCGGATGGCTGGAGCCTGGGTTTCAGGGACAGGTTGGCGATAGTTGGGAACCTCCTGCCTGGAAAGTCGCAGCCGCTCTGGCGATTGATGCGATCATCGATGGTCAAATCGAGTGCCGTCTGGAAAAGAGGTCAGAAGAGTCCGTCAATGTTTCCGTGCAGGGGCAGGTGCAAGGACTCGCAAGTGGTGTGGCGACCGAAATTACGCTCTCGGGGGTCTGTCTCTCTAACCCCTCGACCGAAGAGCTGGAGTCCCTCGTCTGGAGTGTTCGCGAAAAGCGAGCACTCGGTCCTGCGACTCCGGGCTTTGAAGCTCGGACGAAAATCGAGGTGACTCGGACCGTGCCGGCTTCATGGTCGACCGACCATGAAGCCCAGCTGGCGATTGTGATGGAGTCACAAAACGACTCCGACCCCACGTTGGTGTTTGAATCCAAGCGACACGGTTTCAGGCTTCAGCACGGCAAAGGTTGGAGGGTGGTGTCCGATCAAGCAAAAGCCGCCATTCTTCGATATGTCTCCTCGGGTGAACTGATTGCTCAGGCCCAGCTCACTCGTCTGGCGGACTTGCCGGCCGGAGTGTCGTTCAGCGCCAAACGTTATCGGTCGGACGTTGCCAAGGCGATTGAAGGGGCCTCAGGACAGATTGTTGACGTCGCTGAATCCACAACCAGCAAAGGCTATCAGAGTCTTCGAGTGATTGTCTCCTCTGAAGTTTCTGGGATCCCCATTCAATGGATTTACTACCACCTCGCCGATAAGCAGGGTCGACGGGTCGGATGGGTGATTACGATGGAGCAAGACCGAGTCGATCGATTTGGCGCGGAGGATCAGATTTTGGTCGACCAGTTTGAAATCATCGATGCAAACCCACCAAAATCAGATGCCCAGACGGCTCAAAAAAACGGATCCGTTGAAAAGAAATAAGCAATCCGACTCATCGGGCAAGCGGGGCATCCGCAAGCGGACTCCTGATCTCTTTTCAAGTTCATTTTGCAGACGCTGGCAAGCCTCAGGGAGACAAATCTTCCATCCGAAGTCAGCGGATTGGCTCATCGCGTTCTTCAGGTCCCTGAATTTCGGGTCGGCAGCGGGACGGGAAAAGTACTTTCACACTCCGCGGGGGCTTTAGAAAGTGCCGCTTGTTTGCAGCGTTCAAGCGTTCGATGTTTCTCTCTCGGGACGCTTGTGTTTATGATGGGCAGACCACGTGAAGCCCCGACGTTGTGCCCTTCGCGAGAAGGTGCCCGCAACGAGAAAATGTCCGCACGCCAACGTTTGCAATAATCACGGGCTGAGATGGCAAAGACCCTGCCATCCTGAGCCGAGAAGCTGACAAGTCCGCTCGGCATTCCGGGTGTCCTGCAACTGGGAGGTGTCCCACGAGCGTCGAGAATGTGGACCGACCGTTCAACGGTCGTGAATTGACCCATGGGGCCGAGTATTGTCCGACAGATCACATCGTAATCGAGGAAAGATCATGAAACGCAGTTGCTTATGGATTGTCGCCGTCGTCTTTATGGGAGGCCAGGTATCTCAAGATTCATCGGCTCAGGACCGAGATCGCGAACGCGAACCTCAAGTTGAACGCCGACAGGAGCGTGAGCGTGATGACGCTCCGGAGCGCGATCAACCCACGCCACAGCGTCGAGGCGACAACGGCCCTCGGCAGGGAGGAGCTGAGCAGGAGCTTATGCAGCGTGTGCGAGAGCGACTCGGCCAGCTAGAGCGTCAACTCGCGGATGCTCAACTTTATTCCCAAGAGCTCGAAAGGGCCAACCAGAGGATGGAAGAAGAGCTCAACCGGAATCGTGAAGAGCGTGAGCATCTGGAAGCTGAGGCACGCGAAGCGCGTCGTGAGGCAGACGAAATGCGACGACATTTCGAGGAGCGGCAGCATGAGGGCCATCATGGTGAAGAAGGGGAAAGGTACCTTGATGTCGATCATGAGCTAGAGCGCGCCGAGCGAATGCGTCATGAAATGATGAATCAGCGCGAGGAGATGGAGCGGGCGCGACACGACCACGATGAAAGGCGAGAAGGCGAGTCGCGAGAGCATGGGCATGAAGGACCTTACGAGGGACATTACGAAGGACATTACGAAGGACCATATGAAGGCCCGCGTGAAGGACCGCGTGAAGTCGGGCAACTCGTTGAACACCTTCATCATATGTCACAGGAACTTGAGCGAGTCGGCGACGAACTTGCACATCGAGAGCACGAGGAACCCGCTCATCACGTCCGACAGCTTCGCGATCGCGCCATGGAGATTCTGGAAGCGATTGAGACCCGGCGAGATCCCATTGATGAGCTCGGACACGCTGCCGAGGAGCTGACTCGGACGTTCCATGAGCATCTACCTGAGATTCATGAGATGCTTGGGCATCCGCCAGAAGGGGAACACCACTTTCAGGAGATGCATCATGAGTCGGATGAAAATCATGAGATGGACCACCAGATTGCAAAGTTGCATCAAGCGGCTGAGCTCTTGGCTCAGGCGGGACGTGGTGAGATGTCGGAACAACTTCATCAGGAGGCAGAGGCCTTGGAGCGGGAAATGCACGAGCGGCACGAACAGCATCATGAAGAGACGCATCACGATGAGTTTCCTCACGAGGCGATGATGCTCATCGAGGAGCTGCGAAACGAGGTGAATGAACTTAGAGAGCAGCTTCATGGGATGCGGGAGCAGTTCGATCGGCGCTAAGTTTTTGCGTTAAACCTCGCAAGTCCTGGTTTTCGAAGCGATCGCAAAGAGGTAACGCGTTCGGGAATCTTTGCGAGTACTCGATACTCGATACAAGCTGACTCTTGGTGAGTCGTTGTTGTTTGGGTAGTCAGTTACATTTCCAGGCATTCGGTAAATTTAGAAAGAGGCCAGTTGCTCCAAGGGCAGCTGGCCCTTTTTCATCTAATCCCCGTTCCTAAAAGCATGGGGTGGGGCAAATTTTTACAACTTCCTCCGGCAGCAAGACTTTGGTTCCCGACATCGTAATCTGCAATTCTCGCCAGATCATCGATCTGGTCGAGCTGAAGTACCTGCCTCGTACTCAACCGACATTTCGAAAAGATATGGAGACATTACGAGCCATCGCTGCAAATCGATCGGAATTGCAGGTCGCCAACTCTCGTTACCGAGGTGACCGCTCGAAAGCAACGGCATACAGCATTGCCAGCAATGCTTTGTTTGTTTGGGCGGGCGTTCATCGAGAGGCAGTATCAAATGATGCATCGTCCGCGTTATTCAATAATGGCGTTCCAGAGTTGGAAGGATGCTTCTTGGAACTGCATGCCGAGACTAGTGATACCGGTCCACCTCGTATTTTTCCGAGACGCGGCTAAACTCACCGGCGACATCAAGCGCTGTCACGCCTTGATCAACTACATGCTCAATCGCTGGGAATCGTTCACACGGTTCCTCGAATCGGGCGCGGTTCCAATGGAGAACAACGCGGCGGAACGCGTGCTGAAATATTACCGGTCGACAAGTCGAATTTAGCTTACGAGCAAAGTGGTCGATTCGTTCATCCCTGGCAGGCAGGCCGGAAGAGGAGATCATGTCAAGTTCGGCCAGGCAATTGCCCACACTTCAAGATTAGTCCGCGCGACCTGAATGTGTTACGCGGCCCAGTCCAACAACGTGCGACGGACGATGATGTTTTTTGTACTTCGAGAGCTCGAATAGTGTCCGCGACAGTTTTCTGGTCCGGAGTGATTCGCGGTAGCCTGGTACCATCTGATCAACGGCGCACGATCGCGGTATTCAAGAAGTGAGTCTTGCTATGCCTTTTCGATTCCGCGACGCACCTTGACGTGCAATTCGTCCGCCATCACCTGAACGCGTCCTCTAAGCGGAGCTTCCCTTCATGGGTCAAGGTAAGTTCTCCGACACCAGCTTGAATCAGCCCCTTCTGCCGCAGGCGTTTCAAGATTCGAATGCGTTCACGATGAGGGATACAGATTTGGTCAAGCGGATCTTCTCCGCCTTGCGAAACAAATTCGAGGACGAGTAGCTCACTTGTGATCGTGCGTTGCCTGGAGCGTCGCAACCAGGCTGCCAGGAATCCGCGACCCGGAGCGAACGCAAATACGAAAAGGAAGACCATGCCGGCAAAGGATGCAATTGGGCCTGCCGGTGCCACATCCAAGGCGATGGCCAAATAGAAGCCTCCGATTGAGCTCAGGATCGCAATGATCGACGCAATGATCAGCAGTCGGTTCAATCGATCAGTAAGCAAGTACGCTGCTGCTGGTGGGGCAATCATGAGAGCGACGATCAGGATCGAGCCCGCGACATCGAAGGCGGCTACCGTTGTGATCGAAACGACGCCGAGCCAGCAAACCTGCAGTAGCGTCGGACGGAGTCCAAACCTCCCAGCAAGGATCGGGTCAAAGATCCCGATCTTCAGTTCCTTGTAGGCTATCGTGACGAACACCACAACGACAAGCAGCACAACGCTCATCACAATCCAAGAACGAGGCCCTAGATCATAGCCCCCGACTTCCAGCCGATCTAAGGCCGCCAAGGCGAGATTGCCGTCGATAATGCAGCTAGCGTGAAAATGAGTGTTTCGGAGTTTTGCGCTAACCAGCAAAATGCCCAAGCTAAACATTCCGGCGAAGACAATTCCTAAGCCCGCATCGTCGTCGACCAACCCAGACCGACTTACAACCTGCGTAAGCCAAACCATGATCATTCCACTGGCTGCGGCCGACAGAATGAGCCAAGGCGAGTTATAGTCGCGAGTCAACACGAAGGCGAGCACCAGTCCGGGCAAGACGGCGTGACTTAACCCTTCGCTGACCATCGACTTCCTCGCGACGAGCAGCAGGCTTCCACACAGCGCGCAACTGACGGCCGTCACGACAGCAATCGCTAGTGTCCAGGCTTCAATCCACAACGAACCGTCTCCTAAATAGGAGGCCGCGACTTGGCGAACAGAGGACAGACGCGACGAATGCCAATGTCACCAAGGCAACAATGACCGGCCCCGTCGGCAAATGGCTGAACACAGCGCTTAGGAGCGCTCCGCCGGCAGCGCAAATCGCGCCAATCGTCGAAGCGAGTCCAACCATCTTTCCAAGATGATGCGTCCACTGTCTCGCCGCCGCGGCAGGAGCAACCAGCAGCGAGATCATCAGCACCACACCGGCGATCTGCAGACCGACGACGATTCCAATCACCATCAAGCAGAGCAAGAGCAATTCGAGTCGGCGAACCGGCAAACCCAAGCCGGCCGCGTACTCCGGATCAAACGTGAGAATCTTCAGTCGCGACCAAAACAGCAGCATCGTGATCACTGCGGCCGCACCTATTAATCCAATCATCCATAAATCCTGACTTGTCATCGCCGCTGACATCCCGAATAGGTAGCCATCGAGACTGCTCCTGCCTGGAATCGGTGGTTGCGCTCGTTGTAGCCAGCGAAGCAACATCATGCCGGTCCCAAAGAAAATGGCGAGCATCACGCCCAATCCAGCATCTTCTTTGATGCGCGTCAGACCGGTGACAGCTCGAGTCAATAAGAGTGCCGCCAACCCTGCGACGATCGCGCCGGGAATGATAACCCACAGAGATTTGTTGCCGGACCCGGTCAACAAAAAGGCGCCCCAAAAAGCACTCACGATTCCAAGAAGTGAGGAGTGAGCAACAACGTCACCAATCAGACTTTGGCGACGAAGATACGCATAGCAACCTAGCGCTCCGCTGACCGCTCCAATGAGCGCACTGCCGAAGACAACAACGCGTACCGTGTAGTCACTCCAAAATTCGCTCACGATATTCGACTCAACAGTTGCTTGCCCGCGACGCCATATGCGAGCTCGATGTTTTCCGCGGTGAAGGTTTGGGGAGTCGTACCACAAGCGACCAGCTTGCGATTCAACAGCACAACGTGATCAAAGTAGTCTTTGACCGTTGTCAGATCGTGATGGACCAAGACGATTGTATTTCCCTCATCGCGAAGCTGATGAAGAATCTCGATCAACATGTTTTCCGTCTTTGCATCCACGCCGGCAAACGGTTCGTCCATCAGATAAATGGACGCTCGCTGCACGAATGCTCGCGCCAGAAAAACTCGTTGCTGTTGGCCACCCGATAACTCGCCGATCTGCCGATCAGCGAATTCTTCCATGTGCACCTGCTGAAGAGCTTGTCGCGTTTGTTCGCGTTCCCGCTTGCCGGGCCGCTGGAACCAACGCAAGCGGCCGTACGTTCCCATCATCACGAGATCGAAAACCGTGGTTGGGAAATCCCAGTCGACCGCGCTACGTTGCGGGACATATCCAATCGCGGCCGAACCGGCCTCATCGGTTCGGTGCAAGGTAACGTGGCCCGAAAGCCTAGGAACGTTGCCCAGGATGGCTTTTAGAAGAGTACTCTTACCGGCCCCGTTGGGGCCAATGATGCCCGTGATGCCAAGCGAGGGAATCTCGACGTTGACGTTCCACAGCGCAGGCTGAGCGCCATAGGCAACCGTCAACTGCTGAGTCTCAATTGCAATGTCCATTTAACCCAGCACCAACCGCTATTCCCCAAGTGACTCGGCAATCAGATTCACGTTCGATTCGAATGCACCAAGAAACGTATTCTGGGGAGCTTCGCTTCCAAGATCATCCGAATACAAAGGCTGTTCGGCTATCTTAACCGACCAATCGCGTGCGGCACACGATTCTTGCAGTGCTTCGGTCACTTTCGGATTGGTGATCGTTTCCAAGAAGATCACCGGGACCTTGCGATCGCAAATCGTTTTGGAAACGTCTCGCATCGTTTTTACATCCGCTTCCGCATCATTACCGATGCCCAGCACTGCGACCGTTTCGAAACCGTAGACCTTGGCAAAGTAGTTGAAAGCGTCGTGAGCGCTTACCAGGACACGTGTCTCTTTCGGAATCGACTCGAATTTCGCTTTGGCAGTTTCGTGCATCGCTTTGATTTCAGCAACATACTTCTCGCCATTCTTGCTGTAGGTGTCCGCATTCTTGGGGTCGATTTCGGCAACCTTCTCAGTCAATTCTTCGACGCAGGTCGCCCAAGCTGGAAGATGATTCCAGATATGTGGATCGAATGGCGCTTCGGGATCGATCTCGCCATCCTCGACCCAGTCCAGGCGAGCTTCTTTGGGAAAGACGCTTGCCATTGACCACGACTTGTCAGCGAATTCATGATGCAGCAGCTCGTGCAATCTTGCCTCGAGGTGAAAACCATTGAAGAAGATCGCGTCAGCACCGGCCATCGATTTTACATCTGATGTGCTTGCCGCGTAGGAGTGCGGATCAATCCCGGGCCCGCAAAGCAGCTTGATTTCGACCTCCGTCCCTTCCGAGATTCGGGACAACGCATCATAAACATGTCCGGTGGTGGCGACCCATTTCTGACCGTCGCCCGAGCCTCCCGACGATGAATCGGTGGCCCCACAGCCGGTGAAGAGAAAGCCTGCCGCAAGGAGCGTCAGCGAGAAAAAGGCCAGAACGGCTATTCTTTGCATGGTAATCTGCCATCGTTCGTAAGGATTCGCTAAAATGCTTATTGATTTCGAGTCTCAATAAGAGTAATTCTCATCCGTGTTGGCTTGGGTGTCAACTGGTGTGTCGTCTCGGAAGTCCGTCAAGAAGCCGAACTTTGTCTTTGGAGTATCGAGCCGTGCAGCAACTACGAAGACTCTCTTCGACTCTGCCTACGCGTATCCGCCAATGGCGCCTCGCGATGTATGCCTTGTGTGTCGCGTCATCCATGCCGTCCGGCGCTCTCGCTCAACAAGATCTGCCTGATTCGGAGGAGAGTTGGGCCGTTGCTCGTGACGGGTGGATGCAGCAATTGCGGGAGCGAACTTTTGCGGGTTGGCCAAAGGGTGATTTGCCGCTTGAAGCGAAAACGGTGTTCGAAGAGATACACAACGGCGTGGAGCTGCGAGCGATCGAATTTGTCAGTGATGACGATACAAAATTGACGCTCTACATCACCAACTTCCCAGGTCTTCGTACCCCGGACTTGGTCGTCCTGAACCCTTTGGACGAAGAAGGCTGGGAGGATTTCCTGGCGACAATGCGACCAGGTTTCGAAGAAGAACTGGGGGGCGAGGATCTGCCTCCGGCCGACGAAGAAGCATTCCTGCAAATGAAAGGTATGTATCGCTCATTCAAATGGTCGATGGCCTATGTCGCTCCTCGTGGCATCGGAGAACCAGAGCTTGACGCAGAGCAGCAAAAGCTCGTCGAACGGGAGTTGGCCGGAAAGGGTCAGACTCTCGATGCGATGCGAGTTTGGGATATTCGCCGAGCGATCCAGGCGCTCCGCGACGAGGGTGATATGCCAGAGACTCAACTTTGGCTGCAAGCTGGTGGTCGCATGGCAGGAAATATGCTGTTTGCATCGCTTTTCGAGCCTGACGTCCATCGCATGGATCTTTACGACCCGCCTAACTCCCTATCGGAAGGGCCAAATCTCTTAGGCACGGAGGGAGTCTTGGATATGCCTCAGGTCATCGCGATGGCCTTGGAACGCTCTGGGCTGATTGTCTATGAAGAAGAGCGGAGTGATTGGAGCTACGTGACGGGGCTCGCGGAGAAGCTGAAATGGGACAATAGTCTGTCCATCCGCAAGCCGCCAAGCGACGAGTAACGCTCAGCTTGCTCCGCATCCGAAGTCGCGAATGATCTGAAACACAGAGTGCACAGAGGACATGGAGTTCTGTGGTGCACTTGGACAAATGGCAAGGCTCTGAAATCTCGGGTACCACTGGCTATTGCCGGTGCTCTGTGTACTCAATCAACGCAAACATGGCCCCGCGTTAAATCAGCACCCAGCACGAAGAGGAGCGATCAAAATCGCCGGTTTCGATTTGCAATCCTTACTGAGACTCAGTATCATTTACTGGACCCCATTGGGGGCGACTGCCGATTTTGGAATGGAGAGGGGCCGCAGTGAAGCAACCAAGTGAACTGGAAATAGCAACGATTCCAGGCGATGAGACCATGAGCCGTGTCGTTATCTGCCTAAAGACTACGGCTCAAAAATCCGTCTTCGCACTACAGCAACAGTCCTTCAGCCAAAACGTTGGCTGGTTCGTTCAAAGCGAGATCGAGCTATCTCGGCAACAATTGGCGGGTGTCTATTCTGCGCTCGGGTTTGTCGGCGGCAAGAATCGCGAAGCTGCATGGCAAGCTGCCGACGCCAGCGAACCGTCAAGTGCTGATGTCGAAATTGCCATCCTGCAATTCCCCGCAGTGGCTTAGCGTGGAATTAGTTTCGATTTCGAACACCAATGCGGCTCGTCGAATAAGCTAAGAAACACGATGCAAACGGTTCATTCTCTGCATGGGAACGAACCGCGCAAGTTTTCTCTAGACCGGCAATTCTGCGAAGACCTTATGCGGACTCAGCAATTCTCGCTGTCGATGAATCGGCGGCAGCTTTCGTATCGCGAAGCAGCTTCGTGTACTCTTCCACACCTTCCTGCTCCGAAAGCAGGATGTCTTCCAGAAAGACTTCCAGTGGCCGATTACCTTCTGCAAGCCTCAGCGCTTCAGTGTACATCTCGACGGCTTTCGACTCAAAGTCAAGGCTGAACTGCAATACCTCGCTGAGGTCTCGGGATTGCTTGATCTCGTTCCGTTGGGCCACGGGTACTCCACCGAGTGCGACGATCTTGTCGCCAATCAATTTGGCATGCCCAAAAGACTCCTTGGCATCCCCCTCAAATTTCTCGGCGAAAACCTCTCGCCAAATCCCCTCAACGATGAATGACGCCTGAGAATACTGCGCAACACCTGTCCACTCGTGCTTCAGGATTTCGTTCAAATGAGCAATGACAGCCTGCGTATCCATCTTGACTCTCCTTCTATGATTTCGCGTGACTTGGGTGCTTAGTTCGATTCGCCGATGCGGGTCAACAACCGAGCAACGCTGCAATGCGCAACTCGGACCGTTCATCGAATATCGACTACCGAGGAACTTTAGGGATAGTGGAAGTGCGAAGCAAGAACAAAAACGCCTATTGAGAATTGAATCACGGAAACAGTTTTCGCGAGCCAGAACGGCCAAATTGAGTCTCGATATCAACAACCAGGCGTGCAGCTTATTCCCGCAGAGTGTCAATAGATTCGGACACTCTCGCGGATGACACAACTCGTATCGAGGAAACACGACGTGTAAGCGAGTGACTCGCCAAGGATATCGCGCTGTCCCTCGCTTACGCGTCGGATTTTCAGGTGCCTTATCCCGGCTCGCCACGACCTCCGCGGCTTGGCTTGATAGATGGAAACGCTTACGTGTCCAAGGCACCCAAACCCACCAGAAGACAACGAGTGCAACGGTGCCTGAAAAGGCCGCCAGCAGTCCGGGATTACGACGCTTCTTGATGTACAGAAGCAGTCCGAATCTCGAGATCGACATTAGCAGCATGACCACGGCACTGATGTCGATCAGCCATAACCACGCCTTGCCGCTGTCACGACCCTTGTGAGGATCATTGAGAACGGCCATCGCACTCGTCGTGGTTTCGGCGATCGAGTAGCGACCGTTGTCGCGTCTGATAAACACGTCCGCTGCGTAGCCGGGGCCCTTGAATACGATGAAGAATTCTAACTCATCGATCTCGAACTCGACGACGTTGCCCTTGAGTCGATGTTCCGCGTGAAGAAACTCGGCGACTTCCAACTTGTCGACCGGTTCGGACAACAACCGAGTCGGCAATTCTCCTTATAGATCGGTGATCCTCGGCGAAATTGCCAAGCTTGCCGTCGAAAAACGACCGGAGCGCCCGTGTTCAACGTCCCGGTAGCCCTCTCCATCATGGTGTTTTTTGCACTTTGTGCCCAATGTTCTTCAACCCTTGTCGTGATCTGGCGTGAGACTGCGAGTTGGCATGGCCCCTGTTTACATTCGGCTACATGACGGGCCTGGCATATGTGGCTGCTTTCATGACTTACCAGATTGGCAACCTGCTTGGTGCCTGACAGCAAAAAGGGGCAAGACTTGATTCCTGATCTACAGCTCGTTCTCGTGGTCCTCGTTGTTGGGTACGCCTGTTGGGATGTACTTCGGCGGTTGCGGCGAGTCTTTCAGGCAGACGTCCCATCGTCCAGTGGCTGTCATGGTTGCCGGGCCTGCCCCGAGTCCGCGGGGAACACCCTGGTTGCAATTGGCCCCGTAACCTCTCGAACGATAAGCACCGAGGATTCTTCGTTGGGCTCTGGGAATGAATCGACGGCCACGGCAAAAAGGTAATCCATTTTTTCCCTTGCGTCATCAGAAACGAGATCTCGGGCAAATTCGCTACGACCGTAACGACGGTCTCGTTCGCGACAACGTCTGTCAAATTCAGGCGTTGAGATCTTCTAGATTCAGACCAAAACTCAACCCAGACAGTAGACTTTCTGCGTCAACTGAGTTTTGTTCCGTCTTTCGGTTCGCCCTGTCCTTCCGAGTGGCACGCCATCCGTCACCATTGGGTTTCACGTACTGGGGAGTTTATGTCCAACAAGAGGCCTGTGAACGTCGCGGAGCAAAATCCGTCGAAAGCTTTTCCCAACTCGGCCAGAAATTCCAAGTACCAGCAGATGGAGGCGGAACTTCAACGAGCGGAGAGGCTCTTAAATCAGGCGTTCAAAGAAGCGGTTGATCCAGCCGAAATTCAACCTCGTGGGGACTTGCCCCAGTTGGCAGATCCCGAGGTCTCCGTGGTTGTCCCGGTTTTCAATCAGCACGACGCGGTCTTTCGTATTCTGGAAGATCTTCTGCATTTGCCCCTCAATCTTGAGGTGGTGGTGGTCGACGATGCCAGCACAGACGGCACGGTGGATCGTTTGATGTGCTTGGACACTCACCCAAGAATCCATGTGATCTCCCTGCCCGTTCACTTGGGGAAAGGGGCTGCTGTTCGCACAGGTTATCGGCAGGCTGCGGGTGAAATTGTCGTGATTCAGGATGTCGACCTCGACTACGATATCTCTTCGATTCCAGCACTCATTCAGCCGATTCGAGAAGGGCTTGCCGAGGTGGTCTACGGTTCCCGATTTCTGGAAGAGGATGCTAGTGCGTCGGTTTGGGCTCGCTGGAGTCAGGGTGCCCTGAACCGCTTGAGCAACTGGACGACAGGGTTGACGTTGACGGATGTGGAAACCTGTCAAAAAGCCTTCTGCCGGGACATCTTGCTGGGCGTTCCCATGGAACAGGCCCGTGTCGGATTTGAAACCGAGATTACAGCGAGGCTGGCTCAGTTACAGGCGCGGTTTTTGGAAGTGCCGATTTCCTGTAAGTCGAGTGAGGATCAAGAGCGAGAGCGGCCCCGGTTGCGTGACTTGATCGCAAAGCTCTACTGCGTGTTCCGTTATGGCTGGATGAGCTAGAAGGCCTCCATTGAGGCAAGGTGTTTCCAATTTGCTTCGACGACCCAAAGCATTTTGCTGTGTCTATGGCCCCGGCCCTGATATAGTTTGTTTACGGGGATGCTCGGGCAGGCTCATGTCTTTACACGGATCGGAGAGGACAAAAATTCATGCTGCAAAGCTCTCGGTGTTGTTCCTGGAAAAGCCAAAACGGTTTCCCTGCGGCGGTGTTTCGTTTTAGCGTCCCGGCCCTGTTTCTGCTGGTATGGGCAAGTTGTTGGCCGACTGTCGCATCCTCTCAGGCCTTGGCTCAGTCGGCCATGGTTCGTCTGGAGCTGATCATGGGCCCGGGCTTCGAGCCGGCAGATGCTCACCAGTGGCTCCGCGTTCTCGGGAAATCGAAGGCGGACGACATCAAGATTCGTCGCGTCAATGCGACGGACCGGGTCGAGATCAAGAACCGTGGTACCGAATCTCGACCGGTCTATGTGGTGTACGGAGAGCTCCTTGGCACGCAAACCTTACGTGTGCCGGGAAGCACGTTCAGGATGACCCAGATGGAAGGCCTGGCGAGTTGGGTCAAGGAACTTCGCGAAAATGGGATTGAAGGCGTTCTGGAAGAGAAACTCGCCTTTGGCCTGACCTCCCGTGAGCTGCTCGGTTTGCATGAAGACCTTTCGACACGAGTCGAGGATTCGACACAGGGGCAAGAGACTGCCTTGGTCGTCAAAAAACTGACCGAGCTCATTTCGACACCGGTGAACTTTTCTTCCGCAGCAAAGCGTGCGTTCTCCAAGCAAAACAGGGTCTCTGAAGAGTATCAGGATGTGAGCGTTGGCACGTCACTCGCAGCCATTCTCCGACCTCTTGGGCTCGTCGCCGAAATTTCAAAGAGCTCGGATGGAAAGACGGTCATGCAGATTGTGGGTTCGCAAGACGCCGATGAGTTTTGGCCGATCGGTTGGCCCGTTGAAAATAATCCAGATCAAGTTGCGCCCGAACTCTCAGAACGCATCAAGGTTGAGATCAATGACTTCACCTTGAAGCCGACCTTGGACGCCATCGAAAGCAAACTCGGTCTCCGTTTCTTCTACGACCAGAATACGCTGGCCGGTTTGGGGATCGATCTTACGGCGGTGAAAGTTTCTTACGAACATGAGAGTGCGCCCTATCGCAACATCCTGAGACGGGTGTTGTCGCAATCTCGGCCTGGAATGACCTATGAGGTGCGCATGGATGAAAATGACGTGCCGTTCCTCTGGATCACCTCCAGAGCGAGGCGTTAGCCGCGAGTCACCGGTCTTGGTCCGTTCCCCCTCGGTCCACGTGCCTGCCCTGATCGGCGTCTTTGTTCGACGTTGGTTTCAAGGGCTTGGAATTTCAAGGCTACTGAGCTGAAATGACGGCTTCGTATTTCTTCAATTGTTCGCGATAGTGTGGATACAAGGGATCCATCAGCACGCATCGTTTTGCCAGCTCCAACGCTTTTTGGTAGTCACCCTTTTGGAAATACACTTCGGCGAGCGTATCCCAGTACGTATCTTCATGAGGGCGGAGTTCGGTTGCCTTGAGGGAGTGGGAGAGACCCTCGCCGATATTTTTGTTGGCTTTAGCGCAGAGCCAGGCGAAGTTGTTGTGATGCATCGCGCTCTTGGGGAAGGTATTCAAGACGTCGACGTGAAGTTGTCGTGAAATGTCGAAAAGGACGTCCATTTCATCTTCCGCACTGGCCGAGGTCAGCTGCTCCACAAAAGCAACGACGTTGTCGACATTGCCCGGGCGAGCCCTTAGCGCTCGTTCCAGGTAACGGACAGCCACCGCCGGCTTGCCGTCCTTGAAGGCTCGATGAGCCTTTGACTGATTGACCTGCTCTCGAAAGTTAAGCAGTAATGAAACCGGATGCATCGAATTGACGGAACCTCGCAGGTACCAATCGTTGTTGTCCGCGAGCATGTAACCCAGAAAGCTCTCGACCCAGCCCGGGTCTCCTTTTTGGGCGTCCCGAAAAACGATATTCGCAAGTCCGGAATAGGCCGGGTAGGAGTAGGCTGCGAGTGGGCGAGAGTCTTTACCTGGTTGGTAGCAAAGCATTTTCCAGATCGGGGTGCTGTCCTCAGAAAGGCCTTCTTCGTCCAGCATGCGTGCCAGACCGGTGAGCTGTGAAGCGGAGTAAGAGACGGAGCGGATTTCCTTGAGCAACGCATCAGCTTCGCTGTTCCTTTCCAGCATTCTGAGGCATTTGATCCGGTGAACTCGGCCCCAATCCACTCGCGAGGTTCTCTGTGTGGAGACCCGCACGGCATTGATCACGCGTGTCTGAATCGGGGGAGTGTCCACAGAGGAGGGATTCAGCGTGGCCCACTGGTTGGTGACACGCAGCGCTTCTTCCCATCGCTCCTGCTCTGCGTGCCACTCCGCAAGTCGGCGGGCCGCTTGATTGGCCGAAGAGGAGGCCTTCTGGTTTGTGTCTGAAAGCCCACTCTCAATTGCTCTGGCGAGATAAGCGATGCCCCGTTCCTCAAGCCCGTTGGCAAAACAAGTTTCGGCTAATGCCACTTCGGGACTGCCGACCTGAAGAATGTTGGGGTTTCGCGATTCGGTGTATTCTTCTGCGAGACTCAAATAGGCATCGATCTGATCCGAGGTCGTTTCCACGTTGTAGGGGTTGTGGAGGAGAGAACGAATGATCTTCAAACGTTGGACAGGCTCCTCCGCTTCCGTCTCAAGGACCCACCACCAAAATCGATACTTCTCATGGTCGATTCGCCCGAGCTGGGCAAAGCTCTGATCGAAGCGGCTCTTGCTGAAGATCTTTTCAACATGCTTGCAGAGCATTTCATCCAGTTGGTGGCGAAATTCTAATCCCATGATCCGGTATTGATACATGCGGGCGTTGGCTAGGCGACTGGGGATCGCTTGGAAGATCAAATCGAAGTACTTGGCTGCTTCTTCCTGTTCCCCCAGGCTTGCTAACCAGCCTGCAGCTTCGATAGCAATGCGGAGTTGGCTTTCATCCGTCGTGATTTGCCGCCGATTTTGGTTGCCCTTGCTCAGTTCTTTGAGTTCGTCGCTGTATGTCTCGTACCATTTATTTCTCGCTTCTGGTGTCAGGCCCAAGCCGAATTGGTCGAAAGCTCGTTCGAACTGGTCTCGGTAGCAAAGCATGGAAAAGGCCAGCAGCTCGTCGGTTTCGGCAGCTTCCTCAAATCCTTCGTTGACCCGATCCGTCAGCAGGTTCAGTTTGATCCTCTGATTGTGTGAAAGCTTCTCTGTCTTAATCCACTCCGTCAGGATGGGTTCCAAGGCCCTTTGCCACTCGGCGTTTTCCGTCACTCGTGCGCACCAGACGGCCAATACGAGATCTTGCGGGAGCCAGTCTTCCGGCACGACGTCGAATGACTCGGGGGTCTGTTCGGAAGTCAGATGAAAGAGAAGATCCTGGAATCGATGCTCTGAAAGAAAGATTGAATTCTTCCAGCCGCGTCCCTCGATCGGGTCTGGAAATTGATCCAACTCAGCGATGGCGGCGTCCACCTCTCCCGAGAGCAATAAGATCAAAACTTTCTGGCGAGCCAGCCGAACCGGTTCCTCTTCAGCCCACTCGGTCGTTGCCGATTTCAACAGCTGCTCCGATTTGTTGGGGCCCTGAGACACGGCGTAAGATGCAAGAAGGAATTGACTGGTCGGTGTCGTGCTGAACTGTAGAAGTGCCCTCTCAATCAGTTCCTCTTTGCCAGCGTCCTGAAGTCGTGGCAACAGGTTATCGAGAGCTCCTGCGACGTATTGGCTGAGTTGTTTGCGAAGCTCTTCGTTTGCTTCCCTGGAGAGGAGGAAAATGATGTCTTCAATATTTGCCTCTGAAATCATCGATCGAATCAGGTTCTGCTTTTCCCGATCGTTTGCTTCAGCGTACCTTCGAATCAGGCGAATCTGTTCTGGGGCAGTATCCACAAAGATCCCGAGACGAAATCTCTCGAGGATGGCTCGAGCGCGGAAGCGGATTTCCCGATCACCACTTGAGCTGGCGCGTTCGAGTGCGGGTTTGGCGTCCAGGCCGAGTTCCCACAATTTCTGAGTGGCCGCCTCTCGGGTTGAAAAGTCAGAACTGCCAAGGCGTTGGATCCAGCGATTGACCTCTTCATTGACCGCCGGTGTTTCTTTCGTTTGCTCCGACTGGACATCATCACGGAACGCCGGATGAGGGAAGGCCGGGCACGGATGAGAAATCCATGAAAACAATGCGAAGGCCAAGGAACAAGTGGCAGAAGAAATGCGACCAATCACTTGGGGCTCAACGCACCAATTCCGGATCATATTGTCATCCTTGTAAGAACAATGGAGGCGTCCTAGCAGCATTTCAATTTCAAGAGATCTGAGCATTAATGCTAGGGGGGCATCTTTTGACCAAAATCGAAAATGGCCAGCGGCTTCACTATTATGGCGTTGAATCCCAACAATTTCATACGGGAACAACGATGATCAAGCGAAATAGAGGGCAAAACCTCCAAAGCGATATGGAAATCGGCGCCAATCACTCTTTTTTGTGATGGTGTCTCCCTGTTTTGTTTATTCGTCCCATTTTCTCTTGCCGGCTGTCGGCCGCGTTCGGTAACCTTTTCCTCTCCGTTCGGGAAGGCTTGGCAGGTGGAGTGAAATCCTCGGTCGGCGCCGCAGAACAGACCTCTCGGTTTCCATTCGAAATACTTCACAAGGAAGTGAAAGATGCTGGACGTTGAAGAATTGCGTCAAATGCACGAATCTCTCGTTGACCGCTGGCACAAGCAAGAGGTTGATAATCCGTATGAGGGTGTGAAGGCGACCATATGCCAGCAGCATGCCTTCAATTTTCTGCTATGGCATGAAGAAGACATCGCCAGAAGTCCTGACGTTGGCGACGAAAGGATTGCGGCCGTCAAGCGAGCCATCGATGGATACAATCAAAATCGGAATGACTGGATCGAGAAAATCGATGACGCCATTTCTCACTGGCTCGAGGAAATTGGGATGCAAGCCGACGAAACGGCTCCACTCAATACTGAAACCCCCGGCAGCGCCATGGATCGGTTATCCATCATGTCGTTGCGTCTGTATCATCTCCAAGAACAAATGGAACGGAAGGATGTGGATCCTGCTCATATCGAGTCGGTGCAGCACAAGATCGCCGTTTGCCGGTTACAGCAAGCCGATCTGAGTCAATCACTCGAAGAGTTGCTGGACGATATTCGTTGTGGACGCAAGAGGCATCGCACCTATCGGCAATTCAAAATGTACAACGATCCAGCACTCAATCCTTACCTCTATCAAAAGGCTCGTGAGGCTGCTTGATTCGCGAAGTTCAACGAACCAGAAAACCGTGCCTCGACTTCCTGACGGGAAGTGGAACGCACGGTTTTTTTATTGGCGGGCCGAAGAGCTGGTGGACCGCCTGAGTCCCGATCGCCGTCGTCGCTCAAAACTCGTTGCTCCAACCGATTATGCGGGGTCGGGAATCTTTTGCTGACCCGATTCTGTGGAGGTCTCCGGCCAAAAGGCCAAGCTCAGCGACAGCATGGCAAGGCAAAACAGCAGAAGGCCTGATGTCAGGCCGAGGAAGAGCCAGAAGATGGTGCTGAGGGTCAGCAACAGGGGGCGGAGCTTTTGATTCCAGACCAAAATTGGAAAGATAATTTCGAAGATCAATACGCCGTGCGTGAACAGGTTAAGCAACCACGGGGTTTTGCCGAGTAAGGTCAGATCAAGGGTTCGCGTTTCGCTTGAAGCCATGAGTGTCCAAATCGCCTCACCTTCCCACCAGGTATCGGACCTCAACTGAGTGCTGAACATCACGACATAGAAAAAGAGCGCGTGCACCTGAAGGAGTCGGATTGCCAAGCGATTCAAGCTGAGATCCAAAGGAGTTGTCGGAGTTTGCTTGCCCCGCCAGAGGAGACGTTTTTGGGTGTTGAGTTTTTTGGTGTTGAGTTGTGGTGCGGCAATCGCCAGATAGGCGAGCGACATGGTCAGGACAGGTTCCATCAAGCCGGTGAGCATTGGCATGCGATGGACCGTCGAGATTACAAACGACCAGGAGATCAAAGTGGAGAGTCGTCCAAAAATTCCCAAAGTGTGAAGGAGGATGGCAATCAGGCCGAGCATCCACAAACAGGATGTTAGTAACAGTGACTCACCTAGATAAAACCACGAGAATCGATACACGCTTCGACTACCAGTTCCAATCAGCGTTTCGAGCGTGGAGAGAGGCAACACGCCCTTTTCGCCAAACCAAAGAGAGAGATCTGGCAGGAATGAAAGCCACCACAGGAGGCTGATGACTCCCGTTGCCACTCGTAGCCAGGCAATCGCGGGTCCCTGGTACGGAGTGAACCAAAACTGGTTCCAGCCCTCACCGGCGTCGAGGATCAGCGACCTGCCATACTCGGCTGCATTTTTCTGAAACGCTTTGACACTCGAAAACATCAATCCACATTCCCGCTTTGCAGGTCAGGAATCAGGGGAGCTGCCTCCGCGTCAGGCACGATGGGCAATACCGAATTTCCAACGATGAGGGCCTCGTAAGCGAGCTTGAACCACCCTTCGTCATTCGGGTTGTGAGGGACCCCTTCTTCGACGTAAATCTGGGGTACGGGAACGTGCTGGCGAATTCGCAGACGGGCGATGGGACGCCCTGTTTCCTGCTCACCAAGCCGCGCCAAACTCATGGCGATCACGGACTGTCGTTCTTCCAGAGAAGTGCGGGCAGGCAGCTGGGCAAGCTGTTGCAGCCGCCGATATGCGGGCCCTGTGGCCCACCAGGATGAACCGAGTTGAATCCAGCCGCTGGGGTCTGAGGGATCGTTGCCCTGCGGTAAAACTTCGGCTCGATATTCCCGTTCCCGGAACTGATCAAACGTTTCCTCAAGCAGGATTTCTCGCGTCAAATAATACGGTGCATTGTCCAGATCGATATTTGTTAACTGGGCGTAGGGTGACAAGACCGAGAGCAGTCGCTGTTGAAATCTCGAGGGTGGGTAGACGGAGAAAATGCAGAAGAAGACACAGAACAGGTGCATGAACAATAGCAGGCTGATGATCGATCGGAGATTCGACGACAGGCATCGCGGCGGTTGTTCGGGGGAACGCATGTCGTCACTCAGCCTGCGGTGTCAAAAAGCCGGTTTAACCTCAGACGTTTTAAAGGATGTTTTGATTATGGTTCAACGATTCTGCAACACAATCGAAAATGCGACGCAAATGACTCGGGAATGGGACGGGAGGAGTCGACATGTTTTTCAAGTCCTCTGACGAAGAGGGAGAGCTTCACGCGGTCAGAGAACTAGGGGCGCAAAAAAAGACCGACGAATGATTTCATTCGTCGGTCTTGATCTTCTGACTTCCAAGGGGCCGCCTGTGGCCCAAGCCTTGGATCAGTCTGGTCCTTCAGGGACTTACTCTTCTTCGCCGCTGCAGGTTTCTTCACCGCTGCATCGATTACGAAGTTTGGACATGAAGCCCGCCATGCGTCGCTCGCGACCGTGGCAACCGAAGAGCGAACGACGACCGCTGCACTCTTCTACTTCTTCAACCTCTTCTTCAACCTCTTCTTCGGCTTCGCCGCTGCATCGGGCAGCCATCTTGGCTCGAAGGCGGGCGAACAAACCGCCGCAGCAATCATCACCGGTGGAAGCTTCTTCTTCGTGATTGTCGACCGCAGCGATCGCACTTCCGCTTCCACCCATCATCGCGATGCCGACCAACGCGAGAAACGCAGCAGCACCCAAAACAACAATTCGGTTCATCCTCAATCCCTCCAAACAATTGCATGTGTTGACCCGACTTTCCCGAACTCTGCCGTGGAAGGCTTCGTTTCACATCGGGAAGTCGTCTGAACTCAAACTCTCGCTGGGAGTCAACACACTCCAGACGGCCAATCTCCACCCGCGGCTAATTGAGGCTTTGGGGAAAATAGCGCGTTTTGAGGGTTAAGACACTCAGCGTGGCTTAGGAAAATTCCGCCTCAGAATACCAGTGTGACTTTGCGTGTCAAGTGGACAGGGGAAGATAGGTCCGTTTCGGGTGTTTGTGTCGTCGGGGAGCAATGGAGTGACTGGGTGCTCGGCAGGAGGAGGTTGATTAGTCGATTTGGGGGGGCATCAGAAGCTGTAGTTGGGGTTGGAACGCTGAAAATCCTCCTCCGTCAGGTTCGCATCCAGATCAACTTCACGGTAAGTGTACTGCTCGAGGAGTCGGGGCTTGCCGCCCGGAGTCTCGGGAAAGTCGTAGGCCGCGTAATGGATTGGAATATTCAGTTCGTCGTCAATCACGATTTCTGCCCGATGAAAGTCGAAGCCTTCCTGAAACTCGGGATGTGCGATCACGATTTCGGTACAGGGTCTTTGGTCCAGCTCTACCCATCGATTCACTTCCACGGTGCTTCTCCCGATTTTCTGATCTCTTTCCCCCTTTTCGATCATCTTCTCGATGAGTGAATCAAATCCAATCTCCCAGATCGGGTAGCGGCTGTCTGACATTGCCAGTTTGCTTTCAGGATCGAGAAAAATGGGTATTAGTCCCAAAAATCCCGCCTCACGGACGAGCAATTTGTTGTTTTCGCGACCTTCAACCCAGAGCACCTCTCGGCCTGCGACAGATCTTGGGTGGGCAAATTTCAGATAAACGGAGAATGGGGCCGTCGCCTTCCCTTCGTTGAACATTGGACGGCGAATCTTGGCGTTCAGGATCTCAGAGGCCCCAAGCTTGCCACTGATTCTTTCCCGCTTGGTGATCTTTGCCGTGTAGCTCTGAATCAACTTCAATCTTTCCAGACCAAGTCGGGCAACGTGAAGAGCGGGATCCAGCGGATCCGTCGGCAAGGTGCTCGAAGGAGCTTCTAGATAATTTGTGATGGCGTTGGGGTAGAGGTCGGCTTTTCGGTCTGCCGTCGGTTCCACGAGGACGACGATTGCGTTGCCAGAACGTCCTTGCTGTGTTGTAGGAGCGAACCGCGGTTCTGGGGTTTGAGAAACGATCTCGGCATCGGGGATCGGTTCCGTTGGCCCTGGGGCATCGAGGTACCCACGGGTCGCCAAGATCGCTGCAGCCAGGAAAAAAAAGCTTCCCAAAGCCAGCCAAAGCTTTTTTGGGGGGGTGTCAGGTTCTTTCAGGATGATTTCAGTGCGATTCACGGAAAGCCACTCCTGCAATGGCGTGAATTAAAACCGAACAGGTGTATCAAGATTGAACATGTCGAAAATCGGTTCATGCTCATGTTTTCGGGCCGCTAATTAAATAAGTTGGCTCATCCAATCGTTTAAATTTGACCAACTCGACGCGGATCGCACTAGGCGATCTTGGCAAGATTCTGGGCATTTGAGGTCGACTGCTATCGCCCCAGCTTCCCGAAAACCTAGTATTTCAAGGTAGATTCTGATTGCGAATTGATTCATGTGTGCAAAAGTTTGGCGATGATCCTCGTTGGTTGTATTGGTGGATTTCTTACAATCAGCTGGACAATTCGTGTTCGTGACCAAGATTTTTGAATTACGGCATGGTGCTTGCGTACAACTGTTGATTGGCATATGGAAGCCCCATTCGGCCTCCACCAGACGGATCTTTCCAGCAGATCTGGTTGAAGCGAATGAAGGGGGGATTTGGTGCCCTTCAGCACGACGCAGGCGTCATTTTTTCCTAGCGTGTTGTAAAACGCGCAAATAAACTATTGTGAATCGGAATATTTCACGGGGTTCTCCCTGGCAATTTGTTGCTTTCGTGCCGGAACAGGAAAGCAAGATTGCGACCTTTAGCGATGCTTGGAGTTTTCGTTATGTCCAAACGCTGCTTGTTGTCGGCCTTTTCAGTAAGGCTGTCCAAGAGTCAAGCTTTTGCGTTTGCTCTCACCGCAGCAGCGGTTTGTTGGGCAGGCGTGGTATCGGGTAAAGAGGCGGCTCGACTGGCAACCTTCCAAAGTGAATCAGGCCAAACGAGCTTTGCTTTGAGTCTCTTTCCTGAAGTCGAAGCAAAAACAAATCGTTCGACAGATGTGGTCATCATGGTTGATACGTCAGCCAGCCAGACCGGCGTTTTTCGAGAGGGCAGCCTTGCTGCCTTGAAAACGCTTATCAACGGTCTGGGTGATCAGGACCGTGTCAAACTTGTGGCCGTTGATCTTGATCCAGTTGAGCTGACCGAGGGGTTTGTTTCCCCGAAATCAGTTGACCTTGACCAGGCAGTTGCCGCACTCGAGCGTCGAGTTCCTCTTGGTTCAACAGACATGGGGGGCGTCCTCGCCTACTCCCAATCAGCATTCGATGCTGACTCCTCTGCTGCCCGCAATGCAGTCTACCTGGGTGACGGTGTCAGCAAAGGAAAGTTCCTTCAAAGCGACACCTTCGGCAAAGCAACCGAAAGTTTGGCGAGTAGCCAAGTCGCATTTTCCAGCTTCGTCATTGGTCCGGAAAGAAACATCCCTCTAATGGCAGCGATCGCGAACCGAACGGGTGGAAACCTTTTCGCCGATTCCGACCAGCCCAACTCCGCTGAGCTTGCGGCGTTGTCGCTGATCGATACGGTTCGTCATGCGGTGATCTGGCCGGAAAACGTGGCATTGCCCAACACCATGACCGAAGTTTTTCCTGCAAACGTTCCACCCCTTCGAACCGATCGCGACACCATTGTCGTTGGCACGATGGCTGAAGCGGGTAAATTTGAAGTGTCACTCAAAGGTCGTGTGAATGGCAAAGTTGTTGATCTTAACTGGCCTGTTGCGAGCGAAGATTCAAGCGACGACTTTGCTTTCCTGCCTCGCTTGATCGAATTGGCTCGACCTGACCAAGGCGTCTCCTTGCCGACCGTGGGTTCCGAAGGACTTGCTGAAGTCCGAGCTCAGATTGACTTAAACGCGGGTCGTCTTGCCCAACTCGGAAGCCAGGCTTTGGCGATGGGTAATCGTGATGGTGCCCAGAAACTTGCAGACGCGGCTCTGGCTGCGGATCCGAACAATAACGAAGCCGAGTTGCTTCAAGGTGCACTGACGCGGGCCCCAGCCAATTCCGGTGCTGGCTTGGTTTTGCTGAACAATCCTCAGGACGAAACAGAGAAGGTTGATGATCGAGGTCGTTTCCTCGAACAAGCCGAGTCCGATCTGGATTTGTTGAATCAGAAGACTCGCGCCGAAGTCCAAGCGGCTTTGCGAGCTGCGAGAGATCAAGCCATTGAAGACCCTCGTACCGCAATCCAGTCATTGAAGTCGTTGCTCGAAACGATCAACGCGGCTGCCGATCTGGATGCGGATGTGCGACTCGAACTTCGCGACAAAATCGTGACGGCCGTGAAAGAAGCGGAAGTCAAGCGAGTGTCGATGGATGAAAAGCGAGCCGAACTCGAGCAACGCGAGGCAACTCGCCTCGAAGCGGCACGACTCCAGGACGAGGCCTCAATCCGAGAAGAAAGAGTGGGTCAGTTGGTCAAGCGATTTTCCGCTTTGCTCGACGAACGGAATTTCTTCGAAGCCAGTGAAACCGTGGTTCCTGAGATCCGCGAACTGGGGCAATACGAATCGATCTCCGAGAGCACCAAGGCGACCGGACAATACACGGAAAATATGGAAGCGAATCGCGATTTGCTCCGCAAACGTCGGCGAAACTACCTGCTGGCCATGTTGCAGGTTGAGAGAGCGATGATTCCATTTCCTGATGAACCACCCATCGTCTACCCGGACCCTGAGTTCTGGGAAAAGATCACTCGACTTCGTGAGAAGTACAAGTCAGTTGATCTTGCCGGTACCGATGAAAGCGATTCGGCTCTTCTCGACGCCCTGAACGGTGAGATGATTGACGAATTCGACCTTTTCGATACACCCCTCCAAGATTGGGTGGATGATGTTCAAAGCCAATACGGGATTGACGTGTCCATCGATCAGGACAGCCTGGATCTTGAAGGCGTTAGCACTGACACAGAGATCACCAAGCGGGTCCGCAAAACGTCTTTGCGGAAAGGCTTGCGACGAGTGCTGGATTCGCTTCCAGGCGAAGTGACCTACATCGTCAAAAACGGTGAAGTCGT
Organism: Pirellulaceae bacterium; assembly: GCA_022448315.1. Taxonomy (GTDB): domain Bacteria; phylum Planctomycetota; class Planctomycetia; order Pirellulales; family Pirellulaceae. The sequence goes on along the minus strand of JAKVCA010000022.1, from coordinate 389 downwards.
GGTGACCTCGAAGCAGACCGCTGAAGAGTATCTCGTGACCAAAGTTTACAACGTCGGTGACCTTGTTGTGCCGATCGGCCAAGGCTTCGGAATGGGGCTTGGCGGCATGGGCGGCGGCATGGGCATGGGCGGCGGCGGTATGGGCGCCGATCCAATGAACTGCGGCCCGACTATGAGCGAGTGTTGCTACTGCGGCACAGGCGGCGGCGCGGGCGGCAATGCAGGCGGTTTTGGTAGAAGGCTGCAGATGCCCGGCGGTACCGATCCGATGAACTGCGGCCCGACTGGCACCGAGCCGTGCAACACAGGCGGTGGCGGTATGGGTGGCGGCATGAGCTGCCCTTGCAACACGGTTGGCACCGGCCATCTTGGCCGCGATCCGATGAACT
>JAKVCA010000021.1 GCA_022448315.1 Pirellulaceae bacterium | reverse complement strand
GCGGGATACCACCGCCCGGGATGAAGGCGAGGTAGCCAGGGCTCGCGGGGTTGTAGCCCTTCTGAAGCATCGGGCCGAAAATTGTGCGAAACAGGTTATTCGCGGGGAGGCCGACCGTAGGAAATGTGCGCGGAAAGTAGGTCGCGGGATCCATCCTCATAGGGCACGGAGCCGTTTCCGAGATGGCCGGTTGTTGATCAACAGAGTCGAGGAATGGCGCGAGAAATTTCAATGCTTCATTCACCAGATCGCGATACTCTTCACCGTTCAACTCAAGGTCGAGGCAAGGGGGCTGCGTATCAGAATCAGCATTCACTGTGAGCTCGTGATTCATGATGAGGGCCCTTCCCTGGTGAAATGATGAGAAGCATTTCAGATTGGGTCATCGCTGCCGGAAAGTGGGAACTCCCTGGAATCTCCGGTATTGTTCGCTTGGTAGACCTGTCCTTGCTGGAGTTCCAGTGCCGTTAGCCACTGACCGCCGTAACAAAAGGTGTCCAATAATTTAATATGTCCGTGATCTTTCGGAAGACCATCAAGTTGGGGTGTGTGGCCAACGATTGCCGTCTTTCCATTGACATGAGGTGCCGGAAAACGCTTGACCGTGTGCTGCCACAAAAGCGTTTCGTCATCCACTTCCCGAAGCGGCAACTCCGCCTGATAGTTGGCATGGACAAAGAAATAGTCGTCGGTCTCATGAAATCTTTGGCAATGCCGAAAGAAAGCCAGGTGGCTTGCGGGAATGCGGCGGTGGGAGCCTCCGTAGCTTTCGAGGGTCTCAGCGCCGCCGTGTTGAATCCAAAAATCCATGATGCTCTTATCCTGCTCTGATGCCATCAGCATCCAGTCGTGATTCCCTAATAACGGGATCACATGGCATCGCTTGATGAGCTGAAGAATCGAGTTGATGACGCCAGCAGAGTCCGGACCACGATCGACGTAGTCTCCAAGGAAGACGAGAGTATCGGCCTCTTTAGGATCGCAACTGGAAATCAGGTTGTCCAACGCCATCGAGCAACCGTGGATGTCACCGATGACGAAAGTCCGAGGGGACGTTGCCATGTTCATCTCGCCTCAATCAAGGACGGGTTAAACGTCTTTTGCGGCGTCGCCAGTTCCCTTGGCACGGTCGTCGCTGCCCGGTAGTTCGGCCGTTGCCTCAGACGTATACTAGTGGTTTGCAACAAAAAACAAATGGCCCTGTAAAAATTCTAAGGTTAACCTTCAGGTGGGACTCGATACGGAAGACCGGCGTCAACTTCAGCGCAAAGCATCATCGCTGGCGTGCTTGGGAAGTTGGATACGAACGCAATTCTTGAAGCGAGACCCTACTGTAACTGTCATGGGGGCAAACGGGGAACGGGAAGCACGTTCGGCCAGTATCTGGCGACGCGTCAGATCGTCAATTATGCGACCTTGGCCAGATTGTCCCTCAGCCACCATCATGCGTTGGCACCCCACCGCATGCGGCTGTCGAAGACGAATTTGATCGGTGGAATCCGAATGTCCGAACACGATAATATTGATTTCATCCTGCGAAGCTGGGATTACGAACCCTACAACGTCAACGCCCGCATTGTTCAGGGCGATGACGGTCGGGATGTGATTCAAATGCGTGTGGATATGGGCGTCTTGCAACTCGAGATGAAAGGTCGGCCGGACGGCAGTCATCCTCATTCTCACGAGTCGATGTTGGATTACCTGATTCAAAAATCGACGGAAGCAGAGGAGACTTACGAGCTCACCGAAGACGAGTGCTTTGAAGTTGACCGCGAATTTGTGCAGTTTTATCACCGACGCGTCTGCTGGCTTCAGTTGCGTCGGTTTGAACAGGCAATGCAGGATGCCAATCATACGCTCTCTCTGATGGACCTTTGCCAAAGTCATTCGAGTGATGAACAATGGGCCATCGCTCATGAGCAATATCGACCTTTCGTCCTTTTTCACCGCATTCAGGCCGAAGCCCTCTACCTTTTGGACGAGGGTGACGGCGGCGAATCCGCCGTTGAAGCCGTCAATCAAGGGCTCGAGGAATTGCGGCAGCTATTCGTGTCATACGAGATCGAAGAGCGATTCGAGGACGACGATTTGGTGCAGCGCTTGATTGAAGTGCGAGAAGATATTCGAGAGCGGTATGAAGTCGGTGAGACGCTCAAGGAAAAGCTGGTCAAAGCGGTGTCTGAAGAACAGTATGAACTCGCCGCGCAGCTTCGGGATGAACTCGAACAGCGTGAAATTGGTCCACGCTAGGTCGAGCCTAAGAAGCTTGCTCTCTGTTCTTCCCAGGTTGTCTATCTTCCTGCCGAGGCGATGCAGTGTTTACCAAAGACGTGTAAAAATTGCCAATCTTGATTCGGCCGGCAAAAATCGATTGAGCGACTAACTCTCTGGCCAAAAACGAGTTACCGCAATTCTGGAAATTGCAAGCTGCCATTTGGCACGCGGCCTGCATATGGTTTTCATGTCCCCGTAAGCGGAGTGCCTGTACCTAAGAACCGTACGCCGACGAATCATACAGCTGATTCGCTTGTCGAAGGTGTGAAAAGAGGCGGGTTTCGCCGGTCTGTGGGGTCGGGAAGAAGGTCTCACGACGCGATGGTCGTGATGAATTTAAAAGCGTAATAAGAATTCACAACTTCTTCGCCTGACTGGATCGTTGCCAAGCAAGGCGACTACCCAAGGAATCAAAGGAGTGTCTCGCATGTTGGTCCTGACGAGGAAGCAGAACGAAAAAATTAAGATTGGCGATGACATCGTGGTCAGCGTGTTGAAGATCAAAGGAAACACGGTTCGATTGGGGATCGCGGCGCCGAAAAATGTCCGAGTGGTTCGGGGGGAATTACCAACATCCTCGGCACCCCGGGTGAAAAGCATGACGTTATTCGCGACCGATCCGTCGACCGGTGCGATCCGAGAACATGACGCTGAGTCCTCGCGACCGTCAGAGATTGGACCTTCGATTCGCGGACATAAAATTGATCGGCTGGACGAGGAGGTCAACCGCCTGAAACAAATCGTTTCGCAGGTTGGTCGACAATCGTGGACGCCTTCTGAAATGCGTTAGGGTCGATCGTTGGAAACCTCCTGATTGTATCACGGAGAGAAACCTCGTTAGAGTTCGTGCGAAGGTTACAGGATCCTTTCGCCGCAACCTCTCTTCGCGACCTGTTGCTGAACAGACGGACAGGGCAGTGGCATCCCGCCTCGCTAATTCGAAGTCGAACTCGGTTCTGTGTCGGGTTCGACTTTTTCTTTTTCGGCAGACGAAGTCGTCGCCGGAGCGGCTTGAGATTCCTCCGCTTGGTCGCTGATGGAAAACCGCTTTGCGGGACCTGTATTCGTGAGATTGCTCGTCGCGGGAGAGGTGTTTTTGGGTTCGGAAGGCGTCGGCTCACTCCCCTGAGTCACGCCACCGACTTGCCCAGTTTCTTCCTCAATCGGCTCGGTCGTTTCGATTTTGGTGTTGGGAGGCCCGTTGTCGTTGAAGTCCGGGTTTCCGGCCACCGCCTTAGCCGCGCGTTGGTTCACCTCAGGTTCTTCGCCCAGTGTTTGTTCGCCGGCGTCTGGGCTTTCTTGGGGCGCCACCTCCGCTTGGGATGATTTTTGGTCGGCTGAGCCCTCAACGTTTTCTGAAACCTTGTCAGCGCTCGGTGAGTCGTCGGAAGTTTCGGGTTCCTTCGACTGATCACCATGGCGATACGTCGCGGGTTGGACGCCGTGGTCGCGTCGGGTCCCCCGCTGGACCTCAACGACGTGTTCCCTCAGAATTCTCTGGACTTCCAGGATCGCCAGAGGATGCTGATGAATTTTCTGATGGGGAGAGGGAACCACAATTTCCGATTCCGCCTTTTCGAATTGGGCACTGGTGACAGGCACGATACCATCGCCTTCCCCGACCACTCTCATACCAAGCCACGTATCAAAGGAGTTGGCTTCGACAACCCCGAGAATATTGTGGTGCTTGACCCATGGGGCCGATTCAGAGGCGATCATTTCCTGGAGGAAAGGGGACTCCGGCGACAAGCTATCGATACTCGTATTGATGGTGAGCAATTTGGTGTTATTGAAGTAGTCCGGGTTCTGTTTGACGACTTCCTCCTGTTGGCCGACAAGCATGTTGGGGAGCACGAGGAACTGACGGCCGAGCCACTGCGTCGTATTATTCGAAAACTCACTTCCTCGGTGCGGAGTGCCGATGGTGACCACCCGTTTGACGCTGGAGTCGGGCGAAAAGAACATGATCTGTTGAAGGTGGCTTCGAGTTTCATCATCGGTTTCCAGTTCGCTGAAGGGGTGGTCTGAGATGAGACTCCAGAAACGGTCACCGCTGTCGATGGTTTGGAGCCTTGAGACAAGTCCCCCCATGCTGTGACCGATCAAGACCATCTGATCAAGTGTTTCAGATTGCTGGTCTGGGTCGAGTTCTCGTCGAGCTTGGAGTAAGTCGTCACGCATCTCTTCTGCACTGGTCCAAAAGGGTTGACCAGTCGGGTACATGTAAAACCAGAACTGGTAATTTTTGCGGATATCCGAAGATGCTCTAAGGTCATTGAACATTTCCATCCAGGTGATCGGGCTTGACCACAGTCCGTGAACCATCACGACGGGGATCTTGTTCGGATCGTAAGGTTCCAGCATGTAGAGACCCTCGAAGGACTTGCCAAAGTTGGCGTCCAACAGCGCGAAAGTGGCTACCGTGTTGGTTCCTACGAGAGGATCATTCAAATAGTAGGCTAAAGGGGTACTGATATCGGTCTCGAGTGGTGTTGGGATTCCGGCAACATCGATGGTGGTCTGATCGAGCGGGTCGTGAAACTCGATATTGCAGATCAGACGCTCCGTTTGACTTCCACGGGGGATTGATTTTTTCAGGCGAAAAAATGCGGTAACCGGAAACGTCAGGCCTTCGGGGTAATACTGCTCATCCGCTGAGGAAGCATCGACGTCCGAACGGCGCACGGCAATCAGGGGGACACCAAGACCATAAGACCGGTAACTGTTACTCAACCCCCTAACTTCGTAGTCGGAAGAGAAAAGAAACTCTTTGATGTCTTCCGGATCCCACCGTCCCGAGCAGCTGCACGCGAGTTCCATGCGCCGGCCCATCATGTCAATTGAGCCCTCATACCCCGGATGAAGGAAACCTTCATCAGCCATATTTCGGAGCATACCTTCCAAGGACCCGTTATAGAGATCGCAGGCACCTCGAAATTCGGGATCGTATGGATTTCGCTGACTCGCAAGAGACTCAGAAAAAAGATAGTCGTAACTGACGGCCAGCGATTCTCCATACATCTTGATGGCTTGGTCAGTGTCTTTTTTCAGCCCTGCACGAACGCCAAGTATGTAGGCGATTTCGGCCACCGCGTAAGTGGATTCCAGTTGAGCATTTTTCTCTGCGGCTTCCCGTAATGCCCTGTAGGCTTGATTCGGGTCCGACCTAAAGAGTTCCTCCAAACTGAAACGACGCAGGACCTGTGCGGTGCGGGGGGAAGGGCTGGGACCTTTACGGGCGAAAAGGTTCAGCTGATCTTCGAGCGGGTTTCTAGGATTTTTTCGAATCTTGACTGCTGAGCCTGATCCAAGTTGGGCCAAGTATGCCGTCTTGCGAGCAAGCTCGGTATTGAGGCTGACGCAACCAGACGACAGCGCCGTCAGGGTGCAGAGAATCGAACCGAGTAGGATGCCATGACCCGTTTTGAACACGGAGGGATTCGATATTGCACGGTGACCCATTGGAACCGAGGCCTCTCACCATAAAAGCAAGGAAACTGCCCGTCGGCTGGACACACACAAGGTGCAGCGATGTCGAGACAGAATTCATGCCGGATGAAAGAAGAATCGCGAATCAGCGTCAAGACCAATTTGCTCAATGAATTTTCTATGCTGGGCAGAGGGTTCGTCATGGCGCCGCCCATCGCCGGCACAACCCGACTTTTCGGCGACGTCTGCGAAAGAAACCGGAGGCAAATCCCCTTGAAGATTTGACCGCGTCGTACAAACAACGGCCTCCTATCAGATGCAGGTCGACTTGGGCTGGAAAATCGCGCGTCGACCTGTTTTTGGCGGGGCATCGATCCAGAACTAGGGAAGCGGTTGGCTCGACCTTAAGTAGGCGAACAGATCTCGAGCTTGTTGCTCGGAGAGGTCATCCAGCAAGCCTCGGGGCATCAGTGAGATCTTGGCAACAAATTGATCGATGATGAGTTCTTTTGGAATTCTCGCCAGTTGGCCATCGATTTGCCGCAGTGCCACGTCGTTTTCATCCTGACTTTCAATGAATCCGGAAACGATTAGGCCGTCTTCGGTCTCGATGACCGTCGTCTCATACCCTTCTCGGATTTCCAAACTGGGGTCGAGAATATTGGACAGGAAACGGGGCAGGTCGGTGCGTTGGTAGCTTGTCAGGTCGGGACCCAGGTCGCCTCCCTTTCCGAAGAGTCGGTGGCATTTCCCGCATTTTTCGCCGAACAAACTACGGCCGTCGTAGGGATTGCCGAGGCCCGAAACCACCTTGTTCGACCAGTTTTCAATACTCTGAGTGTCGATTCGAGGTTCCTCGCTGGCAAGCGCGGGCCAGAGGTCTTCAATCTTGGTTTGCAGTGTGCCTTCCCGGTGATACTGCATCTTCCGGACGGTTTGAGAGTCAATCACATCGACTGGAATTGAGCCGTCCGAGACGGCATTCAGCAAGGGGAGTGACCATTGCGGACGACTTGCAAGTAAGGTTTGCGCGGCTTGCTGTTCTTCGGCATTGAGCTGGGACCATTGTGCGAGAACTTGAGTTGCCACGGACAGTTCTTCACTCGGCATAAGGGCGGTCAGTGCCGCGATTTTGAGGACTGACGGTTCTTTGCGCGTCACCAGCTCCAGCCAAACTGCTACATCTTTGGGTCGCCGATGTGAACTTAAAATCTCAATCAGCTCAAACCGACTTTCCTTCGATATCTGGGTGTCAAGAATTTTCTTCGTCGCTTCTACATACGCCGCTTCGTCACGCTGGAGCAGGCGGAGTTCCAGAGAATCCCCTCGGTGCTTTGCAAGTTCAGCAATCAGGGAATCAGGCAGATCGGTCAGGGTGCGGCCGGCGATGGCCTCATCAAAACCGACCAAAAGTCTCTCTGCCGTTTTCGCATTCGGGGCAGCAGCAAGCAGTGCGGCACAGACTTCCAAGCCGGCGGAACGACCCGTCACGGCAAACCGACGCATGATTCTCGGTAGCAGATGCTGCTGTGCCGTCGCGCTCAAACTGAATTCTGTTTGTTTCACCAAATCGATGATGGCTGCCGGGCTTTGTTCAGCCACCGATTCAATCGACCACCATAAAAGCAGTGGAAGATGGGGGTCCGCCGAGTCTCTGTCCTCTTGAGCGAGCTGGCGTACAAGATTCATGTTAGCTTGAGGGGTAAGCCGCCGCGCGGAGCTCGCCAATTGACTTCGAACTTGGACGTGTTGCTCGACGGAGGCCTGTTTCATGAGGGAGGCGGATATCGCGTTGGATGGAGTTTCGATGTCGCAACTGAGCCGAATCGCCCATCGCCGCACGTCCGGTGTGGGGTGTTGAATCGCCATGAGCCAATCGGCTTCGCTCATCGCCTGCATCGCGTGGAGTCCCCACAAGGCATCCAATGCCCGAGGGGAATCTCGCTTCAGGAGTTCTTTCAAGCCAGGCAAGATTTGTTCGGGCCGATGGTCGCGGATGAGGCGAATCGTTTCATGCCGGACCCATTTGTTTTGGCTCGACACGGCTTTGAGCCATGAAGAGGGCGTCACGCCCGGTATTTCAGGGACGCATTGAGCCCCCTCGGGCGACAATCGGTAAATCCGTCCACTCTCTGGTGAGACGCGGCCCTGGTAGTGACTTGCATGATCAATTCTCTGCTCGTAAAAGTCGGCCACGTAGATTGCACCGTCGGGCCCCATTTGAATGTCGACGGGGCGAAACCATGTGTCAGCGCTGGTCAACGCGTAACCGATATCCTCGGTACGGTAGGTGGAACCATCCCCTTTGATTTCGGACATGACCACGCGACCTTGCAGCGGTTCCACCCCGTAAAGTCGACCGGCAAAAGGCGGCTGGAAAAATCCGCCTTCCTCGATCACAAACGTGTGCGTGAATCGCGGGACACTGTGGTGCGTCATCCATGGGAAATAACCAAAGGCATACGGATTGGATAGAGCACCGTGTTTTGAAAAGCCCTTTTGAAAATAGCCCCCTTGGACATAATGAAAGCCACGGGTGTCCCCTCCATTGTGACCCGAGTAAACATGCCCTCGTGAGTCGAGTTCGACGCCGAAAGCGTTACCGCCCCCCTCCGCGAAAACCTCATAGATGCGGCGTTCAGGGTGATAACGCCAGATCAGCTGGCCCACAGATCGGATCGGCTCACGATCGCTTCCCGGTGCTTTGATTGCGGCACTCACCGTACTTCCCTGAGCCCCGTAAAGCCAACCGTCAGGCCCCAGTCTCAAGCTGTTCGCGATGGAGTGACTGTCTTCGAGGCCAAAACCCTCCAGCAAAACTTCTGGGTCACCATCTGGAACATCATCCCGGTCCTCATCCGGATAAAAGAGAAGGTAGGGTGGGTTGAGGACAAAGACTCCGCCGTAACCGATGGCAAAAGAGGTCATCAGGTTCAGTTCGTCGACGAAAATGGAGTGCTGGTCGTAGGTGCCATCGCCATCCGTATCTTCATGAATAGAGATGCGATCTTTTCCCCTGAAGTGGTGTGGCGGTGGCGGCGGGACGCGGTCGTAGACCGTCCGTAGGAAGGGATCACGACTGATTTTTTTCAATCCCGCTGGGTCGGGATACTGAAGGTATTCAGCGACCCAAAGACGACCTCGTTCGTCCCACTTCATCGAGAGGGGTTGTCCGATAATCGGATCACTGAGCACCAGCTTTAGCGCGAGACCGTCATGTGGCTTCAAACGCTTCAGGGCATCCGCAGGCTGAAGCGGGCCTAAATCGCCCTCAAGTTGGCGAAGTCGAGCATTGACGACCGAGGCCATTTCAACGTCTGCGAAGGTCGACTGCTCTACGGCCATGTCGCGGCGTTCGGAAAGTTTGGAGCCCATCCTTTTCTGCCATACACCCTTGAGGTGGATGGCAAATTGTTCGGCAAAAATTGCGGGGGCAGCAATGTTGAGATTGGTTCGACCTCGGCGGCGATAAATATGAACTTCAATCAGGTTGGCTTTCCCAAAATCGATCCAGTCATGATCAATTTCAAAACGGCCACTTTGCCCTAGGCCACTTCGATATTGTGGCGGAAAACTGCCAAGTTGAGCGACGGTATGGCCATTGATGGTGACGTCCCGGGCGTCATCACCGCATTCCACAAAAATATCCACTCGTCGATCTTGCCACTCTGTCGGAATGACTGACCAGCATCGGAAAACAGAGTGGTCTTCAGGGGGAGAAGGCTTCCAGACTTTAGGGACCTCAGCGTCGGACCAGTCCTGAGCATCAAGTGAAAAAGGGGCAACTCCGCCAAGTCCGAAGAGCAGGGTCAGGAATTGAGCAAGTAGAAAACGACGAACGCCGGATGCGGGCATCGAAAACTCCAAACGTGATGAAACTTGAACGCGAACCTTATGCATGTCAGTTCGATCAACATGGCCGTTCAATGAAGCCGTTCAATAAAACTGCGTCTCGCACCTTTTGATTCTAAGGAAGCGTCATACCCGTTGGCAAATTCTGAAGGACGCCTCCCTCCCTCAGGTCCTGTCTTGAGTCGTTCCGCTGTTCTCAGTATTGAGAACGAGCACACGTGGGAGACCGATGCTCGAAAGATCGCTGAGGTATCTATGGGATGGAATGAAGGGGATCCAGTCTGTCTCGGGAAGGGGTGCCAAATCAATCGGTCCGTTTCTAACCCACTCCTGTTCGTGCTGCCAGTGAGCCGGCAATTGAGGGTGGTGGACCTGTGGAGGCAGAGGCTTGCCACCCACCGCCTGAAATCCTTCGGATTGGTCGATGCCTGCTGAATTCTGCCCGGTTGGCTTGTATTGGACAGGTCGGGCCTTGAGCATCTGCAGAACTCTTGGGTGGAACGCAATGCCGTAGGGAAGGTAGTCCCATTGCTGACGCCCGCGTCGATAGACTCGGTCGCCTGCAAATTGACCGAGCGGCAGCCTTGAGAGACTGGTGGTTTGAGCGTTGGAGGCTTTCGGGCCTCGACTCGGTTGGATTTGTCTTTGCCGAAGGATTGACTTTAAGGCCGCAATCGAGGGCCCCCAATGCTCTGCGGGTGAGCCAAGCCATCGGTAAAAAAACTCGGCGCGAGACTCGCCTGGTCGACGCCGATTCGTTGGTCGTGTGCAGTGAATGACCCATTTTGAGCCGTAAGTTAGGTCGTTGAGGTTCACTGCTTTGGTTGGGGTTGGTCGTCCTTTTTCTCGTTTTGGTCCAGACCTCGATTGAAATCCTGACTGGGAAAGATCGAGTAGGCTAACTCGCTTCGATGTCCAACGTTTCAGGCAATCCGGCGGAATCAATCGGTCGCAGTTCGGCAGGAACCAGCTCGCGTGGGTCCGCGACGCGGTGATTTCGCAGTCGATCAAACGCTCCATTTTCCCTCCCTTTTTTATCCAACATGGCACGACCCAATCCGCTGTGCGAATCAGCCAACGGTCGACTTCGGGATCAAGGGATTTTGAATCATCCTGCCAAACAAATTTATCCGAGCAAGTCGGGTGGAACCTGAATGAATGAGCATGGTGCACGTGGTTGCAGGCGCGGGGAGGAGTTGAGTGGGTGATTTCCAAACCCAATCGCCAATGGTGAGCCAGTGCTGCTGCAAGTTCACTCCCAATGCTGCCCGCGGCGACCTTGAGCCATGCACCCTCGAGTCTTGACGCCAGGGCATTTAGCAGGGAGCGGAGAGAGGCCGGTTGCTGGATGCATCTGCCATGATGACTCGACAGCAGGACGACTTTACGAGGGGCGTCTTTGCGGGGGGCGTCGAACTGGTCTCCTCGGCGCGGCAGTGTTCTCGGAAGAACCGGACGTTCCATCAGAAACCTTATTCAAGGACCAAGAAGAGGGTGAGTGTAAAAGGACGACCTGAACGGGACTAAGTCGAGCGCTGCAGCTTCCGGAGGGAAAGCGCGGCAATGGTTTTCGCATCGATGATCTTCCTTTCGGCGATCCAAGTTTCGGCCTCTTGGTAAGTTACCGGTAGCGTTTCGATCCGTTCGTCATCTTCAAGTTGTTGCTTGTGAAGTGTGAGAATACTGGCCGAGTAGACAAACATGCTTTCGTCGAGGATTCCCGGAGACATCAACAGTTCGCCGTGAAATTCCCACTCTTCGGCAACATACCCGGTCTCCTCCAGAAGTTCTCTTTTCGCAGTCAACAAAGGCGGTTCATCCTGCTGCATGGTTCCGGCTGGCAATTCAATCAAACTTCGATTGACCGACAATCGGAAATTCTGAATGAAGCAGAGGGTTTGAGGATCAATCCAAGGAATGATCACTACGGCACCCGGGTGACGAATCACCTCTTTGTCCGGAAGCTTCAGAGTCTCAGGCGGCTTGATACGAACGACCTTAAAACGGTCTGCTTCATACCGCAGTTCTTCTTCCATGGTTTCTAGTCCCTTTTTTAACAACATCGAACAGCGAATAACTTAAAAACCCTTTGAATACGCCCTCGACGTCCGCTTGCCAATGGGGCCATCTAGCGGAGACAATTAGATAGGACAAAGCCGCTATGTCTTTCACCTTGCTTGAGGCAGTGGTGCTGGGGTGTTTCCGACAGCACTTCCGGGCACACGCGGGGTGTTTGCGTTGAATCACTCGCGCCCATGTCGATCCGCCACGTCGATCTGGAAGTGTAACAGGATATCATTCAGGGATGCCTGCGAATCTTACCCCGCAATACCACAAGGCCGAAGAGGCCTACCGCCGTGCCACTTCTCCGGACGAAGAGTTATCCGCTTTGCAGGTCATGCTTCGAGAAGTTCCCAAGCATAAGGGGACGGACAAACTTCAGGCGGAACTGAAGCAAAAGATCAGTCGTGCCAAAGAGGATGTACAGTCCGGTGGGAAAGCCTCGGGGAAACGGACGGGGTATCGCTTGCCCAGTCAGGGGGCGGGACGCGTGCTGCTTGTTGGGCCACCGAATACCGGCAAGAGCCAGTTGCTCAAAGCCTTGACTCGAGCCGAACCCGCTGTGGGGGACTATCCCTTCACGACGGTCGAGCCGCTGCCCGGGATGATGTTGTTCGAGGATGTTCAAATCCAGCTTGTCGATACGCCACCGATCACTTCCGATGTGTTTGACCCTGTAACTCAAGGGTTGATGCGTGGGGCGGATCTGGTTCTAGCGATCGCTGACCTTGCCAGTGATGATGGGCCGTTTGAATTTCAGGACTTCATGGCCAAGTTGGAGTCCACCAAGACTCGCTTAGGGAGAGAATCCAAGCTCGACGAAAATGATCTTGGAGTGAGCTACACTCAATCCCTTGTCATTTTCAATAAGTCGGATGACCCAAACGCCGGAGAGCGTGGCGAGCTTTATGAGGAGTTCTGTCCGATGGACCTGGAAAGTCATCACGTATCCGCGACGACGGCCAGTGGCCTTGAGGAATTGAAGCAGGAGATTTTTCGACGTCTTGATGTCATTCGCGTTTACACAAAAAGTCCCAAATCGAAGGAGCCCGACTTCGACAAACCATTCACGGTCAAGCGGGGGGCAACTTTACTCGACGTTGCGGAACTGATTCATCACGACTTGGCGAAGAATCTCAAAAATGCAAGGGTATGGGGGAGCCAGGTTCATGATGGAACGATGGTTAAGGGTGATTACGTGGTGTCTGATCGGGATATCGTCGAGATTCAACAGTAGTCGTCTTGTGAAATTGCGTTTGAATGATAATTGGACATGACGGATTTTCGGAGTTCGAAAGCCGTCGGGGGAATGCAAAACTCGGAGTTAAACCTCGGAGTCCCAGTGGCAGGAACGCGAGACGCCATCGAGTTCGCCTGCCTGCAATTTCCGAGTTTGGAGCGATCAGGTTGAAGGCTGCCCTGCGGGATAAAGAATGTCTTATTTGGATCAAGAGCATTGACCAACCGGGATAATAAAGGACGACATCTGGGACTATGGGGCGCCACGGGTGTCGGGGTGGGAGCCATTGTCGGGGGGGGCATTCTTGCTCTTTCGGGGGCGGCTTACGCTGCGACCGGCCCGTCCGCCGTATTGGCCTTCGCACTCAACGGGGTCATTGCCTTGTTGACCGCGTTGAGCTTCGCCGAAATGGCCAGCAAATTTCCCGAGTCGGGTGGGACGTACACCTTTGCAAAGAAAGTGCTCAGTGTGGACAGTGCGTTCATGGTGGGCTGGGTTGTCTGGTTTGCCTCCATTGTTGCCGCCGTCCTCTATGCTTTTGGTTTTTCGTATTTTTTCCTTGTGATGCTGGCGGAGATCTGGAGTGGAGCGACCGGACAAGTAACGCCGGATTGGACGGGACCTCGCGTAATCCTGGTGGTTGCGGTGGTGACGACGACGCTGTTGACCGTCCTACTGTTGCGAAGTCCGCGAAGCGGAGGGGCGTTTGCGAATTTTGGCAAAGTCTTGGTTTTTATCATTTTGATCCTGGGTGGATTTTGGGCATGGACCCAGGAAACACCCTCGGATGTTTGGACGAGATTGACCCCGTTTTTTAGCGAGGGTGGGATCGGTCTCATTCAGGCGATGGGTTTCACGTTTATCGCGCTCCAAGGCTTTGACCTGATTGCAGCGGTCGGTGGAGAGGTGCGGCAACCGAGTCGTAACATTCCAAGGGCCATGCTGATGTCTCTCGGTATCGCGCTCGCCATTTATTTGCCCCTGCTGGTGGTCATCGCCGTGGTCGGCGTTTCAGGCGAGACCAAAATCTTCGAGTTGGCCAATGAAAACTCAGAAGATCTGATGGCAGTAGCTGCAGAGCGTTTTCTAGGGCCCTTTGGTTACTGGTTGGTGATTATCGCTGCGGTGCTTTCTATGTTTTCGGCGCTGCAGGCCAATATGTTTGCCGCATCTCGAATTGCCAACGCGATGGCCAGGGATCGAAATCTGCCCGCATTCATGGCTCAGGTATCTCAGGGATCCGGAACCCCAAAGTGGGCGATTTTTGTAACGTCGTTATTGATGATTGGCTTGCTCACGTTGCTGCCCGACGTCTCTTCCGCGGGGGCCGCCTCAAGTTTGATTTTTCTGTTGACCTTCGCACTCGCTCATTGGGCGGCCATCCGAATTCGACAACGCAGTCACGCTCAACCACCGCCTTTTCGGACACCATGGTTTCCGGGCGTGCCCATGTTGGGTGGCGTTTCCTGTCTGGCTTTGGCAATTTTTCAGGGGATTGCAGTGCCTTCTGCGGGGTTGATTTCGACCGCGTGGTTAGCGATTGGGTTGGGGCTGTTTCTGGCGATTTTTGCACGGCGGGCACGTGTCAAGGATGCCACCAGCGCGGCTCTCGAACCCGAACTGTTGCGGCTGCGCGGTGAATCTCCGCTCGTTCTGACCCCCATCGCAAATCCGCGAAGTGTCCAAGCCCTGTTGTCCATCGCTCACGCGCTCGTCCCGCCAGCGATTGGGCGAGTCGTCGCTTTGACGGTGGCGAGACATGGTGATCGATCTGGGTCCGCAAACGAAACATCGTCCATCGATCGTTCTCAGGAGGTCATGGGTGAAGTCCTTAGGTCTTCGGGACAAACGGGCGAGCCGATAGAAGTGATGACGACGCTTGCGAGCGATCCTATGGTCGAGATTGCTCGTGTTGCCCGGTTGCACCAATGTCAAACGGTGTTGATTGGTATGGGGGAACTCACGGAACAGCCGCAGACTTCGACACTTGAAACGTTGTTTGCTTCACTTGCCTCCGACCTCGTAGTGCTACGTGTACCGAATGACTGGTCGCTAAACGTCGCCAATAAGATCCTTGTCCCCGTGGCGGGACGCGGAGGGCACGACCACCTTCTCGCTCGTTTTCTGGGAAGTTTGACACGCGAGAATCAATGCCACGTGACCTTCATGCACGTCGCAAATCCGGGGGAAGGGCGGAAGCAGCGGGGTAGAATCGAGCGACAACTGAGTCGGCTCGCCGATGACATTCTTCTAGGTCAATCGGAGGTGCTGGTTGTGGAAAGCGAGGATCCAGTCGCGCGAATTGCCCGGGAACTGGAACACTACGATCTCACCATTCTTGGGATGCAACGCGACTCAAGTGGCATGCGGGTGCTCTCGGACTTCATGCGGACGCTGGCCGGGAAGACGGCAGATCCACTGGTGGTGATCAGTAGCAAACGTCCCAATGTTTCGCACGTCAGCTAGTCTCCGAGGTTGGTCAAGAGTCCATCCCGACGATTTCCCAATCTGCGATGGGTTTCCAAGTCGATGTAGTACCTCATTTTTTGAACGGAACCGTCCACCATCACGACCTGAAAAATTTGGGGGTGAGCACTTCCGTAACGCCACAAAATCGTGTCCTCGCCGTCCGGCACCGGAGGATCTGCCGTCCAGATGTGCGTGTCGAAATCATCTCCAACGAACATGCTGTGATCATCATTGGCAAAATTATTGCCCGAGGCGTAGCTGTTCGCGTAGGTCCCTAGATGGCGTTCACCCACCATGTAGGTATTGCTGGTCCCGTCTTCAATGTCCCGAAATCGCAGGCCGCTTCTTTGGTGAGAAACACCATTGCTGTCATACATGTTTCGAAAGCCTTGGCCCGCAAGTGCATCCGTGGGAGATGGGCCAGCACCCCAAAAACGATAAACGTCTCCGGCGTTTGCGGCATAGTCCGACTTTGCGACGACCTCGGTGTCGTTGGCATTGTAAGCGGCGAGGCCTGAACCGGGTTCTCCGCCCCGAGGGTGAGGATACAACGTGGCGAGACGACGTGACGGGCAGTTGTAAATGGGAACCGGTCTTTGGGCCGCTTCGGCGGCCAACTGCAATTGTGTCGTGGTGATGACATCCGGTTCGCCATCCGATGCCATTTCGAACAATGGATTCTGTTCGATGAATGGAAGGATAGAAAACAGAAAGCTCCCAGGTTGGTTGGGCCCGATACCTCGATCTGAATCGCCTGTCCACCACCAGCCCCATCCACCCGAGGGAAGACGGTCAAGTGTGTCATGATGCAAATGAAAAGCAGTACCAATCTGCTTCAAATTGTTGGCGCAACTCGTCCGACGCGCAGATTCGCGAGCCATTTGAACTGCAGGCAGCAACAATCCAACGAGGATGCCGATAATCGCAATGACTACGAGGAGTTCGACAAGAGTGAAAGCGTTTCTTTTCATCCTAACCACCACCCTAAGGGACCTTCTTCTGTGTGTTTTATCCGACCTTACATTATGAAAAGAATCTCAAACCGTGCCAAGCATTTAGTTGATCGGTAAGATGCTTCTGGCTTCTTCCATTTCGATCCTGTAGACGGTTCCGTACTCGTCGACCGCCATGACGATACCATCGGCCCCCTTCTGCTCGTGGGCAACGATCGAATTCTCGGAGTATTGAATATTGCCAAACTGACTTCCGTAGCAGAATTGGAATGGTAGGTTGTCGCGAGGGGAGATCTGGGCCGTATTCCAGTCTTTCCAACCCATCGAATTTCGACGAGACTCGGGCATGCTGTCCAGAAATTCACGAAACTCAGTTTCATTGCTCGGCGGGACTCGATTGATTGCGATAAATTCGCCGAAGACACGCCCCAAACCTGATATGGCAGAATCCTGAGGAACTTCCACGACGACGTCGGCACCGCACCCCGCGACGGTGACCGTCATCAGGCTCAAGAGGAGTAAAGTGCATTTCATCATAAGGCACCATGGGGCATGGGAGCGTAGAAACCAGAGCATGCTGGGTCCGTTTGGACCTTTTCTGTGGGCAATCTCGTCGGGAAGGTTCGTGTTTCGGTCTGCCGCACCGGCAATGGCATTTTGCGTTTGAAAATTGAACCCATAAGTGTTACTTACGAAACCAATAAGTCCAAGTCAAGTTATCTGTAAATTTGGAATCCATCCCGCTGAGGCCTTCTAAGGGATTTAATGTGTGCCTTATGCGTTTTTTTCGTCCAGTTAGAGGGGTGATCAGCAACCTAGTTGGTGGCGATTTTTTTGGGGGGGGACTACAAAAACGTTCGCATTGCGGACAAGAGACTTGCGGTGTCACAAATAAGGCTCCTTTCTTACAGTCGAACAGCAATCCTTGACGGGCAGCGGTCAATCGACCCTATTCAGTCCGAGTAGTCCTCTCCGTTCAAGCTCCGAACGACCGAACGCATCCAGGCATCGAGTGCAGCTGACATGATGCTGAACTGTTCGCGGTATCGCGGATCTGCTGCAAGATCATTCGACTCCATGGGATCCTTTTCAAGGTTGTAGAGTTCATAACGTTGGCCATCGATTCGATGAAGTTTCCAAGGCCAATCGTTCCACGCCGCATGGCCCTTGGCAGTCGCTTCCGCGAACTGAGGAAAGTCATAGACATCCTTTTCCACGCGAGCCGGATTGTGTGGTAACGGCACCTGATTCTCCTGCTTTTCCATTATCTCCTTCAGGATGCGATCGCTCCAAGTCGCCTGCCCCGCTTGGAAAAGGTGCCAGAATCCCATGGGCTTTGGCCGCTCTTTGAGTTGGCCGTCGAAGACCCCCGCCATGTCGATCCCATCAAGAGGGTGCTTGGGTTGCCATTCGATGTTCGCGAGGGTCAACAAGGTCGGAAAAAGATCCGACGACATGACAGGAACGGAGGTTCTGCCCTTCAATCGACCTTGGGGCCATTCGACGACCGAGGGCACTCGTAATCCACCTTCGTAAATACTCCCTTTTTTGGCCCGTCCACCTGATGTTTCTTGGACGAGGCCTCCATTGTCGCTGGAGTACCAGAGGATCGTATTGTCTCGGATACCGAGGGTTCGCAACTCTCGCCGCAACCGCCCGATCTCCTGGTCAAGCAGCGTAATTTCCCGGTAATATCCGGCGTTTTTCTTTTCGGTATACAGGGGCGGGCCAGGTGGAACTTCCTGGTGTGGGTCATGGGGCGAGGGAAACCAGATTACCGCAAAGAAAGGTTGAGATTGATTGGCATGCCGGCGGACAAACTCGATCGCGTCGGCCATCAGCACCTCGGTACCACGGCCAGTTCGTCGCTCCACCTTCCCGTTTCGACTCATCCAAGGATCGTTGTCAAAGAAATTGAGTCCGATGACCCACTCGTCGAAGCCCATCCCGGATGGATTGCAGGGCGAGTCTGACTGCCCGGATCCAAGATGAACTTTGCCGAAGATTCCGGTGGAATAACCGGCCCCTTTCAACGCTTCGCCAATCGTCTCTTCCTGAGGACGCATGTATCGACCGTGATTGGTGACCTTGGTTCGGATGGGGGTTCTTCCGGTCATCACGCTGGCACGTGTTGGAGAGCAAACCGGTGCTGAGGCGTAAAATCGGTCGAAGACGAATCCCTGTCGAGACATCTCATCGAGATGAGGTGTTTTAACGAAAGGGTGACCGTTGTAGCCCACGTCCCCCCAACCTTGATCGTCTGCCATGACAAGGATGATGTTCGGCCGCTTGTCGTCGGCTACGTTTTGCCCTGATGCCGCTGCTGGACTCCCGACCACCAAGGCGATCAATGTCCATGAAACGATCGAAAGGTGCCAGGGCAGCCCATTCGATCGCAAGGGGAGCCATTGGAGGAAGCGAATCGGAGCGGGGAATAACATGTTGGTAGGCCTTCGTTCAGACGATTTTGAGGGCGGTGTTCAGAGCTGGGGTCAGGGCTGACTTGAATCGGCGACGGCTCGCTGGAATTTCGATCTTCTTCGATCAGAACCCCCCAGGCAATCGACTTGGCTTTAGAAGCCACGCGGTTGATGCGGTGGTACCGCGGCACCGACGTTCCGGAAAGCGGCTTACCGTTGGAGAATGAGGACAATTGTTTAGACGCTTGGGCCATCTTGCTCGCTGGCGGTGGTACCCCCCCTTTTATGATTGGGTCCGTGGATGATGCCACTTTTGAAGTGACGTCGGCAGACTGACAAGTACTGGTCATTCCCTACGATTTTGATTTGAGCCCCATGTCGGACCACTTGCCGTCTTCGTCGATCCGCAACACCATGTTGGCCTTCTGACCACAGTGACAGATGGTCTTGATTTCAGTCAGGTCATCTGCCCAGGCCAGCAGTTGCTGACTGCCCGTGAAGAGCTTGCCCTGAAAATCTGTTCGGAGGCCGTAACATAGAACCGGGATCCCCAGTTCATCAGCTACATCGGAGAGTTGCTTGACTTGTTGGCTCTCCAGAAACTGGGCCTCATCGACAAACACGCAATCGATCGACTGTTTTTTCAAAAGGTCACGGATCAACTCGAGCAGATTGTCCGTCGCATCAAACGGAACGGCTGCCGCTTGAAGTCCGATGCGAGAGGAAACGGTTTTCTCGCCTCCTCGGTCATCAAATGCTGGAGCAAGTATCGCCGTATGCATTCCGCGTTCGCGATAGTTGTAGCTCGCCTGCAAAAGCATGGTGGACTTGCCGGCGTTCATCGTGGAGTAGTTGAAGTAGAGCTTGGCCATGAGTTATTTCAGGATGAGGTTTCGCAAGTTTTTCACTCATTCTAACGAATCAGAACGGGAGCACATTGGCCGGAGATTGATATTAACGGCTGCCCGAAGGGACTCATATTTTGATGATTCGAGTGACCTTAATGATGATCGTAATGATAGTGAGCCTCCGCATGGGAGACATTCTCTCGTCCAAGTGTTGGCGGCTCAGGATGACGTTTTCGTCGGTGGAGTTTGAGGGAACAGTTAAAGATTTACGGATCCAACACGTTTAACGACGTATGGAAATCCAGTGCAATGACCGGCCGATTTCTGACGAAATCAAAAGCGCACTGGATAAATCATGTAATGCCATCTTTGCAAGGAAGCGATGATTGTGAGGCGTCTTAATATTCTGGGTTTTACGGCCTGCCTGTTCCTAACGACTCAAGCGTGGACTCAGGATTTCGCTTACTTCGTTTCTAAGGATACGGCCTCAACGCCAGTCCTCTCGCCGGGCCATCTGAGTGTAGAACCCCCGACGCCCACGGTCACTCCGATGCAGGAGTCCTGCGGGCCGCCCGCAGCCTTTTTCGAATTGGATGCTTTGAAGGGAATTCCCCTTGGACATGACGGCTGGCTGGACGTGGGCGGAAGTTATAGGGCGAGATATCATGGCGAGACGAATATTCGCCCTGGATCGAGCGGGGGCTTGTCGGGTATTGATGATTCGTTTTGGCTTCACCAGACGCGACTCTGGTTCAATGGTCGGGTGAATGATTGGCTTGATTTTCGCGTCGGCTTCATCGATGCGGCGACTGCCGGGCAAGAATTCGCACCCCGCGCGCGAGAAGTTAACCGGACCGATTTGTATCAAGCGCACGTGAATGTCCTGCTGCACCAAGATATGTCTAAATTGACGGCTCGCGTGGGTCGGCAGGAAATTCGATATGGTTCCGCGCGCTTGATGATGGCACCCGGTTGGGCCAATCGCCGTCGAACACATGATGGTGTGCGATTCATCTGGGAATCTGAAAACTGGGAAGTCAATCCATTTTGGGTGAAGCCGGCCTTTCGAGATGCAGCCCACTTCCGAACGTTTGACAATACGAATCCGGGCCAACAACTCTACGGAATTTTTTCGACTTACAAGGGCTTTGAAACCGAAGACGAACTCGACTTGTACTGGTTGGCTTACGATCTGATTTCGCCAGCGAGTGGCTCGCGTTACGACACACTCGGCAGTCGATACGTGGGCGAGCGAAATCAGTGGGTTTACGAAGTAGAAGGTGGCGTGCAGCTCGGTTCGAATCCCGATGACACCAATCATGTTGCTGGATTCTTCACCGGCGGATTTGGCCGAAAGTTTTCGCGTTTGCCATGGAGTCCCGAGTTGTGGTGTTACTACGACTGGGCTTCGGGGTCCGATACCGTGGGGAATGGTTTCAATCACTATGTTCCGCGTGCCCATTACTACCTCGGTTTCATGGATCTCTACGGCAGGCGAAATCTAGAGGACCTCAATTTAAAACTCTCCATGCAGGCGTCTGAAAAATGGCAATTCCTAGCTTGGTGCCATTTCTTCTCATTGGCCAATGGTCGAGATGTTCCTTACAACCTTAATATGAAACCCTATGCCGGACTCCAAGCGGGTTCGACCGGGAGCCAGACTCTGGGTACGGAATTAGACCTGCAAACCACCTACAAGGTGAATTCTCAAACGCAATTACGCGTTGGTTATTCTCACTTCTGGGCAGGATCTTATTATTCGAAGACCCCCGGAGTGCCCTACCAAGATGACGCCAACTTTCTGTACGGGCATTTTCTTTTCGAGTTTTAATCGATGGCGTGTCCGCTCAAGGTCGCCTCTCCAGTTCGCGTTAGGAGTGGCTGTTCATTCCGTCAGTTACCCTTAACGTGTAAGTCGCGTTTGCTGCCAGTTTGCATATTCGCGCATGAAAAAGGGGCCGGCGAAATCTCGCAAACCCCATAAATAAAAGGCGGAGGGCACGGGACTCGAACCCGCAACTCATTGCTGAGCAACTGATTTCGAATCAGTCTCCTAGCCAATTCGGGTACCCTCCCGTTGCGCAAAGCTGAAATGCGTTGCTTGACCGGACCTCAGAAGTCTAATCCTATTGGCGAAAACTGTAAACGCCTGTGATAACTTTGCAGATGCGGCGGCACATGGTACCTCCGTCTCTTCGTCACTGCACGCTCGCGACCGGCCTGATGTAAGAAGGGGGGAACGCCATTCAAACCGCCTTTGTTTCATTTCTTGCTCGCCGGTTCGGAAGCCTAACGCAAAAAGGGCCTCGTCTACCGTAAGAGACGAGGCCCTCTAACAATCGTCGAATTCAATACGCAAGTCCCTACGATTTAGAAATCGTTTGCGTAGAAGTTTTTGGGATCGTCCGGATCAAAACGGTAGCCTTCCACGACGACATCGAGAACCGTCGTGAAGTAGGTCCCACGCCTTGCTTTCCGCAAGCGGAATTTGGCAAGACCTTTCCTGTTCGTCGAAGTCGTGGCGTCACCGTAATCGCCACGCGGTCCAACGAGATTGATGGTCACCTGGGTGCCCTCCAACCGGATTCCCTCCTCGTTTCGAATTTGAACCTTGACTTGCAAATCGCGACCACGCTTTACTGCCTGGTACCTTATTTTATGGACTTTGACCAGTGGGAGGATGGGGTCATCGCCACCGTCTCCGTCATCTCCGTCGTCTCCGTCGTCTCCGTCGTCTCCGTCGTCTCCGTCGTCTCCGTCGTCTCCGTCGTCTCCGTCGTCTCCGTCGTCTCCGTCGTCTCCGTCGTCTCCGTCGTCTCCGTCGTCTCCGTCACCGGATGTCGTTCGAGCGGCGTAAAGATCGAGAAGCCCGAAGCCAAAGAGTGTATCGGGACCTGTCGGGCCGAGGTCAATCGTGGTCGCTAAAAGAAGTGCACGAACTTCGTCTGCAATACCATTGGCCTCATTGGCATCCGTGATGTCAAGGAGACTTGCCTCGGCCATCAGGACAGCTGCGGCACCGGCGACGTGCGGACAAGCCATTGAAGTGCCGCTGATGGTGTTGTAACCACCCCCTGGCCATGTGGATTGAATCGAGGAGCCTGGTGCGGCAATTTCGACGTTCTCGCCGGTGCTTGAAAACGAAGAGCGGGTGTTATTAATCGTTGTTGAGGCGACGGCCACCACACTGTCGTAATTTGCGGGCCAACCCACACTTTCGCCTGTACCTCCGGAGTTACCTGAGTTGCCGGCAGCTGCGAGGTGAATGATTCCCGCAGCGTAAGCCTGATCGAAGGCAGCTTCGACGGCGGTTCCTGGATTTCCGCCTGAACCATAGCTGTTGCTGGTGACAACGACGTTGACCCCGTTTTGCTTCATCATCAAAACATAATCGAGGGCCGCGATGATGTCTGAGAAGCTGCCGCCACCGCCGGCACTCAAAACTTTGATCGGCATGATCAGGGCGCCCGGAGCTGCCCCTACGACCCCGATGTCATTCTGGCCAACCGCGGCTACTGTACCAGCGCAATGGGTTCCGTGGCCGTTGTCGTCATCGGCGTTGTTGTCGTCGCCGTTGAAGTCCCAACCGGAGATATCATCGATGAACCCATTTTCGTCATTGTCGATGCCATCACCTGGGATTTCCCCCGGATTGATATACATATTCGCAACGAGATCGGGATGATCGAGATCTACGCCGCTGTCCAATACGGCAACCACGATTCCTGCACCACCAGTGTATTCGATCGCATCTCCATTATTAGGATTGGGGAGCGCACGAATTCGATCGATTCCCCAGGGGATGGTTTCAACAAGTGCCTGAACTTCGCCGTCAAGTTCAACAAAAGCGATCGCGGGATCGTTGAGAAGATCCGCAATGGCTTGCGGCGGCAATTCGGCGGATACCGCGGGGATAATGGTGTAACGGTGGTTAACTTCACCCCCCAGATCACTGATTTGCTGGGCGGCATCGGCCTGGGCGGCTGCGGCGGCCTCGGGTTCTGTTTTGAGGCCAATGATAACCCCAATTTTTTCATTTTCAGGGATACCCACCTGAGGCTGCGCAAATGCAATCGACGCGGAGAGTCCAATCGCCGAAGCGATCGCAAGGACGAAGAAAGAACGCACGATCGAGGACATAAATCACTCCCAGAGAAGAAAAAATAGAAAAGAAGTTGTGGCACTGGGGAATGCAACGAAACCTATTTGAATTGGTTTGCGGCGAATCGCGCACAAAAATGTTTCAAACATTTGGGATTTGGTAGGATGGGTAATTTGCGATTGGTCGCGTAGAACTCCGAGGTCTAGAGCCTCTGAAGGACGGGACCTGAGGGTGACAGTTCCTAGATCCAAATAGAAATCGATGGTCTTTCTGGTCGCCGGGAGGTGCAAAGCGTGGGATGCCGATGAATGGGCCAATTACTACCGCTAGCGTTTTTCCTGTTTCTCCACAGCTAGCGGGATTGACTGATCCGCACACTTTCCCTTAACCGATTGCTTTTACTGAATGCACCATGCGGAGCAATATTTAGGATTTA
Organism: Pirellulaceae bacterium; assembly: GCA_022448315.1. Lineage (GTDB taxonomy): Bacteria > Planctomycetota > Planctomycetia > Pirellulales > Pirellulaceae. Next base: position 142,471 of record JAKVCA010000021.1, on the reverse strand, counting down.
CCGTTGCAATCCTCGGTTCGCGATTGAGGCTGAGGCTCGAAACTCCCGAAACTACCTTACGCACCCCCCGACTCATACTGAATTTGGGTTCGATGGGCCTTGGGGAAGAGAAGATCCACTCTGCGGTTAGGACGACCCAGACTAGGGGTGTTTGCGATAGGAGACGAATGTGGTTGGAGACTCGGGCAGGAGGCCAGGGATGTCCCAGCAGCAAAATGGTTGGGCCGTTTTTATTGTCACGGCCCTCTTTGGCGTGGTGCTATGCTGCGGTTTCAGTGAGTGGCGGTGGAGAAACGCGTCCCTGATCACCCACTTCCCTTCACAAACGGACTTTTCGGCCCGGGTTGCTGAGCCGTCTCAATTGGGTTCCTCGCGATCCGGCAATTCCTTGGTGACTCGGTCGTTGGCGATCGGGCAACGTCCCGCCGGCGATTCGGCTGAAATGCTCTCCGACAACGAATCGGAACGGCATGACATGGCGGATAAGTCGGAGCCAAGACTCATTGAGCTGAGTCCATTTCTTTCGCCTCGCTTGGCCGTTTACCTCCAGGAAAGGCGTCCATTCAACAACCGCGAAACTAACCACTACCGACTGGTTACTTTTGAAGGGGGAGAGACAACCGGGGCGGACTCTTCGAGAGAAGCGTCTCAACCACAGAAAGCCGTGACGCTGTCTGTACCTGATCGGAAAACGCCGAAACCGCTTCCCGAGAACAACGTGGCTCAACCGATACCCGAAGAAGGTAAAACGAGGACTCCGAGCGTCCGCCTGAGTTCAAGTCGCAAAGAAGTCGCTACCGATTCGGCGCGGACGATTTCTGGAAGTAAAGAGCCGCTTGCTGCGAACTCAGGAAAGCTGACAAGCGAACAGCTCCGGAGGTCGTCTTGGCCGAGGCCCCAGGCGGTTTATGACCAGCTAGAGCATCTCCGCAAAGACCCACGACTTGAGGACTATGTGACGCAGCTTGAGGGGAAGCTGGATGAGTTCCAAAGTCTAGGGGGACTTTCCGATCCACAGGTGCTCCCAGCACTGGAGCGACTCAAAACTCGAGCCGGGACGATGCCCGCCATTTCCTCAGAATTGCCCTACTTCACTCAGGGCTTGTTGATGAAGGTTCAATTTGCGATTCAAAAGCGAGTCGCCATCTGGACGGCCATTCATTTTGCAGCTCTGGAAACGCCGGAAAATTGGATCGCTACGAAAACCGTGGACCCACACCGACTGCTTATGGCGAAGACCACGGTTCACAACCTCTCGCAGTTGCTTTCATCCGACCCCGCCGGTTTGCCTTGGCATGAGTATCTGTCTCTGAATCGACTGAATCTGGCTCTGGAAGATGGTGAAATTTCGAAGGAAGAGTCGGAGGAGATTCGCCAGACATTGCGACGATTCGAATCGAGTCGATTGGGTCAGCAACAGCGGGTCTTTCTGGATGAGGAGCCGATGGCCTCACTCGTTCGGGTTTTGGGCCCGCTTGTTCAGGAAGAACTCACACATGAACAACTTCTGAAGGTGATCGAGGCCTATGAGTCCAATCCGCTCGGCCTGTACGGACGCGCGATCGCCCGCACGCTGGAAGCCTACCGATGGTCTGAAAAAGAACGAGATAACGTTCTGGCCAGCAACCTCGAAGTCAATTTCCGCAACGCGAACCTTCGTTTTACCGTCTCGGAAGAATTCCTGAACCGGTTGATTCCGGAAATGGCGGACATTCAGGAGCCGGTGAATGATTGGATGTTAGGTGCCAGAGTGACTGGAACCAGTGAAACGTCCAATCGACTGCGTATCCAATTGGTCCCCGATGAGGAGCGGTTGCACTTCGGGTTGCAGGCCAACGGAGTCGTTCTGTCGAGGACTCGCGCCATCAAAGATGGGTTTGTGTTCTACAACCGTGGACAGGCCAAATTCCGAGCAAGCAAATTTCTGTCCTTCGATCAGAATGGTGTTCGGATCATGGATTCAGATGCCGAAGCGGTCAGTGCGCAGGAGACCCTCGACGTCCAGAGCAATTTGGATGGGGTCCCGGTCGTCGGGCACGTTGCCAGGATGCTGGCGATGCAGCAAAAGTCTGGCAAAGAGGGGACCGCGAATCGGCTTGTGGAAAATAAGGTGGCGGCCACTGCGCGAGAACGCTTGGACCGTGAGATCCAGAAAAAGCTGGCAACAGCTCGGAAGCGACTCAATGTCGACGTGATCGAGCCTTTGCACGAATTGGATTTGGAACCTCAGCCCATCGCGATGAAAACCACCGAAGAAAGAATCGTGATCCGATATCGGCTCGCGAGTGCCGAACAGTTGGGGTCGAATTCACCCAGGCCTTACGCGTTGTCCAATAGCTTGATCAGCTTCCAAATTCACGAGTCTGTCATCAGTAATTTTGCGGGAGGACTCGATGTCGGTCAGCAAGAGTTTGACCTTCCGAAGCTCGTCGATTTTCTGGGTTCGAAACTCGACCGTCCGATCACCTTGGAGGACGATGTAGACCAGGAACTTCACATTGTGTTCCCCGAAGCGGGCTGGTTGGAGGCGCATTTTGATGACGGGAAGGTTCGAATTCGGGTCACGTTCAAGGAGTTGGGGCTGGACGGGGGGACTCCCTGGAAAAACCTGACCGCCGAGGCCGTTTATTCGCCCAAAATCGAAGGCAATCAACTTCAACTGTTTCGTGCTCCCGACACATCGATCGTGGTGAAAGGGCGAAGGCTTCGAATGAGAGACCAATTCGCCATCCGGGGAATCATGAATAAAGTGTTTGATCCCGAGCAGGTGATCGATGTGATTCCGGAACCGATCGTGAATGATCCGCGACTCGCGGGAACCATGATTGGGCAACTGGTGATTGAAAATGGCTGGTTAGCCGTATCGATTGTGGATGTTGCAAACGTCGAGGAGTCGCTGCCTTCTTTTGACGATCGAGAAGCCAAGCAACGCGGCCGACCCGGATTGAATGGGCGGATTCGTTAGGCCGGTAACGCTCGAAGCCCGCTTCCAATCGTGCGTCACTGGAAAGACGCCTTAAGCGCGGATCATCACCCATCGAGGCTGGTCTTTAACTTGATCGAGACGCGCGTGAGACGGAGTCGGGATTTGGATCGTGCGGAGGCCGATCTATCGAGGAAAAGCCTGCTCACGCAACGCGAGCTTGATCGCGGTTTCGCTCAGACCTATCCCGTCCTGGGGCTCGATTCGTCCGCAAAACGTTGCTCAATTGCGTCACCCTTGGCGATCACCACGACTCCTTTAGGGCTGATCGTGAACCCGCGTTTTTTATCTTCCATCAGGTCGTGCCCAATTTTGATCCCCTTCGGAATTCGGACGCCTTTTTCGATGATCGCCCGGCGAATCTGGGCGTCTCCGCCTACGTGAACTCGATCAAAAAGAATTGAGTCTTCCACGTGAGCCCCATGCCCAACTCGCACATCCGACGACAAGATTGTGCTCTCAACATGGCCTCCATAAACTACGCTGCCCTGGCAGGCGATGCTATCCACGACCTTACCCTCGACACATTGTTCACCTTGGCCCGAGCTCACAAATCTCGGGGGTGGCGTGTTGGGCTGGTAGGTACGGATGGGCCAATGCGGATCGTACATGTCCAATGAAGGGCGTTGTTGGAGGAGTTCCATGTTGGCTTCGTAATACGCGTCGAGGGTTCCAACATCTTTCCAATAGGCTTGGCCCCCATCCTCATTCACGAACGGAAACGCGAAGACATTGTGAGAATGAATAATGCTAGGAATGATGTTGCGGCCGAAATCGTGTTGGCTACCTCGAGTGGTTGCATCCCGACAAAGCTGATCGAATAAAAAACCGGCGGAGAACACATAGATCCCCATGCTGGCGAGGCACCGATCGGACCTTCCCGGGATGGTTTTCGGATCCGCAGGCTTTTCTTCAAACCCAATGATGCGGTCGTGTTGATTGACTTGCATTACCCCGAACTGTTTGGCCTGATCCTGGTCCACCACCAATGCCCCGATGGTCAAGTCCGCGCCCACCCTTTGGTGGTGATCGATCATTACCCTGTAATCCATTTTGTAGATATGATCACCCGCGAGTATGATGACGTGTCGTGGCCGCTCTTTTTCAAGCGTGTAGATGTTCTGGTAAACCGCATCCGCCGTTCCCTGGTACCACTGTTCGTCGATCCTCTGTTGAGGAGGAACGACGTCGATAAACTCATTCAATTCCCGGTGGAAATACTGCCGCCACGCAAGGTCGATATGCCGCGTGAGGCTCATTGCCTTGTATTGCGTCAAAACCAGCATTTTCCGTATTCGACTGTTGAGGCAGTTGCTCAACGCATAGTCGATGATCCGGTAATTGCCGGCAAAGGGGACTGCGGGTTTTGCACGGTCGCGTGTCAAAGGATCGAGTCGCTCACCTTTGCCACCTGCCAGAATGACGGCCAAAGTGTCTTTCATCATGCGACTCCTGCTTGTTTGAGTTGAGACTCCGCGGTCCCGAGGATCGAAGGGGCAAACTCAAAAAAGGCAATGAACTCGTTCATCGCCGAGCCTTGCAACTTGGGGGCCCTGAGATCCTGCCGAAGATCATCAACGGTGTTGTGCTTGTTCTTCAACGAATTCGGAGAGATGCGACCGACTCACTGAATCGCGTAAAGGACAATCGGCCCTCTGATTTGATCGGCTTGATGCCCTTATTTCGAATCAGAATCATCGAGCCCGATTGACCTCGGACCGTACCGATAATTAGCATCGTACTCTTATTCGCTTCGTACTCGGGCTCAGGAGAGTTTTTTCAACGAAGTCGATTGCGGTGTCGCTGACAACGTTTTTTCCATCGAGATGAAAATACCTGGAGTTTGAAACGATGAGGGTCGCCTATTTTGATTGTCTCAGTGGGATTGCGGGCGATATGACTCTAGCCGCCCTGATCGATCTGGGGTTGCCTCTCGAGGACCTGCAGGAGGCCATCGACTCACTCGGTTTGCCATCATGCAACCTGCGAACGGCGGAAGTGAAGCGAAAGGGGTTTCGTGCCGTCCATTTGACCGTCGAGCATGAACCCGAGCACGCCCACCGTCACCTTCATCACATTGAAGCGATAATTCGCCAGAGCGCGTTGACTCAAAGCCAGCAAGAGTTGGCAATGAGGATCTTTACCCGTTTAGGTGAGGCTGAGGCCAAAGTTCATGGGAGTTCGCTTGAGAAAGTTCATTTCCATGAGGTCGGTGCAGTCGACTCGATCGCCGACATCGTAGGGTGTGCCGTAGGGCTGGATTGGTTGGGCGCAGATCGCATCATCTGTTCTCCAATTCCGACAGGGCATGGCACCGTCAAGATCGCTCACGGTCGGGTTTCCATTCCGGCACCGGCAACCGCCGAATTACTCAAGGGCATACCCCTGCAGGCATGTGATGTTGCGGGAGAATTAACGACGCCTACCGGGGCGGCCATTGTTTCTACCGTGGCTGATGAGTTTGGTCAGCTCCCCGGGTTGGTCTTGGAGAAGATTGGTTGGGGCGCTGGGACCAAAGAGTGGGAGTCGCAGGCCAATGTCCTACGAGTCATGGTGGGTGAGCAGTCGGATGAGGTCCGCGATCAGGTTTGGGTGCTTGAGACGAATCTCGATGATTGCACGGGGGAAGTGGTCGGCTATACGACAGAGAAGCTTTTTGCGCTTGGCGCTCTGGACGTCTATTGCACGCCCATTCAGATGAAGAAAAATCGGCCGGGTGTCAAAGTCACCGTCCTCGCGCCGAGTCCGCTATGTTCAAAGGTTGAGCATCTATTGTCCCATCAGACCGGTACGCTTGGAATCAGGAAATGGCGTGTCTGTCGCACCAAGTTGGAGCGTTGGGAGAAAGTTGTGGAAACGGAGTGGGGCAATGTTCAAGGTAAAGTGGCTCGACTTGAGGGCGAGGGGGAAGTATTTTCTCCTGAGTTCGAATCGTTGAGACAACTCGCGGATTCGACCGGGCAGTCGTTAAGATTCTTGGATTTTGCCGCTCGCGAGGCGTTCATGAAGCAAAAAAAATAGGCCCGTTTTTTACCGCCGAACGGTTTCCGCATTCCTCTCCGACGGCTTTTTGCTTAAATGAAGGCTCGCTAAGTTCTTTTCACGAATCAATCGAAGGTTACAAAGATGGAAACGACCGCGACGGAAAGTTCGTCTCTGTCCATGCTGCTTTTTTTAGGGGGCATTTCCCTGGCGATTCTGGTCGTCTTCCGTCTTTTATTGCGTCGACAACGCAAATTGCGTAAGTCCCCTTCGGTGCAATCTCAGCTCGTGGCTCACCGAGCCGAATTGAATGGATTTGAGCCGCGTCTTGAGACACCCTTGATTGATGCTCCGCGTGAGATCACCCGTTGGCATGCCGAACTCCATGAGGTGGCACGGAACATTCAGGGGGAAATTGACACCAAAGTCCGTCTCCTTCAAGCGACCCTCCGTCAAGCGGATCGTGCGGCCGATCGTTTGGAAACATTGATCGCAGAGGTCCGTTCGGAGGGCGAAGTTGCTGGTCTGGCGGACTTGGTCAAACAGCTTGAATCGCTCAAGGATGAACTGCATCGGTCCAACGCTTCACCACCAACGGCGGCGGCTGTAAAACGCGAGTGATCCTAGATTCCCCTGAATAGGGTGTTGCGGCCCTCTTCCGGGCAGGTATTCGTCTTTAAGTGAGCCAAAAACGCAAAGGCTCTAACCTCGTTCAATAATTTTGGGTGTCGCCATACAACGGCTAGTCGGTCAGGCGGCTGAGAAGATATATTGATGGGACGCTTCCGAGGGTGAATTTAGAGGCGTTATCCACGCTTTGAACTGTCGGTGACTGGTAACGGGAAACCATCACGTAGGCCGCTGCGGATTGGGAGTGGTCACTCGAGCCTCTTCTGTTTGTCCGCGGATTCCCGACTACCTCTATAGTACAGAGTTTTTTGGTTCCGAGTCCTGGGGCGGTTTGATTGAAAACCGCAGGACACGATTCCTTGACCTTAGCGGAGATCGGCACCAAGCCGCACCACGCCACCCGAATGACATCTTCGACGACCTCTTCGATTGACCCTGGGTTGGTCCTCCCGCTATTTGGACCGCAGGACCAGCATTTACGGCGACTCTGCGAGCGTTTCAACGTTGCAATTACCCATCGTCATGGCGAAATTCGCATCACGGGTGATGACACCGACATCAAACTTGCGGCGGATGCTGTGGGGCGTCTTAAAACCGTTGCGGCACGGCGAGGCAGGATTACGCCAGAGGAGTTCATACAAATCATGGCATCGGTGACCGGTGAGTCAGTTGACTCGAGCCCCTCAAGTCAACCGGCTTCGGGCTTGAAAGTGGGACAGGAGGTGCGACCACGCACGCCCGGACAGACTCGATATGCCAACGCGATTCTCGAGCACGACGTGGTGTTCGCCATCGGTCCCGCGGGTACTGGAAAAACCTATCTTGCTGTGGCGATGGCAGTCAACGCGTTGAAGCAGAAGCTGATTCGCAAGATTGTGCTCGTTCGACCCGCGGTGGAAGCAGGTGAGAGTCTGGGGTACCTCCCAGGAGATATGCATGCCAAGATCAATCCTTATCTACGCCCTTTGCTCGATGCCTTGCAAGAGATGATTGGGTACGAGCAGGCAAGGAAACTGATGGAGCATGATGTGATTGAAGTGGTACCGCTTGCTTACATGCGAGGGCGGACGCTCAATGATGCATTCATCATCTTGGACGAGGCGCAAAATACGACCTCGTCCCAGATGAAAATGTTTTTGACGCGGATGGGTGCGAATTCAAAAATCGTGGTTTCGGGCGACACGACCCAAACGGACCTTCCAAATCAGATCAAAAGCGGGTTGAAGGATGCGACGGCGCGGCTTGGAAAGATCGAGGGAATTTCGGTCGTTTATTTGGCCACAGAAGACATTGTGAGACATCCACTCGTTCAGCGAATTGTGGATGCGTACGATCATTAATACAACCAAATGTTGGCGTGCCGGGGCTTTTGCACCGTCACCAACCTTTTTGTTTAGGTGTTGACGCATGGCGTCCGGCGGTCAAAAACGAATCAAGACGATCAGTCCGAATCCACGGACCAATCTGGACCTTCTCTTGCGGGTGCTCGAGTCACCCGATTTTCGTCTCAAAGCCTTGTTTTGCCTGACGTCTGCTGTAGTTCTCTGGGTCGGAACCCAAGGGTGGGCGCCTCCGTTTCCATACCGATCAGGGCAAACTCCCGGGCGGGACGTTTACGCGAGAACATCTTTCACCGTGAACGACGAGGCCGCAACCAAAAATGCTAAATCTGAAAAAATCCGGCAGACCCGGTGTTTCTACGAGCATCGCCCCAAACCACTCATCGATCTTCAGGAGAGCTTGATCAATCGGGTTTTCACGGTGAGATCCGCAGAGTCGTGGGAGGCGCTTGGTTTAGGAGTGTGGGACGAGTTTGCACTTCAGGGGGCGAACGAAAATGAAGTGGAGGACGAGCTTCGACTGGAATTCGAGGCGTTTCGCCGGGCTCTTGATGAAGACGGAGATCTGTCCAAACTTCGAACCGCAGTTCAGATTTCACTGATCGACTTCGAGAAAACAGGTTTGTTGAACAGCCTGATGCACGACGAAGAAAAGGGACCCATGGGGGAAATCGAGGTCTTCTTGGCAGGAAATCCAAATCAGAGTCAAACGGTTGATGCCTCTGAAGTGCGTATCGACGAAGTGGGCGACAAGTTACTGGGTAAATTGCAAAACGCGTTGAGGACCGATTTTGCGGTTGACGCCGCAGATCAACTCGCGAACCATCTTTTTGCGTGGCTTCGCCCGCGACTGCCGGAGACCTTGACGTTCGACGAGGAAGAAACCAAACGGGTGCAGGATCTCGCGGGCGAACAAATCGAAACGGTGACCAAAACGTTTGCGGTGGGCGACCGTCTTTCGTTGCAAAGTAAAACTTCTGTGGAACCCCAGTTGATTGAAGGTGCATACCCTCTTGATTCAGACGATCTGAAGTTGCTTCGTGCGGAGCATGCTGCCTACGTTCGAAACATGACCCAGGTGGATCGCTTGCTCTACACGGTGGCCGATTTCGGGATGTTCTTCGCCATCTTTCTCCTTTGCGGTACCTATCTTTATTACCGTGATCCGGAATTGCTCGGCGATGCCTCCAAGTTGACAGGTTTAATGGTGATGGGAGTGGCGACGATCATAGTGACCTATTGGGTTGCTCAGGACGATTGGCGGGCGGAACTGATTCCCATCCTACTTTTCACGATGATCGTGTCGACGGCCTATACGCATGAACTTGCTTTGATCATGGCTAGTACCGTCTCTTTGATTTGTACCGTGTCGATCGGTCAGGGACTTGCCGAAATGGTGGTGATGGTCGGCACGACCGCGACGGCCAGTTTCCTATGCTCGACCATTCGAAGTCGCACCCGGCTGGTTTACGTGGGGCTACTTGCTGCCGCCATCGTCATTCCGACGACGCTCGGCGCGAATCTGTTGATGGGCCAACCACTTAACGGGTATCTGATCCGGGATGCCTTATGGTTTGGCACGAGTGCCATTCTCAGTGCATTTCTCATGGCCGCGCTACTGCCGTTTATCGAACTATTCTTCAATATTCAAACCGATATGCGGTTGCTCGAACTTGGAGTTCCGTCGCACCCGTTGATGCAGTCCTTAATCCTGAGGGCCCCCGGGACGTACAATCATTCTCTCAATGTTGCGTCTCTTTCTGAGGCGGCCGCAAAAGAAATTGGCGCGAACACGCTTCTTTGTCGGGTAGGCGCTTACTTTCACGACATCGGCAAGATGTGCAAACCCGAGTACTTTGTCGAGAACCAGACGGAAGGGAATAAGCACGAAACGCTCAATCCTCAGATGAGTACGTTGATCATTATCTCCCATGTTAAAGATGGAGTGGAACTCGCGAGGGAGCATCGACTGCCTCAGAGAATCATCGACTTCATCGAACAGCATCATGGCACCACGCTCGTGGAGTATTTTTTCGACCAGGCGACGCGGCGGAAGAATGAGCATGGAGAGAGTACCGAACTCAACGAAGGAAATTTTCGTTATCCGGGCCCTCGCCCACAGACCAAAGAGGCGGCTGTGGTGATGCTTGCTGACGCCTGCGAGAGCGCGAGCCGCTCCCTCGTTGATCCGACGCCAAGTCGAATTGAGGGATTGGTACATGAGATTTCAAGTAAAAAACTCTATGATGGACAGTTCGACGAGTGTTCGCTGACGCTCAAGGAACTGCGGAAAATCGAGGACAGCTTGATCAAAACGATCAATGCCATGTTCCATGCCCGAGTCAAATACCCCGAACAACAAACGGTTTGAGGAACCTTCTTCTAGCATGGATATCGATTTCATCAATCGACAGTCTCGCCACGAAATTGAGGAGGTCCGATTGTGCGAAGCCTCACGGCAAATCTTGAATGATGCCGGTTTCCGCTCGGGGCAGTTAAGCCTAGCCGTCGTCGATGATGAAGAAATGCAGCAGCTCAACCGACAATATCTCGAACATGATTATCCGACCGACGTCCTGAGCTTTTTACTCGAGGACGGAGAGGATTTTTTGGAGGGTGAGGTAATTGTCAGTGCGGATACGGCAGCGCGAGAAGCGAGGCGTTGGAATTGGCCCGTCCATGATGAACTGCTGCTCTACGTCATTCATGGCACACTGCACCTTATCGGCATGGATGATCACGAACCGGAAGATCGGAGCCAGATGCGTCAGGCGGAGACACACTACTTGGCAAAGTTTGGTCTTCGCCACCGATTTGAGGAAGAAGTTGAACCGGCAGTTGACGCTGAATCTGGCGGGGAGGCAAGGACATCCTCCATTCGCGGTGCGACTGATCTCCACGGTGAAAGTGAGGTTTCCTCTTGAGTCCCACCATCTTGCTGGCGATGTCGATTGCAGGGCTCTTTCTCGCGGCGTTCGCCGCCATCGGTACGCGCGTTTTGCAGCGTTTCCCTCGCCACGAGCTGGAAGAGTACTGTCGGACTCGTGGGCGAGTCGAAATCTTTGAAAGGGTGATGGATCAACACGACCAGTTCATCCTCGCGGCCGAGTCACTGCAAGTGGTCGGGACGGTCGTTTTAACGCTCAGCGGAAGCCTCTATCTGTTCGGCGATACCGATGGCACGGCGTTGGTGGAGAGGTGGCATTTTTTGTTGGCCACGCTCGTCAGCGTCGGGAGCGTCCTGCTGCTCACCAGTTGGGTCCCGTGGGCGGTGGTCAGGCTCTGGGCTGTTCCCTTTCTGTTTCACACCTGGCGAATTTGGTGGGGCGCGTCTTATCTTGGCTGGCCCCTCTCGCTCGGCGCGATGGTCTGCAGTTTCCTGTTGAGTCGATTTTCCTCCGTCCCCGATGAGATTGACGAGGAGGAGGCGCTCGAAGATGAAATCATGTCGATTGTTGCTACGGGGGAACGGGAAGGGCTGCTCGAGAAGACGGCGCGGGACATGATTGAAGGTGTGATTGAGCTGGATGACCTTACGGTCAGCGAGATCATGACACCACGATCCAAAGTGGATGCTTTGGAAGTGAATCAACCGTGGTCGGAACTGATTCACCAGATGAGTCGTGCAAATCGATCCCGCTTTCCCGTTTACGAAGGCACCCTGGATCAGATTGTGGGTACCCTGGTGGTCCGCGACCTCCTCAAATTCTTCATCAATGGTAAACTGCCGAATCAACCTTTGAGGCATTTGACCCGTCCCGCCTTGGTGGTTCCCAAAGCTCGACTCAGCGATGAAATGTTGAATGAGTTTCTCAAGTTGCGCCAGCATCTCGCGGTCGTTGTCGATGAGTGCTACTCCATGGTCGGCATTGTGACGATCGAAGATATCCTTGAGGAAATCGTCGGTGAAATTGTTGATGAATCGGAGATGAATCTAGAGCAGAACGTTCTGCAATCCGAACCTGGCATCGCCGTAGTTCTTGGACATGTTCGCATTGATGAACTGAACGACGAGCTTGATTTTGCCCTCGAAGAAAGTGATGAATATGACACGATCGCGGGCCTGCTCATCGCCGAGTTTCGCGAAATTCCTCCCACGGGAACTACTCTGGATACGGAAACGGCAAGGATCACCGTGCTGGAGGCAACCTCCCGGCAAATCGTTCGGGTCAAAATCGTCGCAACCCATCGACTAAATGAGCCCATGAATTCCCCATGAACAGCGAAAAAACCGACGGAGTGGTGCTTCGTATTGTCGAGTTCAGCGAATCCAGCTGTATCGTCACCTGGTTCACTCGTGACTTCGGGAAAGTGACCACGATGGCGAAAGGCGCTCGTCGTCGCAAAAATCCCTACGAAGGTGCCATTGATGTCCTGTCCTTTTCAAAAATCGTCTTCCTGCATAAACGTTCGGATTCACTCGACCTCCTGACCGAGGCGAAGCTGGAGCGCCGTTTTCGAACTGCGGCAAAAGATTTGCATCGACTTTATTGCGGCTATCACCTGCTGGAACTGTTGAATTGCCTGACGGATGACTTTGATCCGCACCCGGCGTTGTATGACCAATTGGAACGGACCCTTGTTCGGCTGGAGTCGGAAGAGAGCCTCGCGCCGCTGATGACGTGCTTCGAGTTACAGCTGCTGAAGGAGCTCGGGCATTCTCCGGAATGGAAATTCTGTGTGAATTGCGGGGTTGAAATCGAACGTCATTCCCGTGTTGCGTTTGCCCCGGTGGAGGGTGGAGTCGTCTGCCGTCGATGTCGCGTGGGGCGGCGACAAGTGATCTCGATTGCCCGGCAGGTCGCCGATGAGTTGGAGTTTCTTTCACGTGCGAATCTTTCCCATGGCGTTGAACTGGGGAGGCTGGGAGGCTTGGGTGAAACTCGTGGGCTGATGGGCCAGATTTTGCAGCATTTGATCGGTCGCCCTTTACGAGTTTTGCCGTTGTTGGGATTCCTCGGTCGGCCAGAACCTGCTAAATAACGCTCCGAGAACATGCGGATTTGGTCATGCCGGGCCTTTGCTATGGCAACGCGGCATTTAATCTGGCTCCGAATACATGGGTTTTTCTTTGGAATTAGGGTGTCCGATATTCGCCGAAGTCTCTTCGACCCGGTGGATTCTGGAGTCGCTCACCCACATTCGATTCAACTGTAGAAGACGGACAAGGAAGTCCAGTATGAGAATATTGAGTTTAGTTTGCCTGCTCGTGACTAGCCTGGGCCTCATGGGATGCCAGTCGCTACGCCGCGACCGTGATGCTGAGCTCGACTTCGCCCAAACGACGGGCGAGGTCGCGGAAGCCACGGTTTCTGCAACCACGAGTGATGTCGCCACGGTTTCCTATGAGGAGGAGTTCTTTGTAGGGGAACGGGCCAAGCCTGATCCGCTTTCAACCGAGGCCATTGGGAATACGCTTAAGAGCGCGATGGGTAAAGGTCCGAATCAGACGGCCGCCAAAACTTTATTTGACGAGGCGGACTCGGTTTTTGAAACTGCGGTACGCGCGCGGCAGGCTGGAGAAAAAGAAACGACATTCAAGAAGGACTTCCGTCGTGCCGGAGACCTCTACCTGAGGGCAGCGGAGCGGTTGCCGAACTCGTCCATCGAACAGGACTCGCTGTTTCAGGCAGGCGAAGCATTCTTTTTTGCGGACAGCTATGACAAGGCAAACGATGCTTACGAGAAGTTGATCCAGAAGTATTCGGGGTCCCGCTTGATGGATCGGGCAGAGGCTCGTCGTTTTGCCATTGCTCAGTATTGGAGCGAACTCCAAGAGCTGAATCCCGATCATCTTTGGACCTACAATTTTACCAATCGGGAACGCCCCGCCCGCGATACGGGCGGTCACGCACGTCGAGTTTTCAACAATATCCGATTGGAAGATCCCACGGGCAAATTGGCCGACGATGCGACGTTGGCACTCGGCAACGCCTATTTCCGGAATAAGGCCTACCTCGACGCCGCCGATTCCTATGAGGACTTGCGAAAGGCTTATCCTGGCAGTCCTCATTTGTTTAACGCCACCGTTTTGGAAATTCAGTCGCGATTGAGAGCATATCGCGGCCCAGCATACGATGGCATGGGGATCGAGAAGGCCAATCGTTTGATGGAAGCGCTGGTGGCCCAGTTTCCTGAACAGGTGGAGGATCAACGTACGGCTCTGGATGAGCTGGCAGCTGAAATTCGATATGAGCTTGCGGCACGAGAACTTTACCTTGCCAAGCTTTACGATCGCCGGAATGAAAATCGGGCAGCCCGTTTGTATTACGGAAAAATTGTGTCGAAGTTTTCCGATACGGTTCTCGCCAAAGAGGCGAGCGAGAGGCTTGCCGAGTTGCGGGATGAACCGGACCTTCCTCCGCAAAAGCTGAAGTGGCTGGTCGATGCGTTACCAAAACCCAAAGACGATCAGCCACTTTTCAATAATGACGTTCCTCGCCAGTAATTGCATCTTATGGCGCCCGAGTGCCCCTCTGGGCGAGTGATTTCAGGATTGCCGATGAAGAACCGATACTCAAGCATCATCATGGCCACGCGGCGGGCAGCGTTGGGTTTGCTGCTTGCCTTCACGGGACTCCTTTTGACGACGGGGTGCCGGGGTTACCAATTTGGGAATCGTGCCATTTTTCGGCCCGATATCCGAACCGTGCACGTGCCAATTTTCGAAAATGAGACCTTTCGTCAAACATTGGGGCAGCGACTCACGGAGTCGGTCATCAGGGAAATTCAGTCCCGAACACCCTACCAGCTTGCTGACCGATCCTCGGCTGACTCTGTTTTGCAGGGCCGGATCCTCAGCGAGCAAAAGCGTGTCCTCGGCGAGAATCAGTTCGACGAGCCTCGTGATCTTCAGATCGAATTCCTGATCGAAGTGAACTGGGCAACCCGGGACGGAACACCTTTGATGCAGAGGTACACCTTGACCACGACGGATACCGCATCGTTCATTCCCGAGGCAGGGCAATCCATGGTCTCTGCTCAGCAGCAGTTGATTGATGAACTGGCCAGCAGCATTGTTAACCAAATGGAATCGGGATGGTAATTTCACGTGGTGATTTTCGTTCCCTGAGTCTTCGACAATACTCCTTTTCGAAGGCTTGAGCGGATTGATACGGCTGGGTTGATAGAAATATTTCCCATAAAAAAACCGAAACGAGAATGCTCTCATTTCGGTTTCTGTGTGAAACGTTTTGGAAGGCCGTTTGCCCCGGCGTTTAAACCCTATTGATCACCTTCGGCTTGCTCCTCGGTAGGCTCTTGGTCGTCATTGGTATTCTCTGTCGATTCCTCCGTTGGCGGTTCTTCGGTCGGTGCTTCCTCAGTATCATCCTTCTTGATTTCCGCCTTATACTCGTGATCTCGACGGCGTGTCACGGTCACTTCCAGCATCTTGTCGGCTTGCCCTTCGGCTGGATCGCGCAGGATCTGATCCAAAACCTGTCGTCCAGAAATGACACGTCCGAAGACCGTATGAGCTCCATCAAGATTCGCGTGATCGAGACGGTTGTAGGTGTTGAGCGTGAGGAAGAACTGAGATCCACCGGTGTCCCGTCCAGCGTGCGCCATCGACAGGACACCTGGAAAGTGGGTTCGGTGATCTGAGGTGTAGCACTCGCAAGCGATCGTATGGCCGGGTCCGCCCCCGCCAGTGCCCTCTGGGTCACCGCCCTGAGCGACGAAATCTTCGATCACTCGGTGAAAAGTCAGCCCGTTATAAAAGCCTGAATCGATAAGATTTACAAAGTTGGCGACCGTGTTGGGGGCTTCATTTTCGAAAAGTTCGAGTTCGATTTCTCCCTTGCTGGTGACCATCTTCACGCGAGGCAGATCGTCGGCCAGATATTCGTCGTAGCGTCTTAGAGCTTCCAACATGACCTCTTTTGAGAAAGGGCCAAGGCGTTGAGCCTGTGAGGCCTGTTCCATCAGCGTTCTTGAGCATCCCTTCTCGGTCAGCAACTGAGCGATTTCCAATGCCCGCCCATCACGACTGAAGACCGCATCATTGATCATCATGCCCAACAGGATTTTAGTCATGGATTCGTCAGGTGTTTCGTTTACCCGATAAGCTTCCATTGCCGCCGAGTTGAGTTGCGGCAAAAGAAGTTGGAGTTCCTCGTAGGTCGCATTGTAGGCGGCCCTGATCACTTCTTTATCGGTTTCCTTAGCATTCTCGAAGTCAGCACGGTTCTTTTCAGCATTCGCTTTCAACGTCTGCCAGTCTTGATACAGCTGATCAAACTTGGCCTGAGGCGATTCCTCCTCCGGTGTGTCCGGGGTCGCTTCGGGCTGTTGCGTTGGTGACGCGGCCTCAGGTGCAGACTCGTCTGTCGCCGCCGTTTCATCTTGAGCGTGCGAAGACGCGACAAGCATCAGACCAAGGATCATTCCAGCGAATCCAAGTCGTCGGAAATGGGTGTGCATAGTGGTACTCTCCTGAGATTCCATTCGTCCAAAACGCGTGAATGTTCGAACCAGAGTTAATCAACTTTGTTTGGTTTGTAATCCCGTTCACTCTTACGAACAACCGTGGCTCGCAGGATTTTGTCCGGTTGTTGCCGGGTGGGTTGATTGGGATTGATCGATTGAAGCTCACCCAAGGTGGTCCAACCTTCGACGACCCTGCCGAAGACCGTGTGCTTGCCATCAAGGTGGGGCGTTGGTCGAAACGTCATGAAAAACTGGGAGCCACCCGTATCCTTGCCTGCATGGGCCATGCTTAGCGTTCCGGCGAAGTGGTGGCGATGGTTTTCTTCGCCGCACTCGCAGGGAATTTTATAGCCCGGCCCCCCCGAACCGTTTCCAATGGGACATCCACCTTGTGCCATGAAGCCGGGTAGGACGCGATGGAAAGTCAGTCCGTCATAGTATTTCTGTTCGACCAGTGAAATGAAATTCGCAACCGTGTTGGGAGCTTCGTTTTCGAACAACTCAATCAGCAGGTCACCTTGCGTGGTCTGAAGTCGTACTTGAGGGAGCGTGGTGTTCTTGGGCGATTTTTGAAATGCCAGTTCTCTGGCATATTTTTCCTTGGTTGCTGGGAGCGATTGGAGCGCCCGATTGCCGTCGCTCGACAACGCGTCCTCCTCTTTGGCTTTTTCAAGGTAGGTTTGAGCGTCGTCAAAGCGGTTCTGGGAAAAGGCGGTGATCCCCGCGAGGTCATTGACTCCCATCGCCGGGCACTCGTTGGTGATCAACAACTGAAGGATCTCTTCGGCATCTGAATACTCGTCTTCCGAAATTTTGCTCATGGCGGCGCTAAGCAGTACCTCAACCACCTTTTCACTCGCATTCGGCTTTTCCTTGTAGGCGAGCAGTGCCGCGTCCTTGAGAGGCACGATGAGTTTCTGGATCTGTTCCACAAGGGTGGCAAATTCTCCACGGATTTCCGTCCGGCGTTCCTGAGAGGCATCACCAAATTCTTCCTGCAACGCTCGCAAACGGCTCTCGATACCGACGTACTGCTTGTGTAGTTCGTCGAACGTTTTCGTCTCCGTCGTCGCCGGGGCGGGCGTGGCCGGTGAATCTTGCCAGCCCCATGATGCCGAGGCGGTGGGAAAGACAAAGACGGCGAAAGCAAAAATGATTGCCTCGAACCGAATCGGTCCAAGAGGAGAAAGACGTTGAGCGTGCATGGTTCGTATCTCTGTGGATGAAGCTTGAAAGATTCAGGGAGCCAGTGGAGTGAGTCCCGGTGAAGTGAGTCATTGGTAGCGGCAAGCAATCTCGATTGACCGGGATCGCCAAACGGGCGTCAATTGAGTTCCAGTGTTACCGGGCTGTAGTCGTGGTCCCGCTTACGCAGTACTTTGGCCTCCTTGATCACTGTGGTGACTTCGTCACCTTTCAGTTCCTCAGGATTGATCAATCCAAATTGCTCCACGTTTTCCATTCCCTGAATCACTCGACCAAATACCGTGTGCTCCCCGTCAAGCACCGGTTGTGGACCGAGCGTGATGAAGAATTGAGAGCCGCCTGAATCCCGACCGGCGTGGGCCATACTCAACGACCCCAAAAAGTGGTCCCGTTTGTTCTCTTTGAGGCACTCGCACTTGATGCGATATCCCGGATGACCTGTCCCACTGCCATTCGGGCACCCACCTTGGGCGACAAAGCCGGGTAAGACGCGATGAAAAATCAAACCGTCATAGAAACCCTTTTCAACGAGTGAGATGAAATTCGCGACG
This sequence comes from Pirellulaceae bacterium, assembly GCA_022448315.1. Taxonomy (GTDB): domain Bacteria; phylum Planctomycetota; class Planctomycetia; order Pirellulales; family Pirellulaceae. Next base: position 124,349 of record JAKVCA010000021.1, on the reverse strand, counting down.
GTGTTGGGTGCCTCGTTTTCAAAAAGTTCAAAGACCACATCCCCGGTGCTCGTGCGGAGGACCACTTGGGGAAGATCGTCCTTTGTCGTTTCCGCTTCGCGAACGGGCTGCTCCCGAGCCCATTTCACCTTCATGTCTTCGAGGACCGAAAGCAGCTCGACATGTTGCTCGACGAGTTGCGATGTGTCGATCGAGTTCGTGAACGTCTCAAATTCACCGTATTGCTGATTCATAAACGCGCCGATCGCCACAATCTGTTCGACGGCGTCGGCATATCCCACGGTTTCCCTCAACAACAGTGCCAGCCGATACCCGGTGAAATACTGACGCTTCTCCACGCTCTCGATCAGCATGTTAAAAAGAAACCGATAGTTCATCGAATTCTGGTTCGGTTTTTCGAGGTAGAGAGGGACCGCCACCCTTTGCATCTCCAGAATCGTTTCTTCACCCTCCGTCTTGAGATCATTCCACTCGCGTTGGAACTCGAGCACTTGGGCGTTGTCATCCGCGTGCATGTAGAGGTGACGGATGGTATTGAGCCGCGTAAAAACTTCCCGAAATCGGCTCGCGTTTTTCTCGAAGGTTTTTTGCGCTTCGTTGAGTGCCTTCGGGTCAACAGGTTGGAAACCGCTGCTCGGTGGGGTTTCAGAGACGAAGTCCATCTCACGAACGACGGGTCGCAACGGGGTCGCCACTCGATTCGCATCTTGCCCGTGAGACGTGGACACCAACCACGCCATGATCATGCCGATCGAACCAATGGTTAGCCGTTTCAATAACAGGTTCATCATTCGCCTTTTGGGGTTCGGGAAACGCCTGAGGGCTCACGGGAGACGAGGCTAATACAACGAACTTCACACGACAACGTTGCATCATGATGATATCGCACCAAAAAGATGACGACTCTCATGCGACGCATATCATATTTCGATGTACGGACGTCGGCTTCCTTGGGTTCCTTTGATTCTGCTTGGGCAGCACCGTTGATCGGTCTGTTACCGCAATTCTGCAGTTGCACGACCTCGAAAAAGTCGATCCACGGAAACCTTTCGTTAGTATAGCGAAACGAATGGCGTCTGAGACAGGGTGGTGGATGTCGAGGAACCGAAGTCTGATATTTCGGCTGAACTGTCGTCATGCGGTGATACAAAAGAAAAGGGGGGTGATTCGCTAGCGTATTTCTGTTTAAGGGCCCTGAGACGGGTTGCCGGTTGCAATCAGGTTGGGTTTGTCCAAAATCTAGGGAGCCCGTGGTTTTGCCTTTGAATCCTAACGCTTTGGAGGCGAGCATGATGCGGCAATGGAAGCACCGAACCTCGATTTGGAGTCATGATGGGTCGCCAGAAAAACCCACGCCCTTTGGCGCGTTGGAAAACAAATCACCCGACAGCGGGAGAAACCGAGCTGCGCATCGTTGGCGGAGATTTTGGGGGCCGAAAAATCAAGTACACGGGGGATCCGCGCACGAGGCCTATGAAAGACGTGACGCGGGAGGCCATGTTCAATTTGGTGGGCGGCTTCGTTCCGGGCAAACTTGTGATTGATCTGTTCGCAGGCAGTGGCGCGGTTGGCATCGAAGCATTAAGTCGAGGGGCGGTTGAAGCTCGGTTTGTTGAGCGGCATTTCCCAACCGCTCGCGTAGTTCGTGAAAACTTGGAGGGTTTAGGCCTTTCAGGGCAAGCCGAAGTTGATGCGGCGGACGCATTTTTCTGGTTTCGAAAATGGCTCAGGCAGCCCCCTCTCGATTGCGCTTGGTGCGTGTTTATCTGTCCACCGTACGCGTTTTTCAAAAAGAAAAGCGATGAGCTGAAGGATGTACTCCAAGGCGTGTTTGACTCTGCACCGGAAAATAGTGTGATGGTGGTGGAAGCGCCCGAGTCTTTGCCCGAGGCGTGGTTCCCAGACCTCGACCGATGGAGATTCAAACATTATCCACCGGCGAGAATCGCTATTTGGCGGCCGACTTCCTTCGAAAACGACCAGGCATTTTCAACGGAGTTGAACTCTTGATGGAGATTGTCAACTTAGACGAGACGGTGGCGTTTACCACCAAAGACGGCTCAGAGATCCGAGAGCTGCTTGCCCATCGAAACTCGAGCATTCGTCAACAATCGCTCGCTGAAGCGCGAGTGCCCCCGGGATGCCTGACTCTGGCTCATTATCATCCCAAAACGGAAGAGATCTACTATTTGCTTCGCGGGACTGGGCAAATGCGGATCTCGGACGAGTGGCGAGAGGTTCGCGTGGGAGATGCAATCGCGATTCCACCGGGTGAAGTGCATCAGATCCGGAATAACGGGGCCGAAACCCTCGTTTTTCTCTGCTGCTGTGCACCCGGTTATGAGCACGAGGATACCGTAATTTGCGAGGCCGAAACAGGTGAGACCGAAACGAGCTAAAATTTTCGATACGCCCCAATTGAGTGCTCAGGGAGTTGAAGTGGACGCCTTTTCCATCATATCGCTCACCAACTCAGACATCTTGCCTGAGGGGATAGCGTAGCTACGAACGCGGCCGCTTCGGGCGATGTTCAGGCCAACGACACGGCCTTCCAAGTCGATGAGTGGACCCCCGCATTGCTCCGGCCAGAGTGGCGTATCGTGCTGGAAGGCCAGATCGAAGTCCGACATGCGGCTACTCATCTGGGCACCCATTTCACCACCCAATCTCGCCCATGGTGAGACGCTGAGGCTTTTCAGGGTTACCTTGACCGGCATCTTTTTGCCGTCGCGTAAAATGACGAGATCGACCTCGTCGCCCGGCTTTTTGAAGCGAATGTCGTTCGCGAACTGGTGGTTGGTCGTCGTGGCCCTGCCGTCCATTTGGACAATGATGTCTCCGGCTTGAAGACCGGCTTCGGCCGCCGAATAACCCTCCGTGACGGAATTGACCAGCACTCCCTCGTCGACCGTGACCGGCTCAACTCCAAGGAACGCGCGATCCTGATCGGTAAGCGGGCGAGGTGCGACGCTGACAACACCGGTCGCCAGGGGGCGACCGGATTCGTCTGAAGAGACGAGCAGCGTGCCGATCTCGGGGTGTCCCTCTGCCCACTGGACGGGCTTGAAGTTTTCGGTCTCTACGCGGATTAACGCGAGGTCGAATCGTTGATTCACTTCGATCACCTCGGCATCCCAAACTTCGCTACCCTGCCGAGCTCGGAGTGTGCTGACGCCTGAGATTTCACTCGCTTTTGTGATAAACATGCCGTCGTCCGATACACAGGTGGCGAAGGAAAGGCCTTCCTTTCCATCACCTTCGACGACTCTAACAACGGATCGGGAGTAGTCTTTAGAAACGGGCGCGAAGCTCAACAGATTCCTCGCTGCAAGTTTTTCATTCCGATCGATGCGACGGTTACGTAGTTCCCGGTTGACGGAGTCCTGCATACGCCCCGCTCGCGGCAGCGAGAAAGGACTTTGTGGAGGGATCTTACCCTCCTCTAAATTGTCGAAGAAATCATCATCGAAGAAAGAGTCACCAAATTGCTGTTCAAACAATTTTCGGAACTCGGGAGGGATGTTTCGGAGCATTTCCTCCCGCATCCGTTCGATCTCCGACGGCCGCGTTTTCTCTTGCGGACTGGGTTCCTGAGCTTGAACCCACCAGAGATTTCCGAGTCCAAGCGCGAACAGGACTGAAATCATCCACTTCATTGTAAAAACTCCCGACTTCGACACAGACCTATCGTCAACTCGATTCTTGGCGAACTTGCCTTGTGATCAATCCCATGAATATCGCTTTAGGGCAAGTTGCAAAACTTCGTCACCACAACCATCGCTATTCCCGCGGAACGTTGAGGTCCGCTTTCCGAGTCAACATTATTTTTTTCGAAAGGGTTTCACCATCCCGCTGGACTTCAACCACAACTTCGTCTCCCGCCTGTTTGCGACTCACCGCCGCGATGACGTCGATGGGGCGGCTGATTTCTACGTCGTCCACTTTGATCAAAACATCGCCGACCTCCAGGCCTCCGTTTTCTGCCGGAGAATCCTTGATCACGCCACTGATGGATGTGGAGTCATCACCCTGTTCCATTTGTATGCCGAGCATTGGCCGGTTCGGATTCAGTTCCACCTGACTCCCCAGTCTGCCCCAAGTTTCACCACTTTGAAGTTGTTCCCAATCACGTTGGAACAGCGCGACCGGCACGTGACGATTCTGGTCGACTGAAGCCCCGATGGAGCTGTGAATCCCAATGACTTCGCCCTCGAGATTAAAAAGCGGTCCGCCCGAATCGCCACCAATCAGAGCGCTGTCGGACATGATGACCGTGCGGGCATTGGCCAGGATTCTCCCAACGCGTACAGGCGGGGTGCGGCCAAGTTGATAGCCGCCGGGATAGCCCAGACCGACGCACCAGTCTCCGGGCTTCAATTTGGTGACTTCTCCAAGTGGAACAAACGGCCAGGGCCCGGGTTCGTTGATTTTTAACATCCCCGCGTCGACATCGAGATTTTTCCCCAACGCCTTGGCGGTGACCTTACGCCCGTCCGGGAACGTGATCTCAAAGTCCGTTTCCGAGCCGCCGGTCATGAGTACGTGAGCTGCCGTCAAGATCAGGCCATCTTCGCTGACGATCACTCCGCTACCTGACCCCACTCCGTCAGCAACAGCCACCGTGGCGGGCATGGACTCAGCGATGACCTCTTTGATCTGAGCCTGTTTCGTTTTCAGTGACTCCAGCGTCTCAGGGGGTGGTTGGCGAACGCCAGTGTTCGCAAAACCAATGGCGATCGCAACGCCAGCTACACAAAATAAGGTTAACGCTTTCATGTTCATCAACCCACCTTTCTCGATCCGCTTGTGTCTGGTAGCCACCGGAACAAATCGTTCCTGGTGCTGTCGCCGGATTCTACCGTAAATGTCGGACCAAGTGCCTCGTGCAAGTTTCAATTCACTTTATCAGTTTGGTTCGGCTTCGACGTGCCAACGGCGTGTCTCAAGTCTCGTCATCGTAGGCCGTTACCGCAACGGAGACAATCTAAAAACCTCGCGTCACGCCTGCAATTCCCCGCGATTTTACTGGCTATTGGCCGGGATCGGCCAAGTCCACCCTGCATTGAACCCGCCATCCACATAAAGGATTTGTCCGGTCATGAATTGTGATGCAGGACTCGCAAGAAAAAGGGCCGTACCGACCATATCTTCAGGCGTGCCGAGACGTTTTTGAGGCGTGTTGGCGTCAGCCCACGCCTGCATCTCCGGAAAGGACCACATTTTCTGGGTGAGATCAGTCAGGATAAATCCCGGAGCGAGTGCATTGACACGAACGCCATGAGGTCCCCACTCTTGAGCGAGCGCTCGAGTCATCTGCCCGATCCCCGCTTTGCTGGTGGAGTAGGGCAGCACGTGCGTCAGCGGCCGGTCCGTGGTTAGCGAAGCAATATGGATCTGGCAGCCCTTGCCACGCTCGACCATACCCTTCCCGACCGCTTGGGAGACGACGAACGCTCCTTTCAGATTAATGTCGAGGATGAAGTCAAAATCTTCTTCCGACATCTCGAGGGCTGGCTTTCGGCGATTGACGCCGGCGACGTTCACAAGGGTATCGATCGGTCCGACCTCGTTTTCGGTACCGGCCACCATCTTCTGAATCTCTTTGGGTTTTGCAATGTCGCATTGCCAGGGGCGGACCGGGTGTTTCCCCCGCATCCCTGCTGCCGCGTTTTGCAGCGTTTCCATTTCCCGGCCACAGATGATCACGCGAGCACCCCGCGATGCAAATCCTTTGGCGATGGCTGCGCCAATCCCTCGGCTCCCTCCAGTCAACAATACAATCTGATCTTCGACGCTGAAAAGTCCATCGGGTTGATCGCTCATCTTTCAGTTCTCCGGGCTTTCGGCAGGGGCAGGGGATTTCTCCTGCAACGCCTGCTGTGCGTCGAGGACCGATTGCAGAATTCTCGCTCGCAGTGCGTCCCCCGCTGCCTGTGGCGATCGGCTCGACTGCAGCACTCGGATGGCCTTCGCATAATCGAGGCGGGCTTCATCCGATCGTGCATTTGAGTAAAGGGCCAAGTCCGACCACGTCTCGTCCTCATCAAAGGTCTCGACCTGTGTAAACCATTGACTCGCGCTGCTGGGATCCCCCATTTCATAGTGGGCAATTCCGAGCCAAAGTGCGGCAACCGCACGAACCGATTTGAGCGTCTCCTTGATCACGTTCTCGGTGTTTTCTTCCTGCGAATCCGGGCCCGCCTGCTCCACCCCAAATGCGGCTCGAATCCGATCATCCGTCTCCAACGCCTCGATCTCCTCGTCCGACATTCTCATGGTGAGGAGCAGTTGCTTTGCACCCGGGGGATCATTCCGACTTGCTGCTTCGAAGACTCCGGTAATGGCACGATGTCGCGCGGTACGTAATCGAATAAATTCGTATTGAAGTTGCTCAAACGTTTCTTGCTCGTTTCTGAAGGTCAGCGCCGTTTTGATCGGGCAGGGCATGTCGTAGATTTGCTCGGCGAAGTACAGCTGGGCGATGCGAGTATTCTTAAAGCGGACAGCCTGATCAAAAGCTCTGCGGTAGTGGTTGGAGAGTACAGGAACATCCCAAAGCACAGCATTTTCGATTCCCGTGGTCTTTCGGAGTCGTTCCGATTTTTCAGTGACCTTTTCGAAGAGTTGGAGTCGTCGTGTTCCCGTCAGGCTCTGCTCCATCACCTTCATCCGTTTCGATAGAGAGACCGGGGGGGCATCGAGCACGAGGGTCAGAGCCGAAGGTTCCCAAACGCGAATTCCGTATTCAATCGACTTTCGATTGCGCCCAGAAAGTTCAAAGTCCGCGATGTCCAATGCGGTCAAAATCTTTGATTCATTCGCGACCTCTTTGACGGTCGCAATCCCGTCTACATTTGCGTTGGGGATGGGGAGGCCAAACTCTGGGTCAAAGAGGAACCCTTGGTTTCCAATCAACACGACAATCATCTGGGGGACCGCGTTAGCAGCTTCGGAAGAATCTACGCTTCGACCGACCCACGCGGCATCGACGTTCATGCTTCTCATCATTGCCAGAAAGACACGGCCTCTTTCCCACGCATCGCCCCGACCCACCTTCATGGTTTGATCTGGAAGACGGATGTAGCCGGGGCCCGGAACTCCCATCGCCGCCGGGAGATTCAATTCACTCCGATTGAGGGCGAACAACTGGATCTCGTCGGCCGTGGGTGGCGAAGCCAGCTCTTCAAGTTGGATATTTCGAACGGTCCAATCGAAGAGTTGCCAAACGAGGCAAAGCTCGTCCGCCTCATCTTCGGTAAGCTCAGGGTTCGCTTTGCGTAGTAGAGCGGAGACAGGTTTTTCGGTGCCTCGGAGCGACTCAAGTTCGTCCGGGGTAAGCCGCTGGATGATCGGGTAGAGCAGATAGCGGAATTCCGCGATCCGTTGCGGCTGCTCTCCGATCCATTGGACCATGCTGTTGGTCCAAGCAGCCAGCTGGAGATATTGGGCGTCCTTCGGAAGAAACTCGAGTTTCTCCATCGTTCCGAGATTGGCCGCCAATCGAACCTCGTCGCTCCAAGTATTGACGAGGGGGTCGAGTTCCCACTCAACAGTTTGAGGTTTACTGTTGATCCATTGATTCAACGATCGAGAAACATCGTTGTTGAACGCATCGGTGTCAAACCGCTCATCGCTGAAGATGAAGTCGGTGGCCTGTCTGAGCTGATCGCTGCGTGTTTGGATTAGCAGGTTGGCCGAATCTGCCGTCTGTTTCTGGACTTCCTTGGGCTTGCTACAACCGAGCATGGTCAAAGCGACCATGAATGTGGTTGTCGCAAGTCGAGCGGCCGGCTGCCAGATTCGAGAGTGACTCATGGGGTGTGTTCTGTCCTTGAGTGGGTTTGCAACTTGCTCGTGATGGTTTGGCAAGGGCTTTGCCTTTTGGGGGAAAGTTTCCGAGCAAACCAAAGTCGAGATGGAAACGACTCAGGTTTTGGTTGCCTCGGTCGAGGCTTTCGAGACGAAATCTCGGATTTGAATCAGCTCTTTCAAGAGCCCTTCAACGCGGTCCAGCGGAACCATGTTCGGGCCATCACTTGGAGACTGGTCGGGATCAGGATGTGTTTCAAGGAACAATCCATCGATACCAATGGATACGGCGGCGCGTGCTAAAGGTTCGACCATCTGACGGTTCCCCCCAGTCGCACCACCAAGCCCACCAGGCTCCTGGACACTATGAGTCGCATCGAAGACCACCGGCGCACCCAAGGCTCGCATCTGGATAAGGCTTCGGAAATCATTGACCAATCGGCCATAGCCAAAGAACGTGCCACGCTCGCAGAGCATGACCTGCTCGCAACCAGACTGTCTCAGCTTGTTGAGGACGTGTTTCATGTCTCCTGGGGCCATGAATTGTCCTTTTTTTACGTGCACCGCGCGACCTGTTTTTGCAGCGGCCACCAAAAGGTCGGTTTGTCTCGCCAGAAAAGCGGGTATCTGCAGGATTTCACAAACCTCCGCCACGGCGTGGACCTGGCCTGACTCATGAACATCCGTTGTGACCGGAAGTTCAGTGGATTTCGAAACCTCAGAGAGGATCTCCAAGCCTTTTTCCAAGCCCGGCCCCCGGTACGCCTCGAGGCTGGTTCGATTCGCCTTGTCGAACGACGCTTTGAACACCAGTTGGATGGGCAGTCTGGTCGCGATCTCCGCCAGTCGGGTCGCGATCGTCATGGTGAGCTCGCGGGATTCCATGACGCAAGGGCCTGCAATCACCAACAGGGGCGCTTTCAATCCCACCGAGTAACGACCAATGTCTTGAAGTGCTTCCTGCATCATCTTTCCTTACACGAGAGCCATCCACGTCGTCCTGATCGTTCTGTTCCACTCCAGCGGCTGTTCAAAGGGCCAAATTGGGTGACAACTTCACGGGCCATAGGTGGAGGTTTCTATCACGGAATCAATCCTCTTTTCATCCTTAACCATCACTGCACTATCATACGATTGCCAGGGTAGGAGAACGAGACCGCTTCGCGACTTGATCCACTCGCGTCTCATTCACCTGGAAACGGGTTTCAAAAAAAGGGGTGTGGCTGGCCACTTCAAAAGGAGAAACATTTTTCTTCGGGTTCGTGATTGACGTAGAAATCTGTATTCAAGATTCGCTGGTGGGGGTCACGAAGGTGAGTCGACTTTCCAGTGCCTCAATCGTCAGCGGAAGTTGACCGCCAGGATCGCCATCAAGTTGGAAATTTACTGGTTCGTCCGCTTCGATCACCATCGACTCGGCCCGCTCACTATGGACGTCATTCCAGTAACGATGACGCCCCATCAGAATGCCAGCGAGATAAACAAATGCTCGCAGTAGGGAACCATTACGCATGGAGCAGAGATCGAGTCGACCGTCCGAGTCATCTGCGTCGGGAACGATGGGCAAGCCCATGGCATACATGGGAACATTGAAGACGAATGCCCACTTGGCTCGCAGTGACCGCCGGTGATTACTAGAGCGGATGCGGAGTTCGGGGTAGCGATAGTCCCGGATCGAAGTCAGCAGAGGAAGCGCGTAGGACCAATGTCGAATGTGTCCGGTTCTTGCCTCATGAACACGGGTCACCACATCCGCATCGAAACCCACCGAGGCCATCACCAAAAAAAACTGACCGTTCGCGAGACCGGCATCCAATTTTCTCCGGTTGCCCTTCGTGATCCATTTGGCGGTCGTTGCAACATCGACCGTGAACCCCAGGTAGCGGGCCATCAGGTTTTCTGTCCCCAAGGGGATAATCGCGATGGGTGTCTCTGGGTCTGCCCAAGGGCCGATCATCCTCAACGTCCCGTCGCCACCGGCGGAGACGATGCACGCCAGTTCTTCGCGCCGCTGCGCCTCTTGGATCGAGGCCTGGATCTCTTCGACCGAAGTTAGAATTCTGACGCGGTAGTCCAACGCCTCGAGCATCTCTGTCAGTTCGACGACGAGTCGGTGACCCGACGTCGCCCCTGCCCGTGGGTTCTCGGCAATGATCACCAGGTTTTTTACCGAAGTTGGGCTCATCCGTTCGCCAATTCCAATCTCCAGAGACACTGTCCCTACGCGGTCTGCTGGCTGCCGTGACACTTACGGAACATTTCCACCGCGGTGTTCTCCTCATTCAATGTTATACCTAATTTCCTGACGACAAAATTTCCTGACGACAAATGTGCATGGGGCAGGAAGCCGGAGTGCGAAAGCGTAGGGACCGAAAAGTCCGGCGATGCAACGCCAACGCGAAGGAAAGCTTTCTCGTCTGGGATGCTCGACTGGGATACCGTCTCGACTGGATTTCCGACCGTTTGCATGTGGATTTGCACAATTTAATTCCGCGGGCGACGGACCGACGATTCGATCCGAATTCGATTCGAACCAAATGTGGTGTAAATGCATCATCGTGCAACATGAAATTCCCCGAGTGTTGCATCCTGAGGACCTCGCGGCTCGAGTTTAGGCCGAAGCCCATACGCCGGAACTGAAGTTTTTCGGAGGTAAATGCCATGTTTTTATTGAGGAACAGGGGCCTCCGTATACCTTTTCAACGGATGGGAGCCAAAGGAGGTGTTGGGTTGGCACCGGAATTGCATGATTCGTGAATCGGATGTCCTTGTACGGGGACATCTGTTAGCCCGTGAGGTCCTGACGCTCAGGAATTTCGTCTTATGTGCCCCCACACGACGGCGAAGCGGCCAACTCGTTGTTGGTCCGTCAGAGGCCTCTTTTTTTCGTTTTTTAAACCAACGAGCCTCCTGCACGACTTTTGAAACTAAGTTTAAGGGAATCCATGACCCTCCCTTGAGGTGTCGGTTCTGGCGGTTGGTTGAGCATAAGGATAAGAGCAGGGATAAACATCCCTTGAAGTAGGGGTTTTTGAGGAGCTGTTGTGGGCCAAATTTTGTTGGGTTGGTTGAAAGCAAGCCCTCGACAATCGGTCTGACGGCAATCGGAACAACTGGCACAACCTACGGGACTCGTCATGAGGCCCCGCAGTTCGCCTGAATTCGGGTTACCTTTGCCCCTTTTTGTTGCTCTTCCCAGATTGCCTAATTACGATACATTCAGATCAATTCTGAAGGTCACAGACTCGCCGGAGATTCGTCCCGGGTCAGAAGGCGTTTGATAAACATTCAACTGCGAAGTCCAGAGCGATTTTGCATTTCGGTTCCTTGAGGAGGTTGTTACACATGTCATTGCGTCGTCTTGGTCAATGCTTACTTGTCGCCGTTGCGGCAGTTGGGCTTCTGACGCAACAGGTCTCGTTCGCTGTGGCCGGCGGCGGTGCCCAAGCGGCTGGTGTGGAAATCGGTCCCGATGGCGTGTTGCGAACCAAAGTGGTTCCTGACCCCACCGGTGAATTGACTCGAACCCGTATCGAACAATCCCGTGTTCGTTTGGGTGGAGAGTTGGCACACAGCAGCAAGTTGCGAAAAGTGTCGCTGAACCGTCTTGAGGCAGCCGTTCGTGCTCGTTACGAGAAGGGTGAACTCGAATCGGACGATATGAAGTATCTTGCCGGATTAACTGAGATCCAGTACGTCTTCTATTATCCCGAAACTCAAGACATCGTCTTGGCTGGTCCTGCTGAAGGATTTTACGAAGATGTCGCTGGCCGAGTGGTTGGCATGGAGTCGGGCAAGGCTGTTTTGCAACTGCAAGACCTTGTGGTCGCCCTTCGAGCGTTCCCAGCTTCAGGACAGAAATCTCAAGTCATTGGTTGCTCGATCGATCCGACTCAGGAAGGTCTTGCAAAGATGCAGAAGTTCATTGGCTTCATCGGAAGCAACGTGGACCGGACTGATACCAATCGGATCGCCAACGGCCTGAAAGAAAACTTGGGCTTGCAAGAGGTCAGCGTTCTCGGCATCTCGCCCAGAACTCACTTCGCTCAGGTCATGGTTGAGGCCGATTACCGGATGAAAATGATCGGCATCGGTTTGGAAAATCCCGAAGCCAAGATTGACTCCTACATCAGCAAGGCTCGTCCTTCAGATGTCGCTCGCAACGCTCTGGCGAGATGGTACTTCACGCCGGATTACGAAAGTGTGCGAGTCAGTGAAGACCGTAACGCTCTCGAGCTCGTTGGATCCCGTGTCCAGCTGATCGGCGAAAACGAACGCGTCACGGCTGAAGGGGTTCGCCTCGCTCAGAAAGCGTCGAAGAATCAGGCAAGCCAGATCTTCTGCAACTCCATGACGACGCAGTACGATCGTCTCGCATCCGTTGCTCCAGCATTCGCACAATTGCGAAACTGCATGGATATGGCAATCGTCGCAGCTTATATCCAGAACCAGGATTTCTATGGTCAGAGCGGTCATTTCTTTGACTTCTTCTCAGATGAGTCTGAGTTCCCAGTCGAAAGTTATGAACAGCCCAAACAGGTCGAAACAGCGGTCAACGCTGTTTGGAAGGGCAATCGTTTGATGACCCCCATCGGAGGCGGCGTTGAGATCAACGCGGCCAAGGCGGTGTCCAAGGACGTCGTGAAAGTGGACGAGAATGGCTCTCTTGCCCAAGCTCAAAAGCAGTTGGGCGGAGTCGACCTTGCCGATGGTCAGTGGTGGTGGGACTGAGTTTCATCGCCTCCCATTGAGAAGATTAAAAAGCCCGGCTTTCGAGTCGGGCTTTTTTTGTGCTCTATGGCATCCATCTTCCAAAGAATAAACCGGATGAGGTGACACGAAGGCGTCATCGTCGGAAACGCGGTATTCTGCCCTACGCACTCGCTGTTCTTCTCAAGTCGCCACGCGGCGGTCTCCTTCGGAGTTCTTGACAACTCGACCGGGCAGACGGTCAGTTTGAGTCATCCGGCGCGATGAATTTCGTTTGAGTTGCCGGTCGGCCCCGTGATTGGCTTGTGGGGCGGGGCGTGCGGTTGGCCGCCAAGTTGAAAATAGTCGTATCGATTCGCCTTTTCGGTTCTCAATGTGTCCTATCGCAACAACGGTGGTGACACTCTTGGTATTTTTTAAAAGCTGATGCAATGGGAACCTCGGCTCTGATTTTTCTGATGGTCTTGATGTCGTGTCTTATTTTTTTCGTTTACAAGGCATGGGGCTCCCCTCGTTCCCAAAACATCCTTCTTTTCTGCCCCATCCTTTCCTCTCCCTTTTTGCCCGGGGCGTGGGTTTCGTTTGCCGAGAGTACCGCTGTGATCTAGGCAAGCCGATATTTGCTGGTGGTCATGTTTTTTGCGGAGGGACCCTTTTCAATTGGCGGGGACGATTTCTTGAAAACGCGACCGCTTCATTTGAGCAAGGGCCTTGAGATGCAGTAGACTGCTCGGATTCCTTGTTCAATTTTGTGCCTCTCGGATCTGCCCCGCGTTGGATACGGGTTGGAGAAGTTGCTGATGAGTGATGATGACGAATCTCCTGTAGAGTCCTCTCGAACGGATCGGCGCAATAAACCGCCAGCCATGCTGTGGGTCGTGCTCTTCGTGGATCAGGGGCTGCTGACTGCCTTGCTGGAGTTTTGGGACGAAGCGGCGCCGGTAAGGTTTGGTTTACTCGCATTCGTCTTCTTGCTCGTCCATGCCCTGCCGTGGTTCGTTTTTCCAAAGTGGCGGCCTTGGCTGCCTGGGCCTTTGGTCTACGCGTTTTGCTACTCACCCGCCCTCTTGCCAGGCCTTTTCTTCAAGTTGATTGCGGAAAAGTTTTCCACTTCGCTGATCGCACAAATGGTCTTTGTTGCGATCACGGCTGCTGTTGGAACGTTTTTTTATTATCAGGTTTTGTCCACCTCTCAGAGGCAAGACCATGAGTCCACGACTTCGTCGAAATCGGATTGACCATGCTCAATAGAATCCTGGCGATTGTCTTGACCCTCATTTGCTTGGGAACTGCGCGAGCGAAAGTGCTGACGGCAACACCCGCTGGCGATTCGCTGCGAGCTTATTGGTTGGAGGACAAAGATCCGGGAACTGCCGACCGATCGAACCCCCTGCTGCTCATCACGCATGTCTCCTTGCATCAACTTTCAGAGTTGGACTCTCTACGAGACGAGTCGAAGGGTCAGTCGGGCAACGAAGAAGTTAAAGCGAATTACATTCTGGACGCGCCCGCCATTTATCTCGAGACCGATGAAGGGGACTCAATTTGGAACCATGACGACGTTCCGGTGAAGGAGTTCACAGGACGACTCGCGCCGAACTCCACCGAGGAAACGATCGTGTCTGACGATCGTGAATATCAGGTTAGGCCCGCTGACTTGGAAGATGTCGCGCGGCTGCTCGAAAATCCTGAGGGGAATATTCACTTGCATCGCAAGTTTTCAGCGGCGGGTGGAGCTTCGCGGACGCTACATGCCTTAAGCCTCCTTGTCCGTCGGCAGATGATGATTCGTGGGGAGGAAGTGGGACCTGCTGCAGATAGAATTCGGATTGCTAACTGGAATGTGCTCTATGGCTTCAATCATTCAAAAGCGGTGGATGAGGCGAGTCAGTGGTTGGCCGAGCAAAAGCTGGATGTTGCGGCCTTACAGGAGCTGAACGGGATAACCGAAAGCAAACTCCAAGAGTACGCGAAAACTTGGGGCCATGATTTTGCCGTGACTCACAAAGTGGGTGGCTTCCCCGTCGGCCTTACGTCAAAAGAATCGATTGAAGTGATTGAAAAGAAGTCGGCCGGCTTTCACCACGGTTTCTTACATTGCAAAACTTATGGGATTCATTTTTTCGTCGTCCATTTTTGGCCGGGAAAATCCAACGAAGTGGATGAGATTTTGAGTCGAGCGTCACCCTATCTGGCCCAGAATGAAAAAGTCATCATCTTGGGAGACTTCAACGGGTGTTCTCGAAAGGACGAGGCGTTTTTGATCGAGCATGCGAAGCTGAGGGAGCGGGACTACACCTTCGTCGATCGAGTGGAGGATCAGGGGTATGTGGATCTTGTCCATAAGCATGATCCCAAGGCGAAAATTTCTTGCCCGTCGCCGATCACTATTCCGCGTTGGGCCAAGGATACCGAGGAATTGCGTCGAAAAGAGTATCGAATCGACTTTATTTTTGCTGATCCTGAGTTGGCGAAGTCTTCACGTTACGGCACGATTCTCAGGGACCGTGAGATCGATGTCATATCGGACCATTACCCGGTGCTCATTGAATTGGAGATGGGGCAATCGGAGCGGGAGATGGATGAAGAAGATTGAATGGCTTTCGTCCTTCGGGAAAATCGAATGGATGCGTTTGAAAAACGGCGAGCAAATAGATCCAGGGAGGTAGCATGGATTTGTTTGATTTTTTGTTTCCAGAGCGACGAGTTCACGGAACAATTGGATTTTCTCTCCACGTTGAATGGGACGACCCGTGTCTCTTTTTTGAATACGTTCGTTTTCCTCGGGGTGACTTCTGCCGATGAACTTTGTTTTCGGCATTTTCTTTCTTCGCGTGGGGGGAGGTGCTAGGATGTCGCTTTCAATTTTCGAACGGACCTAGCAGTCTCGCCGACACACGATTCCCTGGTTGCTACGTTTCCGTCTGCCGCTTGGTCAGCGATGTTTCCTTCGTTGCTTCTGTCCGAGAAATCGGTGTGCGGAGGTGGGGCGTTTGCAGTGTCCGGCAACCATGTCATATTCTCCTCCCAATGGGATCTCGACCCATGTCCTTTCCAACCAAGAATCCACCGACAGAGTCGTTGGAAGACGGCCATTTTCGATTGGATCCTGTCTATCTGCACGCCCGGTCTGAGACCTTCATCATTGTGAGTCTCTGCACCCTATTTTTGGTAATTACACTCATCATTTGCGGGACGATGGGCTACGACAAGTCGCCGACCGAGATCGCTCGCGTCGACGCGACGATGGGGATGCCGACTTGGGTGTTCTGGGGCTTGCTGGTGCCCTGGATAATGGTCAACCTGCTGACGATCCTTTTCTGCTTTGTGTGGATGACCGAGGACGATCTATCGGATCCAGATGAAGAGGCAATGCTGCAAAAGATGGCCGAACTTGCGCCTTCCGGAATCGACAAAGTCGACGAGGAGGGGATGCATTGAACGCTTTGCTCGCACAACAAGGCATCGATGGTGCGATTGTTGTTTTCGTGATTTACTGCATGGCTGTTTTTGGGTTGGCGATTTTTGCCAATCGGTTCGGCCGTAATAAATCTTTCCTCAGTGAGTTTTTTCTGGGAAGTCGAACACTTGGAGTTTGGGCGTTCGCATTGACCTACGCTGCGACAAGTGCCTCGGGGGGAAGCTTCATCGGGTTTCCTTCCTTGGTCTACACCCATGGTTGGAGTGTTGGGCTTTGGATTGGCGGCTACATGATCGTTCCCCTGGTTTCCATGGGACTGTTGGCCAAAAGAATGAACCAGATGGCTCGGAAGACTGGGGCAATCACGGTTCCTGACGTCCTGAGAGATCGGTTTGGAAGTCCGTGGTTCGGGATTTTATGCACGGCATTTATCGTGTTCTTTCTCTCGTTCAATCTGATCGCACAGTTCAAGGGTGGAAGCCAGATTATCGAGTCGTTGCTGTCCGATCAGCCCATGTTTGAGTCTGCGAAGGCGTGGGTCTCGTCGACGTTTGGCGGCATTCCAGGTTTGGGAATTGCGTCGAGCGAACCGGGTTATTTTGTCTGTCTCTTGTCATTCACCGTCATTGTGGTGGTTTATACGGCTTGGGGTGGCTTTCGAGCGGTTGTCTGGACGGACGTCATGCAGGGCGTGATCATGGTCGCCGGTGTTTTGTTCATGTTGCCTTTGACGCTCTATGCCGTTGGGGGTTTGGGGAATGCGACTGCCAAGATCGCTGAAATGACGCCTCCCGAGCATGTGCACCTGCAACTCGACGTCCAAAGCCCTGCCGCTGAAGAGCAATCCCTGCCGAAGGCGAGCTGGCTGGTTCTGAACGGTGAGCAAGGGAAAACACGAGTCTTTCGTACCAAACAGAGAGCGACTTTGTCGGTTGGTGAAACCCAGGCGCGTCTTCCCAGTCCGACCGTAACGGAAGGAGAGGATCACTCGCACTGGATTCCGGTTATCGAGATCACGACGCCCGGGGAGATCGTCAAACTTTCACGCGAGCCTGATGACTTGCCGGAGGGTTGGAGGATCACTCCTGTGACTTCCGAGGATTGGTTGAGTCGGAAACTCGAGCCACCGCAGTCCCAATATGCTTATGGCGCTGGCCAGCCAGGAACTTATTTGACGCTTCCGGGGCCGGACTGGGATCGTGCCGCGGGTTTCCTCAGCTTCGGACTGGCGATTTCATTCTTTCTGATGTGGAATTTTTCCGGCTCGGGGCAGCCGAGCAATATGGTCCGGCTCATGGCGTTTCGTGATTCGTTGACGCTCAAACGCGCGATTTTCACAATGGCGATTTACTACTCCCTCATTTACTTTCCGTTGGTGGTCATCTTCGTTTGCGCCCGGGTTCTCCTTCCGGGTTGGGAAGTCGAGTCGGACCGGATCATGCCGGAGATGGCGGCTAAAGTCACGGAAATTGCGGGAATGCCCTGGCTTGCCGGCCTGTTGGTCGCCGCTCCATTCGCCGCGGTGATGAGTACGATGGACAGCTTCCTTTTGATGAACGCTTCGGCCATCACACGCGATGTTTACCATCGGGTCATAAGACCGCAGGCTTCCGAACGCGAGTTGAAACACCTGACGTGGGCGGCAACTTTCGGTCTCGGGCTTGTGGCAATGATTGCGGCACTCAACCCGCCCAAATTTTTGCAAGATGTGATTGTTTACACGGGAAGTGGATTGTCGACCTGTTTTCTGGCACCCGTTTTTCTCTGCCTCTATTGGCGGCGTTTCAATCTGATGGGCGCGTTTTCCTCACTGCTCGGCGGCTTCCTGATTTACAATCTTCTCTACGGGCTCGGATACGCTCAATCTAATTTTACGGTCATGAAAGCGGTTGAACCGTTGGGACTTCACCCATTTCTCGTGGGTACGGCTGCGTCGTTTGTATTTGGCATCGCTGGCGCTTTGTTGACGGCTCCGCCCGACGAAGCCATCGTGCGAAAGTTTTTCTACGTTAAGAAGGAAACTTGATTGCATTTGCTGCCTCGACGTTAGCGTGATCAACTGGAGGGATTCGATCCGCAGATAGCCAAAATTGGGGTTGTTTGCGGTCGCTCATATTTCGAGGCGATCACGGAATGGAGCCGACGTCACCGCACGGGTTACCCCGATGGAATGATCAAGGGGGCCTGATATGATAGGACGCTTTGCCCTCAACGAGGATCTCCATCATGTCGAATCCGTTGACACTCGTCCGCGTCCGGACCGCCGATACCGCGATCCGTGTCGGCGTTTGGTTGGATCAGCAAGTTGAGCTATTGGGGGATGCGTCCAAACCGGTCTCGCTGTTTGAAATTTTGGAATCGGAAAGTCCTCCGCGAATGGTGGACGAACTTCGTCAAAACAGCACCCCTGTGGATCATGAAAGCGTCGCGCTTCTTCCTCCGGTGGATCGACAGGAAATCTGGGCGGCGGGCGTGACTTACACGCGGTCCAAATCGGCGAGAATGGAAGAGTCGGAGGCGGCGGCATCGTGTTACGACCGAGTTTACGAATCTCCACGCCCCGAACTTTTTATGAAGGCGACACCACACCGTGTGGTCGGAAACGGACAGGAGATCCGGATCCGCCAGGACTCGAAATGGAATGTGCCCGAACCGGAACTCACGTTGGTGATGAACAGCGGGTTGAAAATCGTTGGCTACACCGTCGGAAATGACATGAGTTCCCGGGATATCGAGGGAGAAAATCCGCTCTATCTTCCCCAAGCCAAAGTTTATGACGATTGTTGTGGACTTGGACCAGGCATTGTCCTGGCTGAATCGGTGACAGGCGCGGAGAGCTGGCCGGTGGATTTAAAAATTGAGCGAAATGGCGTTCGTGTTTTCGAAGGCTCGACAAACATCGATCAGATGGCCCGCACCTTTGATGAATTGGTGGGATGGCTGGGCAGAGACCATTCCTTCCCAGAGGGTGTCCTGTTGATGACGGGGACTGGAATTGTTCCGGATAGTGATTTTACCCTGCTGGCCAACGATATGGTGAGTATCACCATCGGGCCCCTCGGGACGCTCACCAACAAGGTGGTGCAACGCTCCGACTGAGGACGATTTAGCAACACTCGTTTGCTCGGTGCTTTTCAGCGGCAGGACCATTGCTGACTCCGAGATTCGCTGCATACAACCGTAGCATTTAAGACCTCGAAAATTTACAGATCGCCCTCGGGCGAAGACTTAGAATCGGATAGCAATACCATGACAACCAAGCCCGTATTGATCGATGGCAGCTGGGTCGAAGCCGACGCAGTCGGGACATTTCAAGCGATGAACCCCAATACCCGCGAGCCCATGGACGAGACGTATCCGGTCAGCGGTTGGGGAGATTTGGACCGGTGCCTGAACGCGGCGACAGAAGCGGCGGAAGAACTTCGGCTTTGTCCGGGAAAAGACATTGCGGCATTTCTCGAAGCGTTTGCGGAAGAAATCGAAACGGTGGCGGATGAATTGGTTGAGATGGCCCATCAGGAGACGGCACTGCCAGTATCACCACGGCTCAAAGACGTGGAGCTTCCTCGGACCACAGGACAACTTCGACAAGCCGCGGCGGCTGCGAAAACCGGGACCTGGCGTCAGGCGACCTTGGACACTCAGCTGAATATTCGCTCAGGCTATTTGGGATTGGGCCCTGTTGCCGTTTTCGGCCCCAATAATTTTCCGTTCGCCTTTGGAAGTGTGTCCGGTGGTGATTTTGCTTCCGCGATTGCCGCAGGGAATCCGGTGATTGGCAAGGCAAATTCTTCTCATCCTGGGACCACACGCTTGTTTGGTGAGGCGGCGTTACGAGCAATTGAAAAGACCGGTCTCCCACGCGCCACGGTCCAGCTGATTTACCGAACTGAGCACAGCGATGGCGTCAGACTGGCGAGTGATCCGAGGCTTTCTGCCTTGGGTTATACGGGAAGTCGCTCGGCGGGGCTGAAACTGAAGGCGGCAGCCGACGAGGTGGGTACACCAATTTACTTGGAGCTTTCCAGCATCAATCCCGTGGTGATTCTGCCCGGAGCTCTGTTGGAACGTGGCGAAGAGCTCGTCGGTGAATTCGCGGGGAGTTGCTTGATGGGGACAGGGCAGTTTTGCACCAATCCCGGAATCGTTTTCGTGATCGAGGATTCCAATTCAAACAAATGGCTTGAAGGCGTGACCAAGGCGTTCGCCGATACGGCAGCGGGAACCTTGCTCTCGACGGGAGTCGAAGCAAATTTGAAAGACGGCATCGATGAACTTGTCCGTGCAGGGGCGACAAGGTTGACGCCTGCCGGAGAAGCGGCGACGGATCGATGCAGTCTACCCAACACCCTATTGAGCGTTTCAGGCTCATCGTTCATCGAAAAACCAGAGGCGTTTCAAGCGGAGGCGTTCGGGAACGAATCGCTCATCGTCGTTTGCTCGGGGCTCGAGGAGTTGGTTTCGGCGTTGCGGCTTGTTGAAGGGAATCTCACCGGTTGTGTTTACTCGGCAGCGGATGGTTCCGACGACGACGCGTATCAAAGTGTCGAGTCGGTGTTGCGAACACGGGTCGGACGTCTGCTGAATGACAAGATGCCCACCGGTGTTGCCGTCAGTCCGGCCATGAATCATGGTGGGCCGTTTCCGGCGACTGGGCATCCCGGCACCACGGCGGTAGGGATGCCGGCATCCATTCACCGCTTTGCAATGCTCGCCTGCTACGATGCGGTTCGCCCCGAGCGGCTACCATCTTGGTTGCAGGACGACCCGGGTGAGGAATTAATCTGGCGTTCCGTGGACGGAACCTACCAACAGGGCTCTTTGGGTTGAACCTTCCTTAAACATCGGTGCTCTCTAATAGGTTGTCGACATGTCCTGCCAGTCCAGTCCAATGTCGACCTGGGTCGCCGAGTGGGTCAACGCACCCACACTGATTCGTTCAATCCCTGTCCTGGCGACGGCAGGAAGTTTGGCAAGCGTGATGCCACCAGAGGCTTCCAGTTCTACACCGGGTGCAATACGGTTTCGGTATTCGACGGCGCGGGCAAGGAGTTCGGCGGGCATGTTGTCCAAAAGAATGATATCGGGTTTTTCGGAGATCGCGGATTCAAATTGTTTCCAAGTATCGACTTCGATTTCAATGAGTGTCGTCTCAGGGAAGTGGTGTTCGGCCATGTAGGTCTTTGCTCGACAGACCGCTACGGCGGGCGGTAGAGGACCCTGTGAATCGCCGGCCAAGGCTAGATGATTATCCTTGATCAGGAAGGCTTCGGAGAGATCAGATCGGTGGTTGAAACCTCCACCACACCGGACTGCATATTTTTCAAGAAGCCTCAGGCCCGGCACCGTTTTTCTCGTGTCGTAAATTCTGCAGGGCGAACCCGCGATCTGATCCGTCCACTGCCGAGTGAGTGTCGCGATTCCTGAGAGTCGGCAGAGGAGATTCAACGCGGGGCGTTCCATGGCAAGCAGACTGATGGCAGCGCCCCTCACCACAGCGAGGGATTCGCCAGCGGTAACCTCTTGGCCATCGGTGACATGGATGTCGAGGGATAGTTCAGGATCGTAAAGGGCTGTCGCGATTTGAAGGCAGTCAATACCGGCAACCACACCGCATTCGCGAATCCGAAAAACCACCTCACCATTTGGTTTTTCGGGAAGGATTGCCAAGCTTGTAATGTCACCACGTTCTCGAAGGTCTTCCTGTTTGGCGGCCTCAAAAACTTGATGGCAG
Organism: Pirellulaceae bacterium; assembly: GCA_022448315.1. GTDB lineage: Bacteria > Planctomycetota > Planctomycetia > Pirellulales > Pirellulaceae. Next base: position 102,675 of record JAKVCA010000021.1, on the reverse strand, counting down.
GCCGCACGCAACGTTTCGTTCCAGTCAAGTTGAACGAATTCCTTGGTCATTCGCGGGACTCCCTGTTTTCACCACCGTGCCTCGCAATCTGGTGGCGGTACGTCAATAATAAATGGGTGTGCGGGCTCCGACTTTCCGGACGACTGGTGGCTCGTCCTGCGTCATAGCGGGACCAGACAACATCGCTCGGAGAGACAAGCAAGTTTGCTTGTCGATTGATTTCCAGACGAAATAATGGAGCAGTACCCAATGGTTGATCGAATTCCGTCGAACTCAGCTGCCTTGACTTCCGAGCCCAAGTGGCAATTTCCATTTCTTTTGGCGGTTCGCGATCAAAGAGTGATGGCGACCCTGCTGCTGGTGATTCTAACGATTTACAGTGGGGTTTCGACCTGGGCATGGGTTTCAAGGAAGGAAGAGGCACGAGAAAATTGGCATCGACAAACAAGTGGCCCCGTCATTTCCACCGTAGAGATCAATTCCGCATCCGCACTCGAACTGGAGTTGCTGCCCGGCATTGGTCCCGGTTTAGCCCAACGTTTGGTCGAGGATCGACGGGATCGAGGTCCATTCCGTGATGTTCAGGATATGGACCGCGTGCCTGGAATTGGTCCCCGAACCATTGAGCGGCTACGGCCTTTTGTTGCCGTGGAATTGAACTAAGCAGGTATTTCATGATCAAAAACTCCGACTTGCGACAAATTCCTTTTGAGTTGAAGTCGCAGTTTGCGCCCGCCGGCGACCAGCCAGCAGCGATTGAATCGCTGACTCAAGGGTTGAAAGCGGGTAAAGGCGAGCAGGTCCTCATGGGGGTGACGGGCAGTGGCAAAACGTTCACGATGGCCAACGTCATTCAGCAGATGCAACGCCCCACATTAGTCATTTCCCACAATAAAACGTTGGCCGCTCAACTCTACTCGGAGTTCAAGGAGTTTTTTCCCGAGAACGCGGTGCATTACTTCGTGAGTTACTACGACTACTACCAACCTGAGGCGTACATTCCGCAACGGGACATTTACATCGAGAAAGATGCGTCGATCAATGAAGAAATCGATCGACTTCGTTTGGCTTCCACGAGTTCGTTGGTCAGTCGAAGTGACGTTATCATCGTGGCAAGTGTCTCCTGCATTTATGGTCTGGGGTCACCGGATGACTATCGCAAGATGGTGGTCGGCCTGACTCGAGGGGGGACCATTGATCGAGACGAGATGCTCATGAAACTCGTCGAGATCCAATATGATCGAAACGACGTCGCGTTCGAACGAGGACGATTTCGAGTGCGTGGAGATTGCGTCGAGGTCTGGCCCAGTTACGAGGAATTTGCGTATCGCATTGAGTTATGGGGAGACGAAATCGATCAACTCAATTTCATCAATCCAACCAGCGGAGAGGTTTTGAGTCGCCATGACGAAATGTACATCTATCCGGCGAAACATTTTGTGATGCCCGAGGAGAGGATTGAGAATGCGGTAGGCGCGATTAAAACCGAACTGGAAGAACGCTTAGAAGTGTTTCGTCAGCAGGGAAAGTTGCTTGAGGCCCAGCGCCTGAACGCCCGGACCCGTTTTGATCTTGAAATGTTGCAGGAAGTTGGAACCTGTCCCGGAGTGGAAAACTACAGTCGCCCTTTATCCGGAATGCCGCCAGGTGCCACGCCGCAGACCCTGTTCGACTTTTTTCCGGAAGATTTTCTGGTCTTCATCGATGAATCTCATGTGACGGTTCCTCAGGTACGAGCGATGTATGCCGGAGATCGAAGTCGGAAAACGACTCTGGTCGAGCACGGATTCCGCTTGCCAAGTGCCTTGGATAATCGCCCCCTGAAATTCGAGGAATGGGAAGAGCGGATCAAACGACTGGTATTTGTCTCGGCGACACCGAGCGACTACGAATTGGAACGGACTGAGGGCGAGGTGGTCGAACAGATTATCAGACCTACGGGACTTCTCGATCCAGAGATTGAGGTGATTCCAGCGCGAGGGCAGGTCGAACACCTCCTCGGACAGATTCGGTTGAGAGCGGAACGGGGAGAGCGTGTTTTAGTAACTGCCCTGACCAAAAGGCTCGCCGAGGATTTATCCGCGTACCTCACGGAGAAAGGGGTGGCCTGTAAGTGGCTTCACAGTGAGCTGGATGCGTTCGAACGGGTGGAGTTGCTGAAGGAACTTCGGGAGGGGAGATTTGAGGCGCTTGTCGGAGTGAACCTGCTGCGGGAAGGATTGGATTTGCCTGAGGTTTCGTTGGTCGCGATTCTGGATGCCGACAAAGAAGGCTTCTTGCGGAGCGAAACCTCTTTGATCCAAACGATCGGTCGTTCCGCCAGGAACGTCAACGCCCGTGTCATCCTCTACGCGGACAAGGTGACTGATTCGATGAAAGCGGCGATCGACGAGACACGTCGCCGTCGTGCGCTGCAGGAAGATTACAATCGCGAAAACGGAATTACGCCCCAGACGATCAAGAAGAACATTCGAAGCGGCATTGAATCGGAAGTGCGGGCCCATCGTGAGGCGAACGAGGCCGTCGGCAAAGACGAAGAGTCGGTCTACATCACCGAAGAGTACATCGCGGAGCTTGAAAAAGAGATGCTCACGGCGGCGGAGTCTTTGGAGTTCGAGCGTGCCGCAGCACTTCGTGATCGTGTGACGCAACTTAAGGATCAAGTGGGACAAAAACTTAGCGCTTCCTCAGTCGAAAGTTATCAGCCTAAGGGCCGCAAAGGCCGCAAGGGACGGCGTGGGGGAGGACCGAAAAAAGGAACGAAAGTGCCCCGCCCAAAAAGATCAACGTAGAAATTCGACGTTGGGTCTTTCCAGCTTGACGGACATACGGAATCAACTGGGCAAGACAACCTGCGGAGTGGGGCAGGCATGTCGGCGGTGGTGGACCGCGATGGGTAAGGGAGGCAGAAAGCCGTGTATATCGAACAAGGATTGAACCTATGAGGCTGGTCAAAGTCGCCGCCGCCGTTCTCAATCAGACGCCACTTGATTGGGACGGCAACCAGAGTCGAATCGTCGAGGCGGTTCGCCAGGCCAAAAGGGATGATGTTTCAATCCTCTGCCTGCCCGAACTCTGCATTACAGGTTACGGTTGCGAGGATGCCTTCTTTTCGCCCGGGGTACAGGAGACCTCGGTCCAGATTCTTAAAACTTTGTTGCCAGAATGTAAGGGGATGGTGGTTTCCGTTGGCCTTCCGATGTTGGTATCCGGGGGGCTCTATAATACGGCTTGTCTGATTGTGGATGGAAAAATTGCCGGGTTCGTTGCCAAACAAAATTTGGCGGGTGACGGGATCCATTACGAGCCTCGCTGGTTCAAGCCTTGGCCAGCAGGTTCCGTGGGCGAGGTGGAGATCGACCAGGTCACCTATCCGATTGGGGATCTGATGTTCGAACTCGGAAAGGTGCGACTTGGGTTTGAGATTTGCGAAGACGCGTGGGTGGGGCAACGACCAGGAGCGTCCCTTGCGGCACAAGGGGTAGATCTGATTTTGAATCCCAGTGCGAGTCATTTTGCGTTCGGGAAAAATGAGATTCGCAAACGGTTCATCCTCGAAGGCTCACGATCGTTTTTTGTCACCTATGTCTACGCCAACCTTTTGGGCAATGAAGCGGGGCGAGCGATTTATGACGGGGATGCGATGGTCGCGGCCGGCGGAGAACTGCTGGCGGCTGGTGACCGGTTCTCCTTTCGAGACTGGGGCATTACGGCGGCGGTCACCGATATCGATGCAACGCGCATGATGCGGACACGGGCAAACAGCTTTCGTCCCGGAGCGGAGTTCTCACCTCGAAAAATTGACGTCGGTTTCGAACTGCCCGAGGTCAAGCCCTGCACGCCCCTTTGCGCCAAACCGTCGTGGGAGTTGATGGAGGACAAAAAGGCGGAAGAGTTCGGACGCGCCGTTGCGCTGGGACTGTTTGATTATCTTCGTAAAAGCGCGTCCCGAGGCTTTGTTCTGTCGCTGAGCGGTGGTGCAGATTCGACGGCGGTCGCAGTGCTGATTTATCTGATGAGCCAACTTGCATTGAAGGAGCTTGGTCTTGAGGGAACGCGGAAGAAACTGGAAGTCAGCCTTCGCAATGTGGAAGCGTCCTCAGAGACGCTCATGCAACACCTTCTCACGACGGTTTACCAGGCAACGGACCATAGTTCGTTGACCACTCGTGATGCAGCTCGCGAAGTGGCTTCAAGTCTCGGGGCTCGGCACCTTGAAATGAATGTTCAATCGATCGTCCAGGAGTATCACGATCGAATTGAAGACGTGCTGGGGAGGCCGTTGACCTGGTCGCAGGATGATATCGCTTTGCAGAATATTCAGGCACGGGTAAGAGCCCCCAGCGTCTGGATGCTTGCGAACGTTGCCGGCGCGTTGCTGATATCGACGAGCAATCGATCGGAGGCTGCCGTTGGATATGCGACCATGGATGGGGATACCAGTGGTGGTCTGGCGCCGATTGCTGGAATTGACAAGGCCTACCTCCGCCAATGGTTGAGCTGGATGGAGTCAGAGGGGCTCGAGGGAATCGGCCCTCTTTCTGCCCTGGCCGCTGTGAACCAACAATCACCTACGGCCGAACTTCGCCCTCAAGATCGTCATCAAACTGACGAAGCAGACTTGATGCCCTATGAGGTTCTCGATCGGATTGAACGACTTGCGATTCGTGATAAGTTGATGCCGAAGGAAATATTGCCCTACCTGCAGGTTGCGTATCCGGATGAGTCGTTGAAGCAGCAGATCGGTTGGATCTGTCGTTTCTTTCGACTCTGGTCGCGCAATCAATGGAAACGAGAACGCTACGCGCCGTCGTTTCATCTGGATGATGAGAACTTGGATCCGAAAACGTGGTGCCGTTTTCCAATCTTGTCCAGCGGCTTCAGAAAGGAACTTGAAGAGTTGGAAGCCTGCGTCGAAGCTTGACCCGTTTACCCGAGAGAGTCAATTTCAACCCTGGCCCATTTTGAGTGAACGCAGATTCCGAAGACCTATAAGGCAGTGAAGAATTGTGACGAAAAAGAAAATTGCGGCGACCCAGAAGAAGACGGTAACCAAAAAGGCGGTCAAAAAGTTGTCTTTTGAGGAAGCTTACGCCGAGTTGGAACAAGTGGTTCATTCTTTGGAATCGAGTCAACTCGGATTGAGTGAAAGTCTCGCGCTCTACCAGAAGGGCGTCGGTTGTCTCAAGGTTTGTCATCAGGCACTGGAAAAGGCCGAGCGAAAAATCGAGCTTCTTACCGGGGTTGGCGATGACGGTGAGCCCGAAACGGAGGATTTTGACGATCAAGAGCTCGATCTCGAGGCCAAGGCGAGCCGCCGTTCAGAGCGTCGCGGGGCGACCAAAGCGGCTTCTGAGGCAGACGCCAGTGAGGACGGCATAGACGAAGGGCCCAGCCTCTTCTAAAATGTTAATTGGCTTGCAGTTAGGATTTTAGTAACTTCGCCCGATGTCGGACCTATCCGTTGAGCTTGCGGTGAAATCGCTGAACTTGTTGCGGTTGCTTCGGGGCGGTGCGGGTAGGGGCTTAAACGGCAGCAACGTCACGATTTTTCGATTTGCTTGGCGGCAATCGGGTAATCCGTGAAGGAAACTTCCTTGATCTGCAGTCCAGGCTCTTTCGACTCGGGACTCAAGTAAGCGGTGGACTTCTGAATGTCGGCTTCGCTAACTTTACAAATGACCGATGCGGTTTCGGGCTATCGAAACCTCATCGACAAGGCACTGGCCAAATACTGTCAATTTGGCGAAGGTTGCCCTCCTAAACTGCGTGAAGCGATTAAATACGCTTTGCTTGCCCCTGGAAAGCGTATTCGTCCGATCCTAGCGTTGGCGGCGGCAGAGGCATGTGGTGGCCAAGCTGAGGCCGCCCTCCCAGCGGCTTGCGCGGTTGAGATGATCCATTGCTACTCGTTGGTGCATGACGACCTGCCTGCCATGGACGACGATGATCTTCGACGCGGTCGCCCGACGTCGCATGTCGTTTACGGTGAAGCGAACGCGATCCTTACCGGGGATGCGCTGCTCGCATACGCGTTCGAAATCTTGGCCCGAGAAATCCAGCCACCGGAGGTTGCGGCGGCCTGTGTGGCAAACTTGGCACGCGCTGCCGGCCCGATGGCTTTGGTGGGTGGACAGTTTGACGACCTTGCTGCAGGGCAACAGCCTCGAAACCTTGAGGCGTTGAAAGCCATTCACCGCCGGAAAACCGGCGCCATGCTGACCGTGAGTCTCGAACTCGGCGCAAAGGTCGCGGGTGCGGACGAGGATCAGTTGAAGGTGCTGACCGGATATGGACAAGCGCTCGGCATGGCCTTTCAAATCACCGACGACCTTTTGGACACGGTTGGAAGTTGCGAGGCACTCGGTAAACGGACGGGCAAAGATGCCGAGCTTGATAAACTCACCTATCCTGGATTGATGGGGCTTGAGGCAAGCCAAAAAGAGGCTCAACGCCTTACTGATGAGGCGTGTGCAGCGGCATTGTCGTTTGGTGAACAAGGGCGGACCTTGGAGTTGATTGCACGTTTTGTGCTGGAGAGGAACAAGTAGAAAGATGAGCAAAATACTACCTGACCTGTCGTCTCCCGCTCTGCTTCGAGAGATGTCGAACGCTCAGTTGGAGCAACTCTCGGAAGAAATTCGAGATACGCTCTGCAACCTCCTTAGTCAAAGACCGGCCCACTTTGCGTCCAACCTGGGCGTCGTCGAATTGACCTTGGCGCTCCACAGTGTTTACGACTTCAGCCGGGACCGCGTGATCTGGGACACCGGGCATCAGATCTATCCGCACAAGCTGATCACGGGACGCTTCCACGATTTTGCCACCATTCGGACGAAGGGTGGCCTGATGGGCTACCCAAATCCCAACGAAAGTGATTACGACCTCTTCATGACCGGGCACGCGGGATGCAGCGTCTCGACGGCATTGGGTCTTCGAAGCGGTGACGACTTGCAGAACGAAACTGACCGGCACTCGATCGCGGTGATCGGGGACGGTGCGATGCCCTCCGGCATTGTGTTTGAGGCTTTAAACAACGCGGCCGGGATGGACGCCAACATGCTTGTGATCTTGAACGATAACAAGATGTCGATCTGTCCTCGAGTGGGAGGTTTGGCCTCCTATCTGGACCGCCTGCGCGTCAACCCGCTCTACAGCGGGATCAAGCAGGAAGTCGTGAACGTTCTCAATAAAGTTCCGGTATTGGGAGACCCCACGGAGCGATTCCTCGCCCAACTGAAGGAGGGCGTTAAAGCGGGATTGCATGGCGGAATGATGTTTGAGGAATTGGGCTTTACCTACCTGGGGCCAGTTGACGGGCACAACTTGCCCGTCCTTCGAAAATATCTGCGAATGGTCAAAGAGATTAAGGGGCCGGTACTCCTGCACGTGCTGACCGAGAAGGGGCATGGATTCAAACCGGCAGCCTCCGATCCCGTGTTCTATCACACCCCACCCACGTTCGATCGGCAGGGTGATCAAGTCGTGATCAAAAAGAAGTCGGGTGGCAAAGCCTTCACGGCTCACGCCAGCGATGCCATTTTGGATCAGATGAAACATAACCCTGCGGTTACGGTACTGACGGCCGCCATGTGCCAGGGTAACCAGCTGGAAGCGGTACGCGACGAGTTTCCCGATCGGTTTTTCGATGTGGGGATCTGCGAGTCACACGCAGTTGCGTTTGCAGGAGGGCAGGCAAAAACGGGGATGCGGCCGATTGTCGACATTTACAGCACCTTTTTGCAGCGGAGTTACGATCAGATTTTCCAAGAGGTCTGCCTACAGAAACTTCCCGTCACTTTCATGATGGATCGAGCGGGACTGACCGGTCCGGATGGGCCCACGCACCACGGAACGTTTGACATTGGTTACATGCGAATCTTTCCGAACATGGTGGTGATGGCGCCTGGAGACGCAAACGATGTGGGGGCCATGCTCGATTTTGCATTGCAGCATGATGAGGCTTGCGGCATTCGCTACCCGAAGGAAACCGCGGCGAATATCGAAAGGGAGTTGCAGCCTGTAACCTTGGGGAAATCTGAGGTTCTTACCGATGGCGAGGACGGAGTGATCGTCTGCTTTGGCTCCTTGTTGGAAAATTGTTTGCAGGCCGCAAGGCGATTGGAGGAGGAGGCGGGGCTAAAAATTGGCGTAGTCAACGCGAGGTTTGCCAAGCCCATCGACGACGCATTGTTGAAGACGCTTATCGACGAGAAGCCATTCTTGGTCACCGTCGAGGAGGGCAATCTGATGGGAGGTTTTGGAACGGCAGTCCTTGAGGCGGCAAACACCATGGGACTCTCCACGGAAAATATCCATCGACTAGGGTTGCCCGACGCCTTTGTGGAACATGGTGAACGGGGCGAACTGTTGGCAGATCTTGGCCTTGATGTCGATGGCATTGCGAAGCGATGCCAAAAGCTTGCTGAAACTCGGGTCACCGGAACGACGACCGAAGTATGATCTTGGTGGAGCGAAGTTACTGGCTATAAGTTAAGCCGTGATGCGAAGGCCAGGTTTACACTCACCCACAAAGAAACAGTCATGGGATCGATTCCAACCGAGGAAACGCCAGACCTTCCGAACCTTGGGGATGCGGTACGCTCGGGGCGTCGCCTGAAGGTTATGCTGCTGGGTTCGGGGGATCGCAAACCTCATCTCCCTGACGTCGCAGGTGAACTACGCTCCAGCATCGAATCGATGGCCGAAGTGGTCTTTACGGACTTTCAGTTCGAGTACGACTTGGATGAGGTGGATGCTGATCTGGCGATCGTTTTCGGTGGTGACGGGTCGATTTTAAGAGCAGCCCGCCAAATGAAGGCCAGACAGCGACCGGTGATCGGTGTGAATCTGGGGCGATTGGGGTTCCTTGCGGATGTCCAACCTGTTCAGTTGCTACCGATGCTCCAAGCGGTGCTAGCAGGAGAATTCAAGACGGTAGATCACGTGATGTTGAAGTGCCAAGTGTTCGAGAATGAACGTTTGGTCGAGGAGGACTTTGGACTGAATGAAGTGGCCGTGATGGGTGGTCCTCCATTCTCGATTCAGAACGTGGATCTTTACGTTGACGGGAAACTGGCGACTTCCTATAGTTGCGACGGTTTAATCGTTAGCACGCCGATCGGTTCGACGGCCCACAACCTTTCGGCGGGCGGGCCGATCGTCCGCAAAAATATGGACGCATTCGTGATCGCTCCGATCAGCCCGCATACGTTAACTGTCCGTCCCATTGTGGACTCGGCGGATCGCGTGATCGAAATGGTGGTGCAGGAACCGAATGATTCGACCTCTGCCGTTTTGGATGGCCAAGTCCTCTGCCGCTTGACGGACCGTCATCGAGTTCGAATCTGTCGGTCCAAGAGTGTTTTTCGATTGATCGAAGGAACGGATCATAATTACTACCAGACGTTGCGAGAGAAACTCGGTTGGGGCGGAAGCGTCCGACAGTCCAAAGACGAAGCCTGATCACGATGTGACACTGCTGTCAGGTTTGAAACGCGACGATTTATAAACACCGCACCAGTCGATAGGCAGGAGGCCTTTGTGATGTTGCGAGATATCTTGACCGTTGGTTTGATGACCCTTTGGGTCGGCTCCACTCCTTGTTGGTGCCAAGACCTCAATGTAAAGGCAGAGGTTACCGACGAGCCGATGACATCCGGTTACGCCTTGGTGTATCGTCTCAAAGCTGGTGAGATGATCCGCTGGAGGACACGCCATCAAGCGACCACAATGACACGGATCAACAAGGTGGAGAATTTTGATCGCGCTGTGACCGAAACGACCAAGGTTTGGCGAGTCAAGGAGGTCCGAGAGGACGGCTCTATGGTGCTGGAGCAAAGCATCGACCAACTCGAATTGTCCCAGTCCGTCGGGGGCGGTGAAGAAATACGCTACGACAGCCAAGCGGATGAGCAACCGCCAATCCGGTTTGAGTCCATCGCGGGGAGTGTTGGAGTTCCATTAGCCTTGGTGACCATATCGCCCTCGGGCAAGGTGCTTGAAAAAGAAGCGATCTACAAACAGAGTCAAATGGGACTGGACGACGTCGCTGTGCCATTGCCTCAAGGCAGAGTCGAGATCGGGCACACGTGGTACTCTCCCAGCGAGTTTGCTGCAAGCGTCGAGGATGGTCGTCAGGTCATTATCAAGTTGAGAAAGAGTTACACGCTTGATGCGGTGAAGCAGGACATCGCAACAATTCATGTCGAGACTGAAATCCTGACACCAGGCGATTCTCCGCGGGTAAAATCCCAGTTGATTCAAGAGATGACGAGTGGAACCATCAAGTTCGATCTGCAGGCGGGTCGGGTCGTCAGTAAAAAAATGGAATGGGATGAAGAGGTTGTGGGGTTCAGCACGGCGCAGAGTTATATGGATTTCCATGCGCGATTCACCGAAGATTTGCTCTCGCAGTCCGACGCTCTCGAGGCTGAGGTGACGGCGAAGCCAGAAGAAGTCCTGATTCGAGGCAGGGAAGAGGGGCCGATTCTTCGAAAGTAATCGCTCGACGTGCTTTGTCGTGATCCTGGACTCGTAACCCCTGAGTTGTCATGCCGGAATCGATTACTTCGCGCCATCTGTTTTGCGGATCGTGTCGACGGCAGGCTGCTGCTGAGTGAGGCAGTGAAAGGAGCCCAAACCCCACAAAAGGTTCCTTGAAGGAAGACTGTGAACCTGTCTTTTCGGGAAGAGATCTTTGAGCAGACCTTTCGCGACCTCATCTTGCGGGACCCCAAACGCGGGTACGAGCACGAGCTCGTTGGCAAGATAGAAATTGCAATAGCTCGCGGGCAGGCGGATTCCTGAAAACTCGACAACACCGGGGGAGGGCAGGGTGATGACGTCGATGGGGTCTTCTACCTTGTCGGCCCAAGCGGTCACGGCTCGTAGATTGTTTTGCTCAACCTCGAAATTGGGATCCTTCGTATGGGTTGGCTGAGTAACCGCGACCTGTCGTGAATTCAGAAAACGTGCGATCTGATCGATGTGGCCGTCCGTGTCGTCGCCTACGATGTTGCCACCAGGAAGCCAGACGACACGCTCAATGCCCAAAACTCCTGCCATCAGGGTTTCGAAACGTTGCCGCGTAATTCCATCGTTACGTACTGGATCCAATACGCAGGACTCGGTGGTGAGCAGGGTTCCGCGACCGTCAGTTTCAAGGCCCCCGCCCTCCATGACCAAGCTGCAGCGAAGCAGGTTTGCCGATGTGAGTTTTGCCATCTCGGATCCGACTCGCTGGTCGAGGTCAAACGGGGGATATTTTCCTCCCCACGCATTGTAGGTCCAATTCACGGCGACCAAGGACTGATCCACCTGGTCGATGGCGAATGTCGCCCCATGGTCCCGCATCCACGCGTCATTTGAAGGTAGATCAACCAATTCGACTCCCGATGTGCAGGCAAGGGATGCCATGGCAGAGGGACGAGCATTGCCGCCCGCCACCAGACGCACGGGCTCGTGATCGGCAATCAACTTGAGAAAACCTGCATGCTCACGACGGGCGTCCGCCAGATTCTGTGGCCATGTCTCCGGATTTCTTGGCCACGTCGCCCAAGTGGCTTCGTGTCGTTCCCATTCGGCGGGCCAACGGGGCCTCTGTGGCAATCGAGGTGAACACTCGAATCCGGCAACTGAAAGCGTCGAAGGGGTAAAGGAGTTCATTTGATGCAGAAGGGGAGGATGCATGGGCAGGAAGTGGAAATCACACGGTAAGTCGGCTGTCGACTATCCATCAAGATACCGCCGAGTAAGTCCTTCATAGGCATCAATACGTCGATCCCGCAAGAATGGCCAATGGGTTCGCGTGACTTCGATTTCATCCTTTTCACAGTCAGCGAAAACAATGCTGTCTTCAGAGGAGTCCGCTTCCGCAAGGATCTTGCCCGAGGGACCTGCGATAAACGAGTGTCCCCAGAACTCGATATGGTCTTCCAATCCAACACGATTGGGTGTGACGACAAAAACGCCATTGGCAATGGCGTGACTCCGCATCATCGTTTGCCACGCGTCAACCTGGGTTTCACCGTACTCCTCTTTGTCTTCACTTAGCCAGCCAATGGCGGTTGGGTAAACAAGGAACTCCGCACCGTGAAGTGCTGTCAATCGAGCCGCTTCGGGGTACCACTGATCCCAGCAAATGCACACTCCGACTTTACCAACTGACGTGTCAAAAGCCTGGAAGCCGAGGTCACCCGGCGTGAAGTAAAACTTTTCGTAGTAAAACGGATCGTCGGGGATATGCATTTTTCGATAGGTACCGACAAGTTGACCATCGGCGTCCAGAACCACCGTGGTGTTATGGAATAAGCCGGGTGCCCGTCGCTCAAACAGACTCACCACCAGGACGACGTTTGCCGTTTTTGCCAATTCACTGAGGCGGCGAGTTGTCGGGCCGGGAATAGCTTCAGCCAAGTCGAAGTGCCGGTGGTCTTCGCTTTGGCAAAAGTAAGGGGTCAGAAAGAGCTCCTGCAGGCAAATCAGTTTCGCGCCCTGAGCGGCCGCTTGCCCGATCAACTCGATGGCTCGATCGAGATTGAGTTGGGAGTTGGGCGAGGCCTTCATTTGCAAGGCAGCAACTCGAATCGAATTTGAGTTAAAACTATCAGGCGGTGGGCTCATGAGCGGAAGTGCCTTGAGGTAAGATAATTTCTCTGCCACAGATTGATCGTCTAGACGGCCCATTCCACTGTTCTGAGTGGGCCGAGGACGAATGGTTTCATGCTCAGATGTTGAAAATGTTCGATCGACCAACTCACGGATTATTTATTGTGGGCTGCGACACTGGAGTTGGAAAAACACATGTCGGTTGCCTGTTGTTGCAATGGCTTAGAGAACTGGGTTTGTCGCCTGGAGTTTATAAGCCAGCAGAGTCTGGTTTCGACGAACGTCAGCCTGAAGGCTCGGATGCCTATCGGCTATGGCAAGCCGCAGGTCGTCCGCTGACCTGGCAGCAGGTCTGTCCTCAGAGATTTTTTGCCCCCTTGGCTCCAGATCAAGCGGCTTTGCGGGAAGACAGAATGATAGATTCAGGGCAGCTTCGTCAAGGCCTGAAGGTCTGGAAGACCTATTCGGAATTTGTGATCGTCGAGGGTGCCGGAGGCATTCTGAGCCCCATGAGCAAAGATGAAGTTGTCCTCGACCTTGCGATCGAATTGGGTTACCCCGTGGTTCTAGTGGTTGACGATTCCATTGGTGCCATCAATCGGGCCTTGCTTTCTCTCAATGTGGCAGGTCGTTATCGGGGGGGGGTTCCGCTTGCGGGTTGGGTGCTCAATCAGACCTCTTCCGAGGAGGATGAGAGTCGTCAGAGTAATGCCCGGGAAATTCAGAAGCGAACCGATGTCCCACTTCTGGCGAAATCGACCTACGGCGAACAGGTTATCGCCTGGAAGCACGAGGCCTTGGCTCCACTCCTGCCAAAAATGAATCGCCCATCTTCTTAAGAACTTGGACGCGGACCCGTTTTGGACTGCAAAGGGTTGAGCCGACTCGTTTTGCAACAAGTCGCTAGAGTCAGTCACCGAATTCAGGTCAGCCTTCCGGGTAGAGTCGATACGACTTGCTCGTTTTTCTCCTGAATGCCCGATTCGGACTTGGGCGTCCTACTACCCAGTCTCTGCTGACCCATTACGCTAACCCATTACATGGCGATGAGTTGTGATGGCATCCCGAGGACTGGAGGACAGAACTGGGGCTTACTCATGCTTCCAACTCATACACCTTCTGGGCGTTCCCAGAGAAAAGCTGCCGTTGCTCGACTTCGGGGCGTTCGGCGACAATCTCTCGGAGTGCCTTCACCCATGCTTTAAGCGGTGCTCCCAGAGTACATACGGGCCAATCGCTCGCAAAAATAACCCGGTCAGGGCCGAAGGAATCAAGACAGTGGTTCACAATCGGAGCGAGGTCTTCAGCTGACCAAGCATTCGGGGCGACACGGGCGATGATCCCGCTGATTTTACAAATCAGATTCGGTTGTTTCGCCAGTCCTTCGATATTCCCCTTCCATTGATATTCCGTGTGTTGAGGCTCTCTGTCGTACTTTGCTGCGTCGCCAAACGCCGCGGGGTCCGCGTTGCCGCAGTGGTCAAGGATGAACTGTGTGTCAGGGCAAGCTCGAACCAGTTGGATGGCGTCGCTCAACTCTGTCGGACGGATGCAGATATCGAAGCGGAGCCCGCGGTTGCCCGCGTGCTGCACACCTTTCTGGTAGCCTTTCTCGAGGCACATGCCTTTGGGCGATTCTGGGATCTGAAGCAGGTGTCGAACGCCCTTGATACAAGAGGATTTTGAAAAACGATCGACGTAGGCGGTGAACTTTTCTTCGAACGGTTGACCGGCGATGACGCCAGCTTTCGTGATCGTATCCTGATTTTCGCAAAGGTCGATCAGCCACTCGGCTTCGGCAACCTGCTGGTCCAAAGCCATGCCGACCTCCATGTAAAGTGCCTTGACGATGCCGGTCCCTTTAATGGCCTGCATGTACTCCGGGATGAGAAAGTTTTTTGTGAGTTTGTCATTCCCGTCGGTCCACGGGAGTCGGAATCGTTTCAAATCCCAGAGATGTTGATGAGGGTCGATGATGGGAAGCATGCTGGGTTCCTTCGATTCGGGTGACGCTCCCCAACTCAACTCTGGCAGAATGCTGCCCGTGGCCATCAGCAAAGACGATGCGGTGGTTGACTTCAAAAATTCTCGTCTGGGGAATGGATTACTCACGCGTGCGCTCCCGGATTTTCAATGAGGGTTGTGTATCCCGTCGGATCGTCTCGACATTGGCTTCAATTACCATGCGGGTATAAGATGATAGCTCCACGCGGTACGCGGATTCAACTCATCTCCGCAAATCCTGGTTGGGTGCGAGGTTGCGGACGACTGTTTCCGACATGCAGGCGGCGATGATCGATCGTTCCCGTCAGTCCATGCGTCTTGCAAGCGACAGTCATGCCTGATCCCGGTTTTCGAAAATGGCTGGCGTAAGGTGAGCGGCGGTCCTAGATCCTGATAACGTAAAATACCCCACCCGGGGTCAAAGGCATGAGTGAACTGTGAAGGAAGAATTTACCGTAGAAGAACTCGCGAGCTACCTGCACTGGACTCCGATGCAGGTCATCAAGCTTGCCAGTCGTGAAAAATTGCCGGGTCGTAAAGTGGCTGGGCAATGGCGATTCAATGAAGTCGAAATCCATCACTGGATTGAAGACGAAATTGGACGGGCGGATGACGAGGCATTGGGGCGAGTTGAGGCGATCCTCGAGCGAGCTGAAACCCGAGAAACCGGGCGAGCTGAAATGATCCACCTTGAAAAGCTGATTCCGGTAGAGTGCGTTCTTATTGGAACCCGGTCGAGATCGAAACGCGGCGTGGTTCGAGAAATTTGCGATCACTGTGCAGATGCCGGTTGGATATGGGACCCTGAGCAAATGACGGAAGCGGTTCTGGATCGGGAAGCGATGCACACAACGGCTCTGGAGAATGGTGTCGCATTGTTGCACCCGAGGCGCCCACTACCCTCGATTCTGGCCGACAGATTTGTCACACTTGCGGTGTCCACCGCCGGAATCCCCTTTGGCGGGCCTCGAGGCGCTTTGACCGACATCTTCTTTTTACTGGGCTCTACCGACGACGGGATTCACTTGAGGGTTTTGGCGCGTTTGAGTCGTCTTTTTGCGATTCCCGGGTTTCTGACGGAGTTGCGAAGGGTGGAATCCCCGGGTAAGGCGGTGGATCTCATCCAAAAGATGGATGCCGTCATTTCTGAATGAACGTCCGGTGTGGAGGCGTTTGTTGTGGAGGTGTTCGGTGTGGAGGCGTTCGGTGTGCCGAAGGCTGAACTCTGAAAGATCGAAAGCGCTTCCCAAAACATTGATGGAGATAGAACGTTGGAGCAAGAGGTGAGCAGCAACCGTATTCTGGTGATCGGGAGTTCCCCGAATGAACGCTTTGCTTACAGCGAAGCCGCTGTGAGCTGGCATTTCGTACCGACGGTAGAGGCAGCAGACAGATGGTTGGCGGACGAAGACGCCAAGGTCGAGCAGGTTTGGCTCCATGCAGCGACTCCGGGCCAATTCACACAGGCGGATGTCGATTTTCTTATGCAACGCTGGCCCCTCGTATTGTTGATCTATGTCGCAGGGGATTGGTGTGAAGGTGAGCTCCGTTCCGGTTGGCCCGTGCAGGGAGTGCCGCGAAGATTGCTTCCAGATTTATTGAAAGAGATGGACGGCAATCTACGTGAGGGAGCCAAGACGATGAGGCTCGCTGAATCGCGAACTTCGCAGGCGTTCGAGCAATGGATGCAATCAAGGAGCTTGCCGGTGCCAGCGAGTCGTGAGCACGTGCTCGTGGTTACTGAATGGCGGGAAACCTGGGAAGCGATTCGAGATGGTTTGAAACTCATGGATCACGAGGTGAGCTGGTGGCAGCCGGGGAAAGAGTTGCCAGAGCTTCCCCGGGGCGGGGCGGAGTATCGCTGTCTGCTTGTCGATTTGAGTCGCGGAGTTTCCGACGCGGAGGCAGATTTCATTAATCAGGCGCCGAAAACCATTCAACGTCGGCTTGCGATTCTTGGATTTTCCAGACCTCAAGACATTCGTCAATTGAAAGAATGGGGTTACGACGATGCCCTCTTCAAACCCCTGCGCCTTGAAAACCTGCTGGACGCGATTCAGCCGCAATCCATTACAGGCGGCAATTAGAGATCCCAGTCTCGAGAATCGCCGAGGCCCCGAGCTTTTCAAGTTTTTCCATCACTTCGATCACTGTCCCTTTTCGGACCATTGCCCTGACGGCGCACATGGACTCGTCTTCCAGGGGATTGACGGTTGGGGAGTTGAATCCCGGGGTGATGGATTCTGCTTCCGCAAGATGTGCCCTGGGGATGTTGTATTCAAGCAACGAATAGGCTCGCGCAATCACGACACCCTCAATGCGGCGCACGATCCGGTCGCACAAGGCGGGGTCGCTGACGGATCTATTTTGAACGAGTACTGTTTCGTAGTGTCCAATGTCGTCGAGAATTCGGAGGCGATTTGCCGCCAAAGTGCTACCCGTTTCAACGAGATCAACGATCGCATCGGCGATTCCTAACGCAATCATCACCTCCACGCTTCCCGAGAGGTTGACGATGTGAGCCTTCGCACCGTGACGCTGCAGATAATTTGTAGTGATTCCGGGGAAGCTGGTCGCAATGCGTTTGCCATCGAGATCTGCCGCTGATGCGTATCCTGCATCTTCGGGGATGCAAACGCTCAGTCGACACTTGCCGGCACCGAGAGAAAGTCGCTGAGTCAGCTCCACTTGAGCTTCCTCGACGAGATCGCTACCCGTGATCCCCATATCGATGGCACCCTCGGCACACAGAACCGGAATGTCGTCCGTACGCAAAAAGGTCACGTCGATCGGTAACTCGCGAACACGAGCAAACAGGCTGCGATTTTGCCGACGGAAACTCAGGCCAGCATCCGATAACAGCTTTTCAGCGACTTCAGCAAGTCGTCCCTTGCTTGGGATGCCAATTCGAAGTGGATTCATGGGATGGTCGGGGGTTGCAGGAGCGAGATAAATAGGTGGAACTTGATTTTAGTGTTCGGGATCTGGCTGAGAATCTGTTTGCCTTGACGCCTTTTCGTCGATGCCGGAAATGCCGAATCGTCGACCGAGTTCCAACTCCACCTCGTTCCAATGGATTCGCTTGTAACCGAGCATGACCATCAAGTGGTAGACAAGATCTGCCGCCTCATAAATGAGGTGGTCACAGCCTTCGGTACCCTCCTCCTCAGCTGCCTCGATGACTTCTGCAGCCTCCTCGGTGATTTTCCGAGCGATGGCTGGGACACCTCCGGAAAAAAGCCGCGTTGTGTAGGACTTTTCCGGGGAATGATCGCGTCGATCTTCGATCACTTCCATCAAGCGTTGCAGGACCTCTTGGGGCCTCGGAGTCTCGTCCATTTTAGTAGAAGAACCTCAAGACAGAAGGGGAAAGGCAGGGCGGGAAAGGACTACGTTGCGCTCGGTCATTTGAGTGAAGCTGCCAGCGATCGCGAGAAGGTTTATAGCCTCCATAAAAAAAGGGCTCTGGCAAGCCGCCAGAGCCCTCTCTTTTCATCAGAACCAAAGAGCTGGAATGGGAAATTAACCTTCCAGCGTGTAGCCGTCACGATAGATGGGCTTCACAATCTGTTCGATTTCCTTGGTGGAGTTCTTCGCCTTAAGCGTTTTCGCATCCCACTCCACGGTAGGACCTTCGGTCATGTTGCCGGGTCCATCGCCAGCGGCTTCCCAGACTGACAAGTTACCGAGGAGCACCACTTCGCTGAGGCCGGTTGCATAGCCGGGGAAGTTACTCATTGGAGTGCCTTCGCCCTTGATGCCGTTCGCGAATTCCTTGAAGTGCCCTGGGCTACGGGTGTATTTGACATCGCGGAACTGGCGGTCCGTCTGGGAGATGAACTCGCCATTGACCACCAAACCAGATTTCGAGTCATCTCCACCGTAGTCGCCCGGTGAAATGAAATTGGCATCTTCACCGATGATCAGGGCACCGCTGCTGTAGTCGCGACCATCGTTTCCAGGGCAGCCCTTCAAGGCTTCCGCGGGTGGACGCTTTCCTCCATCGTACCAATACATGGTGACGGGACCACGCTCATCGTTGCCAGGGAATTCGTACTTGATGACCGACCATTTCGGATAGGTCTGCTTGTTGTGGCCATCCGTGGTCGCTTGGACGGAGGTTGGATCCTTAAGATCCAAAGCCATATAAGACATGTTTAAAGTGTGACATGCCATATCGCCTAAAGCACCTGTTCCGAAGTCCCACCATCCACGCCACTTGAACGGATGATAAATCGCGTTGTAGGGACGTTCTTTTGCTGGGCCAAGCCAAAGATCCCACTGGACATGTCCCGGAACTTCCTGAGGCTCTGGAAGATCTAGACCCTGAGGCCAGACAGGACGGTTGGTCCAGACGTGAACCTCTTTGACAGCACCGATTTTGCCAGCCTTGATCATGGCCGCGCTTCGGCGGAGCGAGCTCGTCGCGGTACCTTGGTTGCCCATCTGGGTGACCAAGTTGTTATCACGGGCGATGTTGCCCATCATGCGAGCTTCGTAGATGGAGTGAGTCATTGGCTTTTGGCAGAAGCAATGCTTGCCCATCCGCATGGCCATCAAAGCCGCAGGACCATGAGTATGATCCGGCGTGCTGACCGTCACTGCATCGATGCTCTTGCCCATTTCATCGAGCATCTTGCGGAAATCATTGTATGCCCTGGCACCGGGGAACTTGTCCTTGGCACCACCGAGCGTGTTGTCGTCGATATCGCAGATCGCGACGACGTTCCCATTCGCTTTTGCATCACCGGAGTCACTGGAGCCTTTACCACCGACACCGATACAGCCAAAGCTGATTTCGTCGATCGCGGCTCGGCTGGGTTTGGGAGAGACTCCACCGGCGGCCCAAAAGCCAGCGCCAGCGGCAGCCGTCGTCTTCATGAAATCACGTCGGTTCGATCGGTTTGCCATACAAAAAGCTCCTTCGGCAAGATTGAGGCTTGGGGACGAACGTTCATTGGGAATGAACGGGGTTAAACTCTCTACGTTTTTGACGGGCCAAAAGGTCGCGCTGAAGCTTTCCTCCAGCAAAACGCTCATAGCCAACAGCGTCCGGTTGATAACTTAACGTTTTCAAACGAGGGTTTCAATCATTTGCCAATACAAAAGCGGCTAAACACGCGATCGAGGACATCGTCGGTGTAAATTGCCCCGGTAACCCGCCCCAAGCCGTCCAGTGCCCCTCGGGTTTCTGCCGCGATTAGCTCTTCACCCCACCCTTCCCGTGTTGCCAAAAGGGCCTGCTCAAGGGCCGAGGCGGTTTCCAAGAGGCTCGACTCAGCCCGTTGTGCCGTGGAAATCAGCATGGTCTCCTGCTTTTGGTGTGGGTCGGTCACGGCCGTTTTGATCGCCTCGAGCAACCGACCGAGGCCCTCACGGTTGACGTTGCTCACAAGGAACGCTTTGGAGTCCTCAGAAGCGTCCAATTTCAAAAACTCGGTTTTTGCGTCCGGTTGCAAATCACTTTTTGTAAAGACGCGAAATTCCTCCGCTTGGGGCGCGTGAGAAGCGAGTGAGCGGAAGCTTGCGCCGAGCGGGACGCAGGTGAGAAGGACGTCCGCGGATCGGATCTGGCCCCGCGCCTGATTCTGAGCTTTCTCATCGGTTTCATTGTGGTCCATCGTGGGGTCCAGACCCGCCGTATCGATACACTCAAATCGGCAACCGGCAATCTCCAACCGATGACTCACGTAGTCTCGAGTGGTGCCGGCAATCGGAGAGACAAGGGCCAGTGCAGATTCACTGATAGCGTTGAATAGACTGCTTTTTCCTGCGTTCGGCGGCCCGGCGAGGACAACTTTGGCGAGTCCCTCGGCCTCGCCTCTCTGTGAGATTTGGTTGAGCAGTACCTTGACGATCTGCTGTCCATCCCGAAGTCGACGGATGCATTCTTCCTGCGGTATGAATTCGATGTCTTCTTCGACGAAATCAAGGCCCGCCTCCAGATGGGCGAGCAGATCGATCAGTGAATCTCTCAGTTGTTGCAAAGGCGCCGCGACACCTCCACTGAGCTGAGCGAGTCCAAGTTTAAGCTGGTGTTCACCTTCCGCATCGATCACACCCAGGACGGCTTCAGCTTGCGACAGGTCGATTCGTCCGGCGAGGAATGCTCGCAATGTGAACTCGCCCGGTTCGGCCAATCGTGCCCCGGCTTTGAGGCATTGACCCACGATTTCATGAAGAAGGACGGGGCTTGCCCATGTGTGAATTTCGGTGGCAGGTTGACGAGTGAAGCTACGGACACCTGGCCAGATTAGGCAAGAGGCTGGCAGGCGAGTTGACCAGAGGGGCACCACGACTTCGCCTTCGCGACGCCTGGCATGTGACGATTCTACCACGCCACCGATTTCGCCGTCGGTTGCATGAAAAACCTGATCCGTGACGGCCAGCGCTTCCGGGCCGGAGAGCCGGACCGTTCCCCGAAGTCCATTGCCACTCGCCGAGGCGATCGCCACGATCGTGTCTTCTGTTTCGTAGGTGGATTTCAGCATCACCAAAACCTTGACCTGCTGGCACACTTGTCAAACCCGCGTGGGCGACGAGCGGACTTCAAAATCTCATGGTCATGCAGCAGACGGACGCCAGTGCGGGGTGAGTTCCGTGCCGGTTCAGAACAGGTACGCTTCAGAACAGGGACTCGACTTAACGTTTGTTTTTGCGGTCCTTTTTTCGATTCTTTTGCCTTTGCCGTTGCCGTTGTTCCTCAATACGGCTTTGAGCCGCACTCTTGGTCTTCGGTCCTGCATCCAGCGTGACCGACGAAGCGGCTTCCACCCGGGCAAGTTTCCCATCGAGCGTCGGTTTGGGTAACAACTTTCGTTCAATGATGCCCCAAGTACTGGAAGTGATGAAGTAAATGCAGAGGCCACTCGGAACGCGGAAAAACATGACGCCCATGAAAACCATCATGTAGGTCATCATTTTTTGGGTCATTCGTGTTTGTTCATCGACGGCGGGCGGCATGAAGAGCTTTTGTTGGATCAGGAACAGGATGACGGTGATGATCGGCAAAATGTTGAAATAGGGGCCGAGGAATCCTGTTTTTGCCGTCAAAAATGGGAGCCAGGATTCCCAAACAAACAGTCGATCCGGACCCGCAAGATTGGAGCACCACTGAATGCCGGGAATCAGAGGTTGTCCGCGCAAAGCGATATCGACGTTGAGTCCCCGGTAGAGTCCGAGGAAGATGGGTAGCTGGACAAACATCAGCAGGCATCCGCCAGCGGGGTTGTAGTTGTACCTGCGGAAAAGCTCTCGTTGCGCTTGCGCCCGTTTCTCCATGTCGTTCTTGTACTGCTCATTGAGTCGCTTCATCTCAGGCTGAAGGTGCTGCATCATCTGAGCATTCAACGCGGCCTTGCGACTGATCGGAATCATCGCTGCACGGACCAAAATGGTCAGCATGATGATGGCGATGCCATAGTTGCCGACAACGGCGTAGAAAAAATGGAGCATCCAGACCAGCGGTTTGGAAAACCACGCGAACCACCCGTAACTTACGGTGGACTGCAGCCCATACTGGTCCAGAAGTTCGGGTTCTTTCGGGCCGGCGAAAACGGTGAACGTTTGTTGGTATGCCGTCGACGGGGTGTCTTCTTTGTAGGGCTCCAGAACCAACGGCAGGCTTGTCAGGCGATAAGAGATGTCGACAGTCTTGCGAAAACTCTTGTCGAGATCTTCAAAATTGCCGACCGGTCTTGCATAGGCGTTGCTGACGATGAAGGGACCATCTTCGGGGTCCTTGTTCGGGATCAACGAGACATTGAAGTACTGGGTGTCGACGCCCGCAAAATCCAGTGTGCGATCCTCCGTACTGCTGTCTAGAGGAAAAAGCGGTAGAGGGCCATTCGTTTCCTTCGCGTTCGAGTAAATCTCGGGGCCGCCCAAAAAGACGTAAGGCATTCCGGCAGAGGAACCAATCACGTCCCTTGCACCTGCCGTATAGAACATTGCGGTCGAACGACCATGAATCTTATTGATGTACCACCAGCCTTCGTCCGGGAGACCGGTCGGCCCATCGATACTTACGGCGACGGAGAGGGGTTCACTCGATTCATTCCTGAGTTCGACGTCCATCTCGAGATGGTAAGACCTGTCGAACTTCATGGGATCCTCATTCTCTCGCTTTGCAAGGCGGTACGTTTTGACGACGGTTACTGGCCCTGAAAGCCCCAAGTCTTTCTGGTCAGACACGGACAGGCGATAGAGGAAGGAAACGGTAGAGGGGGAGTTACCGGGCAGGATTTCCCAATCCGCCTCACGAAGCTGGGCACTGAACTCTCTCCAGACATTCCTCTCCAAAGTCCCGAGTGTCAGTTGGAAACTCTCCGGATCACGGAGCGTTATGTCGGTCTCTTGTTTTGGAAGCGGCTGGATGACCTTCATGGGACGGGCCAGCGTTTTGGCCGTGAACTTGAGGGACGCGGTATCGCGAATCACCCCTAATTCCACTTCCTGACCCGGCGTGGTGTTGTTCAGTGCCTGATAGTAATCCGTCGGTGTCAAGACAGTCTTGCTGCCGAAAGAGATGATGACGTCGCCCGGCTGAAGCCCAACTTTTCCATCGTTTCCGGTGGCTAGGGCCGCCGGAGTTCCCGAGCCAACCACCTGCACGGCAACCCCGGTTGGATTGACCGAAGGTTGGATGGCGAGGTAGCCAAGATAGCCGGCTCGATCGTCCACCTGCTTGAATCGAAACTCTCCGCTTGGGAGTCGATCGGTCAATTCGGCTTGTTCGACGACGCCGCCCCGACTGTTAAGGGTGACCAGCAATCGATATTCAGTGTCCTCGGCAAGGGAACCTATCGAAACCAGTTGGTGCGGGGCGGAGAACGCATCCACGGGCAACTCCGGTTCATCCTGCTCTGACGGGTCCCCAGACGCATCATTTTTGCCTGAGGCAGCTTTGGCAGGATCTTCAACCGCTGCGGCAGGCCCGCCTTCGTCCTCAGAGTCGACCGTTTCAACCGCGTCGTTGTCCTTGGGTTGAAGCAGATCCTCTTCGTCGATTGGAGGGAACATTGCCATCCACGTGAACAGAATTACCGTTGATAAAAGCACGAAAATGATGCTTCGTCGATCCACAATCACGTTCCAGTTTCAGAGCAGATGGAAAATCTCAAGTCGGTCAAGCCATGGACCCTCTTCGGTGAACGATTCGGGACGGTCGCATGGAAATTACCCAAAACCACGTTGGTTCGTCGGAAGTTCTTCGTGACCGAGATGGTTGTAGCCGCCCCTGAGAGGCCTTGCCAGATAAACAACCCTCTCATTTTGCTTGATTCGGGGCGACTTGGAAAGGCGACAGGACAAGGTTGTGAGGCGGCTATTGGCCTTTTTTCAGGCGGTCCGCGAGAAAGTTGTCTAGTTCTGGAATCGCGTAGATCTTGTCCGCGGTCTCCTGAATCGGGTACTCGACTCGGATGAACTCGAGGTTTTTATCCGAGAGGATTGTGTAGCATGCTCGGGGGTCCATATCTCTGGGCTGGCCAACACTGCCAACATTTACCATCACTTTCTCTTCCGGCAGCAGGTAGGGTCCGGTGACTTCCGAGGGGCGGATAAACCGGCAGTCGGAAGTGAAAATTCCGGGAACATGAGTGTGTCCCTGAAAACAATATTGAGGAATCATAGAAAAGATTTTCTGAATCTTCCGCTCATTGTAGATGTCTTCTGGGAAGACATATTCATTCAGGGGCGCCCTGACTGAGCCGTGAACGAACAAGAATTCGGATTCCGCGATGGTGCGAGGAAGGCCGGCGAGAAACTGGATCCGATCGAGATTCTTGGGATCCGCGGGATCCTCTAACTGCTCTCGAGTCCAAAAAATTGCTTTTTCGGCGCCGCTGCTGAAGCCCTCGGGGTCAAAAAGGGCCCCTTGGTCATGATTACCGAGGAGGCAAAGTTGAAACTTGCTTGCCAGATCCAAACACTCTCGTGGGTTTGGGCCGTACCCAATCACGTCACCGAGGCAGTAGATCGTTTCAATACCACGGTCGGCAATGTCCGCCAGCACCGCGGTTAATGCCTCTAAATTGCCGTGAATATCACTGAGGATTGCGAGAGTCACTGCGACTCCTTTTGCGACTGGCATCCATCAAACTCAAAACTTAACCAGCCGGAATGATAGCAGATTCTGCCAGCCGCTTACATTGACCGATCGATCCGCGGAGAATTCTCCGCGGCAGGGATGGAGTCTCCCCAAGCCGGTTTCGGTATTCCAGATTGCAGTTCGGGAACGAACCTGCCAAACGATGAGAAAGTTGTGACGTTGGGCCTCGGAATCGACGGCGAAGGCTCAGCGTCCAGGTCGCAGGCGGTCTCCGAGCATGTTGTCGAGATCACGCTCCGCGTAGATTTTTTCCCGTGTGACTTCATAGGGATAACGAACGCGGCGAAATTCGATGGATTGAGCTTCTTCGTCGAGAATCACGTAGCAAGAGCGACTGTCGCCATCCCGAGGTTGACCCACACTTCCGACGTTCACCATGGCTTTCTCAGGCCCGAGTTTATATCGGTAGTCGCAACGTTCTGGCGTAATGAAGTCCCCGGACTCGGTGAAAACTCCTGGCATGTGCGTATGCCCTTGAAAACAGAATTTCTCTAATCTCATGAATAGATTGTCCATCATTCTGATGTCGGTAACGTTTTCTGGAAAAACGTACTCGTTTGTGGGTTCCCTCGGTGATCCATGGACGAAGAGCAGTTCGCCTTCGTCCACGCGTCTTGGGAGTTCGCCCAGAAATTCCCAGCGAAGGTCCTGCTGGGTGGGTGTGCCTTTCAATTCCAACTGTTCGCGTGTCCAGTAGATCGCCTGCAACGCGACAGGATTGAATCCGTCCGGATCGAAGAGTGTTGCCTGATCATGGTTGCCCAAAATGGTCGTTTCACAGCGGCTCATCACCAGATCCAGGCACTCGACTGGGTTGGGCCCGTAACCCACAATGTCCCCGAGACAGATGATGCGGTGGATGTTTTGGTCGGCGATATCTTCCATGACCACCTGAAGAGCTTCAAGGTTGCCATGGATGTCACTGATCAATGCTCGCTTCACGAAATTTCCTCGCCGACATAAATATGGCGTTGCTTTTGGGTTGGACTTGCTGGTCGTCAATCAAAGGCACCTGGTGGGCAAGTATCCGCCCTGCGCCTGGATCGGACTCGCAATTCCAACGCCGATTCAATATTCGTTCGTCTCGCAGGGCCCACACCACGCTTCGACTCGAGTTGGCGGGCCCATATCTCGATTAAAAGCCCATCATGGCGATTCAAGTTTGTCGCGACCGACCTTTACGGCATAGCCCTCGGCCGGAATCTTAGCCTAATGAGAAAAACGCGTAAACCTTGCGGTGTATGTCGGTCAGTTGGATCTCTGCGTGCGTGTGATTTTTCTGTCATGTTTGAAAATCAAATCGTTTACAGGCCAAGATTAACGATTTTCGGAGTTTCTCCATCCTCGACAACCTTGGTAGACCCGCAAAATTGGCTCGATTCGCCCTGCCCCACCGGTAAACTGCCATACTGGTGTCCCGCGGCTTGTCTAAACTTGCCGTTACGGCGACAGTCGGTAACTTGTCGGTGAAACGGCAACGGCCGAAAGAATCGACGGCATTTGAGTCCTCGTCATTTATAGGTGCATCGAAGCCTGTGAGTCTAAATACGCCCATAGATGATGTCGTTTGCTGGGGATTGGCCCTGGAGACTTCTAACTCACAAGGTGGGGCGGCCTGTCTATTTCAAAATGATCAGGTTGTGGGGGCGATCGACCTTGGCTGTGAGCGTCGATCTGCCCAGGCTCTGATCCCGGAAATGAAACGCTTGCTGCGTCATCATAGAATCGAAAGCAAAGAGGTTGCTTGGCTTGGCCTAAGTTTAGGTCCGGGGTCGTTTACCGGGTTGCGGGTGGGGATCACCTTGGCCAAGGTTTTTTCTTACACGACGGGCGCTGCTCTGGTGGGCTGCTCCACGGTGGAAGCGGTGGCATCCCAAGCGCATGACGGTTTGCCACTCGAGGATAGTGTGGCTCGAGACATGGTGGTGATCCTCGATGCACAGCGGCGGCAGTTTTTTGTGCAGAGGTGTCGCATTGTCGAAGGCCGAGTAGAAATGATGGGCGAAACCAAGGTGGCAGATGGTGAGGAGGTTGTTCGTTCAATGTCGACAACGACCGTGTTGACTGGAGCAGGTTTGCCGAAACTCTTCAAAAAATGGCCAGAGCTCGAGGAAAGAGCCTTGAAGTCCGAAAAGTGGTCACCCTCCGCGGAGAGCGTCGGCAGGATCGGCTACCAACGATGGCTTGCTGGACAAGCCATTGATCCCATGGAACTCAAGCCGATTTACATTCGCGCGTCGGCTGCCGAGGAAGCCAACGAGCGTCAGTGAGGCTGGTGATACGGTTGTTTTGAAGGCATCTGAAGGGCCGTGGATCCGATGCGGCCTACCTGCTCTTCGCCGTAATCTCGATTCGCGAATGATGGAAGCTGCAAGATGTCACCCCGCCGACCGAACGGCGTTCAAGTGTTTACTAGCGAAAAACAGGTCGGCGTAGGAGTTCGCGGTGGAAATAGAGCCCTTGGCCCGCGCGACGAAGTCGATTCTGCATTTCGTTTTGCCTCGCGGCTTCGCGACTCTGGAGAATGCCATTCGCAACAAGCAGAATGGGTATGAGCAACAGGAAGACTGGAATCAGCGATTTGGCGATCGGTGGACCCGAGGTAAACACGTAGAGCGTTCCCAGAATCAGCAGTCCGCTCAGAAGTGCGAAGTGAAGGGCAACCAGGGTCTCATGCAGTTCAAGCGGCGGTACAGAGACGGTGACGGCGACTTTTTCCACCCAACGCACAAAAAACTGGCTGGTGGTTTGCAGAATGAGCCAGCCGATCAGGCAGACGATAAACCCGGTGAGTGCAGTCAAATCCCCCTCAATCTTGACCGAGCCTATGGACGCTGAACGAGCAATTTGCCTTCGTGCGATAAAATGAGCGGTAACGCCAAATCCGCCGGAAAGGAATGCCGACAGGGTCAATAAATCGGTAAAAAGCCAGTGAAAACCGTGGTTTATCTGCTGGTTCCACGGGTTAATCGCTACGACCAACAGACTGATAGTTAAGATGAATAATCCACAAACGAGGGAAACTATCGCCCAAATGCATATTCGGGTCGGTCGATCGTCACCATCTGGCAAATCCCAGTGCATCATCGAAGTTTGTGGTGGTTGGAAAGAAACACGGCTGTAAAATTTCAGATTTGCATCCGATATGCGTTCTAAAGCACGATGTCAATTGGACGAACGTCAATTGAACGAACGCCCTTTAATTAAGCAACCTTATTGTCCAAAATGGACGGGTTTGAGACTTTACGCTCCCAGGACTTGAAATGCCAGCTGACGGCCCGATAGTAAATTTGGATCATCTGATGGGGCCTTTCAGCCCCCCATTCACCGATCTCACTCGACGCCTCCGCTACTGGGCTGAGGCACAGCCAGACGAAGCATCGTTCTACTATCTGGTGGATGGTGAAAGTAAAGAGATCAAGTGGACCTACGCGCAGTTGGACGAACAGGCTCGAAAGATTGCGGCACGTCTTCTGGCGATGGGTCTTCGCGGCCAACGTGCGTTGCTCCTGTATCCTCCGGGGCTCGAGTTTGTTGCGGCGTTTTTTGGCTGTCACTACGCCGGGGCGATTCCGGTCCCCGCCTACCCGCCTCGACGAAATCGAAACATGGGGCGAATTCAGGCGATCTCCGAAGACGCCGAAGCGAAAGTAGCATTGAGCGTCCGCGAGGTCATCGATCGCGTTGATGGGATGTTGGACGACGCCCCAAGTCTGAAAGCCATGCCTTGGCTTGCTACAGAAGAAATTCCGCTCGAATTGGCAGGAGATTGGGTTCCGCCCGAAATCAAAACGGACGGCATCGCACTGTTGCAATACACTTCGGGGTCAACGGGCTCGCCAAAAGGCGTCGTGTTGACTCATTCGAACATCATGCACAACTGCGAGATTATTACCAACGCGTTCGAGTGCGGAAGAAATGGTGGGGCAGTCAGTTGGCTTCCGACTTATCACGACATGGGCCTTGTCGGGGGCGTCCTCAATCCGGTCTTCGTGGGACGCCCGAGTGTGCTCATGAGCCCCGTGGCCTTCCTTGGAAAGCCGATCCGATGGCTGCGGGCCATTGACAAATACGGTTCGACTATCAGTGGAGGTCCCAATTTCGCGTTTCAGCTGTGTGTCGAAAGAATCGAACCTGCCGACTGCGAAGGTCTTGACCTTTCCCGCTGGGAGGTTGCGTTTAACGGAGCGGAACCTGTCCGCGCGGATACTCTCGCGGCGTTTTCTAGGAAGTTTGCTCCGTTTGGCTTCAATGCGAACGCTCACTACCCCTGCTACGGCATGGCCGAAACAACGCTGATCGTCACGGGAGGGAGCGCAAAAGAGCCAGCTGTCACACGTTGGTTTGACGGACCTGCCCTCGATCAACACCGGATACTGCCTTCCAAACGAGGGGAGAAAAAAGTTCGGGAACTTGTGGGATGTGGCCAGATATTGCCCGGCGAGAAACTTTATGTCGTGGACCCGGAAACCAAAACAAGGGTCGGGAAGGACCGTATCGGCGAAATCTGGATTCAGAGCAAGTGCGTCGGTAAAGGGTATTGGAACAAGCCTGAGGTGACTGCCGAGACGTTTGAGGCCCAACTTTCGGATGCCCCCGAGGAAGGCCATTTCCTTCGTACCGGGGACCTTGGCTTCGTTCACGAAGGAGAACTGTTTGTTGCCGGTCGACTCAAAGACCTGATCATTGTTCGCGGAGTGAATCGGTATCCCCAAGACATCGAAGAGACGGTCGAAAACTCGAGCAACCGTCTCCGTTCATCGTGCGCGGGTGCGTTTGCGATCGAGCATGGGGGTCAAGAGCGACTCATCGTCGTTTGTGAAGTGGAACGCGGTCGCAATACAAAAGACTGGGGCGATGTAATCGAGGCGATCCGTCGAAACGTGGCGGCCGAACACGAACTGCCCCCCGATGCCGTCATCTTGGTTCGGTCGGGGTCCGTCCCTAAGACCTCAAGCGGTAAAATTCAGCGACATGCCTGCCGAGAGGCCTTTCTCGAAAACAAGTTACTCGAGGTGAGCCGATGGTGTGTCTGGGAGCAGGTTCAGGAGCCTCAGCCAAAAATCGAAATCGGTCCAGCCGACGGAGCGATGCCCAGCGAAGTCGATGCCAAAATTGTCGACGTGGTGATGCAGCATGTCCGTGGAGTGGCGAAAGAACGGGCTCGGGAAATGGGGCCTGAGACCAACATCGTTGTTGACCTTGGTCTCGATTCGCTTGAGCGATTGCAAATCGCAAACTCGCTGGAGGAAGCGTTTGGGGGAAGGTTTCCCGATGACGTTTTGCAGGAAATCGAAACGGTGGCCGAGGTTGCCGAGGCGATTCGGGAGCATATCGGTGACGAGTTGATCGAAACCGTCGAAGTGTCGGCGAATCGACGTCTGAATCAACCGGTAAAAGCGCTTGCAGAGATTCCTGAATCGTATTATCAAATCACGAAAATGCCGGAATATATCCGCCTCAAGAGAACCCGGGGGCTGATGGAGGCCAGCGGGACTCGAGATCCGTTCTTTTCCGTGCACGAAGGGGTCATTGGGAACCGAACCACGATCGGTGGTCGCGAGCTGGTGAGCTTCTCAAGCTACAACTATCTTGGGCTCAGTGGGCAGAAAGAGGTGACTCAAGGTGCCAAAGATGCTCTGGATCAGTATGGAACGAGTGTTTCCGCAAGCCGGCTTGTTTCCGGTGAAAAGAAAATCCACCGCGAGTTTGAAGCCGCGTTAAAAGACTTTTTTGGATTCGGGGACGTCATCACGTTTCCGGGAGGTCACGCGACAAATGAAACGGTGATTGGGCATCTATTCGGCGCCGGCGATCTGATCATTCACGATGCCCTTGCCCACAATTCGATCATTCAGGGAGCGATGCTCAGCGGGGCTCGACGCCGCCCCTTCGAACACAATAATCATCGCCAACTCGACGAGATTCTCACTGAAATTCGAGGTGAGTATCGCCGTGTCCTGATCGCCGTTGAAGGACTCTACAGCATGGACGGCGATTACCCTGACTTGCCTGAATTCGTCAAGCTGAAACGCAAACATAAGGCGATGTTGTATGTCGACGAAGCCCATTCGATGGGAACGCTCGGCAAAACAGGCCGAGGTGTCGCGGAAATGTTCGGGCTCTGTCGCCAAGATTCCGATCTTTGGATGGGGACACTGAGCAAGTCGTTCGGTAGCTGCGGAGGATTTGTCGGCAGCTCGAAGGAGATGATCGATTACCTTCGGTATACGACACCGGGTTACGTTTTCGCAAACGGCATCCCCCCGGGAGCCACCGGGGCTGCCCTGTCCGCCATTCGTGTGCTGCAAAGGGAGCCGTGTCGTGTCGAACGACTCCATGAAAACTGCGAGCTGTTCCTTGAACTGGCAAAAACTTACGGCTTGAATACCGGTATGGCGATGGGAACGGCAATCGTTCCGGTGATCACGGGGAGTTCAATCGCAGCCCTTCGACTTTCGGAATCGTTGTTCAAACAGGGGATCAATGCCCAACCGATCCTGCACCCTGCCGTGGAAGAAGAGCGGGCTCGAGTGCGATTCTTCTTAACGTCCAGTCATACCGAAGAAGAGCTTCGAGATGCTGTGGACAAGATCGCCAAATGTGCCCACGCCATCAATCCAAAGCTCGCACCCAACTATCAGGCGTAGCCCGGATCAGTGACTAATTCCGTTTTGACCCGTTTTATTGATGGGGCGACAATGCGAAGCTCGAGACGCAGAAGCAAAGCTTGAGAAGCACACGCTAAACAGGAATTCCATTTCGACCCGCCCACAAGTTGATCAGCTGTGCGACATAACGTGTGTCGCCTGGGTGGGTTGTGAAAAGATGGTCGGCATCTTGCAGGACGTGAAGGCTCGCCCACTTTCCCAGCCACTCACGTAATCGATAAGCGTGTTCAATTTCAAGCGTCTGATCTGTGGGGCTATGCACCAGAAGGACAGGTTTATTGAGCGATCTGACTCTCGATTCGAGGCTGAATTCTCGAAGACTGGCGAGGAGCGGTTCCCGAATCATGAAATCCGAACCGCCAATCGTGACTTTACCCTCCCCGCGAGAGGCAAGTTCTGGGTTCATCGCGCGAAGTTTCGCTTCAAGATGAGGCGTATCACTGGGGGCGGCCAAAGAGCAAACACCGCGAATCGTGTCAGTATAACATGCGGTCGCGAGACTGGCCGCACCTCCGAGACTGTGTCCGATCAGCAGGGTTGGGGCAGGGCCGAGGGTACCGACAAACTCGATGGCCGCATTCAGGTCGTCGCAATTTCCCTCAAAGGTGGACCTCGAAAAGTCTCCACCGCTCTCACCTAACCCGGTGAAATCAAAGCGGAAGACGCCGATGCCGAATTCGACAAGCGCGCGGCTGATTTTGACCGCCGCCTTGAGGTCTTTGGTGCACGTGAAACAGTGGGCGAAAATTGCCTGAAATTTCATATTCTCGGTTGGGCGGTCAAGGATGCCTACCAAATCCTGTCCATCACGTCCGTAAAAACGCAATCGTTGTGTTTCTCTCATCCTGGTTCTCTTTACGGTTTGGTCTGGACCTGAGGAGGCAACTGGGCAGCGACCGTCACACATGAGGCAAAGCCGCGACCTCGAAATAGAGGGGAAGGGAATTCGCGGGTCCCGCGAGATGATATTCGGCTCATCACGGGCTGCCGCGACGACCTCTCAAAATCCCTTTGCTACTGGGACACCATCATCCGAATGTCCCCATGTTCTGGCAAGTCGGGGAAAGACGTGGAGAGTTCGTGCGGCTGGTTTTTGCCGCGGTGCTCTCCGAGGGTATCGTATGGACAGACGGAGTTGATCAGCGATAAGAGGGGAACTCATATGTACCGGAACTCCTAATCGCTTCACGAGGTAGGTTTCTTTGTTTCGGCAAGTTGCTTGCCAACGTGCCGCGCCATCCCCATTACGGTGATCATCGGATTGACGCCCGGGGCAGAGGGTAGAAGGCTCGAGTCTGCGACGAAGATGCTTTGGGTTTCGAAAACTTTCCCACTGGGATCGGCAACGCCCCGTCGATGATTTGTCGACATTCGGCAGGTCGACATCTGGTGGGCAGAGTAAAGTTGAATCTCCGAAAGCTCGAGGGACTGGACTTGGGAACGGATCTTGGTTCTGGTTGCAGGCTCAAGCGGTGTGGAACGCGTTCCCGTCAATGAGGCGAAGACCGATTCAGCGCCCGCTGCCTGATGACATTCCCAGGCCCGAGCGATGCCTTCCTTGAGTCTTTCGCCATCGCGTTTCGATATCTCGTAATGAACTTTGGGCTGGCCCGACGACCATGAAAGATGGCCAGAGTCAAGATCCTCAAGGAGAACGAGCCAGCCAGCCAGATGGTTGAGGCTCATCATCTGTGTTTGGTGCTGCTCCGCGTTCTCCCAGCCGATGGCCATGGCGGTAAAGCCGGGATGAAGAGGGACCGTTTCCAAACGAAATCCATGGCCCGAATGTGAGTTGGCGAATTCGTTGCAGACCACGGACTGAGGGGGACCCTGCCACGGTTTGACGGGGCTGGGATATCTCCCAAAAACGATACTGGATGGATGAAGTTGAAGGTGGTGACCCAAATGCGGGTTCCTTAGCCCGCTTCGGTAAAGGATTGACGGGGATTCGATAGCGCCCGCGGCAATAACGACGATGCTCGCTTCGCAAGTTCGTTGTTGAACCTCACCTGAATCGGTTCGGTGGTCGAAGGTCACCCGGGTCTTCTCCCCATTTTTTTCCGTGATATGACGAACTTTCGCGGTCGTCATGACCACGGCACCGAGATCACAAGCCTCCTGCAGAAAAGTGGTCCGGGCATCCTGTTTCCTGCCTTGGGGACATCCGAACTGGCACAAATCACAGGTGTGGCAGCCCGTCGCATTTCGTGGGATATGTTGGTACGCCCAATCTAGCGCCACGCAACCCTTTTGAAGCAGACGATTCTGGGTATTCATCAAATCCGGGAACGGCGATGCTCCAATACGATCCAGGATTCCGCGGCAGTGCTCGATGAGTTCGCCTTTGGAGCAGAAGGCAAGGCCGTGATTTTTTCCCCATCGATCGAGGACGGCGGGGCTTGGTTCAAGGCATGTCATCCAGTTGACCATCGTCCCGCCACCAAGCCCCCGTCCCGAAAGCAGGATAGGTGACTTCTCTGGAGTGAGAGGGCCCAGAGATTTCGACATCATGTTGCGATTGCCCGCCCACTCCGAATTCCCCATTTCAGATCTTGGGGTGGCCTCGCCCTGTTCCAAAAGCATCACGCGCCAGCCCGCGCGCGAAAGTTCATACGCGGCGACACTTCCACCTGCTCCGGATCCGACAATCACGGCATCGTAGTGTGCCTCGAGTTTTTTTGGGTTGGCCCACCTCAATTTCGAAAGATCCGATTCGTCCGTGGGTTGAGCCACAGGGTGGTAGGCCAAATCCGCCCAGAAGGAGTTTTGACCGGAATCATCAACGTGGGCGTAGGCCGAGTAAAGAAGACTCCTTTTAAGTGCCTGAAAACCGAGCCTCATATTTTCACTCGGATGGTCTCTCCACGCCTGAAGTGTCCGGGTTCGCTCGCCCAAGGACATGGCAGAAAATGCTTTACAAATCCCAGCGGTATCCCGATTTGCAGCGGAGGACTCTAATTGTTGCACGAGGCCCGGCAAGTTGAGGTGCGGGGCGAGACGGTCGCTGTTACGGAGAAGGGAAAACAGTGGCAGAGCGAGGGCAGACTCGTGGAGCATGGGGGTGCAGAAATGCCGCTCGCACGGGTCCTCCTGGGGCATCCCGGGGAGGAAGGTCTTGGCAATCGCTGAAAGCACGATTTGTGGGTCAGGAAGATGGTTCTCGGTTTTTTCCACTGAGATTCATGGGCCTATCGAACGTGTTTTTACTCTCGGATCCGAGCCACAGCATGATTAGAAATCAGTCGATGTCCATCATCAAGGTCAGAGCAAATCGCGGCATGGCTTTGCGTTGAAACTCGGGACAATTCTCCAGATCAGCTTGTTCCTGATACTGAACTCGGTGAATGGAGTCCTGATGCGGTTTTGAAGAACCCAGAGTCGGCCATGATCGTGGGTAAGGCAGTGCTGGCCGGAATACTGAGTCAGGGATGACGATGTCTTCTGTCTCGTTGGGTTCAGGTAGCTTAGCGACCGACGATTTTCAACGGATCCGACATGTTCCCTTCCACCCGAAAGGCCTGCCGTTGGGCAGACGTTCTGCCTTGAAGGCGTCAAGACCGAAGCGCTGTCGTTATTGAGGGTGACTCCAACTGACCTTTTGGCTAGGAATTCCGAAGGGTGCCAAAGTGTCAGTGGCTCTTGGCAGTGGCGGGGTGAGGAGTTGCGAGAGTTGTCGTTTTCGGTCCCGAACTCCTGCAATTTTCGTGATTTGTACTTAGGCCGGTGGAATTGGCACCAATCTTGCATCTAACGGTCGGATTCACACATTTACCTGACAGCATGGCCTCGACGTCGGTCGGCTCACAGTGCGATTGTCAGCCCGAAAATGGGCTTTCGACGCGGCGAAAGAGCGACTTTGACGCGAAGCAATAGTCGAATTGAGACCTTACCAGTCTCGTTACACTGATGGAGGAGTTCCGACGTGGCAAAGCAAATGGTATTTGACGATGCGGCTCGTCAGCCCCTATTAGAAGGGGTTTCAAAGCTGGCAAGAGCCGTTCGCAGCACCTTGGGACCTCGCGGTCGCAACGCCGTTTTGGATAAGGGCTGGGGTTCGCCAAAGGTCACGAAAGACGGTGTGACTGTCGCCGAAGATATCGAGCTGGATGACCCGTACGAGAATCTCGCCTGCCAACTCGTTAAAGAGGCGGCAAGCAAGACCAATGACGTCGCAGGTGATGGAACCACGACCGCGACCGTTCTCTCCGAAGCGATTTATCGCGAGGGTTTGAAGATGGTTGCGGCGGGTGCAGATCCGATGGCACTCTCTCGCGGAATCGCAGCGGCCAGTCAGGCAGTTTCGACCGAGATTCGTAAGCAAGCGAAGAAGATTAACGACAAGAATAGAAAAGAAATCGAGCAGGTCGCCACAATCGCGGGCAATAATGACTCGTCGATCGGTCAGGTCCTCGCCGAAGCATTTCTCAAAGTCGGTAAAGACGGGGTGATCACGGTTGAAGAGGGCCGCAGCAGCGAGACCTATGTTGAGGTTGTCGAAGGGATGCAGTTCGACCGAGGTTTTCTGTCGCCTCACTTCGTCACGAACCAAGACGATGTCTCGGTGGAACTGGATGACTGTTACATCCTGATCTTTGAAGAGAAGATTTCATCCAACAAACCGTTGATCCCGTTGCTGGAAGCCTCCGCGAAGTCTGGTAAACCCCTGCTGGTGATTGCGGAAGACATCGAGGGTGAGGCACTCGCCACGCTTGTCGTTAACAAATTGCGTGGCATTCTAAATGTCGCTGCCGTAAAGGCACCTGGTTACGGTGATCGACGCAAAGCAATTCTTGGGGACATTGCTGTACTGACCGGCGGTCAGGCGATTTTCAAAGATCTTGGAATCGATCTGGAAGGCGTCCAACTGGCCGATCTGGGTCGAGCCAAAAAGGTCAAGATCACCTCGGATGACACAGTGATCGTTGGTGGCAAAGGCAAAAAGGCCGACATCGAGGGTCGAGCTGAGCAGATTCGACGTGAGATCGAGGTCACCGACAGCGACTACGATCAGGAGAAACTGCAGGAACGTCTTGCGAAACTTGCGGGTGGCGTTGCTCAGATCAACGTTGGTGCAGCAACTGAGACCGAAATGAAAGAGCGGAAGGATCTTTTCGAGGATGCCAAATCGGCGACCGCTGCGGCACTCGAGGAAGGAGTCGTCCCAGGCGGTGGTGTAGCCCTTTTGCGTGCGGAGAAAGCTCTTGCCAAAATCGATCTCGAGGGCGACATGGCTCTCGGTGCGAAGATCATCATGAATGTCCTCGACAATCCGCTTCGTGCGATCGCCAACAATGCCGGTCTCGATGGAGCGGTTGTGGTGAACCGAGTTCGGCAGATGAAGGGCAAAACTGAAGGGTTCAACGCAGACAAAAACAAGTACTGCGATATGGTTGAAGCTGGAATCATCGATCCTGCCAAGGTGGTTTGTACGGCCCTGCAGAACGCGGCAAGTGTATCTGCTTTGCTCCTTACGACCGAGTCGCTCATCACCGAAATCCCGGTCGAAGAAGAAGAGGGTGGTGATCATGATCACCACCACGACCACGGCATGGGTGGTATGGATCCCATGGGTGGTATGGGCGGCATGGGTGGCGGAATGCCGGGCATGGGTGGCGGAATGCCGGGCATGGGTGGCATGCCGGGCATGATGTAAGCCGTTTTGTATTAGGCAACAGGTTGGTCACTGCGTGAAAGCGAGTGATCCCCGTTCTTACGAAATCAACTCAATTCAAAGATACACTGATAAGGAAATAAGCAGTCATGGCTAAGATCAACTTGCGACCGTTGGATGATCGCATCGTGGTTCGTCCGCTGGAGGCTGAAGAGACGACGGCAGGTGGAATCGTGCTGCCGGATTCGGCCAAAGAAAAACCTCAGCGTGGCACGGTCATCGCTGTGGGACTCGGCAAATTACTCGACAGCGGTGAACGCGGTGAGTTGTCAGTTGCTGTCGGAGATGAAGTTATCTACGGCAAGTACGGCGGAACTGAAATCGAAGTCGATGGTGCGGAAGTCAAAATTCTCCGCGAATCCGACATTTTGGCGAAGGTTGTTGGCTAGTTGTCAGCACTGATTGGAAATATCCACCCTTCAAACTTAAAGGTCAACCAACGTGGCTAAACAACTTTTATTCGAGGACCATGCAAGACAGCGCATGCTCCGCGGAGTCGATAAACTCGCCAATGCAGTGGCAGTGACAATGGGTCCAACGGGCCGGAACGTGATCATCAACAAATCCTTCGGTGGACCCACGGTGACCAAGGACGGGGTGACCGTTGCGAAAGAGATTGAACTCGAAGATCGCTTTGAGAATATGGGTGCAAAACTCGTCGTGGAGGTCGCTCAGAAGACGTCCGACCTTGCGGGAGATGGGACCACGACGGCGACTGTGCTGGCCCGATCCATTTTCAAAGAAGGCCTTCGCAACATCGTTGCTGGTAGCAATCCCATGGCCGTGCGTCGCGGTATCGAAAAGGCGGTTGATGCTGCCGAAGCAAAATTGTTCGAAATGCAGAAGCCAGTCTCAAGTAAGCAGGAGGTTGCCCACGTCGGTGCCATCAGTGCGAACAACGACTTGGCGATTGGCGAAATGTTGGCGGATGCTCTGCACCGTGTCGGACAAGATGGTGTGATCACCGTCGAGGAAGGAAAGTCAACGGACACTCAGGTGGAATACGTTGATGGAATGCAGTTCGACAAGGGGTACATCTCACCCTATTTCATCAATAACTCTGGTGAAATGACCTGCGACTTCGAGAATGCTCTCATCCTGATTCACGAAAAGAAGATCAGCAATCTTCGGGATCTTGTTCCGCTCCTCGAGCAAGCCAGTCAAAGTGGGCGTCCCCTGTTGATCATCGCTGAGGATGTTGACGCCGAGGCGTTGACCCTGCTGGTGGTCAATAAATTACGCGGTGTTCTCAATGTGGCGGCGGTCAAGGCACCAGGATTTGGTGATCGACGGAAGGCTATGCTCGGTGATATCGCCACGCTCACGGGTGGAACGCTAATCAGCGAAGATCTTGGGATCAAGTTGGAGAACATCACCCTTGATCAGCTTGGCAAGGCGAAAAAGGTTGCGGTGGACAAAGGCTCCACGACCATCATTGAAGGTGGTGGCAAGCGAGCCGACGTGGATTCTCGGATCGACCAGATTCGTCGTCACATCGAGCAAACCGACAGCGAGTATGACAAGGAGAAATTCCAGGAACGACTCGCGAAACTCGCCGGTGGTGTTGCTGTCATCTCCGTGGGTGCCGAGACGGAAGCTGACATGAAGCAAAAGAAGGCCCGTGTCGAGGATGCTCTGCATGCGACACGAGCGGCGGTCGAGGAAGGAATTCTTCCAGGTGGCGGTGTGGCACTGATTCGATGC
Source organism: Pirellulaceae bacterium (assembly GCA_022448315.1). Classification (GTDB taxonomy): domain Bacteria; phylum Planctomycetota; class Planctomycetia; order Pirellulales; family Pirellulaceae. Next base: position 63,905 of record JAKVCA010000021.1, on the reverse strand, counting down.
CGAGAGGCTGTCGAGAAAGCTCGCTCCTCAGCAAAGGGAGACGAGAAGGTGGGTGTCGACATTGTGGCCGGCGCCTTGAGCGCTCCGCTGCGACAGATCGCAGACAATGGTGGCATTGACGGCTCCGTGGTCGTTGATGAGGTGGAGCAGAAGAAAGTCAATGTTGGCTACGACGGCAATCAGGGTGTCTATACGGACATGCTGAAAGCCGGCATCATCGATCCGGTTAAGGTTGTCCGAACCGCATTGCGGAACGCGTCCAGCATCGCCGGATTGCTGCTGACCACCGACGCGATGGTGTCGAACTTCGACGACGACGACAAAAAGAAGACTCGCGTTGAGGGGGCAATCGCCTAGTTTGATTGACCTGCTCGCGTCCAATCCGATTTTGAATGATAACGGGTCACCTCTGTCATGGAGGTGACCCGTTTTTCCAAAACGGGACCTCACAGATCGGGTTGCATTCGAATTTGCCTTCACAGGCCATCCAGGCCATTTCGATCTCTCTCCAAATCACCACCGCTGGAGCGTCTCCAACATGGCCAACAGGCGGGACTATTACGAAGTCCTCGGAATCGAGCGAACTGCCTCGGATCGAGAAATCAGCTCCGCTTATCGAAAACTTGCGACGAAATACCATCCTGACCGCCATCCGGGCGATGAGGAAGCGACAGCGAAGTTCAAAGAAGCTTCCGAGGCCTACGAAGTCCTGAGTGATCGTGATAAACGCACACGTTACGACCAATACGGACATGCAGGTGTCGAGGGAGCTGGTCAGCAGTTTGCATCCGCCGACGACATCTTCGAAGCGTTTGGTGAGATGTTTGGTGGCGGGGTCTTTGGTGATATTTTTGGAGCAAGGCGTGGACGCCGGGTGAGCCGAGGTGCCGATGTTCGGGTGGATGTTGTGCTGACGCTCGAAGAGGCTGCCTCCGGGATCGAAAAGTCGATCCGATTAGACCGAAGCCGTCTGTGTGAGACCTGCGACGGGAGCGGGGCGAAGGCAGGCTCCAAGCCTGAAACCTGTCGTCAGTGCGGTGGCAGTGGCCAGATTTTGCAGTCTGCGGGAATCCTCCGAATGCAATCGACCTGTTCGTATTGCCAAGGTTCTGGCAGTGTCATTTCTGATCCCTGTCAGGACTGTAGAGGGACCGGTCAGGTTCGTGAACCTGTGACGTTGAATGTCAGCATTCCCGCTGGCGTAGACGATGGCATGCGGGTCCGGATTCGGGGTGAGGGGGAGCCGAGTCCCAACGGGGGTCCTGCTGGAGACTGCTACTGCTTCGTTCGCGTTCAACCTCACAAGATCTTCAGGCGAGAAGGGGAACATCTTTTGATCCGTTTCCCGATTTCCTATCCTCAGGCGGCTTTGGGTGCGGACATTGAAGTCCCTACGCTTAAAGGTCCCCATGATATGAATCTTGAGCCTGGCACGCAGAGTGGTGACGTTTTTCGTATTCGTGGTGGAGGAGTTCCTGATCCACAAACGGGACGTGTTGGTGACCTCCTCGTCGAGGTTTTCATCGAAACACCTAAAAAACTGGAACCGAGACAGGAAGAGCTTTTACGGGAACTTGCGGAACTTGAGCAAACGCATGTCTCCCCCCATCGAAAGTCCTTTCTTGAAAAGATCAAAGACTATTTTTCACCGCCCGAGACAGAAGAGGCGGATTGAAGCTTCAACTGGATTTGCCAACCTCTTGGGGACGGCGGAGTTGCAGTTCGAAAGGATGGAATCAACAATTGTTTCACGAGCCAATAGTGCATGGGTGATAATGTCATGAATGATGAGATGGATTACCAAGAACCTGAAGAGGAAACGACTTCGGTCGAGGCGGACGGTTTGGCTGAAGCGGCTGATAATGCCAATGTCGATGTCGATTCGAATACGGAAGAAAACTTCGAGCCAGTGGTGACCACGGACGCCTTGATCGAAGCGAATGAGAAAGTCCTGAGGATTCAAGCCGAGCTAGATAACTTCCGCAAACGGGCGCGGCGTGAACTCGATGATAGTTTGAAATATGCGCAACTTCCGCTGGCTCGTGATCTGCTCATGGTGCTCGACAATCTCAATCTCGCATTGAACGCCGCCGCGGACAACGACGCGGCTTCGGGGTTGGCTGAGGGGGTGAAGATGGTTGCGGACCAACTGATCAACGCACTGAACAACCACCAGATTTATGCGATCGAGTCGGTTGGTCATCCTTTCGATCCGAATCAGCACGAAGCCATCCAAATGGAATCAAGCGAGGAATACGATGCCAATACGGTGAGTCGCGAAGTTCGCAGCGGATATCGACTGCATGATCGCGTGATTCGCCCTGCTCAAGTTTTCGTTTCCACGGGGCCGGAAACCGCCGAATAACGCGGTGATCTTCGACGGTTGCTGCAGTCCCTCATCCCGCCAAAGAGAATTTTTATGCCGACTTATGATTATGAATGTGATGCGTGCGGTCATACATTCGAAGAATTTCAAAGCATAAGCGCCGATGTGCTCGTGAAATGTCCCAAGTGTGGGAAGAAGAAACTCCGTCGACTTTTCGGGACTGGGGCTGCTATTGTCTTTAAGGGCTCCGGGTTCTACCAAACGGACTACCGAAGCGACTCATACAAAAAAGCGGCTGCCGCAGACAAAAAGAGTGCTGAGACCAAGTCTGCTGAAAAGAAGGATTCGAAAGCCGCCAAAAAGAAAACCAAGCCAAAGCCAAAATCCAAACCTGGCTCCTGAGTACAGAGGTGCGAGACATCCCGTATTTCAAGTGTCGTGCGTGGCACATTTTGAGCCAACCGACATGAAGCGGGGACGGGACGAGTTCGGACGACGAGCCCGTATTTCGAGGCAAGAATCCCGTTTTGACTTCAAGATTGACTTTTGACTGTGACCAAAAGACTTGCCGTGACGTTCAGGCGGAGGTTGTATAGATATGATTGCTGACAAAAATCTTAAATCTGGCCTTTTGCCAATCACTTGTCCCGTATGCAGTAAAAAGTTTCTCCCGTCTGATCACACGACCATGCCGTTTTGTTCTGACCGTTGCCAGAAAATCGATCTTGGGCGATGGCTGGATGAAGGATATGGCCTGCCGGTTGAGGGGCAGGAAGACTTTGAGGGGCCAAGCGACGCCCGGGAAGAGGCGTAAAGCCAGCCTCGCACGTACGATCTTAGGGGCGCTCATCGCAAGGTACCTGGTCCTGAACGGTGTGTTCATGAAGGCCAGAGTGGCTTCAGAAAATTGAAGGCCTTTTGTGCTGAGACGACTGCGGCATGGCTGTGCCGGCTGAGTTCAACGTGGACGCCGCCCCGGTAGCCTGTCTTGGAAATCGCATCGATCACGGGTGCAAAATCCATTTCGCCTTCGCCAAACATCAGATGCTCATGGATCCCAGCCTTCATGTCTTGGAGGTGGACATTCACCAACATCTCCCCCCAACGTTGGATGTAGTCGGCTACGGGGACCTCGCCGAGGCAGTACAGGTGTCCAATATCCAGCGTTAATCCCAGATTGGGATGCTGGATCCATTGAAGCATTCGATCAAAGTGGTTCATGGACTCCACGTACATGCCTGGCTCAGGCTCAAAACCGATAACCACGTTCTGTTCCGCCGCCCTCTTCAGGATCACTTGCAAACCCTCAGCCAGGCGGGCAAGTGCTGTCTCATCATCCGTCGGCTGATGCAAGATTCCCGACCAAATCGAGACACAATCTGCCTTGAGTTCGGCCGCCAGATCAATGCAGTAAAAATAAAAATCGATCCTCTTTTTGCGTTCAGCAAGATTCGCCGTGACCAGGGTAGGTTCATGTTTGTGTCTGGCGTTCAGAAGAAACCGGGCCCCTGTTTCGATCACGCAACCCATCTGATGATCGCGTAACGCGTCTTTCATCTGTTGAAGGTCCCGTTCCCGATTCGGGCTGTCGGGACTTAATACGAGGTGATCTACCGTCAATGCGATGCTCTGGTAGCCAATTTCTGATAAGACGCCGATCGCATCCATTGGTGCATGATGGGCGAAGCCGTTGGTGTTGTATCCCAATTTCATGGATCGAAGGACCGCTGGATCTCAAGGGTCACTTGGTGTGAGAGAAGATGTTTATGGCTACGTTGATCGTATCCACCGGCCCAGCCAAAGGGTGGGAATCAGCAAGGCGATCATGAAGATCGAGTAGAACGGCTGCGAGGGGAGGGCAAAAAGAACGATGCAGGAGTCGAAGACGATCAGAGATAGCAGGCTTTGTTTCACGGCGGTTTGAACGAGACGGGGCTTGGGGTCAACAATCGCGAGGACGCAGCGGCGGCAAACCGTAATGCCGATCAATGTGATCAGTCCCGGCCAGTACCAGAGCTGATCACTGGAAAGACTGGCGGAAAAATCCGGATCCACGTAGGTCATACTTCCCAGAATCAGGAGGCCTAATATCATGACGCTCAGGCCAAAAAGGAGTTGGCCGACGCCGCTTGTGGTTGCTTCGGTTCGTGCAAACCAGGTGATTCCTGCGACATAAATTCCGATTCCCAGAGCAACGCACCAGCTCGCACTATCGAAATCCCATATTCCGCCTCCGCCCGCCAAGCTCATCGCCATGAGAAAATTGAAGGTGCGGCAGGAACCCATGGCGATGGGGCCCGCTTGCGTTCGCTTCAGACCCGCATCGTAACCCACAACGGCGAGGGCCAACAAAACGGCCCAGCATAGAGTGCTAAGACCATTACCCTCTGGGGTTAACAAGAATCCAGCCAAGGTCGCAACAAGGACGCCGAGACCCAAAAAACCAAAACCCAGTCGTTTCGCGGTGGTGACCGGGATGGCTCCTGAGGGTAGGGGGCGTTCAGGCCGTTGTTGTTGGTCGACCTCGAGATCAAAAACATCGTTAAGGATCATTCCGGCCGTGTAGATGAGGCAGGAGGCGACCATAAGGCTGAGCCAACCGCCCGCAGGACTCAAACTGCCATGCACCAGAAGGAACGCGGCCGTGGTATCGGCGATGACCGTGAAAATATTGGAGATGCGGAAGAGTCGCAGGTACGGGAGCATTGCCGGAAGTCTTTTTGTGAAGTGGTGGTAAAACTTCATTCTATGGGCTCGAAGCTTCAGGGGGAAACGGGGGGACGGTTCGGATACGGCCCCTTTAAGATCGAGTCAGGTCGGAGATAATGGCAGCAATCTTGTCATTTGAAGATTGGGATCGGCCGTGAACGAATCAAAACGTATTCTCAACATCGCCGCGTATAAATTCGTCGAGATTGAAGACCTCGCTGAACTTCGCGAGAAGCTTCGGGCGAAGGGCGGGCAATTGAAACTCAAAGGCTCCATCCTGCTGAGTCCAGAAGGTATCAACATGTTCCTCGCAGGGGAGCCGGAACCGCTTCGGCAGCTATTAGATGACCTTGCCATAGACGCTCGATTTGAGGGTCTCGAAATCAAGGAAAGTTGGACTCCGCACCAGCCCTTTCGACGATTCCTTGTCAAACTGAAAACGGAGATTATCGCCTTTGGTGTCGACGGCATATCCCCTTCGAAATATACATCTCCACGGATTTCCGCGACGGAGCTTCAATCATGGCTGCAGGAAGGGCGTCCACTCAAATTATTGGACGTTAGGAATGATTATGAAATTGAGGTCGGGACCTTTCGTGGCGCGGCACCCGTTGGTGTGAATCACTTCCGCGACTTTCCCGAGGCAGTAGAGCAGTTGCCTGACGAGTGGAAACAGCAACCGGTGGTAACGTTCTGTACGGGGGGTATCCGATGTGAAAAGGCGGCTCCTCTATTGGAGAAAATGGGGTTCGAGCAGGTCTATCAGCTGGATGGCGGAATCCTCAAGTACTTTGAGGAGGTCGGAGGCGAGTACTACGATGGCGAGTGTTTTGTCTTTGATCAACGTGTCTCAGTCGATCCGACGCTCGAACCCACGGACAAATCGCTCTGCTTTGCTTGTCAGGCGGTACTGACACCTGAAGACACCCAAGATGAACGGTACATTCCAGAGGTTTCCTGCAGACACTGCTATAAGAATGATACGGAACAGCTCAACGAAACTCTGAAAGCGCGCCAGAAAGCTTGGGCTGAATTGACCGTCGAACTTCCCGGCGCTCTTCCGTATGAGCATGAGCGACCCTTGCGTGTTTCGGAACGGTTCAGTGGTCTGAGCATCGCTCAATTTCTTGAAGCGGTCAAAACGCATTTGAGTGCGGCCGAGTGGCAGAGCGTCATTGATGCAGGGCAATTACGGCGACGGGGAGAGGTCGTGTATTGCAACGACCTTGTGCGGACCGGCGACATCCTTGTCCATCACCAACCTGCCCACATCGAACCGCCGGTCGGAACCGATCTATCTTTCCTGTACGAAGATGAGAATTGGATTGTCGTCAACAAATCGGCACCGCTTCCGGCTCACCCGGGTGGCAGATTTTGCCGCAACACATTGACCTATCTTTTGGACAAGATTTATCACCCGCAGCGAACACGACTCGTCCATCGTCTCGATGCTTCCACCACGGGTGTCATGATTTTGGCCCGTCATCGTAAGGCGGCAGCGGAACTTCAACGCACAATTGAAGGCGGTGGGTTTGAAAAGACCTACCTGGTCAGAACTCAAGTTCAACCCGAAAAGGAAGAGTTCTTCTGCGACGTTGCGATCTCCAAAGATCCGGTGGACGGGGTTCGTCAGCCAGATCCCAAAGGTCTACCGGCGGAAACCCGCTTTAAAGTGATACGGCGATTGGAGGACGGATCTGCAATTTTGGAAGCCTATCCGATCACCGGCCGGACGAATCAAATCCGCCTCCATGCCTGGGCGCTAGGCCTTCCAGTCATGGGTGACCCCATTTACAAGAACGAGAAGAGGGTACGCGACGCAGCCGATCCGGCAACGGTTCACGAGACGCTCGGCTTGCATGCTTGGAAATTGGCGTTCGCTCACCCGACGACAGAACAAAGGATGGAATTCGTCGCCCCAATGCCGTCGTGGGCGACCCTTTGATCGATGAATCGGATCAGCAATTGTCGAACCGATAGCCCATCACGAACGTGGTGACGTATGCCGACTGCAACCCTACTCGATGCGGAACGCTACGAAGAGGATTGAACGAGACGTTTCGAGGCCAGATGGCGTTTTGACGGAAGCTTGACATTCCAAGCCAGTCCGAACGATTGCATGGCACGAATGACGATCCAGCTCATGTCGAATTGCCACCATTGAAGTCCATGCCTCGCTGAGTTCGGGAAGGCGTGATGATTGTTGTGCCAGCCTTCTCCGAGACCCAGGATTCCGCATATCGCGTTATTGGTGGAGTGATCACCGGCGTCGTAGGTTCTGTGCCCAAAGACGTGACAGATTGAGTTGATGCTCCAAGTGATGTGGTGCGTGACGAAGACTCGAACCAGTCCCCCCCAAAGAAAACCCAGCCAGGCACTGAAAAGCGTCCCGCCAATCAGCCAGCCCAAACCAGCGGGTATCAGAAGGCTCGCGAACACAAACCACCCGTAGTGTCGGTGAGCCAGCAGCATCCAAGGGTCTTTCATCAGGTCAGGCACGTACTTGTCAAGTTCTGGCTCACTCCAACGCCCATCAAATACCAGCCAACCGAATTGGGCATGGACCAAACCTTTCGCCTTGCCCCACCAACTATCACCGGACAAGTGAGGTGAGTGGGGATCTCCATGCTTATCGCTGTAGGCGTGATGCCGACGATGGACGGCCGACCACACGACTGGAGAACCCTCAACACTCATCGCCCCCAACGTCATCCAGAAAGCTCGTACGATCCTCGGTGTCTCAAAGGCGCGGTGGGACATCAGTCGGTGGAAACCGACGGTGATGCCGAGCCCGGTCAGCATCCAGCCGCCGATCAACATGGCAACGTAGGACCATCCCATCCAGCCGAATTGCCATGCTGTTGCGACCGCGATGATCAACCCGATGAACGGGAAGACAATGGCCGAAATCATGGTCAGCTTCTGGTGGAAGGGCGGTTCCAACATCTCTTCAGGAGCTGGTGACGCAGCATAAGATTCATTTTCATTCGCTTCGGCCTCTGGATGCGACAATAGTTGGCTCACGGAACTGACTCGCTTATATCTAAAAATGACAGTGTTACCGGGTTGAGAACAGGAAAGCTGGAGCATCGGAATTTTCGCCCCGTCAACTCATTTGATCCAGTGGACCGAACGAGTGCGTCTCCGTCGCGATGAGAATACCGAAGGGCGTTGAAGGGATGAACGACCAACGGGAGCGTTTCACCCTTGTTTTACCGGTTTCACATTTGTTTTACAGAGTCGCGCGAACCACTATCTCGCTCGTTGTGTGGTCGGAACCACGCCACTTGGGGGCGAAATCCCTCGCGTTAAAAGGGCGTGTTCTGAGGTGGCGTGTTCTGAGGTGGCGTGGTGCGGATGATCCGAATGGCGGTCCGGTGGCCCGTCGTCATTTAGGGCGTCTTCAGCAACAAGTCGGCTATCTGCCATACGGACTCGAAAGCTTGGTTTCGGGCGCCGGATCGGACCGAAGTCCGACCGGATATTGCTCGGCCGACTCTGAGACGATGTTCGGTTGACTCGAGTTCAAAAAGAGCCATAACGAGCGCGGTTTGCAGGCTTAATTTTCCGGGATGTAATTGAGCGTGTAATAGGCGACCGGATGTAGCAGTGGTAAGCCTTTTTGAGACTTCAGACCATCCAAATGCAGCTCGTGCACGTGCCCCCGATGAAGCTTGTCGACATACAGGCGGACCGTTTTGCCATCTTGGCTGACGGTTGCTCGCTTGACGAGGCTGTCGACATGATCGACTTCCGGGCTGCCATAGCTGGACTGAAAGATGTAGGTGTACGTCGGAAGCGTGTAGTTGGTGATGTCGGTCGCGGTTCCAGGGTCGACAGGTTCCGTGAACGTCAGTTCAAAACCATCAGGTTTCGCGCTCATGGTGAGAATTTCGAAAGGGACTTTCCCATTCCATCGAACACGTTCCAATGCGAAAGGTTTGGTGCCTCTCGAACCCCAGCCACGATTGGTTCCGCCCACAAAGAGCGAACCATCATCCGCAAATTCGACGGCTAAAGTTCCAGAGCCAAATCCTTCGAGGAACGGGATGCATGCGCCTTGATAGTGTCCATCGATTTTCTCGAGGCATACCCGCATCACGGTGCTGAAAGTTTGATCGCCGACAAAAAGCTGCCCTTCGTAAGGACCAAACTGGCCGCCGGTTGTGTCGCAAGTGATGCCGCTCGCCGATTGCCCCATCTTGCGGTAGGGGAAAAGGATGGCAGGAGGCTCATAGACCGAAATCTTGTCGGCCTCGGTCATGATACGACTTCCACTCACGGGATCTTGAGGCTTTTCGCCGATGGCATCCGTCGTTTCGTACCAACGGTTTCCACCTGGATGCCCTTGGAACGATCCCGGCTTCAAGAACTTCAAGCTGCAAGTCCCATTCCAAGGCCCTTGATTGTCGGTATAGAAAACGTCCCCTTTGGCATTCATGCCGATCCCACCCGGGGAACGGATACCGCTGCATGTCGGGATGGTTGTTCCGTCTTCGCCAATGCGTAGGCACCAACCGCGATACTTGTTGTTACTCGAGAATGAACCGGTAAGACAAAGCACAACCCAGATGTTTCCATCGTCGTCGAAGCGGGAGCCGAAAGCGTACTCGTGGTAATCGCCGTCAATTTCCCAACCGTCAGACACCGTTTCAACAATGTCAGCTTGGCCATCCCCATTCTCGTCCTTGAGACGACTGACTTCACCACGCTGTGTCGCATAAAGCCAGCCATCTTTCCAAGCAAGCCCGAGCACCTCATGAAGACCGCCCATGTACAACTTCGAGGTGACCTTGCTGGGATCCTCATTAAGAGGGTCCTGAAAAAGATAGATGTCTCCGCGACGCGACGAAGCCGCCATTTGCCCATCAGGCAGGAACTCAAAGTCGCCGACTTCCAAAACGACACCTTCCGGTGTGGGGACGGACTCAATCGTGTAGTAATCCTTTTCCGTTGGCGTCTCGGTTTGAGCCTGTAGCCCTGCAGGCATACACAAACAAACAAGACAGAGGATAAGGAGTCGCTCTCGGAGTGAAGTGACAAACATGAAGCCAGTTCCCTGGATGAGTAATGCAGTGATCAAATGTTACCAACGATAGCCAATGGACCACTTGGGATTTTCAGTGTCCGAGGCGATTTGCAGCAGGAGTTCAACGCCTTGATTTCCGGGACGCAACATTGGCGTTACATCCCCGGTAATCGTGAACGTGAGACCATCTTCGGTTCGATAAACTTCGCCCGGTGTTACCTCTTCGATCCCCGCGGCAACGGCGACGCGGAACCATGCGTCAGGTCCCGCAGTTCCTTCAACGGTAAACTTCCGCGCCAGTCCCGGGAAACTTGGATCTGCGACAGGAACGGGGCGATCCGTGATGAGGAGGCCCTTCCACTGGTAGATGAAAGCGGGCTCTCGTTGATCGTTGAATCGGTAGCCTTTGAATTTCAGCCCCAGATCTTTTGCCGACTGGGAGGGCCATGCCTCGTCGACTGCTTTCAGGCGAGCGAATGAGCTGCCCTCCGGGAGTCGGACAAGGTTGTCACCGAGGGGAGGTTGGTACCCCTGACCTCGTCCTGTCCAATGCCTCGAAGCATCAATGAAGGCACCCTGCCAGAGTAACGCGAGGCGAATGGAATTCGCGTCAAAAGCAAGATTGACGCGTTCCGGATAGCCGACGCCGATCGCGCGGGAACCTGCTCCCTCGATAAAGTTACGATAGATCAGAGGGGAGTCTATCGCGACCAACTCGATGCCGACGCTGTCCAGACCTGCGGGACGATTGTTCTTATCCGCATCTTCAAGGTAGGTCCACAACGCGTGAATCTGTGTGTCTGCGGTCCCGTCGAGCAGTTTGGGGAAGAAGCTCTTTCCACCCGGCCAAGATTCGGGCATTCGAGTTCCAGGTCGAAGCGCGGCAGGGTTCAACATGTATTTTTGAAACCAGTCTTTCTTCAGGCGGTCCGTCATGGTGGAAAGGCTGATCGCCTGAATTCCAGTGGCGCGATAGTCCTCAAAGACGTGGCACTTGATGCAGCTCAGACCCTGATTGCCGGCAAGCTGGCGTCCCGCGACTTTCAGGCGACGATCTGGTTCGTCCGTTTCGATCATCGGGACGTCCTCCAGTGTGTCGACCATCTCGAAATCGGCGACAAGATGTTCGACGTTTCCGCCGAAGCCCGGCATTCGGGTAAGCACGTAGAAACGATCGTTCGCGCCCTTGTTAAGAAGGTTTTTCATGTAGTCTGTTTTGAGCTTGGCGCCCACACCTGCGAGCCAAGGGGGCAGACGACCTTCGTCACCCACATCCTCCTGAGTTCCGACGAAGAGCTCATTTCTTTCGGCTTCCACACCTCCAAGTTCACCTCGTGAATGGCACGTGATGCAGTTGAATCGAACGAGGGTCTCATGGATTCGTTCGGACGGTCGCTGTTTTTCCGAGTCACCTTTGACGAGGTCGGCGACAGTTGACGATAAAGTTTCCCGTTGATAATTGCTGAGTTGGTAATTCGGAAAAGGCGCTTCGTTGGAAAGGCACCCGCCCTTCTCGGATTTGAATGGCTCCCTCGTGATTTGGCTCATTAAAGAGGTGCCCTCGACGACCATTTCGTGGCAGTTTGCACATCCGAGTGTCTGGTACCATTTTCGGCCGGTCGCGATTTCGGCGTCGGTGGGAGCAGCCGTTTTCTCCTCGGCAACATTTCCTTCAATGGTAGGTGCGAGGTAGGCATCCAAGGGCGTTTTGTTGATGCCGGGACCCGACCAATCCACGTAGAGTTCCTCTTGACCGCCCTTTTCGAAATACTGGACTTGAATGGAGTAGATGCCCTTTTTCAGGTCGAGTTTGGCTTCTTTTCGGGTGACCGGGTGTACCCCGTCCACCTCAAGGATGGTCTTTTCGTTCAGGAGAATCCTCGACCCATCGTCCGAGCCAAGGTAAAAGGTGTAGTTGCCATCACGGGGAACAGTCAAAAATGAATCGAAAACCAGGGCGAAATTATCGTTCCGACTGCGAATGGACAAATCAATTCCCAAGGCTTGTCCCTCGGATTTTGGTTCCAAGGCGTTGAACTGAGGGAGGTTGTCCCAAGTACCCTCGTAATATCGATAAGTGACCGAGGCGGGAACGTCGACGTCTTTGAGCAGGTAGGAGGCAATGGCGCGAGCTTCGTCGTCACTCAAACCCAAATGTGGCATTCGGCCTCCACTCCTCACCGCCAAGGGATCCGACAGAAACTGAGTGAGGGAAGGAACGCTGTATTTTTGGTCAAGGATCGGGAGCGGCGTGCTGGATGCCAATGGACTGTGATCACCCTCGATGGGTTGATGGCATGCGACGCATCCAACCTGATGGAAAAGTTGGCGTCCCTGCTCGATTCCTGCGGAGACAGGTGGGGCAATTGCAATTTCGCCGGTGGAGCCGAGAAACGCAGCAATGGCTTTCGCGACTGTCTCTCGATCCTCCTCCGGAACCGCATTTAAAACCGAGGGCATCGTTGTCCCAGGCTTCGCTTTGGACGGGTTCAAAAGGTAATCCGCGAGGTAGTCGTGGTGAATGCGACTACCGACGTGGGTCAGTTTGGGTGCGGGCTTGTTCTGCAGTGCTGCTGCGTCATCCGTCTCGTGACAACTGAGGCAATTCAATTCGGTCAGCAGAATCCTACCCGCGTCGACATTCCAATCTTCGTGTGACTTTGAACGAACCACACCAGCGATATGAGGGGCATCCGCGGCGACCGCCTCGTTTGATCCTCGCGTAGCCGCAAAAACGAAGCAACCGAGACAAATAGCCAAAGTAAGGGGTTGAACTGGAACGAAACGATCCATGACGGTTTATCCTCTTGAGGGGCGGGCCCGTGATCGCCGGCATTTTATTGCCGGACGCGGCTTGGATGGTAGGTCAGCTCTCGCCGTTCCGCCGATCCAAGTTGAGCTTGCGAAGTGGGCGTTGGCTGGGAGATCTCGATGCAAACTCCCGTTCAATATCCTTTTGATTGCGGCATCGCCAACGGCCTACTTTTATGAACGATTTTCAAAGTGTGCGTCAACTCCCATTTCGGAAAGAGCTGGATTTATTCAAAGGCCAACGACCACTTGTTTAGTGAAATCTCTCCATTGGTCAAAGTGTCATTGTGTTTCGGTCCCCTAGGAGCTTCGAAATGTGCCGTTTGTTTCGCAATGTCCGGATTGTGTCGCGTCTCCCAGCACGCGATACTGGTCAACGAAGGTGAAAGGCTCGCAAATGTCGATTCGGCTCCCGATCGTTGGGTGCGGCGGAAATTCTTTCAGCGCGATGAATTCTCGGAACCCGGGGTTCGAGGTCCGCGGTTGAGATGCGGTAGCTTACCTGCCGATCGAAGTCGAACTGAAGTCCAATGCTCATCTGATCGTGGCTACGATCCGATAAGGGTTGTCATTGGGCCGCGTGATGGGTGAGGAACGAGGTAAGCTTGCTCCGGTCGCGGTGATCCCCCCGATTTTTGTTGACGTCGATGGGAATGGTTTTCAGGCTAATGGAGATGACCTTGACCGTCCGCTCCCGGTGGTTGCAATATGAACGTGATCTTATTTGACATCGATGGAACACTGATTCGATGTGGTGGTGCGGGCTTGCATGCACTCCTGGTGGTGATGCGCGAGGAGTTTGGCGTCGAGGATCCGCAACCCGTCCCCGTTCACGGGTGTACCGATCAGGGCATCGTGCGGGAGTTGTTTCGTGCCAATGGTGTAACGTACACCGAGGATCGTTGGTCTAAATTCATGAGTCTCTATCTGGAGTGTCTCGAGTCGGAGCTGACTCGATCCAAAGGCCATGTTTTGCCTGGAGTGCAAACGTTACTTGAATCGCTTAGTAAGCAACGCGATCTCTATCTCGGACTGCTTACCGGCAACGTTAAACGGGGCGCCGAGATCAAATTGGACCGCTTCGGGTTGCGTCATTACTTTCGTGGAGGCGGTTTTGGAGATCACCATCCCTTGCGAGATGATGTGGCTCGTGCAGCGCGGAAGCAAGTCGAGGAAGAACTCGGTCAAAAAATTTCTGAGGAGAGCCTCTGGGTTGTGGGAGATACTCCGGCGGACGTGCAGTGCGGCAGAGCCATAGGAGCCCGTGTCGTTGCCGTGTGTACCGGAGGGAGTGATCGTGCTGACCTCGAACCTTCTGCTCCCGACTTTCTTTTGAACGACTTGACTGAATGCCAAGCATGGCTCGACGAGATACAAAGAGGGGCGTAGGAGAGGCCTCCCGTTGAGTTCTTAAATCCTGACTGGTTTGGGCTGGATCTGGATGTTCGCTGCTTCGCGCGGGTCGACCGCTTGGTCTTGCTGTCGGAAAGCTTTGAGCATAGGGAAGGGGAGGGCGTGACCTTAACTGAATGCGAATTAGATTGTGATGCTCAGTGGTGTGCAACCCCCGAAATCGAAGCCTATCTTCAGGAGCTTGATGCCTGTTCCGATTTGATCGTCGGCAACCAAGGACTGAAGTGGGGGCGTGGGTTTTATGCAAGTGACTATCGAACCGCAGCGCGACACTTAAGTTGGGTTTCGCGGAACTACGACCTGGCAGGACATTGGTTTTGCGAATGGGGGGCGGGGCTCGGCGGTGTCTCGACTTGCGCCGCTTCGCTGGGAATGCGTGTTTTCGGGTTCGAAGTCGACGGCCGTTTGGTCGCCAAGGCCAAACAGCTGGTTGGGAGTTTGGACTTGGACCCACAATTTTTAACGGGCAGTTTCATTCACAATTCGGCCGAGATTCGGCAGCAGAGGTCGGATTTTCGTGCGATGGATACTCTGGAACATTCTGCGTGGGGGAGGGCGCCTGTCTCGGCAGAGCACGTTCGGCTTTTTTATGCCTATCCATGGCCCGGCGAGGAGGATTGGATTTACCAACTTTTCGATGAACTGGCGGGCGGCGAAGCCTTGCTTTTTTGCTTTCATGGTGCGGACGAATATAGTTTACGAATGCGTCAGCATTGAACCGGTTGAGACCGATGTTTTTGAACGTAGGATGCAGGTGCTGGGTATGAATTCCGCGTCGTCAGGCGATGATTGGTTTTTGACGGCTGACTCAAATCTGGTCTTAAAAATCTAAAAACATGACGGCCATCCTTGGTATCTCCGCCTTTTATCACGATTCGGCAGCCGCTTTGGTTGTCGATGGTGAAGTGCGTGCTGCCGTTCAGGAAGAGCGACTGACGCGCATCAAACACGATGCCGGATTTCCATACCGGGCGATTGAAACCTGTCTTGATATCTCAAATGTGACGAGTCAAGAGATTGACTTTGTCGCGTTTTATGAGAAGCCGCTATTGAAGTTTGAACGCGTCCTTGAGACTTCCCTCCAGTATGCGCCCCGCGGGTATCCGGTTTTCACTCGGACCATGCCAAGCTGGGTGCGAGACAAGTTGAGGGTACGGAAACGTACGCGGCAGGCGGTGGGTGATCAACGGCATCGAAGAAATGTCTTTGTCGAACATCATGAGGCCCATGCGGCGAGCGCCTTCTATTCATCGCCCTTCGAAGAGGCTGCCATTCTGACTCTGGACGGAGTGGGGGAATGGGCGACGGCGTCGATCGGCGTGGGCCGGGGCAATCGGATTGAGTTGATCAAGGAGTTGGAGTTTCCAAATTCGATCGGCCTGCTTTATTCGGCGATCACGACCTTCTGTGGTTTTCGCGTCAATGACGGCGAGTACAAGTTGATGGGACTCGCCCCCTACGGAGTTCCCCGTTATGCCAAGATCCTGAAAGAGCGTGTCGTTCATGTCAGGGAAGATGGGTCCGTCCGGCTTCATATGGATTTTTTTCGATTCGGTTACTCGATGGAGATGACTCATCCGTCATTTGAGCGACTGCTTGGCATGGCTTGCCGACAAGAGGACGAGGCTCTTGAGCAAAAGCACGCGGACCTTGCCGCATCGATCCAAGTCGTTTTGGAGGAAGTGCTATTGAAGTCGGCTCGGCACGCTCGTTCGCTCACGGGCATGTCTCGACTCTGTCTCGCGGGAGGGGTCGCTTTGAATTGTGTCGCCAATGCGCGGCTTTTTGAGGAAGCTGTTTTTGAGGAACTTTGGATTCAGCCGGCGGCGGGAGATGCGGGTGGAGCCTTGGGGGCAGCACAGTTGACCTGGTTTCAACTTTTGGATCAGAAACGAACGGTGCAGCCCGAATGGAGTACTCGGCTAGGCCCACGGTTCAATGACGTTTCGGTTGCGCGGGAGCTCAAGGAGATCCAAATTCCCTACCGACACTATGATTCGTCAATTCGGTTGGTCGAGGATGTCTCACAAGCTTTGGCTCAAGGGAGTGTGGTCGGGTGGTTTCAAGGGGCCATGGAGTTCGGTCCGCGGGCCCTGGGGGGGCGAAGTCTTCTTGCGGATGCGAGAAGTCCCGAGATGCAGGTCCGTTTGAACCAACGGGTGAAGGGACGTGAGTCGTTTCGACCGTTCGCCCCGATGGTTTCCGAAAAAGGAGCCCCGCATTTCTTTGAGGTGGATCAAGGGTTTTCCAGTCCCTACATGACGCGGACGGTGAAGGTTCGTGGTCAGCGTGAGAGCGGGGCGGCGGAAAACGGAGCGGTCGATGAGCGGACGCTTACGTTTGCGGAACGCCTGACAGAGTCCCGTTCGGACATTCCTTCGGTGACGCATGTGGATCAATCGGCTCGAATCCAGACCGTGAAACCCGGGAGTGACAAGAAGCTGGAGTCGCTCCTGGATGCCTTTGAAGCGATGACGGGGGTCCCCGTGTTGATCAACACCAGCTTCAACGTGAAAGATGAGCCGATCGTCTGTCATCCGGTCGATGCGGTGAAATGTTTTTTGGATTCCGAAATGGACTTGCTTGTGATTGAAAATCAGGTCATCGATCGGGCGAAAATGGGAGATCTTTCAGCCATGCGGAAACGTCTGGCTCAACGTGATCATTCGATACGTAAACAAGGTCAAAAGACGCAACGATTTCCTTGGGGCGTTGTGGCGGTTGCGGGGCTCCTTCTGGCGTATTTCGTCCTTCGACTTGTGTTGACGTTATCGTTCGCTAAATCCCTTTCCGAGGTGGACCTATGGCGATTGGGGGTGTTGTCCCTTCTTTCGGTGTCATCGATGATCATGTTCAGCGTGTGGCCTCAGAGTTCACGACTTGCGCAGAAGCTCTTAATCGGCTTGCTCAAGCCCTTGGGTCAAGGATTGAGTCTTGTCACATTGACCCTGATCTATGGTTTTGTCGTGGTTCCGGTCGCTCTGCTCATGCGGATGCGAGGGCACGACCCCTTGGGACTGCGATCATCCCATAAGGACGATAGTGGCTGGCAAACGCGGAAGGGAATTCCAAAGGGGCGTCGCTATTTTCGACAGTTTCGGTGACCAGGACTTGCCCATGCGAAGGGAGATCTCTCTTGAAAAATCAGAGTACGGATGAATGTCCGATGAAGGCGGACGAGGATGAGTTCCGATTGGCCGCAGAGGAACCAGAGATCAGTTTTCTGCGAGAGTTCTGGGAGTTTTTGAAAACCAATAAACGGTGGTGGTTGGTTCCGATTATCGTCAGTTTGCTGCTCTTTATGGCCCTTGTGATCCTCTCCAGCCAGGCGGCGATCGGCCCTTGGATTTACGCGTTCTTTTAGGATACGGCGGGCGCGGGTGAGGTGGTTCCTGTTCGGGTGCGATTCGAAAACTCAGCTTCACAGCAGCAACCCATTTCAAGTAAAGAAGCTCAATAAAGAAGCATCGAGAGCTTTTTTCGAAAATCTCGAACCTGGGATTCGTCATCCCAGATGCGAAATACGTCCAGCATCATTTGCTTGGCTTCTTCGCCGAGGCCGATTTTTTCCTTTTCGATGATGTGGAGGCAGAGCTGGAGGGCGTCTTCGTATTCGGCTTCCGCCATCAGGGCTTTCGCAAGTTCCAGTCGAAGACTGAGGTTTTGCTCATCAGCGTTCACTTGGTCGCGGAGTGTCGCAACATCACCATGGCTCATCGAACTGAGGCCAAGCTGTGCTTTGACTTTTTCAGCTTCAGGTTCCATGAATCCTCTCGCTTCGAGTTTCTCAATCCACTCCGTCGCTTCATCGGTTTTACCGGAGCGGCACAAGACGCGAGCCAAGCTGATCATCACCGGATACCCATTCGGTTCTTCGCTTAGATATTCGCGGTAGATGGTTTCGGCTTGATCAGGAGCTTCGGATTCCATCGCCTCGGCCTCGATGAGCCGGAATCGATCTTTTGCCGTATCAAGCCAGCGATCCAATTCAGCTTCGGGAAGGACGCCGGCAAAAAAGTCGACCACTTTTCCTTGGTAAACGAGATAGACGGCCGGTATGGAGGAGACCTGAAAAGAGCCTGCCGCCTGCTGGCATTTTTCTGTTTCCGCCTTCACCAGGAGGAATTCGCCATTTCGCTTTTCTACGGCTGCCTCAAGGTTGGGCGCTAACATCCGGCAAGGGGCGCACCATTCTGCCCAGAAGTCCACGATGATGGGCGTTTCCGCCGATCGTTCCATCACATCTTTCTCGAATGTTTCGTCCGACGTGTCGATTGTCCATGGTTGGGTCATCGCGAGGCTACCTTCGGGAGGGGGGGCGAGAAGATCTAGATCGGGTTCAGGCACGGGGAGTGGCCCGTCCTGACGGCAAAGAGTCATCGCCCAAGGGTGGGGCGCGTGATTCCGTATTTTTGATAACCATGCGGCGTGCGGGACTCAAGGGGGAGTCGGTCACCCGGGGTGACGGTAGGCGAGGCATGTCACTGGAGTGAGGTTGCGAACCACGGGCCATCAGCGACTGCGCAAGTTGATGAAACCGCGTTAAAAGATGAAATCGGACGCAGGCGGAGTTAGAATTGTCGATGATTTGCATGGCGTTCCCGCCTTCAGCGAATTTGAAAGTCGCTGGCTTCCTTGAATGTGCTAGGAAGTGAGCGGCTCGATACCGGTCCAGACGAAGCGCATGCTTCGTTCACCGAAGTGGTGTTTGTGAGGATCGGGGATTTGCCAGCCAGACCGATCAATCGCGAAACGTAGTTGGAGTCGTTTTCGATGCAGACCATCGATTTTGTTGTGCTCGGTGTCTATTTCGCCGTCCTCGTCGTCATCGGTTTACTTTGTTCCATGACCATCCGTCGTCAAGAAGATTACTTCATGGGTGGACGTGGGTTCGGAAAGCTGCTGCAAACATTTGCAGCATTTGGTGCGGGCACGGGCGCTCAGGATCCTATCACACTAGGGCGAACAACATGGACGAGCGGATTGAGTGGAATCTGGTCGGCCTTGAACTGGCTTTTTGTAACGCCTTTCTATTGGATCTTTGCGGTTTGGTATCGACGGATGCGGCATTTGACACTGGGTGATTGGTTCGTCGAGCGGTACCAGAGCAAGGCGCTTGGTGTGGCCTATACGGTCTTCGCGTTCAGCTTCCAGATGCTTTATCTTTCGATCATGTTCTCGGCGATCAGCAAGGTGGTTGAACCTTTGTTGGGGCAGGAAACGATCCTTTGGATCGTGGGGCAATTCGGTTTGAGTCAGCCCGACGATTTACGGCTTATCCTGATACCTTTAATTGCTGGCATCGTGTTGGTTTACGGAATTTTGGGTGGTTTGACCGCAGCCTACTGGACCGACCTGATTCAGGGCATCTGCATTATTGTTTTATCCGTCATTCTGATTCCTTACGGACTTATCGAGTTGGCACGTCGCTACGGGGCCGATTATCCGTCGCTGGGGGTCAACGTCGACAAGCCCGAATTGATGGATGGCTTGAAAATCATGCACGATCGCCTGGGTAGTGACTATTTCCAGCTATTTGGCACCCCTTTGGCGGGCGAATTTCCAGTCTACTACATTGCCGTGTTCGCCCTGATGAGTCTTGTGGGGATCGTTGTGCAGCCTCACTTCATTGCAACGGGAGGTGGCTCTGCCAAAACAGAAAACTCGGCTCGCATGGGCCTGGTGACCGGAAATTTCCTGAAGCGATTATGCACGATTGGTTGGGGGTTCACGGGATTGATTGCGTTGGCCCTGTTGGCGAACAATCTCGAAATTGCGGCCGACAATGATAAAGTCTGGGGCATCGCGTCCCGGGAAATTCTCCAGCCGCTCGGACTGGGACTCGTGGGGTTGATGCTGGCATGCTTAATGGCCGCCCTGATGTCCTCTGCGGACTGCTATATGCTGGTAAGCTCCGCATTGCTCGTGCGGAATGTGTTTGCCGCGTATATCGATCCCGAGGCATCCGAGAAAACCTATGTCGCGGTCGGACGACTCGCGGGACTCCTGATCATCGTCGGAGCGGTCTTTGTCTCGATTAACGCTTACGATGTGTTTGGGCAATATCGACTCGCCTTGGAGCTCGCGGCGTCATTTGCAGCACCCTTCTGGTTGGGAATGTTCTGGAGACGAGCCACCAAGTGGGCCGCCTGGGGCACGGTGCTGTTTATCGTGGTGGTCTTCTTTATTCTCCCAATCACTGTTCCCATGGTGAAACCGGAGCTCCGAAGCCTTGCTGAATTTGGAGTCGTGACGAATCAACGCGAAACGGTCGAGACCCGGCAGGCAACCCCGGTCGATGTCGAGCGACGGCAGATCAAGATTGAACAATGGGAAACGGTTCGATCGACGCACGAGGCCGCGTTGGCCCATTACCGACAATGCGTCGAAGCCACGCGATCCGCTCCCGAAAATTCAGCATCCGGGCAGAACTCCGCTTCCGTGGCGAAATCGCCGCCAACTTCTGCGTTGACGCCCTTGGCGGAGGCCGCCGCAGAGTTGCAGGTCGCGCAGGTCAATTTGGAAGCGTTGGGCGATCGGCCCACGCCTCTGGAACTTGGAGAGGAGTATGAGTATCGCTATCCAAAAATCGCTGGAGGGCAAGCCGTTTTCTGGAGCGAAGGGTTTGACGAACAGGCTGGGACATGGATCGAAATCGACAAAGTCGAAGATCAAGAGAATCGTCGTGTGACCTATGTCAGGGAGTACCAGGGGCAGGTTGAAGGTCGGGGAAAGCTGAAAGTGGAGTTCTTGCCTTACCTTTGGGCGGGCTTGGATCTCTCGACGATGGAGAGACCGCAACTGGAGTCCATTCGTTTGCCGGTGAAGATTTTATCTCCATTTCTGATCATGTTTGTTCTCAGCTGGCTAACGCCTCGGTGTCGCGGCGAAGGATTGGATCGTTATTACGTCAAGATGAAAACGCCTGTGGATCCCGATCCGCAAAGAGATCAGGAAAGTCTTCGTCTGTCTTACGAAAATCCGCGTCGGTACGATCACAAAAAGCTGTTTCCCAATTCCCAACTTGAGCTTCAAAAGCCACGTTTTTCGGATATCGCTGGTTTTGTGATCAGTTTTGGGATCTGTTTTGCATTTCTGGCATTGATCGTGTGGCTGGCACGTCTGGGCGCGTAATCCGTTTGGCGTTAACGTTAAAAGGAGTCAGGTCAGAACGATCGCGGCGCGTTGTCGCCCTCCAAAGCATGGAACCATCCGAAGAGGTGTCCCCTGCGGCCATACGGCTGGATGAATGAACGGCCCGCCGCTTTGTTTGACACTTTAGACGTGCATGTTTCAAACCTTAGGAAAGCGGATTGAGACGCCGTCATCGAGTCCACAAAGACAGACAGGTTTTTGAGAATAGAATTCGCCTTGCGAAGAGGATATCCAAGGCAAAACATGGGGCACGTATGGAACGGACACTGTTGAAATCGAAGATCCACCGAGCCACGGTGACCGATGCTGATCTGGATTATGAAGGCAGTGTCACGATCGATTCGACCTTGATGCATGCGGCAAATCTCGTCCCCTACGAGCAGGTTGACATCTACGACATCACCAACGGTTCACGGTTGACGACGTATGTCATTGAGGGAGCGGCAGACTCTGGAGCAATCTGCATCAATGGTGCGGCAGCGCACCACGTAAAGCCTGGAGACCTTGTCATCATCGTGGCCTATGCCCGGGTTCATGAATCCACCCTTGATGAGTTCACGCCGCGGATTATTTTGGTGAATGAACAGAATCAGCAGATTCCCGGCCAAGCGGTTGAATCGGCGTGAAGGACGGTAAGCCCTCTCTGCTACAAATCACAACGTCCGTTCCTGTACATGTTGGTCATCGCCCCACAGAGAATTGCTCACATAGGTTTTTTTACCGCTTGATCGCCATCGGTCGAAGACATGAGTCGCGCAAAGCACGCTTCGGCTGGACGTCGCGATTTGGGCTGAAGGTTTTCGAGTTCAACCCATCTTGAGTCCATCAACGAGAGAATGCAGATGCATGCAAAAAGACGAGATCGCCTCCGCTCGACCCTGAAGAAATCGGGTGTGCCGGCTCTACTGGTCACGAACGAGATCAACGTGACTTATCTCACAGGATTTACCGGGGACTCGAGTTATCTGCTTCTGACGGGAAGCGATGCCATTATTCTCACCGACAGTCGTTATACGACGCAGTTGGAAGAAGAGAGTCCGGACGTCCCATTTGTGTCTCGGACCAGTTCCACCAGCATGGTGCAGATTTTGCAAAAGGAACTGAAGTCCAGAAAATTAGAGTCAATCGCCGTTGAGGGCGACTCTTTAAGTAAAAACCAGTTCGACCTTTTCACGTCGAAGCTGGACGGAGTGGAACTGGTTTCGACCTCCGAATGGGTCGAAACGCTGAGGCAGATCAAAGACCGGAATGAGATGGCGGAAATTCGTCGATCGATCCATCTGGCGGAACGGACCTTTGACTTTATTCGTGCCACACTGACCCCCGAAATGCCGGAAAGATTGGTGGCCGCGAACATTGAGCATCAAATACGCCAGTTCGGGGGTGTTGGGTGTGCGTTCAAGCCGATTGTTGGAGTCGGGCCACGGGCGGCGCTTCCCCATGCTGTCCCCGGGGAACGGCGGATCGAGGAAAGCCCGTTCGTGCTCATAGATTGGGGCGCAAAAGCGGGCCTTTATATGAGCGACTTGACCCGTGTTTTGGTCACCGGTAAAATCTCGACCAAGCTGTGCCGAATTTACGAAGTCGTTTTGAGAGCACAACTTGCGGCTATCGAAGCGATTCGTCCGGGTGTGGCGTGCAGTGCCGTTGATCGCGCGGCGCGGTCGGTCATTGAAGAGGCCGGTTACGGTAAACGGTTTGGGCACGGCCTCGGCCATGGCTTTGGATTGGAAATTCACGAATCTCCGCGAATGTCATCGGCAAACGAGTCGATTTTGAAGCCGGGGATGGTGGTCACGGTTGAACCGGGGATCTATCTGCCGGACTGGGGCGGTGTGAGAATCGAGGACGACATCCTCGTGACGACCGACGGGCATGAAGTGATGACCCATGTTGAGAAGAATTTGGATGCTTGTGTGCTTAATCTTTAGCGGCTTGGGTGCAGCTTCCCGATTCGATTTGAACCACGAAACCAAATTGCCGCATCAATCTCGAAACCGCATGGACGTGCCCATGCACGCTCGCAACGACGCCGCTTCGGGGATAAGTAAGAGCTAAGGACCATTTATGAGTAACGCAGATCGAGCGAAATCAAATAACGAAGTTTTTGACGTCGAGCGTATCCGTCAGCTGGTTGAGATGATGAAGGAACATGATCTCAACGAAGTTTCGTTGAAACATGGTGACCGCCGGATTCGTTTAAGACGAAAAGATGAGCCCGCACCCGTCGTCGTTTCAGCGCCTGCGGCTGCTCCAGGTGTCATGCCTGCCGTCGCCGCTGCACCGGTTCCTGCGGCGGCTCCTGCAACGCCAACGCCGCCTGCTGAAGCTGTCGATGGCGACAACATTTCTGTGGTGACGAGCCCGATGGTTGGGACCTTCTACTCCAAGCCAAATCCCAATGCGGAGACCTATGTCAAAGTGGGGGATCATGTCGAGGCAGACACTATCGTTTGTGTGGTCGAAGCCATGAAAATGTTCAACGAAATCCCTGCAGGCATTTCCGGCAAAGTTGTGGCCGTTCTGGTCAAAAACGAAGAAGCGGTTGACGTCAACAAGCCACTTTTCAAGGTAGATACCAATGGCTGACGCTTGTTTGGACTCGGTTTGACCGTTCTCGGTCCGCCGGAGAGACCTCGGTAAGTACAACTCTCCGTTGCGGCCTGGTATTACCCCGACCTGCGATCGTCAAGGGTCCTGTTTTCTGCAAAAAGTTAGCGTGTTGGCAAAACGAAATTGAGGGATTGCCCTCGCCTGAAACTCCTCGTGAGTTTGACTCCACCTCTAAAGCAATGTTCAACCAACGGGTTCCATGTTTAATCGAATTTTGATTGCCAATCGCGGCGAAATCGCTCTGCGAATCATCCGAGCTTGTAAAGAAATGGGAATCGAGGCGGTTGCCGTCTTCAGTGAAGCCGATCGCGGTAGCGCCTATCTCGAACTCGCCGATGAGGCGTACTGCATTGGTGGACCCAAGTCGGCCGACAGTTATTTGAAGATCGACCAGCTGATCAGTGCTGCGGAAGTCGGAAATGTTGATGCTATTCATCCCGGCTACGGATTCCTTGCTGAGAACTCCCACTTCAATGAAGTTTGCCGAAGTTGCAACATCGACTTTATTGGTCCGTCTCCCGAAGCCATGGACCTGCTTGGCGATAAGAATCAGGCACGCGACCTTGCGAGAGCCGCCAAGGTTCCGGTGGTCCCCGGAAGTGATGGCCTGATCGAAGACGAAGATCAGGCGGTTGAGGTTGCCAAAGAAATAGGCTACCCCGTTCTGATCAAAGCCACGGCGGGGGGCGGTGGAAAAGGCATGCGAGTCGCCGAGGATGAATCGGTCTTGAAGACAGCGATTCAGCAGGCTCAAAATGAAGCCAAAGCGGCGTTTGGGAATGCGGGTGTCTATTTGGAAAAGTTTGTCGAGAAGCCTCGGCACGTCGAGGTTCAAATCCTTGCAGATCAACACGGGAAGGTCGTGCATCTTTGGGAACGAGATTGTTCCACTCAACGGCGGCATCAAAAGTTGATTGAGGAAAGTCCCGCGCCAACGTTGAGTGAGGAAACAAGAAACGAAATCTGCGCATCGGCCGTGCGTTTGGTCAAGCATGCCAACTACACCAATGCGGGCACCGTCGAGTTCATTGTCGATGCGCAGGAGAACTTTTACTTTATTGAAGTCAATGCCCGCATCCAGGTGGAGCATCCGGTCTCTGAAATGGTGACGGGGCTCGATCTGATCAAATGGCAGATTCAGATTGCGAGTGGCATGCCGCTCACGCTTACTCAGGACGATATTCCTTGCATCGGCGCCTCCATTGAGTGCCGTATCAACGCGGAAGATCCCGACCGGTTCTTCCAGCCTTGTCCTGGCAAAATTGAGTCGATTCAAATTCCGGGTGGACTTGGAGTACGGTTCGACTCTCATGCTCACGCTGGATATACCGTTC
This sequence comes from Pirellulaceae bacterium, assembly GCA_022448315.1. Lineage (GTDB taxonomy): Bacteria > Planctomycetota > Planctomycetia > Pirellulales > Pirellulaceae. Next base: position 38,515 of record JAKVCA010000021.1, on the reverse strand, counting down.
CGCCTTACTACGATTCGATGATTGGGAAGCTGATCGTTCACAAGCCGACTCGGGAAGAGGCGATTGCGTGCATGATTCGAGCTTTGGACGAGTTGCGTGTCCAAGGAATCGCAACGACGGCTCCTTTTCACAAGATGGTGCTGGAGCATGAAAGCTTCGCCAACGGTTCGATCGACACCGGCTTTGTGGAACGCGCGTTTTTCAGCGAGTAGTCGCCTTGGAAATCACCGAGCGGGTGTTTTACGCTCGACCGCGTGGCTTAGCTGGCGGGAGAAAGACGGCACCGTCGCTGAACTTCTCTTGGGTGAGTGGGTGCAAACTCGATCTTTATTCGGTGTTTGGGTACCCGCAGGTGGTTAAATCGGTGGTCCTGTCCAGCCATGGCATGGGCGAGAAGAGTGCTTTGGGTGGCAGCGGCCTCTTCAGCCGGGATTCGGGGGCGAGGCAGTTCCGATTTTTACGCGTCTCTGAGGGGCTGCCAGCGACCATTTGACTCCTTGGGCTGGCAGCGACCAACCGGTATGATACGGGTTTGAATATCAGATCCTGAAACTGTGGTTGCTATGTCTTTTTCCAAGGTCGCGATCATCGGACGCCCAAACGTGGGCAAGTCCAGCCTTTTTAACTGGTTGGTCGGTCGCCGACTGGCGATTGTCGATGACGTTGCGGGCGTGACTCGGGATCGAATGACCCACCTGTTTCAGGAAGACGACGACTATTTTGAGCTGGTCGATACGGGCGGGATTGGGATCAATGATGTCGACAATCTTTCTGATGAAATTGAACAGCAGATTCAGTTTGGGATTCAGGAAGCAGATCTGTTGTTGTTCGTGGTCGATGCCCGCGATGGCATGACACCGCTGGATGAGACGATCAGCAAGCGTTTGCGGGCGACAGACAAACCCATTCTGCTGGTTGCCAACAAATGCGATGCCGATAAATACGACATCGCTTCTGAGGAATTTTCGAGGTTCGGTTATGGGGTGCCTGTCAAGGTTTCCGCCGCGAATCGACTGGGAAGAGATGACTTGCTCGAAGCGGTGGTTCAGCGGCTTCCCGACGTGGTTCCCGATTCGGTCGAACTCTCCGAACCAGAAATGAAAATCGCGATTGTCGGTCGAAGAAACGTTGGAAAGAGTACGTTCATCAATACGCTGACGAACAGCGACCGGATGATAGTCTCTGAAGTGGCAGGGACGACCCGGGACAGTGTAAATGTCCGCTTCGAGATGGACGACAAGGCCTTCGTGGCGATTGACACGCCTGGTCTTCGGAAAAATAAAAGTGTTCGCACCGACATCGATTGGTACGGGGCTCATCGCGCCCAGAGGAGCATTCGGCATGCGGATGTCGTGCTCATGTTCTTTGACTCCAGTCAACGCCTCTCCAAAGTCGATAAGCAGTTGCTGTCGTACATCCAAGAACATTTCAAACCGTGCATCATGGTGGTGAATAAATGGGACCTGATGGCGGAACACATGCCGACCCAGCAGTGGAGTGACTATCTGCGGGAGAACTTCCAGAGTCTCTGGCAGGTTCCCATCGCCTTTATCACGGGGCAATCGGGTCGAAATGTTCGCAAGCTGCTCAACCATGCGTTGATGTTGTTTAAACAGTCGCGTGATCGAATCTCAACCGGTGAGTTGAATCGTCTTTTAAGGACGGCCATTGACAAGCATCCGCCACCGATTTTCCGAAATCGTCGGCCCAAGGTTTTTTATGCGACGCAAGTGGGTGTACAGCCGCCGACACTCGTTTTGATGTGCAACGATCCCCAAGCCTTTGCACCGACCTACCTGAAGTACCTTAAAGGTTTCCTACACGACCAGTTGAGTTTCGGTGAGGTTCCCATTCGGTTATTCCTGCAAAAACGTGATAGCCACGGCGGAGGGAAACGCAAGAATGGAGCTACGCAGAGTCGTGAGGATGAGGTGAGTCGCGATCAGTGGATTGAGCAACCTGAGCACGAAGATCAACTCAATCAAGAAGATCAATCGGAACACGAGAACATCGAATCATGGGAGGGCGATGCATGATTGTCGGCGTACCGAAAGAAATTAAACGCGATGAGTACCGCGTTTCGCTTCTTCCAGTTGGAGCAGCGGAACTCACGCGACGTGGGCATCAGGTCCTGGTGCAGACTCAGGCTGGGGTCGGTTGCGGATTAACGGACGCCGACTATCAGGCTGCTGGAGCCATCATTTGCGGGGATGCAGAAGAGGTGTTCTCTCGGGCTGAGATGATTATCAAGGTGAAAGAGCCTCAGCCACAAGAGTTTGGTCTGCTTCGTGAGGACCAGATTGTCTTCACTTATTTTCATTTCGCTGCCGATCGCGAACTGACTGAAGCGATGGTGAAATCAGGTGCAACCTGCATTGCTTACGAGACACTCGAAGACTCCGGAGGTCGGCTCCCGTTATTGACGCCGATGAGCGAAGTGGCTGGGCGAATGAGTATTCAGGAAGGTGCGAGGTTCCTGGAAAAACCACAAATGGGACGCGGGATTTTGCTTGGAGGCGTTCCCGGTGTTGCTCCCGCGCACATCACGATCTTGGGCGGTGGAGTCGTCGGAACAAATGCGGCGAAAATTGCGGCCGGGTTTCAAGCGGATGTGACCATTCTGGATATCAATATGGATCGCTTGCGCTATCTCGACGATATCATGCCCGCCAATGTCAACGTGCTTTACAGTGATCGGTTTGTTATTCAGGAAGAACTCGCGTTGGCCGATTTGGTCATCGGGGCGGTTTTGATCCCTGGTGCAAAAGCTCCGAATTTGATCACCAAGGAAGATTTGAAGATCATGAAGCCGGGGAGCGTGATCGTTGACGTGGCGGTGGATCAAGGAGGTTGTATTGAGACGTCCCACCCGACGACTCACAGCGATCCAATTTTTATCGAGCATGAAGTCGTCCACTATTGCGTTGCCAATATGCCTGGGGCGGTGGGTCGAACAAGCACTTTCGCGCTCGGCAATGTCACCTTGCCTTGGGCCCTTCACCTCGCGGACCACGGTGTCGGAATTGCGGTTCAATCCCGCCCGATCTCGACGGCGATCAATGTGCATCGAGGAAGTGTCACGAACAAACCGGTTGCAGAAACCTTTGACCTCGACTTCGAACCGCTTGAAAACGTATTGCACGCCTGAGCAACGCGACTTTCGGACTCGGTTTGGATGGGCACGTGGCTCATGGAGACACCTTGCCCGGCGATGGCAAAGTTGCCCGGCGATAGACAAATTGCCTGAAAATTGCAAAGGTGTCCGTCAGTCAGCAGATAAGCTTTGCGAATTCTAGCCTCAGCGATATTGTTGTAGAATAGGATTGGCCAAACTATGAAAGAGGTTTGGTCCTGACACTTTTTCCGATGGGCTCATGGTGGATGCGGCGAAGCGGAGGTCGAAAATCAGTATGCCGCCATGTTACTGCTGAGAGTCGCGGTTGAGAGTCGCGGTTGAGAGTCGCGGTTGAGAGTCGCCGTGGTGAGCCTGTGGGAGTTGAGCGACCTCCTTAATCGCACCTCGCCCGATCTCACGAGGTTTCCTGACCATCGATCAGTCGCTCCAATCGTGCCAGAGCGACGGCGAGTTGATTCCACTCAATCATGATTTCCAAGGCTTCAAATTGCCCGGCCTCGGCTCGGCCCAAGCCAATTTCGCTGACTGAAATCTGACGACTGAACTGAGCAACTGAATCCATCTTTTTGAAGTCTTCGAGTTGGTCATTACTCAAATCGAGTGCATCGAGGGAGACCGTCTGCTCCATTGCGCTATGCATCGTCCATAACGCGGCCATTCTTGGATCTTCGGCTTGGACGATTAAACGGATTTCGCCGGACTCAACGTAGTATTTTGCCATGGGTTCTTCCTTTTGTGTGATCGTCACTGATCAATTCGCTGAACCGATGCAGTTGGTTCTAGGACCGATTCAAGAAACCTTGAACTGCTGTCACTTGGGTCAGTTCCTGCTTCGCTACAGTGATGATCGCTACCAGTTGGACACGTAAGGTCATCTGATGCTGCTCGTGGAAAATAATTTTGAAGTGTCGTTGCTGGTGTTCAACAAAAGTTAGCTTCCTTCTCTGAAATACCAAATCGGATTTGCCCTGGCCGTGAAAATAATCAGATGGCGTGGCTCGCCATTTCAATTATCAAGTTATTCAGCATTTCGAAGGGGGGTTCCGTAGTCGTACCCCAAGAAAGTCTGATTCTGACAGTCCGTCATGTTGCGCTCACCCGCGTTGAATTTCCTTCTCGAAAAAAAGGAAACACTCTAAACCCGAAATTCGGAAGTTCCCCAGCATCGGGTTAGGTAAAGTCAAGCAAACGCTTGCCTTTAATTTGCGAAAATTCTCACATGACTCGAGCGGCGACTGCTCTCAACCGCCGTAGAATCGTGACAATCATTTCTTTGCGGTGCGCGCTTTGAGGATCGGATCCTTAGGAAGCGGAAAGGCGACGCGTTTTCCTGTCTCTGCAGCCTTGTAGAGACCCAGAATGATCTCGACACTACGTCGACCCTCTGCCCCATCAATCGCCGGCGGCGTTCCTTTTTTTATCGCATTTGCAAAATCTTTGAAAATGGCGGTATGGCCATGATGACCGATTGCAGCAGGGTCGGCTGCTCCACCCCCGGTCTCTGTCCGTTGGGACATCTCCTCCAGAAGGTTTGCATCCTGGCTTTTCATTTTCGCAAATTCCCACTGAATGATGTCTTCCTCTTGTAGAACCGCCGAGCCCTCAGATCCATGCAACTCGACCTTCTTGAGTGAGCCCGGGAATGCTGTGGTGGTCGCTTCGATCACACCGAGCGCCCCGCTCGCGAATCTAAGGGTTGCGGTGGCCGTATCTTCCACCTCGATGCGCTCGTGGGCCAGAGTTGCAGTGAACGCGGAGATTTCAAGGACCGGACCCATGAGCCATGTGAGCAGGTCCACCGTGTGGATCGCTTGATTCATGAGGGCGCCGCCACCATCCAACTCCCACGTGCCTCGCCACGCTCCGCTGTCATAATATTCTTGCGATCGGTACCATTTTACATAGGCATCGCCCATTGTCATTCGGCCAAACCGTCCTTGATCCACGGCGCGTTTGAGCAACTGCGAGGAACGGTGAAATCTCGACGGAAAGATTGTTCCGAGTAAGACACCCGCCTCTCGGCACGCCTGAATCATGGCGTCGCATCGCTTCAATGTGATCTCAAGTGGCTTTTCCACGATCACATGTTTACCGGCTTTAGCCGCCGCAAGAGTTGGCTCAAGATGTGCTCCACTTGGCGTACCGATGGTCACGACGTCCAATCCGGGGTGGGCAAGGAAATCGTCAAGATCCGTATAAGCGGTTCCGCCAAACTCGGCGGCCAGTTTTTCTGCGGCGGGTAACGTTCGGTTGTAACAGGCAATCAGTTTGCTACCACGGACGTCGGCGATCGCTCGAGCGTGGAATTTCGAAATCATGCCGCATCCGATGATGCCAAACCCAAGTGCCATGGCCAGCTCCCTGAACAAAACGCAACCAAGCTCAAGGCGAGCCGGTCACATGTGAAGGCTTTTGTTGAATCCGACGAATGAGCAAAGAGCGTAATCCATCGACGGCAGTGTCGCAACAACCACCGAGGCCTCTTGAACCGAGTTCAATTGCTCGACGAGGGGGCCGCTACTTTGTCCTGGTGCGTTAAATCAGTCAGACTCTGTAAGGCGGTCCGACCGTCCGATTTGGATAACGCCGAGATCACCGTTTCCAGGTGTTGTTTCTGTCGGTCCGTGAAAATGATCGCATCCGGCGGAGTGCCTCGAGGAATCAGCATGGCTTGCAGTTGGCTCAGCAGGTCCGAAATCCCTTGGTTCTCGAGCACGCTCGTCATTAAAACGTCGCACGCGGGTCGAACTTCGGAGCATAAATCCGATTTGTTCCAGACCTGCAGAACCGGAGTCTGGATCTCATCAGGGAGCTTTACGGTTTGACAATCTGGAAATGATGAAACCGCAACGATGCCATCCACTTCCTTGAGGATGTGTCGCGCGCGTCCAATCCCCTGTTCCTCCAAGGGATCCCTCGTCGACGACCGCAGGCCTGCCGTATCGATCAACTCTACCGGCCAACCTCCGATGATCGCTCGTTCCATTACCACGTCTCGTGTTGTCCCCGGTTGATCGACCACAATGGATCGCTCGTACCCCAAGATCGCATTGATCAAGCTGCTTTTTCCCACATTGGGTCGGCCACAGAAGGCGACGCGGGGTGGGCGTAAAATTCGAAGACCCCAAGACCACGTGTTCCGAAGCTGCATTGCGCGACTCTTCGCCTCGCGGAATGCGCCTTCCCGAATCAGTTGCCCGATCTGATCAACGGTGGCGGATAACGCCCCCATGGCTTGCCTTGCCAGAATCGAGGCGGGTATCTGACTCCCCTGAGACGACAGTAGCCAACGTGCTTCGGCAGAAATCAGATCTCGAGTTTCGGTTCTCATCGCCTCCCAAGGTGAACCGATTCGGCAGCCTTGGGATTGTAGATTGCCAAGTATTCGGCGGGTCGGAAGCGTACCGCCATGGCAATAGATCTCGAAAGCTTCGGAAGTTTTTCGGCAGACGACCAAGTCTTCTCGGGAGCCATCTGGGCCAAGCCAGTTCCCGTAAAAAAGTCGGTTCAAACTTTGGCTTGCCCAGAGGCCTTGCGATTGAGGCTCAAAAAAAAGTTCCAACAGTTCCCGGACGACAGGACCGCTTACACAAACAGTGGACACTGCGGCGCGGCCCGGCGGCGTGAGCATCCACGCCGTGCATTCGTTCGCTCCGTCAATCCTGACTGTGGTCACGAAGGGGGCTCACTCGACGAAACGGTAGGAGGGACACGCTACTCCAACTTCGCTCCTGACCAATAATGGTTGAGGCAGAGCGCTTACTTTCGGAAAAGGCCTCGGAAACGCTTGGGACGCTTCGGCGCTGGACAATTCTCGCATTTGGATGACTTGGGCTCCGGTGAATCCGTAGCTTCTACCGGCGGAGTCGGAGGCTGAGAATCGGAAGGCGATGCTTCCAACGCAGGTGACTCCTGAGGGTTCGAGGTTTGCGGTTTCGCGGGGTAAGCCTTCGTTGATTTCGGGACAATCGTTTCCATCGGTTCCCGAGTTAGAGGCCACGCAACGTACCACAACGGATCTCCGGATCTCTTGAATCCCTTTTTCAAGAGTCTCTCTTCCATGTCAGCAAGGTGCCCAGCACCATAGAAGACACCGAGGTTGGTGCGTCCCTTGGCAATTTCGCGGTCCAGTATCTCAAAACACTTGCCATTGCGGTGGTTGATGATCGTCGAGCCATCCTTGCCATTGAAGGCCACCATCGCCAAATCTGCTCCAGACAACTGTTTGGCCATCGCCCGTCGCATCTTCATTTCACGGTCCCTGGAAAACATGGCCATGAACAAATCGGATTCGTCCATGGAGCTTTTCGAGCCCTGAATCGCCATCGAAGAACCCAGCATCTTGAAGAAGGTTTTCGCAAAACTTTCATCATTCTTACTCATGCTCTCCATGAATTCCTCAGGAGACATGTCCGCATGGACAAAATTATCGCGTTGGTAATCGATATGATCGAGCTGGAATTGCAGCCCAAGCATCTCTTTCATTCCGTTTTGAAGTCCGGATAGAGGATCCGCACCGGAACTTTGACGTCCACCGGCCGGGACTCTGGTTCCTTCTGGGGCGACAAGTTCGTAAAGCAAAGCATCATATTGCTCAAACAGTTTATTCAGTGCGTCGTAATAGGACTTGGACCCTATATGAACCACTCCAATAAGATCCACCCGAGTTTCGGACCCGTCGGTGTTAGCACGCAGATACGTGACCGTCGCCGTTTCGAAAGAGACAGGTTGATGGTTGGCATCATGGCGGATTCGGACGAAGTCGGTAGGTCCCTCGAGGGGATTGGCTTCTACCCCCCACAACAGGTTCAGGTTACCCAAGGACAGGAAGACGACCGCAGTGGTCAGGGATCGCAAACGGGACGTCAAAATGCCGCATATGCCTTTTCTCTTCTGCATCATCATAAGTCCTTGAATGAGTCGGGTCTTTCTGCCGATAGAACGAGAGGAGGTTGTGATGATTAAAGGAATCTTCCGCATCACAACAATCGGAGGTGACTGAGTAAAAACTACTGAATTATCAGTTCTGCCAACGGACTACCCTTGTAGTCTACCTACAAACTTGGCAAAGACGGTAACCCCACAGAGAAACTTAGGGCATATCCGCCCGAATTGGTAGTGCCGCAGGCCAGAACTGACTTCTGTAGTAAAAGTAACGTATGCCGCATTGGGTCCCCTAATCGGGTGATTTAGTCCGTTTGCAGGCCGTTGTTGACCTCAGAAAGCCCGGCAGGTTCCAGAGTGCAGGTAGGAAATTTAACGGTTAGTGTGATTTTTGCGCAAGTCGAAGATTTCTCCTTCAACTTCGCGAAGGCTTACAACCGATACTACCCGCACAAGAGGATAGCATGCGGCTCGCGGAATCCGCGCCGACGGAAAGTGCTTCAAAACTATTGGGATTCAAAAATGTTGATCAAACGCTTTCTCGCATCTCTGGCCGCCTTGGTCGCAACTTTAGGCGTCTCGGCAAATGCCCAAGATGCTATGGCGCCGATGGGGACAACATTTGATGCTCCGTACTCCGACCAAGGGGTAGGGAGTGGTGTCAATTTCGTCGCCGACCAGCTGATGGATTATGACCTTCAAGTGTTTGCACCGGCTGATTTCAGTCTTCTAGACGAACACCCTAAGCCTTCAACGGGCGTTTTCGCCACATACGACCGAACGTATAGCGGAATCTCAGGACCTAGCTCGTCGACTTTCCTCGGACAGTCAGCGCCTGATTTCAACTACACAGTCTGGGGTAATCGGTTTGAGCTCGGATTTATGGGCGAAAACAGTAAGGGCTGGACCGCAACGATCCAAACCATGGCTGGAATGACCTACACCGACGGTGCTGGCAATACGACCAATCCCATGTTGATTGGTACCAAATTCCAATCCTACGAACTGAATCGAGTCTTCCGTCAGGAACTCAAAAATGGCGGATACTTTGAGCCTTACATCGGAGGTCGATTTGTCTATCTCAGCGACCGATCTTACCAGGACACGCAATTCGAACGTTTGGAGTTCGATCCAACTGACCCTGACGCAGACCCTGAGTTGGTGACGCTGTTTGACCGCTTTCAGCAACACAATCAAAACAACGCTTTTGGTGCAACCATGGGAGCCCGGTTCTTCAAAGAGAACGGACGGTTCCGATGGTCTGGTCAAACGGCCGTTTCCGCTCACTACAATCGGCAGTTCGCGTCGGCCTCGAATGTCTTCATCGAGGAAGAGTTAGTCACCGCCGCTGTTGATCGCGGTATTAATGATGACGCGTTCACACCCATGTGGGAGGGTCGTCTTGATTTATCTTACGAAGTTACACGGGACATCTCGCTTAGGGTTGGAGGTCAGGTGATGTACATGTGGGACGGGATGACCCGCGCAAACATGTTGCCGAATGGAACGATCTCAGCAAATCCAAATAGTGTTCGGGGCCCCGGTTTCGGACCACTGAGTATCGACGGAAGGCAAGACGTCTTGGTTTATGGTTTTACCTTCGGAGCGGAATGGCGTCGTTAACAAACCACGTTTGATCCACATAAAAAAGGTCTGGCAAAGCCAGGCCTTTTTTTGTGCGCGGTGACATGAATTAGCGTGACGGAAGGTCGTCCGTATCCGAAAAACCTGGGCCAGCCATGTTGTACAGGTCATCCGCATCGAGACGCGTTTTCCAGCTGAGCAATTGCCGGTTTGTCAGACCCGTGTACCGCTGGAGTTTTTGGTCCCATTTATTGCCGTCGATCATCACCTTCAAACTCAAGCGTCCATTTTGACGGTACGTAAATTTCACCTCGATGGGGCACCCGTCTCCCAAATTCTCCGGAAGTGAGTCAAGTATGCATCGACCGAGAGGATGGCATTCAATCGGATCGAGGCTTTCGCCTTCCAGGATTGGAATGACGATACGTCGTTGTGACTTCGATCGGAGGCGATAAATTCGGGTCGCCGTCGCGGGAAGGGGTGTGTTTTTCGGGAGCAGGACGCTCATCTGTTGCTTTTTGTTTCTCGGGTTCATCGCTGAAACGCCGAGGCTATGAGTGCTGACGTTTTGAACCTCGAGTCTGGGCGATTTCCCAGATCTTGTGAGGTGTAGGTGGTACGCGTGTATGGCGGCGCCGTGGCTAACCAAGTCACCGATAGATTCAGTCGATTGGGGCTCAATTCCGGACACACGCCTAAGCATTTTTGTCACGCCTGGCAACTTGGTCGCCTCGCCTACCAACAGAATGTTGTCAATCGCCGCCCACCCGAGATTGGCGTTTTTCATGACACGGTGGACGCATGTTTCCGTCTGGTCAATAAGATCCGAGGTGACTTTCTCGAAGACGTCTCGTGTCACTTTAATCGTGATTTCGCGACCCTCGACTCGACAACGGACAGTCGCCGTAGGATGTGCGGCGAGCTTCTCTTTCGCTGCTTTGCACTCCATTTGCAGGTGTAGCTGGAGTCGGGGGTCCTTTAGAACGTCAATGTTGGTCGCCGCCTGAATTTTGCGATTCATGAAATACAGGAGCTGGAGATCCCAGTTGTGACCGCCGAGTTTGAAGTCGCCGTCGGTGGAAAGGGTTCGAAAAGTACCCTCTTCATAGGTCATAACAGTGACGTCGAACGTGCCGCCTCCGAGGTCGAAGATCAAGAATTTATCGTTTTCCTGAAGATACTCTGGCGTTTCAGAGGTGTCCGAATTTCGTTTCACTGCGTAGGCAAGGGCGGACGCAGTGGTTTCGTTGACGATGTCCATTACGGTGAGGCCCGCGAGAAAACCTGCGTTTTGAGTGGCTAAGCGACGTGTCTCGTCGAAAAATGTCGGAACCGAGATGACCACTTCCTTGATGGGGCCCAAATGGGACTCAGCATCTTCCTTCACCTTTTTTAAGACCGCTGCCAATAAGACTTCAGCGGGAAGTCTTTGGCCGTAGATCTCGGAAGATGCTTCGGCCGTGCCAAGTTTTTGTTTCGGGTAAAGCGTCGCATGGTTTGGGTCATACTTCAGAGCTTCGACAGCTTCGCGACCCACGACGATCTTTTTGTCCGGGGTAATGTAGGTTGAGGTTGGCGTCGATAATTCGCCCTGCGCGTTCGGGATAACGCGGGGTGTACCATCTGGAGAAATCGCAGCGATGACTGTGGAATGGGTTCCAAGGTCAATGCCGATGCAAGGGGGTAGGCCAACGGTGTCGATTATCGTGGTGTCGTTTGAGTTGTAACTGGCGTTAGGCGATGAGGTCGCAGGTGCAGACAAGGATAAATCCTTTGAACCAAATTCGAAGACTTTCGTGTCTTCTCCCTCGTCGATAATGAGCGATAGTGATTCATCCACTTCAAAATCAGTGTCGTCATCGAACGGGGTGAGCGCTTTGACGACGTCCGCCGCAGTTTTAAAACGCTCCGCCGGAAGTTTTGCCACCATGTTTTCAAAGACACTCTGCAACTCCGCAGGTACGTCGGAGCATTCATCTCTGATGTCAGGAATGGATTCCAGTCGGTGAGCCATCAAGGTATTGATCAAGCTTGAACGATGGAAAGGCGCTTTCCCCGTTAACAGGTAAAACAGGGTGCATCCCAAGCTATAAATATCGCTTTGCTCATTCGCCGAATTGGATTCATCCGCCTGTTCCGGACTCATGAAGTCGACAGTGCCTAACAATTGGTTCGGGTTGGTGAGTCCCGAGGGGTCCTCAACCGTTAGCGTGTCCGCTTTGGTCGAAGACGAGTCAACCCGTGCGAGTCCCATATCGAGGATTTTGAGGTTACCCTCGTAATCCAGCAGCAGGTTACTCGGTTTGATATCGCGATGCACGAGGCGTTGCTGGTGCGCGTAATGAAGGCCTTTGGCGGCTTGGATCACACACGAGATCGCCTTGGCCAACGGAAAGGGGCCATGCTGTTTGATCAAGGTGACCAGATCTTCACCCGGAACGTATTCCATCGCGAGGTACAAACGACCGTCGGATTCATCTGCGTCAAAAGCGGTAACGATATTGGGGTGGCTGAGTTTCGCCGCGGCCTGAATCTCTCTTTGAAATCGCCTCAATGCTCTCTCGTCGTTCGATTTTTGGTTGAGAATTTTCAGAGCAACAATCCGGTCCATCCATCGATGTCTCGCCCGGTACACGACGCCCATGCCGCCACGGCCGATTGGGTTGAGGAGCAGGTAATTCCCCAGAACAAGATCCTCCCCCTGTCCCTTCAGGATCTTGGCCGTCTGATACCGCGTGATCAGACCTGTTTTTACAAACTGCCCGACGGTTTGGCGTAGGTCTTCTCGTGCCGGATCGTCCAAGACCCCAAGACAGGTCTCGGCGCTCGAGGTCGAGACCACCCCAAGTTCCAGCAGGTGACCGACAAATTGTTCGGGTGTGATGGCCATGCGAGGCTTTAGTGGTCGCTTTGAGGAGGCGAGGAATCGGTGTGAAATGTCGTGCAATTCGATGGACTACGGGTTGGCTTGGGAGTCCCTCGAGGTGGAAGACCAATGAATTTGCTCTCCCTACAATAATTGCTACCGACGTCTTTGAGAATCCGCCACACCGTTCAAGGCACGTTCACAAGTGTTTTTACTTTGAAAAATGGAGTGACCGTGCGAGCGGGTCAATGCAGTCAAAAGGCTCGGAAGGGTGCCAGAACGAACGAGCTTGGATATATCCCGGGCCTCGGCAAGTGAGACTTGGCTAGGTAGATTATAGCCCTACCCCATATTGGCTTGCCCCGTCTTTACCGATCGGGGATCTCAACAGGACATACTCCATGGGTGACGGGTGGATTCTTTGCGGGCGTATCACTCCGCCACCTTTGGGGGACTTGCTGCCTTTTTATTAGCAGCAACATTGTAGAAGCCCCATTGAAATCAAGCTGAGGAAGCTGAGAAGGATCCTGAGACCGCTCTCGAGGAGGGCGGGGAAATCGGCCTTTGACCTGACCGCTCTGAAACGATCGGTCTTGAGATTGAACTTTATCTGACGCAAGGTGCCCCAATGCGGAGAGAGGAACCAATTGGTCGCAGTTTTCGCAGGTTTTTCTGCGAGAAGTTACCCGAGTCGGGTGAGGTGGAGATCGGTGATCAAGAGGCGCATCATCTGCTCCATGTCCTTCGAATGAAAGTCGGCGACAAACTGGAGCTGTTCGACGGTCGCGATTGCTCAGCTGCAGGCGTTGTCGAAGAACTGCTGAAGCGATCCGTTCGGGTTCGTATCGAATCCAAATCACGGGTTTCCGTGGAACTCCCATTTCGACTGGTGATTGCGGCGGCAGTCCCCAAAGGTGACCGGCAGCAGTTCATGGTTGAAAAGCTCGTGGAATTGGGTTGCACGGAACTCTGGCCCGTGACCTATCAGAGATCAAGTGTGAAAATCGAGAAGAAGACGGTGATGAGGTGGCGTCGATACGTTCTCGAAGCAAGTAAGCAGTGCGGGCGAAACCGTCTGATGGAGATAGGGGAACCCATTTCAAGTCGAGAGGTTTTTGCCGCGGATGTCTTTGCCGGAGACCGTTGGCTAGCCGACCCTTATTCGAGTCAGCCCCTTGAACTTTCCGGCGGCCCATCAGATTCGCTCATTGCGGTCGGACCCGAAGGAGGTCTGACTGAGGAAGAACTTGGAACAGCACGAGAGAGAGAGTGGCGAACGGGGCATTTGGGTCCACGGATTCTGCGGCTTGAGACCGCGGCCATGGCGGTGGCGGCGAGAGCAAGTTTGCTTGCAGATTGACTTGGGGATAGGCGTGTCATTTGTGGAACATCCTCCAGCTCTGTGAATTTGTGGCCCTCGGCAATGTGTCGGCGAAACGAGGTGTGTGAAAGAGAATCGAAGATTTTGCCAAGGGGGGAATTTGATGGGCAGGTACGGGGGAGCGATTGTCTTTTTGATCAGCCTCGTCGGCTTCATCTTGCCGATCCTCTATGAGACGAGCCGCGTTATCGAAAGCTACTCTTTTTATGGCGCTTGGACCTACAGTGTGATCACGACTCTCCTGTCGACTACTCGAAACTTATTTTTCGCGCTGGGATTCATTGTGGCCGAAGTGACTCTGATGGCTCTGGCCGCAAAAAAATCTTAGGTCAGTCTTGAGTGCTTTTGTGGAATTGAAACGCGTTGGAATAAGTTTGGGAGACGGAGTTTGGGAGACGGAAGATGAGGTCTGAGAATCGGCCAGAGGAATTGGAGTCGAGGGACTCCAGTAGGTCTTTCCCAAGACGATTAAATATCTCGAGGCGAGAAAGTCTGCACGATGACACTTGATGGACGCTCGGTTTGGTCACGGGAGTGCGGATTCCGGGATGTTTTCAGTTTGGCACTCCCGTTGGTGGTTTCCACCTCTTCGTTCGCCCTCATGTACTTTTGCGATCGTCTGATGTTGACCATGTACTCAACGGAGGACATGGCGTCAGTCATGCAGGCGAGCGCCCTCTCTTGGTCCACGGTCTCGTTCCCATTGGGAATCGCGGCCTACTCCATGGCGTTCGTGGCTCAGTATCGTGGCGCCAATCAGAAGCATCGGATTGGCGCCGTTTTCTGGCATACATGCATGATCGCGATATTCGCCATCCCGATTTTTGTGTTGATTGCGTGGTTTTCACCCACCATCTTTCAGTCGTTCCAACACCCTGAGGATCTTGTGGATCGAGAGATCCTCTACCTTCGGATCATGACCTTTGGTTTGCCTGGAATGGTGATTGCCACTGCCATGAATTCATTTTTCGTAGGGCTCGAAAGGCCATTGGGAGTCATGTGGATTGACGTTTTCGCGTCCGCAAGCAATGTGCTGCTTGACTATCTCCTGATCTTCGGTCCGGGGATGTTTCCGGAATGGGGACTCGCGGGGGCTGGATGGGCGACCGTTATCAGTATCTGGCTGAAAGTCGTCATTTATGCCGTTCACATGGTGTTTCAATCCGATCGCGAAGATTTCCAGTTTGGAATCGGACGCTGTTGGGACGGTGACCTGTTCAAAAGAATCCTTCGGTTTGGTGTGCCGAATGGGCTCCAGTTCTTCCTCGAGGGTGGCGCATTTACGCTTGTTATCTTGTTCCTCGGAAAACTCGGATCGCTTGTCGTCGGGGCGACGACTCTGGCATTCAGCGTCAACATTGTCGCGTTCGTTCCCATAGTTGGAGTCGGTATGGCAGTGACCACCATGGTGGGGAATCAAGTTGGCAGGGGAAAACCCAAATTGGCAAGACGGGCTACTTGGAATGGTCTTTTCATCGCGCTCGTTTACTCCGGCATTTTCGCGTGGGCCTATTTTTTCAAGCCGCACTGGTTTTTGCTCTTTCATCAACTGGATGAACAGGGTCTTCAAGAACTTCGAACATGGACCGAGTTTTTACTGCGTTTTGTGGCGGCCTATTGCATTTTTGACGCGATACAGATCATTTTTGCGAGTGCGATCAAAGGGGCGGGGGACACCACCTTTACGGTCATGACCTTTGTGATCGGGACCGGATCTATGGTGGTTGTGGGCATGGTGGGTGAGTCTTTTCTAGTCGACGTAACGGCGATCACCATTTGGTGGTGGTCCCTGCTAACGCTCTTCCTATTTTCGCTGGCGGTCGTCTTTGCGGTACGATTCTTTCACGGACGGTGGATGTCGATGACGATCATCGGTCCCGAGTGACGAAGTAAAGCCCGTTTTTATTGAAGGCCCCCTCGGTTGTTGTGATCCGCGTCTCCTAAATCACGCGTTTTCGAGGCCGAACTGTTATGCGTCAACTGGTTGCGTGGATGAGGACATCGACGTGCTGGGGAACGTTTGGTACGATCCCTTTCGGCTGGGATGAGGTCGCGAATTCCGCGGGTTCTGTCGTCATTTTCATCAAGAGGAATCTAATAGATGTCCAATAAGTTGTTGATGTTGGTTGGTGACTTTGTTGAAGATTACGAAGTCATGGTTCCCTTCCAGATGCTTTTGATGGTCGGCTATCAGGTGGATGCCATCTGCCCGGGAAAATCGACCGGAGACACCGTCGCGACTGCGATTCATGATTTTGAAGGGGAGCAGACCTACAGCGAGAAGCGAGGGCACAATTTTCGAATCACGGCGGATTTTGACCAGGTGGATGTCGCCCAATACGCTGGCCTTGTGATTCCCGGTGGTCGAGCTCCCGAATACCTGCGGTTGGACAATCGCGTATTGGAGATTGTTCGTTACTTTGCAGACAATGATTTGCCGATTGCCGCCATCTGTCATGGGCCTCAAATTCTGGCAGCGGCCGGCGTACTCAAACAAAAAGAGTGCTGTGGTTATCCCGCGGTGGGACCGGAAATCGAAGTGGTTGGAGGGACGTTTGTGGGGCCCAGCGAAGGATTTGACAACGCCCATGTAGATGGCAATCTTGTGACAGCGCCTGCGTGGCCCGCCCACCCTGCTTGGATCCGGGCTTTTCTCGAAGTACTGGGCGCCAAGATCACCCTCTAATTGCGAGCACGGACTTTGCTCGCTCTTCAGCCTGTTGATTGGGGGCGAATGTTTTTAGGTCTGAAACAACGCCAAGGCGTGATCTGCGACCGTCTGTTCAACAAAGATGACCACCATGTCACCGGCTTGCAGTTGGTCGGTGGCGGTGGGCACTCGGACAAATTCTTGGCGACTGACGGCCGCGATGAGGCAGCGTTTCGGGAGCGGGAGTTCGGCGACGGTCGACTTGGTCGCTTCAACACCCTCTTTGACCTCGAGTTCGTAGACCAGAATGTCTCCGCCGGGCAATGAGAGCCGGCTGATGATGACTCCCGTATTAAGAAAGCTCAAGATCTTCTGCGTGATCACCTCTCGCTCACTCACCGCAAGATCGATTCCAAGTTTGCCCACGATGTTGGCGTAGTCCGGGCGTCCCACCACAGCGAGAATCTTCTGAGCTCCCAGTTCTCTTGCCTCGACACCAGCCAAAATGTTGTTCTCGTCGTCTCCTGTACAAGAAACGAAGACATCAAATTTTCCGATCCTCTCTTCCTCAAGAACCGCGCGACGGGTTGCGTCTGCATGAATGACCGTAGTGTCATCAAGGCTGTTGGCCAGTTCTTCGCACCGATTTGGATCTTGTTCCATAAGAACGACAGAAAAGTTCTCTTTCTCCAGCGTCTTCGCGAGGTGGTATCCCGTCTCGCCTCCCCCAGCGATCGCCACTCTTTGTCGTGGGCCAACGTCCACGTGGAATCGACTCTTCGTGGCCTCAACGTCCTCGGGGCGGCCAATCAGGCTGATGCGATCACCCGCTTCAAGTTGATCCTCGGCGCCGGCGATCCAGACTCGGCCGTCTCTGTAGATCGCCCCGATGCGGACGGAGGAGGGCAAGCCGAGGCTATGCAATGGAACTTCGCGGCTCTTGCACTTGGACGAAATCGAGACTTCCTGGATTTCGATTTCCCCCCTGGCCAGTTGATCAACGACCACGGTTCCGGGGTGCCGGCAACCTCTGGCCAGAGCCATGGCGGTGAGTTGCTCAAGACTCAGGAGGCGATCCACACCAAAGTGAAGCTGGTAGTCAAAGGTACTCAAGTCTCGAAAGACCGGTGCGTAGGCCCTTGCCAGAGCCCGTCGGGCACCCATCGCTTTCGCCATGCTCGCGGCGACAATATTGACCTCGTCCTGCCCCGTGACCGCAAGACAAATATCCGCCGAAGAAATTCCTGTCTGAAACAAAACGCTTGACTGTGAGGCGGAGCCGTTCACGACCAATACGTCGAGATCTTCGTTGATGCGACGTATATGCTCGGCATCATGATCCACCACGGTCACGTCGTGTCCGAGTGAACAAAGAACGTCCGCGATGGATGCGCCAACTGTACCGGCACCGAGTATCACAATCCGCATGATCTTCGCTCAAATTTCTACGGCAAAGGAAAATAAACCGCGACCGCGTCTGGAATTTACAAGCCCCAACCCGCGAAAAAAAGGATCGCATAGATGATTGCCATGAATCCAACAATCCAGATCAATGACCGCCATGATTGGACCAAAATGGGGAACAGTTCCTCATGTCTTGTCGCACCGTACGCCAAACTGATGAAGATGATCAGCGGCAGTGCGTGCCAGAGATGCCATGTGAAAAAACTAGCGGTAAGCATGGGAGAGTTTCCGCGAATGGGCCACGGGACTAACGAGTTACGGTGGGGAAAAAGCGCGAATCGAGTTTCTCTTCATCCTCCTCGCGGGCCAATGCGGGCCCCGCGAATGCATCGTATACGGCAAGCAAATTCAGGAGGCCGGCAACGACGGTGAATAGCGTGGCAATTTCGAAGTTGTGTTGAAGTTCATCGTTCCAAAGACCAAGTACGCAGTTTTTATCGGTAGGGATGGGGCCGGGGGGAGGGCTGTACCAACCCGTTTCAACGGCGCCTTTGGTTCCAAGTTTGACTTCTTCGACGAGTTCGCCTTCCTCCGATATCCAAAAAGCACGATTCGCAAAGTACGCAGGTTCTCCTTTACGAGCGCGCCTGTACTGCGCAATTGCCGGCATCGCAGGTACCCCCACGCAGAGTTGGAGAGCGTATTGCCATCGGTAATCGCCTGGGCGCCATGCCGCGTAGACGACTTGCCCATTTCCCAAAAACAGACCGTAGAAAAACGTGAAAAGGATGCAGCAAAAGAAAAGTCCACCTTTGGCATAGCGACCCTGATAGAAGTGGCCGGCTCCAGGGATCAACCAACCGAAAAATGCGGCCCAACCCGGATGCATCAAGGGGATCTCGATCGAATCCGATGGATTATCTGGCTTCGTATTCACATTCAACTCGATCGTCGAGAAAACCCTTGAAGTGGAGAAGTTTCGTTCCGAAGCGGCGTCGTTTTACGGACGCGTCTCGGAACGGTTATGAGATCCGGTATTGTAAGAACCGTTCGGCGATCCCGCTAGTTGAGTTGAGACACGTTCATTGAGACTTTCCTATTTTGCCAGACGGCCTTATTTCTTTGCCTGTGGATTGGGTCAAAGAATCCCCAAGCTGGTCGCGCATCGTCTGAGCCATTTTCTGCAGACGTTGGACAATTTTCGGGTTTTGAGCGGAGACATCCTTGGATTCGCCTCGATCGGATACGAGGTGAAAAAGCTCAAGTTGGCACTTCTCCTGGGTATATCCGCCTGGGAAGCCGTCTTTTCCCGGCTCTCCCGTCAAGGAACGATACTGATGTGGAAAGACCAGTTTCCAGGGGCCCTGTCTCACGGCCCGAAGTTCTCTCCCGAAGTAGTAGTGGTACCTGTCTCGAGGTGACGCCGCATTCTCATCTGCCAGAAGCCCCGAGAGGCTGAGTCCATCAATTTTGTTTTTCGGCAGGTCTGCTCCCGTCAATTCACAGACCGTTGGCAGGATATCAATCGTGGCCGCCATGTCGTCAATCACTCGGTTCTTGGCAAGGTGTCCGGGCCAACGCATCAGGCATGGGACGCGGACACCGCCTTCCCAAGCTGTTCCCTTCCCTTCCCGAAGCCCGGCTGTGGTGCCCGCGTGGTTGCCATAAGAGAGCCACGGACCGTTATCCGAGGTGTAAATGACCAGCGTATTTTCAGTGAGCCCACAATCTTCCAACGTTGATAAGATCTGGCCCACGCCCCAGTCAATCTCCTGGATCACGTCGCCATAGGCACCCTGTTCACTAGAGTTTTGAAACTCAGTGCTGCAGAAAAGGGGAACGTGAGGCATGGCATGGGCAACGTACAAAAAGAAAGGGTCTTCGCGATGGCTTTTGATGAATTCCACCGCTCGTTCGGTGTACCAACGGGTCAGATGCGTCTGGTCCTCCGCGGTTACCGAAGGATTGATGATCTTGGTCCCTTCGATCAATGGTAAGTCGGGGAAGGCTTTCGAAGTGGGATGGTAGGGCCACATATCGTTGGAATAAGGCAAGCCAAAATACTGATCGAAGCCATGATTGGGAGGGAGAAATGGCTCCAGGTGTCCCAAGTGCCATTTGCCGAACATGGCCGTGGCATATCCTTCGTCTTTAAGTAATTCCGGAAGCAACTGCTCATCCGGATTGATTCCCGTGGTTGATTTTGGACCGGGGGCACCCAGGATGCTCACTCGATTGGAATAGCAACCCGACAACAGGGACGCGCGAGAGGCGCCGCAAACCGCCTGGGAGACATAAAAACTCGTGAACTTCAAACCTTCGGCCGCCATTCGGTCGAGGTTGGGTGTGTTGTATCCTTGGGCGCCGTAAACGCCCACGTCGCCATACCCTTGGTCATCCGCGAAAATCAAAACGATGTTCGGGCGGTCATCGGCCGTCCACCCCTTGGCAGTGATGGTCAGGAACAAGGCCAGAATCAGGAATCGAATCGCAGTTTGAATCATCTTGCGGTTTCACTTGATTGAAAGGGGCTCTGTCGAATTCAACATGGGGCTGCCGTTCCAAGCGGTCAACAACCGCTCCATTCTGCCGGACCTCGGCATGGCATGCAATTAAAATGAACCGTCTCGCATGACGCACAGGAGGCGGATGGCGGAACGGCCAAAGAGAATAACTCGTCTCTCAGGTTCACGTTTTAATCAGTTTCTACAGGATGCGGGCGATCAGGGATTCGCACCACTCTCTTCCTGAATTTCCGGAGCAAGCGGCGTGACTTGAGGGTCCAGGAACTGCCCATCGTAAGCCTTTGAAAAATCGAGATCGGGGGAAATGAACTCGATTTCAACCAGTTTCTGTTTCAGGTCCTCCCATCGCCCTGCTTCCATCACCCCCAGACAGGAGTCGCCAGCTACCGCACACAAGGGGCCGATCGCCTGATGCGCTTCCTGGAGACTTGCGTCGTCGAGTTCTGAATTGAGTTCCAGTAAACGTCGGTGCACTGCAGCGGGATCGGAGAGGTAATCCTGCCAGCCTTTCTGGCACGCTCGGACAAACTTTTTCACGATACCCGGTGATTCTTCAGCAAAACCCCGAGTGACTGCGATGCAACTCGTGTAGGGATTGAACCCCAGCTCCGACACCATAAGGGCCTGAGGGTTCGTGCCTTCTCGTCTCGCGAGGATGGGTTCGCTGAACACATAAGCCTGCTGGGCGTACTTGGTGTCGGCGACAAACGGCCCAATCCGCCCGTTGTATTGCACGATCCTGACGTCCTCCAGAGGGCAGCGGGTCTCGAGGTACTCCGCAAACGCCTTTCCCCGATTCATCGCAAGCGTCAGATTACGCAAATCCTCGAGTTTGGTGATGCCAGAGGACTCGTGCACCATGATGCATCGTGGGGTTTGCTGCAACGCTGCCATGACGGCGACCACATCTGTCTTTTGATTCCTTTTCAGGAGGACTTCATCCGCATTCGTGACGGCGAATTGCACTTGTCCGCGTACCAGTTTTTCAATCACGGGTGCCGCCGGTCCTCCAGGTTGAATCTCGACCTCCAGCCCCTCTGCTTCGAAGTGCCCGTTCAACAAAGCGGCGTAGTAACCCCCGTGTTCAGGTTCGGGAAACCAATTCAGCGCGAGGGTCAACTGGACTTTCCCCTCGGGGGAAACTTGAGGTTCGGTCGAACCAGATTGACAACCGCAAACCAACAGCGTCATCGAGGCAAAGGCCCAAGTAAAGGCAGTTTGGCAATGGATAAAACGATGGCAGACGTGGTCCGGAATCATGGTGTTCTCCCGCCTTTGAATTCCCTTGGGGTAATGATGGGTGGCATGAAATCATTCGCGGCATCCTGTAACCGCTTGCGTGTTTTGATCGGTCGCTCGCTTGGGAAGCGCGAGACTCCAGAGTCAGGGGAAAAATTCCTAACCCGACTCGTGATCATGCATATCCGAAGCTTCATGCAACGAAGGCAAGCTCGTCAATGGCTATCGCGCATCATCAACTCCGGGATCTCTCCAGTGCAAGAGAACTCGATCGCCGATCCAGCTTGTCAGACCGAAGAGTGTGATTCCGATACCGCCTGAAAGAAGAATATAAACGAACATCAAGGCGACGTCCGTGTTTCTCTTTGCGAAAATTTCATTCCCGATTCCCGGAACGTCAAGATAGCCAACCGTCATCTCGCCAACCACCGCGCCGAGAACGCAGGAGACACTCGAAATTTTGCAACCCGTCACCAGATAGGGGAGCGAATTCGGCAACTGGAGTTTCCAAAGTAATTGCCATCTTGAAGCTCCATAAAGACGCATGACGTCTTGAAGGTTTGCAGGGACACTGATCAATCCTTCGGTGGTGTTTGTCAGGATGGGTAAAAACGCGACGATCCACGCGATGATGACGTTGGCCCAGAAGCCTTCTCCAATCCAAATGATGATGAGCGGTGCGATCGCAATGATCGGTAGTGTTTTTAAAAAAATGGCGTAAGGGTAAAGGCTCGCGCGAAGCCACTTCGCCTGCGCAAAGACAACGGCAATGGAGAGGCCCAAAACGATGCTGCCCGCGTAAGCGACGAGAATCTCGACTGAAGTGGCCAGGGTCGCTCGGCTCCACTCGTCTGGATGTTCGACGAATGCAGTGAACACCTGCCCGGGACTCGGTAGAATGATGGACGGAAGCTCAAACCACTGCACCAGCGCTTCCCAAGCTGCGATCATGATAAAAAATGCAATCAGTGGAGCGAGCCAAGCGGGGCTGAAGAGTTTTGCGATAGGTTTCATACGACCTCCGACAGACTCTTTTGAAGACGATTGACGACTTCAAGGAACGGAAAGCTTTCCCTTAGCTCGGGAAGTCGGGGCCTCGGCAGATCGATGGTGATGGTTTCGTGAATTTTTCCCGGGTGATGATTCATGACAATCACGCGGTCGCTCAAAAACGCAGCCTCCGCGACTTGGTGGGTCACGAATAGCGTGGTCCAATTTTGTTGCTCCCAGAGACCGAGTAACTCGTGGTTGAGTTGTGTTCTTAGGATGTCATCCAGAGCGGAGAAAGGTTCGTCCATGAGGAGGATGTCAGGATCCGTGACGAGCGCCCTGGCGAGCGAAACTCGCATTTTCATCCCACCCGAAAGCATGCGTGGCAGCTTGGTGCGATCCTCCTCGCGAAGCCCTACCCGCTTCAGCTGCTCAAGGATTTTCGCGCAACGATCGTTTTTGGAAATGCCCTTCAGTTCAAGTGGCATGCCGACGTTATCGTAGACATTCCGCCAGGGAAGCAGACTCGAGTCCTGAAAGACGAATGCCCTTCGATGGTCGTGCGACTCCGGGGAAGCGGGATGTGACGGATTCGGAAAATGCATCCTCCCTGTCTGAAGAGACTCCAGGCCCGCAACCAATCTCAGTAAGGTCGATTTGCCACACCCGGAGGGTCCGATCAACGTCACAAATTCACCCGGTTTGACCGTCATTTGGATGTCAGACAGTACTGTCTCCCCGCCGTACTGATGGGTCATCGACTGGATCATGATACCGGGTGAATCACAGTGTGCGGCGGTATTCATCAAGTCCTCGGATCTCATTCGTTTGAGCGGTATATGGCTCGCGTGAAATGCCTTCGGCAGAGTAAAGGGTGAATCGCCAGACAATTGGAGGCTCGGAGGCCGGCGAGGTTTGAGTCCGTTTTACCGGAGTTCATGCAGCCCGCCGGATGACAGGTGCTTCACTAACCAATGCTCCATCTTCTGCTGCAAGTCTTCAATCCCCTGGGTGTAAAAATGATTTGCACGAGGGATGGTGCAGAATTCGATGGACCGTCCGTCTCCAACTCGCTCCGCGATCTGATTCCTGAGGTCGTGCGGATCGTCCGACAGTTCGACTTCGCCATAGGTGAACAGAATGGGGCATCGAGTTGGTTCGATGAAGTTCAAGAAGTCATATTTTTCATCAGGTCCGTATTTGTCGAGGTAGGAATCGGCCGAGATCCAGATGGGTGTCGGATTGCGAATGTGTAACAGATCACGTCCGCGTTGTTCGGACACATAACGTGAGGCCTTTTCGAGATCGGCCTGATACTCCTTGGCTCGTGGACTGGATGAGAACTGCCTTCGCGACAGCAAAACGGGCGAATTTGCAATGACTCCTACGGTTTCTAACGCAGGGTCGTGAGCCGTCTTATAAAGGGCCTTAATGGCGCCGAGGCTATGTCCCCAAAGCACGTGTTTCGGTGAAGTCGCATGGGCCTTGAGCCATTTTTGCCACGCGTCGATGTCGAGACGACAATCACTCACGTACTCGTATGCCGCTCCCTGTCCCCGTCTCCGACCCACCGGCGTGTTGACGAGACCGTCGTGCCCACGGTTGTTCGTCCATAGCACCGACGCGCCCTGAGACAACATGGTGGCAGTGCAGGAACGAAAAAGATAGGACGAGTAGAAGTTTCCCCCAACACCATGAATGGTGATGAGTGTGAGGCCCGTCAGCGGTCCGTTTTGCCTACCGGCGTGCCAGGCGCCATGCAACCGGATGCCATCCGAAGTGACGCAGCTAACAAGTTCACAGGGCATGTTGATGGATAGAGGTGTGCTCATGCCGTTATTCTGGGAATAGTCGCGGGAAATGCGAATCCCTGTTCATGAAAAAAGCCAGAAGATGTTTCGTTTTCTCGAAACCGCTTCTGGCTCTTGTTCGGCGTTTTCGACCCGGGCGATGTCATACGTGCTGGGAAGGATTGGCACTCAGTTGCGAGAGGACTTGCAGGACTCCGTTAAGGTGTGCAAGTCGTGGCCCATAGCGGTCAACGAACTCATTCAAAAGGAAGTCGCCTTCGATGTATCCCTCAAGGTTGTGGTTGACCTCTTCTGCCAGATTATTGAGAAACTCGGTTTGGATTTTGCTCAATGCTTCCGCCGCGCGTCGGCATTTTAATGAAAGCTCTGGGTTGGCCTGTTTCCACTGCGTGATCTCTGAAGAACGTTGTCGTTGGTTCGCCACCAACTGTTCCAGCAATTCCTCGAGTAGATCGTTTTGGCGCTCTTGCCCTAACACGAGTTGTTGAAGGAGTTCCTGAGTGTCCTCGGACTCGGTCATTTCAATATCGTTCTCTATTTCGACCCTGTATTCAGGCGTCGGTTGTTGGTCGTCGGTCATCCGCGTCTCCAGATTTTCAAGCAGGTAAGTTTCCAAGTATGTACATGGCTGATGGCCCCTGCAAGACACAAGCGACGTCGGGTGGTACTGATTGTGCAAAACAAAAAAAGAAAAAAAAGGATGGAACGAGGAAAATTCAGCATCGTTTCGTTGACGCGTTCAGATCTCTTAATTACGAGGTTACCCGTTTTGCATTTCCCAGATCTGCCCGCCCGTTTCCGATGAAAAGAAACGTCTTCTTCCTCGTGGGTTTCCTCCGTTTCAAGTCATGATCAACCCCTTTGAAAACGGGTTAATATGCGGAGTTAAGGCGGCTTTGGAATGTTGGGAGTTTTGGGCGGCGATGTCATTGGCGCGGGGCAGTGAAGCGGGTGTCATCTGGCGCGAAATTGGAGGCTGAGATTCCAATCTCCTCTCAAGTGAACCCTCGCTTCGGTTCGATGCTTTCCTAAACACATCAATGACGGTTGTTAACTTGAGCGGTATTGGGTGATTGCATTGAGTGGAGACAATGAGGGGTTTGTGCTTTGCTTTGTGACCGTCCTCGAGAATCCTGGACACGGTTACTCAGGAGGCCTGTTGATGCTGAATTCATTGGGCCGGCCCCTTGAATTCCATTGCACCACGCCCGTGAAACCGAGTCGAGCGCACGAAATCCTTTATGGTCACACGCTGAAATCGCATCTATTCGGAGAACGTCTATGTCAAGCGCTCATTGAGAAAGCGACCCGGCGCCCCGACCTGATACTGACCGACCTCGACGACGTCATGTCTTTGACCCCGCCGGCAGGGTCGCAACTAGCCCAGTTGGTTCGGATTGAAGAGGGTGGTGGAACGAATTCGGTGGGTGTCATTGGTGAGCTGGATCGTTCGAAAGAATGGGGGCTGGTTGGCGAAACTCCGGAGGATCTTCGACGAGCTCAGCAGACCCTGAGTGACTGCCCGGCGATTCTGCCAGAAGAGCCATTTGAGCGGATTCGTGAAGCACTTCTTGAGGCAGCCAAAGCAGCTCGTCCTCCCGCTTCTCCACGCAACGCCGAGGCCGCTTGATGAAGGACGATGGCGTTCGCGATGGTTCACCAGATTCCCTTAAGATTCGGAGTTGGGACGAATCAGAGATGGGTTTGGAGAGACAAGGTGGGCAGGTTTGCAGTTTGCCACTCGCGTTGGCAGACCCGAAAGTCGTTTCGCTCAAGGTTGAGCAGTTCAAATTCAGGGTGTCGAGCTTCCAGTTTTCTAGGCCGAATTCCGATTCCGTTTTGAATTTGGCGTCAACAAAGGGGCCTCCGAAACGCAATCGCTTCTCCGATGGAGCCAAACGGCAGTCCCGCAAGAGCAAGGTGACGCGGATTGCTCCGCCAAGAGATGTCATCAAGCTTCAGGACCGAATGTTTTATCTGCTCCAGCCTCCGCTCGAAACTTTGGTCTCTGGTGGCAGGATTGATTTTCCCTTTGACCCGTTCCCCTATCAGTTTGATGGGATCGCGTTTCTCTACCCGCGGCACAGCGCGATCCTCGCGGATGAAATGGGGCTTGGAAAGACGATGCAGGCCATCACGGCCATCCGATTGTTGCTCCATGGTGGCGAGGCGAGGGAGGTCTTGTTGATTTGCCCGAAACCCCTCGTGACGAATTGGCAGCGTGAGTTTAGTCTTTGGGCGCCGGAGGTACCGGTCACCATCATCGAGGGAAATCAGGCGAAAAGAAAGTTTCAATGGGAGCAGCCGTCACCCGTCAAAATTGCCAATTATGAGCTTCTCATGCGTGACGCGGCGGACATTCATAGCCGCAACTACGACCTCGTGATCCTCGACGAAGCTCAGAGAATAAAAAATCGGTCCAACTTCACGAGTAAAACAGTTCGATCGATCCCCCGAACCCGAAGTTGGGCCTTGACCGGGACACCGATCGAAAACAGTCTTGACGATCTCGTTGGGATTTTCGACTTTCTTTCCGAGGGATTTTTGCGGCCTGGAATGTCATCCCGGCAAATTGGGCGCGAAGTAGGCGAGCACATCTTAAGGCGGACTAAAGATATGGTGCTCGAAGACATGCCGCCGAAATTGTTTCGGGACGAAGAGATCGACCTTTCGCCAGAGCAGTCGGATACCTACTCCCGGGCGGAGGAAAGTGGCGTCATACGGCTGAACAAAATGGGCTCTTCGATGACTGTTCAGCATGTTTTCGAGTTGGTATTACGGCTGAAACAGATCTGCAACTTTGATCCTGTCACCGGAGAAAGTGCGAAATTAGATCGATTACAGGCCGAATTGTCTGAGGTGGCAGCGAGTGGGCAGAAGGCGATCGTATTCAGCCAGTGGGTAAAAACGATTGAGCAGATGAAGGGGCCCTTACAGAAATACAGACCGCTGGAATACCACGGTAAAATACCGAGCAAGAGGCGGGACAGCATTCTGACGCAATTCAAAGAGGATCCGGATTGCCACGTCCTGTTGATGAGTTACGGCGCCGGCAGCGTGGGACTCAACTTGCAGTTTTGCCGTTACGTTTTTCTGTTCGATCGGTGGTGGAACCCGGCAATTGAGGATCAGGCCATCAATCGGGCCCATCGGATCGGTGCCGCTGGCTCCGTCACGGTGACTCGGATGACCTCGGCAGGGACGATTGAACAGCGGATTCACGAGGTGTTGGAGCAAAAACGCGAGTTGTTCGAGACGATTTTCGCGGAAACCGGGAACCCCCGGAGCCTAGGGTTATCGAAGGATGAGATCTTCGGTCTTTTTGATCTTGCAACGCCCGGGGGCCATTGGGAAAAGGCGGGCTGAACCTCTCCCAACGCGTTTTCGTATATTGCTAAGGATGGACGCGACGCATTCGCAGGTGGTAGTCAACCCGCGAGCACCTGCTCGGAGCTGACAAAGTTCCAATCAGGAAGTCGAGAGATTCGATTTGGGCTCCTAGAGCGCTTGGTTGAGCCTTCCAGGTAAGTGGTCCTGCTGCGACGACGCCCCATCCGACCGTGGTGTTTCGTACCGTTCACGAGTATGCTGTTGCGAGAGCAGATCCGGGGCGGCTTATGACAAAAAATGACAGTCAGATCACAAGAGTTATTCTTTTGCTGTCCACTCTGGTGCTGAGTCCGATTCGAAATATTTCCGTAGCTGAACATGAAGAAAAAAAAGACGAAGCAAAAATCTGAGGAGATTCGAGCCGACGAGGGCGATGAGTTCGGTTTTGAAGTTCCACCTCCACCGCCTCCCACACTTGGTGAACGCATCTCAGTGAAAGCGTTATCATTGGTGGTTGTCGTGACGCTGGTCGTCATCGTGGTCGGGTTCGTCTTCGCGGATTGGTATCTCTGCCTACCTCAGGGCGTTGCTGCGACTTACGTGGGAAGACAAAGTTGCATTGATTGCCATGTGCAACAAGGTGAGGATTACTTCGACTCACACCATGATCTCGCCATGGATTTGGCGACACCTGCGTCGGTGAAAGCCGCGTTCGATGGAAGAACGATTGAACACGACGGCTTGGAATCTCGGGTTTACATGAAGGATGATAAGTACTTCGTCTGGACCGAAGGCCCAGACGGCGAGATGCAGGAGTTCGAGGTCAAATACGTTTTCGGTACGGAACCCCTGCAGCAGTACATGGTGGAAATGGATTCCGAAGAAAATTTGGAGGAAGCTGAGATCGGTCAGGTTCAGGTCCTTCGGTTGTCGTGGGATACCGAAAAGGAGGACTGGTTTTACCTTCGGCCCCCGGACGTTGACGACAAACTGGAATCCGACGATCCCCTCCACTGGACCCGGTCCACCCAATGCTGGAATACCTCATGTGCGGATTGTCATTCGACAAACCTCCACAAAAACTACGATGAGAAGAAACAACAGTTTCACACCACGTTTTCTGAGATGGACGTGAGTTGTGAAGCGTGTCATGGTCCCGGAAGTTTGCACGTCGAACTCGCAAAGACAAATTCGCTTTTTTGGGATCGACGTTACGGTTACGGCTTGGCGGAACTGAAAAGCGAAGACAGTCACGTCGAAATTGAAACGTGTGCCCGATGTCATTCGCGCCGACGGGTGTTGGAACCCGGAAGCCTCCCCGGCGATTCGTTTGAAGATGGTTTCGCTTTAGAACTTCTTTCCCCACAGACTTATCACGCGGACGGACAAATTCTGGACGAGGTCTACGTTTACGGTTCCTACATCCAAAGCAAGATGTATCACAAGGGGATTCGGTGCACCGACTGCCACGATCCTCACAAGGCCAAATTGAAGTACACGGGCAATGCTCTCTGCACGAACTGCCATCAGAACCAACATCCTTCGTCCGTCTATGACAATCCGTCACATCACTTCCACAAGGCGGATTCCACGGGCTCATCCTGTGTCGAGTGTCATATGCCCGCTTCGGTTTATATGGATGTCGATTCCCGGCGGGATCATAGTCTGCGCGTGCCTCGTCCCGACCTCAGCGTGGAACTGGGTACCCCCAACGCCTGTACTCAGTGTCACATCAGCGACACTCGCCTCACCGAGGCGGAAACTGATGGGCTGGAACTCTACCAAGACTGGCTTTTGGCGGCACGCGAAGGGAACGAGACGATCCGTGAAGAGTTGAAACGACTCGACCAATGGGCTGCGGATGCCGTTGAAGAATGGTACGGCCCCAAGGAACGTGGTCCGTCCGTGGCCACCGTCCTGAAACGAGCTTGGGAAGGGGATGAGAGTGTCGAGGATGAGTTGACGAAAATGCTTGGAAGCCCAGAAGTTGCTGGCATGATGCGGGCCTCGGCTGCCCAGCAGTTGGCAAATTTCGAAAGTCCCGAGTCTCTGAACACAGCGATCGGTCTGCTCTCAGAATCGGACCCGAAGATTGTGGTGGCAGCCTTGTCGAGGCTCGACACGGAGTTGAGACGGATGCTGCCGGCGATCGATGGACCCGGTGGTTACGACCGCACCAAATCGGTCGTTGAAGAGATCTTGCCGTTACTCAGCCACCCGAAACTTGCCGTGCGGGTTGAGGCGGCATTGGTCCTTTCCGGACTCGGCGCTCAACGCAGTCGATTGATTCGTGGTGATGAAGAAAAACGGTTTGAGGAGGCGGTCGAGGAACTTCAAGCGAGTATCTGGACCCAGAACGACCGGGCAGGAAGCTACGTCGGCCTCGGGTTGCTCTACGAAAACCTCGGAGAATTTGATCGCGCCATCAACACCTACCGGACCGGGATCAAGGTGGACCCGACAATTGTTGGCCCAAGATCCAATCTCGCGAACATATTGGAGCAGCGGGCGGATGAAATGGTCCAGCAGGTTCAAAGAGCCGTTCAGCAGATGCAATTCAATCCCAATACCTCGCAGGCGCTCCGTGCTGAACTCGAGCAGGTGGCGGAAGCGGAGACGAAACTCCGGGCTGAGGTGGCTCGCCTGCGTTCGGAGGAGTTGCCGCTTTTGGCCAAAGATGCAGAGAGATCACCGGACATTGCATTTGTCCAGTACCGCTACGGCATGCTTCTCTACTTGAATGGGCAACCCGACGAGGCCGAAATCGCGCTGCGGAAAGCGTGGAATCTGGAACCGGCGAACATCGATTACCGATTTGCCATTGCTCTTCTGGAAAAGGCGAAAGGCGAGTGGGCCAAAGTGTTCAGCCATTGCCGTGAACTTCTAGAAAACGACCCAGAGAATCGACAGTACCAGATGCTGCTGCAAGAGGCTCAATCGGAATTGGGCCTTTCCGGAACCGGAGGATAAAGGCGTGTCGGAAGGAGAATCACCAGTCCTGCGGGTGGCAGGTGTGCAGTGTGATGTTCAAATTGGTGAAGTGGCATCCAATTTGACGACCATGCGGCAATGGTGTCAAAGGGCCGCGGACGCAGGTGCGGGATGGGTCGTCTTCCCGGAGTGCGTATTAACCGGTTATTGCTTCGACTCCCGTAAAGAGGCCTTGCGGTTCGGGGAAGCTTCAAACGGCGAGAGTGCGTCCCAAGTTCAGGAATGGTGTTCCGAACTAGGGCTCCATGTCATTTATGGCTACCTGGAGCGGAAGGAGGAACATCTCTACAACGCGGTCAATCTGCTGGGACCCACTGGAAGAATTGGTGGTTACCGAAAAACCCATTTGCCGTACCTTGGAGTTGATCGTTTTACCGATCCCGGCGATCAGTCTTATCAGGTCTTTGAGGCAGGGGAACTCAAGATTGGCATGCTGATCTGTTACGACTGCTCGTTTCCGGAACCGAATCGTTGCCTCGCTTTGCAGGGAGCGGACATGATCGTCCTGCCGACGAACTGGCCTCCCGGGTCGGGATGCACCGCCGACTATGTCCCGAACACTCGGGCCCTAGAAAACAACGTTTACTACCTCGCGATCAATCGCGTCGGAACGGAACGCGGTTTTGATTTCATTGGCTCAAGCAAAATTTGTAGTCCGAGCGGACACACCCTTGCTGAGGCTCAGACTGACCCAACGGAAGAGATGTTGGTGGCTAACGTTGACCCTCGGAAGGCGAGGAACAAGCATTTGGTTCGCGTACCGCGGCAGCATGAAATTGATCGGTTCAACGATCGTCGTCCTGAACTCTACGGTCCACTTTCGAAGTGAAGTCGGAACAGGGCCGCTCACGTCAGGACGGAACTGGTCGAGTGCGATTAATTCATGCGAAGCGTCGATAAATGTCTTGGGTGGCATCTCAGTTTTCGAGCTTGTCATGCCAAAACTTGCGAGCTTTTCGCAGGATTTCCTCCGGCAGGGTGTCTTCGCCTTCCTCTTTTAGCAGTTTTTCGAGCCGCTCGATCTGGGCTTGAACCGCTTGGGTGTTGACGCGTGGTTTCTGGTTGATTTCCACATAAAAAGGGCTGGTAATCGCGGCTCGGTAATTCTTCTGATCTTCTGCTGCCGCTCGCACCAGTAACCAACCACTTTCTTCGAAAGGAATCGAAGGGATGATTCCCCGATTTTTCACCAGCTCGCGAAGATCGACGGTTTGGATTACTTCGCCATTTTTGACAATTTGCAGGGGTGCCAGACGATAACGGGTGGAGACGCGAAGTGAGAGGTTGAGTGAGACGTTGCCTCCCTGCTCAGCCGTGAAGGTATGGCCCGGAAGTTGCCCGTTGGCACGGATTCTGACCAAGGGACCATTTGTAACCCAAGTTTCTCCAACACGGAGGCCGACGAGCGGGTCGGTGGCGGAGTCAGTCGTGGCGAGCATTAGGCGATTTGTTCCAAGAGGCTGTTTGGGCGTTTTCCATTGGCTTGTCGCGGTTGCCGGCAATTTGAATCCGCACTCGAGTAGCTCGTAATAGTGCTTCTCATTCCAATGGGCCAGGGCGAGATTGTCGCGGAGCATTTTTCGGTCGATGTTGTATCCCCGCCCCGGGATCTGTTCCGCCAGTTCGCCGATGAACCAGGGGATCAGTCCGATGCCGTCGATAAGTTCGAGGCCAAGCCACAATGGGAGTTCGTTGGCCAGAGCGCTATCGGCAATGATAAGGCCATTTCGATGGAGTTTTTTCCAACGGATGGCTGCCTCGACGCCCTCGATTACTTCTGGTATTTCCTTCGTGGAAACGTCCGTCGGTTGAGCCTCGGGTTGGATCATATGAAACCCTCCTCCGAAGTTACCCTTACCCAAGGTTGAGGACAGGAGGCGACTTTCGGGTTCAGTTGGCGCGTGAAATGACTTGCCTCTTGAACGGGAACGCTTTGAAAGTTCAGGATTCCAGGCTCCGAGGTCAACGCCTAGGCTGTCGAGAATTACGCCAAGTTCATCTGGGGCACCGAAGACATTGATTTCGGCAACCTGCCAACCCTCTTCATCCAAATCTACGGTTCGTTCCATCTTGATGGGTTGGGTCGATTCGGCTCCTGACATGACGTCAAAGTTACCTGAGAAGAGACGATATTCGGGGCCGGCGTCCACCTGAAACTGATAGGTTCCTTCCGGGAGTTTTAAATTTGCCTGATAGAACACGTAAGTCGCTTCGCCCTGCCAAACGCAGTTGGGGAAGCGTTTGGTTCTTCCCCGACCGTCACGGACGGTCACTCTCGCTCCAATGGGCTTGCCGGTATCTGCGTCAGTGATCGTGAGATCGACCTGACCCGAGCCTGCAAAAACCGGCGCTGCGAGAACACCAAGGAGCAGGCCGACGAGGAACCGGCACGAAGAAATATTCAAGGTGCGACAGATCATGGGAGTATCTTTTTCAGGCGTGGAGCGGTGTGAAAAGTCGAGGGAGCGTTATGAGACTTGGAAGCAAACTCAGAGGGATGGCTTGAACGCCCTGCTTCAATTATCGAATCGATTCTGGGAATGATGACGCGTCGAAAATGAAGCGTTTCATGGGGTGATGAATCGCCGGATGAAGAGGGCATGCTCAAGTCTAGGACATGGCTTATCGAACCTTTGTAAAAGTCGGCTTCGGCAGCAACGGACAGACGGGATCTCGGGAGGGTCGTAACGATTTTGACCCGCCTTTCTGCCGGGTTCCCAGCGGGTACAATCATGGGATGGCAGATTCGATAACCATTTCGACGGGCAGTCGACTCCACTTCGGGCTATCCGCGTTCGGCGGTGTGGGTTCCCGTCAATTTGGCGGAGTTGGAGCAATGGTCGATGTGCCCCTGGCCATTCATGTGGCTTTGGATAAGATCTCAGGGGCACTGCAACCCGCTCGTGCTGATGGTCGTGAGCTTCATGGCCGTGCAGTCGAAAAATTCGTCGATCTTTGGTTCGAAAATCGACTGAAACGAGGAGGGGATTTTGAGGGCCAGTTGCTCAGAGACAAGGTTAAGTTGCGGGTCACTGCGGCGCCGGATCATCACGTCGGTCTTGGTCTTGGAACTCAACTTGGGCTTGCGACATCCATGGCCTTGTTCCGAGTGATTGAAAAACGTTCTCCGTCGTTAGTGGAATGCGCCGCGGCGGTGGGACGAGGCCTGCGATCGGCGGTTGGAACTTATGGTTTTTTTTACGGCGGTTTGATTGTTGATCAGGGGAAGCAGGCTGAAGAAGACGTTTCTCCGCTCCAATGCCGCCTGAGTATCCCGGACTGTTGGCGCTGGGTGTTGATGCGAATGCCAATCGAGGAGGGACTCTCTGGCGCCGAAGAGATTGCCGCTTTTGAGCAGCTGGGCGCCATGTCGAACGCTCAGACAAAAGCGTTGCGCGCGAAAATCTCGGACGAACTTCTGCCAGCCTTAAAAAATGCGAACTACGAGACCTTCTCCGAGTCACTTTATGAATACGGCCGGGATGCAGGGGCATGTTTTGCCGCGATTCAAGGAGGCCCGTACCGCAATCAAGGGATTGCTGATCTGATCGATCAGGTGCGAAGTCTCGGGGTTCGCGGAGTCGGTCAGAGTTCATGGGGACCGACTGTTTTCGCGCTCCTGGAAAATGAAAAATCAGCCGTGCGGCTGACGCAAGATCTCCACACGTCAAAATTTGGGAGAAAAGGGCTGACCTGCAGCGTGGTCAGTTCCAAGAATGAGGGATTCAGCGACCAAACATACGCTTTTGATTGAAAGAGGAAATATGCCCGAACTCGGCGTGAACATCGATCATGTCGCGACGCTGCGACAGGCGCGGCGCACTTACGAACCGGATCCAGTCTGGGCGGCTGCAATGGCAGAGCTGGGAGGGGCGGATGGGATCACCGTTCACCTCAGGGAAGATCGGCGACACATTCAGGATCGAGATGTCCGTCTGTTGAATGAAACCGTGACCGTCAAACTGAATCTGGAAATGGCTTGCACCGATGAGATGACTCAGTTGGCCATCGAAATCCAGCCGGAGCAGGTTTCGTTAGTTCCCGAGAAGCGCGAAGAGGTCACCACCGAAGGTGGCTTGGATGTCGTGACGCAACGAGATCGTGTCGCAACCGTCGTGGACGCGCTACGTTCCTGCGGTATCGAAGCAAGCCTTTTTATTGACCCAGTGGAAGATCAGATTCGGGCGTCGGCTGACCTGGGTGTGGCGGCAGTTGAATTGCACACGGGTCAATATGCCCTAGCCAAAGGGGCCAAACAGGAGCGAGAGCTGGAACTTCTACAGAAAGCGGGGGAAGCGGTCGTTGCTTCGGGGTTGCGACTTCATGCAGGTCATGGCTTGAACTATCAAAACGTTGGTCCTGTTGCGTCCATTCCGTCCATGCATGAACTCAACATCGGTCATGCGATTGTTGCTCGATCGATCTTCGTGGGATTTCAACAAGCGGTACGCGAAATGAAAGAACTGCTTTGATCGAATCCGGGGCGTAGTAGGGCAAATCGGGACCGGGTTTGCCCCTTTGCCTGCAAAGTGCCGCTGGCTTATACTCCCACCTTTGATCGTTGTCCTCTGGTCACCTGCCGTCGCAAGGGTTTGGCAGTCTCGAAGAGCGGTTTATCGAAACACGAGTCGGCTTGGTGAAGCCAAAGGCCTTTCGACGGCCGGGGTCCACGGCATACTTCGTTTGTCCACAAATTATCTGGGATTCAGGTCAATGGCTCGTAAAGGTTCCGATTTCGCCGGACTTTCGGTTGCTTTGGTTACCCCGTTCACGGACGGCAAGGTTGATGTTGCGAAACTCCGCGAACAGGTCGAATTCCAGATCGAGGCTGGTACCCATTGTCTGGTACCGGTTGGGACAACCGGAGAATCGCCGACATTGACTCATGATGAACACGAACAGGTCATTTCCGAAGTGGTGCAGATTGCGAGTGGACGTATCAAGGTGATGGCGGGTACTGGCTCCAATAGCACGGCAGAGGCTCTTCGGCTGACCACTTGGGCAGCCAAAGAGGGAGCGGATGCAGCGTTACTCGTAGCGCCCTACTACAACAAGCCGACGCAGGAAGGATTTTACGAGCACTACAAGGCGATCGCGGAAGACGTTGACATTCCACTATGCGTGTACAATATTCCCGGTCGTACTGCCAAGAACATTGAGCCGGATACGATATGTCGGCTTGGGGAACTCGAAAATATCACGATGGTCAAAGAGGCGACAGGCTCCATGGATCAGGCCTCCCAGTTGCTATGTGATTCCAACCTGACTTTGTTGAGCGGTGACGATAGCATGACATTGCCACTCATGTCTGTCGGGGCCGAGGGAGTGATCTCGGTGGTTGGAAACATCGTGCCTGGCGATATGATTTCTCTGGTTAATGCGGCCGCGAGTGGCGACCTGCCAACGGC
Source organism: Pirellulaceae bacterium (assembly GCA_022448315.1). Taxonomy (GTDB): domain Bacteria; phylum Planctomycetota; class Planctomycetia; order Pirellulales; family Pirellulaceae. The sequence continues at coordinate 2,316 of JAKVCA010000021.1, read as the reverse complement.
ACAGCAGTGGCATGAAAAGCTCTTTCGACTATGCCGCGAAATGCTGGGGCTATCGACCAACCCCATTCCGCTCAAGGCGGCCATGAAAATGTTGGGGCGGGATACGGGGGACTTGCGATTGCCAATGACGGCCTTGGGAGCCGATGCCGAGGCACTTTTGCAAAAGACCTTGGAGGGCTACGGTTTGTTGGCGTCTAAAAATTGAAGGTTTGGGCCAAGTCTCGCAGGTGATCAAGGGCGTCTTCAAGTTTCGAGGCGACAACTCCAGTCTGTCGCCCGGCAACATCGCAGTCGCAGAGATCCATAAGTTCACCAAAGGATTCATGAGATGCCAATCGGCGTCTCAGACGGCTTCCTGCAGTGCCTTCTCGTATCTGTTGCCCTTCCATGTGGTGCTGTATGAGCCATTGGGTTCGTTCCGTGATGCAACCGTCCAACGCCTCGATCGCTGCCCCAACGTGATCGTCCGGATCAATCGCTTTACCAATATCATGCAACAGTGCAGCGGTGAGGAATTCCTCGTCGTACGGATGTTGGTCACAGGCAAGGTCGAAAACCTGAAGGCTGTGATAAAGTGCATCACCCTCGGGATGGTAGAGTTTGGACTGATGCACGTTTTCAAGTGGTAGTAGCAGGGCCTCGTAAATCTGAAAGCGATCCGGTTGGTCGTTGAGACGCCTGAGTTCCGCCTCGAAATCGACTTCCGGATATTCGCTTTCGAGAAAAGACTTGAATTCGGCGAGTGAGGCTCTTTCCATCGCTTTCCCGGTAATGGCACAGGTAAATCGGTGAGATCGCTTATGCGGTGGATAAAGCGTGAGTTCAAATGGCGCTCGATCTTTGATGTGGATATGCGTAAAGGTTTGAGCGACGCCCGCCTTGGTGACCGATTTTCTTTCGACATCGTAGATGAGATGCTCGCCGTCAAGGCGTGAGGTCACAGCCTCCAGATGTTCAGAGAAAACATGGATGTCGATATCCGAACCATTTCGAACATGCCCCGTCAGAACGCTTCCAATGAGGCGAGGGGAGAACACTGCGAGTTGAGACATCATCCATAGGGCTTCCAGCCGCCATTCTTTGAGTCGCTCAGTCCTCTGATCGCCTTCGAGTATCCGGGCGAAGATCTGCACCTCGTCGCGAATCTCTCCATTGCTGGGTAGGTCGACCGGGTGAACCCAACCTCGGAAGATCGATTTGGCAGCCTTCATTTTCGCGCGGTAATATTCCGGCTCCTCACGAAAATACATGAGTCGCGCTGCCTCCCAGGCGATCTGACGGCGAAGTTTGGAGGTGGTCATCGGGAATCCGCTCCGAATTCAGATGAATGAGGCACTGTGTTGATCAAAAGGCACTGTGTTTTGTTTCGTAGGTCTGCTCATTCGTAGGTCTTCTGAAACCTTTTCTCAACTGCTCCACAGACGAGTCTTGCGGCCTTGCCATCGCGTCAATGCGCTCTTGAAGATGGCCAAAACCGAGGTTTTGTGGAGGCCAAGTTTGGGAACCGGAGGATGGACAAAAGCTTCGAAATGCGGATGGGTTTCGATCTCGCACTCGCTACTCGGTAGCAAAGATTCCAGAAAAAGGGAAAAACTCGAGTTTTTTACAATCTTTTGATGAAATCCTCACGCCTCGAATTATAGTTGACCCCGTGAGCAAAGAAGTATGTTGCTTTCGTCGTAATCTTCTCGAAATATCAAAGCAAAGATGCCTTCAAAAGACAAAGTTAGCGGATCAGCCGTAAACAATGGCCCGAAAAAATCATGGGTGTCTTTTTGGATTTGGGATCCGAAAGTGAAAAATGCCTCTCGTCAAGCGAGAGTGGAATTCGTGGTTGCGGGAATATCTCTCGCTGCGGGGTGTTGGTTCGCCTGTGTGGCGACGCTCGGATCGGCCGCGGTTCAATACGATTCGGCGATCGAGGTTCAACGGGTGGTTGAGAAACCTTCGTCGCTCGTTTCCCACTCCGACCCACCATTTTCCATAGAGCTGTCCAGGGCGGGAGAGTGATTCCCATCTGTTGAGTCCGATCATTGAACCCGGACCGCCCGCAGCGAGACGCCTCCCGATGTCGCATGGCAAGATTGCGTCGTCGCTTTGTCAGGGTTGCGGTCTGACAACATCGCCATCCTCAAAGAATGCTCTGTTTTTCGCCGTTCAGGTCGATGCTGGACAGTCGTTGACTCGCGGATACTCTGGAGATGGGATCGATTCGCTGGCGATGGGACAGATAGCGATGGGATCGCTCAAGTCGTCATCATCGCAACAACCCGGTCATGAAAGGCTGGGGATTGGTCACACAACCGAATGTAATCT
>JAKVCA010000020.1 GCA_022448315.1 Pirellulaceae bacterium | reverse complement strand
GCAGAAATGATCTACCCCGGCAAGACGGATACCCTACCACTGCATCCTATTGAGTTCAATTCCTGTTTGCGTTTTTACTCTACGGAGTGCGATATGCATGTTATTTCCGGCTCTCCGGGACGCCGCCTACGTGCTTGATATCGCGGCAAATCTCACGCGAAATACGTTGAGGCGTGAAGAGAAACGGGTCGGTCGTCCAGTTTCGACCGCCATTTTCAGATTGGTTTACAAGTTGATTTTTCCGAGTTAGGTTGATCGCCGGCAGCGGAAGGCGGTTGGTCCCCTTTGGCCGGATTCGCTCGCTGTCGTTGACTTCCCTTTTTCTGTCAAATCCAAGTTGGAATATCTTAGATGGCCAGTTTTGCTTCGAGACTTGTCGATGCCGTTCGCTCCAAAGGAAATCCCGTCTGTGTGGGACTTGATCCGCGATTGGGATCATTGCCTGAAGCGTGTCTTGAGTCCAGTCAAGACCTTGAGACGCAGGCTCGAGCGTACGCGAAATTCTGTTGCCAGATCATTGATGTGGTGGCGCCCATGGTGCCCATCGTCAAGCCACAAGCCGCTTTTTTCGAGCAATTGGGACCGCATGGCATGGTCGCCTTGGGGCAGGTTTTGAATCACGCTCGGGCTCAGGGTGTGATGACGATACTGGACGGCAAACGGAATGACATCGGTTCCACGGCAATCGCTTATGCAGAAGGATGGTTAGGGGGATCTTCGGCCTGGGGTGCGGACAGCCTCACCGTTAGCCCTTATCTGGGAAGTGATAGTTTGGAGCCCTTTTCGGAGACCGCCATCCAGAGAGATTGCGGTATTTTCGTTCTGGTAAAAACATCGAATCCGGGGGGCGGTTACCTGCAGGACGTGACGTTGCCGGAGCCGGAAAAACATGTTTATGGAAGGGTTGCACGCTGGGTTGAAGAGCAGTCTCAGAATTCGTCGGACAACTCCGGTTTCGGGCCGGTTGGGGCCGTGGTTGGGGCGACCTATCCGGCACAACTTAAGGCCATGAGGGAGGCCATGCCGCACGTCTGGTTGTTGGTCCCGGGTTACGGAGCTCAAGGGGGGGGAGCTGCCGATGTTGCGGGTGGCTTTAACGAACTCGGGTTGGGCGGCTTGATCAACAGCTCACGGGGAATCATTTTCGCGCACCAGAACGAAGATTATGCTGAAGTGGCCCGATCCGATGGGTGGCAAGGAGCCGTGGCCGAAGCCACTCGCCGGATGATCAACGATCTCCATGGGGTTGGCATTCGCCCCAACTAGTCCAGCAGTTCTTGCGATTCCGGTTGCGAGACGTTTTTATAAATGACTATCATGGGAAACGTCCTGGGGGGAGACCCGGTCTCCTTGTGTTCGGCGTCACGTCAGCATGAGATGTTTCCGCATAAGTTCGAGCTTGCCTCGGTTTCATCAAAACGTGGCGGCCGATGGACCCTAGGCGAACAACCCTCAGCACCCTGCCCTCTACACCCAACCCTCATTCGTAGGAGTTTACTCGGATGAAAGAATCCGCTTCAAATCAAAACGCCTCGACGCCATCGCGTCGCCAATTCGTCAAAGGTACAACAGCAGCCGTTGTCGCAGGTGGCCTCGCGACGAATGCCGCGTCCGGACACATGGTTCACAGTGGAGTTGACGAAACCCTTAAGGTCGGTCTGATCGGTTGCGGCGGTCGGGGCACGGGAGCTGCCGTCAACGCAATGCGGGCTGACAAGAATGCCAAGTTGACCGTGATGTGCGATCTTTTTGGAGATCGACTCGAGCACAGTCGTAAGGTCCTGCAGAATCAGATCGGCGATCAGTACGATGTCGCTGATGACCACTGCTTCACCGACTTTGATGGCTACAAGAAGGTGATGGACACTGATATCGATGTGGTTTTGCTTTGCACCACTCCGCATTTCCGTCCCGTACAACTACGAGCGGCGGTGGAAGCGGGCAAGCACGTGTTTTGCGAGAAGCCTGTCGCGGTGGACGGGCCTGGGGTTCGCGATGTTTTGGCCACCAGCAAGATGGCCGCAGAGAAAGGACTCAATTTGGTCTCCGGTTTATGCTGGAGATACGATCTTGGTGTGCTGGAAACCATGCAGCGGATTCAAGATGGTGCGATCGGCGATATTCGGTCGATACAAGAGAACTACTTGACGGGAACCCTGTGGCATCGTGGCCAGGATCCTAGCTGGAGCGAAATGGAATACCAGATGCGTAACTGGCTCTATTTCACGTGGCTCTCAGGGGATCACATCGTTGAGCAGCACATTCACAGTCTTGACAAAGCGTTATGGCTGAATGGCGATGTGCCGCCCGCCCGCGCTTTTGGGCTCGGCGGAAGACAGGTGCGAACTGATGACAAATGGGGCAATATCTACGACCACTTTGCTGTATGTTACGAGTGGGAGAGTGGAGTCAAAGCGTTTGCTTACACGCGTCAAATGTCCGGCTGCTACAACAATGTTGATGACTATGTCCTGGGAACCAAAGGAAGCGCGGTGATCCTGCGAAATACCATCGAAAACGACGAAGGCACCTGGAAATACAACGGGCCCAAGCCCAGCATGTACGACGTCGAGCATCAGCGATTGTTTGCGGCGATCCGTGCCGGAAATCCGATCAACAATGGTGAGTACATGTGCTACAGCACCTTGATGGCGATTCTTGGACGAGAGGTCTGTTACTCAGGGAAGTCCATCAGTTGGGAAGATATGCTCAACGATGAAACACGCCTCGGCCCTGAAAACTGCACTTGGGGTGACGTCGAATATCGTCCGATCGCCATGCCCGGAAAAAATGCCTAGTTGGTGACGGGCGAGTAAACTCAGAGCGGAATGGCCTCTGCCTTTGGGCAGGGGCTTTTTTTATGCGCCTTGTTGCCTCAGACCCGCCCCGTGCCTGCGACTGACAGCACTTTGTGCGATCGAAGGTTTTTCTCTCGAAACGAAGGCCGAATGGTCGATGTGCCCCATGAGGGGTCCGGAATCTCAGGATTTTGGTCTGTTGGGGATGCTCTCTGGCCCAAACCAGATTGGGGACTGAAAAGGATGATGCCTTTCTCTGCAAGCTCCGGACCAAAGAGAGCCGCTTCTTTGGGAGTGAATTTCAAGTGAAATGGATTCGAACGGAATGGAATTGGACCAGAATCTGCCTGTTAGGTGCATGCTTGGTAAGTGCGTCACTGTTAGGCTGCCACCGGTCTTGGGTCCAAGTTCCTTCCCGAACGATAGAGTGGGAAGTTCCCTTAGAAAATCCGGAGTTTCCTGAGAAAAAAGAATCACTGACCGAGCCGATCATCGGGACAGCACACTCTCATCCTCGTTTCTATCCGGTGCCGGTTTGGGATCCGTTTCATCCTCCGACGGATCTGCCTTCAGGGGATGTGCTCACTGGGGAATCGCCAACGTGTCGTCCTCCGTTTTTTATACTTCCCACACCAACGGAAGAGGCTCAAACCTCAGCAGGCCCCGAGATGTTGCCCTTCCCGCGGTCGTGATCCGTTCAAGCTGGGACGGTTGCTTTTCGAGCTTTGGGGCGATCGGCGGAGCTGCAAGGTGATCCCAGGATCGAACTCTCTAAACGCGCTTCGATCGATGTTTGCCCATATCAGCAGATGGCATGAAAAAAGCCGGAACGTGAGGCACGTCCCGGCTTTCTTATTGTTCCCTGGCACCGAGGTGACCGAAGTCACCCCGGTGCGCAGTCAAAGCTCCGTCATGAGCACTTGTCGGACGGTCGACCCAGTAACCGCCTTGGCCGACAAGCTATAAGCTCGCACCCAGGAGGGGAGCGATACCGACGTGCCATCAGCATGCGGGTATCAAGGAACGAAGCTTGTTGCGTTTAGGGTTGAGCGAGAAAACTTCTCTCTCGGAACATGAAATACAGGACCTCGAAAAACGCTTCAAGGTCAATTTTTCATAAAAATAAGAGACTCGCTCTCCGTTTTTGCTCCGTACAAGGTCCAAAAAGCAAGCTGGTTGTCCTGAAATGGGGCCAAACATGGCATCCAACCGAGGTGAAGGGCTACCCTGCGGCGTGGAGGACGCGGTCGATACTTTGACAGCCTGAAGTGGAGTCGTCAGGATGATGCACGCTGGTGAACCTCCTGCGACGCCCTACCCCGGCGTCTATTGAAAATTTTTCGAGGCTTGAATCATGTCCATACGACCCCACGCCATTCAAACCAAAACTGGCTTGCTCTTCGCCGCCTGTTTCTGTTTATATTCCGCAGGGATGGGGCAGGAGAATCTCGAAAACCCGGAAGAGTCTCTCTCGCCTGACGCCCCTCAAACGCAGATCGAGATTTCACCAGAGACGACCGTCTTGACGACACCTTTGGATGAACGCGGCTACTTGCATGTCGGCGGGGCTATTAATGACTTTTTGAAAGCACGGGTGAAGCCTGAAGATAATGCCGCGGTCGATTTTCTTAAGGCTGTAGGCGGGCGAGCCGAAGGGCAAGAGATGACGTACGCGTGCGAGCAACTCGGGATCGAGATTCCTGCGGAAACAGAAAAGTTCGTCAAAAGCGTGAGGCTTTTCGCTACTCAGAAGGGTTGGTCTGACCAGCGGATGCTCCAATTCGGCGAGGACGTTTCGGATTGTCCCTCGAGAGTCTGGAAAGCAGATGAGTTTCCTGATCTTAAACTCTACTTGGACGAATGTGAGCCAGGATTTCGGTGGATCGACGCCTCGGTTCAAAAATCAGGATGGTATGTTCCTCGTGATGCCAAAGGAGAGTCCATCATCATGCTTTCGCTTGCGGAGGTTCAGGAAGCACGTAATGTCGCCCGTGGTCTTGGGAGTCGTGTGACGCTCAAGATCGGCGAGGCACGCTATAAAGAGGCTTGGCGAGACATTGTGTTGATGCGGGGACTCGCGAGGAAGATTGCGCAGGGTCCGACTCTTATCGAAGGCTTAATCGGCGTCGCGATTGAGGGGATGGCATGTCGGTCGACCATGATCTGGTTGCAAAACCTGCCGGAGTCTTTCGACGAATTTGGCGAACCGTTGGAAGCCGTCGCTGAACTCGGACCCATGCCGTCGTTGTCCACCAACTTGCTTTTGGAGCGGCTGATGTTCGTCGATACGATCCAGATGATGGCACAAGGTTCCGAGAAGATTAACGAGTTGGGCGGACTGGGCCTGATGCCTTCGCAGGGACCGAATTTTGCCGCAGTTTTCACTCAGTTGACGCGGTTTGCAAAACCTGACTGGAATCAGGTTTTACTCAACGCCAACGATTACTATGATCGTCTCGAAGTTGCCTATCTCGCGGCAACGGCCAAAGAGCGGCGAGAAAGACTGGTCGAGCTCGAGGAAGAACTTGAACAACGAAGTGAGAATGTGCAACAAGTGTCGGAGAATCCGCTTCGCCTCGCTTCTTGGGTCCTGCTTCCGAAGCGAGCTCGCCGAGAGTCGACCGAGTTGATTACCGACGCGCTATTCAGCCTGTTACTTCCGGCATTAACCGCGGTTGAGCAGGCGGCGACTCGAAATCTCAATGACCAGGCGGTCACCGCGCTGGCCATCAAGATCTTTGATGAGCGGGCGAACGCCGGTGAATTTCCAGAGTCCCTCAAAGCCATGAGGCTCAAGGCGAGGGAGTTCCGTTGGAGGGATTTCGCCTCCGACCAGCCTTATGAATACCGTCGCCAGGGCCGCGGATTCATCCTGTATAATTTGGGCCAAAATGGCGTTGATGATGGTGGGCCAGTGTCTGAGGGCGAGCAGAAGTGGGATGACTTTGGAATCAACTTCACTGGCTTCAAACCGAGCCCTCAGTAATCATTTCGATAATCATCAAGTCTCAGAGTTATCGGAGCCTCGGGATTCTCATCCGAAAATGGGGCGGCGATCGAACGGCTGAGCTCCGCCAGAGTCTCTGAGTAGGAACTGGCGTCAGCAGCCACAAGAATCGTGTCTCCTCGTCCTGCTTGAGCCAGTACCCAGTCCACGGCACGTGCGAGTTGTGGAATCACCATGTCGCGGCCCGCGTTGTCATAGCCGTCCATCACATCATGGATCGCCTCGAAGCCGACTTCGGCGACGTTGGGGGCGATAGAGATGGCGGCCCCATGGGCGTGGGTTTCAAGCAATGAACCCATCGTGGCCCTGTGCCGCGAGGTAAGTTTTTCCGAAACCTCGAGTAAGCACCAGAGCTTTCCGGAAGTCTGTTTTCGAAGTGTCGATAGCGTTGCACGTAAACGGTCAGGGAATACGGCCTGGTCGAAGTAGACTTGGGCCGAGTTTCTACTTTGAGGGATCGTCTCCAAGATCCCCGCAGCGGGCTTGTAAGCTTCAAGCCCCTTCTGGATTTCTAGAAGTTCAACCCCCACCGCCAAAGCGGATGTTGTGGCGGCAAGCGCATTCGACAAGAAGTGTTGCCCTGGCCGAGCTAATTGGACAGGGATGCTGTCGCAACCCGCATGAATCATGACCAGTTGGTCAGTTGCTGACTCTTCGAGAACTTCGCCCATGATCTCCGCTTCGTGTTTGATACCATAGGTCAAAGCGGGGTACGGAAGCTTGTCGAGGAGTTTGCGAAGTTGAGGATCGTCGGCGTCGATCACCACCAAGCCCGTGTCTTTGAGATGGTCAAGCAGTCGTTCGCTGGCCCGTAAATAGTTGTCAAACGAACCGTGGAGATCCCGGAAGTCAGCTTTCAAAGCAGTCAAAACCGCCACATCCAGTTGGACTCCGGACCATGCTCGACGGGCGAGTTCTTCGGAGTGCATTTCCAGAATCACATGACTTTTACCCATCGCGACGGCGTCCGAGAGTGCCACCGAAACTTGGGGACTGGTGATCGGATCTAAAGTTTTTTGTCCGGACACGTGAAGCCAATCCTGCCGAGTGGCACGCAGTGGGTTTTTTCCTACCGAGTTGAGTATGGTGTCCAGCATTTCCACGACGGTGGACTTGCCACTGGTGCCTGTCACGCCGACGGATTGCAAGGAGCGAGTGGGGTGATCACAAAGTTGATGACAGATATGTCCAAACGCTTCGCGGGTGTCACTGGTCAAAAACACGGGGACATCGACAGGAATGATCCGCTCGGCGAGGATGGCTTGGGCGCCCTGATTGATCGCCTGACGCACATGGTCGTGACCGTCACCTTGCGCCTGATCAATGGCGACATAGAGATCGTTGGGTTGGCAAAGTTTCCAGTCACTGGAACAGGAATGGAATTCGAATCGGTCGATCCCGGAACCCTGAATCTTCGTGGGTAAATCCGTCAGGCGAATACGTCGATGAGGAGAAGATAGTTGATGCATCTACGGCCTCCTTGCCGAAATCGCTGCACATCTTGAGTATCGATTAACATGTCGCCTGCTCGCAAAGCGGCATGAAATTCGTTGTTATGCCGACACCGAGGCTGACCCGCGATTGCGGTGAGGCTCATGATGGATGAGACTCCTTCAGCCATCGACTCTTGTTTTGTTCAAGCATGTCGCCTTTGGCGTTCCTCGACTCTGGCGACATCCTGACATTCAATCTGGAGATCGATGCGGCGTTTCTTTTGCTAGAGTTTCACCTTCCTGATGAACACCAGCACTTGCCGATTCTCAAGATTTAAAATGGAGTGTCAAGGTTGAAGGAGCAACTGATAGCGTTTGCGAAATGCCCAGAAATTGGGCTTGCAAAAGACACACGGCATCAATGCCGCGACCGAGGAGAAAGTTGAAAATGCAAGTCATTTTCAACACTTTGTGATCACCGCGAATTTAACTTAATGCGCGGTATTGGGCCTGCATTTGACTTGCCGGGCAAAAGGTTAACGCCTCAGACGCCCCTTCGGGAGAACATTTTCGAGTCTCTCAAGACGATTGAGCATTTATCGGTATGAGTGAATGATTCGCAGGGGCACGGGCGAATCATGCAGCGGCTGAGATTCCAGATCGCCCCTTCAACGCGGCGTCGGTTTGAAGCTGCGGTGGATTCGCCCGCTCCAATTTCTGTTTGATGATCAGCATTTCCGCGTCGGAGAGTCTCTGCTGGATGCTTCGCATCCGTGACACGAACCAGGCGAGGCAGAACAGCGTGCCTAACTGTCCGGTGATGCTGACGCCGACAAGTTGACCGACTAATCCTTGCTCAGGTTGGGTGAGGGCCCAAAGCGAAGTTAACGCGGCACCCACGAAAAATGTGATTTGTGCGATCAGGAGCAAAGATACCTGTCGTTCAACTCGTTGAACTTGCTGACGTGTCGTCCCCACGGATAACGTGAGGGGATCCATCTTCTTTCGAAATGGTTTTGGGTGAACCGGTTGCACGGCCTCGAAGATCGGTTCTTCGTCCACCGTTTGTGACCTCGACGCTTCGCCTGGCCAGTTTTCCAGCAAGGTATCAAACGCGTCAATTTCACGATCCAGCGCAGCGAGCGAATTTGCCGTGGAATTCGTTTGCAAAACGGTCGAGTCCCCGTCTTCTCGAGAGGCGTCAGAACGGGAATCACTTTGGTTTGACTGCTCTATCGTATGGATCAAGGCCTCGGGTACGGATGTCTCTTCGCGGTAAGTTTCAGGCGAGGTTTTCAGGGAGGAGACCTGCCCCATGAGTTGGCCACATCGACCGCAAACATAGCCTCGACCGCGTTCCGAATTCAGAACGCCGGCAACATCTTGATGACAGCTTGAGCACCACATGACGGCACCTTCGGTGGATTGAGCCGAGGCGATTGACGATTCATCCCTAGTCGATTTCCAAGAAGCCGCACTCTCTTGAAAAACCGTATACGGATCACATGTGGAGGTTATCGGACAGAGCCCCCCGCGAACTGCATCCGAGTTTACCCGTGGATCAGGTAATCCTGCACGGAGTTGGTCTTTGATAACGGTTGGGTGCTCGGGTGACTTCAGTCAAAATTTGAGGATTGGATCGACCATGGGGGTCGCGCAAAATTATCGATCCCACCACCATTGAGAGGCATCCCATGTTCCCGGCCGAGAGGCCGTCTTCTGTGCCGAGAGTGTTTGATACTCGTCCGTCTCTGTGGGGAGTTTTTCCAAGGTCGATCGGATATCGGCAGAGACACCACCACTGACGCCAACCAGGGTGGATTGGCGTTTGAGTCCGTTCTTCGCTTCGGTCCAGATCTTGTGATTCATGATCGTGTTGACTTCTCGAGGTGTCGCCCAGACTTCCAGTGGGTAAGTGAGGGTCGAGCCTGAGTCGACTTCAAAGTAGCGTGACCGCCATTCAACTTTTCGATCCAGGCCCTCCCGGGCGATCAGTCCGCAAACCATGGCGACGTCAAAAACATTCCGAAGATCCGCGTATACAGGGTACTTCTCCGCAAGTTCTCCGAAGTGGTTTGTAAAATTCTCCGCAAATTCTCGCGTTGGCTGATCGCTCGCGCCTGTCGCTCGACGGCGACCTGTATCGTCAAGAAACTCGTTCTCACTGAGGACTTTGACACCGGGGCCCGACAACGCGTAAGCGAGCTTGTCTTTTGAGGTTTCAACGGTTTCGTAGTCGAGTGTAAACCACCAACGAATCAGGTTTGAAGGCGGTGTGGATGTTGATTGCGATGCCATCAAGGTCAGGATGTCGGGGACACCGAGAACCCCTGCTTCAAGCCCCATCCCCACTCGTTTCATGTGATAGTCAGCCTTGACCAGGATGTGCGCCGCATGACTTGTTGGATCAATCCCGTGGATCATGATTTTCTGACGTCCCAACGCTTCCCGCAAGCCTTCCCGCCATGCGCGACCTGTCGCGCGACTGTCCGCGAGAAAGTTCTTTGTCGCCACCAGATTTTCAGGAAGTGGGTCGATGGAGCAGCCAAAGATTCCATCGTCTTCGCGGACTGCCCGCCAGCAACTCACCAAGTCGTCGAGCCACAAGGTTGGCTGTCCGGTTTCAATACCCACAGGGCGGCCCGCAGGATCCAGTTCCCAATCTTCTGCTGGCCCCGCAATCACAAGGTCGCCAGTTTCCGGATAGACCAATACATATTGAATTCGGGTCAGGCCTCCGAGGTATTTCATGGAGTTTGTCGGCGGGAGTCCCTGGCGTTGACGTTGCTGGACTGCACGCTCGAGACGCGGCAGTGAAATGAGTCTAAGCTTGCTCGGTCCGAGATCACCGCCCGCTTCAAGTGAATGACGGACACGTCCTCGAAGTCGATCGAGGGTGTTGCTTCCGTTCTCCGCCATCACCATCTTTAGCATGCCCTCTGCGTCGACGTGCACCCCCGCTTCAAAAGGGGACATGCGCCCCATTCCTCCAAGGTCTTCCCAAGATTCGGGTTCCACTGTTCGCTGAATGAGTTCCATCAAAGGGTCGAAATCCGCCTGAATACCTCCACCACGACTTCCGAAAGACCCCTTGTATCTAGAAAGCTGCTCTTGGTGGTTCTGGGCGGCGGATGCATAAATGTCGTCCGAGCGGATCTGATTCAATGTCGCGGTTGCCTGTCGAAAAGCCCCGCGGGCAAGTTGCGACTCGGCGATTTCCGCCAATCGCTGGTCCCCTTCAAGGGAACCTCTAAAAGGCGCCACCATCTTCGAGGCTGCGGCAAACTCACCCGAGTCGAGGAAGCCTTTGAACTTCGAATTTTCGAAATTCTCTTGTGAGAGAGTCAAGCTGGTGAGCAAGAGAAGACACGTGGAAATTTTGCACATACCGATGAGTAACTGCTTGAAACTTTTCAACGTCCTTCTCCTACGCGTCTGGTTTTTGCTGCCGCGGTTTCCCTAACCAACTCAAGGTGACACACGAAACCTGTTTTCGTCAAGCCAAACGTCAAATTCGGGCATTCGTGGACGTTGGTGCAGGCTTACGCGTCTCTTTCCGTCTGGCGGGCCATTTCCAGCCGCGCCAATTCTCTCGAGACCGTCGCGTGCAAGTCGGTCGATCTCGACTTGATCAGTTGCAGGGCAGCTTTCAGTAAAAGCTTTTCCGATTCGTCTTTGGGGCAACCCGACGTGGTTCCAATTTTTAGGCCCTCGCTTCGGTTCTGAGTCCAGGCGATCAGTAAGCCCCGAACCTCAAGTTCTTCCAGCGGTTGCAAAAGCTGACGAGTATCGAATTCATGGAGGGCTGATTTGATCGGCTCGATCGCCTCAACCGGTTCTGTGACCTCCGTAGGCTCCGTGACCTCCGTCGGTGTGGGGACATCTTCCGACGAGTTACTGACCGTGGGTTCCACCGCCTGATCACTAACAGGCTCCTCGATTTCAACTTCGGGACCGTCCTCATCCTCAGTCTGGATCAGGGCATCCGGAGCCACGCCGGGCAGAGGATCTGTCGGCTCCAGGAATTTCCCTTGGCAACGGGGGCAGCGACGTTGCAGGCCTCTGCGGCTGGGTTGAGCCTGAAGTAGGTGACCGCAATAAGGGCATGGAAAGCGGACCATTGATTCTCATCTGACTTTTGAAGAAGTGATCGGTTACCCCAGTTTTTGCACCTGACGACGCCGTTTGCCTTGACGAACCCGGGCGGTGTTGCCGCGAGCGGAAGGTGCGTCTCAAGCTAATCGGTTGAGGGCTTCATCCGTTGGGAATCCAATCCGCGGCGAGATATCCATGGCGGGCGATTTCAGACAGTTTAATCGAAGTCGACGTGGTTGCAGAGTCCGCAGCCAAACTGATTTGGCGAGCAATGGGTGTCTTGCGGAAAACTACTCATTTCGAGCTTCATCAGCCATGGATTGACCGTAGAGTGCTACCGACCATCTGGTTTTTATAACGTTGGTGTTGTCGCTGGTGTTCTGGTGTTTTCGCTGGTGTTTTCGCTGGTGTTGTCGTGCATTGACTTCTTGACGGCCCCGTCGGACACCTTGCGGTCTCTCACGGCGATAGCAGCTATCACTAAGGGTCGGGTTGTTGCCATGCACTCATTCCTCCATCGACCAGCAACATCTGACCATGAATGTGCCATGCTGAGTCACTAAGCAGAAAGGCAACAGCGCCACCACACGCGTCCGGCCCGGGCACCTGTCCATTGGGCGTGTGCTTCTCCATCCATTGTTTGAATGTGGGGTCGTCCAGGGCGGGAGCGGTAAGAGGCGTATACACCAGACCGGGCGCCATGCCGTTCACGCGAATTTTATGGGGTGCTAATGAGACGGCCATGGACTTGACCATCATCTCGACAGCGCCTTTACTCGTGTCGTAGGCGACGTGAACATCCTCTGCCAGTCGTCCATTGATCGAGCCGACCAATACGACTCGACCTTCGTGCCCGTCGGCAACCCACCGACGTGCCATTCGTTGTACCATCAAAAAGTAGGCGTAAACATTGAGCCGCATGGTGCGATCGAACCGGGAAAATTCCATTTCCAGAAACGGTTGGTCGATATACGTTCCTGCATTGCAGACCAGCATGTCGATCGGACCGTGATCCTGATAAGTTCGATCCACAAATTCCTGGATTCCGCTCGGCGGGTTCTGCAGTAGATCATGCGTCACCAAATGAACCGGGTTGCCCGCCTCTTGGCACCGCAAGACCGCTTCCCTTGCGGACGCGTCCTCGTTCAGACCGTGCAAAATCAGGTTGGCCCCAAGCTTGGCAAGATGTTCGGCGACCGCCCTACCGACACCTTGGGTCGAACCGGTGACCAAGACCGTCTTACCTGAGAAATCCAGATTCGCCGCATTCTTCATCGTTGTCCCCTTCGGTTCGCTGGATACTCAAGACGGCGTCGCCGACGAGCTACGGGTCGCTCCTGTCCCGAAAGCCTCCAAACGGGTTCAAGGTCGAGCAAGTCCCTGAAATAGACGGGAGCCGATACGGACCATGGTTGCCCCCTCCGCAATGGCCTGAGCGAAATCGTGGCTCATGCCCATCGACAACTCGTCGAGTTTAACGTCCGCACCCCCATGAGATTGCAAACGGTCGCGTATTTCTCGCAAACTTGAAAACTCTTGTTGTGCCGTCGAGAGGCTGCCTGATCTGGAGGCCATTCCCATCACGCCCGTCAGTTTGACTTGGGGATACTCACTTCGTCGGTCCAACAGCAGCTTCGCATCGTCTTCGGTCATTCCAGTCTTTGAAACATCGCCCGAAACGTTGACTTCAAGGAGTCCTTCGATCTCCTTACCTTGACGACGGCATTCCTCATCTAAGGACGCCAGCAACCTTAAGCTATCGATCGAGTGGATGCAGCTGAGCGAAGGCAAGGTCCTTCGAACTTTGTTCCTTTGCAGATGGCCGATCATGTGCCAGTTCGGTTCTTGGCTCGAGAGAGCCGACGCTTTTTCCCAGAGCTGTTGCGGGCGACTTTCTCCGAGATGGCGACACCCCGACTCCAAGACCATCTGTGTCAAGTCGACGTCAACATATTTGGTGACAGCGATCAAACAGATGTCGCGACCACGTCGGCCGGTCTTTTGCGCAGCGGCTTCGATCTCCTCCTGGATTGATGCAACGTTTTCGGCAATAAACTTCTGTTGGATAGGCTTCATGCCGTCATTCTAATACGAAGACGTGCTTCGCAAAGTCACAGACTTGCCATGTCGCGTCGAAAACGGAAATCTTGTGGAACTCCATGACCACTTATCGCGGATCGTCATTCTCATTGATGGAGATCAGTTCATTGGTCTGACCATCCGTATCAAACTGGGCTGCAAAGAAGTCCGAGAAGAGATTCTGGCCAAAGAACGTGCGATTTGCGGTACCACTCAACGCCCGATAGAAAATCCACTGTTCGTGGCCGACTTGCACGCGGAACGCGACCGCCGTGTCCTCCTCACAGATTTCCATCGACTCTCCCACCGTGAGACGCCGCCACGTCAGCCCGCTTTGACAACGTACCGGATTCAGGTCGAAAAAGATTGGGAAATAACCACGACATCGGCCGCGATGCCCAAAATGAATCAGGTGCCGATCCTCCTGCTGCAAGCCAGCATCGACCGCCTCTTGCCTCCATTCTGGGAGAGAAAGCGGAATTACGAGTCCCAAGTTGGTCGTTGCCCCATTAATGTCGTGATGAACCAGGTGGGCTTCACGGGATTCTTCCGCCGGGATCAGTTCCACTCCGTCGGCGAGGGGCAGAGAACTTCGATAGTCCCATTCGCAGGCGTCATCGAAGAAAACGGCATCCCCGCAATAAAGGATGGCGTCTTCACTCCCCAAAAAGATCTGTCGCTGGACTTTGCAACCATTTGAGTAGTTGCGCTCGAGTTCCAGATAAATGCCGTCGTCGTCGTCATGCCAGCAGACCATTCCCCAGTCGCCTTCAGGCAAGAGGGTCTTCCCGTCCTTGTCGATTCTTAGATCCCAGTTGCCTTTGAGGACTGACTTAAAGGTGTCGAGATGGCAGTCAAAAGCGGAACCTTCGTAACTCACCATCAATTTGGCAGCCATCCGCGTCCAGTGGGTCCGTAGCAATGCGAGCGAGCCCCACTCTGTATGGGCCGAGGCGGTGACAAGTCCCTCAAGCGTTGAGAGTTTCGGTTTCCGCCCAACACCCAGACCGCCCGCAGCAAGGAACTTCGCTTCTCCATCGTTGCAGTGATCAAGGCCCAACTGGAACATGCGTTTGCTGAAGTCGTAATTTGATGGGGTGCATCCCATGGCATGCTGGTCACAGGTTGAAAATCGGATGCACTGCTCGAAGAACACATCGTACAAAGACTGCAACTTCTTTTTACTTAAATTGATGCCAAGGTGCTTGGCGAAGGCCAATGACCGAATCCAGGATCCAAGAATCGGGCGGAGGTACGCCAGATGGCTTGCGTGGGGAACGCCATCGGTATCGCAAATCTCCTCGAGTAAATCTTGAATCGTCTGGCCTAGATTTTTCGCCGTCAGTTTCATCGGTCGCCCAACGGCAGCTAAAACAAGGGGTATCTCGACTTCGCACAGAAACTCGTGCCAAGCCGTCTCATAGGAGCCCCCGTTTCCTTCGGCCTGAACTTTTGCCGCACGCTCTACGACTTGATCCGCCAGTTGGGCTTCGTCACAAACCTCCAATTTGTTCGCCAACCAGAGGCTTTGGAGCGCATGAATGGCCTCGAGCGGATGAGGCTCCGAATCGGTGGCGACCCAGTTCTGAAGATCAAGGATCGCCTCCTTCGAGCAGGGAGATTTCTGCATGGAGACCGTACACCAAGCAGACAACCGATCGGCAACCTCTTGGGTGACGATACCCTCGGGAAGGGACCATAGATAAGGTGATTTTTTGCCGCACTCGAGAATGTCGGCCAGGGGTTCCCACCGAGTTTTACCTTGAGATGATTTCTTGGACTTGCGTTGAGCTGAGGGATGCTGCGTCGATGTTGATGTCATGGTGGATCAGCGATCTGATTAGGATCTACAAGTGAAGTCAAATGAGGTTCGTGGAATTCGGTTCCGTTTTGGAGGGCATTGTCGATCCCCGAACCCGTCAAATCCCGGGGGTCATAGCCCAATGGCAAGGATTCCCATCCGCTTCCCCAGCGGGAGCGGCGTTTCGCCCTCAGATTGTATCTTGTGACCCCATTTGTGTCATTCCGCCTTGCCTTCCTAAATGGCCGACTTTTTCGTTTTCGCCCCCTTTCTGAGATTGCAGATGTCCGACGCTTATGACCGCTAGCGTCCGCGCCGCGGTAAGTCTCGTTCTATGGGCCATCGTTCGGACCTTGTACCCGGAGGTTCTGGCCAACCCACTGCAGGTAAAAACCGGCTTTGACCTGAAGTCCCTGTTTCTGTACCGTCATCCCACCAAAATTTGTGGACAGCGCTCGGACCTGATCAAGCGTTTCAACTTTTTGATCTGAATTCGTCCCCAGCGATCTCCGAGGCCATGGCTGAGAATGGAGGGCCGCATTTTGGGATATCGGTGGTGTCGTCGACGAGGCCTGACAACTGGATTCGGTGAAAATGAGTTCTCCGACAAACCCTGATTTTCCTGCCAACTTGCCACCGGTCGGTCCGTTGGCGGAGTCGTGGGGTATTGAGCCTACGGGGTCCGGCAACGAACGCTTGAATGATGGGCATGCGGAGGAAAAGGGTGAGAAAACTCGTGGTCAAAAGTTCTCGGTATCCAGTGACCTCATTGAGCAGACTCGACAACAGATTCAACAGCTGACCCAGGAGATTCAGCAGCTCGCTCAGCGTGAGGTTTCCGCGAGTGAATTCAACTCCGGATTTCTATCTCGGGTGACCGCCGCTTTAGCCTCTCAAGGGGGAGTCATCTGGTTACATCGGGACGAGGAGCTGGTGCCGGAGTATCAGATCAATCTGGATACTGTGCTCTCAGATTTGACAGATGATGAGCGAGGTCTTCATCAGGCATTGGTCCATCGTGTGACCACCGCGGGGCAGCCCGTGATTATCCCTCCATGCAGCCGTGGATCCTCGGAGACTCCCGACGATAATCCAACGGCAAGCCTGCTGATCCTCGTCCCCGTGACCGTTGGGGACCGTCGAGTGGGCAGCATCGAGATTTTCCAACGACCTGGCGGCGGACCGACAACGCAGAGGGGGTATCTGCGTTTTGTCACTCAAATGGCCCGCCACTTTTCGAGCTTCACTCAACGGGAACAGTACCGTCAGCTGCAACAACGTGAGATGCGATTTGAGCAAATGGATCGATTCATCGTTGAGGCACATCGGGAGTTGGACCTGAAAGCAACCGCCTATGCAATCGTCAATGAAGGCCGAAAATTCACTCAAGTAGATCGGGTAGGACTCGCAGTGATCCAACGAGATCGATGGGAAGTCATGGCCGTGAGCGGGTTGGATAGTGTGGAGAGACGGTCCAGCGAAATCAAAGGCCTTACCCATTTGATTGAGCGGGTTTGCGAAGCCGCGAACCCGTTGTGGTATCAGGGAGATGATGCTGAGCTCCCTCCTCAAATTGAGGAGCCGCTCCACGAGTACCTTGACGAATCGCACACAAAACGCATCGCCGTCTTCCCGCTTAGGGATGAATCCTCGGCTGGGGAAAACGAGAAAGCACAGGTGGTCGGTTGTCTGATTTTTGAACAGATTGTCCAGACCGTCGACAACCAGGTTTTGAGTGAGCGAGTCGAGGCGATTCGCCCGCATGCGACGAGAGCTCTGTCCAATGCGATTCAAATGCACCGCTTGCCGCTGGTGCCGGTTCTTCGAAAATTTGAGCAGGCGATGCAGTGGTTCAATGCGAAAAATCTGCCAACCACCGTTTTGGTGCTGGCGGCGTTCGCGGCCGTCCTGCTTGGTATGGCCATCATTCCGATGTCTTTTCAAGTTGCGTGCGATGGCCAGTTGGTTCCTGACGTGCGTCGTGACGTTTTCGCCCCAACCGATGGCCTTGTCAGCCAAATTCATGTGGACGATCAACCGGGCCTCGTGGTGAAAGCAAACTCGCCACTGCTGAATCTCTCTGACGAGCACTTACTGGATGAAATGAACCAACTGGAAGGGCGGCAGCGTCAGCTGGAGCAGCGCATTGAAGCTCTGCGAAAAGATACGGTTGAGAATTACGCGCGTCTGACCCTCTTGGAGGAGCAGAAGCTACAATCCCAAGCTGACGAGGCCAAGACGGAACTCGAGGCGGTGCGGCAAAGCCTTAAGTTGAAACTTAAAGAATTCAAACTGCTGGAAATCCAGAGCCCCATCGAAGGCAGGTTGGTTGACTGGCAAATCACACAAAAGTTGTATCGGCGGTATGTGCAACGTGGGCAAGTCCTCGTTTCTCTGGTCGATCCTTCGGGACCTTGGCATGTGGAGCTTTCACTTCCGGAAAAGCACCTCCGGCATGTTCAAGAGCAGGCTTCAAAGGGACACCCGGTCTCAGTTTCGCTTGTTTTGGCAAGTCTTCCGGGACGTTCCTTCAACGGTGAAATCGAATGGGTGGATCGGTATGCGACGGTGGACCCTGTCGCGGGGAACTCGGTTCAGGTTCGCGTGAGATTGGATTCTGAAAATTTGCCTCCCGAAGTTCGTGTTGCTGGAGCGCGTGTTTCGGCAAAAATTGCCTGCGGCTCCCGAAGTTCTGGCTACGTCCTTTTTCATGATCTTTGGGACACTTTGCAGCAACGCGTTTTGTTTTGGATTTGGTGAGTCGAATGAAGACGAGAGAGAACCTCATGCCCGAGCCCCCTGAATTTCCGAAGCTTCGCTCTTCACGTTTGCCTTGGGGTCGCAAGTGGAAACAGCTGGGAGTCGCTTTCGTCACTGTCTTGTGGATCGCTTCAATTGGCCATGCGCAGTCGCCCAACGATTCGAAAACTCTGGAGGCCTCTGCTCGCGATATTGTACTTTCGGGTGTCGTTTTTCCGCTCCGGGAAATTGAAGTTCCAGCGCCGGTCACTGGGCAACTTGAGACGGTTCATGTTTCTGAAAATGCATTGGTGGCCGAGGAAACCGTCCTCGCTCAGGTCAATGATCAGCAAGCACGGACGGCCAAGGCTCTCGCAGAAGCAAGACTTCATGCGGCGCAATTGGAGGCTGATGATGAGTCAGCCATTCTCGAAGCGGAAGCTGCTTTGGAACTCGCAAGCAAGGAATTTCTCCGTGCGGAACAGTTGCGTCAGCAAGATGCGGTAAGTGTTTTCGAGCTGGAACAGGCGGAGTTGCAGAAACGTCAGGCCGAATTGCGACTTCAAAATCGTCGCAAACAAAAGCAGTTGGCGATGAAGAAACTTGAGGTGACCGAGTTGGAGTTGCAGGAAACCGAGCAGGAGATTCAGCGTTACCAGGTGGTCTCGAAAACCATGGCCAATGTGCAGGCCATTTACCGGCGTGAGGGGGAATGGGTTAAAGCGGGTGATCCCGTCATGCGTCTGGTGAGGATGGATCGACTGAGGGTCGAGGCCCAGCTGCCGTCGGATCGATATAACCGAGAGGATGTCCATTCTCGCCGAGTGACGGTTCAGTACGAGCGGGCACGCGGGGAGAAGGTGAGCTTTACAGGAAAGATCATCTATACGGGTTTGCGTGAGACGGCGAGCAAGATGATTCAGGTTCGTGCCGAGGTGGACAACCAAATAGCAGCTGGCCACTGGGTTCTGCATCCGGGGGCCGACGTGACTCTTCGGATTCACCCCGAAAAGATTGATTGACCCGCTCCGCCAAGGTGCGAAGTGGCCATGCCTGACGATCAATACCGTACTTGCCGGATCAACGGTTGTCCTGCCAGGCCATGCAGAAGGTTGGAGACGGATAATTGGGCCATGGCTCGACGCGTCTGGACCGTGGCACTTCCCAGATGGGGAGCGAGCACCACGTTTTTGAAATTCAAGAGTTCGTGATTTCTCGGCAAGGGTTCCGGCTCCGTCACGTCGAGTCCAGCAGACTGTATCCAACCCTCTTTTAGGGCCGTCGTGAGAGCGTCGGTATCCACAACGCCTCCACGAGCGACGTTGACGAGTGTGGCGGTTGGCTTCATGAGCCTCAAGGCCTTTTCGTCGATCAAATGGTGGGTTTCAGGTGTGAGTGGGCAGCTCAGAACAACATAGTCGGCGTGCTCAAGCAGGTCAGGAAGTGTGCGCCAAACCGCTCCCCAAAGGGACTGTGCGTCGGCTCGTGGGCGACGATTGTGATAGAGGATTGTCATCCCAAAGCCATGCGCCCGTTTGGCAATTTCCTGACCAATGCGGCCCAATCCAATAATGCCTATCGTTGCCCCGTGAATTTCACGCCCCAACATGTGGCCAGGATCATAGGCGGTAAAGTCGGGGCTTCTCGCGTACCCATCACCCTCAATCAGCCGACGACCGGTCGCTAAAACGAGAGTCATTGCCTGGTCTGCGGTCGCGCCATTCAGAATGTCGGGTGTATTGCCTACGGGGATGCCCCGCTCCTCCGCCGCCCGCAAATCGATATGGTCGACTCCCACTCCGTAGTTCGAGATGATTCTCAGCTTGGGGAAACGGTCCAGTAATGCCGAATCCACACGCGGGTGTCCATAGGTATAGAGTCCTTCGATTTGCAAGGTCAGCCCTGTATCGAGCGTGTCCCAGGGCACCAGACTTACTTGGCCGGCCATGAATTCAAGGACCGTATCGTCCAACGGGCCATCGGCGATAACAGCGGGAAGTTCTTCGGGCATGAAGTCAGGTCAGCAAAGGTCATTCATCGGTTTGAGACAGCGTTCAAACTGCATTTCAAAAGACACTTCCAATCATAACACCGGTCGGTTCAGAATGTTCTGCTCGAGGTTCCCTCCAATCGCACAACGCGTCCGCTAAAAAATACGCTTTGGGACTTTAGGGGGATTGGTGATTCTGTGATGCATTGCAATCTGCCTTGACGGCTGGAATACGCACCTGCTATCGTCCCGACCGTCATGAGACCTTTCCCCGACCAATGCCGTTTCCCTCCATGGGCCTTAATCTGCTTTCTTGGGCTTGCGGGTCTCGTCAATGCAGCTGCCCAAGAATTCGATGACGATCGACAGTACGTCTTGCTCCGTAACGGCCGGGTCTTGCAGGGGACATTGCGGCAAAGTCTTGATAACTGGATTCTCCGATTTGACTCCGGCGCTTCTTTAAAGTTGACCTTTCGAGATATTGACCTACTTGGAAACTCGCTTCAGCACCTTTATGCCCAAATGCAGCAGCGGACCCAACGCGATCAAATGGAGGAGCGAGTCGAGATCATTGAATTTTGTTTACGTCACCAATTATTGTCGGAAGCTCAAAACGAAGTCGCCTGGTTGAAGCAGGATGGCGTCCCGATTGAGGTGTGGAATCGCCTTGAGATTCGGTTGTCTGCGGCACGGAAACAAGCGCGTCTCGAGTCCGAGCGGGCGTTGGTGGATTCCGAAACGCCCGAACGGACGCCATGGCAGAATTCTGGCCCTGATTCCGAAGTTCTCGCTGCCGAGTATCAAGCCGAGATAAGGGGGAATCCGGATGACCCATGGGGGAGCGTCAACGACGATGATTTCTCGATGTTTGTGCGTGAAGTGCAGCCTCACTTGCTGATGGGCTGCAGCCAAGCCCTCTGTCACGGGGCGCAGGGGCCAACGGGATTCGTCTTTGAGAGGCAAGAACTCGGTGCGGCACCTACACGAAAAATGAGCCAAGCCAATTATGCCATGATGAAACGCTGGATTGATAAAATTGGTACGGAGAATCTGAAACAGATCGCTCAATCGGTCCATGGAGGCATGCGTAAACCTGTATGGGAGTCGGACTCGATTGGGACCAACGCGTTGAACGTATGGGCCGAGTATCGAAGCGAACACGTCAAGGGAAATCGCCAGGCCGATTCCAGCGGGATTCGCAGAGTGGGTTTACAGCAGGGAGCGGAGGGCTCGCCGCAACAATCGGAGGTCGATGAGACAAGCCCGTACGACCCTGAAATCTTTCATCGTTTCGTAGGTGAGCAAACCGACGATGGACCCGCAGAGACCGCGACCGATTCGGAGGTGAAATCGATTCCGGAACGACTTCAATCGCCCAATGGGGGTCCATCTGGTATTAAATCTCCTCCCCGGAATCGCTCGAGGAATGAGTGATTGCTTTCCAGCAGGTCGGGATGGGCGAGGAGCTCTTCTAATGTTGCCCACCGAATCTCGGCAACTTCAACGGGGTGAAGTGTGAATGTCGGCCGCGACTCAAGTTGGCAACTCCACCAGAACAGTTGGGTACCCCAAGCGGTTTCGCTTCGGTGAATTCGCGTAATTGGGCGAACCTGAACCCCCAGTTCCTCTCTGAGTTCTCGAACCACGGTTTCCGATTCTTTTTCACCCGCAATCAAGGTCCCGCCCGGAAAGCAGATCTTCCCAGGCTTGCGAACCTGAGCACCGCGTCGTATCGCGAGGAACTGTGAGCCACGCTGAATCACACCGATGACTCCGACTCGCGTGTTTTTGGGGTCGCGAGACGTTGTTGGAGGGCGAGGCGGGGTACCGATATCAGGCATGGGAATGACCGAATGAGATGAATGAGAGTGAGTCGGAAACGGCTTGGTCTTCGGAGTCTGTCTCTGAACACCCGTCGCGTCAATCCACTGACGGATAAACGCGGTCAATGACAATGGAGGATGGAAGCGGCGACTTGTCGGCTAGACGGAGTGCCCGGTCGAAGTTGCCACGTCGTTCAGGCGAGGGTTCACTCCTTGCAAAGACGTGAGCCCAAGTTTCGTCGCGTGCGACCCGGTCTCCTGGACGGACAAGGATCTCCACCCCCACTCCATGATCAATGACGTCTTGGGTAGTTTTTCGGCCTCCACCCAGGTCAACACAAAGTTGCCCGAGAATTCGTCCGTCGATGGAGGTGACCCAACCCTCACTTTTGGCGGTGAGTGGAAACTTCTTCGCCAAGGGTAAATCCACTGGCCAAATGCCTTCTTGGGCTCGCACCATTTCGCCGAACTTCTCGAAGGCCTTGCCAGAACTCAAATTCTCGGCCAGAGCATGGGTCGCACTGCGGATGTCCGGGAACAACGAAGCGGAAACGAGCAATTCCCCTCCAAGTTCCAAAACCAGGTCGCGTAATGGACCGGTGTGGTTGTGTTGAAGCAAATCCATGGCTTCTCGAACCTCGCAGGCATTACCCACCATGGCTCCCAACGGTGCATTCATGTCACTGATGACCGCCCGACAGGGGGTTTCGAGATCTTTCGCAACCTCAACAAGTGATTGGGCAAGGGTGCGGGCCTCTTCGGCGTTTTTCATCAACGCCCCCTGTCCTGCTTTCACATCAAGGACTAGAGCATCGAGTCCCTCTGCCATCTTTTTGCTGAGGATACTCGCGGTGATCAGCGGGATGATATCGACCGTACCGGTGACATCTCTCAGGGCGTAGAGCTTTTTGTCGGCTGGCGCCAGTTCATGACTTGCCGAGACGATCGCGCAACCCACCGTGCGTACGAGCCGTTGCAGGTCTTTGATGGAATAATTCACCTTGAACCCGGGGATCGATTCCAGTTTGTCAAGTGTTCCACCTGTCGTCCCCAAACCCCGGCCGGAAAGTTTCGGCACTCCGACGTCAAAACATGCCAGAAGAGGGACAAGGACCAAGGAAGTTTTGTCCCCAATGCCCCCGGTAGAGTGCTTGTCGATGATCGGACGATCTTCTCTGTTCCACTGGAGAGTATTGCCCGATTCCGCCTTCGCTTTCGTTAAAAACAGGGTTTCCTCATGGGTCAGCCCCTGAAAGTAAATGGCCATGGCGAGTGCCGAGAGTTGGTAATCGGGGATTTCTCCGCGTGTGTATCCCTCAATTAATCCGTCAATCTGAGATTTTGTGAGTGTTCCACCATTCCTTTTCCGCGTAATCAGTTGAGCAATATTCATCGGGCCGTCGTGCTCGGTAAAGGTTTCGCCATGGGGTGTCTCAAGCATCCCGGTGGGGCGCGACTCTTCGAAGTAAAGGCTCGAGCGTCTTAATCCCCCGGCCTTTGTTTTAATCCATTTTCGGTCGGATGTGCGTCGACGGACCGAATCGAAGCTGGATTCCGACGTTCTCGACCCGGGACGCGTATCGTCGATGAACACCATGCAGCCGGGTTGTCTGTCGATGAGTTTTCCGGCAACGATGGGCATGGAAATGGATTTTGGTATCTTGGATCGACGAAACTGCTGACATTCAACAATAAAATCATTTTGCGGAGGAAAGTTGCCTGGATCATGATGTGTCTCGGTCACGCAGCATGGGAGCACGGCCCATGGCAGTAATCAAAAACGGGCTCTGGGTTTTCGTGGTGGCTGCGATCCTGCTCTCCGCCACCTATTGGAACCCTTTTGCAAGTCGCGATGAGGCGTCGAATGCCGGGGGGACTCCGAATTCTCAAGGCTGGGATGCGCGTCGTTATCAGGGCGCTCGCGTGGAGGCCGCGGCCGCCGTGGAAGAGAATCGTTGGGATGACGTCGTCGAGCTATGCAGCGGGATGTTGGTCTGGAGAGAAGATGATGAGGTGGTTTGGCTATGGTTAGGACTGGGCTACCTGATTCAGGGGCAATATGAGCAGTCCGAAGAAATTTGGAATTATGCGCTGAGGTTCAGCCGTAATCGAAGGCTCA
Source organism: Pirellulaceae bacterium (assembly GCA_022448315.1). Taxonomy (GTDB): domain Bacteria; phylum Planctomycetota; class Planctomycetia; order Pirellulales; family Pirellulaceae. The sequence goes on along the minus strand of JAKVCA010000020.1, from coordinate 160,094 downwards.
GCCTCTATAACCTCGCTTGTTGCCAAGGCCTGCAGGGGAAGAAAGAGGCGGCGATCGGAACGTTCAGACAGCTGCTCGACGAGGGTTATACCGACTTTGATCATGTCGACGAGGATCAGCACTTTTTTCCCCTTCGCGGCGAGCCCGGGTTCGAATCCATGTTGGACGAATTGGCCCGTCGAGCTCCTTTCGAATTTTGAATTCGCACTCAGGCAGGCGTTGATTCGGGATTGCGGATGGGGTCGCGGTCGCTACGGAAACGGCTTCGAGCTTCAGACACGTTTCTCTGCTGAAAAAACGTCGGGTTTTTCTAGTGAATTGTGCTTGAACCGGACTCTTCAATCTCCCGGCAAACCGTTAGAATTGGTTTAAGATCGCAAATGGGCAATTTACCGGTGCCCCGAGCTCCACATGAGGTTTGCCAAAGAGGACCTTGCCAGCCAAAATGGGGGCAAGGTCGAGCGACCTCAGAGAAGGCTCTGGGGCGTATCAAATCAATCACAACTGCAACTTGGACAGTAGGGCGGAAGTTGCACGAGCAACGAACGTCGCTGTAGTTGGAATGAATTTATCGAGTCGTGATTACGTCGACGCTCTCTACGAGCAGTTTCTTCAGGATCCATCCTCCGTTCCCGTCGAATGGCGGACCTACTTCTCGTCGTTTCCAGACGCCCCTGTAGGAAATTCAAGTTCGGTGGGTTCCGGTTTCGAGGCGGGGGCCAGCCAGACTTCCGCCGCGGTGGGTGGTGCCGGGAATACCGCCTCGGCGGTGACGAGTCAAACGGGTTCGCCCATGTCGCTCGCTCAACTTCAGGATCGTGTGGATCAGCTGATACGAGGTTTCCGAGTACGCGGACACATGGCGGCTCGCATTGATCCTCTCGGTTTGCCTCGGCCAGAGCAACGCGAGTTGATTCCCGAGTCTTACGGTTTGCTTCCCAGCGACATGGACAAGCTTTTTTCGACTCGGACGATCGATGGAGAAAACGTCCGACCTCTGGGTGAGATTGTGCAACAGATGCGCAACACCTATTGCCGATACATCGGCGCGCAATTCATGCACATCGACGATTACGATGTTCGGGATTGGCTTCAGAAGCGAATGGAAGGGACGGAGAACCGACTGGAATTGTCTCGAGAGACCCAAGTCAGAATTTTGACCCGTCTCACGGATGCCGTGATCTTTGAGGAGTTCGTTCGTCGAAAGTTCGTCGGTGCCAAGACCTTTTCACTCGAAGGGGCCGAAAGTCTGATCCCCTTGCTGGATCTCGCATTGGAAGAGGCGGGTAACGAGGGGATTCGTGAGGTCGTCATTGGTATGGCCCATCGGGGTCGTCTCAACGTCTTGGCCAACATCCTCGGGCGACGGGCTCAGAATATCTTCTGGGGCTTTGACGACCCTAATCCTGAGGAGCACCGGGGCGGGGGTGACGTGCTGTATCACATGGGTTACAGCACCGATTGGACCACTGGCGCTGGCAAAAACGTTCACCTTTCCCTCTGCTTCAATCCCAGCCACCTCGAATTCGTCAACCCTGTGGCCGTTGGTCGTGCTCGATCGAAGCAGGATCGTATTCTGGATACGGAACGCCGACAGGTGATGCCCATTCTGATTCATGGAGATGCCGCATTTGCGGGTGAGGGAGTCGTTCAAGAGACATTGAACCTCAGCGAACTTGGGGGCTATTCGGTTGGCGGTGCGTTGCACGTTATCGTCAATAACCAGATTGGCTTCACGACGATTGCAAACGAGGGGCGTTCAACCACCTACGCTTCAGACGTCGCTAAAATGCTCCAGATTCCGATTTTCCACGTCAATGGGGAAGATCCTGAGAGCGTGGCACAGGTCATTCAGCTTGCAATGGAGTTTCGCAATGAGTTCCGGCGAGATGTCGTCATCGACATGTATTGCTACCGGCGTCTCGGTCATAACGAAAGTGACGAACCCCGCTTCACTCAACCGTTGATGTATCAAACCATCGATAACAAGCCGACGGTTCGTGATAGTTATCTCGAACGTCTCCATAAAATGGAGGGAATTACCGAGGAAGAAGCTGTCGCGATTGCAGAGCGTCGAAAAGCGGAACTGCAAAGTGAGTTTGATGCTGCCCAAAATGATCCCTACACGCCGGACACGCAAACGATGGCTGGCTACTGGCGGGGGTATGAAGGAGGCCCGGAACCGAAGGAGGAATCTGAGACGGGGGTCCCCATCGGGAAACTTTCCTTCCTGATCGACCAACTCGCGACCGTTCCTGAAGATTTCCACTTGAACAAAAAGCTTGGGCGGTTGTTCTCGCAGCGCCGCGAGATGGGCGAAGGCAAACGGCCCATCGACTGGGCAACGGCGGAACTTGCGGCCTTCGCCTCACTATCGGTCGATGGTCATCGAGTGAGATTGAGTGGGCAGGACTGCGGTCGAGGGACATTCTCCCAAAGACACGCAATCTTGCATGACATTGAAAATGGCTGTCGCCACCATACCTTGTCCAATCTTTCCGATGATCAAGCGGTCGTCGAAATCATCAACAGTCCACTGTCCGAAGCGGGCGTTCTGGGGTTTGAGTACGGCTATAGTCTCGATTGTCCTGAGGGTCTGGTGCTCTGGGAGGCACAATTCGGAGACTTCTGGAATGTTGCTCAGGTGATTGTGGATCAGTTCATTACCAGTGCGGAAGATAAGTGGCACCGCCTTAGTGGAATCACCATGCTTCTGCCCCACGGTTTTGAAGGCGCGGGACCCGAGCATTGTAGCGCCCGAGTCGAGCGATTTCTCATGTTGAGCGCTGAGCACAATATTCAGGTCGTGAATCCCACCTCGGCGGCACAATACTTTCACGTTCTGAGAAGACAGGTGCGGCGCAATTGGCGAAAGCCACTCATTGTGCTCACTCCGAAAAGCATGCTTCGTGAACCGGCGGCGATGTCTGCACTCGAAGAGTTGTCCGACGGCAAATTTCACAGGGTGATTCCAGACGAGGGGTTGCTGGGCGGAAATCAGCCCGAACGCGTGATCCTTGCAACAGGCAAGATCGCGATTGAATTGATCAAGTTGAGGGACGAGCAGCAACGGGACGACGTTGCCGTCATTCGGGTGGAGCAGCTCTATCCTCTGCCCGTCGAAGAAATCAAAGCGGCCCTCGCGCCCCTTCCCGATGGGCATCCGGTCTATTGGGTTCAGGAAGAACCGGCCAATATGGGGGCCTGGCAGTTCATGAAAGTGAACTTCGGCGACAAGCTATTTGATCGCTGGCCATTGATTCCGATCACTCGTGAAGAATCGGCCAGCCCGTCGACGGGTTCAAAAAAGACGCATAAGCTCGAACAGCAGGAGATCTGGGATCGAGCTTTGGCTGAAAAAAAACAGCCCGTGGCAAGCTGAATGAAACACACAAACCATCCTGAAATTCACATTTCGAGTTGTCAGGACGAACTTTAATACCGATCAACCAAACATGAATGCCTCGGTGGCTAACGATGCTGTGGCACCTGACGCAAATAGGATGAACCAGATGGTCGAGATAAAAGTACCGGAGTTGGGTGAGTCGATCCAAGAGGTCCAGATCAGCCAGTGGTTGAAAAAAGAGGGCGAGTGGGTTGAAAAAGACGACGATCTTGTCGAGTTGGAGTCGGAAAAAGCGGCTCAAAGCCTGCCTGCACCGGTTTCCGGAATCCTCAAAAAGATTGCTCTCCCGCCAGGCGAATTTGCGACCATCGGAACCGTGATTGGGGAGTTGGATGAGTCCGCCTCTCCGGAATCGGCCTCTTCCGGATCATCGAACTCAGCGGCAGAGCCCGCGGTCGAAGCGGCCGCACCGGAGACCTCCTCGGGGCAACCGACCGCAACGGCAGTCATGCCCGCGGCCGAGCGGATGCTAGAAGAATACAAGATTTCGGCAGACAAAGTGGTTCCAACAGGTCCGGGTGGTCGTCTACTCAAAGAAGATGTCCTCGCCTACGTTGAGAAGCACAATTTGCGTCCCGGAAAAGGCGAATCGGCGGAACCCGCCGCACGCCCTGCCACTCCGGTACCTGCTCCCCCGCCGGCCCCCGCGACGACGATTCCTGCACCCACGACCGTCGCGGTGGTTTCCGAGGCGATGGTGGGGACACGTGACGAAGAAGTCAAACCGATGAGCATGATTCGGAGGACGATCGCCACTCGACTTGTCGAGGCCCAGCAGGCGGCTGCCCTCCTGACAACGTTCAACGAAATCGATATGAAACCCGTGATGGATCTGAGGAACAAATATAAGAACAAGTTCCTTGAGATTCATGGCGTCAAGCTTGGCTTCATGTCCTTTTTCGCAAAGGCGTGTGTCGAAGCACTGAAACGTTATCCCGCAGTAAATTCTGAGATACGGGGCAACAACATTGTCACGCGTCATTACTGCGACATTGGGGTTGCGATCGGGGGCGGCAAAGGATTGGTGGTCCCAGTCTTGCGAAATTGCGAAAATCTAAGTTTCGCCGCCATCGAGCGTCAAATTTCGCAGTACGCGGACCTCGCCATGCAGAACAAGATCAAGCCCCAAGATCTGGAGGGAGGAACCTTCACGATCAGCAACGGCGGGATTTACGGGTCGTTGTTATCGACGCCCATTGTGAATCCGCCGCAAAGTGGCATCCTCGGCATGCACACCATTCAGGAACGTCCGATCGCGATGAATGGTGAAGTGGTGATTCGCCCCATGATGTACATCGCGCTGACTTATGATCATCGAATCGTTGACGGTCGCGAGGCGGTTGGATTCTTGAAATCGATCAAAGAAGTGCTTGAGGAACCTGCCCGACTTTTCCTCGAAGTTTGACCCACGACGTCGGTGATGCGCGTCGGACCGATTGGTTTTGGGTTGCGAGAAAGATTTGTTGACGTACTTCGGATTCTTGGTCCGAGGTTGACCTGATGAACTCCTGAAAAAAGAACGAGCCATTCACGATGAGCACGACCCATGATTTGGTGGTTTTGGGTGGAGGTCCCGGTGGATATGTCGCAGCAATTCGCGCGGCTCAACTTGGCTTAAATGTTGCGTGTATCGACGAAAATCTTCAGTTTGGTGGGACCTGTCTCCGAGTGGGGTGTATCCCAAGCAAAGCGCTGCTTGAGTCGAGTCATCTTTACCATCAGGCCGCACACGATCTTGCAGAGCACGGTATTGAAGTGACCGGGGCGAAGATTGATTTGCCCGCGATGCTGAAACGCAAAGATGAGGTGGTCAATACCTTGACTGGCGGCATCAACATGCTCCTGAAACGGAACAAGGTGACCGCGTATGTCGGACGTGGGCAACTTGCAGGTCCGGGCAAGTTGGTCGTGAAAAGCGAGGACGGCGAGCAAGAGATTTCCGCCAAAAGCATCATCATCGCCACTGGCAGCAAGCCTGCAATGATGAAAGGTGTGGAGTTTGATGGTGATTTGATTGGTGACAGCACCACCGCTCTCTCCTACCCTGCGGTTCCCAAATCCATGATTGTGATCGGCGGCGGCTATATCGGTCTCGAGTTGGGTTCCGTTTGGAGTCGACTCGGGGCAGAAGTCACGGTACTCGAGGCCATGGATCGTGTCTTGCCTGGACTGGACGAAGAAATCGGTCGGCTTGCACATCGCACTTTTGAAAAGCAGGGTCTTAAGTTTGTCACCGGCGCGTGGGTGGAATCGGCAACGGTCGAAAACGGCGAATGCTTGGTGAAGATTAAGGGGCAAGAGCCGCTGACGGCAGAAAGAGTCCTGCTTTGCACCGGACGCGTTCCCAATACCGATTCCATCGGACTGGAAACCGTCGGAATTGAAACCGACGCTCGGGGCACGATTCAAATCGACGAGAACTTTACCACCAGTGCTGCCGGCGTTTACGCGATCGGAGACTGTGTGCCTGGGGCGATGTTGGCTCACAAGGCCTCGGAGGAAGGAATTGCATGCGTTGAGAAAATCGTGAACGGGACCGGACAGATCCATTACGATGCGATTCCAGCGATTGTCTACACGCACCCGGAAATCGCCATGGTGGGCAAGACGGAACAGCAATTGAAAGAAGAAGGGACGGAGTATCTTAAGGGGATGTGCCCGTATGGGGCCAACGGAAGAGCGCGTGCGATCGGTGATGCGGAGGGCCGGGTTAAAATTCTGGCGGATGCGAAAACCGACCGATTGCTCGGTGTCCACATTATCGGTGCCCATGCGGGTGACCTGATCGCCGAGGCCGCTGTGGCCATGACGTTCAAGGCGAGTAGCGAAGACTTGGCACGCTGCAGCCATGCCCACCCGACGCTTTCTGAAATCTTGATGGAAGCTGCGATGGCGGTGGAAGGCAGAGCCGTTCACACCTGATTCGAATGCTGCTTTGATGCGTCTTGGTCGTCTCGTACATCAAGCTCTTACGATCGAAGCCTTTGATCTTGTGGCCTCTGACGCCTCGGCCTCTGACATCATCGCGAGGTTAGGATAACACGTCTCCTCACCATGTCCGTTAAGACATTTCCGCACCACGGCTGATCTGATCTATCGCCATGATTCTTGTCGCGGATCATTGTGGAGAGTATCGCGGTGGTCCTCTTTCCGTCCAAGAATACACCCAAGCAGGATCTGGTTGATCGATCTCGCTGCTCGACTTGTTGGGGCAGACTAGCAGATTTTTCGATGCCCGTGAATCACTGAAGCGAGGAGCGATTCTAAACGCGTTCTGGGGTGTAGAGAACCGAACCGCAGCCGCTGCAAAACACCGTTTTCTTCATCGTCAATTGGTCGAGCAACTGGGGCGTCAGAGTCTGGTAGCAATTACCACAAGTGCCATTCTCGACTTCCGCAAAACTACTTTCTCCGCGGGTCTTTACCATTCTCAGATAGTCCGATTTGACGTCGCCGGGCAGCTCTTTCTCAGTGAGCTTCATTTCTTCGAGAACTCTCTCAAGTTCCGACTCAAGTTTTTTCTGCAGCTCCTCAACCCGGCTTGAGACATCGGCAAATTCATCTTGGCAGGTTTTCAGGCTTGCCTCGACTTGCGATACCGCGTCATTGAGTTCGTCAATTTTTTCCAGCATCTCGAAAGTCTCGTCGGCAAGCACAGCGTTGGCCTGTTCGTCGGCAGCAATCTGTTCTTTTATCGCTTGATACTCCTTGTTGGTGGCGGCAGTGTTGAGCTTGCCGTTCAAATCCTCAACACGCGCTTCGCGCGATTTCAGCTGCAGCTGTTTGTCATCTGCCGCCATCCGGGCAGCCTGAACTCTCTTTTTGGCCTCGCTTAGTTTGTCTTGGCAATGATTGACTCGATTTTGGCTGGCTGCGACCTGTTGGGGACCTCGTTTCAAGCGAGATTCCAGATCGGTTTTCTGCTTGAGAATGCGATGAAGCGTGCGAAAAGTATCGAGCGGGTCAGCCATAATAGAAGAAAATCCTTGTCCAATTTTAGTCGGAGGGTTGGGGGCAGTAGGTGGAAACCACCGTTTTCAACCTCACATCCCGAGTCATGTGAATTAACCAGCACGATGGGGCGACCGGGATTTCACCTTGCTTAAAGGCTGATTCACAAAGCCCTCGACGCGATTTCCAAGTATTTTGGATTGGGTTGAAATCGCTTTTCAGCGGTATCGTACCGTGATTTAGAGCCGGAATCTGTTTTTCATGGATCCAATTATAGAAAAAGCCGCCGGTGGGAAAACCGGCGGCTCATGAAACTTGTCAAATCATGGCCCTGAAGGGCCGCTGCTGAACGAGGAAAGACCGAACTCAGGCAGCCTTCATGAATCCTTCAAGCAGTTGGCTGCGGATTGGATTCTGAAGTTTACGAACTGCTTTCGCCTCGATTTGGCGAACCCGCTCGCGCGTGACTTTGAAGATGCGTCCGACTTCCTCAAGCGTGTAGGTATACCCATCGCCGAGACCATATCGCAGGCGAACAATCTCTCGTTCGCGGTAGGTCAAGGTTTTCAGCAACACTTCAATCTTGTCTCGAAGAATTTCGTTGTTGGCGAGACGCATTGGATTCTCTTCGGCGTTGTCTTCGATGAATTCGCCGAAGGAACTGTCTTCACTATCTCCTACTGGACGGTCGAGGCTGACGGGATGTCGGCCAATATCCAGAACACGTTGAACTTCTTCGGAAGGAACATCACAAAGCTGTGAAATCTCGTCAGCCGTTGGTTCTCGACGTAACTGTTGCTGGAGTCGCTTCTGAATGTTTCGCAATTTGCTGAGGACATCGATCATATGGACCGGAATGCGAATGGTCCTCGCTTGATCAGCGATGGCCCGAGTGATGGCCTGACGGATCCACCAGGTTGCGTAGGTTGAGAACTTGAAGCCGCGTCGATACTCGTACTTGTCAACGGCTCGCATCAAACCGGTGTTCCCTTCCTGAATCAGGTCAAGGAAACTCAGGCCTCGATTGCGATACTTTTTGGCGATGGAAACGACCAGTCGTAAGTTTCCGCTCGAAAGCTGGCGTTTGACGCTCTCGAATTCAACATAGAGTCGCTTCGCTTCAGCCGCTTTGGCTGCAAGTGCCTTCGGACCGGACTGGGCTTCCGAGTAAAGACGAAAGAGTTCGCGTTTGAGCTGGGTCCGTTCCTCGGCAAATTGATCGTCGAGACCGATTTCCTGCAGTCGTTCCTTCGTCTCCTGCATCCGCTCAAACACCTGTTCTGTGTTGGAGATCAGGGGATAAACGCGTCGAGTTCGAAGACTTAATTCTTCGACGAGCTGAAGACACTTGGAACGCGAAGATTGTATCCTCGCCTGTGCGGCGGATTTGTCTTGCTCTCTGGCCGACCGACTGATGAGTACTTTGAAATCGGCGTCTGATTTTTCGATCAGGTGTTCCAGCGTCCGCAGGTTGTGCGGCATGCGAGCCATGATCTGCTCTTTGGTCAATCGCTCGGTAAGCGAGACCTTGATGGTTCGATCAAAGGGCAATTCACCTTCATGAACGCGTTTCAGCGTTGCGACGGTCGCTTTCAGGGCCGGAGCGCAGCTCAACAGTGTCCGGCGAAACTGTTTTCGGGTGATTTCAATCTTCTTGGCGAGGCCAATTTCCTGCTCTCGTGTGAGCAGAGGGATTTCGGCCATCTGACTAAGATACATCCGGATGGGATCGTCACTCAATTTGGGCAACGTCTCTGCTTTGCCAGAATCCGTGAACTCGTCTTCAATCTCCTTCAATTCTTCTGGAGATGGATCAACTTTACGAGACCCTGAACCTTCAAAAGCGTCCGTTGGCGCCTGGTCCACAAGTTGGATCCCCGTTTCGTTGATTGCCTGAAGAAAATTGTCCATCTTCTCGGGACTTACATCTTCATCCGGAAGATACTCACCGACCTGCTCGTATGTGAGATAGCCTTGTGAACGACCGCGTTCAATCAGCGATGCGAGATCTTGTTCAACGTATTGCACGTGTCACCTCCTACGACTTCCTTGTCCTCGCGGGCACGAATGTTCCGCCTGAGCATCCTGTCGGGGGCACGGGCGGATACGGTTCGTTCGTTTGAGTTGCTGATGGCCTTCCAGGCCAAATGGCATGTTCAACGAACGAAACAGTCGCTTGTCATTGACCTTCCCATGGTGTGGACAAACGCTGTTGTTGGACTTCCTGCTCTCGTTTTTTCTCTTCGAGAATCTGAGCGAGGATATCCTCTTCCTCGTTCTCCTTCAGTTGAGCGCTGTCCAGACGAGACAAAGCTTGTCGCTGAACCTGCTCTCCTTCGACTTGGCGAAACGAGGATATGACTTGTTGTAACCAAAAAGTAATTTTCGCCAAGTCGAGTTTTGTTTTTGCATCCACACTTTCCGCCAGCTCAGCAAGCATGCTCTTGGTAGGCGGGTCCTCCGTGGCCACCATTATCCGATTAAAATCGACTTCCTGCCCTGACTGATAGCACTCGCAATAAAGATTAAAGATTTGCCGCAATGGTCCTTCGGTGAAATGCTGTGGCGAGATATTCTCCATCACAAAGTCAACGTTTTCTGGTGCCAAGACAAGGATTTCAAGCAGTTCAAGCTCTCGAGGAATCCAAGGCCCACGTTGCTCCGCGGGGACCGTGTTCTCTGCGTCTCGCTCGGGGCCGCCGCGTCTTTTCTTTTTCAAGTCGCCAAGCCGGCGCCGCAATTCAGGCTCTGAAACTGCTAGCGTCCTTGCGAGTCGGCCCACGATTTGTTGTTCTTTTAGCCTGGCTTCCGAGTCGGTCAATGTCAGGCGTGGTGCCCGAGCCAGTGTTTTCAAGATGTTTTCCGCCGCACGCATTGCACGCTGTGAATCGCGAAGAGGGTCGATCCCTCCCAATTCGACATTGAGTTTGTGCTCAAGGGCATCCACTGCATTGCCGACGGCAGATTGGAAATGATCTAAACCCTTTTGCTCCAGAAAGTCGCACGGGTCGAGTTGGTCTGGTAGCGGGAGGATTCGCAGGTTCACATCGGAACCGACGAAGAGGTCAAGGATTTCGTTCGTCCGTTTCTGACCCGCCTGATCACCGTCAAGGACCAAGACCACCTCGGCGTCAAATTGCCTTATCAATTTCAGGTGGCGCTCATTCAATGCGGTTCCAAGGACGGCGGTCGCATTCTTGACGCCGTATTGTCGGGCCATAACCACGTCCGTGTAACCCTCCATCACCAGCAAACGTTTTTCTCGCGAAACCGGATCCCTTGCGAGATTCAATCCGTAGAGCGTTTCGCTTTTGGAAAACACTCGCGTTTCCGGGGAGTTGATGTACTTGGCCGCCGGTCTTGAATACTTTTTCTCTAGAGCGTCGGCGACTTCCGGGAGGACTCTACCCCCGAAGGCAATTGGCCGCTGCTGAAGGTCACGAATGGGAAAAATTACCCGGCCTCGAAATCGGTCGAGCTTTTTTCCAGTTCGTTCGGAGGTCGACACGAGGCCTCCCGCTTGGAGCGCCGGCACCGAAATTTTTGAACGAGAGGCTTCGTCGATTAGCCATGACCATTCGTCTGGCGCGTAGCCAATATGCCAAGTCTTGATGCTCTCCTGCGTGATATTGCGGCCTTCGAGGTACTCCCGCGCAGAACGAGCTTGTGGGGCTTCAAGCAGGTAACGATGGAACAGCGACTCGGCCCATGCCATGACCTGATAAATCGCCTGTTTCTCGTCACGTACTTGGGCTGCTTTATGGGCCTGTCGAGGGTCGCCCAGAGGAATCCCCGCCTTTTCGGCAAGCATCCTCAATGCTTCCCCGAAACCGATTCCTTCACGTTGCTGGACAAAGCTGAAAACATCTCCTCCGATGTTGCAGACCCAGCATTTCCAGGTTTGGCGATCGGGATTGATCTTCAAACTTGGGTGAGAGTCGTCATGCCATGGGCAGATGGCAGAAAAGCCTCGCCCTTCGCGACGTAGATCGAGGTACCCACTGATCAGGTCCACGATGTCAGTCGCTTCCCGGACGCGTTCCTTGGTGTCAAATTCGATAATCTTCGCCACAGCGATCTTCCTGGTTGAAGTCCCAGAGTCCAGTCTCAGATGTCAGTTGCTAAAAGTTGTCATTCGCTCGGGCGTTTCAACAAAACGGTCGAAAGTTTCTCCCGGTGCCCGAGGCCTATCGGGGGGCGGTGACTTTATTTGGGTAACCCTGCGGGGGTTCCCATTCCGTGTCAATTCCATAGTACAGCATATGTTGCCAAGGCAGGTCATCAAACGACTTCACCAGTTTGAATCCGTTCGCTCGCATTTCGAGGTCCACCTGCTTTCGCGTCATTTTGTGGAGCGGTTTGATGGGCACATCCGGATCTTCCCCCCGATACTCCAGCAGGACGATCGTTCCATCTTCCTTGAGGGACCGCCTCATGCCGGCGAGCATATGTTGCGGATGCGAAAATTCGTGATAAACATCGACCAAGAGGACCATGTCCACCGTCTTCTGGGGCAGACGCGGATCATGCATCGAACCGAGTATCGGGGAGATGTTTTCAATGCCCGATTTCTCGGCCCGTTGTCGTAGCAGGACGAGCATCTCCGGTTGAATGTCGACTCCGAGAACCTGGCCCTGCTGCCCGACCATCTTGGCGAGTTTCAGCGAGTAAAAACCGTTGCCGCAACCCATGTCACAAACCGTCATGCCGGGGCGAACGTCGAGATTCGCGAGCATCAACGAGCATCTTTCTTCTCGTTCTCGCGTGTTTCGGATGAGCCACTCGGCACCCGTGTAGTGCATCGTTTGAGCCACTGTGCGCCCCAAATATCGGTTCACACCTCGAGGGATCGTTGAATCACCCGTGTTTCCGAGGCCGTTGCCCTGCTGACCCCAAGCGATCAACGCACTGAGTGCAACGAACAGAATCGGCAAGCCGCATCTTTTGGGATTAAGCATGGTTTCAGGCCTTCAGGGAATGAGGTGGTTTGAGGAATAGGCGACGACAGACGGGTTATTTTCGTGTTTCTTCCCGGAACTTCTCGATCAGCGTTCGAGTAACCGGTCCTGGCGTGCCCACCCCGATGGTCCGATCATCGATTTTGACAACCGGAATCACCTCGGCAGCACTGCCGGTCAGAAAGCACTCGTCGGCCACATAGAGGTCATGCCGCGTGAGTGTCAATTCTTCGACGGGGATCCCATCTTCGGTAGCGAGGTCCATGACGACTTGCCGCGTGATTCCTGCGAGGATTCCCGAGTCGATCGAGGGTGTAAGCAGTCGCCCGGCTTTGACGATGAAAATGTTATCTCCCGTGCACTCAGCAACGTGACCCTGGGAATTCAACATCAATGCCTCCACACAGCCTGCACGGAGTCCCTCCATTTTGGCCAGGACATTATTCAAGTAATTCAGACTTTTGATCCGGGGGTTAACCGCAGAGGGATGATTTCGTACTGTACTGGCGGTGACGATTTCGAGACCGTTTTCGTAGAATTCATCCGGATAGAGCGAAATATGGTCCGTGATGGTAATGACCTGAGGATGGCTTGTTCGATTGGGATCCAACCCTAGAGTTCCGGAGCCTCGCGTCACGACCAATCGGATGTAGCCATCCGAAATCGAGTTCGTTTCAAGTGTTTCCTGCACCGCATTTCCCACCTCCTCCGTGGTCATGGGAATCTGCAATCCAATCGCTTGCGCGGATTCCCAGAGGCGGTCAAGGTGCGTCTGCAATCGGAATACTTTCCCACCGTAACTTCTCATCCCCTCGAAAACACCGTCACCGTAGAGAAGACCGTGGTCGTAGACGCTGATTTTCGCGTCTTCTTTGTCAAAAAGCTGACCGTTGATATTAACTTTCAGGGACATCTTTGATTCCAAAATATAACGTGAGTGATGAAGCACGCCGGGAAAGTGTCAGCTCCCGATCACCTCTTATGAAGTGGCGAAACCGGTTTTATTGCCGAATGATCGAGCGTGGATGCGACCACCCGATGCTCCAACGCTGTGGAGTCTCCTGACCGTGTTTCCCGAAGGCTCTGCGGCTAGAACTTGGGAAATATGGAGTCAGTGAACACGCCGCTCCCATTGTCTCCGGACCCGGCCTTTGAATCAACGAGGCCAATGAATCAACGAGGCCAAAAAGCGAACGAAAATGGCAGAAAGTGACGCGTGGGGCGATGTCGCGACGAAATATGAGCTTGTTGCCAAATCTTGAAAAGCTGCTGGAGAACCAAGGTTCAGAGCACTCGAATGCCCCACGTAGGATTTGGCCCGTGTCTCTGGAGTCTTGATCCCCACCATTGAAATTGCTCGGAAATATCGATCACTTTGGCAACCTTTCCCGAGGCATCAATTGTCAAACATGCAGCCACGAGCACATTGAGGTCGACCACATGTGTCCTCGCCTGAAGTAACCGGAAGTGAGCCGGAGTGGATGGATGGTGACGCGGGTACGCTCAGAAGTTTTTCCAGATCTCGACTCTGGCATTTGGGACACACCCGATCTTTTTCATTCCGAACAAGCAGTTCGAATTCGGCTTCGCATTTCTGGCAACGATATTCGTATAACGGCATAAATTGCATCCTTGAAATACTGGAATTTGGATCCTCGAGTGTGACCCAATATACCCCGGTTCGAAAGGGGCGAGCCTATGAACAGACTGAATGAGACACGGTTTCGAAGGTCCGCGTGAATACGGCGTTCCTCCGCACTATCATATCCCGTGATAAAAGCCTGCTAAATCCGCCTCGGAGTCGATAATGAGTGTTGAACCCTTATGTTTATCGTGCGCTCAAGTGCAATATGTGGACCGCTATGCAATGGAGCGACTCGGGATTCCGGGTTCCGTATTGATGGAGAATGCAGGACGAGGTTGCGTCGATCTCCTGGTGAAACAGGAGGTCGAGGGAGCGGTGTTGGTCTTGTGCGGCCCGGGTAATAATGGGGGCGATGGGTGGGTGATCGCAAGGCACATGCAAGTCCGCGGCATCAATGTCAAAGTCGGTCTGGTTTGCGATGCGGGGAAATACCGTGGGGATGCGGCAATCCATTGGCGCATTGCTCAGGCGTTAGGGATCCCTACCGTTCAGTTCAGCCCGGATTCTACCGAGGAGCAGGTCAGCCAGTTGATTTCAGCTCTTTTTCAGGGGGAGCGATTGAGGTGGGTGGTCGATGCAATGCTGGGAACCGGTGCCAAAGGTCCTCCCCGTCAGCACATGCTGCCGGTGATCGAAGCGGTCAATCGAGCTGAGTGGCGTTGTTTGGCCGTTGATCTACCGAGTGGTCTCGATGCCGATCAGGGCGTCATTTCAACCACTCTGGTGCGAGCCGATATGACGGCGACCTTTGTCGCAGCGAAGCCCGGTTTGCTTACTGAGGATGCAACGCCGTGGGTCGGGAAAATCTGTGTGTTGGATATCGGCATTCCAGACCATGCGATCCGAGCGGCAATTCGCGAAATGCCAACTCAACGTTGAGATATGGTGACCTCGAGAGAAGCCGAACGACTCTCTTCCTCACCTTAGGGCTCCAACGACCGTTTCTAATCTCCTGACGAGGCAGTTGCGGAGATGGAGTCCGATTGGGGCAGCGCATACCCGAAACGATCGAAGTAGACTCGCCATTCCTGGTAAACACGCTGAGATTTCGACTCATCGAGACGATGCTTGTTCGGTTGGTAACTTTTCTGGGTTCGTATAAACGCCTCCATGGATTCCTGAGTTTCAGAGAAATCTCCGAGGTCACAGGCTTCATAAATGGCTTTCAATGTTCCCAGCGGGTCTTCAACCAGGTCTTCGTAACGCACCTCCATCAAGTCTTCAGGTGGTAGGAGTTGGCTTTGCTCCAAGTAACCTTCATACATGCGCCGACCACAATCAAAGACGTAGCTCTCCAGCCACTCGTCGGAATATTTCGGCATCTGGAATCCTTGGGCACGATCCAGAGCCGGCCACAAACGCATGGTAGACGAGTAGACCTCCAGCGGGTCTCGGCAGATATGAATGAATTTGGCATTTGGGAACAGTCGTCTCAGCGTTTCAATTCGACCGGTATGGGGAGGCGATTTAAGGATGAGGCGACGACCGCCAGATTTGTAGGAAACGGCTTTGACAAACCACTGGAGCGCGGCCTCAAACGCAGACTGATCCTCTGCCTTGCAGTCTTGCATGTTTAAGAACTCGAGGTACACCGGCGGATTGTTCGGAAAAGCCATGCGTTCGTAGGGTGTGGGTGCTCCCATGGCGCACAATGAAAATTCGTCCTCTTGAGGACGTTCGAAACCCGTTGCCATATTGTCCATGGGGCGTTTCGAAGGAATGATGAACCAGAGGAGTCGGGGCAAGATCCAATCGGTGAGGAGAAAATGAGTTGGGGCGAACACCTGAAACGTCGTCGGGTAGGCAAATCGTCGATCCTTGACGAGATACTCGTGCAGAAGGGTCGTCCCACTCCGCCAATGACCGATGATGAAGATGGGAGGTTCTTTGAGTTTGGCTCGCTCGATTTTTTGACCAAACAGGAGTTGCTGGAGGCGCCATGCCAGCGAATTGGCCATGGAGAACCAGATGATCATGAAGGACATCCCTATCCCCATGAAGCCGATGCGGAATCGATTTCGTGCTAGCAGACGAAAATAGTGACCTGCCCTCATGCCATGCCAGAAGCGGGGTGAATACCACGGATATTGGTTGGATTTTCCGGACAATGGGTGTTTCCAGGTGCAAGATTAGACGTGGTATTGAATCGTAGCGAAATGCATGGAATCCGCCTCGGATCGCCTCTCGCAGGAGTTCCATGCTGACGGTTTGCCGCATTATGACTTGCCGCATTATGACATAGTAACGCGCGGGAGGGGGGCCCATCTAAATCCAATTTGCCCGTATGTTGCTGCACTCAGAGTCAGGAAGCGATAGCACGGGCCTTCCTATCACCGCCCTCCCCTCTTGATGGGCGACGAAACTTGCTGGCGACCCATCCAGCGACCGCGATCCCCTGTCGTCTTCGATTCAAGTCATTACCTGCAGCGTCAGAAAAAGGCAGACATGCGGCCCACTTGCCGAGTGCGTTTCCTGACTCTTCTGTCGTTCAAACTCTGTTGGACGCATTTTGGGTAAGCGATTTTGGGAACCCGAAAATCTTGGCTGGACGAGGAGGCGGTGTTTCAGTAATCTTCGCCCCTTGTTTGAAGATCCGTATGATTTCGACGCAATCCGCGTTCGCAAACCACTCCTTTTTGACGGAAAACCCCATTCGCTAGCATGAATCGTCTGTCAGCTTGGCAAAATTTGGTTCTACCCTTCGGGCTGATCTCCAGCATTCTGGTGATTCTGGTGCCGTTGCCGACCCCTCTTATGGATTTGTTACTTGCGGCGAACATCACCGTCGCTGTCATTGTTTTGCTGACGACCATTTATGTTCGCTCGCCTCTTGATTTCAATATTTTTCCATCTCTTTTGCTCGCGACGACGCTTGGTCGACTGGTCTTGAACGTCGCCACAACCCGACTGATTCTGACGCAGGCCGAGACCAATACGGACGCTGCTGCGGGCGGAGTTATTCAGGCTTTCGGCGATTTTGTTGCTGGTGACCGGATTGTCGTAGGGCTGATCATCTTCGTGATCATTGTGGTGATCCAATTTGTTGTGATCACCAAAGGCGCAACGCGAATTAGTGAAGTGGCGGCCCGATTTGCATTGGACGGGATGCCCGGCCGGCAGATGGCAGTCGATGCGGACCTCAATGCTGGGACCATTGACGAAAAGGAAGCTCAGAGGCGTCGCGAGGAAATCACTAGTCAGGCCGATTTCTATGGAGCGATGGATGGTGCCAGTAAGTTTGTTCGAGGGGACGCGATCGCAGGCATCGTCATTACCGTCATCAATGTGATTGGTGGGTTCGCGATTGGTCTTCAAGGTGGAATGTCGCTGGCAGAAGCGGCGGAAGTTTTTACAAAACTGACGATTGGTGACGGTCTCGTTTCGCAAGTGCCGGCATTCCTGATTTCTCTCGCTGCGGGCCTCTTGGTGACGAGAAGCACCAAGCGGACGAACCTTCCCACCGAATTCCTGTCCCAACTGTTCGCTCGCCCTCAGGCTTTACTGGTCTCCGGCGGATTCCTCTTCATCCTTGTCTTCACCAACCTGCCCACACTTCCACTGCTTTCGTTGGCCGGTGGATGTGTGGGGCTTGCCATCGTTTTAAATCGCCAGAATAAGCAGCGTGAAGCGGAGGCCTTTGAGGCGGAGCAGAAATCACAAGACGAAAATAAACCCAAGAAGGAAGAACGGATCGAGGACTACCTGACCATTGATCCCATGGAACTGGAGTTGGGCGTTGGCCTGATTCGCTTGGCGGATCCGAATCGTGGTGGTGACTTATTGCCGAGAATCACATCGGTTCGACAGCAGGTCGCATCGGAAATTGGTATTGTCCTTCCCAAAATTCGCATTCGCGACAACATGCGGTTGGGTGAAAATGACTACCGACTAAAAATCATGAATAACGTGGTCGCTGATGGACTGGTGTTGCCGGAGCGACTCTTGGCGATGGATGGCGGAACCGCGCAGGGTCGTTTGTTGGGCATTGACGTCAAGGACCCGGCATTCGATCAGCCAGCGGTATGGATTGAGCATCAGCAAAGAGACCAGGGCGAGATGCAGGGCTACACCATGGTCGAACCGGCGGCCGTTCTTGCGACGCACTTGCAGGAAGTGGTACGACGTCATGCCGAGGACATCCTTACCCGAGATGCGACACGGCACTTGATGGACGAACTCAAGAAGACCAGCCCTGCCGTGGTCGACGAATTGATTCCCGGCGTAATGAAGCTTGGGGAGGTCCAAAACGTGTTGCAGATGTTGCTTCGGGAGGAAGTGTCCATCCGTCAGCTCAGCTTGATTCTGGAGACGCTTGGGGACTACGCCAGCCGGACATCCGATCCAATTTGGCTCACGGAATACGTCCGAAATCGGTTGTCCAGAACGATCTGCACGCGTTATCGAGATGAGGAAAATCGTTTGCATGTAATCACGCTGGATCCCGCGCTCGAAGATCGAATTTCCGCAGGAATCGAACACAATGAACGGGGATTGTTTGTCCGGCTCGCACCGAATGTGGTTCAGGAGATTTGCGATCGTATTTCGGCAGAGACCGTGACATTAAGCCGTCAAGGACTGACGCCTGTCGTTTTGGTGAGTCCGCAGATCAGACCTGGCTTGAAGCAGATGACGGCGTCAATTCTGCCACGTTTGGTGGTCATGAGTTACAACGAAGTCACTCGTGACACGCAAATCGAATCGCATGGCCTGGTCACCGACACCACGGCCAAGTCGGGGGTTTGACGCTGGCGGACATGGCCAAAGTCAGAGCGAAAAAAGTATTGATGAGGCGAAGTAAAACTTTGAGACGTTGAGGGGACCTCAACGAGATTGAACAGGCCTTCAGTTTGAGCCGGTTCTAAGCTATTTGTATTCAAATTCAAACCGATCCGAAAAGCATTGCTGCTCGATTGCTGGGTCATGAAAGTATTGGGTAAATGCATGGATGCGAAAACCTATCGGGTGCAGACGATCCGTGAAGCATTGGACTTGATCCGCGAAGAACTTGGTCCGAATGCCAGCTTGCTTCATTGCCGTCGCATACGTCGTCCGGGTGTCCGCGGGTGGATTACGGGCGGTACGGATCTCGAAGTCGTCGCATCCGTGCAAAATGACGTTCCCAGTCGTCTACCTGGCGAAGCGTTGAAGTGGTTGCCTCCAGATACTCAAGCCGCTTACGGAGCACGGATTTTCAGCGGTTCCGTCAAATCTGCTTCTTCATCGGGCAACTTCGAAGCGGCCGACCCAGAGAGATCGTCTACAACACTTGGGCACCTGAATTCCTTGCGACGCGGATTAGGCCTTGCAGGCGTCGATTCTCAAATTGCGGATGGCTTGATTGACCAAATCTCAAAAAATATCGGAGATCAAGGCTTTGCCAATTCGGAGTGGGGCTTCCGACAGATTGCTAGAAAAATTTCGGAAACCATCCCCCTCGGGGGTGAGCTTCATTGCCAGGAAGGCGTATCGCATTGGGTCGCTTTGGTTGGGGAATGCGGCGTAGGAAAAACCAGCGTCGTTGCGAAGCTGGCAACGGCATATTCAGGAAACCTCAAGCAATCTGTCGCGCTTGTGAAAATTGAATCTTCTTCGGATCGCCGAATACCTGACACCGCTTTGGATGAATTCGCGGAGCTGATGAAAATTCCTGTCTTTCGGGTCGATTCGACCAACGCGATGCAAAAATCCGCACCGCAACTTACCGAAAAATTTGACCTCGTTCTGATGGATACCCCAGGCATCGAGAGTCGCGAAATGCCATCGATGACGGCCATCCAAGAGATTTTAAACATCGCCAAACCTGACGAAGTTCAATGGGTCGTTCCTGCATACACGAAGCCCCACCGTCTTGGACAGTCGGCGTCCGACATGGCTGCCTTGAAGCCGACGGGACTGATTTTGACCCACTTGGATGAAACTTTCGCACTTCATCACCTGTGGCCAGCATTGCAAGAAATCGCGTGGCCTGTTAATTACCTCACACACGGGACACGAGTTCCAGAGGATTTGACAGTGGCCGATGCGAAATCGATGGAGAGATGGCTCCATAGAAGCTTGAGCGCGGCGGTTGAATCCGAAGCTGCACCAACGAGAAACAATGAGGCGATTTACGTTGCCTGAAGAGATAATCCTCAGGTTCCCGTCATTAGGCGACCTCGGGGAAACGGCTCAGAGACCCAAGTCAGAACGACGAGGGCGAGGGGAGCCAAAAGCGTACAATTCGTGAACGTCAGATGAGCCATGGAAGGCATGTGTTTCGGAAGCGAATGTGAAGGGATTGCGATGTTTTCGATCAAGGCAATCCCGAAGACGTTGAAAAAATTACAAACTTTGAAGATGTACTTATTTCAATTGAGAAAAGGAACCGATTGTTAATGACGCGTAACCATGTTGCGCGATTACCCCCCAGGATGGACAGGACCTATCGTCTTTAAGAGCAAGCTGATTCATGGGTCCTTCATATGCCGGAATACTTGGAACGCTAGCATACGTTATCGTCATTTTGCGTGGCGTTCTCCAAGGATACGCAGTTGAAGGAACAATCAAGCTCAGCATCCTGTTACTTTTCGTGTTCGCTGCAATCGGCTATGTCATTGGCAAGATTGCGGAAAGCACGATTGAAGATTCCATTCAGGTGCAACTGCAACGTGAATTGGAAGCTTTGGAGAAAACAGACGAGGTTACTTCCGGAAACTAGTTTCCGGGTGCCTCACAGCCGAGTTCAGGCTCGGACCTGGAAGTTTTTTCAGCGATGAACTGATCGACTGAATAGACCCCAAGTCACGGCAAATCAATCACGGAGGATTGCATGGCCACGACCGTTGCGCCTGCTGACGAGATCCAGCAAGTTTGGCAAGAGTACAAAAAAGATCAAACCAACAAGCCTTTGAGAAACCGGTTGGTTGAACGTTATTTCCCACTCGTTCGTTACAATGGCGAACGTATTTGGCAGCGACTTCCCGAAGGCGTCGAACTTGACGACCTCATCTCTGCGGGAGTCTTCGGACTGATGGATGCGATCAATGCATTCGACCTCAGTCGTGGCGTCAAATTCGAGACTTACTGTGTCCCTCGAATTCGAGGCGCCATGCTCGATGAATTACGTACGATGGATTGGGTCCCAAGGCTTGTCCGAGCTAAGGCCAGCAAACTTGGGGAAGCGACCAAGCGACTGGAAGCCAAGTTTGGTCGTCCACCCACGGATGAAGAGTTGTCGCAAGATCTGCAAATCAGTCTCCAGGAACTGGAGAAAATGCATTTGGATGCGAATGCCGCGAATTTCATCAGTCTTGACAAGAAATATTACGAGACCGACAGCTACAAGGATGTCCGAGAAATCGACATCCTTGAGGATAAAAAGGGTGAGGATCCAACTCGACGGATTCAGAAAACAGACTTGATGCGATTGGTCTGCAAGGGTCTGAATCGCAACGAGCGACTGATCATCATTCTTTATTACTACGAAGAATTGACGATGAAAGAGATTGGCATGACGCTGGATCTCAGTGAAAGTCGTGTCAGTCAAATGCACAGCAGTATTGTCAATCGTCTTCAGGGACAGTTAGGCCGCCGACGCGTTGAATTTGGCGGCTGAGGTCCTTGGACGTAGAGGTACTTACGCTTCGAGGTCCTCAAAAACTTTGACTAGAGAAAAACGAGAAAGCCCGGCAATCTTGCCGGGCTTTTTTTAGTTCCTGGGGGAGCTAGAGAATCAGCATCGCATCGCCGTAACTGTAGAAACGGTATTTTTCTTCGATTGCCAATTCGTAAGCCCGCTTCATCAACTCGTTTCCGCCAAATGTGCGGATCAGTACGAGCAGCGTACTTCGTGGTAAATGAAAATTAGTGAGCAAAGCATCCACACTGCGAAAGCGGTAGGGAGGATGAATGAAAAGGTCGGTTTCGCCCTCCCATGGCTCGAGTTCCCCATTTTGTGATGCCGACTCAAGTGTGCGAACGCTCGTGGTACCGACAGCGATCACACGGTTTCCCGTTGACCTTGCGAGTTTCAAGCGGTTGACGGTTTCCGCGGAAATTTGCGCTCTCTCCGTGTGCATCTGATGGTCTTCAATCTGTTCCGTTCCAATCGGTCGGAATGTTCCCACACCCACGTGAAGCGTGACCGTACAGAGTTCGACACCAAAGTCGTTAAGATAAATAAGCATGTCTTTGGTGAAATGAAGGCCAGCCGTGGGCGCGGCAACGGCTCCGGGTTGTTTTGCGAAAACCGTTTGGTAGGTGTCAAGATCGTGGTCAGACATGTGGCCGCCACGGATGTAATGAGGCAGAGGAACCTGTCCGACTCTCTCAAGGAGGTCGACCCATGGTTCTGGCTCCTCAGGCCGAACCGCCCAGGCGCCACCGGAGAGTCGGGCCAGTAACAGAAGTCGAACATCGTCAACCCCGTTTCTCGTCTGCAGCGTGACGGTATCTCCCGGTTGGACTTTTCCTCTCGTTTTGGCCAATACCTTGGCGACTCCCAACTCGTCCGCATCCAGAAAAAGGCCTGTCCAGCGTCCACGAGTTGTGGTCCGATAACCGACCAGTTTTGCAGGGAGCACACGCGTGTTGTTGAGGACCATCGCGTCACCGGGACGGACTAGATCAGGTAAATCTCGGATGTGATAGTGTTCGATCGATCCCGATTGACGATCGATGACCATGAGCCGCGCATCACTGCGGTTTCGTAATGGCTCTTGGGCGATGAGTTCCTTGGGAAGCTCATAGTCGTATTGGTCAACGTGTGTCATTGAGTTGGTTTTCAGTGGCGGAGGAACTTTACGGATAGGGAAATCCGATCACGCACTACACGGGGCTGTTTCAAAAGAAATTAAGGTAGAGCAGACCATTTCGCGTAAACCGCCGTCATGTTCTGATTTAGAATTGTCCGATTGAACACCAAGGACTGCCAGACCGTCAACATGGCACTCGACTTTCTGGCTCTGAATTCGGGATACCAAAAGATCAACCATGACCGTTGTTGCTCCTCCATCCGAAACTCGAAATGTGATGCTGGTCACGACCGAATTGCGCGCTGGGGGGACGGAAAGGTGCGTCACGGAATTGGCCACTCGACTCGATCCGGAAAAATACAACTGCGAGGTGGTTTGTCTTGCACCTTTTCCTACCGAACGCATGCAGTTCTACGAGCGCCTGCGAGAGCAGCAGGTCTCGTTGTCCTCGCTGAATGCGCGGTCGGCCTTCGACTTTTTCGGGGCCAAAAGACGACTCGCACAGCGGATTCAGTCACAAAACCCCGCGGCGGTCCTCTCGTTCCTCTTCCATGCCAATGTATTGACCGGTGCGACGCTGAAGAAGTTTCCCCGCGTACCCCACATCGGAAACATTCGCGTGGCTGATCCCCGGAGGTGGCGTTTACCCCTGGAACGAAGGAGTCTCCAACGTGCCCGCAATGTGATCTGCGTCAGCCATTCGGTTCGCGACTACTGTCAATTCAAAGGACACTATTCGGAGAATCGCTTGAGCGTCATCCCCAATGGTGTTGATCACACGGCGATCGAAACCCAGATTAGCCATCCATTGAGGCCTGAGGGCTTCCGCGAATCGTCGGGGCCTCATGTGGGCTTTGTCGGACGACTAGACTCGCAGAAAGGGCTGGATCGCCTTATCGCGTATTGGCCCAAACTGCGGGGCCAATTTCCCAATGCCTCGCTGTGGATCGCGGGCGATGGGCCGCAAGCCAAGTCCCTTGCTGGCCAAGGAAAAGCACTGGGGCTTGAGGCGTGTATTCACTGGCTGGGTTGGAGAGCTCAGCCCTGGGCCTTGCTGGAACATTGCGATGCCTTCGTTTTTCCCTCGCAGTGGGAGGGCATGTCCAACGCACTGCTCGAGGGGATGGCCACCGGGAAGGCGATTGTGGCAAACATGATCGAGGGTGTCAGCGAGGTTTTAGGGCCTGGACCTGCTTGTCAATTGGCGGAAGTGCGTCAGCCTGAGACGCTTGTCGCGAATCTTTGTCAGGTGCTTCAGGATCCAGAGGTTCGATCGAGGTGTGGGCATTTTAATCGCGATCGAGTCCTTCAGAATTATTCGATCGAGGGTATGGTCGGACGATTTGAAAGTGCCATCGAAGGGGTGATCTGATAGCACTCGGAACGAATTTTTCGATTGCTGACGATATGCCCTACCGTCGCAAACCCTTGGCAGCAATGCAATTGCCCGACGAACCTCTCCTTTCACGCGACTTGGGACTCGACTCGAATCGGTTGACCGCCCTTGGGGCAAGGCTATCTTGAAAGGGTCGAGGATCGGTTTGCGAGGTGGAAGGGCCAGATTACCGTAACGGATCGAGCACAAAACACTCGGATAACGTTAATGGACTCGCCCGTTTACGCCCGTCCCATCGTTCACGTCCGTCCCATCGTTCACGTCCGTTCAGTTTGCCGAAAATCGTTGGCCACAGCGCTTCGGTCGTACTGAGGAACTCAAGGCAAGGGAACGCCTCGAGGGCGATGGACAGGGGCCTAAGGAGTGTGATTCGCCCTGCTTGGACCTCAAACGTGAGTTCGATACAAGGACTGTATCGACTCACGTTTTTTTATGGACCCGATCGCAACGGTGTGGTCGATGCTTGTGCGATCCCTAGCTACATTGGTTGCCGCACGAAGAGCGTTTTCAAGACGAAGCCGTGGAAGAGCACGGTGGCTCTACTTCTGCTGATTTCAAGTTTACGAGAATATCGATTTCGTCTTAGCAAAACTCCTTACCTTATCCGCAGTTAGTTGACTTCAAAGATGACGACTCAGCATGTCTCGGTTCTTCCGCAGGAAACGCTCGAGAGTCTCGCGCCGCAACCCGGGCAGACCATGGTGGACGGTACGCTTGGGGGAGGCGGTCATACACGGCAGCTCGCGGATGCTGTGAGGCCAGATGGAAAGGTGATCAGCCTTGACGCGGATCCACGAGCCCTGTCGCGATGTCGTGGATTGCTTGAGGGATTGCCTGTTGAGCTTGTCCACAGTAATTTCCGTGAGCTCAGGACGTTGGTCGAAGAGCATGCTTGGCCCCTCTTTGATGGCATTCTGCTCGACCTCGGAATTTCCAGCGATCAATTGGCAGACTCGGGGCGGGGCTTCAGCTTTCTCGACGAAGGTCCGCTTGATTTGCGGTTTGACGATGCGAAAGGTGAGTCTGCGAGTGACCTATTGAACCGACTTACAGAACGCGAACTCGCTGACACGATCTACAAGTACGGTGAAGAGCGGGCAAGTCGCCGAATTGCGCGAACCATTGTCCAGCGCCGTCAGGCAACGATGAATTGGACGAGCTTGCAGTTGGCTGAACTGGTTGCCAGTGTTGTCCCGCGGTCCACGAAAAACCCGATTCATCCTGCTACACGCACGTTTCAAGCTCTGAGGATTGCCGTCAATGGTGAACTGGACGCTCTGGAATTGGCCTTGCGTGATTTTCCAAATCTACTTAAACCGGGAGGTCGGTTTGCAATCATCAGTTTTCACTCGCTGGAGGATCGCCTCGTCAAGCATGCTTTCCGAGACAATCCTCGACTGAAGGTAACTCATCGGAAACCGATTCGTCCTACAGATGCGGAAATCGCCGCGAATCCGCGAAGTCGCAGCTCAAGGCTTCGAGTCGCGATTCGATTGGACGATGGTGATATCGAAAAGCAGCCTTTCATCAATGCTCCGAAACGCTCTGAGTGGCATCGATGATCGGAGTGGGAGCGATGATTTAAGATGCAACGCAAGGTAGGAAAAGCGAGCTTAATGTATCTCTGAATCGGATTGCATGATCTTGAAAACGGTTGCCCAACGTGCAAACCAAGCGTTGTTTTGCAATCCCTAACGATCATCCTCGACGATCCCGTGCAACGGAAGCAGGACTAGGTGAAGACGACCGATCCCACGACTCGCCGCTTCATTCGAGAAGCAACTCTCGGCCTCATCTTAGTGGTTGGATTGTTGGCGGTGATCCTTGTCGGTCTGGCGCGACGACATGGCGTCCTGATCAAAACGCCTCAAGCAGGTGACATCCCGTTAGCACAGGTGTATCGCCGCGTGACTGGCTCGGAGAGTGAGGCCAAGGCAAGCACAGTTCTTGCCATACCACCTCGCGTGACTCAAGTTGACTCGGTTCTTCATCCGCAGACTGAGCCTTCGGGCTTGCGAACCCCTGCTCCCGAAGCGGTGTTGGCCGCAGAGCCACCTGCTTCGCCAGTTCAAAATTCGGGCTCGATTGCTTCGCCTGCTTCCATTCCAGCTATCGATGAAACACGGGGCTTGAACGAGCCGCAGTCGGAACTTGAGATGCGAACGCCCAGTAACGCGTTGTCTCCAAGTCAGTCTCTCGCCGGTCAAACGGAGCCGAATTCGGCTTTGAGCGCGTCTCCTGAGTCAGAATCGGAGTACGTTCCTACGCCGTTCCGATCGGTGCAAGTTCGGCCCGCTGCGTCAGGCCTGAATCATCGTCCTGCCCCTCTGAAGCGAAATCCTCGAGACGATATTCCCACGCCGGATCCTAAATGGATTTTACGGATCGACGATACGCTGTGGACCTATTGTGAACGCAACTACGGTGATCCGCAGTGGTTTCTTGCGGTCGATGCCAGCCTTGCAGAACGGGGGCTTGATTTTGAGACCCTTGGTGTCGGTCGCGTTTTGCAGCCACCCACCAAGGCTGAATTACGTCAGAGGTTTCCCGAGAAGGTGCCGGGCCTCAGAGCGAGCCTGCCGTCACGATCGTTGGAAGCGGGGTCGGTGGACTCGGCGGAAGGTGTGTATGTGACGGCCGGGAACGAGAGTCTCTTCCAGATTGCTGCAAGATTGTTAGGTCAAGCCTCCCGTTATGTCGAACTGGTAGAATTGAATGCACCGCGTTTGCCCGACCAGACTGACCATTCCGCACCGCTCCCACAGGGCATCGAGTTAAGGTTACCGCCCAGGTAGCTCCCCGGAGGCAACCGATGCCAAAAAGTTCGGGAAACAGTGTGATGTCTCAACTTGTGCTGCTTGTCACTTGCCCCGTTTTTATATGCGATCGCCACGCATTGGATGCCAAGATTAATCCCGAGCGAGTACATTCCACCTCCTTTTCGTTACCTTGAGTAACGCCGATTGCCGAACGTTTTTGGAGGTTCGAGTTGCAGAATGTCAGGAAACTGACTTTTCGGGTGACGCATGCCATTTTTAGGGCCCCATGTAAATCTCCTATCGGCCCCGAGTTGGAACCCATCGCAGGAGCCACAGTGACCGCGCTGAGATGGATGTTTCGAGGGTTTAACGAAGGTCGACTTTACCTTGCCACTTTAAAACCGGTAGACTTGACCGAACACCGCACAAAAACTTGGCCAATGATTCGTCATTGGATGGGCCAAAAGGGGCAACAGAGACAGAGAGTCTTCGCGACTCGCCTCAGGTGACTGACTTTTTAGGGCTTCGAGAGCTTGAAATTTATCGCTGAGTTCGGGCATTTTGATGATAGACGTTTGTGATTCCACGCTGACAGCCCACCTACACACGAGTATCGATCGAGTAGTTATCATGCGAAACGTAGTCAGAAATTGGATTCTTTGGGGGACGTGCTTTGCCGTTCTCGGTGCTTGGTTGCAAACGGCCGAGGCACAAAATTCCGCGGTTAGGCGACAGGCTCGCCTGATCGAGCAGGCGATTGATCGTGCGGGGAAGGCTTACTCGAGCAAAAATTTTGACGAGAGTGGTCGGATGGTGACGGCTGCTCAAAAGGCGATGGAGCTGCTGGTGGCGGAGCCGAATCCGGAAGTAATCAAATTGTTGAAGCCGCAGTACGATCGACTGAGGAAAGCGCACGGCTTGCTCCAACTTGAAGGGGTCGAACTCGAACCCATTGGGGGATTGCAGGCTGTTCTCGGCGAGGATGCCGGAATGCCGGTTGAGGGTGGGACCAACTTTGCCAAAGAGGTTGTGCCGATTCTTGTCGGAAAATGTGGACGTTGCCACGTGACGGCAAATCGTGGTGAATTCGCGATGGCGAACTACAACGAACTGATGCGAGGGACACCCGCAGGTCGAGTGGTGTTGCCCGGCAACGGAGAGGGGAGTCGCATTTATCAGGTGATTGAGGAAGGCGATATGCCCCGAGGGGGTGGAAGTGTTACCGAGGAGGAGTTGGCCGTTTTGAAAAAATGGATCGATGAAGGGGCGAGGATCGATGCACAGCAGAGAATGACGAGTCTCGCTGTTTTGAATGCGGACAATGATGACGCTGCTCCGGAGATGCCCGCGCCCGAACTGGTACGCGCGACGGGCAAGGAAACCGTCAGCTTCGCGCTGGAGGTCGCGCCGGTGATCGTGCAGCAATGCGGGGGTTGCCACGTGAATGCCCAAAACGCTCGTGGCGGCCTCGATTTGACAATGTTTCAGGGTTGGTTGCGTGGCGGAGACAGCGGAAATCTTTTCGTGCCAGGTAACGCGGATGAGAGTCTCCTGGTTCAGAAACTGAAAGGCACCGCGGGGGGGGACCGCATGCCACAGAACCGTGCTCCCTTGCCGGACGATACGATTGAAACCATCGCGACATGGATCAGGGAAGGCGCGAAGTTTGATGGGCGTGAACCTGGGCAAACGATTGAATTGGTTTACGCGGAGGCTAAAGCCCAGAAAGCAACCCACGAAGAACTACTTGCCGATCGAATTGCCCTGGCTCACGACAATTGGGATCTCGGGTTGCCCGATGTTGATTCGAGTGAAATCGAAACGGAGAACTTCCTTGTCATCGGAAACCTGGGGCAAGATCAACTCGAGGAATTGGGGCAACGAGCCGAGTCTCTGGCACCCGGTGTGGCACGCATGTTTCGCGGCAATACCCGAACGCCCTTCGTCAAAGGACGGATGACGATTTTTGTTTTTCGTTCTCGCTATGATTATTCCGAGTTTGGGAAAATGGTCGAAAAACGTCAGTTGCCGCAGGCATGGAAAGGCCACTGGCGATACAACATCTTGGACAACTATGCCGCCCTACTTCCAACCCGGGGCGCAGAAGAGGATGCGATCGATGGTCTGTTGATCCAGCAACTNGCTTCGGGTTACATGGCGGGCCTCGGAAAGGGTGTACCGACGTGGTTCGCCGATGGTGCCGGCTACCTGACCGTCGCCCGTTTGGTGCGTGATGACCCTCGAGTGAAGGAATGGGAAGAAGCGTTACCCGCGGTCGTTGCATCCATGTCGAAGGCGGATGATTTCATGACTGGCAAATTACCCGATGATCAGGCGGGCTTGGTGGCCATGTCATTCGTTCAAAAGCTGATGTCAGACTCCCGAAGGTTCAACCAGTTGCTCATGGCACTTCGGAAAGGTGAATCCTTCGACCGTTCGTTCCAGTTGATCTGGGGCGGGACGCCTCAGGAATTACTGACCGGTGGGAAGAAACAATATCCGTCCAATGGACGGAGCCGGTAANCACGCGATTTTCTGCCAGTCTTTGTGATCGAGAGATGAGGCCGTCAAACTGTGTTCCAGCCAAGTACTGCTTAGGATGAGTCCGAGTAACGGGCGATCTGTGCGTGCAGTGTTTCGGGATCGTAACTGTCGGCGGTCGGAATGCGAAGCAGCGGAAACTCAGCGTCCTTGAACGCCTGATTGACGAACCGGTCACGTTCCTGCCGATCTGGCCTTTCGTGGGATGGGTCATCCAACTCGATCCCGACCAGAGGCGTCAAGTCATCGTTGTCGCACACCACGAAATCAATGTGTTTGCATGAGATTCGGTTGTGCCACGAGAGGTGTTTCGGTGTGCCGGGAGCGACTCGAATGAGATCCGCAATGCGGACCATGGCAAAGAGTGTCCATCGGCCCTGCGTTGCCTCTTGAAGTGTCCGATAGAATTTCAGCTCACTTTGAGTCAGCAACTTACCACGACTCGTGTAGGGCAACCTTTCGCGTTGCCCGAGCGCTCGCATTCCAAGAACGATCAGCAGCACGACGATGCCGATCACGATCGCAAGCCAATTTTGTTCCAGCCAATCCATGACTGCTCTTTCGTCGGGTTGACTTCTTGAAATTGGGGTCCGCGTTGTGGCGGGGATTCTCGTTTTCTTCGCAAGACCCGTCTAGCATCGAATTCGACACGCGCGCTATCCGCAATGAACGAAAACTCTGGGGATGGCCCTGAACCAACTGCGTGAACTCTGAGGAGTAGAGGATCTGGGAGTTTGCGGGAACTTCTCGGGTAAAATTCTGCTCGCTGGCAAGTCTACGTTTGGCAGCCTCGACAATGGGGCGTCTTGGGCCTAGAGTAATCGCTGGTCGACCCCTGATGCTGAGTCTGGCAATGCCGTCGCATATGAGTTTTTTCTTTGCCATGGTTTTGAAGTTTGGCATCACTCGGTGATCTTTGATTTGACTACCTGGATCCAAGTTTTCATACGCCATGCCATCCACCGTGTTTTCGCCGTTGACGATTGGAAATGTTGAAGTTGGTTCGCCTGTGGTGCAGGCGGCGCTGTCCGGCTACAGCGATTGGCCCATGCGGGTTTTAGCGCGTCGACATGGAGCGTCATACGTTTTGTGTGAGGTGATGCTGGATCAGTTTCTTGTGACACTGCGGGAACGCAAACGGACCAGTCATTTTCTACACAACACGTCCGAGGAAAGTCCGGTGGCTGGGCAACTGATGGGTGCGGAACCCGACCAGTTTGCCGAGGGCGCCGTCAAACTGGTCGAGGCCGGTTTTGATGTGATTGACATCAATTTCGGTTGCCCGGTCAAGAAGGTGCTCGGGCGTTGCCGCGGAGGTTTTCATCTGAGCCAACCTGACGTCGCATTGGAGATCATTCGGCGGACTCGAGAGGTTGTACCGGATTCCATTCCGGTTACCGTCAAGATGCGACGAGGTATCGATGATTCTGAGGAGAGTCGCGACCACTTTTTTGAAATCCTTGAGGGAGCATTCGAGGCCGGGTTGGCAGCCGCGACCATTCATGGCCGCACGGTGAAACAACGGTACGTCGGTCCCAGTCGTTGGGAATTTCTGAAAGAAGTGAAGCAGACCGTGGGAGATCAAGTTATCCTCGGGAGTGGCGATCTTTTTACAGCTCAGGATTGTCTCGACATGATGGAGCAAACGGGTGTGGACGGAGTCACTGTAGCACGAGGAGCGATCGGCAATCCCTGGATTTTCCAACAGGCGCTCGCGCTCATGGCGGGTGAACCTCTACCGGAACCACCCACTCTTTGGACGCAGCGGGAGGTGATAAGCGAGCATTATCGTTTGGCCGAATCGCTTTACGGTGAGCAACGCTGCGGCACCCTGATGCGGAAGTTCGGTATCAAATATTCGGCCCTTCATCCCGACTATGAGGCGGTGCGCACTGCATTCGTCAAAGTCCGCAGTCGCGAAGATTGGGAGGAAGTCTTGAGGGTGAATTACGCCGAAGATCGACCGGGATGTTACCCTGAGGGAAGGCTGCATCGCGCCATGGGAAGCTGTGAAAATTAGTATGTTGGTGAAGTTTGCCTCCACGATTTCAGGCCCCGTGCTGATCTGAGCCCTAACAATTCGTTCGATTTATTTTCCGTGGCCTCTTCATTGGGCTAAACTGGCGAATCCCACCGCGGAATATTCTCTTAGAACAGGAGTCCGTCAATGGCGCCGAGTATCTTGAGTCTTAACTTCATGACCATGATTTTGATGGCACTCATGCTCTCGTTTTCCGACAACCAGAATATTTGGGCGCAGGATAATATTGAGAACGAGTATTGGGTTTATTTCGGGACTTACACGGGCGGTGACAGCGAAGGGATTTACGCCACCGATTTCAATGCTCAGAACGGGGAAACTGGAGCGATCAGGCTGGTCGCGAAAACCACCCAGCCTTCGTTTGTTGCACTTCATCCAAGCGGAAAGTTTCTCTATGCAGTCAATGAAACGGTCGAGTACCACGGGAAACCCAGTGGCTATGTGACGTCGTTTTCGATTGACCCAAAGACGGCCGATTTGAAAGAGCTGAATCAGCAGGCGTCTCTCGGTGGCGCTCCTTGCCACCTTGTGGTTGACCACGACGGAAAATACGTCCTTGTAGCGAACTATGTCGGTGGAAATGTGGTCAGTCTTGCCGTGCAGAATGACGGTCGTTTGGCTGCAAGTCACTCTTCCATTCAGCACGAAGGTCAAAGTGTCAATCCTAAGCGACAGGAAGGCCCACACGCGCATAGCGTCAATCTTGATTCCTCGGGCAAATATGCCATTGCGGCCGATCTTGGAACTGACCAACTGTATGTCCATCAATTTGATCGTGATCTTGGCAAGTTATCAGCGCGACCAGAGAACGCTTTGGCATTGAGTCCCGGAGCTGGACCTCGACACTTCGCATTCCACCCGGACGGAAAGCACGCGTTTGTGATCAACGAATTGCACTCGACCCTGACTGCATTGGCGTGGGATGCAAAAAAGGGGAAATTCGAGGCTCTTGAGACGCAGTCGACGTTGCCCGGGATAGAGGTTCCAGGAAACAGCACGGCTGAAGTCGTCGTTCACCCGAGCGGAAAGTGGGTTTATGGCTCAAATCGTGGTCATGACAGTCTGGCCATTTTTCGTTGGGACGGTCAAACGCAGAAATTGGGGTCTGCGGTGGGCCACCAGAAAACATTGGGGAAGACACCGAGAAATTTTGCGATCGACCCGACCGGACAATATCTGTTTGCGGCGAATCAAAGTTCCGGATACGTGACCGTTTTCAAGATCAATCAGAACACCGGTGGGTTGTCTGAAGTCAGGCGTTTGTCCGTTCCCAACCCGGTTTGCGTTCGGTTCTTGCCGCGTTAACGGGCGCAGGATGGAACCGTATCCTCCGTTCTGGTTTAAACCGTCTCCTTGTCTTACGGCGGTATGCGAGGCTGGGTGACTTTCGATTCTGGATCGGTGAATGCGTTCCAAAACGAACGGTCCATTGTCATGGATTGCGATCTAAACCTTGAGGGGGTTGTTCAAAATGATGAGAGTGAAGGCTTTTGTTCCCGGATTGTGCCAGTGGGTGTTTGCCATGGTGCTGATTCCTTTTCCGGGGGCCCATGCTGAGGAGGCAATCACGGTCAAGACTTGGGATTTTCAGGATTCGACGTCGGGCTGGCAGGCCGTGAACGATTGTCGTTTAACCGCCACGCGAGAAGGGCTTAAAATTGAGTCGAGCGGGGCGGACCCTCATCTTGTGGTTCCCGTTTCCTTGCCGTCGGGTTGGAACCGTATTTCGATTG
This sequence comes from Pirellulaceae bacterium, assembly GCA_022448315.1. GTDB lineage: Bacteria > Planctomycetota > Planctomycetia > Pirellulales > Pirellulaceae. The sequence goes on along the minus strand of JAKVCA010000020.1, from coordinate 126,932 downwards.
AAGCCACATGTCGGGGCCCTGTGCGTGGGCAGGTTTTCTGGTCAACACCTTCAGCGGGCTTTAGCGAGAATCAGTCCGCGAAATTTGAAGAACTTGTCGGAGGGAAAAAGCTCAAGAGAGTCAAGTTGGACGTTTTTATCCGACCCTCTGAAGCGACGAGAGAAGTCAGGCTGGATCCTCTCGACCGTGCCGGCGAAATGTGGATCCATTCCATGACGGTGACCCAAGAGGAGCCACCGACCCAATCGGCGACTCCCGTCGATGAAGTTCGTCTGGCCGATGGATTTGAAATCGAATTGATTTACAACGTTCCTGGAGATGAGCAAGGTTCTTGGGTCAGTCTGACGTCAGACGATCAGAATCGGCTGATTGCATCTGATCAGTACGGAAAACTTTACCGCATCACACCTCCAACGATTGACGGTTCAGGTGAGTTGAAAGTGGAGTTGTTGGACGTCGATATGGGCATGTGCCAGGGCTTGCTTTGTGCGTTCGACAGTCTTTACGCGGTCGTCAATGGCAATGCCAATCAAGGGGCCGGGCTCTATCGGCTGCGGGATACCAACGGCGACGATCAGTACGACGAAGTGAAAAGATTGAGGCGATTTGATGGAGGTGGCGAGCACGGTCCGCACGCTGTCATCCTGTCACCCGATGGAAAGAGCCTTTATGTCTGTGGTGGAAACCACACGAAACTCCCTGCACCAGAAAAATCATTGGTTCCGAGGAATTGGCAAGAGGACCAGATTTTGCCACGCATGTGGGACGCCGGGGGCCATGCGGTAGGGATCATGGCTCCTGGGGGCTGGATTTGCCGGACAGACCCGGAGGGTAAGGAGTGGGAACTGGTCAGCAGTGGCTTCAGGAACGAATACGATATTGCGTTCTCGCCCGAGGGTGAGTTGTTCACCTACGACGCAGATATGGAGTGGGACGTGGGGACCCCCTGGTACCGGCCCACCCGAGTCAATCATGTTACCAGCGGTTCGGAGTTTGGATGGAGAAGTGGGACAGGAAAATGGCCCGACTTCTATCCCGACAGCCTGTCCAGCGTGGTGGATATCGGCCCTGGCTCTCCGACTGGAATTGTCTTTGGAACCGGTGCGGCGTTTCCTGAAAAGTATCAGCGGGCTCTGTTCATCTCCGACTGGAGTTACGGCATCATTTACGCGGTTCACATGAAGGAGGAAGGTGGATCTTTTGTGGGTGAGGCCGAGCAGTTCTGCTCGGCGGCGGCACTACAGGTTTCAGACATGATCGTAGGCCCCGACGACGGAGCCCTCTATTTCACGATTGGGGGTCGTCGGACGCAGTCAGGATTGTATCGGGTCACTTACACGGGGAATGAGTCGACGGAGGCGGCACCTCCTCGAGCACTTGGCGAAACGCACGATCTCCGACGCAAGCTTGAGGAATTACATTCGCAGCAGAGTGCAGAAGTGGTTAAAGAGGCATGGTCTCATCTGTCGCACCCCGACCGGCACGTGCGTTTCGCTGCCAGGATCGCTCTGGAGCATCAGCCGGTCACCACTTGGCGGCAGCGATTGAACACTCAGGAAAATGTTGAAGCGATCATTCTGTCAGCTATCGCCTTGGCTCGCTGCGGCGATCCGTCGGATCAACCTCTTGTGATTGAGTCACTAGCGAGATTGGAGATCGGTTCCCTTTCTACAGAACAGAAGCTGGGGCTCATCAGGGCTTACGGGCTCGCCATGATTCGCCTCGGCGGTCCGACAGAAACCATGAAAGACGCCATCATTCGCCACCTGGGTGAGGCGTATCCCAACTCCGAAACACGGCTCAATCTTGAATTGTGCCGGCTGCTCGTGGCGGCAAACGACGCGACGGCGGCAACAAAGACCATGGAGTTGCTTGAAAACGCCCCAACGCAGGAGGAGCAAATTCACTATGCCCTCTGCCTGAGATCGTTGGAGCAGGGTTGGAATCCGGATTTGCGGACTCGATATTTCTCCTGGTTCAATCAGGCGCAGAGCTTGCGGGGAGGAAACTCGTTCAGTCGATTCATTTTGAACATTCGCAAAGAAGCGATGGAACAGCTTGACGACGAAACACGTGTCCAGTTGAAAGAGATCCTTGAGAAACAGCCGGAGCCTGCTGATACGCTTGTGGACCTGAAAGCACGTCCTTTCGTGAAAAACTGGACCGTCCAGGATCTGATGGCGGTTGCCGATGAAACTTCGGGGGATCGCGATTTGGGGCGGGGTGAGCGCGTCTTCGCAACGGCGCAATGCTTCAAGTGTCACCGATTTCAAGGTCGCGGTGGCATGGTTGGACCCGATCTTACTGCCGCCGGACGTCGATTCAACACTCAGAATCTTCTGGAGTCCCTAGTTGAACCGAGCAAGGTGATCAGTGATCAATATCAAGCCACGCTGTTTGTGCTGGATGATGGACAGCAGGTGGCAGGCAGGGTTGTGAATCTCAACGGCGACAACTACCTGGTCCAAAGTGACATGCTGAATCCCGGGAGCTTAACGGCGGTAAACCGGCAGCACGTTGAAGAGATGGCGGCATCGGCCGTATCGATGATGCCAGAAGGTCTTCTGGATACCTTCTCTCAAGAGGAGATCCTGGACATGCTGGCTTACATTAGGTCCGGCGTCCAGGTTGAGGGTGATCTTCCCGCAACGGATTCGGATTGATTTCCGATCCGGCCCGAAACGAGTTTTTCAGGAGTCGTTTTTTCAGGGATATCGCTTCGCGGTGTCCCTTTTTTCGTATCTTGGGAACGCCTCGTTTTTTGTCTTCCAGTCTAAGGGGAGATGAAGGCGAAAAACGGGTTAACGTTTTTTGGGGATGGTTTGACCCGCGGCGAGTCAAGGTAGACAATAAGCGACCCGCGATTTCAAGATGGAATTTGCGTACAGATGGGCGGCTCGAACCGTCAGCGAATATCCCAGAGGAGATACTTTTGATGATGCTTGATCGGTGGAAGTGGGCTTTGGTGATCTGGTGTTTTGTCCTGACCGTCTGGGGTGACGTCCGCTCAGTCGTGGCTCAAGAAGAAACGAACGGTTCACCCAATGTGGTGTTGATCATTACCGACGATCAAGGGTACGGCGATATTGGTTTCCATGGCAACGAGATGATTCAAACGCCTGAGTTGGATGCCTTGGCACGCCAGAGTTTTCGGCTGACCAATTTTCATGTCGACCCGACCTGTGCGGAGACCCGTTCGGCCTTGATGACGGGACAGTACTCCTGTCGAGTTGGGGTTTGGCATACGATCATGGGTCGGTCACTGCTTAATCCGACGGCAAAGACCATTGCGAACGTGTTTCAGGAGAATGGTTACCGGACCGGAATGTTTGGAAAATGGCACCTTGGAGATCAGTTTCCTCTTCGCCCACAGGACCGTGGTTTTGAGCAGGTGTTGGCTCACGGTGGGGGCGGCGTAGGTCAGACCCCTGACTTTTGGGGCAATGACTACTTTGACGATTCCTACTTCGCGAATGGACACGCGGAAAAGCAGTTTGGTTATTGCACTGACGTGTTTTTTGAGGGGGCTCGCCAGTTTATCGAGAGTTCGGGAGATCGGCCTTTCTTCTGTTACATTTCCACCAATGCGCCCCATGGGCCTTACCTCGTGGACCCCAAATACGCGCAGCCCTATCTGGAAAAAGGGGTCCCGCAACCGATGGCCAATTTTTACGGCATGATCACCAACATTGACGAGAATGTCGGGGCATTGCGGCAATACCTTGAGGAGAAAGGAACCCTCGAGAATACCCTCTTCATTTTCATGACGGATAACGGGACGGCTGCTGGATTGCCGCGGGGGAAAAAACAGGAGGGCTGGAGAGGGTTCAATGCGGGGATGCGTGGGCAGAAAGGCTCGCAGTACGACGGGGGACATCGCGTCCCCTGCTTTGTGTGTTGGCCAGGGGGTGGGATCAAGCCTGGCGAGTCCTCCCAACTCGCCGCTCACCTCGACCTATTTCCGACACTGGTTGAGCTTTGCTCACTCGAGACCCAGGTGTCAACGGAATGGGATGGTGACTCGCTCGCCAGAGTTTTGACTGAACAGGAAACACGACCGAAGCGGACGCTGGTCGTGCACTCCCAGCGAATGGAACAGCCAAAGAAATGGCACAAGACATCGGTGATGCGAGGGCAATGGAGATTGGTCGACGGAGAGCAACTCTATGACCTGAGTCAAGATCCGGGGCAATTGGAAGACCTCAGCGAAAGCCAGTCGGAACTGGTGGAGGAGTTGACGAGTTTTTATGACCAATGGTGGGAAGAATCTTCGGTCGGTTTCGACGAATATGTTCGCTTGGTGGTCGGTTCTCCGGTCGCGAACCCAACCACCCTGAATGCTCACGATTGGCACGCGCCGCAGCCTCAGGTTCCCTGGAATCAAGGTATGATCCGGCGAGATACTGCGGGGAGCGGTTTTTGGGCAATCTCAGTCGCTGAATTTGGAACTTATCGTCTGACATTCCGGATGCGTCCAACGCAGGATCGCTACGAATGGGGCCAAGGGACGATTAAGGTCACCATTGGTGATCAGACGCTGAACAAGGCGTTGCCTGAGGGCGAAGCGACCTTGACCCTTGAGACCGAATTGTTCGAAGGCCCGACAACATTACAAACGTGGGTCACCGAAAAGGGTAAGCCGGTTCGGGGAGCCTATTATGTTACGATTGAGCGACTCGATTGAGGGCAAGGCGCGCGGAGGTTTATTGAGTCGTCGGCGAGGCCCAACGAGAGACAAAAGTACCCATAACAATACCTTTAAGCAGCCTGAAGACGGCAGCATGGAGTCAGCATGATGCGATGCTTAGTGAGCTTTGCTGTGGCACTCGGCGTGATGGGCAGCATTCTTTCAGGAGCCACACCCGCGAGGTGCCAATCCACACCGCAATGGATTTGGGACGATGCGAAAGCCAACGAAAAAGCGACCCAAGAGCCTCTCGTCTTTCGAAGGTCCTTCGAAGTCGAAGGCGAGGTGAAGACGGCGAATCTTTGGATCTCCGCAGATAATCGCTATGAGGTTGTCGTCAACAGTATTCTTGTCGGACGAGGGGAGAACTGGCAGCTTCCTCAGCATTACGTTCTCGAAGGTCTCTTGCAGTCGGGGCAAAATCAGGTCGTGATCCGGGCGAAAAACGACGACGATGGCCCCGGAGCACTGGCCGCATGGTTGAGTTATGAGCATGGGGACGGAACCGTGACTCTGGGAACTGATGCCGTTTGGCAATGTCGTAAAGATACGTCCAATGACAATGATCTCTGGTGGGTCGCAGGTGACGACACGCAGTGGAAACCGGCGATCGCGCTGGGAGGTATTCGAGTCACTTCGCCTTGGGGAAATCAGGTTGCCTGGGACCAACCGGAAACGATTGAAATTGAAAGATCTTTGCGACCCAAACAGGCAAGATTTGAGTTTCTTGATGGGGATCGAGTGACGTGGATCGGTGGAACCTGGGTCGAGCGGCAGCAGGCGTACAATTATTTTGAAACGCTCGTAACGTCGGCTTATCCGAAACGCGAGATTCAGTTCCGCAATCTCGGTTGGAGTGGCGACGATGTCACTGGAATTGCGCGGGCCGTATTTGGGAGTCAGGAAGATGGGTTCAAACGTCTCAGAGATGATCTTTTGCGAACTGCCCCCAACGTCATCATCGTGGGTTACGGTTCGAATGAGGCGTTTCAGGGCGAGGCAGGCTTGGCGGCATTCGAAGAGCAATGGGGAAGATTGACTCGACTTCTGAATTCTACGGGAGCCGAAGTCGTTGTGATTGGGCCGCATTATCTGGAAAACCTTGGCCCTCCCCTACCGGATCATTCGGGAGTCAATCAGAGCATTGACCTCTATTCCGAGGCGCTAAAGTCATGGTCGGGAGAGCAAAATTACCATTTCGTTGATTTTCGGACACCAATTGGAGACTCGGCATCGGCTTCAAAATTTGTTCCAGCGATCCGGAATCGCCTGACCGATAACGGAATGCACTTCAACGACTATGGATACTGGCGGACTGCCCCTCTTCTTGCCGAGAAACTGAACGTCCCAACTCAGCGGTGGGCGGTTGATATCCGCATGGTGGGTCCCGAGTTTTCGGTTGAAGGAGGGACAGGGAAGTTTTCTTCCTTCAAGCAAGCCAAGATTGAATTCACCATTCAGGATCACCATCTGCCCTTCGCCTCCGCGCCTTCCACTTCACCTCAGGGTGGGGAATTGTCCGCAAGGCGAAGCCATTTCACGATCAAGGATTTGCCTGAGGGGAATTACGGCCTGAATATCAATGGCCAACCGACAGTCATGGCGTCCCATGAACAATGGGCGAACGGTATCACGCTGGATCGTGGTCAGGCGATCCCGCAAATTGATGATTTACGACAGGCGATCGTGAAGAAGAACGAGTTGTATTTTCACCGGTATCGTCCGCAAAACGAAACTTACCTGTTTCTGTTCCGTAAACACGAGCAGGGGAACAATGCGGTTGAGGTGCCTCAATTCGAGGCGCTCGTCGCCGAGCAGGAAAAAAGAATTCGTCAATTGAAAATCGCACAACCGGTGAAGTACGAGTTGATTCGTATCGAGGCGACCAACGAGTGAACGAGATCCGTTTTTCGCGGTGAAATGTGAGCAGCACACAGGTCGAATGGCCATGAAGCGGCGGGCCTGTGAATTCAAAATCATCCTGAGAACCAAAGTCAATACGACGGAGTTATATCCATGAGAGGTGTGACCTCTGATTTGCGTCAACGCAGCCTGAGAAAATGGAGTTCCTTGTGTCTCGGTTGGGTTCTGTTGATCACTTCAACAACGGTATCGAATGGCCAACGCAATCTGGCAAACATTCCGGATCCCGATCCCGAAATCGAACGTCAAAGTTTTCAGGTCGTGGATGGGTTTGAGGTGAATCTCTTCGCTGGTGACCCTCAAATTGCGAAACCGATCCAGATGAACTTTGACGAGCAGGGGCGATTGTGGATTGCGAGCAGCGAAGTTTATCCCCATCTCAAACCGGGCCAGGAAGCAACGGACAAGATCCTCGTTTGTGAAGATACGAATGGTGATGGTCAAGTCGATACCACCACGGTTTTCGCGGACGGTCTATTGATTCCTACCGGTGTGGTGCCAGGGGATGGCGGATGTTATGTCGTGAACAGTACCGAGTTGATTCATCTTAAAGACACCGATGGCGATGGTCGGGCGGACCAGCGGCGAATCATCCTTTCCGGTTTCGGAACCGAAGACACCCACCACCTGCTGCATACTCTTCGCTGGGGGCACGACGGCCAGCTGTATATGAATCAATCGATCTATATCCACAGTCATATCGAAACGCCTTACGGGGTGAAACACCTCAATGGTGGTGGAATCTGGAGGTTTCGACCGGAGACGATGCAGCTTGACGTTCTATGCGAAGGCTTCGTCAATCCGTGGGGGCATCACTTCGATGAATGGGGCCAGTCCTTCGCAACCGATGGTGCGTATGGTGAGGGAATCAACTACGTTTTCCCGGGTTCCGTCTTTGTCACCGCCCCAGGAGCCAAGCGTATCTTGCGCGGTTTGAATCCGGGCAGTCCAAAACATTGCGGGCTTGAGATCTTGAGTGGTCGACATCTGCCACCGGAATGGCAAGGCTCCATGGTCACCAATGATTTCCGCGCCAACCGGGTTTGCCGGTTCGTCGTGAGTGAGGATCGATCGGCCTACAGTTCGCGACAGGAAGTCGAACTGATCAAAACCGATCATGTCGCCTTTCGTCCAATCGATGTCAAAATGGGTCCGGATGGTGCGATCTACATCGCCGACTGGTACAACCCGATCATCCAGCACGGGGAAGTGGACTTCAGGGATCCGCGTCGGGATCATGTCCACGGGCGAATTTGGCGCATCACCGCAAAGGATCGTCCTCTGCTTGACCATCCCGACCTGATCGGCGCGGCGGTCGAGCAGTTGCTTGAGTATCTTGCTGTCCCCGAAGAGTGGGTTCGTCTTCACGCCAAATTGCAACTCAAGCAGCGTGGCCCAGCTGAGGTTCTGCCAAAACTGGAAGCGTGGCTGAGTTCACTTGATCCGAGTTCAGACAATTATGAAAAGCTGAGAGTGGAGGGCCTTTGGGTTTACCAGAACCTCAACGTGCTCAATACCACATTACTGGGCCAGATTGCGAAGTCGCCTGACCACCGCGCGAGAGCCGCGGCACTCCGCGTTGCAGATCAGTGGTCGTCCATGTTGCCGGACGGTGGCATGGGGTTGATGACGCGAGGCGTGCGAGATGAGCATCCAAGGGTTCGACTTGAAGCGATACGTGGTTTGTCGACGGTCGGGACGCAGACGGCAGCTGTTGAGGCAATGAAGTCACTTGAGCAACCCATGGACGACTTTCTCGAATTCGCATTGTGGGCGACGATGCGAGACCTCAGGGATCGGTGGTTACCTGCGGTTCAGGCGGGACGACTGGACTTCGAAGGAGATGTTGCCAAATTAAGTTACGCGTTGCGAGCCGTTGAGGCGCCGGAGGTGGTCAAGCCGATACTCACCCTACTACGCCAAGGCAAAGTGGAGCCCGCACGTCGAAATGGCATGTTGGCACTTGCAGCGTCGCTTTCAAATCCGCAGCAACTGTCTTCAGTCATCCAATTGGCGAAGGAGCAGGCCGGCACATCGCAGGCGGAGTTCGCGACTTTGGTTTTGCAGATCGCCCGAGCTTCGAGCGATCGGCGGGTCATTCCTTCTTCAGGAAGGGAGGCCATGGTGGAGTTGCTCGGCTCCGAAACGCGGGAGAGTGTGCAGGCTGCCGTGGAAGTCTGCGGACTCTGGCAGGTCCCCGAAGGTGTTCCCGAAATATTAAAAATTGCCGAAACGACGCCAGATGACAGTCTGTATCGTGCGGCTTTGAAGTCTCTTGGGCAGATTGGAAATGCAACAGCAACGCAGGGCCTCGTGGGTCTTCGCGAGAAGATCGAGGATTCATCGAGGCAGGCGATTCTGATTGGCGAAATTTCGAGGGTCGATCTCCCTGCCGCGTTAGGAGCGGTTTCCGAAATGCTTGCCAACGCCGACATGGAGACCGACCTGGCTTCGATTCTGAATCCGATTTTGAGCCAGCAAGGTGCCCCAGCGAAACTCGCCAACGCCATCAAGGGCAAAAAGATGAACTCGGATGCGGCGAAAGCGGCGGTTCGGTTGGTTCAGGGGAGTCCGAGGCCAAATGATGCCCTGTTGGAATCGCTCCGGAACGCGGGAGACCTCGCGAATGCAGGATGGCAATGGTCGGCCGAACTTTCTGACGCGTTGGTCGCCGAGGTTGCGGAGAGAGGAGACCCGAAGCGTGGTGAGGCCATCTATCGACGTGCGGACTCCCAGTGCCTGAATTGCCATGCCATTGGCGGTGCGGGTGGCAAGGTGGGCCCCGATCTCGTGAGCATCGGGGCAAGTGCTCCGGTGGATTATCTCATCGAGTCCATGCTCGCACCGAATGCGAAGGTCAAGGAGGGTTACCACTCAAAAGTCATTCAAACCGAATCCGGCGAACTCTTCACCGGGGTCGTGGTCAGTAACGCCGATGGCCTCTGGACCTTGAGGCAGGCGAACGATCAGCTGATTCGAATTCCCGACGAAGAGGTTGCGGACATGACCGATGGTCGAAGTCTGATGCCTGATGGAGCTGCAGATGTCTTTACGCGGGATGAGCTGGTCGATTTGGTAGCGTTCCTCAGCCGGCTTGGGAAAGTCGGGGAATATTCATTGGGCAACCGCCAATGGATCCGCAGTTGGAACAGTCTGGTTTGGACCCCGGAAGCTAATCGAAGGTTGAATCGTACCAGCTATGATATCGCGGCCTCTGATGATTCTGATCTGACTTGGGCACGTCATTACAGCGAGGTTGCTGGAACGATGCCTGTGGTAGGCCTCGACGAGTTTGTGGTTCGTCGCGGAAGTGATCCGGCCACCTTCTTGCGATTCAAGATTCAGGTGACGACCGAGGGCAAGGTTAAACTGGAGTTTGGTGACACGGCCGGCTTGAGTTTGTGGATCGACGGTCAGCCCACGCCGATTGGCGAGCAATGGGAAGGCGATTTGGGAGAGGGGATTCATGAGTTTGTGTTGGCAATCAATCGGAACGAACGCCGAGAACCGCTGCGGATCGAACTTGTTGACGCTAGCAGTAATTCGGCCACCTGCCAGATCGTCCTCGATCCTTAAACACTTCGCATCGACGTGGGTGGAGAGGTGGAGGTCAGACCTGCCCCCCATCGACCCAACATACGATGGCCAATGCTTGCTAGCGTTGAGCAAGCTTAACGCAAATCTGTCAGGAGCTTCGTCGTCCCCGAGGACTGCGAATCTCTTTTTTGGGGGGGCATGATAGGCGGGCGCCGGATCGACCTTGTGAAAAATCGGGAGTTGTGGACGATGAGGGCTGAAATACCTTCCATCGCGGAAGGCCTGATTTCCACGGTCTTACCGAGGTTCACGGATGGACCTGCTTTACTCTCTCATTTATCGCAGTTGCTCCAGTAGCACCCATCATAAGTTTGCTCTGGATGGACTTTCGCGAATCTCTTCATCTTCGCCGAGTGCCTGGCGGCGTCTCTTTTTGTATCACCATGCGGACTACCTTCGAGGCGCGAAAGATCCGGATACCCGTTTTCGTGATTTCAAGAATCATGTGCTCCACGTTTACGAGGATTGTTGGGGGGGCGCCATTGAGGCGAGTACGAAGTGGTATCGAATTGCGACTCAGGCATTTCGTGAAGAAGACTGGGCCCATGGCGTTTATGCCAGTGGAGTGCTAAGCCATTACGTGACCGACCCGCTGATGCCATTCCATTCAGCGCAAAATGATGAGGAAAACAATATTCATCGAGCTTGCGAGTGGAGCATTTTTCACTCTTATGATGAGCTGTTTCGATCAAAACAAGGCAAAAGATTTTCTGAGTTGCAGATCCCCGAAGCCGACGATTGGTTGTCGAAAATGTTGGTTTCGGGTGCTAATTATGGCCAGCAGTTTTATGACGAACTGGTCACCCGTTACAACTTTGATCAGGCCGTAAAACACCCGGTTTCAGGTTTGGATCGCCGCTGCCGAGAAATCGTCGGCACATTGTTGGTCTACACGGTCGAGCACTGGGCTTTGATCCTGAGTCAGTTGGTGCGTGAATCGGGAGTTGCTCCTCCCGAAATCCAGATGGCCTACCCTGGTGTGACCGCAGTCCTGCAAGCCCCGAGACGCTACCTCGTTAGGAATATTGCATCCGCACAGGACCGTGAGTTGATTCGGAAAATGCATCGTGAGTGGAAGCAGACGGGAAAAGTTGAGGAAACACAGCCACTCGACGAGAAAACCATTGATGAGCTGTACAAGAAAGAGGTGTTGAGTGGTCGCTGGTCAGAACAATGTGAGCTGAGAGCAAAGACGGGTCACTCACGTTTGAAGAATCCGTTGCCGAATCTGCGGATCGCCAAGGACTTGCCTCAGGAAAAACAGGAATCGAACGCCACACCTGTCGCCCAGCAACCTCAGCTCAAAAAGCAAAATCGGCTCGAGGTCTCGGCTTCCGGGCAGGCAATGGGGCAGGCAATGGGGCAGTGGGTACGCCTTGGGAGCCTCCTGAAAACCATGAACTTGCGTCGCCCGGATGATTCTCTAGAGACTCGCCCCGAAGGCCAAGCTTCAGCAGAGACAAAGCTGGATCGGAGCTCCTCGATTGAAGTACCTCCGGAGAGCATGATGGGGCTTGCCGAGGGGGTGTCGCAAAAGCCTGCTCCAGTTGCGAAGACCGCGCCACCCACATCCAGAAATGTGGGAAACAAAATCTGGAGGAAAGACCCGCCTCAACGACGTTTCTCCAATGATTCAGAGGTTGCAAAATCGATCAGGCTTGGCGAGCCCTCAGACATCAATCCTTTGTCGAAAGGAAACTTGTCGAACGACTTCAAATCCAATGAACGTTGCTCAGATGCCCACTCGAAAACAGAAGAATGTTCTCAGCCGGGTTTTCCGATGGGTAACGACGCGAATATGCGGTCTGGCAAGATGGAAAATGAAGTGGGGGAACGAGCACTTCGTCTTAGCGATCAGGTCCAAGAGACACTGCAGGAAGAATTGACGAACCTGGAGGTCTCAGTCGAAAAAGAATGGCAACGTCAAGAGAATCTAGACGCTTCTTTGGGGATGGGAGAGGCCGCTTCTTCCGAAGCCCATTACCTGCTTCGGGAAGTGGATGAACTCAGTAAAGTCCCCGGTCTCGGCGGTAAGTCTGCCAAAAGACTTGGCTCCGTGAAAATTCGTATGGTTGCAGATTTACTTGCGGCGGATCCTTCCGAACTTGCGTCTTCAATATCGGCCAAGTACATCGACGCAGATTTGATTCGGACATGGCAAGACCAAGCGAGGCTGATGTGTGATGTTCCTGAGTTGATAGGAGTTGCCGCCCAATTGTTGATTGCTCTGGATTATCGAACGATCCGCGATCTCGCGGGATGCGATCCCAGGAAACTTTTCGACGAGCTCGACGGGTTCTCGAGGACGGGAGAGGGCTTGCATTTGCTGGGAAACCACCCACCACTCGAATTCCGAGCAGTGAATCAATGGATTGAAAATGCCAAGCGGGCGAAAGCGGGTTAGGCCTGAGTTTGATATTCGAAATTTGACTCAACTCGACACGCCAATGGATGAGTTCGGCCGTGGGATCGACCTTGGCCATGGATGGATAGGAGTAAACGATGCCGTTTCAGGATACGACGGATATTGAATCAGGTTCTGCAGAGGGACTGACTGCCGAGGAGCAGCTTTCCCGTTCAGCTCAGCAGGCGATGCAGGATGTGGGCAAGGCCACCAACGACGCGATGCAGGGCGACTTTTGGGCGCTCTGGAAACTCGTTGAGGCTTATGCAGTTCCAGTCTTAACGGCACTCCTCATCCTCATGATCGGCTACTTCGCAGCCAAACTGATCTCTCGGATCGCTTCGAGGCCTGTTCGCAGCAAAGTCGATGAAACCCTTGGTCGGTTCACCGGAAAACTGGTGTTCTATTCGATCATGCTGTTCACCGTATTGGGTGTGCTTGGCATGTTTGGTGTCAGCGTCACCAGTTTTGCGGCGGTTATTGGAGCCGCAGGATTTGCGATAGGTCTTGCCTTTCAGGGCACGTTGAGTAATTTCAGCGCGGGGGTATTGCTGCTCGTCTTTCGACCTTTCAAGGTGGGGGATGTCATTTCTGCGGGCGGGGTGACGGCCAAGGTTGATGAAATCGACCTGTTTGTCACCACATTCAATACTCCAGACAATCGAAGGTTCATCGTTCCAAATAGCCAGATCACTGGGGCCACCATCGAAAATATTTCGTTCCACAAGGAACGTCGGGTCGACGTGACCATCGGAGTCGATTACGAGGCGGATCTGAATGAGACTCGCCGTGTCTTACGGGAAGCGACTGAGGTTCAACGAGACAAGATGGTCAAGGGGGAAGGTCGAGAGTCTCAAGTGGTCTTAAGTGATCTTGGAGACTCCGCCGTCATTTGGACCGTTCGGTTCTGGACGACTCAGGATGATTTCTGGTCGGTCAAGGAGCAACTGTTGACCGATTTGAAACAAGGTCTGGACGCCGCCGGAATTGGAATCCCCTTTCCACAGATGGGGGTTCATTTGCGTCAAGAGGCTTCTTGACCCATGCCTTTTTGGCGAGTCATCGATACCTCAGTGCGAAAAATCGATTTGGCGTCATTTTTGCGGGTTTTGTTGAGTTGGTGAGATCCCGGAATTGAAATTCAACGCTCAATCAAGAAGCAGACGTTGAGTCCACGTGCTCATTGTGGGCAGAGCGAATGGGCCTACTATCGCCCTTAAGGGGGCGAAGGTAAACTCTTGGGTTATTGCTTGAGATCTGTGATGCATCGACGAACGCCCCTTCGTCTTGATGGGCATGAACCCGGTGAGGCAATGTGGCACATTGTTTTAATCTGCCCGGGCGATTCGGGGCGTTGCAATGTTTTCTGACTTTTGCGTTTTGGGAAGGCACCATGAGTGGAGAGTGTGATTTTGGTCTGATCGGTTTGGCGGTCATGGGCGAGAATTTGGCCCTCAATGTCGAAAGTCGCGGTAACAAAGTCGCGGTCTACAACCGCACCACGGACAAAGTGGATGCCTTTGTACAAGGTCGTGCCTCTGGAAAACAATTTGTGGGTTGTCACTCGCTTGAGGACCTTGTCTCAAACCTGAAAGCGCCGCGAAAGGTCATGATGCTTGTGAAAGCTGGGCCTGCCGTTGACAACCTGATTGACCAGTTGATCCCTTTGCTCTCACCTGGCGACGTCATCATCGACGGGGGCAACACGCACTATGCGGATACGGAACGCCGAACCCGGTACGTCGAAGAAAAGGGGTTGTTGTACTCCGGCACCGGAGTTTCCGGAGGCGAAGAGGGCGCGTTGAAGGGCCCGAGCCTGATGCCCGGAGGCAGTGAGGCGAGTTGGCCCATCCTCAAGCCCATTTTCCAGTCCATCGCCGCCAAGGTTGGCGACGCAGAAGATATTCCCTGTTGCGAATGGGTAGGTCCTCGTGGTGCTGGCCATTATGTCAAGATGGTCCACAATGGGATCGAATATGGGGATATGCAGCTCATCTGCGAAGCTTATCTCATGCTGAAAGAAGCGGTCGGCCTATCCAACGAAGAGATGTACGAGGTTTTCGACGACTGGAATCGGGGCGAACTGCAGAGTTACCTGATCGAAATCAGCCGGGATATCTTCAGCGTGAAAGATTCTGAAGGTGACGGTGAACTGGTCGACAAAATCCTGGATGTGGCTGGAGCCAAAGGGACAGGGAAATGGATGAGCCAATTGGCTCTCGACCTGGGTGTCCCCAGCACGTTGGTGACAACGGCCGTTTACGCTCGAAGTCTCTCGGCTCAGAAAGAGGCTCGAGTGCGGGCGAGTGGTGTTTTGCCGACGCCTGCTTCGGTCGATGTCGAGGCATTGATCGGCGATAAAACGGCAATGATCGAGGCCGTAAGGCAAGCCTTGTACGCCAGTAAAATCTGTTCCTACGCTCAAGGCTTTGTTCAATTGCAGGCCGCCGCCGAGGAACACGACTGGCCACTCAATTTTGGGGACTGTGCCCTGCTCTGGAGAGGTGGATGCATCATTCGAGCCCAATTCCTTGATCGCATCAAGGAAGCCTTCGATGAGGATCCCGGTCTCGAGAACTTATTGCTGAATCCATACTTCAAGGCCGCGATTGAAGCGGGGCAAGACGCTTGGAGGAAGGTGTTGACCGTAGCTACCGCCATGGGCATTCCTGTGCCGGCGTTCAGTACGGCTTTGGCGTATTACGACAGTTATCGAAGGGCCTTTTTGCCCGCCAATTTGCTGCAGGCTCAACGCGATTATTTCGGTGCACATACCTACCTTCGGAATGACCGCGAAGGGACTTTCCATACGGAATGGTTGGATTTGCGCAAGGAACCGAAAGACTGAGTGTTTCCTCGTGCGTTAACATCGTTCGTGGAAACCTCGTGTGAAGTCGCAGGTGAGATCGGTCGGGGGGGGCGTCCTTGGAGCTGAGTCTGGCAGCATGCAAGTTGCCGGTCTCTTTTTGGGGGTAAACGTTTGATCTTCGTCCGATGAGCGAGGCGAGAAGGGCTCTGTGTCCTTGGTGATCGGCGGCCTGCGTTTCTCTTCTGGTCCCATTCACGATTGTCCAGGGCAACACCAGAGAGCGAGCGAGTCGCACCAGCTTCGTACTCACAGGTCTTGTATTCACGGATCTTGCAGCGATTGCATTTCAGGCGAAAAAGGAGGCGTCGGGACCGATGGTTCACACGATCATCATATTTGGTGCGTCCGGTGACTTGACGAGTCGCAAGCTTATCCCCGCACTTTATTCTCTGCACCAGAAAGGCTACTTGCCTCAAGATACGCGAGTGGTTGGTGTATCCCGCAGTCCCTTCAGCAGTGAAAGTTGGCGTGAAGCGCTGAAGGGCTCGACCCGTAAGTTTTCCAACGGCTTCGACGAACAAGTTTGGGCTGATTTCGAGAAACGCGTCCATTATGTCCCTGGCGATATTGCGAAGACCGAAGACTTTGTGCGACTCCGTCGAGAGTTGGATCGGCTGGAGGGTGGTCAGGAGAGCACGCGAGTCTACTATCTGTCGACCTCTCCTACCCTTTACCCTGCGGCGATTCGTCATTTGGGCGAGGCGCACGCGGTTGCACTAGACGGAAGTGTCGAGCCGCCGCTTTTGGGAAATGATCGCCGACGACTTGTGGTTGAGAAGCCCTTTGGCACCGACCTTGAAACGGCCCAGCAGTTGAATGCCCAGCTGCATGGGGTGTTTGCCGAGAATCAGGTTTACCGAATCGACCATTATTTGGGGAAAGAAACGGTTCAAAATATGTTGGTGCTGCGTTTCGCCAACAGCATCTTCGAACCGATCTGGAATCGTAATTACATCGATCACGTTCAAATCACGGTTGCCGAAGAGGTGATGGTGGGGCGACGCGGAGGATACTACGACAAAGCGGGTGTTCTGCGCGATATGTTCCAGAACCATCTGCTTCAATTGCTGATGATCACCGCCATGGAAGCACCGGCCCGTTTTACGGCCGACATGGTCAGGGATGAGAAGGTCAAGGTTCTGCAGGCGATTCGCAAATACCATGGGGACGACTTTGTCCAGAATACCTTTCGAGGGCAATACGAGGGGTACTTACAGGAAGACGGCGTCCCTGCCGAGAGTCGCACTCCAACGTTTTCTGCGATCAAGCTTCATGTAGACAATTGGCGTTGGAATGGTGTCCCGTTCTATCTGCGTAGCGGCAAAGCGATGTCATGCCGAACGACCCAAATCGTCATTCAGTTTCGTGAGCCACCGCATCTTCTATTCAACGAGGACCGTCGCGGATCGTGGGATGCAAATCAACTCGTGATTCAGATCCAGCCCGCCGAAGGAATTCAACTGCAATTTCATACCAAGGTTCCTGATGCGGGGATGCAACTGCGGATGACCAATCTGGATTTCAGTTTTTCAAGAGAGTTTTCGGGGGCGATGCCGGACGCTTACCAACGCCTGCTGCTGGATGCTTTGAATGGTGATGCCAGCCTGTTTGCCCGCAGTGATGAAGTGGAACTCGCTTGGGGGATCATTGACCCGATCACTCAGTTTTGGCAACAAATGAACCAACCGGAGATCTTCCGATATCCCGTTGGCCAATGGGGGCCGCAGGAAAGCGATGAGTGGATTGGGCAAGACGGTCGTCGCTGGTTCGATGTATGCCCCATCTTGCATTGAGGATCGGTTCCGCGATTTTGTCCCTCCTTGGGCGTGATCAGGGCGCCCAAAAGAAGCGGGGACGACGAGGAGGAGGAGTATCAAGTCCACTTCGCTGTTGCGGACGCGCATTTCAGGTTCGGTGTCTAAAATTGTTGAAGCAATGCATTTGGTCATTTCGGGTGATGTAGATTACACTAGGTAATAATGTTCTCGGATCGGCCAGATTGCTTGACTTGGCCAAAATTCCACGTGTGCCCGTCTCTCATAGCACCCCTTTGAGGCCCACTCTCTCAAAGTAATGATGCGGAATCATGCCAAGGAATCGAACTGCGGTCTCGGGAATCGAACTGCGGTGTTCAAGTTTGTACACACGTTGATGCGTACCGTGATGGACTGAGGTCACTCATGATGAAAGATTTAGCGACGATGAACCTGAAATTTGGCTTGTCAGTAATCGGACTGTTGATCGGATTAGGAACCGGGCAGGCCTTCGCTCAGAATAACCCGCAGGAGACCCCCCCTGCCCCCGAACAGGTCGCGTTGGAGACCAAAGATGGTGTCCAGCTTTCCGCGACCTGGTACGCGGGTGTCAACAAAAAAGAGTCGATTCCCGTGATCATGCTCCATGACTGGGACGGGAATCGAAAACAGTTTTCCGGCCTTGCAACTTACCTTCAATCGATTGGACATTCGATTATTGTGCCGGATCTGCGAGGGCATGGAGAAAGTCTTCGGGTGAAGGCAAGCGACATGACCCTTGACCGGGAAAAGTTCAATCGGAACGCCATTGCTGCGATGGGTGAAGACATCGAAGCTTGCAAGCGATTTCTTCTGAAAAAGAACAACGGCGGCGAGTTGAACATCGAATTCTTGACGGTGGTTGCCGCCGGACAGAGCGCCGTTCTCGCCTCCCAATGGGCCGTGAAAGATTGGAGCTGGCCAGTGGTTGCTGGGCGAAAGCAGGGGCAGGATGTGAAAGCCCTCGTGTTACTTTCGCCGGAAAAAACATTTAAGGGATTGACCCTGAATTCGGTGATGCGAACCGACCTTCTCGCCGGTGGTGGACCTAGAATGCCGCTTTCTATCATGGTGGCCGTGGGGGCAAGAAATGCAAGGTCGGCTCGTGAAGCCAAGACTTTGTACAGTAATTTCCAAAAGAAACGCCCTGAGTTGGAACTCACGGGGACTCCGGCTGAGCGTCAACAACAGGTTCTGGAAAAGCAGGATTTGTTCATCGAAGAGTTACCCGTCGATTACCAGGGTGTCTTGCTTGTCGATCCTCGCGCGAATTTGGGGCTGCCCGAAAAGATCGGTGGTTTTCTCTATTACCGATTACTCAGCAATAAAGATGCGATGATCTGGAGGGATCGCAGTCGTAAGTAGTCTGGGATGACGATCTAGGCGACGTAGGTTCGCCCGTAAATTGAACCCGAAGATTTGTTTTTCGCCGCGTTGTTCTCGCAACGCGGTTTTTTATTGCGCCCCGCGCGTTGCCACGGGACATGCCGATTCCTTTCCCATCAGCGTGAGAGAATCTCGTCGGCCGATTTGGACAGGAGATCAACCTACTCTTGGTGAAGATTCTGATCCCCTGAAGTCGGAGTTGCCATTTCTTGGAGCAAGTTTTGCTCTTTCATGCTCCCCTCGCCTTGAGACTGGGTACCTCTAGTTCAAAGCGATCGAGTTTCGCGCTCGTGGGTCTCTGAATTTTCGGCAGGTGGAAAGTGAATTTCAAGGATCGGGGGCTGGCTGAAAATCGGAATCGCCACGGAAAGCGTGTCGAGAGGTTGAGTGAAGGTCCCGCCCACGTTTGAAAGCGGATGTCAGGATAAGATAGATGCTCGCAAAACTGACCACGTATACCTTGGTGGGAATTGAGGCCCATCGAGTCGAAGTTGAAGTGGATGTGTCGCCGTCGGTTTCCAACCAGGTCACACTCGTGGGGCTTCCCGAGGCAGCGGTCCGAGAGAGTCTCCATCGGGTTGAACGGGCGATTGCAAACTCCGGTTTTCGTTCGCCCGAGGATCGCGTGGTGATCAATCTGGCACCTGCGGAATTGCCGAAACAGGCGGCCTCTTTCGACTTGCCCATTTCCCTTGGATTGTTGCTTGCTAGTGGCCAGTTGCAATGCGATCACCCCTCCCAATACGTTTTTGTCGGTGAACTCAGTCTTGAGGGGCAACTTCGACCGATCCGGGGCGCACTGTCGATGGCCATGCAAGCGGCGACAGATGGCTCACAGACCTGTTTTTTGTTGCCTGCGGAAAATGCTGAGGAGGCGGCCGTCGTCGAATCGATTCAGGCATTGCCCATCCGAAGCCTGTCGGAGGCCGTTCAATGGTTAAAAGGTCAGCTCGAGATTTCGCCGAAACCTGCCCAACTCAAGCACTGGTACGACACCTACGGTCGTGACGGACTTGATTTTGCCGATGTCCGCGGGCAGGACATGGCAAAGCGAGCGGTGACCATTGCCGCGGCGGGGGGGCACAACCTGCTCATGGTGGGACCCCCAGGGAGCGGTAAAACCATGTTGGCCAAACGGGTGCGAACCGTACTGCCCGACCTGAGGCCTGAGGAATCCATTGAAACGACCAGGATTTACAGTGCGATGGGGCGACTCAAAACGGGCCAGCCTTTGATGGTCCGTCGTCCTTTCCGTGCGCCCCACCATACCATCAGTGACGTTGGACTGGTGGGAGGCGGGCGAGTACCGACGCCCGGTGAGATCAGTCTCGCCCATAACGGCGTCCTATTTCTGGACGAGTTGCCAGAGTTCAATCGACGTACCCTCGAAGTCATGCGACAGCCCCTCGAAGAAGGCCGTGTGACCATCAGCCGCGCGCTCCGAAGTAGTACTTTGCCTGCAGACTTCATCTTGATCGCAGCACTGAATCCTTGTCCTTGTGGCTATCGGTCCGATCCGCGGCGGCCGTGTCAGTGCACATCGCCGCAAATTGAACGCTACATGAGCAAGGTCAGCGGGCCCTTACTGGACCGTATTGATCTTCATATTGAGGTCCCTGCCGTCCAGGTTGAAGAACTGGAGCATTTCAAACCAGGCACTCCGAGTCGGAAGATGCGTGAGAGGGTCTTGGGTGCGCGACAAAAGCAAAGTGAACGATTCCAGGGTGACTGGACCCAGCTGAACGCGCAAATGTCGAGTTCGGATCTTCGAGAACATTGCCGGCTCGATCCGGAATGCCGCCGTCTTCTGGCCACCACGATCGAGAGGTTTGGCCTGTCTGTTCGCGCGCATGACAAAATTCTGAAGGTGGCACGTACGATCGCCGACCTCGAAAATCAAGACGTCCTTAAGTGCGATCACATTCGAGAGGCGACTCACTATCGCATGCTCGATCGTCCGCTTTGAAACGAACCCGATGCGCCCGCCGCTTGGGGTTGGGAAACGGGAGGATCCACAGATTTTTGGGGCTCAGAGTTTCCTGAAAGAGGGTATCTGCTTGGCATCGAAAGAATCTGTCTTCGAGCCGATTGCCAGTATTGAGTGGCTGCATCGATCCGACCCTGCTGCCGAAGAAGAGAATAAATCGTCAGGTCAGCCGTTTGAGCGTCGACCCCCTTCATCAGCCTCTGACGGGCTTCATCAAAACGGTCGTCTTGAATCAATCGGGTTGCGAGATTGGTCTGATAGCGGCGATTCCCCGGATCGTGGAGACACGCTTGATCAAAATGGTATTCGCTTCGGTCGTTTTGCTCCATCTGGTGATAAAGCATTCCGAGATCATTGTGGATAAGTGCAGAGTTTGGTGTGGCTGCCAAAAGTTTCCGATAACGTTGCTCTGCGTCATTGAACTCACCCTGCCGAGCCAGGATTCTGGCGAGAGAGATCTTTAGATCATCTCTCGGTTCAACAGCGAGCCCCTTTTCCAGCATGTCCCGAGCTTGCTCAAGCTGTCCCGTTGAGGCGGCATATTCGGCTGCTCCTAGGTACAGTTCCGGGGTGGGTGGCGTGTTGACATCCAAACTCAGTCGATCGTGGGGACGTTTCGGCTTACCCTTGGTCACCATTAACGCTTCTGTTGTCCGTTTCAATCGGTCGGAGACCGGGCGGGTCCACGCAAGCCATCCGCCCTCTTGCTCCTGATTTTTTTGTTCCAAGAGTTCGATGACCGTGTTTGAGTTCTGCGGCGAGCCGAACCCTCCACTCTTCTGATTCCTCAAAGGTTGACCTAAAGGAGTCACCGCAGAGTTCTTCGTGGACAAGCATCCGGTGTTTGCTAGCACCAGAAGGCCTGTGGCCAACGAGATCAGCGTGAGATTTTGAGTGAAGCATTTTCGCAATTTGACAATCCTTGAGGGGTCCAAATCGCATCATAAGAGGTTGCCGGACGACGGTCACGCCATGCGGCTCGCCTCTTGTCAGGGGCTTACGATCGCCCACTTTCCGGAACGGGTATTCTGACCATCATGTCGGCTCTGCTGTGGACTAAGTTTAACCCTTTACATGAAAACGGGCCGTCTGTCGAACCTGATTTCACCCTTGATGTCTGCGGCTGGGCCGATTGGCCCTTGCGAAGCGACCTCGCTTTCCTCATGGGTCGATCGCGATCATTTCATGGGTCCTCAAACGTATCGAGAAGGGTTGCATGGTGGTTGTGGATTCCGCCACACTAGGGGCGAAGGACAAAATGTTCAGGTGGTACCTGTTCACAGGACGTCCTCCAAAGAGATCACCCTTTGATGATGACTTGAGGGTTGCTTGCCTCGATCTCCTGTTCTGACAGAGCTGGGAAACTTAACCAACGTTATGGAAAATCGGTGATGCAAAATCCGTCAGGAAAACCAGAGAAGGCCTTGATTTTGGCGAGTGGTTCGCCGCGAAGACGGCAACTGCTGGCGCAGTACGGGTACGATTTTGAAGTCATTCCTCCAGACGATAGCGCCGAGTGCGGCATGTGTTCGGGGGAAACGCCTCCCGAAATGGTCGCGCGTCTAGCATTTCAAAAAGCGCGTGATGTGGCACAGCGTTTTGCGAGTGGCCTCTATCTCGGCGCGGATACGATCGTCGAGTGTTGCGGGACGATCTTGGGAAAACCACGAGACGAGGAAGATGCTCGACGCACTTTGCTATTGCTGCGAGGTCGGCGGCATGAGGTTTACAGTGGGGTCTGTCTCTGGAAAAGACCTGGCGATGAAACCCACGTTCGAGTCGATCGGACCACTTTGAAAATGGATGATTTCAGTGACGAGCAATTGGAAGATTATCTAGAGACAGGACTATGGGAAGGGAAAGCAGGCGCCTTCGGCTATCAGGATGAGCATGATTGGTTACAGATTACCGAAGGGAGCGAGACCAACGTTGTTGGACTTCCCATGGAACTGCTTGAGACGATGGTTGCCGAATTCGCACCCGAAGTCGCATCAGACGGAAACCGGTGAGAAAATAGGAGTTTGCCTTGGAATTTCTACCGAGTCTTTTTCATGCTGGCCAATGCTTCCAAGTCATCGATGTTCAGCAAGTGGCCGTGGTCCGCGGTGAGAATGATCAGTGATTCGTCCCAATTGCTGTTTTTTTCGACCCATTCGGTGACTGTGCGAAACGCCGCGTCTCCACTGTTTATAGCGCCAATCGCATTGTCCAGATTGTTATCGTGGCTGGCCCAGTCAACATCCCCGGGTTCAACCAGCAACCAGAACCCCTTCGGGTTGGTTGAAAGGACTTGAATTGCCGCCTCGGTCATCTGGGCAAGAGTGGGGTTCTCCTTGAGATCTTCGGAGGTGTAAGTTTCACTGTTTTTCGAATTGTCTGTCGCGGGAAGATAATCCCCATTTGCGGTCTCGAAAGGGAGGTGCTTGGTACTCGGCACACCGAAAAAACCGAACAGTCGCTGGTGTTGGGTTACCGCGGTAGCTGCCGCGTTACGAAGACTTTCCCATCCCTCCTGATTTTTTGAACGTGCGGCCACGACATAACGCCCGCCCTTTCGAACATCGATCGCCTCAAGGTCTTTCTGGGTCAGGTAGATGTTGCCGGGAACAAAGTTTGCGCCCTGATCGCTGGACTCTTGAGTTTCTGAGCCCGCGCCCGTTCCTATAAGAACATCCAGCCCCGAAAGAGGTCGATCGGGATGTGTCACCGAGGGAAGTCCAAGTAAATCGCGGGTGAGATCTTGATAGTCCGAGCGGTGCACGTTGTGCGCGTAGGAAGCCGCCGGTGTCGCATGGCTTACGGGAACGCTGGTCACCGCGCCAACGGACCACCCCCGGGCTTGAAGCTGCTGAGCAATCGTCTCAACTTTTTGGCCTCGAGGATCCATGTTGATGGCCGCGTTATAGGTTTTGATTCCGGCCATCAAGCTTGTGGCGGAACTGGCCGAATCCGTGTAGGCGTGATTCGGTCCCGCGATGTCCCTCTCACCTGCGAGATAAGGGAGACTTGTAGCAGTCTCCCACGGTGCGTTACCGCCCATTGATGCACGGTAGCCGCCCGTCTGAGTGCCCCCGGGATTGTCGACGGTCTGATCATCGACGTTGACCTTGGTGCCAGAGTTGTGTGGGCTCGTCACCATGAAGCTGAATTGGGTGGTCTGTGAGGCATCATATTCCTGAAACCAGGTGCCTGTCCCACGACCTGTCTCATAAGCCACTTGCCCGAGATTGTATGTGGCGGCAGCTTGAGTCGTTTGCCAGTCCATTCCATCAAAAACGAATAGAAAGATATATTTCTTTCCCGCTTGCGAAGCAGCAAGTTGCAAGCGGTAAATATCGGTTTGATCGAGATAGTTTGCTGCTGGATTCAAAGTGTCTCGGGGTCGCTGGCCGTAGAGATCGGCCAGTTTCGCCGCGTTCCGATAGAGGCTGTTGCTTTCGTCGTACGACCTGAGATCGACCCCTGAGCCGTAGCCTCGAGTTCCATAGGTATAGACGGGGATGAGACGATTGCTGTGCGTGTCCCACTGGGTGTAATTTTCGGGTTGCCACCCCCAATACGCCACGGGGGAGTGGTTTTCGGCGATTGCCGTCGTCTGCATTTGAAAAAGCGCATCCTGGCACCGGCCGAATTGAGAGTTGTATTGCAGGACAAGCGAACAAAGTGAAAACACGATCGCGAAACGAACCACGGCAATAAATTTCCTTGATCCAAGAAGGAAGGTGCTCACTAACGGGCTTTCACGCCCTGTCAATTTCGCTAGTATATCCGCGCGACACTCTCATCGGGAACTTCTTCAAAAAATCACAACACGTCGCCTTTGGCGAGGGGATCCAATCTCAAGTGGCGGAACTTGCGGACTCGAAAGCACGCCGGGGCGATTGATTCGCATCGTCCCACAACTGTGGTTTGGCCCTTCGTTTCGGTCTAGGATAGTCGCGTGTTTTGGGTTCTGCTCAACGAGACGGAGAGGAATCCCGCGGTGCTTCCGCTCGGTTTGCGGCATTCTTTCGGGTTTGACACACGAGCTCCTTCGTGAGTGAACCTCTTTTCAAGGACCTCATCGATGAAGATTTTGTTTCAGCTGTTTTTCACGTTGTGGGTTTTTATCGGCACTGGAGTTTTCGCGGCCGTGTCGGCGCGGGTGGGTGAACCTCTGCCGAATGTCATTTTCATCATGGCCGATGACTTGGGCTACGGCGATCTCGGTTGCTATGGTCAAAAAGCGATCAAAACCCCCCGACTCGACCAAATGGCCAAAGAAGGCATGAGGTTTCGGCAGTTCTATGCGGGCAACACGGTTTGTGCTCCCTCACGCTGTGTTTTAATGACTGGACTGCATATGGGGCACGCTCACGTTCGAGGGAATGCGGGTGGTGACATGTCGATTCAAAGTCTGCGGGACAGCGACTTCACGGTAGCGGAGTTACTCAAAGCGGCAGGCTATCGAACAGCCTTGTGTGGCAAGTGGGGTTTGGGCGATGAAGTGGAAGGCGGCAGGACCGGTCTGCCTCGACGTCAAGGGTTTGACTTTTTTTACGGCTACTTGAATCAGTTACACGCCCACAACTACTATCCCGAATTCCTCTGGCGGAACGAGGATAAGGTTGAACTCGAAAATGAAGTCATGCCATTTGGACGCGTCAGTGCAGGGTTTCAGGGGGGGTACGCGACAGAGCGAGTGGATTACAGTCATGACCTGATCATGAATCAGGCGTTGGCATTCATTCGCGATCATCAGGAAACACCTTTCTTTTTGTATCTGCCGCTGACCATTCCCCATGCGAATAACGAGGGAACACGCGGGACAGGAAACGGACAAGAGGTTCCCTCCTTGCAACCCTACGAGGACGAGAAGTGGTCGGAGCAGGACAAGGGACAGGCGGCCATGATTACGCGGATGGATGCAGGTATCGGACGTCTGCTGGATTTGCTTCGAGATCTGGGAATCGCAGAGAACACGCTGGTCATCTTTACAAGCGACAATGGTCCTCATGACGAAGGTGGACATTCGACAAAGCGTTTTGGACCCGCCGGGCCTCTTCGAGGGATGAAACGGGATTTATATGAAGGGGGTATTCGAGTTCCGATGCTCGCGTGGTGGCCCGGGATGGTTCCCCAAAATTCAATTTCTGACCACATCGGTTACTTCGGTGACCTGATGGCCACCGCTGCCGAGCTCAGTCGGCAACCGGTGCCTGAAGGGCTCGATTCCGTCAGCTTTCTGCCTTCTCTCAAGGGGGATACCGCTTCGCAGGCGAAGCATGACTACCTGTACTGGGAGTTCTATGAACAAGGTGGGAAGCAGGCAGCTCGGTTGGGTGACTGGAAGGCCATCCGTATGCCCATGCACACCGGTCCGATCGAGATCTATAACCTCCGTATGGATCTTGGAGAATCGCGGAATCTCGCGAAGGAACGTCCTGACCTCGTGGAACAGGCAGGAAAGATATTTGATGAAGCTCACCGGCGGCATCCCAACTGGTCGCCACGTGGGAGCAATCGTCGTGTTCAGCCGGAGCCCGGAGATGGTATCATCAGATTTTAAGTGGCCAAATGCATGATGCGATGGTTCTCGCATTCAAAAGCGGTGGGGTTTTGCCGGTCAGGTCAGTTTTGGATAAATCCGCCGCCGACCAAAGGAGGCTGCCGGAACCTGAGTAATATAGATGAGTTAAATACGCATCTGGAATTCGACG
Organism: Pirellulaceae bacterium; assembly: GCA_022448315.1. GTDB lineage: Bacteria > Planctomycetota > Planctomycetia > Pirellulales > Pirellulaceae. The sequence continues at coordinate 100,587 of JAKVCA010000020.1, read as the reverse complement.
TGACGGGCTGGTTTGCTCCGCAAACACCGAAGCTTCCGGAGAAAATCCTGTTGAAACTTCGATAATTCAGTGAACGAGTCGGTGTTTTTGTCGAACCTTGACTAATATTGAGACAGAGTATTTTAGGCGGAGTTTATCGACATTCCCTCGTGTGGGTGGTTTGACTGCTGCTGACTACCTGATTAAGTCACGCGATCCTTTGCCAAATCAAAGCCCGAAATGGCTCCATTGCCAGTTCATGAAACAGTGAGTTCTCCAAACCTATGAAATCGACATCATGTCATTTGGTCGTTCTGCTCACGACTTTAACCGGTTGTTTTTCCAACTTTGCTTGGGGGCAGGAAGCCGCCGACCTTCTTGGTAGTGGGGCCTTAATGCAGCATCCCAATGCCGCAACGCTGCTGAAACTCGATGAAGATCAGCAGGCGAAGACCACCGAGTGGGTTGATGCCCGTTTGGAGCAGGCGGCGAATTTCCTGGCTGAAGCGGATTTGGAGACTGATGCTGGGAAAGTGGCTGGACTCGCATTTATCGACGAGTCGGAAAGCCAGCTTCAAGGGGTGCTGGATCCTCGTCAGCAGGAACTGGTTGAGCTCGTTTACGAGGCATCCGCCGGCTTTCCTGCCTTGCGAATCGATTCCGTGACGGCGGCTCTGCAGTTATCGGAGAAACAGAAAAAAGAAATCGTCGAACTCCTAGACAAGCGACAAGCCGAATTTGATGCTGACTCGGACGTCAACGAGGATGCCATCAACGGAAAATATGAGTTGATGATCAAGCGGATTTTCCAGCCGACTCAACTCGCTGCCTGGCGTGTCATGACGTTGGAGGTCGCGGGGGAAATGCCTAAAATTGCGGTCGAAGCTGAGGTGGCTGCCGCACCTGCAGACGACACTCCCAAAGCGGTGGCCGAAGCCGATTCGATCAAGATCACGTTCTCTTTCGGCCAAATGGACTGGGAACCTTTGATTGAGTGGTTTGCGGAGCAGGCGGAATTGTCGTTACAACTGGAGACGCCACTCCCTGATGGAACCTTCAGCTATAAGGACAAACGAGAATACACGGTTGCGGAATCCATCGATCTATTGAACAACGTCTTGATGCTCAAGGGCGTCACGCTGGTGCGAAACGACCAACAGTTGATGGTCGTTGATCTCGAAGAAATTCCAGAGCAATTGATTCCCGTCGTGGAACCGCAAGAGTTGGACAAGCGAGGGCGATACGAAATTGTCAGCTGTGTCTTTTCGCTGGAATTCGCCCGTGCGGGTGATCTGGAGCCTGAAATCAGCGATCTTGTGAATGAGAATTACGGCAGCACGGTTTCGATCCCGCTCTCCAATCAGCTGGTGATTCGAGAGACCGTGGGGAACCTTCGATCCATTCGAGCGATCGTTGAAGATGCAGAAAAGCGGGCAGAAGCTCAAAAGCGACCGGTCCAAACGTTGGATCTGCAGTACATCACCACTGAGGAAGCCATGCTGCTGGTACGCTCGCTCTTCAACATTGATGATGATGACTCGAGTGATGATGATGAGACCATTTGGGTTCAACCCGACTCTTTAGGAATGCGGTTGTTTTACCGGGGCGAAGAGGATCGCGTGGAGCAGTTGTTGCAATTACTCGGCGAAGCAGACCGGCAGCCCTCAGGTGATCTGACCATCGATGAAGATGAGTTCAGTTTGCGGGCCTATAGTGTCCGTGCCAACCCGGAAATGGTTCTCAAAGTCTTGCAGACGCTACTTGCTAACTTGCACCCCGACATTCGAGTTGAGGTTGCACCGGAAACCCGCTCTGTGGTGCTCTACGGACGCGAATCTGACCACTTGCGTGCCGAGGAGACGATTGAGCAACTTCAAGGCAATTCGGTCGACTTTGGTGTAGTTGATCTCCGCGATTATGATCCGGAGGGGGTGACTGAAATTCTAGTTTCCGCTGGATTGATTGCGGATCCGCTGCTTGAGGACGATTCAACCGAATACCTTGCGAAAGTCGTGGTTGACCCACTCCGAAATCGTCTCTTGATCCGAGGCACGAAAGCTCAGGTTGAAGAAATCACTCGGTTCGTCGAGGGGATTGATCCGCCTCGGAGCACGGAAGGCGCGGAGCGATCTTCTGCCCGTTTGATTCCCATCACCGGGGACGAAGCAAGTCAGGCCATGCGACGGATTGAAACGTTGTGGCAAACTACCGAAAGGTCCAACCGGTTGCAATTCAAGGTGGTTGGTGAAGATAATCCGCGAATTCGACAACGAGATATCCCTGAGGGTTATCTAGAGACGCCCGAACTGAAACCGGAAATCGAGCCGGCTCCTGAGAAACCTGATACTGCCGGAGACCCGTCAGCATCCATCGAAAAGCCCTCATGGAAATTTACGCGGGTATCCAGCGAACTTGCGACGAAGCAGGCTTCTGCCACGCAGCAAATCGGAGAGGATAATCCCGACGTCTTCGTCGAAAAAACCCCTTACGGTCTGATCATCCGAAGTGATGATCTCGATGCGTTGGATGCCTTGGAGGATTTGATCCGAGATACCGTGGGACTCGAATCTGGCATTCCCATTCCTACCGTTTTCTATCTTAGAAATCGTGGTGCTCAGGAGGCTCAAGACCTGCTCGGTGAAATGCTTGGACTCAGCAGTTCAAGTTCCGGCGGTGGTGGCGGACTTGGGATGCTCGGTGGCCTGGCCGGAAACATGATCGGCGGCGCTGCTGGCGATATCGTTGGCGGCATGCTGGGTGGTGGCGGTTCCATGATGGGGGGCGGAAGCTCCGGCATGTTTCTTGAAACCACCGGTGATGTGGGAATGGTCGCAGACCCGAAACTTAATGCACTGGTTGTTCAGGCAAACGAAGAAGATTTGGGACTGATTGAAGAATTGTTGGAGTTCATCGACCAAGAGGAGCCGCCCGTACCTCCCGAACTTGAAGGAACGACCAAGGTGGTTCCAATTCGTTATCAGGATGCAAGTCAAGTCGCGACGATTGTGAAGGAGCAACTTGCCGATTTTATCAAAGGAAGTAACAACCAAGGTGGTGGTGGCGGTCAGAATGCTCAGGCGCAGGCACAGCAGAAGATTATCGAGGCCCTGATGGGACGAAATGGTCGCGGTGGACGCGGGGGCGGCGGAGGTGGTGGTGCCGACATCGAACCTGTGAAACTCGCAGTTTCAGTGGAGGCGAACACCAATTCGCTGGTGCTGACAGGGCCCGCTTATTTGCAAGACAAAGTGATCGAGATTGTCCAGCAACTCGACCTTCCTGAACTCCAAGAGAAGCAGTTTATCCAAGTCATTCCGATCGGCGGAAAGATCAATCCGGAACTGCTACGAGCTGGGCTCGAAGCCGCATTTTCCGCCGAGCCCACCAGCAACAGCAGCAGCCCATCAAGTCCGAGTCGTCCGTCGACAGGAGGAAGCTCCTCGAGTGCATCAGACGATGCTCGTCGACAGGCGATTCAGCAGTGGTTCCAACAGCGAGCCATGCAAGGCGGCTTTGGCTCTCGCGGTAGCACGCCGCAATCCGGAGGCCGAGGCGGAAGCACTGGTGGACCGGGAGGCCGAGGCGGAAGCTCCGGTGGCCCAGGAGGTCGAGGCGGTCGTTAGCCGACTGCCCTCTCAAAACTTCAAGATCATTTGGAAGCGACGGTTGCGAAACCGTCGCTTTTTTAATTTTTCCGTTTAGATCTGCCCGACTAAATTTTTCCGCCAATCTTTTTTGCGTCCTGCCCTGAGTCCATGGTGGACGTGGACTGGATGATCGGTTTGGTAATATTCCCAAATCGTTGTCGCAAACGCATGACGAGCGTAAAAAGGTTGGGTACCAACACGAGTGTGAAAATGGTTGATACAACCAGTCCTCCAAGCACCACGGCACCGATACCGCGGTAAAGTTCGCTGCCAGCCCCAGGAAAAAAGACCAATGGAGCAAGGCCGCACACCGTGGTTGCAGTGGTCATGCAAATCGGTCGAACGCGTGTTCGGACACTTTCGAGGACAGCATCATGAGGCTCCAGGTGATCATCGCGAATCAGGTTAAGCGTTTGATGGACAATCAAAATGGCATTGTTGACGACTGTTCCAATCAGAATCACAAATCCAAGCATGGTCAACACGTCCAGGGGCTGGGGGGGGGCACCCTGCCAGCTCAGATAGACCGATAGAAGCTGCAGGCCCAGAAGACCACCAACGGCACCCAGCGGTACACTGAAAATGATGACCAGAGGATAAACCCAGGATTCAAAAAGCGCCGCCATCAGCAGGTACGTGACCAGCAGTGCGATGAGGACATTCCAACGCAATTCAAGCCAGGTGTCTCGAAGTTTGTTGGCCGTGCCACTTAAGTTAAACGTGTAATCGTTGGAGTATCTAGGATCTTTACTGAGCGGGGCCAAGACTTCCGTTTGAATGACGTTGATCGCGGTCTCGAGGGGCAATTCTGGCGGAGGCGTGACGGTGATTGAAATGGACCTCTGCCGTTCCCGATGATTAATCTGCTGAGGACCTGCCCCGAGGTCGATGTTCGCAATGCTGCTCAAACGCACGGGAAATTCTGAATTTCGGGTTGCGATGTACTTTGATTCAAGATCTTGGGTTTGGCCCGTGTAACCACTTTTTTCGGCCATCGAATTCGAGAGAAGTTCTTCACTGCCCCAGAGGACGAGGTCGATTTTGTCGCCACCGAGGAAATAGTCTGTCACGTACGCACCGTCAACAATGGTGTTGATCGCGTAGCCAAGTTCTTCGTTACTGATGCCAACTTCGCTTGCCGGGATTGGCTTGGCGACCACGTGAAGCTCAGGGGTATTCAAATCCAGACTGGGTTCCGGTCGCATTTGTGTCGATTCGGGTAGCAACGGCGACCTTTTGCCGACTTGGGCGACCGGAGAATCTGCTTCTTCCGAAGCCGCCGCTTTCATATCGCCCATAATTCGTCGGCCCAGGTCGATCAATGTTCTGAGTTCGGGGCCGCTGATTTCAATTTCAATGGTCCTCCCGCCAGAACCACGTCGTTCGAAAAGGCTGGATTGAGAGACGAATACGAAAGATCCGGGAAACTTGTTACTCAGCCTTGACCGAATCAGTTCCACAAGACTTCGCGCTTGCAGTGGGTCGCTTGCTTGAAGACCCATGAACATGCCGTTTCCGTAGGCGACGTAAAAAAAATCTTTGATCGTCGGAGCGCCGTCGTGCTCAGTTTGCCCCGGTTGAACGTCCCAATAAGGTTGAAGTTCCTCTTCGATAAATGCGCCCATGTCGAGCATTTTGTCCAGGTTGTAACCCGGAGGAGGCGAAATCGCGCATCGCACCATGTTTCGATTGCCTGTCGGGAGATACTCAACCGCAGGAAACAGGAAATAACTTCCAACCGTCGCGATGAGGGTCAACACGATCACAATCCCGAGTTGCCGGAGCGGTGAAGTTTGCGCGAATCGGTTGATGGCCAAGACGCCGCTTGCCACCGAAGACGCGAGGGCCGAGCCTTTCAGTGTCAACGAAGTGGTTTGAACCGAAGTGGGTTCCTCCGAGTGGGATTGCCCGAGGATTTTCGCAGAGGCCATTGGGATCACGATCACGCTTACCAAAAGAGATAGAGCCACAGCACTGCTGATGGCCAAAGCGATATCCGCGAACAGTTGACCGACCTCACCTTGAAGAAATAGCACGGGAACAAAAACAAACAGGGTCGTTAATGTTGAGGCCAGCACTGCTCCCCAAACTTCCTTCGTCCCTTTCAATGCCGCTTCCGCGGGGCGGTAACCCCGTTGGTAGTACCGGTAAATGTTTTCAAGAACGACGACCGCGTTATCCACAAGCATGCCAACCGCGAAAGCCAGTCCCGCCAAGCTGATCACGTTGAGGGATCGTCCAAGGCTATTCAGAATCAAAAACGTTCCCACGATGCTGATGGGGATTGCCAGCGACACGACCAGAGCGCCTCGGGCATACCAAAAACCTGCGATGAAAATCAGGAGCAAGGTGACCAGAAAAAACCAGGGCGATACCAAGAGAGCGACCAGGGCGGAGCCTGACAGCAACGGGACGAGCAAGATCGTCCGAGCATCCAGATGTAAAAACAAAACGAGGATGATGACGGTCAGAGCACTTCCCAAGATGATGTTCTGGTTGACCAGTTTCATGGACGATTGAATGTAGACCGTCTCGTCGTAAACTTGGGTGAGGGTCAGATTTTCATTTTTCAAGACACCTTCATTCAGTTGGGCCGTGACTCTTCTGACCCCTTCCATCACCTCAAGAACGTTTGCCCCCCCTTCTCTTCGGATGCCTACCGACAGGTTGTTGGTACCGAATCGACGGACGTAGCCTTCGGGCTTCCGATAGTCCAGCCGGACCGTGGCGACATCTTTCACCAAAACGGGTTGGCCGTTTGGGATGGCCAAGACGACCTGCTCAACATCGGTAGGGGAGTTGTATTGTCCGAGAGTTCGCACGACGTATCGGCGTTTGAGTTCCCAAAGGTCCCCGCCCGACGTGTCAACATTCTGGCTCCGCAGGCGATCTCTGACATCGGTCAATGTCAGGCCCCGCGCCGCGAGTTTCTGGGGGTCAACAATGACCTGTAATTCTGGCTCCCTTCCACCATATAAATCCACCGCGGAAACCCCGTCCACCCGCTCGAAGCGAGACGCGATCTGGTCCTTCGCAAACTTTCGAAGGGTCGGGATGTCGATGTCCGCCGGTAGAAGAGGCTCCAGTTCAGGGTGAAGTTTGGCGAGCTGACGAATTCTCAACATGGCGAGCCCCGGACTCTGGGCAGTCAGGACCTGTTCGAGGCCCTCACGATGTTCCGGATACTTTTGTTGGAACCCGGAGATCTTCTCCCGGGATGCAGGTCGAGCGCTGAGGATCACCCACGCGACCGGTGAATCGGCCGAATTGGACGTGCTGATGATCGGTTCATCGGCATCGACGGGGTAGTCACCGACCTGCTGGAGGCGACTGTTGACCTTCAGGATCGCCTCTTGCATGTCAGTTCCAACATTAAACTCCAGCCGGACCTGCCCTCTTGAGTTGGAGCTTTCGGAACTTAGCTTGACGACGCCTTCGACACTTTGCAGTTGCTCTTCTTGCTTCTGAACAATTTCTTTTTCAACTTCCTGAGGACTTCGGCCCGGCCAGTTGGTGCGTATGGAGATGGTGGGACGTTCAACTTCTGGGGTCAACTGCATGGGCATTCGCAGGATCGAAAGCCCGCCAAATAGTGAAACCAGGAGAACGCACACCGAGACTTTGACCGGATGCGCAATGAATGATTGAATCGGGTGCATGGACGTTCGCAAGACTAGGGGATGCAAGTGGGTTCGGTGAGGAAAAAGAATGACCTTGGGGTTTAGGGGACGGTTCCGGGCAGGTCATACTCTCCTTCCGAAACGACGTCGAGAATCTGACCGGCACGGATGCGTTCGTTGCCTTCCACGACGACCCGATCCGTGACACTCAATTCACCGGTGACCGCGACAAAATTCCCCATGGAGAGCCCTAGCCTGACGGGAATTTTTTCGGCGCGGTAGCCAAAAGATTCGCCGTTGGACCGTGCAGCAATCACCGACGCCGATTCATCTTCCAGGTTGATCGCATCTTTAGGAACGAGGAGGCGTTTTTGTGCCGTGCCAATCGGCAACGCCACTTCCGCCAACATGCCGGACCCTAGTCGCCTTCCAAGTCGAGAATCTTTGGGATTATCAACGCGGATCAATATCGGGAACGTTCTTGATCGCACATCGGCCTGGGGGATGATGCGTTCAACACGGCCATTGAATCGCTGGTCTTTGATGGCATCGAAACGGACCCAGACGTCCAGTTTCTCTTCCGGGGCTAATTTTAAGGCAACCTTCAAACTATAGAGATCGGATTCAGGGACAAAAACGCGTAACTGAATCGGATCAATTTGGATGACTTCTGCCACCACATCACCACGGCTTACCCAATCTCCAACGTCCGCTTTCTGACTGACCACGTAGCCTTCAAAGGGACTGCGGATGGTATGTTTCCGCAACTGATCCTCCAGTCGCTGAACGACCGCTTCTTGGATCTCCACCTGGGCCTTGGCTTGCGCGAGTCGAACCTGTTTGGTGTCTTTCAGACGCTTGCTTGTCGCTTGGGCCTGCAGCACCGTTGCGATGGCAATGGCTCGAGCGGATTCCGCTTCATCAAATTCGTCTTTGGTAACGCCATTTTGTCGCTCGAACAGCGACTGTGCCCTACCAAACTTCTTCTCCGCAAGTTGCTGGGCCTGCTCTGCCGCCAACCGACTTTGTTCGGCATGGGTGATTTCCAAATCGATCGAAAGAAGCAATTCCTCGTGGGCGAGTTTTCGGTACTGCAATTCGGCTTGAGCCGCCAGGAGTTCCTGCGTGATCGTCTCGGTCTTTAGTTTCACGAGATCAAAACCGTTTTCCTCCGACGTTTGGCTTGAATCTGCCGCGTTGGCGGTGTGCGTCAACTCTTCCCCTTCCTCGAAGTAAACGGACTCGATTCGCCCTTCCACCGCGCTGCCAATCGAAGTTCGCCGAATGGGTTCGGTCGTTCCGTAGAACGACTTTCCAAGAGGCTGCTGGAACTCGACGACCGGATAGACCACCACGGGCGAAAGTTGCTCACCACTTGGCGGGGATTGTCCCCATGCGACGGGGGTGAGCAACATGAAAAAGGAGCAACTCGTGACGATCAGACGATTCCACATGCATCTCTTCCAGATTTCAGTATTGGAATTTGGGCCCGGTCAAGGGCCTGAGGTATGGCAATCGCCTTGGCCACAGGCCGATCCCATATTGTAGTCGCGGGGTTGTACCGACGCATGCCCCGGCGTCGTTAATTCCATAGGATCAACCTCACAGCACCCGCGCGCAAGGATCCCCACCCTTCAACGAGTAACGCAAAACAAAGCAACAAAAGGCGGCGCGAGACAAAGCCGCCTTGCTGAACCTTCATCGGAGGCTTGAGACGACAGGTTTCCTGCCAAGTTCCAAAGAAACAGCAACAGACGCATTCGCCGAATTTGTCCTCGCGTCACTTGAGGACAGGGGAATCCAAAGCGACTCCCAAATGCTCTTCACGCCCTCGCACGACAAGGTCAATTCGGTTCAGACGTTCTCAGAATATCGAGCTGAATGGTCCCCTCGACTTCACCACCCACTGCCCTCTCAGCCTTTCGAAAACGGACTTTACCACTGGTCAAAACAAACTGGGCGCGCCCCATCGCCATTGCGGCGAAAAAAAAGAGAGGATTTCCCTCGATATAGATCCCTTCCACTCGGATCTCACCCTCTTTTGATGGTCGAAAATCCTGATCATTCAGACCCACACCAATCAGAATGGGTTTCCCGTCACGCTTCCGCTTCCCGGTGAACACAAGCGAGGGTGGCCTCTTTCCATTCACTTCAGGGCGGTTTTTGTCGGGTTCCACGTAAACACTCACCTCGGTGAGAGCAACGGGCTCTCCGTTCATCGTGAGCATCATGTCTGTCGTTCCTACAGGCGGATCCGTTCTGGGCGTCTTTTCGAACCAGTTCGTCGAAAAATCAGCTTGAGCCTCGCCAACTTTTTCAAAATAGAAAGGGCGTCGTGGCGGCGTCGTGATTTTAACGGGCCAAGCCTCGATTTCTCGTGAAAGTGCCGTGCGGCGGGAACGAATGAAGTCTTGAACCCGCTTGACATCCTCAGCGAATCCCTCGTGACCCTCCATGATGTCGTTCTCAATGAGGTTTTCGGCCTGTTCAACCTGTCGGAGCAAGGCTGTCTCGTCCCAGTGCTCGTTTAAGATGTTCTGGAACGTCTTGTGGTAGCGAGTTTGGATAGCAGGAATTTTGTAAAGCTCATTGGCGAGGATCGCCTGACTATGGACAGTTTGATGAGAAATCTTGAAAGGCGGGATAGGCATCTGATAGGTGAACGAAGAATCCAGGCCCCATGGGATAAAGTTGAATTTTTTGTTGACTGGATTCCGGTAGATAAAGAAGTTGTTTTGATTGTTGGTATAGCCGTCCCAAAAACCGATCAAGCTCTCAATCGCCCAAAACTTTAAAAATGCTTCGAGGTCCACCATGCCCTCAAGTTGATCGAGGTCGATGGGTTTTTCCGACAGGATGCGAGCAACTTTCTGGAGGTCCTTGTAATCCGCATTCGTGTTCTTTGACTCAAAGCGACGGAGTCGATCCTCGAAAAAATCGACAACGGTGCCCTCGTAAAGGGCTCCATCATCATCCCCGAAACGCGCTAGAAATGGCTTTTTGACGGACTCGACATTCGAGTAGATGCCGAGATATTTTCCGTTCACCGTGACCTTGGCAAAATTGCAACGTGGAGCGATGACCCCCGCTTCATTGAACAGGCGGTAAGAAAGATACTGGTTCAGCCGAGAAGGGTCCTGTTTGTTATTGTTGAGTGTTAAGCGACTCAGTCCCTCGATGGGAGATTGCTTTCGGAATTCAGAGAATTTGATCTTGAGTGAAGGTCGGTTTTCGCTCAGGCTCCCTAGAAAACCTTTCTTTCGGATTCCAACCTGCTCGATCCGTTGGCCGTTGACGGTGATATTCGCTGGGACGTAAGTGAATGGCTTCTCGGGTAGTTCTTTTCCAAGAGCTAGAGTCATCGAGCGGCCTTGCTTCCGAAGTAAATCCCAGTCCTCATCTTGGACCTCAATTTCAACATTGACCACCTTGTCCGGTGCAAACAGCGTCTCTGCACTCAGAACGGCAGGCCGTTCGCCATCTGGCTCTTGTCCAATCGTCCATGCTGGGAAGATGATCATGAATAACAAGAGCCCGAAGGTGGCCTGCTGCTTTTCGCGCATAGTATTGCCCAATAAGAGATTAAGATCTTGTTAAGGTTTAAAGAATAGCAGATGCGGGGCTGACGATGTTGAAAGTCCGTCTGCCGTTTCCGTACTTCTTTGCGTTGGCGTTTAAGAAGCGAAGCAGAAAGCCTGGATCGGCCTTGGTTTAGATACGACGGGTGTCGTGAAGTTTTAGGCGAGTGACCGAAGAGCCGCGTCCTGAATCTTGGATCGGAATGGCTGCGATGAGTCTTCGGGCGCAACTTGTCAGCCGAGGGGCAGCTACAAAAAGATCTGCGGGGCAAGATTGAGAGAATCTGAGTTTGCCGTCGCCCTGCGAGATTTTACGGAACGGCCTTGGGACTCCAATCTATGGAGCCGTCGTCAGGCCGCTCGCCGAACGGAGAAGTTCTGGTCCTGGTCGACTTCCTGAAAGTTCACCACCGAGCGGACCTTATAGTTTCTTTGGCCGTGCTGTGCGTAGTAAACCCTTGCGTTGACTTCACCCAGTAGCCCTAGGCTGAAGAACTGGATTGAGGCAAGTCCGGAGACCAAAGCAAACAGCATCAATGGATTGCCCGTCATATCCATGCCTCCCATCCATTTCAGAGTGAGGGCTCCCAAACCGAAGGTGGCAGAAAGGGCCGCGCACATGAAACCAATGTTGCCGAAGAGTTTCATCGGACTGGCAAAATACTGAAGCAGGTACTTCACCGTCATCAAGTCGAGTAGGACTCGGGTCGTCCTGCCGATGCCGTATTTCGTTTCCCCGTGAATCCGTGGCCGATGTCGCGTCACGACTTCGAGGCATTTGGCCCCATCACGGTGAGCCAGAATGGGAATGAACCGGTGCATTTCGCCGTAGAGTTCCAGCTCTTTGGCAATGTCTGCACGAATGGCCTTCAGCGTGCAGCCAAGATCGTGGATCGGGAATCCCGTGACTTTGGAAATGAGTCGGTTGGCGATTTTGGAGGGGAGTTTTCTGTTGAGCCACGCGTCTTGGCGATTCTTGCGCCAGCCGTGGACGAGGTCGTAGCCTTCGTCGATGTGATCCAACATCATGGGAATATCCGCCGGATCATTTTGCAGGTCACCATCAAGTGTCACGATCACTTCACCCTGTGCGTGGTCGATGCCTGCCTGCATGGCCGCGGTTTGGCCAAAGTTTCGTCGCAACAGGACGAGTTTAAAGCGTGTATCCGCAGTCGCCAGCAATTCGATTTTCTCTCGCGTCCCGTCCGTTGATCCGTCATCGACCAAGACCACTTCAGTGGTTCGGTCCCATGCGTCCATCATGTGGCAGAGCTGCTGTTGCAGGGGCTCAATGTTTTCAAGTTCGTTGAAGATGGGAATGACCAGCGAAACTTGCGGCTTGTCCATGCCACGTCCTTTGACCACAAAGCATGATATGCCAGCTGAGTCACGTCCCAGGTGGGGAGTTCCACGAAATTTCGACGGCGGATGCCATGCGGCATCAGGTTGTCGTCTTGCGGGATTGGTGTTTGCTGGCGCGAACCTGTAAACCAAAAACTCGCTGGAGTTTAGGATAAATCCGGGTGGTGATGCAAGGTGAATATGCCGGGCATTTTGAACCGTGGCAGCTTGGGATTTCATGGTGGCATTGCCCAAGGACTCAGAGCCTGCCGCTGGATTCGCCGGAGGCCGGTCGGTTGGAAGATTGGGCCGTTTGATGCGGTCCTAGATGTAATACATGCCGTCGACGTTTTCCCCGATCGCTTTGGCCATTTCCGCAAAGCTGGTGCATTCGAGTTTGGCCTGTTCAGCAGCCTCTGCTTCCATCCACACGCGGTGGAGAGTTCGCGTCACCGGGGTGTCGCCCGTATTGCATTGGGAGCCTGCCCCCCGACCGTCGATGGCCGTCATGACTTCCGCAAGTGAGATGTCTTGTGGATCTTTCGCGAGGCGATAACCGCCAGAAGCACCTCGGATGCTCGATACAATGCCGGCTGCCTTCAGTTGCAATAGGATCTGAACCAGAAATCTTGAGGGAATGCCGTGGTTATCGGCAATCGAACGAATGCGAACCGGATCGCCTTGCTCATGATGCAACGCCAGATCGAGAACTGCGATGCAAGCATATTCCGTTTTTGCAGATAGGTTCACGGTGGTTATCCAGTCACTCTTGCTCAACGTTGGAATCGAAGTCGGAATATCCGCCGACAAATCATCGTCCGACTTTGTCGGAAATGAATTTGGCGAGTGATCGGATAACGCCCCAGCCCATAGTCAATTGCGACTATGCAAACCACATTCTGTTTTTGCAAAGCCACTCCATCTTCCGGCACGTTCGTCTTCACCCAGCAGAATGGCTCGCGTGCACGGTTGGCAACCGATGCTCGGATAGCCTTGATCGTGCAGAGGATTGTAGGGGATATCGTTGTCGGTAATGAATTTCCAGACTTGCCCTCTCGTCCAGTTCGCGAGTGGGCTGACTTTAATGAGGTGAAACTTCTCGTCCCAAGCGACGATCGGTGCCTGAGCACGATCCGGGCTCTGGTCTCTCCGGATGGCTGACGCCCAGGCGTGCTTTCCGTCCAACGCAGGGCGAAGCAATCTGAGCTTTCGATCGAAGCAACATTGGTCCGGTCGTTCTTTGTAGACCGGTCCGTTGTTCTTAGCCTCGTATTCCTCGACAGACAATTCGGGCTTCTTCAGTTCGACCTCGATGCCATACCTTCTTGCAACCTCGTCGCGTAACTCCAACGTTTCCGGAAACTGGTATCCGGTCTCAAGATTAAAAATCGAGATGGGCCGATCCAATTCACTCAGCATGTGAATCAAAACCATGCCTTCCGGCCCAAACGCCGTGGCCATGGTGAATCGGTTGTCGAACCGATCGAGAGACCACCTGAGAATTTCGTGAGCGGAGGCGGATTCCATCCTCTCACTGACTTGGGCGACCTCTTTAAGCAGATCGGTTGTCGGCTCCAGACCATGCCACTGATCTGTCCGCGCCTCTTGGTTCTCGCTTCCTGTCTCCTGAAACTCGGGCCGCAATACCCGTAGATGCACCACTTTCGGGTGGTTTTCCTCGTTTGGCATCGGCTGCGGAGTGAGAGACATGGCTTTAATGTTCACAAACATTATCAAAAAAGTCGTGATTCGATTGTAGCGGCTGTAACTCCCATCGGCAAGTGGCTTGATCCGCGTTGAATCTTTCCGTCAAGGAGTTTCAACGGCCTGAACCGTCAGCGGGGCTCAGGCCGCGATTGACCCTTTGGGGAAAGACGTTTAAACTGCCGGATTAAATCCGTGTCGCAAGGAAGTACGAGAAGCGTTTCTCGTTTCCTCCGCGTCCAGCCCGAATCCTCCCACCTTCGATGCCAACCTCGACTGAAAGGTTGGACCATGGCGTTGTGCCGCGAAGGGGAAGAAAGCGATGGATTGAAAATGTCAGCGAATTTAGTTCAGGAACTGATCGAAGCGGGTGTTCATTTTGGCCACCGAGCCAGTCGATGGAATCCGAAGATGGCTCAGTTCATCTACGGTCGAAAGAACCTGATTCACGTGATCGATATCCGAGAGACGATCCGTGGTCTACTCCGAGCTCGAAAATACTTGAAACAGGTTTCCGAGGGCGGCAGTCTGGTTTTGTTTGTTGGGACCAAGCGACAAGCTCACGGACCCATTGAGCGCGAAGCACAGCGTGCGGGCATGCCCTTTGTGAGTGAGCGATGGTTGGGTGGCGCCCTGACCAATTTCCGAACGATCCGAAGTCGGATGAGTCGTCTTGAGGAACTGGAGCGTATTCGCGAGAGCGATGAGTTGAGCCAGTACTCGAAAAAGATGCAGTCTGCTTTGAATCGAGAGTACCGAAAGATCTATCGAAACCTCAATGGGCTTCGAAAAATGAACCGGATCCCCGAGTGTCTGGTCATTGTCGATCCAAATAAAGAACGGAATGCCATCCGCGAAGCCAAAGCCTTGGGGATCACCACGGTGGCATTGATCGACACGGATTGTGACCCAGATATCGTGGATCTTCCCATCCCCGGCAACGATGACGGGATTCGATCGATTGAACTGATCTTGAAGCATCTGTCTGATTCGATCGTTGAGGGCTCGAAGCAGCTTACGGCGAAAAAAGAAGGTGATGAAGAGGCTGCCGTTGCCGCGGCCGCTGAGTAGTCAGGAACAGTCGTCGAATTCGGTTTGAAATCGAATTTAATAGGCGTCGGAACGAAATGTTTTTCAGGCCCTCCCGACAGTAGGGAACCACCCGCTGTCGGAAAGAGCTTTGGCTTGAATCGCGTTGCTGCGTGGTGAAGGCCAAAATTGAATCTCGGTCCGGCGCTTACATCTTGTAAAACAACACGTTCGTTACGATCCAATTAAGGAGAATAGGTAGAGATGGCCGAAATAACTGCCGCCGCCGTTATGGCTCTGCGAAAAAAGACGGGCCTGCCCATGATGGACTGTAAATCGGCACTGGCTGAAGCGGGTGGAGACGAGGATAAGGCTATCGAGTTGTTGCGTAAGCGTGGCGCTCAGGTTTTGGCGAAACGGAGTGACCGGGAGACAAGCTTCGGGCGTTTTGGTCTCTACTGTGGTTCCGATAAGCCAAAAGGTGCCATGGTAGAACTGATGTGCGAAAGCGCACCCGTGACCTCCAACGAAGAATTCGTCCAACTCGCCAATGATCTTGCCGAGCAACTGGCGACAGGACCGGGCGCCGCGACTGCCGAAGAGTTGCTCGATCAGCAGAGCCCCAGCAAAGATGGAATGACACTTCGCCAGCAGAAAGACGATCTTTTCAATCGGATCCGTGAGGTCTTCAATGTAGGGCGAATGGTCATCATTGAAGGAACCACGGGAGGCTACAGCCATAATTCAGGGACGGTTTCAGGGGTGATTGTGGGTGTTGAGGGAGGCAGTGACGAACTGGCCCGCGATGTCAGCATGCATGTCGCAGCGATGCGACCCGCCGTCCTCAATGTGAGTGACCTGCCCGCCGATGAGGTCGCTAAAGAGCGGGAGATTCTCAAAGCGGCCGCTCTGGAGGAAGGGAAGCCTGAAAACATCGTTGAGAAAATGGTCGACGGGCGTATGCGAAACTACTATGCCGAGCGTGTTCTCCTCGAACAGCCCTTCGTGAAGGATGACAAGAATTCCGTGGGTAAGTTCGCCGAGTCTAATGGGATGAAGGTGACCCAATTTGTTCATTGGGAACTTGGTGAGTAAGCGTCAAGCGAACCGTTCGATCGAAGATGGAACTCCAGCCCCCGATTCGGGGGCTTTTTTATGCGCTCAATGCTCTTGTTGATGCGGATAACACCGGGAAACCGGTGTTTGTCCACATCCTGTTTGTGAGGTGTCGAATTGGCGGCGAAGAGAACATCCGTTGCAGATCCACACAATTGGGGGGTGTGTGGCGGAGGGAGGTTCATTGTTTCTTCATTTTAGCTTCAAAAATGTGTTGCAATTCATACCACCTGAACATATTTCGGTTGGAAAAGTGTCTTATAAACCATTTCTACTTTTTTGCATCAAACTAGGAGACGAATTAAAAGCAGGACAAAGTAATATTTCCTCAGAAACGGAGTTCGAGGTTTTATGATGGTTACGAGACGGTTCTTTACGATCGCCACAGCCGTCCTTATCGGGGCTTCGGGTTTCGCCTCCGCACAGACGGAAGGGGATGATGGAGATTCGAAAGACGGACACATTCAAACGGCTTCAAGCACTTCCAGTTTGAATTTTCTCAATGGTGGTTCGATCCTTGACGAGCTTGGCGATCTAAGTGCTCAAGTCGAGGCGAATTCGGAAGCGTTGGAGGATCTCAAGGGAGACCTTTCTGGAAAGGCTTCCAGCGGGACTTCCAAGTCGACGATGAAGGTCTCTGGTCGGGTCCATACCGACTATTGGGCGTTTTCTCAATCTTCGCCCGCGAGCAACGCTTTCGAGACGGGTAGCCCAAACCAGAATCCTCAGGATCGTTTTGGGTTTCGACGTCTTCGATTTGGCGTCAAGGGTGATATTCAGGACAACATGGAATACAAGATTGAGATGGAATTCGCGAGCCCCAACAATCTTGCATTCAAAGACGCTTATCTCGGGTTCAACGATCTCCCCTTCTTGCAGACACTGCTGATCGGTAACCAGAAGCGACCTTATGGTTTGGATCACCTGAACAGTTCGAGATACAACGTCTTCCTTGAAAGACCTTACGTGATCGAAGCCTACAACCAGGATGCTCGACGTCTTGGTATCTGTTCGTATGGCATCAGCGATGACCTTCGATACAACTGGCGATTCGGTGTTTTCAATCAGCAAGATGTCGCCAAGGCGGGCAACTACGTGGGTGATGCGTATCAGAGTGAGTTGGCCGCGCGTTTCGCGAATACCATCTGGTATGACGAAGCCTCGGGTGGTCGTGGCTACGCCCACTGGGCGGTTTCGGGTTCGTACGCGGATCCTGATTCCACCGACTCTTCCACCGCTAGATTTAGGACACGCCCTGAGGCCCGCTCGTCAAATCGATGGATCGACACCAAGTCCATCGTTGGCGCTGAGGATTACACATTGCTTGGATTTGAAGGTGTGGTCAACCTTGGCCCCCTCCAAGTCGTCGGCGAGTATCAAGCGTCAAGCTTGAGCCGGGGTGCTGGCTTTGATGACACGCTGCGATTCGATGGTGGCTACGTCTACTTGTCCTATTTTCTGACGGGCGAACACATGCCTTGGAGTCGTGAAAGCGGAACTCTTGGGCGAATCAAGCCTTTCGAAAATTTCTGGCGAGTACGTGACTGCGACGGAAATATCCAGCGTGGTCTGGGAGCATGGCAGTTGGCGGCCCGATACTCCTACGCCGACTTTACGGATGAGAACATCCTTGGCGGAGTTGGGAGCAGCTTCACCGCGGGGTTGAACTGGTACTGGAATCCCAATGCTCGAATGCAGTTCAACTACATTTACGGCTCGATCGACGAGCGAAGTGTCGCAGGTCAGACCGGTGGCGATTACCAAATCATCGGAACTCGGTTCATGGTTGATTTCTAAACCGGATCGCCGGGACCGCGATTCTGACCTGAATCATTACACTTATCCTCGAGAGGATCAAAATGAAGATTTTTAAAAGACGACGCATGATCGGTGTGGCCATGGTCATACTTTCCATGTGCCTCGTGACTTCCGAAGTACAGGCTGAAATCCTCCGCATCTCACTGGGATCAGACAGCAGCGAATGCGATAGCGATGGCTGTGCAGACACCACTCAAGGCAAGACCGGTTGCAAACTTGAAGTTACAAAAGGAACTGAGAAAAAAACGTGTTTCAAGCCGGAATGTAAAACGATTTGCATTCCGCGAATCCGGCTCCCATGGCAGAGTTGCAGCGAGCCGCGATGTGCGAAGACCAAGACGGTGAAAGTACTGAAAAAGCACTCTTATGAATGTCCCAAGTGCGAGTACAAATGGACCGTCGTGGATTGTGATGATGGCTGTGCCGAGGGCGGTTCGGAGATGCCTGAGAAAACGCAGGCCGCCAAAATGAAAGTGCCGACCCCACCCGTGGCAAATTATCGTTACGTGAGCGATGAGGCCGCCCGGTAAGACGTGCTTTCAAGTATCCCAATCGAAAAAACCCGTGTCCATTGGCACGGGTTTTTTTCGTCCACGTTGCTGCCGAACAAATTTCTTTCGGACCCGCCTGTTTCAATGGCCCTCCCTACCGCTGGACCTGTGCGACAAGCTTCGTCGCTCAAGATAGTGAAAAAGGAGGATGAGGCTCGGAGCCACGATTGACCCGACCACCACGATTCGGATGGGATCGCCGGATAGGTTGCTGCCAGCCGGAGGATCTGAGTTGAAGAGCAGGCAGGCGAGCACGACCGGATTCATGAACGCAATCCAACTCAAAAGGATCATGTAGGCCGTGAATGGGAACACGTGGCAGCGACGATTCCAGAGGATCCGAGATAGAGTCCCAATGGACACGGCAGCAGTCGCGGGCACGCAGGCGAGTCCAAATCGGCCGTCGAGAGCCAAGGTGACGGCGAACAGTAG
Source organism: Pirellulaceae bacterium (assembly GCA_022448315.1). Taxonomy (GTDB): domain Bacteria; phylum Planctomycetota; class Planctomycetia; order Pirellulales; family Pirellulaceae. The sequence goes on along the minus strand of JAKVCA010000020.1, from coordinate 81,772 downwards.
CATCCAAACCGTGGCACCCAGTACGGAGCCGACCCAGCCCTCCATGGTCCACTGCAGATGCCCTCGACTGACCAAAGGTTTGCGACAGCGAAACCCCTTCAATGAGGAATTGGTGTCGCGATCCGCTACCGGGTCGGTCATCAAGTAATCCTTGGGTTGTCCTAGGCCAAAATGTCGGAGATCTGACCGGTGCTATCGGCAAACTCGGCGATGGGCACCCCCATCAACCGGGCTTGGGTGAGCCAGAGATTGGCGAGAGGTGTTCCCTCTGACAGATTAACGTGGAATCCCGATTTGATTCGGCTTCCTCCTCCTGCCATGACGATGGGAAGGTCGTTGTATTGATGGGTTGACCCGTCGCCCAAACCTGAGCCATAAGTCAGCAACGTATTGTCCAATAAACTTGAACCGTCGGCGTCTTGAATCTTCGCCATGCGATTCAGGATGTACGCGAACTGCTCCATGTGGAACTTATCCACACGGAGTAGATCGTCAATCATTTTTGTTTGGTTGTGCGACATCTGGTGATGACTTCGAGGTTTATCAAAGAGACCATCAAACATGTAGGGTGTATCCCACCTCTCTGGACCCACCATCAGAGTTGCAACGTTGGTGAGCCCTGTTTGCAATGCGGTGACCATCAGGTCGCCCATCAATCGGATGTAGTCCCCTCGAGGCAGGTACGCTTCGGTTGGCTCTTCAAAGTCGACCTTGGAAAGTTCAGACTTGATGGATTCAAGCCGATTCATCTGCGTTTCAATGGCTCGAATGGACTCGAAATACTCTGCAAATTTATCGCGATCCTCTCGCCCCAGGTCCTTCTCGAGTGCATGGGCGTCTTCGAGTACAAGGCTGGTAACCTCTCGGTACCGACTTGTTTCCTGATTGGAGAAGAGACGTCGGTACATCTTTCGAGGATCTCGAATGGAGGGCGCCAAGTGCCCCGTTCCAAACCAGGAAATGTTGTCGAAGTAGATGGATTCTTTGTTGTCTCGGTGGCTGTTGCAACTGAACTCAAGGGTTCGAAAAGGCGTTGTGCCACCGACGTGATCCGCAACGATATGATCGAGGGTTCGATCGAGTGGCCACGCCGAGCCGGCGACGGTGTAGGGCTTTGCGCTGCTGAGATAGCACGAGGCACATTGGGCATGGACGTCGGTCCCTTGCTGGAAGGTCCGGTCCATCCCCGTGATCAGGTTGAGTTGGTGTTTGTGTTCGGCGAGAGGCTGGAGCGTTGGGGTCAGATTCTCGAGCGATTTGACACCTGGGTTCGGATCCTGCTTGCCCAGTGACTTCATCACGTTGCCCAAGTTGCCCTTGGGGATAATATGGTCCGCTTCACCCGGGAAAAACCCCCGACGTACCACCCCGATTGGCACATAAAAATGGGCCATCCGCAACGGTATCGATTTTCCCGCCGACTGGTCTGCCGCCACAATGCTTTCCATCCAAGGCAGCGCCAGTGTCGCTCCACCGACTCCCCTTAAAAACTGTCGACGTGATGTGTTCATGATTTTGTCCTGAAACTCTCGCTGAGGATAATTTCCCGAATCAAGGTCTGCATCTTGTAATCTTCTTGACCCACCGCTTGAACAATCGCATCAAGGCTCAGTTCGTCTGCCGGCCCCAATTCCCGACCTAGGGCAAACGACAGCAGGTGCCCGGCTAAAGCTCGACAAAATCGATTTTTGTCGGCGAGGATGGCTTCTTTGAATTCGATCACACTCGAAAATGAATGCTGACGGAAAAGGGTCCCCGATGAGTCGATGCTTGCCCCATTATTGTATTGCTCTCGCCATTGGCCCACCGGGTCAAAATTCTCCAGCGCGAAACCAAGCGGATCGATCTGCTCGTGGCATCCCCGACAATCGGCCCGTTTGCGATGTGCCGCCAAACGTTGTCGAAGCGTCAATGCTTCTTCCTTCTCTCCGGGGGTTTCGGGGAGCGTCGGGACATCGGCTGGTGGCGGGTCGGGAGGGTCGTTAAAAATCACACCGGCCACCCAGGCTCCACGAGTAATGGGTTGGGTCCTGTCGGGGCCCGAGGTCATGGTCATGACCGCCGCATTGGTAATGATACCGCCGACCCGACGGTCCGTGATTGGAGCTCGTTTGAAATTCAAAACCCCGACCCCTCCTCCGGGCATCGGTTTGCCCTCGGGCCATGAGCCCGTGGGACCATAAGCGAACTCGAGTTTGGGAGATCGATACGTGAAGTCGGGGTCAATCAGTTGAGTGATCGGAAGATCTTCGATCAGCACCGTTTCGAACAGAAGCAGTGGTTCCAGCATCATGTGCATGCTGGTTCGATATTTCGAGTAATAAAACCGGGGGAATTGCTCGCGGTTCGGAACGGAAGAAAGGATGCGATCAAGCTGGAGCCATTGCGTCGGAAAACTGTCGCAAAAGCGCTTCAACTTTCGATCGTGCAGCATACGGTCCGCTTGTTGTCTGAGCGTCTCTGGCGAGTTGAGTCGGTCTGCCTTTGCGAGCGACATCAGTTCCTGGTCCGGCAGGCTTCCCCATAGGAAGAAGGAGAGTCTTGAGGCCAACTCGATGTCACTCACCTCTTCCGGGCCCGGAGAGTCCGCCGCGTCGGATCGACGATCGTAAAGGTAAAGAAACCGGGGTGAAGAGATCGTCGCGGACGCAACCGATTTCATAGCGGTCGAGAAATCATGGCCTCGTTTGATGTGGCCGAACGTGAAGTCGACGTACCGGTCCAACAGTTCCTCTTCCACCGGTTGTCGAAACGCCTTTTCAAGAAAAGGACGCAAACGTTGCTCAATCACCCCTTCGATGTTGGACGTGTCTGCGGGAGGGGCGAAAAAAGTGGGCCAAATCCCAACACGCTTGCGATTGAAGTCTGGACTTTCCGTGATGGATTGTCCCAATTTCAAGAACTCATCCATCAGGAGTGGGGAAAGCGATAGGTGATCCCCTCGGTTGTCGAAGCCATGCTCGGCACGCAGGTCTTGAGGGAACGCCGCGACCCCGGCCAACCGGGGCTCGATCATTTGTGATTTGCCGAGCGGGCGATTTCCAACCGTGACCGTTTCCGGCATTTTTCCAGTTTCCGGTTGGAAATACCCTTTGTGAATCCGCATGGTGCGTTCGGGTAATGTGAATACGATGCAACGCAGATCGAACAGGTCCGTGACCGCGTTGTTGTATTGGAATCGGTTCATGCGCCGAATGGGACTGCGTGCATGTTCGGAACTGTTTCTCACCGCCTCGTGAAGGATCGGATTCAACAGCTCAAGCAATGCAGCCCTTGCCTCGGGGGTCGGCTGAGGCTCCTCTTCCGGGGGCATTTCGCGGTTGTCCAGAACGTGCGTCAGTTGCTGGGTTAAATCGGCGTTCTGGGTGAGGGACTCGCGGTCGATCGAGGTCAGATCGACGTCCCCTTCCGTTGCATCTTGGCCGTGGCAACGAACGCAATGTTTTTCGAGGAAGCTTGGCAAGCGATCGGAGGCATCCCCTGCCGCAGGAAACTCATTGGCAAGAGTGACGGAGACCGTCGCAACGCTCAAGATTGCCATCCATGGCAGGATTTTGAATTCGGAAAGCTTTGGCGGCATGGCAGGTTCCATGAGGCAGCGATGAACACGACTCCTCAATTATATTCGATTTGCCCAGACAGGTCGCTATCATCCTCGGAACGCTTTCGGCTTCGAAGAAGTTTGCAATAATTGAGTCGAGTAATGAGACGTAGTGTGGGATTGCAAATTCTTCGTCGAATTCCTGCGAAAATCGGCCCCTTGAATGAGGGCTCGGAGTCCAGCCCCGTCCCATCATCGTTTTCAGTCCGTGAGCCGTCTCATTACTCGAGAGCACGACGCACCACGGCAACTTAAGGGTTATCCAACCAAAGTCAAAGCTTGAAATATCACGCCATCTCAAACTTCTGAGATCGCATAGAGAACAAAGGAAAGCATTAAGATTCCGGCCATCGAACTCAGGAACCCCATCAACAATCCAGCCACCGGTAGGTTCGTCTTAGAATCGCCCGCAGGGGGGTCTTGGGAGCTCACGTAGTACACCATTCCAAAAAACAATTCACCAAGGACCAGCCCGTAAAGGACCGTAAGCAGGGCGACGGCCATGCCTGCGCCGACGCCGTCGGGGTTGTCACTCAGGGCACCCAACATAAAAATCATCCCCACGATTAAGCCGATCGCCCCGACGGCAGCGGTTGTCCGAACGGCCGTTTTCGCGATGGATGCATGCCTCGGTTGAGGTGATGTGGGAGCGCAGAACAGGCAAAGGAGCGAGTAGGGAATGAAGGATAGAAAATCCTTCTTGTAGACCGACAGCAGGAAAAGCGAAGTTAACCCGATGACCCATAGACTACCCGTTACATCGAAAAGGGCATGTGCTCGGAATTCGGTCACGTAGGCTAAAATAAATAGCGAGCCGATCGTGGCAATCGTGTGATAGGGCGAAAACTTCATGGGTGCTCAGCCTCCAAAGCATTTTGGCAACGTGCTCGCAACTTAACGATGTTGCAAAGCAAGAACGCCGTGGTTTGACATAAAAAACCAACCCCATCGACAGGCAGCATACCAAATGCTGGAGGTTGTTGCACAACAATCAACCTTTGAGAACGAGACCTCTCGTGGCACAAGCGCAAGAGGTTATTTGTCCGAAGTTTTGAAGCTCGGCGGAACCGATCGACATGCCGCACTCAGTGAGGCAGCTTGGCGGTTCATCAAAGTTTCATTGCGAGTCATCACCCGAAGCCTTTATTGGCTGGGGCAAGGCTGCTCGATAGGTGGCTTCGTCGACCGATTCACGACGATGAATCAGCACACTTGCACCTTTCATGCCACCCGCCAGCAGGTCCGGTAAGCCATCCTGGTTGAGATCATGAACGGCAAGTTGACGACCGACCCCGCTGTTCTCATCGGCCAACATGGGAAGCCAGTGAATGCCGTCTTCGTCACGTTGCAGTTTGAACCAGTACACCACAGCACCGGCATCCCAAAGTGGGCTGGCTCTGTGATGCGACCCATAGGTCTTCCCTGTCACAATGTCCTTCAGGCCGTCACCATCGATATCTGCGAGCTTGAGCGAGTGCATTTCCGTGAACACCAGCCCGTATTCATTCTCATTCGGTTGTTTGCCCATGATCAGATGTTGGACAAAACGTCGTTCACCCGCCGTCTCGACTTGCTCATACCAAGCGAGCCCATACTCATGAGCCGCGAGACTTGTGATGACGTCCTGGTCTCCATCCCCATCGACGTCGTAGGTGTGCATGTCTGCCCCGCCAGGGCCGGCAAATGGGACGGCGAAAAATTCCCATTCACCCCCTTCTGTCTTGGGCTGTTGGTACCAGCCGTCTTTGCACAGAATATCCGCGCGGCCATCGCTATCGACGTCCCCAATCCCCAAGCCATGGCCAAACGGATTCGGAGCAATGGGGTCAGAGATCTTTTCAAACGTCCAAGGTTTGAGTGGATCTTGATCAGGAATGCGTGCGAAACCGTAGTGGCCTCCCTGGGTGAAAACCAGTTCCGGCCGCGGATCTCCAACGAGATTGACAAATTGAGGTGACTCATTGGCGACGGAATCTAAAACCTGATGCTTAGGCCAAGGCTGCTCCCAGCCTTCAGGCCCCGGATTCTCATAGATGAAGCCGGGTGTCCCTGGGAAACCAACCACGAGCACATCGCCGAGGCCGTCCCCATTGAAGTCATGCACCCAGCTGAAAAAGTTGTCTGCATACGCCTGTCTTGGCTGTGCCTTCGCTCGATAAATCTCTCTGGGAATGTCGTAATCGGGAGCGGCGAACCAGTAAGGTCCATGCACGATGTCAGATTGCCCATCCCCATCGAGATCCCCAGCTCCGATCCCTTCCGAGTAATAGGTGTCTGTAAGTACCAGACGGTGAAAACGGTGAAGATGAAAGTCATCCGCGGCAAAAGTGCCGAGGTGGTGAACGGCGAAAACGCCCATCGCAACAAGCGAAATGGTGGTGCGACTACGGTTCATGGGAGTGACTCCAGCAGAGTCGGTGGCTCGCATCGACTCTTCGATTAGAAAAATGGTCGCACTCGCGGATACCGAACAGGGAGGAGATCCCGATTTCAGTGGAGTCCGAGTGGACGACTTCATTTGGCTGTCGGAGCCTGCGGACGGGGTGTCCACTCACGTTCATCGACCCGAACAGCGTTCGGCCATGTTAACTCATCCCTGCCCATTTGGCGACGAATATCCCTGTCGGCTGGGAAACCACTTCCTGCCTCGCTTTACGATTGAAAAACTCGCGGTCATGACCGGTAAGCCATACCTGCGGTGATAGCGTGATGCGAGGCGAACTTGACCCCATGGATTGGGTTTGATATTGACTCGTACAAGGAATCGATTTGCATCGGCGGTCTTTGACAGAGGTCTTGAGTGGTGGTGATAAAATTTCATCCGCGAATGTTAATGCTAGCGGTGACGCTCATGGTCATTGCGGCTCCAGTCTACGGGCAGCGTGTCCGTTTTGGGGCGAGCGGCGGCGGACCGATGCCACCGACCACCGCAACTCCGGTTACGACTGTCAGTCAGAATGGGGTAACGACCACGACGCCTTTGGCCCCACCGTCAACCAACGGTTATCTCCTGCAACCTCCGTCAACGACAACTTTACAGACCACGCCGACAATCGCGCCGCCGGCCCAGCCGGCATTTGATCCCTTTTCTTCGCAAGCTGCCAACGCCGGTTCGGTGTTATCGCCTCCTCCCTCCACCGGGTTTCCGGGGGCCGCACCTGCCACCATTTTTCCGCCCAACGCGGCACCTCCCGGTTACCCGGGTTACCCACAAACGCCCCCGTCCATGTTTCCAAACTGGCAGCCGACGGTAGGGAATTGGCCCAACAACGCGCTGTCCGGATTCGAAGAGGGGCCTTACCTCAGCTTGTTCCAGGATTTGAAATTCAAATACACATGGATCAATGGCGGTGGGGGTAATGATATTGCGATCAATGACTTTGAGACGGGTGTGACGATGAATTACCCGGACTTCCTCGCGAGTGGTCGTCCGCTGAAAGTCTCACCCGGATTCATTTTTTCCCTGTGGCAGGGGCCCTCGCCGCCCCAGCTTGTTGCGGACATGCCTGGCAATGCTTACGGCGCATTTCTGGATTTCGATTGGACCACGGCACCCGAAAGGCCTATCGGAGGGGAAATCAATTTTCGCTTCGGGCTCTACTCCGATTTCTCGACGATCACCACGGACAGTTGGCGTTTTACCGGGACCGGTCTCGGTCGGTTTGCCCTGACGCCAACGATGACTGCCAAGCTAGGGGTGGAGTATCTCGATCGGGTCAATGTCAAGGTGCTGCCCGCATTTGGGCTTTTCTGGCAACCCAATACGGATGTGAATTTGGAGCTGTATTTCCCAAGACCACGACTCGCGCGGCGGTGGACTCAGTATGGGAACACTGACCTGTGGGTCTACTTGGGCGGGGAATATGGCGGCGGAACCTGGACGGTCAAACGCGTCAGCGGCTTCACGGATCAGGTGGATATCAACGACATTCGAATTTACGCAGGGGTTGACTGGACGACACTGCAGAAACTGAGAGGCTTCTTTGAGGTTGGGTACGTTTTCAATCGTCAGCTGGAGTATCGCTACCAGCCACCCGGCCAACTTGGTCTGGAAGATTCCTTCATGCTTCGGTGCGGCCTGACGTTCTAGTCGTCTGTCGCGGATGCAAGAAAGTAGACCGGAGAGCAGTCAACCGGAGGCCTTGGTGTGATCGCTGAACCTGACTCCCATTCAAGCCCTTGGATTCATGTCCAAACTACGGTCGAGCACTTGAAAGATGCGCGACAAATCGCACGGGGGCTGGTCGAAACGCGTCTGGCGGCGTGTGTTCAGATTCAAGCGGAAATTGAAAGCATCTACCGCTGGAACGGACAGATCGAACAGGGACGTGAGTGGAGTCTTGTTGCAAAATCTCATGTAAGGCTGTGGTCGGACCTCGCGACGTGGATCGATGAGAACCATCCCTATGAATGTCCACAGCTCATTGCCCTGCCCCTTGTCAGGGTCGCGCCGTCCTTCGAATCCTGGTTGAACGATCAATTGTTGGATTAAGATTTCGGGGTCTGGCCTGTTTCGGACACAAACGGTTAAGCCGCTTCCGAGAATTCGGGCACCCAGAGGTCGATAGTTGCGCGTTCCTGCAATTTCACCGGTAACGCACAAGATCAAGTCTGCCAGACCTTCACGGGAGGCAAGGTGTCTTTCCACAACAGAAAAATGGGTAACATGCGTCCGTCCATCTTTCCACTGCATCTATGTTTACATGCAGCCCCCGCTGAGTCTCGTCCCGTGGAGAATCTCGAGCATCGAGGGTATTCGTTAAGTCGCTGGCGACTTGAACCTGCCGACCAGGCTTGTGAACTTGCAGTGACTTTCGAAGACTTCATCAACGCGGTCGAAAAATTGCCAGGAAGCTTCGTCGAGTGGGACGGTTCTTTCACCTGGCGTCCGCATGGTGCATCAGGGAACTGGTTGGAGGGAAATGCCATCGATGGTCGTCAGGGTCTGCAGAATGTTGAAATCAAACTCCACGGCCCGCTACCGGAACTCACGACCCTATTCGATCTCCTTGGCTGGCCGGGGCAGGGACTTGCGATCCAGTGGGTCACCGAGGGTCTCTACCTCGTGCCGCATTCTGCGATCGATCTGGTGTCGATTGACCCCAGTTCGCCGCAGGCAGAACTTTGACGCTGTTCAAGGTTCTTCATGCTCGGTCCACCAATCGCTGCCAGTGGTCGAAAGTCGCCGCCTGTCCCACCTGTTGATCTTGGTCATTCATGACGTTCCAGACGATCGCCCGTTCAATTAAAAATCGCTCGCCCGTGGTTGCAATTCGAATCCCCTGGTAGTCATCCACGAATCCCTGCTCTTGGGTGAGTTTCAAGAGGCGTGCACGCTCATCGCGATGTACGGGTTCAGCCGTCTTACGACTTGGCATTTCAAGCAACGAGGGCAAGTCGACGTGCCAGAGTTGCAGGGCAGCCAGATTTCCATAGAAAAAGATCGGATCTTGCTGCAGGCCATGGGCGACTACAATGGAAGAGGCTTTGAAGAGCGTTTCAGCCTGCTGCTGCGGTGAGCCCTGACGCTCGATCAATTCAGTACCGAGCCAGTGTTTGAACGAGTTGAGCAGATATTGCGTATTGCGGGTCCAAGTCGGGTCTGACCAGGGACAGGCGAAGTCCATCAGGCGACTCGGCTCATCTGCTGAGACTCCGCAGCATCGATCGCGACGACGGTGAGGCCATGCTGGTCGGCGTAGTTCATGACCTCTTGTTGGTCAATCAGGATCGTCTGGTCGGCCTCCACCGCAAGGACTCTCCCTCCGGCCGCATGCATGGTTTGAAGTGTACCCAGGCCGATTGTCGGTACATCGAAACGCATGTCCTGCTGAGGCTTTGCGACTTTGACGATGGTGAATCCCCCCGAGGGGCAAAGTCGACCGGCACGTCGAATACACTCGTCGGTCCCTTCCACCGCCTCGACTGCCAAGACGGCTCGCCCTTTGACCACCACGCTTTGACCGATGTCCATCCGCCCCATTTCCTTGGCGAGATCCCATGCGAAGGAAATGTCCTTGGCTTCGTAGTTGGTCAACTTGCGTTGACTGAGTGTCCCTGTTTTCACGAGTAGCTCCGGAGCAAAGTCGGTGGCGGGGGCGAAACAAATGCCGGCGTCAGCGTACGCTTGAACCACGGTCAAAAGAAGACTGTCATCGGTTCGAGTGCGTGTTTTGGTAATGAAAAGTGGGTAAAAATATCGAACACAGGTCCAGTCAGGAGAATGTTTCAGCCATGCAAATCTCTTGAACAGGATGGTTTTGAAAAGCTTGCCTGCCATGGTGGCTTTTGTTACGCCGCGATTGCGAAGTAGCCGGATCTGACGGCCAAGTTTTGCAATTCCCACCGGCACAAATTCATCACAGATCTCCGCAAGGACTGGATCGGCGTGGCCTTTGATGCCAAGGCACGTGACGTGGTAGCCCTGAGCACGTAGCGTCTCTGCAAGGACGATGGGAAATCGCCCCCATCCAGCCACCAGGCCTATTCGGTTGGGATCGTCTCGCACCATAAGTCGCCTCAAGCAGCCTCATTTTGTGGAGCGGATTGCATGCGACTCAGAACGTCATTCAGTTCTTTTTGGAGACGTTTAAATTCTTTGCGCATTTCGGGTAGCTTCGCCAACGCCGCTTGTTTCTGCATCTGCTCGCGGTGGGGCGTCGCCGGAATGCCAACAAAGATCGTCTCTTCGGGAACATCGGCCATCACGCCCGCTTTGGCGCCGAGCATCGTTTTGCTGCCAATATTGAGATGGTCACCAATGCCCACCTGCCCTGCCATGACGACGTAGTCGCCCGTGGTACAGCTGCCAGCGATGCCAACCTGCGAGCAGAGTAAATTATGTTTTCCAATTCGACAGTTGTGAGCCACCATCACCTGGTTGTCCAGCTTCGAGCCCTCGCCGATCACCGTGGGGCCATAGGTGCCGCGGTCAATCGTCGTCCCGGCACCGACATCCACATGATCCTCGACTCGGACAAAGCCACATTGAGCACTCAGGACGTGATGGCCACGACTGCTGTCGTACCCAAATCCGAATGCCCCAATCGTCGCGTTTGCGTGAATGATGCAATTCGATCCAACTTCTGTCAGTTCATAAAGGACCGAATTCGAATAGATGGTCGTGTTGGCGCCAATGGAACACCCTTCCATGACGCTCACGCCCGGATACAAGGTCACTTGGTTGCCGAGAGTGACATTCGGGCCGATGTAGACGTTGGGAAAAATCGTGACGTCATCCCCGATTTGGGCGGAGGGATGGATCTGGGCTGCTGTTGAGATTCCGGAGACGCCTTCCGATTCGCGCGGATAGAACAGGTCGACAACTCGGGCGAATGCTTGATGGACGTCTTTGACTTCAATGGACGCGAGGTCAGGGACATCCAAGCCTTCAGGCACAATGACCGCGGAGGCTTCCGATCCTTGCAGGTGGTTGAGGATTTCGGCTTTATCAGCCAAGGTAATGCAACCGCTCGACGCGTCGCGGATGATGTCCGCATTTTCGATAATCAAGCTTGGATCACCATGGCATGTGCCACGGACCAGACGAGTGATTTCACCGAGTGTAAATGACATGGCGGGAGTCCTTTCCCAGGAAAAGTGTCACCAGTCCAAGCTTGCGTCGCCTCAACCGGTCACTGTTCTAGCAATCATGGTGGATGGATGTCGGGCGATGGGTTCCTGTCAACGAACCGATACACCATCCATGGGGCAATGTTCATGGGGCAATAACCGGTCGGATCACCCGACATCGTCTTCGGGCTTCGGAATCCTCGCTATGTCGAAGAATGATATCTCAAGATACAGGAGTCATCCAAGAGCGATCTTGCGGTGCTAGCGGGGTGTGTACCCAAGCGTCGGATGCTTTGGCTCCACCCGCCTGCGAACATTCTCCCGGGTCACTCGAGAGCTCGGTTCGCGGAGGATCGCCAAGGACATTGACTCGTCCAGCGACGCTACCGATGAACGATCCAGAGATTCCGATACTCGACCGGGTTACTGTGGTCTTGGAAAAGGATCGGAAGTGGATTGGGGCCCTCGGGTTGTCCCGCTCCCGTTTTGTTGACCAATTCGACATCATCATGCACCTTACGTCCGTTAAGCATGACGGTGATTTTTGCAGGGGCCGTTTTTTCCCCAGCCTCATTGAATCGGGCGGCGGTGAAGTTGATGTCGTAAGTTTGCCAGACCAGGGGGGGAAGGCACATGTTCATGTCGGGGCGACGCTGTCTGTACAGGGCACCACATTCGTTGATCAGTCCCTCGAGGCCAAAAGAGTCCAGAATCTGCACTTCGTACCGACGCTGGATATAGACTCCGCTGTTGCCCCGGCCTTGCCCACGCTTCTCTGGTTCAAAGGGTGTTCGAAATTCAAGATGCAGATCGAAATCTTCAACCGATTTTTCAGTGAGGAAACCGACGTGCAGTGTTCCATTATCTTTACGTTTTGCCTGAAGCAGGCCACGAATCGTTTCTCCATCGAAAAGAATATCGGCACCTTCAGGCGGCTGTGCGCCCAAAGTAGGACTCTGTCGAGTCACGTTGATCAAGCCGGCAGCGAGCCGTTTTGAAGCATCCCTCAGGTACCAGAATCCATTTCCATCATCGGAGAAAACCAAAGAACCCGGGCCGTTGGTCTGATCAAGAATCACGCCTTCCTCCGTTTTCCCACCAGAAAAACGCCACGGAGTCGACCGGTTCCAGCCGTTTGCCGGAAGACCGCCAGGAAAAACAATGGCCTCGTATTTCTGTTCGCCTTGGGCGATGACCTGCATGCCAAGACGGCCCGTATAGCCAGCAAAGCTACGGACTCGTCCCTCATATTCTCCTTGTGCTCGATAGTCGATGCGATCGACCGCCTCGGTCGCGAGGCCCAATGTGGGAACCGGCCCGCTGATGAAGGTCGGGATCACTGCCACGAGAGCACCGATGATTCGACTTTTGAGCTTAGGCATCATATTCAGATCGTATCCGCAAGAAGGAAACTCTTTGACAAAACGCACGGCCCGCAGGCCCCGGAAGCTTGCCCCTCGTGGGCCGCTCCTACGTCCTTTATGATACTCCGGAAGCAAGCTTGATCCAGTATTCGCGGCAGCTTTCCGCCAGCGGTGAGCGGTCGGAGGCTCATTTTTCCGAAAAATAGGGTTCCTTCCGGCGTGAATGGACAGATTTCAAGGAAGATTGCGCGGGAGAGCAGGTTGAGGGGCTTCGAAATCAGCAAGTTCGACTCAAAAATAGGGTCGGTGGCTCAAACAGCCTGAAGGGGTGATCAAACTGTGGTAGGACGGGTAATCCGCGTACGAAAGGGAGCTCGATGACTCGGGCCGGCGACCTCATCTATTTGGATAATGCTGCGACCAGTTTTCCAAAACCCAAATCGGTTGTGGAGGCCGTCCAGCACGCGATGCTGCAACTTGCGGCTGCCGGTCGAGGGAGTCATCGACTAGCCGAACAGGCAGATCGAGTTGTTGCAGAGACTCGGGAGCAGTTGGGCCGTCTTTTTCTCGTCGATTCAAGCCGGTTTATCTTTTGCCAGAGTGGGACAGACGCGTTGAATCTCGTTTTGCTCGGTTATCTGAACCCGGGCGATCATGTCGTGGTGACTCAGGCAGGGCACAACTCGGTCCTGCGGCCGATTCATGACCTTGTCGTGAATCGGCAACTCAAGGTCTCTTGCGTCTCATGCGATGAGCTTGGGCAGGTTCAAGCTGAAGACATCATGGGAGAGGTCAAGGACGAAACCCGACTCGTGATCTTGACTCATGTCAGCAATGTGACAGGGGCCATTGAGCCGGTTGAGGAAATCGCGCGAATCCTGGGAACTCATCGTGCGGCTTTGCTCGTTGATGCCTCGCAGTCTGCCGGTCATCTTCCGTTGGATCTTGGACAATTGCCGATCGACTTTTTGGCGACATCGGGACACAAAGGCCTGTTGGGCCCGCTGGGTACCGGGGTCGCATACATTCGAGAAGGGCTTGAGAACGAGGTGCCGCCACTCCGTTACGGTGGAACGGGGTCATCGAGCGACGAAGCGATTCAGCCGAACGACATGCCGACCAAATACGAAGCAGGAAACCTGAATGTGCCGGCCATCGCGGGACTCGGAGCGGGGTTGAGGTACCTTGAAGAGAACGGACTCGATTCCATTCGAACATTCCAGGCGCAGTGGAGTTCCAAACTTGCTGAGCGGCTTTCGATTCTGCCTGGAGTGCAACTCAAAAGTCCCACGGCGGCTGAGGCTCATGTTGGGCCGACCAGTTTTACGGTGGATGGATTCGATTCCCGCGAGTTTTCAGCGATCCTTGATGGAAGTTTTGGTCTTCAGCTCCGAGCCGGATTTCATTGTGCCGCAGAGATCCACAAGGCGCTTGAAACGGAAAAAACGGGGGGCACCGTAAGAGTCAGTCCCGGGCCTATGACGACCGAGCACGCGCTTGACCGCTTGGTCGAAGCGATGAAGTCAATTCTGGGCGTTTAAGATTGCCGTGCTTGTTCGACCTCGTGAACCTCTATGGCGCGTTCACGAACAACAACTCAAAAATTAGGACGAGCCCCGATGTTCGTTTTTCAGGCTGGCCTGAATGGAATACAAGCGACTACGTGTGATAGTCCGCATTGAATTTGACGTATTCAACTGTCAGGTCGCTCGTCCAGAACTGTGCATTGCCTGGACCTTCACCCACACTCAATTCAATTTCCACCTCACGCTTGTCCACAATGGTTTGACTGACAATGGCTGGGTCAAACGCACAGGGAGTTCCCTTGGAGTACAGCAGCGTGCCATTGAGACGCAGGGTCGTTGACTCTGGAGAGAAGTCAATCCCGGCATAGCCAGCGGCGGAGACAATTCGCCCCCAGTTGGGATCCGCGCCGGTAATGGCCGTTTTGACCAGTGGGCTACTTGCGATGGTCTTGGCGATCGCGGTGGCTTCGGAGTCAAGTTGAGTGCCCGTGACGACGACCTCGATCAAGTGGCTCGCCCCTTCCCCATCGGCTGGAATCTGCTTTGCAAGTTCAATGCAGATCTCTCTCATCGGTTGCTGCAGGGTGTTCGCTGGACTACCCTCGATGGGAATCTTACCGCTGGCCATGACGATCACCGCGTCATTGGTGCTCGTATGACCATCCACACTGATGCAATTGAATGAATCATCGACAGCCTCGCGAAGGATCATGTCCAGATCGGCAGGAGCGACGAGGGCGTCGGTCGTGATGATGCTGAGCATGGTGGCCATGTTGGGGCCGATCATCCCTGCCCCTTTCGCCATGCCTGTCAATGTGATGGTTCCCTGTGGCGTGGAAATCTGCCTCGAAGCGGTCTTCACGAATTGATCCGTGGTGGTGATTGCAAGTGCCGCTCGATCAAATGCTGCGTCGTCCGCCCCAAGATCTGCACCCCCCTGCTGTGCGCCGACAGAAATTTTGTCCATCGGCAATGGTTCTCCGATGATGCCTGTCGACAGGACGAGAATCTGGTCCGGTTCAGAACCAAGCTCAGTCGCCGCGAGTCGGGCAAATTCCTCATTGTCCGCGACCCCCTGTTCCCCCGTGCAGGCGTTCGCATTCCCGGAATTGATCACAACTCCGCGAATTTGCGCCCCCGGGGTTCGAGCACGATTCCAGTCAATCGAGGCCGCGTGAACGACATTTTGCGTGTAGACGCCTGCGGCAACGACCGGCTGATCACCAACGATCATGGCAAGGTCGGGCTTCCCAGAATTCTTGATTCCACAGGCAATGCCTGAATACTGAAATCCCGAGGGGAGAGGGTGTGACATCGATTCAAAGTTCCTGAAAGTTCTACGCGATCTTCATGGGGCAAATTTGATGGGGCAAATTTCCGTCCCTGATATTCCGTTCGACTTGAACTGCCTCGCGAAAGCTCATCCTTGAAACCAGATCATCATCAGGAGACCTTTCGAGACAGATAACCATCGAGGCGTTCGGCCCCGAGTTTTTCGGGGACTATTTTCAAATCAGTCGAGAAGAGCCATCGTTTGATCCCAACCGTACATGCAGTTCATGTTTTGAACTGCGGCTCCCGAAGCGCCCTTGATCAGGTTATCAATGCAACTAACAAGGACTAGACGACCGCGAACCATTCTGGCTGTGATGTGACAATGATTGGTCCCGCTGACATGTTTGGTGGCCGGCAGGTGGTCAACGACATGAACGAATGGCGCATTTTGATAGAACTCTTTCAAAATGGACATCGCTTCGTCTTCTTCAAGGGTTCCCACAGGTTCCGCATAAATGGTCGACAGAATCCCACGGTCCATCGGAATCAGATGGGGCGTAAAGATGGACTTGACCTCTGCTCCTGAAAAGCGACTCAGGATTTCGTCAATTTCGGGCATGTGTCGATGCTGGCCGACGTTATACGCGTTGACGTTCTCATTACACTCCGGATAGTGGAATGGAAGCTTGGGTTTTCTGCCTCCACCGCTTACCCCCGTCTTGGAGTCAACGATCAACGAGTCCCCTGAAATACGACCTGTTTTGAGTAACGGCGCCAACGCCAAGATGGCGGATGTGGGGAAGCAACCGGGATTGGCTACAAGTTGTGCATCGACAATTTGATCTTCGAAAAGTTCTGGGAGACCATAGGCAACTCGGCCGACACGTTCAGCATCTGGATGGGCGACCTGATACCAGGATTCATAGGTGGCAAGATCGTGAAGGCGGTAATCGGCGGAGAAGTCGACGACCTTTTTTCCCCGGTTTAAGTACTCAACCGCTTGTTCGGCCGAAGCGCCGTGAGGCAGGCAACAGAAAATGCAATCGGCTTTGGAGGCAATGACCTGGGGATCATTTTCTTCAATGCTCAGGTCCAGTCGACCGCTTAGGGACGGGTGCACCGACGAAATTGCCCGCCCCGCCTCCTGTCGGCTGGTTGCTGCGATAATTTCAACCTTGGGGTGTCGAAGAAGAATTTTGATCAGTTCGAGCGCCGTGTAACCAGTGGCGCCGAGAATACCCACCTGAATCATATGTCATTCCGCTCTTTCTTAAGACACGGTGTCTCTCGAGATACAATGTGTCTCTCGAGATACAATGTTCTTTGAGACACGGTCACCGCAGGTGCAACCGAGAGAGGCTCCTTGCCAAGGTCAGTGCTGCGCTGAATGCCGTTGCCTAGTTTGACGACGGGTTGAGTTTACACGCCGTCGGGCAAATGCGTAAGCATCCTCGTCACTTCGCGGCCGTGGGCAATGGAAGACCCGAAGCATTCACGCCCTGAATTCGTGATCGGCCAAAGACCAAAAAGGCCTCAAGCAACCTCGGATGTTGTAAAATTCTCGTCCGCCCTGATGATTCGTAGGAGACGTCAATCGTCGAGCGGCTGTCCACTTGGGGTTGCCAGGTAGACTTTGAACTCTTCGGCCTCGTAGTAAACGCCCACGGGGAGAACCTGGCCTGTCATGCCGTCGACGAAATTCAGCGTATCTCCACTCTGTTTCACGATCGCTTCCGCCTGTTTCTTCTGCACCTCGCTTGCCTGACGGAGCGTATTGAAGTTTTTGGGTCGCTGTTCTTTCGGTATCTTATCCATTCTTTTAGTGGCTTCCGTGAGTTGCGTTGCTAACGCCTTGGCTTGCTCCATGCCTTTTGCAAGCTCGTCGCCTTTGAAAGGCCGAGGGCGACCGCCGACCAGTGAAAACGCCTTGACCGAAAGCGTTAATTTGTTTCGCAACTGGCTTTTGAGTTGCAGGAACATGGCTTCCTTGTATTTGCCGCCAAAAATGATGTTGATCGTCCCGCGGGTGGCCTGGTCGACCTTTTTATTGTCCTCGAATCCGTAATCGGGAAACTTATCGCTCAGCGGAAGGACTTGCATTTTGATCGATTCCGGATTTGGCAGGTAGCTCATGACCGTGTCGGATGTCGCATCGACCGTTCGTTCCGCGATCGTTAATGGCGAAATTTTTGCCGGAACGCGAAGCGCAATCCCGCCAACATCGGTCCCCGTCCTCATTCTCAGGTGACAATTTCTCAGATAGTTGGCTGCGGGGGCATCTTCAGCTTCGTCGTAATATCGAAACTTGAGCGTCCCCCCTTCCGCATCCAGTTTTGCAATACGAGTGCGTTTTCCTCCGACAACGGAAACGATGTCAAAGGCGTACTGCGCCGTGCCTCCGTCGGCATTTGAAATTTCAAAACTGGCGTTCTCTCGAAATGCCTTGTCTTTCCCTTTGAGTTCGGTAAACAAAAGATCGCCGGCCTGAAGATGAATGGTGCCAAGCACCACTTCATTCTTCCAGTCGCCCTGTCCCACCTCAGGCAACGTAACCGCTTTAGGCAAATCTTTGAACGCAGGGACATAGGGCTTCTCGGGTTCCGTTGGCTCGGTTGTGGTAGGGGCAGGTTTAACTTCGGGGGCCGGAGTCGTGTCGTTGTTGGCAACAGTTTCCGGGTCATCCTTCATTTCTGGTTCAGGCATCGGATCGACAACAACCTCAGGTTCGGTGACCGGATCGATCAGGACGTCGATGTTGTCCCCTTGTTTCAAGGGGTCGATCGGCGGCGGATTATCTGCGGGGTTTTCCTCGATCGGGAAGTCCAGTTCGATGAGCGGCGCGGGATCCTCATCGGTAATGGGCGCCGCAGGAGCGTCGCCTTCATCGATCTCGGCCTCGATCTCATCAACAACTTCTTTCACCTTCGCCTTGGATTCCGCTTCCGCAACCTCGGGCTTGTTTTGCGCGTTCAGCACAAAGAACAGGGCAACAATCGTTCCAACGAGGACGACAAGGCTCGAAAACCCGTAAGCCCCATAGGTGAGCCACATATTTCGCTGTCGGAATTCCGGACTTCGAATTTGCAGTGCTTGGGGATTGACTTTGGCAGCTACCGCTTCCTCTGTTTCGATGAGCGGCACTGCCGACACGGAGACAATTGAGTCGTCGGTGACCACCGAGGGCAGCAGGGCCGCGGAGTCTTCAGTGGGGCTAGCTTCGGAGTTGGATGGTTCGACCGCGCTCTTCGACGCAAGCCAGTCGTCAATGGCTTGAGTCACCTGTTCTGCCGAAGGTCGCTGTTGCTCTTCAGAGGGTGCCGCCATTCGTAGGATAAGTTTGTCTAAACGCGATTTCGCCGTGACCTTGGCTGCGGTCACGGTTCCAAAACCCAGAAGCATGGCCATGCGGCCTAATGATGCGATGTCTCCTGAGCCGGCAGTGTCGGGATGAGCTGCAAGATCGGCCACGTAGAATGGATCCTCTTCGAGACCCTCAGTGCTCCAACTTCCCCATCGTCCCAACTGGTAGCCCTGCTCCGTCTCATAGAGTTGCGAGGGGTGCATTCTCCCCCAAGTCTGGCCGCTTGCATGAAGCGACTGCAGGCCCTCTGCCAGGTCACGCAAAACTCGACTTAGCTTAAGGCGATCAAGACGTACGGTTTTGTTTTTTTCGTTGAGGCAGGCCGATCCTTCCACCGGTTTGTAGACCATAAGTCGGCCATCGCCCAATTCAACGACTTCGATGGGGGCGAGGAAACACGTGGCGGAGACGCCCTGCGCTGCCTCGATGGATTCCCGCGTGGTTCGAGATTTCGGTTCCCACTCGATCCAGAACGGCTGGTCTGATTCCGTATCATGGGCTCGATAAAGTTGGCAACCTGAAGGGGTGACGATTCGATCGCAGAGGACGAATCGCCCGAGTTTCAACTCGGGGGTGCCACTCAATAATCTGCGGGCCTGCCACACCGTGACCACTTTTTGCTCAATCGCTTGCAGGGCCGCAGCTTTTCCGGTTTCGAACGGCCCTTGATCCTCCAGTCCTTTGATCGTTGTTTCGGAAGCGATGTTGGCTTGACGAAGTCGCGCTAAAAAATCGTTGGCCGTGGTTTCGCTCATGGCAGACTGATCAACCTGGACAGAAGGAGAAGATGTTTGGGCAACTGCGACCCGAGGGTTTTACAACTCCGAGTGGAATTGAGATGAGATCGTCGAGCGTTGCAGTCATGAATCTTGGATTCACACATAGTGTAAAGAATGAGATGCTTCGAAAACAAGCTAGTTGAGCATTCTTTGAATGGACCGACGGACGTCGGAGCGTCAATGGCGGGGGGAAATGCGGCGGCCCCAAGGGCAGAATGTCTTCGCACTTGGATTTCAGGCACCTTACGGTAAGTATCCGATCCGATGCGTCCGTTGCTTGCGCAAAAATAGCTCCCTTGGCTTCGATGCTTTTTAACCATCTTCCCTAACAGGCAGGCTTTCCCGATAGGCAGGCTTTCCCGGTTGCCATCGCGCGACAAACGTCGAGTTCGGGGGAAAACGCCATTGGGTCCCTGCAACAGACGCCGAGGGATTTAGCCATTCCCCGAATTCGAGGCGTTCTCTGAAGCGGGCCGCTGAAGGTCTCCTGAGGATTCTTCTGTATTGGTTTTGGCCATGGAAGTGCCGGGAACCACAGTGGGACCTGACGTGGTTTCATTCATGATGGACGCGAGTTCATCGGCATCAATCGACTCCACTTCCATCAAGCGTCGGGTAATCGCCATAAGAGAAGCACGGCGAGTTTCAAGGATGTGTTTTGCACCCTTCAGTGCGTGGTCAATGATTCCTTTGATTTCCATGTCGATTTCGCGAGCGGTTGTTTCGCTGTGTTGACGGCCGGGGTCCTCGGTGACGGCGTTGCTCAGAAAGGCCGAACGTCGTGAGCCCTGAAAGTTGATTCTTCCCAGTTTGCTCATCCCGTACTCGGTCACCATTGCTCGCGACAAATCGGTCGCACGTTCCAGATCATTCTGGGCCCCGGTGGAAATGTCCTGATAGATCATCTCCTCAGCGAGCGTCCCCGCGAGGAGTATCTGGAGTTGGCTCTCCAGCTCGCTTTGGGTCATCAGATAACGATCGCTCTCGGGCCGCTGCATCGTGTATCCCAGAGCGGCAACGCCACGCGGAATGATCGAGACTTTGTGGACGGGGTCGGTGTTCGGAAGGCTGTAAGCGACCAACGCATGGCCCGCTTCATGATAGGCGATTCGGTGCTTCTCCTCCTCGTTCATCACCCGTTGCTTTTTCTCAAGACCGGCCGTCACCCGCTCAACACCTTCGTTGAATTCTGTAATGCCAACGGCGTCTTTCTCATTGCGAGCCGCCAACAGGGCGGCTTCGTTCACCAAATTCGCCAGGTCAGCACCGACGAATCCTGGCGTGATCGATGAAACATTTTTCAGGTCCACGGAAGGATCGAGTTTCACGCTTTTTACATGAACTTTCAGAATTGCTTCCCGCCCGCGAACATCAGGTCGGTCGACCAGGACATTTCGATCAAATCGACCGGGACGCAGGAGTGCCTGATCCAGAGTTTCCGGGCGGTTGGTTGCGGCCATCACGATGACACCGGAGTTGGAGTCGAAGCCGTCCATTTCGACAAGCAGTGCGTTGAGCGTCTGCTCTCGCTCATCATGGCCGCCGATCGCACTGCCGCCCCGCGTTTTTCCCAATGCATCGAGTTCGTCGATAAAGATGATGCAGGGGGATTTAGATACGGCCTGTTGAAACATGTCCCGCACTCGGGCCGCGCCAACGCCAACAAACATCTCAACAAAATCGCTTCCAGAAAGGCTGAAAAATGGGACGCCCGCCTCGCCAGCGATTGCTTTGGCAAGCAGGGTTTTGCCCGTTCCCGGCGGACCGACCAGCAGGACGCCTTTTGGAATTCGTCCCCCCAATCGTTGATACTTTTCGGGAGAGCTGAGGAAATCCACGATTTCCTTCACTTCGTCAACCGCTTCGTCGATCCCAGCGACGTCGTTGAAGGTGACACCAAGATCCTCTTGAGCGTAGAGTCGCCCGCGGCTGCGACCAAAACTCATCGGAGAGCCGGCTCCGCCCATTCGGCGGAGAACAAACATGACGCCCAACAGCAGAATACCGGTCATGACCAGTAGAAAACCGTATTTTTCCCAGAAGTCGGGGCCTCCATCAAAACTGAATCGGATCTCCGCCTGACTGAGCCGCTTCTCAAGTTCTGCCGTAACCGTATCCGACGGATCCTTTTTGGTCTGGAACGGAACGAGTCTCGGGTCACCGACCGGCTGCAAATCATTTCCGATTTCGGTCGCCTGAATCTTTCCCCGAACCAACCTTTCCCCCACGGTCACTTCCTGGATGGAGCGATATTCGTAGGAGGTGGGGGTCGATGAAGTGGCAAGGACTTTGACCGAAGCCTGCGGATCGGTTGCCATCTCTCCAACGAGCTGATTGAAATCCGTCCACGAAAGTTGATGGATCCGTTGGTTCCAGACCAGATAGAATCCTGTGACAAGGATCAATCCGGCGGCAAGCAGGTACCAGATGAAATTGGAGCCACTCCGAGGTTCGCCCGATTTGCGTTGCGGATCAGATGACATCCACCCATTCCTCATTGTTGAGAATTAATTTGTCTGTTCTTTCGGCGTTTTCCACGAGTGGCGACGACGTTTGGCCTTCGACTCTGTCCAGAGACCCGAACGCTGACGGGGCCGATCGCCACGCCGCATTGCCCTGTTGGTGTGACGTTCGCAGCATGGAGTTTTGCTGTCAAAAACATCGTTGCATCGTAGATCGCAGCCTGGTCCATCGCAATTCTATGATCTCTAGGACACGAGGTCGCTCGTGGACTCGGTCACCTACGTCTCGGTGGGCAATCCGCCTTGTGACCGCGCCAGAAACCACCTAAAATTACGGTGGTCTGAAAAGTCACTACCCACATCAGTTTACGTCGTGAAATCAACTTTGCCGACCCGTCCCATTTTGAACGGTGTATCCGGTTGGCAGCACCGTGTGATTTCCACGTTCGAAGGTTTCATTGCCTCGGCTTGGTAGTTGGTCGCGCCGAAGGGCCTCAGGGGATGGAGGAACCGTCAATGTGCGTCGGATTTGTGTGGTCAAACGGTGGATAGACAGCGGCATTCGATGTCGCTCTGCCATGTTTCTCGCAAGACCTGTGCGTGTGGAAGTAAACTGACGAGGGCGAATAAGCCTGTTGCCGCTGACCCTAATGAGACCCAAGACGCGTCCAAGCGAATTTTTATCCGTTTTGCCGCGACGTCGCCATGCCCAATCGTTCTCGAAGACGCGTTGCTATTCTAGGTTCCACTGGGAGCATTGGCTGCAATGCGCTACAGGTGATCGCGGCGTGGTCCCACGAGTTCGAAGTCGTTGCCTTGTCAGCCCATCAGCAGTTTGACGCGCTTGTGGAGCAGTGCCGCACGCATCAACCTGCGAAGATCATCGCAACCGATCCGGATCGTGCCGCGAAATTCGACTGGCCTTCTGATCTGGACGCTGAACTACATGTGGGGCCTGACGCCTTGCAGGAGGTGGCAGAGTGGGATGAAGTCGATATCGTGATTGCCGCAATCGTTGGAAGTGCCGGGATGCAAAGCACCTTGGCGGCAATTTCGGCGGGCAAACGGGTTGCTTTGGCCAACAAGGAAACGTTGGTTGTGGCCGGGCATCTTGCGATGATGTTGGCGCAGGAATCGAACGCCGAGATATTGCCGGTCGACAGCGAGCACAGTGCCATCTTCCAGGCTTTGAAAGGAGGGGCCAGAGAAGACGTCAAGACCGTCGTTTTGACAGCGAGCGGTGGTCCATTTCGAAAATTCACGGCTGACCAGATGGAAAAGGTGACCGTGGAGGAAGCGTTAGCACACCCGACGTGGGAGATGGGTCGGAAAATAACCGTGGACTCAGCGACGATGATGAACAAAGCTTTGGAGATCATCGAAGCGCGTTGGTTGTTTGACCTCAGTCCGACAGAAATTCGAGTGGTCGTGCATCCTCAATCGATTGTTCACTCGATGGTCGAGTTTCGAGATGGATCCGTCTTGGCCCAGATGAGCCCTCCGGATATGAAGTTGCCCATTCAATACGCATTAAGCTACCCCAAACGTCCTGAAGGTCCGGCGAGTTCAATGGATTGGACTTCAGTCTGCGAACTGTACTTTGAACCCCCTGATTTTGATCGTTTTCCTTCATTGAAGCTGGGACTTGAAGTTGCGCAAGTCGGTGGTTCTGCGGGCGTCGTTCTCAACGCGGCAAATGAAGTTGCCGTCGACAAGTTTTTGAATCGCGAAATTGCCTTTCCCCAGATCGTCGCCGGTTGTCGCGATGTTCTGAACCAGCATCATTTTGAATCGCACCCCAGTTTGGAAACCCTTAAGAAGCTCGATAAGTGGGCTCGGCAGGAGATGGAAAAGTGGATTTTAGTCTGATTTCCCAAGCAAGTTTCTCTTGGTTGAACGCTGGATCGTGGTTAGCCATCCTGCAAATGGTCGTGGGCTTGGGGTTCATCATCTTTGTGCATGAGCTGGGCCACTTTCTTGTCGCGAAAGCATGTGGGGTAAAATGCGAAAAATTCTACGTGGGATTCGACGCTTTTGACATCAAGATCGGCGAGACCGTTTTGATCCCGCGTCGGCTGTTCCATGTGCAATGGGGCGAAACGGAGTACGGGATAGGAATTATTCCACTTGGCGGTTATGTCAAAATGCTGGGACAGGACGATAATCCCGCGAATCAGCAGCGCGAACGGGAACGAACGCTCATGCAGGATGGCGAGTCCACCGATGACGATACGGATTCGACTGATCAAGGATCGCAGGTCGAAGGGGCGATGGAAGCTTCATCGGAGACCGATGGGAAAGCGGAACTCGACCCTCGAAGTTATCCGGCGAAAACCGTCTGGCAACGCCTTTTGATCATCAGCGCAGGTGTGGTGATGAACCTCATTTTTGCCGTGATCTTTGCGATGTGTGCTTTTGGTCTTGGAGCCCCCTATCAACCGGCCGTCATTGGCTCAACCGTTCCCGGTGGTCCCGCATGGCTCGCGGACATTGAACCGGGGACACGGGTCATCCAAATCAATGACAATGTGAAGCCTGCCGACCATATCCGCTTTCAGGACCTTCAGTCCAGCATTCTTCTGACGGGAGCGGGCCATCCGATCACTCTCGAATGCGAAGTGCCAGGATCCGAGGAGACTGTCGTTTACGAACTCAGTCCTGTCCGAGACATCCTTCGGATTCCTGGAACTGATCTGGCCAGTTTGGGGATTGAGCAGTCGACCCTTTCCCAACTGGGAAAAACCTCGCCAGTGCTACCCGGTTTAGCGGCTTCTCGGGCCGAACCTCCGCTTGAAGCTGGCGATGAAATCATCAAAGTCAACGGGGTTGCCGTTCAGGCGGGCTACGAACTCAAACGAGAGCTGTCCCGGATTCGAAATGAGGTTGCCGAATTCACCGTGAGGCGCAAGGACGGCGACGGAACCAAGACGCTGTTGATTCAAATCCCCCAGCAAACTCGAAAGGGCGTCGGAGTTAATGTGGGATTTGGCCCAATCCAGGCGGTGCAAAATAATTCACCCGCGAATGCGGCGGGGTTGTCGGCTGGCGATGAAATCACAGCAGTCGATGGCGAGCCCATTCAAAATATTCTCCAGCTTGGAGACCAACTTCTCCAAGCGGCGAAAGAGGGACGGACGATCGAATTCTCGGTTCGGCGGACCAGCGATGGCGAGACTCCGGACGAATCGAAAGTTGCGGTCAAACCTCGCCTGCCGAGAGTCATGCCCGAGTCCAGTTACGGACATCTACCCTATGGGATTGATGAATTGGGCATCGCTGTAGAGATTCAACCGGTCGTTGATTCGGTGGATGCCGAGTCGCCTGCTGAAAAGGCGGGCTTGCAAACCGGTGATCGTTTGACTGCCGCCGAATTTTTGAAGGACGGTCAACCGATCGATCCGGAAGACACCACGAATCAACTGCCAATCGGTGCGATCGAGTTTGCCGATGACCCGCAAGTATGGCCCCTGATTATGGACTTCTTGCAGTACGCAGGGGCAAACAATGCACTGAAGCTGACGGTGGAACGAGGCAGCGAAAAACTGGAGTTCACTCTCGAGCCCGAGGATATGGACAATGTCTATAATTCCAAACGTGGTTTCCGGCTGGCAAGGGATGAGAAGATCTTGAAAGCCGGTTCGGTGGGAGAGGCGTTCCAGTTGGGATTCCGGCAAACCAAGGAAGATGCCGGAACGGTCTATCGGACCCTGCGTCAGATGTTGATTGGGCGTTTGTCTCCGATCAATTTGCGTGGCCCGGGCACGATCGCCTCCGCCGCGGTCACCATGGCCATGCAGGGCATGCCCAAATTTCTCCTGTTCCTGACGTTGATTAGTGCCAACCTCGCGGTCGTCAACTTTTTGCCGATTCCGGTACTGGACGGCGGCCATGCCGTTTTCCTTCTCTACGAAGGAATCTTCCGAAGACCCGTGCCTGAAAAGATGGTGTTCGCCCTTTCCATGGCGGGTCTGGTCTTCATCTTGGGATTGATGTTCTTTGTGATCTCGATGGATGTATTCCAGTGGTTCAACTTCTGGGGCTAGACTCAGATCGTCCTGCAGCGCTGGACGCCGTAGGAACCCTTTTGGTTCCTGCGGAGCCGGTGCCCGAAACCTATCGTCGGCATGCCCGACGATTCGGGGCAACGCTGCTCTCCCGAGAAATTGATCTGAGATTTCAAAAGGCCTATTCCCGCATCTGGTCTCCTAAGCTTTCGACGAGAACCTCAGAGGAAATTGAGAAAGCTCGCTGGCGAAGGCTGGTTCATGAAGTTTTTCAGGGATCGGTTCGGTCGAAGGACTTGCTATTTCATGCCCTTTGGCAGCATTACGCTCGGGGCGAGGCGTGGCGATTGGCTGAGGGCGTTGAAGCCCTCATTCAGCACTTGAATCGCAAACAGATCGCTTGGGGGATCGCCAGTAATTTTGATCAACGTTTGCATTCGGTGGTCAGATCTTTTCCGGCCCTCAGAGGGGCGCGATTCATTTTCACTTCTGCAGAGCTAGGGGTTTCCAAGCCGTCACGCGTTTTTTTCAAGCGGATTTCAGAGGTGTTGTCACATGACTCACCGTTGATGATCGGGGACAGCTTATCCCATGACATCGATGGTGCGCTCCAAGCGGGTTGGCAGGCAGCATGGATCACGACGAAGCTTCGCCGACCGGTCGAACACCCACGGCTGGTGTTTCAGGGGTCCCTTGAGGCGTTGCTGAAAGCGGTTACTTGAAGGTCCTACCAAGGGAGTGGGGGCGCTGCAGGCTTGTCGGCAGGAGAGTTTCCAGAGCAATGCCCCGCGATGCGGCGAAAGGCCTTTGCAGGCCAGTTTCTTCGAGTCATGTGATTTTGACCGGGGGTTCTGCTAAACTCTTGTGTTCGACCTATCATCGACTTTCATTTCGGTGAGAGGCCTTCGAGCGATTCCATCCAAGCCGGACCGGATGGCGGTCAAGCCGATAGCTCGCTCTGGAATCCTTGTGCCGTTTGCTTATTCCGTTTACGTTTGCCGTTTACGTTTGCCGTTTACTTGTGCAGTGAATCGTCGGAATGAAAATCTGCGCAAAGAATTTGTGATCAAGACAATGTTTGTTGGTGAAGATTGATCGACCTTGCCCACGGTGCAGATTGACAGGTCGACACCTCCCCTCCTTGAAACACCTTCGCTGGAGTTCTCCATGAAACTGGCAGTCGTCGTTGGTTTTTTGATTGGATTTTTGTGCGTTTCGAGACCCTCTCAAGTTGAAGCCCAAGAGCTCTTTCCAGACAAGGCGTTGGAAAAGGTGGTGCGGAGCTACGTTTTTGACAAGCGTTACAATGAGGAGCCGATTACCGAAGAGGACGTCAAGTTCTTGTCCGTGATCAAGGGAGTGGGGAAAGGGATCAAAAGTTTGCAGGGGCTGGAAAAGTGCCGTGCCCTTGCTGAACTGGACCTTCGTAAAAACGAGATCAGCGATCTGTCTGCCTTGTCAGAACTTAAACTTCTTCAGTCTTTGTCCTTGAGTCAAAACCAGATTGAAGACATCGCTCCGCTGAAGGGTCTGACGCGGATGCAGTACCTGGAATTGACAGGCAATAAAGTCAAAGACATCGCGCCGCTGACTGAGTTGAAGGCGATGCGATCGCTTTACCTTTCGGGAAACGAAATTTCGAGCATCGAGCCCGTGAAGGGCATGGATAAAATCTGGTCTCTCTACATTGATGGGAACAAGGTCAAAGATCTGACGCCGATTCAAGATCTGAAATTTCTTTCGAGTCTTGATCTCAAGGGTAACGGGCTTGAGGGCTTGGAATCGATTGCCAAGTTTGATGATTTGAGCTGGTTGTTTTTGCAGGACAACCAGTTGACCGACCTTGCCGTTTTGGTGGAGATGGCCAAGAAGGATTTCGAAGGTCAACGTCGCTTTGCACCTTTCTGGAAGATCTATCTCAAGGGAAATCCACTCGGGGCTGCCGCGCAAGAGCAGATCAAGCAATTGCAGTCGATGGGGGCCCGCATCAATCTTACCGACTGATGAGCTCGGTCATTCGAACTGCATCACCAAGCCCCGTTTCCGCCTAGGAACGGGGCTTTTTTTGGGCAGAAGTGTTCACCTTTCGCATTGAAGGAAATGACAGATGATTCGAATGGAACGTCATGATCAAGGCCCAAGGCGGAAAGCCGCGGTTGTGAGTCTCTTGATCGTGGTCCTGATGTTCGGAGGTTTGAACCCAGCGGCCACCGCTCGGGAATTTGATGTTGTGATTTATGGTGGAACCAGCGGCGGCATTACCGCGGCCATTCAAGCCGCGACAATGGGGCGGACGGTGGCATTGGTCGAGCCCGGACTTCATCTTGGTGGGCTGACGAGCGGTGGCTTGGGGGCGACTGATATTGGTAACAAGCAGGCCATTGGTGGACTTTCACGCGAGTTTTATCAACGCGTGAAGCAGCACTATAGTCAGCTATCTGCATGGACAGTCGAGCAGCCCAATGCCTACACCAATCGACGACAGGATCCGCGAGAAGACGCCATGTGGTTTTTTGAACCCCATGTTGCTGAAGCGATTTTCCGAGCCTGGCTCAAAGAATTTCCAGAGATCACGGTCTTTGAAGAAGAACGGTTGAATCGGCTTCAGCGTGTGCCTCTGATTGAAGGTGCGATTCAGACTCTCCGTATGGAAAGTGGTCTGGAGCTTTCGGGGCAGATCTTTATTGATGCGACTTACGAGGGCGATTTGCTTGCAGCAGCAGACGTTGACTATATCGTGGGGCGAGAGCCCAATGATCGCTACGAGGAGACCCTCAATGGGATCCAGACGGCGTATGCGAGGCATCACCAGTTGGTTCCTGGGGTGGATCCGTTTGTCGTTCCGGGAAAACCGGAGAGTGGCTTGCTGCCCGGCATCGACCCGGCTGGTCCTGGCGTTGAAGGCGACGGGGATCATCGCGTTCAGGCCTACTGTTTCCGGATGTGTGTAACGGATCATCAAGACAATCAGTTGCCGTTTCAAAAACCTGAGGGTTACGACGAGCGGGCGTATGAGCTTCTGTTTCGGAACTTTGAGGCTGGCGCGAAAACGGCACCTTGGAACCCCATCATGATGCCGAATCGAAAAACTGACGCGAACAACAATCGGGGGTTTTCCACGGATTTTATTGGCCAGAGCTATCGCTGGGCGGAAGCAAGCTACGAAGAACGAGAAGAGATTTATCAAAAGCATCTTCTTTACCAGCAGGGGCTGATGTGGACGCTCGCCAATCACGAGAGAGTTCCCAGTGCCATTCGCTCGGAAATCGGACGTTGGGGGAATTGCAGGGATGAGTTTCAGGCCAATGGCGGTTGGTCCCACCAGTTGTACATTCGTGAAGCCCGTCGCATGATCGGATCCGAGGTCATGAATCAGAATCATTGCCAAGGTAGGCAGGTCGCGGAACGACCGGTCGGCCTCGCGGCCTACACGATGGATTCGCATCACGTGCAACGCTACGTGAACGATTCCGGTATGGCGCAGAATGAGGGGGATGTTCAGGTCGGTGGCTTTCCCCCCTACCCTGTTGGTCTGGGAAGCCTTCTGCCGAGACGCTCGCAATGCAGGAACCTGATTGTTCCGGTTTGTCTTTCCGCATCGCATATTGCTTACGGATCGATTCGCATGGAGCCGGTCTTTATGGTTCTGGGACAGTCGGCAGCGACCGCAGCTTGCCTCGCCATGGAAACTCAAGTGGATTTGCACGATCTCCACTATGAGCCGCTTCGGAAACGCCTGCTCGAAGACGGGCAGATTCTGAGTTGGAACGTTCCCGAGTCTGAACGCGGTACCGTCAATCCCAAGAAGCTTAAAGGCTGGTGGCTGGATACGGATCGGGCTGAATTGAAGGGCATCTGGCTCCCCAGTCGATCGGTCGATGGCTTCGTGGGGCACAACTATTTGCACGATGCTGACCAGGGAAAGGGACAGGCGACTGCCCGCTACATTTTTTCCAAGCTTCCGGAGGGGCTTTACTCGGTTCGCTTTGCGTACACGCCCCATCAAAACCGTGCCTCCAACGTCCCGGTGACGGTAACCGTGGGTGAGGTTCCCAGCTCAATTCTGGTCAACCAGAAAGCTCCGCCGACCCTCGAGCAAGCGTTTATCGAAATCGGTCAATACAGCGTGGAAGAGGACGGCCAAATTGAGGTTCGCGTCAGCAATGAGAGTACGGACGGATTTGTCGTCGTCGACGCGATTTGGATTCTGCCCGTCCGGCGAAAGCCCTGATGACAGGTTGGATGCGCCCCCTGTTTTCCGCCTTGTCATCGAGGGTCATAGGTTCTTTCGCGGTGGAAGATCAGTTCACTTGAAGTGTGATTTCGGAAGGTTCCCGATCATCTTCGAAAATCTCCACCCAACGATTAGGTGTCACGGAATCGATTTCGGAAACATGCCCGCTCGGCCAACGAATTTCAATCTTCTCGATGACGGCCGCTTCCCCGAGTCCGACCAGAAGCTCTGACGGTGCGGTTCCAAAGAAACCGTTGGCCGGGAAAACGTCTCTGTAGATCTTCCTGTCATTCACATGGAAGACGAGGCGGGCACCGATGCCCGAGGCATTTGAATCAGATCCACGAAGGCGAACACCGAGCCAACTCCGGGTGGGAAGCTGATTCCGGAAGAGTCTCAGGGGGCCCCCGCCGACACTTCCGACAAGCAGGTCCACTTTGCCATCGCGGTTAAAGTCTGCTGGAACGGCGCTGCGGGAGTCGGAATCCAGGTTGACATTTGAGGAAAAGCTTCCGTCAACGAATTTCAGATCTCCGCGATTCATGAACAGGCAGTTGGTTTCATAGGCACTGAGATTTTCGCCCATTTGAGGCATCAAGAAGGGGTTTTCCACCCAGAATTCCCCCAGTTCACGATCGAGAGGGCCAAGTTCTTTGATTCGCTTGGTGCGGTCCAAGGGCTGTGACACGACAGCCCGCCAGAGGCACGATCAGCCATCGGGCTTTGTGCGGTCGAAGCTCATGAAGCCGGTTGTCGCGTAGATATCCAGCAGGCCGTCGTTGTCAAAGTCCGCCATTGCCGGCCCGAAGGCCCACCCGACTCCGTTGATCCCGGAATCCTCGCTCAATTCCGTGAATGGACTCGTCCCGGTGTTTCGAGAGTAGAGTTGATTGCCGGCACAGGAGCCCACGATTTGTTCGTAAATTCCGTCGGGATAGTCTTTTTCCGAGACGTAGGCGATGATCCGGCGACCCATCTTTGAAAACATGTTTGCCACGTAGATGTCGTTGGTCCCATTGTTGTCGAGGTCTCCCGTCGCAACCCCCATGCTGGTCGAGTAACCGCCAGCGTCAGAATCCGAAGTGACGTCGGAGAATGTGCCGTCGCCATTATTCTTCAAAACAACGTTCAATCCAAAGTCGTTGGCAACATAGAGATCCGGGTACAGGTCGTCATCGAAATGAAACCATGCTGCCGCATGGGTGTGGCGGCCGCCCGAGCCCGCACGCGATTCAGCGGTCACATCTTTGAAATGACCGGCGCCATCGTTTTGCCACAATCGATTCGCCTTGCCCGTCATGCGATCATCGACCCATTGTGCCCCTTCCGCGTCAATGTTGCTCAGGTCGACCTGATAGATCACGTAGATGTCTTGATCTCCATCCAGATCGTAATCGGCAACCACGGCGCCCATGCAAAAGGGGTCGATCGCAAGTTGAGATGCTTCGGTCACGTCCCGAAAGACGCCGTCGTCGTTTTGATAGACCCGATCACCCAGGACAAGGTCAGGATCGTTGTCGTTGTCGAAATCCAGCCAGCAGCAGCAAAAATTTTCCAGGGGACGACTGACCTGAATTCCGCGTTCAAGTGCGACTTGGCGAAACGTCCCATCCGGATAATGTTTCAAGAGAAACGGAGGGCCATCCATCACGGCGACCGCAATGTCAAGTCTTCCGTCCGCGTCGAAGTCTTCGACCGCGTATTGAAATCGGTACTGTTCCGTCTTCTCGACATCGACCTCCCAGTTGTCCGGCAAGTAGGCTTCCTCAAGGAGCGATTCCCTTGTGATTTCAATGAAAATCTCCTGTTGCCCCGTACTCGTCTTTTTCGAGACGATGGACCATCTTTTGAAACTTGCAGTTTCGTCCAAAGGTTGATCGTCGAAATAATCGACCTCGACATTTTGAATCCAGGTCACTTCCTTTCGAAGTCCATCGGCCGCATCCCCCCGGACCGAAAGTAGAATCTCCGCGTCCCAAGTCGGGAGTTCGGGAGAGCGTCGTTTGATTTGCAGGACACGGAACGAGCTGCCGTCAACCGATTCAAAGGCAGAGAAATCGTCGATGAACTGCGTGGCAAGCGCTTCCACTGAGATCGGCGTCATGTCCTCGGGACCGACCGTTTGGATTTTGATTTCCTCGATGCCCGCTTGGTTATTGATGACAGGAGAGGCCGAGGTAATGGCGATGACTGAGTTTTCGCCGAAGGCGGAGCGGATAAAGGACTGATCGCCCTCCATAATGGCGGTCTTCAATCTGAAGCCAAAGCGACGCTCCATCTGAAACGTTACGCTTTCTGCCTCCCATATCTCCTGCTGTCGATCCTCGTCGAGTTCTGCGCTGGCGAGTCTGTCTTCCCGTGCCTGATCTGCTGACGTCCCGTCGTTTTTCGAGGAGGTGTCGGAGTCAGGCCGACAGGCCGCCACGCACAAGGCTAGAAGTAGGATTGCCGAGCAGATCCCGGAGCGGCGAGGAATCGAGAGTCTGCCTGCCACGTTCGCAACGTCGGAGGACTGGACGCCCGCGTTCCAGTTGGTGATCTGTCTTCTTGGGCTATGAGATGATCGCATGACGCCACTCCGTCGAGATGGTAGGGAAACTGGAATTGAGTTCGCTCCCCGTTTCATTGACCTTATTATATTCGAACCGTCGCCAAGGCAAATGTTGCACCATGACTTGACTGAGAAATCCTGAGTCGAGGCGTCCCTCCTTTTGGGGCCGAGCGATGTGACAAGGGGGACAATGGCTTAGATGACTTCAGGCGGTACCGACCTGCGTATCGGCCTGCCACAATCGTCGGTTCCGATGGGGATCGGTGCCCTCAACCAATGTCTGTTGCCAATCCACTCCCAGCATGACCGAATTGATCCCCGATCCTATGCCCAGCAGCGCGAGTTGATCGCCCTTGTTGACGTGACCGTATTCCAGCCCCAGCGCGAGCGTGGTGGGAAGTGCCGCCGAGCCCGTATTGCCGAGGTATTCCAGCGTCGCGAAATCAGTTTCGGTACGAAGATTCAGGCTTTCAAGCATCAACTTCCTGTGAGCGGTCCCGACCTGATGACAAATCGAACGGTCGATGTCGTTTTGAGACCAGTGGAGCGTCTCTTTGAATCGGTTGAAACAGGCGGCCCCCGTTTTGATCCCTTCGGCCATCAGCTTTTCAGAATCTGTTGTCATCAGCGGCTGCATGCCGGTCGACGCGGCTTCGTCGGACCCGCTATGGC
Source organism: Pirellulaceae bacterium (assembly GCA_022448315.1). GTDB lineage: Bacteria > Planctomycetota > Planctomycetia > Pirellulales > Pirellulaceae. The sequence goes on along the minus strand of JAKVCA010000020.1, from coordinate 48,371 downwards.
ATAAGCGATGATGTTCGGTATTCGCCATGACCGCACCGCCCAGCAGCTGGTTCTGCGTTTGGGAAATCGACTCATGCGTCAGGGCGACGGCGACGCTGGCCGAGCCGATGGTGAGGGACGCGACCGCCAGTTTGACACTCCGTCGAGTCCATGACGGATCTCGGTTTAACGAATCGATGGTGGTCTCGACCAGAGCACGACTCCCCTCGCTGCCCACGACCAAAGCGGCGTCGATCTGGCCAAGTTCAATCATGTTGGCCGCCTGCAGCATGCCATTCAATATCCCAAGGCAAGCGTTGGAAACGTCATAGATCACGCAGTCGTAAGGCAGTCCAAGTTCGTCGTGGACGCGACTTGCGGTGGCGGGCTCTAGGTGGTCGCGGCAGACCGAGGCATGGATCAAAGCGCCAATTTGGGAAGGGGCAAGGTCGGCGGCTCGTAACGCATGACGGCAGCTTTGGATACTCGAGTCACTGGGCATCGTGTTCGCCGCCCAGAATCGCCTCTCGCGAATGCCTGTCATCAACTCCAAACGGCCTGACGGTAGGCGAAGACGTTTGTAGAGCGGTTCCAGTCGTTGTTCCACGTCATCACTGGTCAACACTTCTTCAGGGAGGACGTACCCCAAAGATTCAATACAGACTTGTTGAAACCGCATGGAAAAAACCTGTAATTTTTTTCAGGGAGCTGGCGACGCGACGATGAGAGGCGGATTTTATCCCGTTTTTACGCTTAAGGACAGGACTTGGTTCTAAGTTGTGTTCGCAAAGAGACTTAAGTTGTCTTGAGTCGGTCCGGTTTGTTGCCGTCCAAAGAGGACTTTTGTGCTAGCACTCACTTCGCGATAAGCCTATGTTGTGCAAGCACTTGCGTTGAGATACTAGATGCGCCGTTTTGCTTGCCGAAATCGTAAAACCGATTAACTTAGAGCCATCGCGTAAGCGAGTTAGCCACGGATGGAACCGTGACGCAAAGCTGACAGGAAGTCATACAGAATGTCACAGGACGACATTCGATCCAATCAAGTTCGCTCTAACAGACTTGGATTCGTCATGAAGACGCGCCGTCATGAAGACGTTGCCCATGAAATGGGATCGCGACACTCTTGCGGGTTCTTAGTTCTTCGATCGAAGAAAACGATGGATTGGATCCGGCAACTTTCACAGGACTGGATCGTCGACGACATGGTCCATTCTTTACCTGCTCGGCGAAGATGCTGAGTCTTTTTTCTGAAAGGGAGTGTCAGAAATGCAGAACAAACCACTCATTGGCATCAATGCCGACTATCGAGCCGCCAAAGGGGACTCACCCGCGTTCACCTGCTTGCCAGCCGGTTATTTCGATTGCGTAAGTCACGTGGGCGGTATCCCAGTGGTGATTCCACCGCTGGCCAATGAAGACGATATTCACCAGATCCTTGAGACTTTGGATGGTGTGATCCTCGTGGGAGGGGCTGATTTGAACCCTCGGAACGACGGATTCATGTTGCACCCTGCGATGCGGTTGATGGACGAACGAAGAGAAGCCTTCGATCGTCAGTTGATGCGAGGGATTGCCCAGCGACGCACGCCTGTTTTGGGAATTGGAGCGGGCTTGCAACTGTTGAATGTCACTTTGGGTGGAAATCTGTACTTCCATATTCCCGAGGATCTCCCGCAGGCCATTCCTCATCGTGATGCACATGACACCAGTCACCGACACAGCCTCGACATCACACCGGGCTCTCTCATGGATCGAGTCTATGGAGATGGCGAAATCAGGGTCAACAGTCGTCATCACATGGCGATTGATGCGGTTGCAGACGGCTTTGAGGTGACCGCTCGCTGTCCAGATGGCGTGATTGAAGCGATTGAAAGTCGAATGCCAGGATGGTTCGCATTAGGCACTCAATTTCACCCGGAAAGTGCAGCGGCGTCGGCACTCGATATTCGAATCTTCGAAGAATTTGTTGATGGCATCCGTGAGTCTGCTCCGGCCGAGATGCGTCTTGTCGCTTAGGAGCGGATCGGTACTGAAACTATGTTTGGGTCATGGGAATGGGTTTTCGACGCCACCGAAAAGGTCACGGAAGATCTGATGGTTGCACGGAGGTGTGAGGCGAAGAAAGTCCAGTCACCCGCCCTGGCGGGTTATGATTTTCATGCCTGCAGATCGCCAGTAATCGCGATCTGCAGGCATGACTCCCAATTCAAATCCGTGGCGATCTAAGGTCGTTGGGGAGTTAATCGGAATCCGCTCGATTCTTGGGAAACTTTCAGCCATGCGTCCTTTTCGGATTTTTCGAAACGACATCCCTGATCCAGCGGACCCGGGCGAATCGGTAACCCGCGCGCGGCGAATGCGCACGAATCGCCATTTGATTGGACTGTGGTTCGATACCCATGCAAAGCGTCTGCAAGGCGCTGCAATCACGAGCCGGGGCTGTGGTCGCTGGGGGGAATTCCAGCCTGGGACGGGTATGACTTGGTCCTTTGAAGGTTCCCTGGCCCAAGAGTTGAGTCGATTGCAAAACCAGGGTGCGCTCGGGGAAATCGAGACTGCCACTTTCGGGTACGACTTTGCCCAATGGGTTGCATGTTGCTGTCAGGAACTGGTGGATCGGCTCGGTCCACTCGATGATGAATTGCTTGCGATCTGTTTTCATGACGACGGTTGGTGCGTTCTAGATTTTGACGGTCGACCTCTCTTTGTTCCAAGTCTGGACGCGGCTCGTCTCGCGGAACTCAGCGGTCTGTCGGTTATCAGTCAGCTGCGACAGGCAGATCTTTCGGCTGGAGGTTCAGGGGGTCCACTCGAACCTCTTGCATTGTGGTTTTTGTTGGCAGATCGCTCCGCCCGGACCGCTGCGAGTTCCCGTGTGCTGCTGAAATTGGATTCGCCTGCGGGGCTTTATTATTTGCCAGCGTCCGATGGTTTGGATGCAGAGCACCCTTCGATTGAATTCAAATCACTTGAGCTATGGAAGGCCCTCAAGAAGACGTTGGCGTGCGAAGTCAATTCTGGCGGAAGGTCCATCGGCAAGCTTGCGGTTCAAGGGCGACACGATTCCGAATTGACCGAAACTTTAAGGAAGATTTCGAATGATGCAGAGGATTGCTTCATCCGGAGGACGCCAGCAAATACCGATGCGCGATTGGCCGAAGTGCTTGACCTGTTCCAAGGGACTCATGCGGACGTCGCCCGCTCCGGTGTTGCATGGCTTATGGGCGAAGCTTGCAGGATGGTTCGAGTGGAGCGTGCGGCAGATCCTGCGGTGGATCAGGTCATTGTCTCTGGAGGTGAAGCAGAGGATGGTTTTCTGCTCAAGCAACTCGAGACTTCATTGCCGCAAGTTCAGATTCGATCGATTCGGGAGTGGGGTTGGGATTGGGCGACGCTTAACTCAACGTTGGCAGGGGTTCTTGGCTTTCTGCACATTGATCAGCAGCCTGCGACTCTGCCCTGGATTACTCAGGCCGATGTACCCCGGCTGCATGGCATCCTCGCGCCGGGCCGACCTTCGGCTTGGCGTCGGTTGTTAAAAGAAATGGCCGATTACCGCCCTCCCCCGATGAAACTGCGGGAAGCGGTCTAGCTGACGCAAGCTGCAAGTACCACGCCTGACAGGATTCAGATTGACCCAAGTTGGGCAACGGTTCTGAGCAAATCCTAGGCGTTAGGCAGACTCTCAAGGGTTGCACGAAACTCGATGCCGTACTGGATACCGGGAAGCATGCCTCTGGGGCGATTTCGCTGCCGAGGACTTATTGATCTGGACGAACCAACCCGTTTGCTGGGCGAGTATCGATTTCTTCTTACTTGCCCCTTCCCCGGTTGTGCAAGATGTTCCATCCCAACATAAGGGTGGAGTCGATTCAAATCGATTTTTGAATTGGGCGAGCCGGTTTGAATTCGGCAAACCGGCTCGCTTCGTGTCTGACATCGGTCGCAAAAGTTTTGCGAGGTTGGTCGTCTACTCGCGGATGAGGCTGTTGTCTCGCGAGAATGCCTGAGCGACCTTAACCAATGCGCCTTGCTGAGGGCGGCTGGCTTGTTGCAGCGTGCGATTCCAGATCATGCTGTAGCCAACAACGACCCCGGTGTTGGCATCGGAGACGTAACAGACGGTTTGAGCCGAGTTTCCCTGCGTCGTTGCGCCCCCTGCGGCGTTCACGCCGCCGGTGACCATGACGTACTCGGGTGTCCGGCCCTGTTCGATGGGGCCGAAATCAGCTCGAACATTCGTTTGAAACTGCCCAAGAAATCCGCCTCCCCGACGATCGATCACCCAGCAGAAAAGATTCCCGGACGTGAAGTCCAATACGAATAACCCCTCGACATCACCGTCGATTTGACCAGTGGCCATCGCCATGCTTTTCCCGCCGGAAGCGGAGGACGCTTTCAAAAGCATTTCTCGGGCAAGATCGTCATTTTCGATCTTGGCCAGGTCGGTCTTTGCATGAGAAACCCATCCTGCAGCAAAACCTAGGGCGAGCATGGTGCCAACGACGACCCCAATGCCAAGACCCAAATACGTGACTTGTTTGAAAGTCCGAGACATGCTGATCTCTCCTTTAGTGCATCTCATATGAAGTCGGAGTTCGAATCCGTTTCGACCTCATCCAACTCGGTGACGTTCTCGCAGCTTGCAAGATGGTGATTGCATTGTTCCAGAGCCAACTCCGTCACGGCGTTTGATCACCATTTCGCGTCCGCATCCGGCTTGATTCACGGACTGCAGAGGCCATCATCTTAAGCCTCGTATTCTACGTGAGCAATGATTTTGACGCTATGTGACTTTGAGCTTTGCAATCTTTGGAACCTCGCACTTATGACCAACGCGACTTTCCTGACGATCTACACCCGCGAAATCTGGCCAATCCTCGATGTATTTCCGTCCGCATCGAATCAGATTGTGTTTGGGGGAAAAGGAGAGGGCGACAGTGCACTTTCGTTGGCTCTTCAGGATTTGAAGGCTTCGACTGGAGAGGGCACGGCCACCATTCCCGACGATTTTCCATCGGAAGGCGAGGTCAGTCTTCGAGAGATCGTTGAATAATAGTAAAGCCAAGACTGATTGCGAGGATTCGAATTCAGGAATCCCATCGACCTCCCTCAACATGCAAGTTTGAGGGAGGTTTTTTTATCGGCGCCAGCCCGTTTTCGGCCCCTCCCTTTTGGCGTTCGGATTGAAGCGTCTTCTACCGCCGAATATTGCTTCTGTGCATTCAGGGTGGTGTTCGCTCCCGAAATTCGCCCCGATCGCCTTACCGATAAAAGTTGCCTATTTTCCGCCATCGTCTTATGCGGAAGAAAAAGCTCACCCCCACACCATCACGGATCCGATGACCGTTGGGTAAGAGGTCTCCTCGTTTTCGGGGGGACGCTGCGCCGGTAACAAGGCCGTTCGGAGATGCGGTATCTGTCATCCACGGCTGAATGCGAGCAGTCCCGCAGCATTAAATTTCGACACTCGCACTTCGTCGACGACCGCGGCTACCCAATTTCCATCAATCAAGGAAGCGATTCATGAAGAGCATATGGATGCGTTGGACACAGAAATCATTGCCTGCTTGGTTGGTTGTCGGGGCGATTCTTTCGTGCACTCACCTGACGGCGGATGAAATTCTGGTTCCCGGTACGGGCGTGAAGCTTTCTCAAGTTGGGGACGATTTTGAGGCGGAAGACTGGGGTTACAAATTCAACGGTCTGAAGAGCAGTGAAGAAATCGACGGGAATACACGCTCACCGACGGGCCGCGCTACCAATGGGCGTTGGTATGAAGGGATCAAACGAGGGCACCCTGACGTGATCAAACGGGTGGCTACCCCGGCGGGTGGGCTTGAGGGAAGCAACGGGTCGCTGTTATTGCAGTCGCTCAAGACGGGTGTCCCCGGCAGGCCCAGTTACCGTATGCAGCAAGAAGATTTCATTTGCAACATTCACTATCGACTCAAGGGTGCCATTCCTGTGCACCAATCTCCAAGCTGCGTTGTACGGGTCTATCTGCCACCGGTCGATCAATGGGAAAATCGAACCGGGCCCCATTTTGCGTTTCGTGCGGCTCTTGATACCACAGTAACGAACAAGAACGCGGGCATTTTTGGTATCGGTTCAAAGACGGAGAAAGAAACCTATTGGCCAGGCATGTTCATCGAGTTCGTCAGCAAAGATGGAACCCAACGAGAAGAGGACTATGCTCATATCCGTGTCCGAGCCAACCGTCGAGGAGGAGACTACAAGTCCATTCCTATTCCGACCACAGGTTGGTGGACGTTCGGAATTAGCGTCACGCCCAACGGCCAGGTCCACTATTTCGCAAAGCCCGGCGTGGAAAACCTGACCGTCGAAGATCACATTGCCACCGAATTTCCTTACAGTTTCCGTGCTGAGCGATTCAAAACGTTTTTCTTCAACGTTTGTAATGGCGACAATGGTCGCACCTGGTCGACGCCCTGGATCATTGACGACCCTACGCTGTATTACCTACCGGATTGATTCGCTTCACAAGTCTTTGAAGAATGTGTAACAAAACGGGGGAGAGCCACGAAGCTCTCCACCCGTTTTTTATTGGGCTGGCGCGGTGCTGTACTGTGCTCTCAGGGCCTGCCACTGATCTCGCTTCGGAGTCAGTTGGGTGCGAAAGTTCAGCAGGAAAGATTCGCCTTTGCGATTACCGATAAGTAGAAAAGAACCGTTTCTGGAAAGTTGAGTTCGGGTAATCTCCGTGACATCCAGTTGAATTTGGTCCACCCAGCGTTCGAACGCGAGGTCATAGATTCCGAGTTCGCCCTGATCGGTGATCGTCATGATCCAGGGATACTGGGGCATCAGATGCAGACCCACGAGTCGATCTTGATCGATCGTGAGTTCATCCATTTTCTGGAAATCTGAGGTATTCCATATCGTGATGAGGTTATCGAAGTCAGCAATTGCCGCGAAGAGACTGTTGTCTGAGACATCTGCCAAGTGGATCGTTTCCATGTGGCCGCTCAATCTTGCAAGCGGTCCTTGCTCATTCCATAACTGAGCTTCACGATCGCCAGATCCCGTGACCATGATGCTCCCGTCTTCGCTCACCGCAAGGCTGGAGATACCCCGGCGGTGATTTCGAATGGTCGTTAGCAGTTTGCCGTTATTCCCTTGCCAAAAAAAAAGGCTTCCGTTGTTGGACGCACCCACCACCTTCCGACCGCGGGGACCCACGGCAACAAATTCGATTCCTCCAGCAATGGATGGGCAAGCATCGGTGCTTCTCGATAGCGGCCGCCTGGTATCCCAGTTTTTGAGTTGATTTCGACCGGCGGCAAAAATCAGTCGTTGATCATCGGGATACCAATCGATCGAATGAATGGCCTCTCCAACATTTTGGGGTTCAATCCCATACTGTTTGGTGACGAGGTTCACGATACAGATTTGGCCTTGATCCGATCCGAAGGCAGCTCGCAACCCGTCCGAGGTGACGCCAACGGCCGTGATTTGCCCTTCCAGAGTGGGCAGAGGTAAAACGTCTTCCACCGAAACTCCATTGGCATACTCGCCCTGCATCGGCTGGGCACGCGATAGAAGGTTGCCAAGATCGAACTGCTTATTCCACTGATCTGTTAAAGATATGAAATCAGCCAATGTTGTTTCGTCGAGTTGAGTTGCGTCGATGGCGGCCAAGTGTTGAATTGCATGAGCCCGAAGACAGTTTTGCGTCCAATCAGATTCCACTTCACTCGCTGGCAAGCCATCGACGCATGCCAGCCACTGTTTCACGAGTTCAAGTGCTTCACCCGCCGTGAATGCTTCCGCGTCAAGCTCTTTCGACGCCAAGTCGGAGATGGACTCAATGCCACTTGCCTGAAGGAAACGCAGCGTTTTATCGGTGCCGCCTTCGATCGCCAGTAAATTAAGGCCGAGGGTCAAAGGATCTTCCGAAGTGTTTGACAACGCCTCGGCCACAGGCGAGGTTGGACTTGTCTCGACCGTAAGGCGTGATTTCCAGGTTTCAAGGGCGCGTCGTCGTGGGAGAATCTCCTTGCGGAACGAAGATGCCGCACCCGAGCGGGCTGCGTCTGCAAAGTCATTCCAAAGCAACTCCACGTCTTCAAGTCGACGCTCGGCGCATAGGTCTGCGATCAAGGCCTGGCCCTTCCACCAGAGCTTGGAGAATTCTTCGCCAGATGCTGCCAGGCTCAGGGCCAGTCTTAACCCCTGAAGGTCAATTTGAGTGAGATCGACAAAATCGAAGCGTGTTAAGCCCGGCATTGTTTTTTCCAGAAGTGACAGATCGATCATGGTCCATGCCAGCTGCCTCGCCTCGCACAAGGCTGCCAGCCGGGTGGTGTCGGATTGACTTTCATCTTCCGCCAGTACCAGAAACTGGTCATAGTGCTGTAGGAGAACACCCGTCTCATCCCCAGAATTCCATGGGTAGGAGAGTCTCAGGGTCTGACGGGCGTCCTGAAGTGATGCCCGGTCGAAGGTGATTCCGTTACCCATTCGAGACTCGGATGCCTCCGGTGCGGTTGCCGGAGCTTCATTGGGATTCGCTTCAGGGACCTGTTCTTCGGAAAGCGGGGATGCAGGACTTGGCATCTCAACCATATCCGAGTCGACAACTCCGCCCGCTTCGGCATCGGTTTCGTTTTCAGACCGCAATTCGGACTCGGTTTCGTTCAGAACAGGAGTTGGCACCACAGATTCTTTGTCGGCTGGTGAGGTGCTCTCTTCCGGTTTGCTTATCGTTTGGTCCTTACCCTGCTGGTTCAAAGGGGGATCGGTAGAGTCCTTCGGATTCGATGAGTACGAGGCGATTGTCTCAGGATCGATTGGTGTGGCCGCAGGACTCTGAGCAATTTTGGGATTCAGGGTGGAGGGGTTGGGTGTGACCAGCCACGCGAAGAAAGCGAATCCACCGGTGATTAGAAATGCCAGTCCTCCAAGCGTTGTGGCGAGTTTCCAGCTTGGAGGGCCCAATGGTGCTGGCGTGATTTGGCTGAAGTCGGTCGTCAATGCGTCGAATGCCTCATGGTCTCTTTCGGCATTGGAGGTGTGTCGGACTTCACTACCGACTTGATCATCTGCGATGCTGCCTTCTCGCATTTCGGGGGACGGTCGATCCGGTGGTAACGGGTGGCGGGTCGCAGGGACTGTGAGCGGGGCTAAAGTTCGGTCGTATTTCGCCCGTTTATCTGGATCGAGTAAGCAGATTTTTGCCTGAGTAATTTCGTTCAACAGCTGCTGCGAACGTTCAGCGCCGCGGCCTTGCTGAAAGGTGCGTAAAAAGGTCTGACGCTGTTCGGCCGCGATTCTTATGACTTCGTCGTTGGGTTCAAAGGTCGACAAGCCGAGAAGCCGGTAATGATTCGCAGGTTGCTCCTGAGGCGGAATCCCAAGCCATTGGTGGTAGGCGTCAAAATTCTCGTCCATCACTCGCCCCTTAAAATTTCAGGGCGAGTGCTTGTTGACAGAGAAGGACCGGGCTCAGCTGATCGCGATGGTCTTTGATCCCTTCGCGGTTGCAGTTCTGGCGGCTTCTGCGTTCGCGATTCGACGCCATGGTCAATTTCAATCGAAAACTGTCCATTCGAGTCGGGTACCACCTCAATCATGCGGCGTGAATACCTTTGCGGCACGCCCTTTGGCTCGATCGGTGCCTCTGGTGCAGACAGTTCAATCACCCAGACCTCTGACCACCCTTGGAAAACTCCCGGTCGACCGGTTTCAGTCTGAAGATCGAATCGTCCTTCCGTATCTGTCGACCCGTACGAAAAAGGGATTTCCCACCCGTTGTGGGTCGCACGGGTCGGGATGAATACCACCCGAGCATGCTGGACGGGTTTACCATCGAGGAAGACTCGACCATCGACCCTGGCAAACGCCATGGATTCGGGCGAGTTGCAACCGGTGAGAATCAGCAGACCCATGAAAAACGCGGCCATTAGCGACTGGAAAACCACGTCGGTGATTTGCCGCTCCCAAGTTTTCATCTCGACATCTACTCCTGCCCGGCAGTCTGGATATGGCCTCGAAGTCGCGAAACGGCCCCACAATCTCGAAAGGGCAACCGTCACCGGGACCACGTTCTAAAGTCAGGAACGGATCTGCCGGGTCCCTCCCGCAGCAACCCACCTGTCCGCAGCATTCGATGTGGAGTTGCCACGGTACTCAAGACGTGTTGGATTTTGGTGGGCTAACCTGACGCTTTTCATTCTACCGAAAGCGGGCGAAACACGCACCCATTGTCCCTCCGTTTCCGACGGTTCGACACCCCGGCTTGCGGGTTGCCGGGTGATTTGTATCCGTGGTCCGAGTAGGACGGCGGGCATTTGCATGCCTACGGCCCTGTGAGACACGATGGCTTTCTGCCGCCTCTTTTCAAAGGATCCCGATCATGAGCAACGGCGTTGGGCGATTCTTGGTTTTGCGAGTCTGTCATCCGGCCGAGAGTCAGGAAGTTTTCAGAAAATCGGCGGAAATCGCGAGTGACATCCGTTTTGCCCAACAACCGATGGCAATTCAAACGAAACCTTTTAGGGAGACACGTAACCCACCCTCGATCAGAGAGACGTGGATTGAGTAAAATTGAAAGTGGTCACCGTCATCAAATTCCGGTTTTTCACCAAGGAACGGATGTGATCATCGAGATCTGGAGACTTTCCGGCGAAAAGCTGGTTTAGAATGGCGTCGGAGTCAATTCCCAGCCACAACATGCTGACTTGAGTTACGGTACGGTGGATACGAACGGCCGCTCGCAAGAACGAAGGATTTGTTGCCCGTGAAAATTGAACGCAATCCGACACGCCCCGTTCGCATTGGCTCGGTGACGATCGGTAATGGCCATCCCATTGCCGTTCAGAGCATGACAGCGACGAAGACTCAGGACATTGAAGCGACGGTCGAGCTTGTCAATTTGCTCTCTGACGCAGGAGCCGACGTGGTTCGAATTGCCGTCGACAGCAAAAAAGATGCTGCAGCATTGATGGAGATTCGCAAGCAAACAACGGCGAATCTGTCGGTGGATTTGCAGGAGAACTACCGTCTCGCCGAAGTGGTGGCTCCCCATGTGGACAAGCTGAGGTATAACCCTGGGCACCTCTACCATCACGAACGTGACAAGCCATGGCAGAGCAAGGTGGAGTACCTGGTAGCTGTCGCCCGGGATCAGGATTGTGCAATTCGCGTTGGAGTCAATTGCGGTAGTGTGGATCCGGCTAAGAAAGACAAATATGCTCCGGATGACTCGATTGGTCCTATGCTCGAAAGCGCGCTCGAGCATTGCTCTTGGCTTGATGAACTTAAGTTTGAGCGTTTTTGTGTTTCATTAAAGGACTCGGATCCGCAACACGTGATCGAAGTCAATCGACAATTTGCGGAGCGACGAAACGACGTCCCGTTGCATCTGGGTGTAACGGAGGCGGGGATTCCGCCCGAAGGCGTGATCAAAACCCGTATTGCGTTTGAGCAGCTGATTTCCAGAGGTATCGGAGATACGCTACGTGTTTCATTGACGGTTCCAAATCAGAGGAAGCCTGAAGAGATTCAGGCGGGTCGAGAGATCCTCGCCGATATTGAGGCCGGTCGTGTCCGATCCGTGGTTGACTACGGGTTGAGCACCTTGAACATCATTTCGTGCCCGAGTTGCTCTCGGGTGGAGAACGAGGCGTTCGTGGAACTGGCTCAACAGGTAAAAGAGATGACTCAGTACGCCAAGGATCATGATGTGACGATCGCGGTGATGGGGTGCCGCGTCAATGGTCCCGGCGAAACCGATGATGCGGACTTGGGGCTCTGGTGTGGACCAAATTTCGTCAACCTCAAGAAGGGGCCCGAGGAGTTGGGCGCGTACAGCTACGACGATATCCTGCCTCGCCTCAAACTCGAACTCGACAGACTCATTGGTGCTGGTTCTTAAACAGGTCTGCCGCAGTACCAAATTACCGTTTGGATAGGTGTTGCAGCGGGTAAAAAGTTTGGATTGGAGGAATGGGCTTGTCTGATTACTACGTTGGATGCGATCTCGGTGGGACCAAGATTCTCTCGGTGATTTACGATGCCGATTTCGAACCGATCGGTCGAGCTAGAAAAAAAACCAAGGGGCATGAGGGACAGGAGTTCGGCCTTAAACGCATTGGAGATACCATTGAGGAAGCGATGGACGATGCGGGGATTGCAACCTCGAAACCAGGGTCGATTGGCATTGGTTGTCCAGGCCCTTTGGATTTGAATCGAGGGATCATCCGTGAAGCGCCAAATCTCGGCTGGGTTGATGCTCCGGTGAAATCATCATTGGAAGCGAGATTTAGCTGTCCGGTGACCGTCGCCAACGATGTTGATTTGGGCGTTTATGGCGAGTACCGATTCGGAGCGGGCCAGGGTTATCGTTGCGTGGTGGGGCTGTTTCCCGGGACCGGTATCGGTGGCGGATGCGTCTACCAGGGCGAGATTTTTCGGGGTAATGTGACGTCGTGCATGGAAGTGGGCCACATCCAGATTATGGCAGACGGTCCTCATGACGGTGCCGGAAATGCAGGGACGCTTGAAGCTTTGGCGAGCCGACTGAGAGTGGCGGCTGAAGCGGCACAGGCTGTTTATCGAGGCCAAGCTCCCGCATTGCGAAGAAAGGCCGGTATGGATATCTCCGAGATCCGTAGCGGTGCCCTCGCGCATGCGGTCGAAAACGGCGACGAAGCGGTCATCAGGATCATTGAAAACGCGGCCGAGTACCTTGGCGTCGGCATTGTGACGCTCGTCCATTTGCTCGCACCGGATGTGGTAATTATGGGTGGAGGTATGGTTGAAGCGTTGCCGGAACTTATCGTGAAGACGGCGCGAAAGTCAGCGAAGCAAAGGGTCTTGCCCAGCTATCGGGACCAGTTCGAAGTGGTCGCTGCGAAGTTGGGGGATGACGCGGCTGTCATGGGAGCTGCGGCATGGGGGCGGCATTCCCTCGAAGTGGCGGCCAGTGATGGTGGTTCGTGACAAAAAGTGACGAGGGCAGAAACGAAACGGTGAGTGGATACCGATCAATCGTCTCCATGGATCCCTTTTCTCTTATCGCGCGTCGAGTAGCGAAAGCGGTAAACGTGACTCGACATGACTCCGGGATAGATCGGAAAATGGCTGAAAATGAGTGATAACTTTGAAGCAAATGAAGCGGTAACCACCGAGCCTCACCCGGTCGCGTTGATCGATATCGGAGCGACGTCGGTCAGAATGGCAATCGCCGAACTTCAAGCGTCCGGTGACGGACGAATTTTGGAGTCACTGACGCAAGCCGTCAGTTTGGGGAAAGACTCTTTCATCAAAGGGCGTTTGGATCGAGCGACGATTGAAGACTGTGTCAGAGTCCTCAAAATCTACTGCCATAAACTGCAGGAGTACCAGATTCATCGTCGTGAAGACATCCGAGTCGTGGCAACGAGTGCGGTTCGTGAGGCCTCAAACCGCCTCGCCTTTCTGGATCGAGTTTACGTTGCGACAGGCTTGGAGGTGGAGCCTTTCGATGAAGCACAATTGCACCGCGTTACGTACCTCGCCATAGAGCCGTATTTGAAACGTGTGCCTGAACTTGCAAGCCAACCTGTGGTTGTTTGTGAGATCGGGGGAGGTAGTACCGAAGTGTTGGGGATCCAACAGGAGACGATCCAGTATTCCCGCACATACCGCATGGGTTCTCTTCGTTTGCGCAGAACGCTGGAGAAGTTCAATGCTCCCGCCGCTCGGTTTCGCGAGATCATGGAGCGGGAAATTGATAAGACGGCTCACAAAATCGAACATGAAGTGGGCGCCGAGTCCCAAGTCCAGTTTGTGGTGATGGGGGGGGACGTGCGGTTGTTGGCGTCGAAGCTGCGACCCGATCAGGATCCGGAGAGTCCCGTTCGTCTGTCTCTGAGCGAGATCGAACCTTTTGTCGATGAACTCTCGGAACTCTCTGTGGTGGCGGTCTCGCGAAAGCATCACCTGAGTCTGCCTGAGGCCGAGTCATTGACGACGGCTCTGCTCGCTTATGTTCACATCGCGAAGGCTCTGAAAGTGAACCACCTTTGGGTCGCTACGCCCACGTTGCGGGAGGGTTTGCTCCGTGAAATGAGCCAAAGCCGTCGTCGCACGGCGGCGTTTACCAACCAGATTATCCAGTCCGCTCTGGACCTTGGGAGACGCTTTAATATTGATGAGTCGCACGCAAGGCACGTTGCTGACGTGGTTCGGGCGATTTTTAAGCAGCTTAAATCCGAGCATAAGTTGGATCATCGATTCGAAGTGGTGCTGTACTTGGCCGCTCTTCTGCATGAAGTCGGTTTATCGATCAACCATCGAAGCTTTCACAAGCACTCGCTGTATATTCTTCGCAACTCTGAGATTTTTGGCATCAGCAAGCGTGAACTGCTTCTGGTTGCCATGGTCGCGCGCTATCATCGTCGGGCGTCACCCTCGCCTTTGCACGATGTTTACGGAAGCTTGACGCGTGAAGAAAGAGTGGCCGTTTCCAAGATGGCGGCACTCCTCAGGATCGCCAAAGCAATCGATGATTCTCGCCTCCAGAGAATCCACATGTTCGAATGTGAAATTCTTCCCGATATCGTAGTCATCCATATTCCCGGTGTCGAAGACCTGGCCCTTGAGAAAATTGCTCTGAGCCAGCAGCAGAACCTGTTTGAGGAGGTTTACGGGAAACGTGTGATATTGCGGTCCAAACGTGTCTAGGTCCCGCTTCAAAATCCCAGGCGATGTTAGTACGATCCCGCCGCAACCCTCGAAAAGCCACTTTGATTGAGGTGAGACAGGTCATGGCCCAATTTAAAGAACTTCTGTATCTGAATCGCGAATTGAGCTGGTTGGAATTCAACCAACGGGTACTCGATGAAGCTAGAAATACGGAAAATCCTCTGATGGAGCGACTCAAGTTTTTAGCAATTACCGCGTCGAATCTGGATGAGTTCTACATGGTGAGGGTGGGAGGCTTGCAAATGCTTCGGGATCGCCAGTCCACCCATATCGACATCTCTGGGATGACGGTGACTCAGCAACTTGATGGAATCCACACACGCACTCTGGAGATGGTCAAGGAACAATACATCTGTCTCAGTGAACTCGAAGAGGAGTTGCAGTCTCAAGGAATTTCACGGCTTTCCATTGAAGATCTCAATGATGTGCAGTTCGCAGCACTCGAGAAAAACTACCTGGACGAAATTGTCTCAGTACTGACCCCGATGGCGGTCGATGCCGAAACGGAAATGCCGCACCTGAAAAGCGGGACGCTGCATCTTTGCGTCCGCCTTGAGTGCGGTGATGCAGAGGAACCAACCCCCTATGCGGTGATCGCGCTTTCGGACGTACTGTCCCGCATGCTGACACTGCCTTCGGAAAAGGGACTTGAGTTTCTCCTCCTTGAGGAGGCCGTGGCTCGCCTGGTTCACCATTTTTTTCCGGGACAGACGGTTCTAGAAGCGACCCCTTTCCGCATCACCAGAAATGCGGACATGAGGGTTCGTGAAGACAGCGCAGCGGACTTGATGACCGGTATGGAAGCGGTGCTGGACGAGAGGATCTGGAGCGATTGCGTGCGTTTGGAACTCTCTGAAAAAGCTTCGGTTGAGATCGTCAGCTTCCTGCAGGAGAAGCTTGGTGCCGATGACCAGAATCTTATTATTGCTGATGGGCCGATGGATTTGGCCGACTTCATGTCGCTCACATCCCTGCATGGTTACGAACACCTGAAGGCAGACTCGTGGAAACCCCAGGAAAGTCCGTCACTGGATCCAGCAGCCAGCATTTTTGAGACGCTTTCCAAAAAAAGTGTGCTGTTGTATCACCCATACGAGAGCTTTGAGCCGGTGGTTCGATTCATTGAACAAGCGGCCAATGACCCCGACGTCCTTGCCATCAAACAGACACTTTATCGGACAAGTAAAAAAAGCCCGATCGTCAACGCCCTCATCCGCGCGGCGGAGAATGGTAAAAATGTCACCGCCCTGGTTGAGTTGAAAGCGCGATTTGATGAGCAACGCAATATTGACTGGGCCCGTCAAATGGAGGCTGCAGGCGTTCACGTTATTCACGGGGTCAAGGGGCTGAAGACTCATTGCAAAATTTGCATCGTGGTCCGACGGGAGTCGCATGGTGTCCAGAGGTACGTGCATTTTGGAACGGGCAATTACAATGAATCGACAGCGCGGCTCTACGGCGATGCAAGTTATCTCACTGCGGATGAAGATCTCGGAAATGATGCCATTTCATTTTTCAATTCGATCAGCGGATTTTCTCAACCGCAGAACCTCAGGAAGATTGAGGCGGCTCCATTTGGCCTGAGAGACAGAGTACTGGAACTCATCGAATTCGAAATCCAACGAAAAGAAGAAGGACAGGACGCATTCATTTCGGCAAAAGTGAACTCGCTCGTGGATCCCACGATCATCGATGCTCTCTATCGAGCTTCTCAGGCGGGGGTGGAAATCCAGTTGAACATCCGTGGTATATGCTGCTTGCAACCCGGCGTGGCTGGAATCAGCGAGCGGATTCGAGTGGTGAGTATTATCGATCGTTACCTCGAGCACGCGCGAGTCTTACACTTTCATCATGGTGGCGATGATCTGGTCTTCATCTCCAGTGCCGATTGGATGCCTCGCAATCTCGACAAACGAATTGAGTTGCTCGTTCCGGTTGAAGATCGTCAGGCCCGGGGTAAATTGATCGAGATGCTCGAATTGCAGATGAAGGATACCGTCAAGGGGCGTGAACTCGATTCTGATGGTCGGTATGCAAGGGCAAAAGCTCAAGGAGATTCCAAGTCGGGCTTGAGAAGTCAGTGGGCCCTGCAGCAAAAAGCCGTCCAAACCTCACAAGACCATCAGCAGCAGAAATTGACCGAGTTTGAGACACACCAAAGTCACGTTTGAGGCTTGAATCGATGTCTAGTTTCGGATCGGCCAATCGGGTAGGCATATGAAGCGAAGACTGATTTTGATGCGGCACGGGAAAAGCAGTTGGGCGGACGGAGGGATAAGTGATCATGATCGCCCACTCAAGTCACGTGGGTATCGTTCGGCCGGACTTGTGGCCCATTTCCTGCGGGAGCGGGATCTGCTACCCGAAAAAGTCCTTTGCTCAACGGCCGTTCGTGCGTCTTCGACATGGGATGAAGTCGCGAGAATCTCAGGTTGGAACGGGAGACGACTGGATTGCGAAGTCTTGTATCTGGCTGTGCCCGATGTGATCGTGGCGACCATTCAGGACTTGTCTGAAACCGCAACCTCGGTCCTTGTCGTAGGGCATAATCCCGGCATGGAGGATTTGGCAGGGAACTGGCTGGGGCGTTTTGGCCCTTTCCCGACTGCAGCCATCGCCTTGTTGGAGTTTGACTTGCCAAGCTGGGAGCAGCTGTCCTTGCAAACCAAGCCTGCACGAAGCGAGTTTTGGACTCCCAAGGATCTCGAGTTGCGAGAGTCCTGAGTCTGCTTGCCTCCGATTTTCCACGCGGAGTTCGCATGCATCAAACGTCACTTAAGGCGACTCATCAGCCGAATGAACTTCTGATCGAAGGCATTGAGATCTTCTCCGAAGTGCTTTTTGAATAGCTCGACACGAGATTCCGAATCGCCGTCCACTAAGGGTGAGGCTTCGGAGAGTTCCCGGAGATAATCGGCAAACTCTTCACGGTAAACTTTGGTCAGGAAATAGACCATTGCCCAACTCTCCGCATAGGCATCCAAGGCGGTGTCTGAGTTCCTGAATCGATCATCGTTCGTCAGCATTTGATGCAGCGAGTCTGGCTGACGTGTCACAAGGAGTTGTTTGAATCTTGGCAGCCGAATCGGATTGATTGCGCCTATGCCTCTCCAACCGGTGCGACTCCGTAGATCAGGTGTCTCAAAAAACATGGCCAATCCTTCATTCAACCACATGGGAATGTCGGCGAGCCTCTGTTGCATCCCGGCGTTGTAGGCGATCTGGTGGGTTGCTTCGTGAACAATGGTCGCGACCATGGCTCCTGCAGAGGGTTGTGACAGCAGGCGATTGATCTGATCCGCATTTCGTATTCGTTGCTGATTCGAAGTGGCAGCCTCAACTCCAGTGATGTCAAACAGGACGACTCGATTGGTCAGCATCTGGTAGTAGGCCACGATTCCCCCAGGATCACCGCCCAGGTCTTGGGAGGCGTAGTTGCGATAGTCAGTTTGATCGCCAAAGATCAAAACGACCATTGGGAATTCCGGATCGTGCAATTCAATTTTTCGTTGTTTCCAATAAGTGTTGAAGCCACGGTAGAGTCGTTCGTAAAGTGAGCCGACCCAGAACGCGAATGCGGGCGTGGTGTCGTAGGCAATCAGGTAATGGGCCGTTTCATGGATCTCGAACTTGGCTCCGAGTTCCGATTTGAGACGCTTCGAGAATTCGCTGGGTTCAAGAGGCACAAACGGAGTTGCATCTTTTTCCCGAGCTACAATCTCGTCGGCCTGAATCAGCCATTGTTTGCCATCGGCTTCTTCGAAAAGCAGTCCACCGTCCTGCGCCTCAACCACGATGCGACCCGTTAAACGATGACGGACACCGTCAATGTCCACCGTCACTTGATCGACCGCCATCGCGGGACAGTTACATGAGAACAAGATTGCAGCAAAGAGGATGATGGAATCGAAGATCGCCAAGCGATTCCATGATGTCTCGTGTCTTCGCACCACATGCCTTTCGAGGAGATCCGTTCGGCGGATTCTCGTCGGTTGATTTCCGACCATGCCGACAGATTTTACTGAAGTCAATTCAGAGGAAACTTGAGTCTCACGAAGGATTCGTAAGCTGGGAACACTTCATGAGGTTAACAGAGTTTGGTTGATTCTCAAACGGTTCTGACTCGAGGAGATTTACAAGGTCATCACGCAAATTGGTTTTACGTCTCATCTTTGTCGGAGAAGAAATAGAAAAATGTGGCAGCAAGCATCGCGCTGATCCCGTAGTTCCAAATTGACGCGGCGGCAACCTGGTCGTCCACGCCTGCATGGACCAGTCCCAAAAGTCGTCTCGCAATCGTGTCTGTTCCTGCTGGGAGGACAAGATTGGTCGCAGCGATGTCACTGAAGCTGATGACGAATAGAAACCAGATCAAAGCGATCTGCCAGAGAATCTGGGGTCGAAATGCAGTTTGGTACCATCGCAACAGATTGGACGAATACTCCAATTGACTTTGATCGATCAGCAACGAGGGTGTCCGGCGGCAGATGATGAAAGACAGTGCGAAACTCAGTGGCAGCAAATAGAGGCATAAGGAGAGAACGGGGAGTGTGAGCGACTGGTTGGCCAAACGATGGAGCCACTCCCAATTCAGAAAGTTCACGGCCCGAAGGCAGAGTACGCCGATCAAAGGGGCGGGAATGGACCAGAGGAAACCGACGAGCAGAAAAGCGATCCAATGGAATCGTTTCGAGAGAATCGACTTCCAAGCCGCACATTGCGAAATGAAAAATGTACTCCCCGTCGCACCGACAGAAATCATGAGTGACCAGAATATCTCATGGCTCAACCGGGACGGGATGTCGAGCCATTGTTGAAACGCGTGACTCCATTGCCATACCGGTTGGGCATTCTGTTGGGTGATCAGGACGGTCGTGCCGACTTCTCGCGTCAAATCCCACAACGGAATCAATGTGCAAAACAGGAGAAACCCAAGGAACCCCAGGCTTAGAGGCCAACGCCATTTTCCCAGAGACATCCGGCGGTCAGGGACCCACGGCGTATGTAGCCACTTTGAGGAAAAAGCTCCCAGGGCCTGCCCCAACGCGAGACCGGTAGAGGTGATGGCGAGAAGGTGAAGGTGCCACGGGAATCGAGTTGGAGCGTTTTGTCGCAAAGGGTTAAGTGAGAAACTGTCGCCAAGAGGAAAGCCCAGGTAGATTTCCTCGGCATACGTTCTGACATAAAAAATATCAGAGGCCGCGATTTCACTCATCGACATCGCAAGGATCCAGAGGCCCAAAATCAGACTCGCCGCGATCCAGCGACTTTGAAGTGCCCGCCACCACCATCCTCGGTACTCCATGCGGTAGAGATCTTCGGTGCGACCTTGATTGCCTCGAATGGCCAGTCCCATGATCCAGACGGACCAAGGCAACATGCTGCAGAAGTGAACCCAGATCACCGCCCGTTTTCCTCGCATCTTGGCGACACGGTCTGATCCTGGGAAGCGAACGTCTTGCGGGTCCGATCCAGATTCTCCAAGCCAGAAACCCCCAAGGCTGTAAACCATTGGATCGGGCCAATTTCCCGGTGATTGCCATGCCGCTTTCCATGACACGGTCGTCAATCCCAGAGAAACGAGAGAGCCAGCGACCAATAAAGAGAGAATTAAACGCCGCAGAGGAAGGCTGAAGCGAAAAAGACCGTAGGCCAGAATGGTCCCAAACAGAAGGCAACGCCACCAGACACCAAGGGCAATTAGCAATGTGGTCTGGAAGACGTTGCCAACTTCCGCGTCCCACCAGAGCAACGCCCACGAGCCAACGAATAGCCCGGCGTTGCCTAGAACGCATGCCGCAATGATCGGTCGGTTGAAAAACGATGAAAGTGGGTTAGGCACTGGGATTTTTCGGCACAAAGGATCGGCCCTTCGGGCCGAGTGTCAACGTTTTCAATCGACCTTCGCTTCATTGAGCGTATCGGCAGGAAAACATGGAAGAAAACGTTCAGGTGGACGATCAAGATGCATCTTCTTGAAACCGACGTATTGTAGTGAATCTTGAGACCAATCGTGGAAACGATTGACGATACGTGGAAGCAATCTGGAGGAAGAAGCAGGGATCGCGATTGACCCGCATGCGGCTTATCCACAAAAATTGGGAAGCGTTGAGGACGTGGGGTAGTCTGAATGGGCGCGCGGTTGTGAAATTTCCGAGACACCGCTTCGAAACTCCAACCGTGCCCGCGGAGCATGGTTCCTGCGTCACCGCCTTTTATTGACTCGAGATGGTGAGAAACATGATCAAAAAAAACTTTGAGATCATCGTCGTGCTTTGGGCTGCGTTTGCCTCAATGGCGTCGGCTCAGGACCGTCCCGAGTTGGCGGCAGTTCGAGCTCAAGCAGTCGCTTCAGCCGTCTATAATGTCGCTCCCCGACCTGAGTCCGAAAGGGTCCAGCGACGCCAGTTTGCAGAGGATCTCGCCAAGGCATTTGTAACGGGCGAGGGCAATTACGTCGATCGCTTGCTGGAACCTTATTCCATGGAACCGCGTGCTCGGGTCAGCCGAGAATTGCTACTGGGCGTGTGTCATCTCGCCTCTGGCGATCAACAACGCGCCGCCGCCGCACTGGAAAAGGCTTCGGTTTTAACGCCCGACTACCCCGAGGTTTTTATTGAGTTGGGGCGGCTGGCATTTCGAGAGAACCGATTCGCCGATGCTCTGGCGCACTTTGAAAAAGCAGAACGGCTATGTGACGACGGAGGATGGTCTTCAAACCTGCAGGATCATTTTGAGACGCGAACCCTGGATGGCTATGCGAATGTTGCTTTGGCGCAGGGTCGGAACAAGGAGGCGTTGGATTACCTTTGTGATCTTGATCGCCGCCTTCCTGACGATCCCTCGGTTTTAAAACGCCTCGGGGAAACGGCTTTCCAGTTGGAAGATTATGACTCGGCGAGCAAGTACTTGGAAGATTGTTCCGAACTCGTTCCAGAGCTTGCTCCCGCCGAAGTGCAGATGGCTTCCATGGCGATTCGGGCAAAGCAATACAAACAAGCCCGAGGATTCCTGGACAAGGCCACAGCACGGCACCGGGATGATCCGAGAGCCTTGGTCGGGATGACTCAATTGTTTCTGGAGATGGACGATCCGGATCGTGCTCTGAAAATCATTGCGGAGGCGGAACGATCCGAGACTCCCAATGCAACAATGGTGCTCCTTGAAGGGCAAGCGAGGTTCATGACGGGTGAAATCGAGGCGGCCCAACGTTTGTTCGAGAGTCTGACTCGCCTGGCTCCCAACAATCTGGGTTACTCAAATCTCTACGCTCTCGCCCTCGCAGCGGATACCGACTTGCAAAGTCGTAGCCTCGCTCGTCGCCTTGCATTGAAGAATCTGAGAATTAGTCCGAACCAATTGAATGTTCTTTCGGTCGCTGGCTGGCTGGAGTACTCGCAGGGCAGCAAGCTGAATGGTAAGAAACTCATGAGTCGCCTGGAGCAGCAGGCTGAGGCTTCGGGAGTCTCGATCGACCGCGATACCGCTTTTTTTCTCGCGTTCTTCCAGAGTGATCAGGGTCGAATGAATGAGGCGATCAAGCTTCTGGAAGTTGCCATTGCCGCGCCCGGGGTCTTCATGCATAAGCGACGGGCTGAGGAGTTGCTGCAACGCCTGCAAGCGTTACCCGCAAACTCGGGTCCGCTGAGATGACGGACTAGAGGTTGTCGGAGGCCGCTCCAGGTTCGTCAACCTGCTTTGCTCTGATCGCATCTTGAAGCTCTTGGCATTCCGTCGTTTTCTGACCACACATGTCACAAGCGGGGGACAGACGTCCTTGATTAAGTGCCGCAATTCCACCGCACGACCCCTTGATTTGCCGATTGCTGAAGATGACACCAACACTCATGGCGACGATAGCGACCCCAAAAATGACGAACCCCGCCAGCAGCAACCCCCAAAACGGAGCGGGCTCG
This sequence comes from Pirellulaceae bacterium, assembly GCA_022448315.1. Lineage (GTDB taxonomy): Bacteria > Planctomycetota > Planctomycetia > Pirellulales > Pirellulaceae. Next base: position 25,761 of record JAKVCA010000020.1, on the reverse strand, counting down.
GGTTCCTTGTTTGTGGTCAGCGGAAAGTTGGTCGACCACTGTTCAAGGAATTGCCCGTTGGACCGTGTAATGGTGAATAAGGTGCCCCCCATGGATTTGACAAGGTCCTCCCCTTTTTGATGTCCCAGCACCGAGACAGCAGTCGCCAAAGCATCCGCCGTCATGCAATCGTCAGCGACAACCGAAACACTGGTCAGACCATTTTGAATCGGGAAACCTGTCTTTGGATCAATGGTGTGCGAATAGGACACTCCATCGATCAGGACAAAATTCTCATAGTCTCCGGAGGTTGCGATCGAACGGCTGTCAAGGACGACGGCCTCAACGATTTCCCCGCGGCCCGGAATCGGTCGGCGGATCCCGGTCTTCCACGGAGCACCGTTTGATTTTTTGCCTCGACAACGAACTTCACCGCCGACCTCGACCAGATAAGACTCGATGCCCATCGATTCAAGGCGAGCTGTGACCTGATCGACGGCAAAGCCTTTTGCGATGCCGCTAAGGTCGATCTCCAACGCGGGTTTGAGCTTTCGGATTGCAGGAGGCTCAGCCTGCAGTTCCAGATACTGGTACCCGACCCGCTCTAGAATCGCTTTGGTTTCCGAAGCGTCTGGTGTTGTTTCAATGTCCTTGTTGGGCCCAAAGCTCCATCGATTGACGATTGGCCCGATGGTGATGTCAAAAGCGCCTTCCGAAGCTCTCGCAATTTCCTGAGCCCGCGCAATGACCTTGTAAGTCGGAGTGGAGACAGGAAACCAGCCTTCGGAATCGAAGCGATTGAATTGTGAGATCTCCGAATCCTCGAGGTAGGTCGACATCAACAGATTGACTGCTTGAAGTTCGTTGGCGATCGCGGTTCCCGCTTCGTCAAGGTTCAGGTCCAGTCCTTTCGCATTGACGATGACCTCGAAGGTTGTGCCCATGGTCGGGCCGCGAAAAATATCCTCGCCCGCTGATGTGTTCAACAACCAAGTCGAAAAGACCACTGCGATGGCGAAGATCCAATGCGTCTGGCCGACGAGTAAGCTTCGACCTGCGAATAACTGTAGCATCGGTGGACCTCTACGTTGAAACTTGATTTCATAAAAAAACCCACGTCTCGGCGAGGAGAACGTGGGTTCATCTCATATGACAATATTGTCATCATTTTTTGTTAGGAACCCGCGTTGAACGCAAGGCGCCCCACGCGATGCCTCTCGAAAAAACTAGCCGCCAAAATCGTCGAACGCGATGTTCTCGGGTTCCACGCCCAAGTCGTCCAACATCTTGAACACCGCCGAGTTCATCATCGGCGGTCCGCAGATGTAATACTCAATGTCCTCGGGGGCGGCATGCTTACCCAGGTAGTTTTCCAACAGGACTTGGTGAATGAAACCTTGGTACCCGGTCCAATTATCTTCTGGGAGCGGTTCCGAAAGGGCAATGTTGAATTGGAAGTTGGGGAATTCTTTTTCGATTGCCCGAAAGTGATCCACGTAGAAAAGTTCCCGCATACTCCGTCCACCGTACCAATACGTCACTTTCCTGCCGGTTCTTAAGTTCTTGAACAATTCAAAGATATGGCTGCGAAGCGGAGCCATCCCAGCTCCACCACCGATGTAAACCATCTCGGCGTCGCTTTCTTTGATGAAGAATTCGCCATAGGGACCTGATATTGTGACCTTATCCCCTTCTTTCAAGTTGAAGATGTAACTTGACATCTTGCCGGGTGGGAGCTCGGGGTTGCGTGGCGGAGGAGTCGCGACGCGAACATTAAGCATAATGATGCCTTTTTCTCCCGGGTAATTTGCCATGGAGTAGGCTCTCACCACATCTTCGTCGACCTTGGATACGAACTGCCAGATGTTGTACTTGTCCCAGTCCTCGTGGAATTTTTCATCAACCACAAAGTCTTTGTAATTCACGACGTGCGGCGGACATTCGATCTGGATGTAACCACCCGCTCTAAAATCGACGTTCTCCCCTTCCGGCAGTTCTAACACCAACTCCTTGATGAAGGTGGCGACATTGTCGTTGGATCGGACAGTGCATTCCCACTTTTTTGTCTCGAAAACTTCAGGAGGAACTTCGACCTTCATGTCCTGTTTCACCGCGACCTGGCAGCTCAGACGTTCGCCTTCGCGAGCCTCGCGGTTGCTGATGTGTGTCTTTTCCGTCGCAAGAATGTCACCGCCACCTTCGACAACCTTGACTTTGCACTGGGCACATGTACCACCCCCACCGCAGGCGCTCGAGATGAAGATGCCCTCTCCCGCCAGTGCTCCGAGGAGCTTTCCGCCGGCCGGGACCTTGATCTCTTTTTGCTCATTGATGGTGATGGTGACGTCACCGCTGGCTACCAGAGCCCGCTTAGCAAGAAGAATCACGATCACCAATGCGATAACCACGATGACGAAAAAGAAAACACCGTAAATCACTTCCAACATGGAATTGCTCGTCTTTTGTTAGGGTCACGAGGGACAAAAACAGTTAAACCCCGGAGAAGGCCATAAAACCGAGTGCCATCAAGCCAACCGTCACAAATGTAATGCCCAACCCGCGTAGGCCGGCTGGGACATCGCTGTAGCGTATCTTTTCGCGGATTCCGGCGAGGGCAGCGATTGCCAAAGCCCAACCGACTCCGGATCCCAGTCCGAAAACACAGGCCTCGGCAAAATCGTATTCGCGCTCGACCATAAACAACGTTCCACCAAGGATCGCACAGTTCACAGTGATCAGAGGCAGGAAAATTCCAAGGGTGTTGTACAGGGCCGGGAAGAAGCGGTCGAGAACCATCTCCAGCATCTGAACCATGGCCGCAATCGTCCCGATGTAGCTGATGTACCCGAGGTAGCTTAGATCCAGATCGCCCATGTACGAGCTGCCCGTCCAACTTAGCGCACCCGCCTTAAGAATGAATTCGTACAACAGGTTGTTAACCGGTATGGTGATCGTTTGGATAACGATCACGGCAACTCCGAGACCCAAAGCGGTTTTTACGTTTTTCGACACCGCCAGAAACGTGCACATCCCTAGGAAGTAGGTCAGTGCTAGATTTTCGACGAAGGCGGACCGCAAAAATAGACTGATGTAATCCATGGCGTGTTACTCAGCCTCCACTTGATCAGTTTTGAAGGTTCTCAGCACCCAAATGAAGATACCGATGATGAAAAATGCACTCGGTGACAGGAGCATCATGCCGTCGGGTTCGTACCATCCGCCATTTTTTGATAATGGCAATAATTGAAAGCCCAAAAGCGATCCTGACCCGAACAATTCTCGTACAAACCCCACCACAACCAGAATGACGCTGTATCCAAGTCCGTTGCCGATTCCGTCGACGAAGCTGTCAGCGACGGTGTTCTGCATCGCAAATCCCTCCGCTCGGCCCATCACGATGCAGTTGGTGATGATCAGTCCGACAAACACCGATAGTTCCTTGCTCAGGTCATAAGCGAACGCCTTGATCACCTGGTCCACCACAATCACCGCTGAGGCGATGACCGTCATTTGGACGATGATTCGAATGCTGTTTGGGATTCTGTTTCTAATCAAGGCGATCGCACCGCTTGAAAATGCGGTCACGACAACGACTGCAGCCGACATGACCAGTGACTTGTCGAGTTTGGTGGTCACTGCGAGGGCCGAGCAGATCCCCAAGATCTGCAATGCGATCGGGTTGTTGTTAAAGAGCGGGTCAAGCAGGATCTGCTTAAACGACTTCTTTGCCATTGACACTACTCCAATTAAGCGCCGGTGGGGATCCCGGACGTGGGAACCGTGTTTTGTATGAAGGGTAAGTAGCCTTTTTCTCCAAACCAAAATTTGATCATGTTTTCGACACCCTTGCCGGTGATCGATGCACCGGAAAGGCCATCAATCTCATAATCGGTCATGCCGTTTCCCTTTTTGACCGTTAGTTCTACAGAACGCTTGGGCACGCCCTCGGACTCTTTGATGTCGTAAATCTTTTTACCTTTCCACTGCGCCTTCCACGACGGATTGTCGACCTCGCCACCAAGTCCCGGTGTTTCCGCGTGTTGGTAATAGCTGATTCCATTCACCGTCTCCATATCATTGTCCAAGGCGATGTAGCCGTAGAGCGTGGACCAGAGTCCATATCCCCGAATGGGAAATACGTACTGCTGGGTGTTGCCGGACGAATCAGAAATCTTGTAGATCACTTCTTTGTTCTCGCGGACCTTGATGCCCGCCGGATCGTCGTCCAGGACAATCCGCAGATCATCTTCGCCGCTTTTCGCGTCTTTGATGGGGTCGAAAGAGGTGGGATCTTCGCCCTCAACGACTTCTCCGCTGTCCAGGTTGATCAGCAATGGCTTTACCCGTGAATCGTAGGTCTTTTCGATCTCCTCTGACGTTTCCTGACCTTCCATGAGTCCAGCCGCAAGCAGAATGTTCTTCTGCTTGTCCAGTTTTTTGTTTTCATCTTGCCGCGTTCGAAGTCCAACCGCGGCACTCGAAACCAGGACGGCGCAAACAACACATAGGCTGACTGCGACGATAAAGGTGTTGGCGATACTATCACGTTGCACTGTATGCCATCCTTCTTTTGACGTTAGCTTGAACGACGAAGAAGTCGATCAGCGGAGCGAACACATTAGCAAACAATATGGCCAGCATGATTCCTTCGGGGAAAGCGGGATTTACGCACCGCACGAGAACGGTCATGAAGCCAATCAGAAAACCGTAAATGTACTTACCTTTGTTGGTCATGGACGCAGAGACTGGATCGGTCGCCATGAACACCGTACCAAATCCGAAGCCACCCAACACGAGATGCCATTGCGGCCCCATCGAGAACATCGCAGGGACATTTTCAGCTCCGAAAGACGTTGAGATGACGTTCAACAGTACTGAGAAAATTGCCATACCCGCGACGATGCTGGCCATGATTCGCCAAGACCCGATGCCAGCGCCGATCAGAATCACGGCACCCAAAAGACAGGCGAATGTCGAAGTTTCTCCCATGGATCCATGCATGTTTCCAATGAATGCGTTGAACCATGAGAGACTGTTGGGAATCGACTCGGCGATGACCTCAGCTTGCTTGCCCGAACCAATGCTCACGGATCCGGAAAGCGAATTCATCCCCGCGGCGCCCTCTTCAGCCCACGCTCCGAGCGAGGTCGCTCCGCTGTAGCCATCGACGCCAGTCCAGACTTTCATACCGCTCATCTCTGGTGCATGAGAGAAGTACAGAAATGCCCGAGCGGTAAGGGCGATGTTCAGGAAGTTCATTCCTGTTCCGCCGAAAATTTCCTTACCGATGATGACGCCAAAGGCAATTCCCAGCCCAACTTCCCAAAGGGGGATGCTCGGCGGAAGGGTGAGCGGGAATAACATGCCTGTGACAAGGAAACCCTCGTTGATTTCATGACCGCGGATGATGCTGAAAATGAGCTCGCAGGTACCTCCGACCGCCATGCAGACGATGTAGACCGGAAGGAAGAAAAGCAGCCCATGAATCATGCACCCGATGATTCGAGTACTGAACAGATCACCGTAGAAGGTGGTGGCCTGAGTATAGTCAACGCCCAGCCAGTCCATGACCGTGTAACGCCAGCCTTCCGGTTTGAAGACTTCAGGGGTCGCCGCGGTGTTCGCTGTGTCGGTTCCAGAGTCATCGATGGCTTCTGGGCCACCGTCGGACGTCGTATTTTCACCCTCATCTTGGATGAATGATGTCGGTGTGTCGGCACTCGCAGCCTTCGAGGCGGCAATCGCTTCCGAAATGATTTTGTTACTTTGCCAACCCGTATTGTACAACGCGAAGAAAATGCATGGACCCAGCGCGATAATGACCATGGTCATCATTCGTTTAAGGTCGAGCGAATCTCGAACGTGCGTACTGCCTTCCGTCACTTCGCCGGGTGTGTAGAGAAAGGTATCCTGCGCTTCATACAGCGGATACAACTTTTCGAATTTTCCACCCTTCGCGAACATGGGGTGGATCGAATCGAGTAGCTTTCGAATCATTGCTGCCTTAACCCTCTTTCTCGATACGAGACAAATTTGCTCGCAGTATCGAGCCGTAGTCATACTTGCCAGGGCACACGAATGTACAGAGTGCCAGATCTTCTTCCGAAAGTTCCAACGCGCCCAGAGACTGAGCCTCTTCCGTGTCACCCACGATGATTGCTCGAAGAAGTTGCGTCGGAAGAATGTCCAAGGGCATCACCGTTTCGTAGGTCCCGATCGGCACCATGGCCCGTTTACTGCCTTCCGTGCTGGTGGTCAACGCAAACTTCTTCCCCGGGGTGAGCGCCGAAGCGAATGCCCGAGTCACGGAGAAACGATTGAATCCTGGCTTTTGCCACCCGAGAAACTCTCTCTCATTTCCTTGCTTAAGGAGGGAGATCTGTAGGTGATACCGTCCCAGAAATTGTCTCGAATCCTCCATGGTCCGACCCGCAAGGCAACTACCCGAGATCACACGTAAGTTGGATTCAGACGATTCGTCCCGGGTCAAATCACCCAGATCAGCGCCCAAACGTGTTTTGATAAGCCGTGGTTTGGAGGCGACGGGACCCGATAACGCCACCACGCGTTCCATTCGAAGCCGCCCGGTGAGGAAAAGGGCACCAATGGCGATCGTGTCCTGATAATTGACGTGCCAAACGGTTTTATTGGGTCCGACAGGATCGAGGAAATGGATGTGTGTTCCTGGAAGTCCAGCGGGGTGAGGTCCTGAAAACTCCTCGACCTTCACGGCTTCAATTGCTTCGCCGGGGACTTGAGCACCCGCTCGGATGCAAAGAAAAACGGGTCCATCGGTCAGCTGGGTCAGGACTTTCAAGCCAGCTGCGAATTCAGCGCGGTTCTCACTAATGATCGGTTCGGGGTCGGCAGCTCCGGGGTTGGTGTCGATTGAAGTGACGAAAATGGAGTGTGGTGTCGAATCGACGGACGGTACCGCATCGAAGGGACGAGTCCGAAACGACGTCCATTGGCCCGATTGAACGAGTTGTTCAACCACTTTTTCCCGGCCCAAACTCGACAGTTCCGCTTCTTCGTAGGCTTGGAACGTTTCCTCTTCGTCCCCTTCCAAACGTACGACCAGAGACTCAAATTTTCGCTTTTCTCCGCGATTAATCGCGACGATTTCACCAGAGCCTGGCGAACAAAAAAGCATGCCCGGAGATTTTTTGTTTTCCAGTACGGGCTGTCCCAATTTCACTCGGTCGCCCACTTGGACCAGCATGGTGGGCTTCATACCCACGTAATCATCACCGATCAACGCGACATGGGTCGTCTCTGGACTCGATCCCACCTCTTGGACCGGAGCTCCTGTCAACGGAATGTTCAGGCCCTTTTTGATGACTTTCATGCGCTGTTCACTCTCTTGACGCTCACTCGTCCTTAGACGGGTTTACGACTGGATACGAAGTGCGACGGTTCGAATTGTGAATTTTTTCACAGGAGGCCGCAAAAAAAACGACGAATGATCTCGAGCTTATCCCCATCCCGCAGTCGAATTCGCCCTGTTGAACTCGCTTACCCTGTACCACAGATGCGAAGTTGTCAGAATACCGTAACGAACGGGAAGATTCTCCGAGTTAGTAAACATCCGTCTCAGCTTGCCTATTCCTAACAAAATCCTACTGATTTAATCGGTGCTGACAAGGGCGAGTCAACAGCCTTTCCTGAAAGACTCTACGTGGGTATATCGAGTGCCCTTGTTTGCGACTAAAGGGGTGAATCACGCTTTTGCGGGCGTTCGTTCGATTTGACCCTTTTCTGGTCGAAACTACGCCGCTTGAGCCTTGAAACTATCGTAGAGTCGTCCCGTTTTCCATCTACCTGCCTATGGTGGTTACGAAAAATTTCGTCACAATCGGTGTTCAGCGGTTTCGACCGTTTGGCTGGCGTCGGATTTCCGGGCGCTGCCTTCTTCGTCTGTATGCTCCGGACGGTACGATTTCGTCTCGAGCCTTTGACCATTAAGTGATACGAGGCGAACCTCATGACCCTACCGCGGCTTGAGTTGGAGCACTGTCGAGCACGCCAAGGACGATTGCTGGAGGTGATGTCCAATCTGGGCGTTGAAGCCGTCATTCTTCGTCGCAATGCGCATGTTCTGTGGCTTTGCGGACACAGGTTTGGTGATCATTTCGACTCCTTGGCCGTGATGGACAAGGAGGGGCGGGTGACGCTGATTGCCCCGCATCGAAAACCTGACCGCGCTGCTGCGGATAAGATCGTCACTTACCCAGCCAAGTGGCTTTCCACCATGCGGAATGACCAGCCGCAGGCGGCTGCGGAGTGTCTTCTGTCTACCGTTCCTGAGCTATCTCGCATGTCCAAGGTCGCGGTTGAGTGGTCGAGTTTCAGTCAGTATTTGGCCCAAGAGCTCAAATCGGATCTTGTCGACATCGATCCGGATCTGTTTCGACTTCGACGCTGTAAAGATCCTGATGAACTTGCTTGCCTGAAGGCGGCGATTGCTGCGACAGAACGCATGTACGAGAAGGCCCGGGAGATCATTCGACCCGGCATTCAGGAACTCGAAGTCTTCAACGCATTGCAGACCGAAGCGGTCATGTCTCTTGGAGAGCTATTGACCGGCACGGGAAATGACTACCAGTGCAACTCGCGTGGTGGCCCGCCGCGGCGTGGGCATGCCGCCGAAGCGGGAGAACTTTACATCCTTGATCTGGGACCTGCCTATCAGGGTTATTTCGCAGATAATGCGAGAACCATCGCGGTCACCGAGCCGAACGATGACCAACTGGCAGCGTGGTCTGAAATTCAAAAAGTTTTCCAGTGGATCGAGACCTCCGTCCGACCCGGCAAGTCGTGCCGTGAGTTGTTTGAAGAGGTTCAGGAAATACTCAACCCATCGCCCGTCGGGGTTTTTAATCACCATCTTGGGCATGGGATCGGCTTGGCACCTCACGAAGGACCTCACCTCAATCCGAATTGGGATGATTTCTTTGAAGTCGGGGATGTTTTCACGGCCGAACCCGGGTTATACGATCCCACTCGTTTGAAGGCGGGCATGCGTTTGGAAAACGACTACCTTGTGACCGAGCAAGGTGTGGAATTGCTGACGCCTTTCAACCTTGGCTTGTAGCACCTGCTGATCAATTCAATTCTGGCGCGGTGGGCACCTGGTAGCCGTTGAGGCTGGCGGTGAGAATTTGCTCGCCAATTCTCTGGGTAACAGCACGCCAAAGATCTTCGTGAGCCCCGAATAGTAAGTCGAAACTGAGCGGCGTAACGAACCAACCGCCGCTGTCCAATTCGGCTTCAAGTTGTCCAGCTCCCCAACCGGCGTAACCTGTGAAGTACTGGGCCGTCGTGTCGGGTGAAAGAATCAAGCCTTCGAGCGTGCTCCTTTGGGATGCCAGATAGAGGCTGTCGGTGATGTTGTCATCCGCGAATTCATCATTTTGATGAATGGCCAACATGGGACCCTCGACGGGGCCGCCCAGATAGAGATGGTCTTGAGACTCGATGGATGTTCCGAGAAGGTCTTGCAAAACGTCCGAGAGGAGGATTTCACTAGGGCGATTCAAAACAAGGCCTGCTGCACCTTGCTCATCGTGTTGGATCATCAAAACGACGGTTCGATAGAAATTTGCGTCCGACAATTGTGGGACCGCAACAAGAAGTTGTGACTCGAGAGATTCCATGGTGATTTCCACGGGTGGAATGCAGGGACAAGAAGATGCCATTGGCGTCAGGCGCATCCGACGCCATGCTCGTACAGGGCATCTGACCCGCCAAAAATGTGGTCATCAGGGACCCACTGCAGTACGGAGGTTGGCGGCGTATCGAGGCAACATCGAAATCAACCTGACGCGATCCTATTATTCGCAAGAGATGCCACCTTGTCCAACGATCAAATGCGATTTTGAGGCGACTGCCTTGTGGCGTGGTTTGCAACAAGCGTTGTCAAGGGACGAGCGTCTTCGCTTGCGTGATGCAGTCGGACTCGTGGGGTGTCCAGACGCATCCGGCCCAAGACCAGCCAACCCCAAAACCGATGAGCAGATTGGGACGATTGGGCCGAAGTTGTCCGCGAATCCGCATTTCTTCGATCAGAATTGGCAACGTGCAAGACACCGTGTTGCCGTAATGTTCGAGCACGATGGGCAGTCTGCTTTCCTCAAGTTGCAAACGGTCCCTCAGTTGCTCCAGCATTTTTCGCGTCGCCTGGTGGAGCAGCACCAAGTGCACTTCATCGAGAGAATAAGGCGTTTTGGCGAGGATGTCTTGGGCCAATTGTGGAATGGCGTTGACCGTAAAACTCATCAAGCTGGGCCCATCCATGTACAAACGGCTCGCCCAACGTTTTCGGTGCCTCGGCTTGATCGCGTTCTCCGAGTTTCGTGCGCCGCCGTCCCCAACAATCAAGGTGTCTGCACCGCTTCCATCAGTGCCAAAACGAAACCCAGAGAGATGAGGCGTGTCGGAAGCCTCAATCAGGGTCGCTGCCGCCGCATCTCCAAATATGGTTCTCAGACTTCGATCATCTGGATCAATATATTTTGAATAGGTTTCGGCTGTGATCAGGAGGACACGTTTTGCCGCTTCGGATTGAATCAGGCCTTCCGCCAACGACAAACCGTAGACGTACCCCGAGCACCCCAAATTGAAATCGAGTGCCCCACAATGCGTAGGCAATTTCAGTCGCTCCTGGATGAGGCAAGCGGTCGTGGGGAGTGGGTAGTCTGGCGTCTGGGTGCAGAACAAAAGAAAGTCGATCGACTCGGGATCGATATTCTGATCGGACAAGAGCTTTTCGGCAGCTTGCACTCCAAGGTCCGACGCGCACTGCTCGTCCTCGGCGATGAATCGCTGATTGATCCCTGTTTTCTCAAAAATCAGGGACAAATCCCAGTTTGGGAATTCAGCTTGTAGATCTTCGTTGGTTTCCGCTCGTTCTGGGAAGACAACGGCGATCGGGCCAATCGATGCGTACTTCACAAACTACCTTTTGTGCAACCTACCGGTCGGATTCTCACTCGTCGCTGCCCACGTTCAACATGCCTTGGCCTTTTGCGGTGAGCTTTTGCCGGAAACGCCAAAAAGTTCACCGACAAAACCTTATTGCTTGAAGGATCCAATGTCTATGTATTGAGTGTCGATGTCACACAGACTAACGAGTTGGGAGCGGTTCTTGAAGTCGTCCGAGCCAATTCAGCATCGGGAAAGTCGAGGACAGGAAAAAGTTTAATGTGGCGGGCGATTTGACCTCAACCACGATTCGATAGACTTGGTCCGACAGCCGTGGCGAGGGTTCGGGACGGAGGCCTATGCGTCCAAAACCCAGTGCGGTTGTCAGGCGGCCTTTGCAATATGCTGGGCATTACTTCCCGCCCGCTCCACAATTTTATCTCGATCCATCGCAACATAGGCCCACTTTTCGGGGGCTTCTTCCTCACCGCTGGATGTGAAGTTTTCCGTGAGGATCAGTGTGTTTTCATGAAGCATTCGAGGCAGGTACATCCACGCTTGGTCCATTGCTTCTGCCCCGTGATCCCTGGAGATTAAAATGAGATCCGTTCCAGCAAGACTGTTGGCAAATCGGGCCAATGCGGAGAATGGTTCTCCGGGGATCAGTTTGATTTTTGCGTCGAGTCGTTTCAGTCGACCATGAGCTTCCTTCAACGAGACCCCCTGTTTAAGATCCTGTCGACCTTCGAAAAGATCGATCCCGGTGTAGCTCAGTTCCCCATTCGGGACAAATTGTCGGGCAAACTCTATGAGGCGTTCCGCGCGACTTGCATCACCGACACCGAACTCGACAACGCTGCGAATTTTATTCTTCTTGATTGATCTGAAAAGCTCTCGTTCTCCCTGAGGTTTGGAGAGATAGGCAAGCCAGAGATATTGAAGCCAGTGACCAGACATCGATTTGCAATCCCTTGCTTGGGGTGGAATACCGTTTTTAAAGGTGGCGAATCTCTCAATCACTCCCTGATCTCGAGATTCCTGGTCTGTTCGAAGTAGACCGGTCGTGACGGGATTTCCCGAATCCGATGCGTTGCTTTCGCCCCGCTGACTTGAGTGAGTCGCCGCGTTTACCGATTGGCTCACCAAGTCCGTTGCTTTCGGGCCCGCAGCAATGCTGCATCGCTGGAACGGGAATCGTTCTTATTCTTTGTTTTCGGCGTTTGGAGCTCAGGAGTTGAATGACTGATACAATTTGCAGACTTGTCAAAAGTTGCAGCGAGATGCCCCCTTAAAACCACATTCTGAGGCCATTTTCTGCCCAACTAGCGGCTTCTTGTCGACAAGTGGCGAACTCACGACGGTGAGGATTTGGATTGGCTCCGGTTGGATTGATGTCAGTTTGCGCGATTTCGGCTCAGATTTCTTGTTTCACGGCGACCCCAATCTATAGTTCCCATTGCGGGGCCCTTTTTCCTCAGTCTGCTTGCGAAATCCCAGTGGGGTTTGTAACCGCTTGTACTCGAATGTCGCCTACCGCTTTGCCACCTGAAACAAGTTTGGAGCCGAGCGAACTCGATCCGATTGGATGGGATCAACCAGCTACCTTCCGTCACCGGTGGCGACCGCTGTCCTCCTCGATGGTTCCTAGAATGTGAGGGATTGAAATGAGCCCACGATCAGGCTTTCACCCCCCGAAGCATCAAACACGGTACGAGATTTTCGAAGAGCGGATTGTGCTTTCCGCTCATCCACTTCCCACGTTGTGGCTGGATCCGTTCGAGTCTGAATCTTTGGAATCGCCCTATTCCGAAGTTGCTCCCGCGTTGCAGGGCTGGAATTCCCTTCGTCCTTTTGCCAATGGGGGCGGTCACTACGGTCTGGATGGCTCCGGGCAGACGGTTGCCGTGATTGATTCCGGAATCGCCTATGACCACCAGTCGTTGGGAGGCGGATTCGGCGATGGATTTCGAGTCGTGGGTGGCTGGGATTTTGCCGAGAACGATGCGGACCCCTATGACGATGGCCCCGCTGGTTTTCATGGCACCCATGTCGCTGGGATTGTAGGTGGGGATGATGATAAATACATGGGCGTCGCGAGTGGCGTCGATCTTGTCGCCTTGAGGGTCTTCGACGACAACGGATACGGATCTTTCTCCTGGGTTGAGCAGGCGCTCCAGTGGGTGCACGAACATCAAGACACGTTTCGCAACCCGATCACCACCGTCAATCTATCGCTGGGTACCGACTGGAACAGTCACGATATTCCGAACTGGGCCATGTTGGAAGACGAGTTCAAACTCCTCAATCAGGATGGAATCTTCGTTTCGGTGGCCGCTGGCAACAGTTTCAGGTCCTATCTGTCTCCCGGCTTGAGTTACCCTGCAAGTAGTCCGTTTGTGGTGCCCGTCGCGAGCCACGGGTCTGATGGTCAGCTGTCCGATTTCAGTCAGCGGAACGATCGGGTGCTGACTGCACCGGGGGAGCAGATCGTCAGTGCGATTCCGGGTTACCTGGTGGGGCGTCCCGAGGCGACCAATCGATTCATGGGTGCATCCGGTACCAGTATGGCGGCACCCTACGTGGCTGGGGCGAGCACTCTTGTTCGAGAAGCCATGGATTTTATGGGTTATCAAGATGTCGATGCAGAGCGAATTCATGATCACATGCGAGCCACTGCCGACCTGATTTATGATGCTGTTACCGACGCGAATTATCACAGTATCAATTTGGAACGCGCCCTCGATTCGCTCATGGCGGACGACTACGGCGACGTTGCGGAATCCGCTTTCCACCTCGGGAATTGGTCCACAACACATCAGTGGAGTGGAGTCATTGGTACTCCAAACGATATCGATTGTTTTACGCTTACTGCAGCCAGCACGGGCGTTCTGCAATTGAGTTGGGGAACCGGTTCAGATCTGCAATTGCAGTGGCAGGTTGATGGGTTGGTGCTTGAACCTGTCGACGGCAAGCTATTGATCGACGTTCAGGAAGGCCAAACCTATCATCTGGCGGTCGAGAGCACTGCCGGCCTGGGACGCTACAACGTGACTGGAACGCTGGTCCCTGTTCAGGTGCCAGCCGAGGTCTTCGATATGGGAGCGGTTTCGTCCAACAACGTGGACCATCTGTCCATCGATGAAACACTATGGGTACGGGCCCAGGCGACGCATGGTGGCACACTGACTTGGGAAGCGAGTGCTGAAGATCATGGTCGAATCGACGCAATGCGCCTCTTTGACGCCTATGGCAACGAACTTGGCATAACACACGAAGGTCGCTTGGATGTTGAAGTTCAAGACGGCGAGATTTACCTGCTAAGAATAGATGGCAGTGCCGATCGACTGACCTTGAAAGCGACCAACCTCATTGAACAGTCAGGGGGGCAGCTCCAAATTCATGGAACGTCGGGCGACGATCAATTTTGCATTTCCGTGAAGCGAGGTTTTCATATTGAAATCTCAGGAACATCCTATTTCTTCGCCGGTCGAAACATCAACGAAATCAGGATTGATGGGGCGGGGGGCGAAGACGAATTCTCATGGGCAGGTACCAAAAAGAAAGAGGTCATTCACCTGGCCGACCAGGAATGCGTGATTCAAGGCCGCCGCTGGCGATTGGAAGCCGATCAAATTCAGCACGTTGATCTCCAGGGCGGAGGCGGAAATGATCGCGTGCAAATCCACGATTCTTCCGGGAATGATCATCTTTCGCTCGCCCATCGAAGTTTTCACCTTTCCAGCGACCACCAACAACTGTCAGGCCAGAACATCCGGCACATCGAAGTGTTGTCAAACGCGGGAAATGACGTTGTCGAATGGCGGGGAAGTCGCTTCAAGGACAAGATAACGGTTCAAGGTCTTGAGGTCCTCATGTCCAACAAGCATGGCAGCCAACGCGTCTCAGGATTTGATCAGGTAGAGATCGACGCAACGCAGGGTGGCAAGGACCGTCTTCAAATCTTTGACAGCAATCTCGATGATCTCGTTCGGCTTTCCAGTCGTTTTGCACAAGTCAGTTCGGATGAATATGACGTCACCGTCCATGGGGTCTCAAGAGTCAAAGCGATCTCCAGTTCCGGGGGCACCGATCGGCTTGAGCTAACGGATACCCTCGGAAAAGATCGGTTTGTCGGGCGTCAGAATTCTGCAACCATGCGCGGTGATGGGTACTGGCTGAACGGAACTGGTTTTGGCGACGTGTCTGCCCGTTCAAGTGGCCAATGGGGCGATCAAGCTTATCTTCATGGCTCGAAGGCGTTGGGAAGTGTGCAAATTTCGCCGGAAAATGCACGCATTGAGGGCGGCGGTTTTTCAATGGAGGCCAGTGGTTTCCAGCAGGTCTTTACGTTCGACGGCAAACTGAATGCCAGCTCCCCGCTGGCGACTCGTTCGTCAGCTCTGATGATGCGGATGAACTTGGCATCATTGACTTCCCCAGATGGGCCTGCGAGGGGTGTTGCGGGTCCGGAAGTCTGGGGTAAATCCTTATCGGAGTTGAACGCAAGAGTTGCTGCCCCGCTTGAGACAAAAGAATTCACGTTCGATTCGCGAGAAGAATTCGACTTGCAGGAAGAATCTATCTGGGGGCGACCAACGAAACGGGATTCCATCAACGATTTCTTCCCGCAATCCTCTCACGCCAAGGTTTTCACCGAGATGGGTCGGCAGGCAGAACGTGCGAGGATTGACTGGGGACCCTCTGACGACGTGCTGCAACGAAGTGGCTCAGATTTTCTGCGTCAACTGTCGGACGACTTTGATTGGCTGGAATCGGCCATCGACGACTCCCTCAATGATTTCTTTTCCGAGTATGGCCGGCGCTCTCCGCGGTAGAGTTAAGAGCCTGACTCATGGCACCGCCAGCGAGCTGGAAGTTTTACCGGACGAAGCATGAGTTCCGTTCATGAGCTCTGCTCGGCTTAGTCAAAGAAAATCTGTTCGCTGTTTCTTTGCAGGACCTGAAGGCCCAGATCGACCGCGCGTTCTTCTCCCCAGTGGCGATCCAATACGAAACGCTCCGCGAGAACTTTGGCGAGGATCCGTTTGTACATTCGGAATTTGGGCAGAGCAAATTCAAGCTTGTACATGTCGCTGTAGTAGCCAATCTGTTTTGTGCGGGGAACGGCTTCGAGTCTCGCCGCGAGGTCAGCTTCGATGAAGGCCGGCGTGTTGGAGTACCACCAGTGGCCGTGGGTGATGACATTGGGGAAGATCCAAGCGTAGCTGGTCAATTCCTGATTGGTCACGCTGGCCAGTACAGAGACAGGGAACACCACTTCGGGAAACGCATTGAACAAGTCTTGATATTGGATCAACGAGACGCGACTGTCGTAGAGGTCCTGACCTTGGAAAACCCCCTTTGGGTACACCGATCGGTTGACACCAATCATCAGATCGAAGGGAAGTTTGAACTCTCGGCAAAGCTCGGCGAGTTGCCAGAAGACAGCGAGGCTCACGGCTTCCTTGTCTACCTTCTCAGCCTCTTCCCCGCGTTGCTGAAGTTGGGCGATGGCTCGATCGACTCGAGCCTCCGAAATCTTTTTGGGAGCAAAAGAGGGAGGCAACGAAATTGCGCACGCTCGCGCGCTTTTTTGGGTGAAGTGAACAAATAGTTGCTTCAATGAGTCTTTCAGAGTCGCACTATCTCGAACGTCAATGGAGGTTGTTGTTTGCAGTCGCTCACGAACTTCCTTTTTCGAAAAATGAAAAACGAGATCGTCGGTACGTAAACAGGGGACATATCGATCAGTATCAAAACCTTCGAGCGGATCATCAAAGTCGTTGGTCAAAAAGATCTTGGTCAAGCGACTCTTTTCGATGACTTGCGATTCCCAATCCTCTCCGCCCATTTTGGTCGCGGCGATTTCCCAGAGTGAATCCGCGTGCTCGGGGAGTAAAACGTCTTCGTCAAAATCAAGGAATTCCTTCGCGATTTCAACGAACCAACTGTATTGGATAGTGTTGTTGAGTGGGCCAAGGTTTTGGAAGAGCAACCGAACTTTATCTTGAGGATCAAGATCCGGCGCCTCAATGCTCTCGCGACTCAAGCCCGAGGAATGCGCTAATTCCGTGTAATAGTGGTACCCCAAAATCTCTGCCAAGTTTGCCGAGGCGGCTTCAAGTGGATTGATATGGGTGTGCGGGTCGATGATGGCGACATCGTCAAGTTCTGAAAAAATGCGATTCCGAAGTTCTTGGGACATGATTGGTTTACTCAAAAAACGCGGGCATTCAAAAAAGACGATGGAGGCGCAGTATCGACTGTGAGCCTCGCCGACGTCGCATTGGGATTGCGAGAGTGAAAGCGTAACTCGCCCCCGGATCTCCGGCAAGGCACGACCGGCAATCGCTGATGGTTGGCCGTGCGAAATGTCGCCGCGATTCGGTTTTGGCATAATGACGTATGATGTGAGTCGCAGTAGAATCTCAGTCAAAGCGATACGTATGAACGGCAGAACTCGGCTAATATCGACCGTCATATTTTCGATCTGCAAGAGACCACCGCGGGGCTTTGGAGGCCTGATTCAATGAGCGATTCTTCAAACATGGATGACAAAGGTGGAGAGGATCTTTTCGGCAGCTTGCCCGTGAAGCCGAGTTACATGACAGTGCGTTCGGTTGACTGGC
Organism: Pirellulaceae bacterium; assembly: GCA_022448315.1. Lineage (GTDB taxonomy): Bacteria > Planctomycetota > Planctomycetia > Pirellulales > Pirellulaceae. Next base: position 8,230 of record JAKVCA010000020.1, on the reverse strand, counting down.
AGAGTGTATTGCCATGGACCCTGATTTTTCGAACGGTCCCTCTCGCGGGAGGATTTTCCGTCGTCAGTTTGGGAGCACTCGGAGTCCTCCTTAGTTGGCTCGGTTGGTCCCTTGGAGGTTTCGTTCTGGGGATCAATGACGAACGTCTGGAGACTTTGCCTCACCTTGCAGCAATCGAGGCGCAACATGCGTCGGTCACATCGCCAGCAGTGACGCTACCCAAGGACCGAAAACTCAGTGAATTGCCTCGAGACGGTGTGACCCGGGTCATCGGTTATTACTGGTCGCCCGCCGTCGGGGTTCTGCGGGTTCCTGAGGAGCGGGGACTCGTGACGTTTGCTTACCTGTCATGGGGACTTTTGTGGAGTCTTGCGGTATGGAGTTGGACGGGAGGCGCAATCGCGAGGATTGCGGTGGTTCGATTGGGTCGCGACGAGGGAATGGGGATTAAGTCAGCGCTCCTGTTTTCGACACGCCGTTTTCTTGCCTTTTTTGCTCCTCCGCTCTACCCCTTGGCATTACTTGTCCTGCTCGCGCTACTCGGTATCTTGCCGGGCCTGTTGGTACGGCTGGATTGGGGAGCCGGTTTTGTGAGTGTTTTCTGGCTCCTCGGACTCGCCGTATCCATGATTTTCACCATCGTGATCCTTGGCGTCCTCGTTGGCTGGCCATTGATGGTGGTGACCACTGCGGCCGAAGGGACCGATTCACTTGACGGTCTGGCTCGAGGCTTCGCCTACAGTTTTCAGCGGCCCATCAATTATGCCTTGTACCTGATCGTCAGCATCTGTTTTTCCATCCTCTGCGTTGCGGTGGCGGCTCTTGTGGCCAATTTGGTACTTGATTTGACTTACTGGAGTATGAGCTGGGGCGCTGGCGGAGAACGGATCGCGATCCTACGACCTCACTTGATGGATCCGGCGTCGGAAATTTTGGCCAGCGAGGCGACAAGTGGTAGTTTGAAATTTGCCCAAGGAACGTTTCAGTTTTGGGATGGCTTGCTTAGTGTCTTGCTTAATGGCTTCGCCTTTGGACTTTTCTGGTGTCTCTATTCGGCCATCTACCTGCTCCTTCGAAGGGATGTCGACGAGACGGAAGTGGATGAGGTCTTCATCGACGACGAGGAGCAACCTTTACCCGATTTGACTTCGTTGTTAGGTCGCGGGGCAGGAAATACAAAAGCTTCTGAATCTGAGCCTGCGGCGGAAAGCGATGAATCCCAGACACCTGCCGAAAGTCTCGAGTTTCCGGGAAATCCTGCGGAAACAGGGTCCGACGTTGCGACAACCGAGGATGAAGGGGCGAGTCCAAAAGCCCAAGAATCAAGCGTGTCTGGAGAGACAGAGGACCCGGTGCCGGATGATCCGTCGGGAACCGCGGAGGATCAAGGCGGCGAATCAGAGGACCTCAGTGAGTCAGGAAATTCCGATGAAACGATGGAGTCCCTCGAGCCCCCACCCAGGGATCAGGACGAACGTTGATCGTCGCTCAAGTTTTGAATCGGCGCTCGCCAGTTCGGTAGGGTCTTGGCGTCAAGCTCAAGATTCTTCTTGTGACGCAGGTTCGAGATGTTTTGATAACCGTTCAAGCAGAGCGGTGATCTTATCCACGCAAATTTCTGAATCTCGGCCCCCCCGGGTCGCTGCACCTCTTACCGCAATCACATCGGGTTGGCACGCGAGAGCATCGTTGAGATTCTCTTGACGAAGTGATCCGCCGAGGACCGTCACAAGCCCTTTGCTTCGGGCCATGTCCAGCCAGGTCTTGATCTGGTACCGCGGGTAATGTTGGAAAACCGAACCGCGAGATTTATCGAAGGTATCGATCAAGAATGCCCCAAACGGGGCCGAGTTCGCGTGCTCGAGAAGTACTTCTGGGTGGGGCGCACCACAATAGCCGTGGTCAGCATAGGCTACGATAACGGGGTGGAATTTTTGCGAAAATGTATAACACCAGGTTATCCATCGAGACTCCCAGTCGTCGAGTTTCTCAACCGCTGACAAACCAATTTTGACAAACGAAATCTCTCCTGGGACTGCCGACGGATCGATCGCTTCGAAATTCACAAGCTCACCAAGTGCCACGCTTAGTCGGTACTGATTCTCGAGCGCCGCGGTTTCCCAAACTGAGGGTGCGGTAGGTTGCAGGGCCCCCGAACTTGGATCTTTCATATCGACCCAAGTCACATCGGTAGCGCGGAGACGCTGCAATTCATCTTGGTCTTGTATGCTGACCATTAAGGCTGTCAAAGCTTGTCCTCTTTACTAACTCAAACTTGTCTTCGATTGCGGACTCGGTTTGGCTTAACGTTCACAAAACCGATCAGGGCGAATTGTCGTCCGTGGTGGAGGCGCCGTTTTCTAGGGTTTTCGTTTTCTGGGGTCTTCGTTAGCCGATCATGCCGTGCAAACTCTGGCACCTGCTCCAAAAGGGTGGACTGAAGTTCAGAAATGCCTGTCGTCAACCTCGTCGTGGTTTGACCGAAGGTGTTGAAGTGTTTTGCGTGTTTCAGCTTTCGAAGGGGTCGTTATAGATCAAGCCGTTTGGGCATCACAAGACCACGTTGCAGATCGCGGGTTACCCCTAGTTCGTGTGTTCCATGAGCAGGCAACCCAACGAGGTTCACCGAGGTTCTGGGTAGTCGGGTTGATTCCATTGCGACAAAAGTACATTCTGAGGAATCGTAAATCGGTCAGAGAGAAAAAATGAGTGATTCAAAAACAGACGTGCAGACCATCGCTGCCACCCCTCACCTGAAATTGGTCACCCGCGACGGATGGAGTTACGTCCAGCGATGTCAGGCAACCGGTGTCGTCACGGTGATTCCGCGGAGTTCGAAAGGGATCGTCTTTGTCGAGCAGTTTCGACCGCCGGTGCAGGCTTCCGTCATTGAATTTCCGGCAGGGCTTGCGGGCGATATCGAGGGAAAACGGAACGAGTCCCTGGAGGCGGCCGCTCGCAGAGAATTGCTTGAGGAAACCGGGTTTGAAGCCCAGAACATGACCGAGATTTTTACGGGGCCCTCATCCGCAGGCCTGACCGATGAACTCATTACTTTCTTTATGGCAACGGGGCTGAATCGAAAAACCCCGGGAGGGGGGGATGGTTCTGAGAACATTACCGTTCACGAGATTCCCGAATCGGAAGTTCAGAGTTGGCTGCAGGAAAAGGTCTCCCGTGGATGCCTGCTGGACAGCCGACTTTTTTCCGGCCTGTATTTTGTCGGGCAGCCTTTTCTAAGATTTGTTCCCTGAAACGAATAGCTTCGGGTGGCAACAAAAGCCTACGATGAATCGCTTAGGTCGTTTTGCAGATTCCCTGTGAAAGCGGGCAACTGCAGAATCGGTTGCCGTGGGCGAACTTATTTTGAACCAAGCGGGGTTTAGGCAACCTCTTCTATTGCATTTGCAGACTCTTATACCTTTACCTTTCGATGTAAGGTTATTTCGTCGAGCCATGATCGAACTCTCATGCCCGCATTGCGGGAAAAAACACAAACTCCATGAGGATTCATCCGGTCAGCGGGTGGCGTGCCAGGCGTGCGGAAAGCAGTACAAAGTCCCGGGGGTCGCGAAACGTCACAAGCCGTCCTCGACCGAGCCGAAACAAACTCACCCCTCTCGTTCCAACCCGCCGCCAGAGCATTCTTCCAAAACGCAAGGGTTTCAAGCGGCGGATAGCTCACGCCAAAAAAACGTCTTGCTCGGTCCGGGTGATGAAAAAACGTCGGAAGCCGATCTGCAATCCGCCGACGATTCCGATGCGGGCTCGGCTCCCGTTTCCAAACCTCAACCCAGAGTAACCTCCGATGCCTCTGCCGCGATCGAGGAAGTCGCTCAGGACTTGCGCGAGGATGAATGGAGTGAAGCCCCTGAGGAAGTGGTGTCTTCAGATGATGCCAAAGAAGGGGTAACCTCTTCTCTTGTTTCGCCTCCGCTCGAAGTCGATGACTTCGAGGCTGGAACGCCAGCGGATGCCGCAAATGATTCCGGTTGGCGGGGGGATGCTGATGTCGCCTCGACCTCAAAGCGACAAGCACCTGTTACGAATCAAGGCGAAGAGCTGGAGACCGATGGGGTCGACGAACCTTTGCCCTTCGATATTGAGGACCACATAACGTCGGCGAAAGCAAGCGGCGATGAGATCCGTGTTCAGTGTTCCATTTGCGATTCGGTGACGTGGGTGAAGTCGAGCAAGGCGGGAAAAACGATTGCTTGCACCGATTGCGGGTCGGAGGTTCCGGTTCCTGAGGGAACGGCGACGGTTCGCCCGTCGATTTCGGATCTGCCTCAGTCCAAGTCTGAAAAACCGGAAGGCTGGCGTCTTTCTCAACCGATCAATCGTCCGCCAAGAGAACTCCCTGCATCATTGACGGGTAACTCCGAAACCACGCCCTCAAATTTTCATGTTCCCAAGATACAACGTTGGGGGGACCCTGAAATACAGCCGGAGTTAGAAACCGCCCCCGAGTCCCCCGGCTCGTTTCGTCAAACATCGCAGTCCAATGACCGAAGCAATGACGGCAAAAAGGTAAGTGCTGAACCGGTCGGAGGTACCGAGCAGTCAGAGTGGAACGAGCCCAAGGTCTTTGGGTTCGTGGATTGGCTTCGAGACACCGTCGTGATCTTTCGGAACGTGACCATGTATGGGGCAGCGATCGCCATTGCCTTTACGTGCGGTGCGTTCGGTACGGTGGCCAAACTTGCACTTTGGTATTCGGGTTCGGACAACGAAGCGGTTTTCAGAATCCTTGGCATGTGCAGCATGCTTTTCTCGCTGCCTTGCCTTTTCGCCGCTGGGACGATTTTGAGTGCCGTGCTGATGACCATGATTCAAGATGGTGCGTCCAACACCAAGAAGATTGGAAACTGGCCGGAAATTTTACCCAGCGAGCTATTCTCGCACTGTGCGCCGATGTACGTCACGGGATTCATTTCGGTGGTACCAGGTTTGGTGCTGGCAGAGTTTGTTCAGGTAGCTGGTCTGGGCTACTGGGGCTTTATGGTGTTTCCCCTGCTCTCTGGATTTGCCATGCTCCCGCCGATGGTGATCTCGGCGTTTCGAGAGCAATCGATGTTCTCGATTTACTCGGCCCCGGTTTATCAATCCGTCAGTGATTTTTCCAGCGAGTGGTTCAACTTTTTCATGTTGACTCTTGGTGGGCTGATGGTGGCACTGGTATGTATGTTTGGCGTAGGTATCACCCCCCTGTTTTTCGACATTCCTTTCTGGCTGGTCATCGGAATGCTGTGGGTCGTTTATGGCCGCTGGGTGGGGATCTTGGCACGTCGATTGGCCTGGTTGATTCCGTCGAATCAATAGCCCGCAGCTCAGGACGAGGCAAAGTCCTGAACGCATTGGTCAACCTGCGTCATGTTTGCCCACCAACTTGTTGGCGATCTCCGCCAATTTTTCTCGACTGGCTTTGGGCGAAAGCAATTCCGCCTCTCCGCCCAACGCGAGAACTTTTGGAATGATCTCCATTTCGTGGACCGCTTTGACCGTCAAAATCAGACTGCCATCCTCGAGCCGTTTGATCGTTTGATCCGGGTGCCAAGGATCCTCTAAGACAAAGGGGGCGGCAAAGCTGCTGATGTGCACTTTAAAGTTCTTGGAGCGTCCGCTGGCGTAGATTCCAAGGGAACGTGCCAAGTGGGCTTTGACATCGAATCCCTCCGGGGGCTTGAACCACTCGTCCAACGCGTTGGCTTTCAGAAAACGATCCAGCTTCCAGTGCCGAATACGTTCTTCAGGATCTTCCACCTCATGAGCGCTTGCGATGATGTAGACGCTGGACTGGTAAATTGCGACCGCAAGCGGTTCGATTTTTCGCAAAGCGGGTGGTTTTCCCAGGGACTGGTACTCGATCTCCACCAGCCTGTGTTCCTGAATCGCGCGATTCAAGGAACTCAGAATCCCCTGATGCTTTTGATAAGACTTCGACGGGACACCGAGGACGTGTAGAAGTTGGCGGTGACGCTGGTAATGGTCGAGCACCGTGTCCGGAATTTCTTCGCGGATCTTGTTCCAGAAGGATTCAATCCCGATCCAGAATGGTGTCCCAGCCAACGGGTACATCAGGTCACGACCTAGCGACAATGCAATCAATTCCGTCGCACTCGCGGTAATCTGGTAACTGCCTTTCGCTTTTGGACCCAATTTCCAGACACGTCCACGACCCGAGTCGTGTGCGTCGACGTCGATTCCCGCGGCCTGAAGTGCCTCAAGATCGCGGCGGACACTCCGGGTATGGAGAGAGACCAACCCCAGTTCATCGACGAGGTCGTCGCGCAATTCTTCCAGGGTCTTGCCATAGCGGACCCTTTCCAAGATTTGCAGGATTTTGTGTTGACGAATCAGTTGCTCATTACGGGCCATGAATTTTACTCGGGATTAAACGCTCTGATTTTTTCACTGTGTGAGTCGTCGTCAAAATTTCGAAGCAAGGGCATGGTAAAACGCAAGTTCCGGTCACGAGCGATGCTGTCGATCCCAAAGCCCTTGTTGCTCCTCGATTGTACCGACTTGTTTCTCAACCTGCCCACCGGGTACTCAGGTCCAAAAGAGTTGCCCTGTTTTCTTGCGCTGTTCTCCTACCCGGCGTCCCTGCCCTGCTCTGACCGCCGGTAAAGACCTCTCGCGATACATGTGGGGCGGACCTGCTGTCACTGGCAGCTTGGTCTCCTTACTCTGGATGGTAAATTGGTACAAACGAATTGCGGTTCGGCACCGGAGAGGAAATCACCCGTTCCACGGTTTGATTGAGCGGGTCGCTCCAGAAGTGGACATTTAAAGCTCATAGGTATCGACTTTTGACGTTTGGCAAATTGAGGATTTATTGAGATGGCGCAATTGCTTGCGGACACTTACCGACAACTTCCGGACGGGGTAAAGCGGTCTGTCGTGTGTTTAAGTGGTGGAATGGACTCTTCAAGCTTATTGCTCAATCTGCTCGCGGATGGGCAGGCGGTTTATGGTGTGAGTTATGATTACGGCCAAAAACATAAGGCCGAGCTGACCAAACTCAAAGAACTTCTCGCTTACCTCAACGATCGCGGGTACCCGATTGAGCATCAGGTGGTGGATGTTTCTGTTCTGGGTGGACTGTTTCATTCCGCGCTTACCGATGAGTCCTGGAAAGTGCCGGAGGGTTTTTATGAAAAGCCCAACATGAAAGAAACCGTGGTTCCCAATCGCAATGCCATTTTTGCCGCGATCGCCTATGGTTATGCGCTTTCCGTGGCCGGCAAACAGGGCGAGTCCGTGGCCTTGGCTCTCGGGGTCCACAGCGGCGATCATGCGATTTACCCCGACTGTCGGCCCGAGTTTTACGAGGCGATCTATCAAGCTTTTGCCATCGGAAATTGGGATTCTGAACAGGTTCAGCTTTATTTGCCTTACTTGAGCCTCGACAAGCACCGAATTCTCCAAGATGCCCAGCAATCCTGTGCGGGTTTGGATCTCGATTTTTCTGAAGTCTTCAAAAGGACCTTGACCAGTTACGAACCCGACGCCCAAGGTCGATCCAGTGGAAAAACAGGGTCAGATGTCGAACGAATCCTTGCGTTTCACAAGCTCGGTGTGGAGGACCCGATTGAATATGTCGATCCTTGGTCGGTCGTCCTGGAAAGAGCTTTGAAATTTGAGGAGCAACATGTGTCGGGGGAGGATCAACGTCCGAACTGATGGCCAGTCTCAAGGCGAAACGCGCCGGTGTAGTGCTTCATTTGGGGATGTTTCTTTTGTGGGGGCCAGACCAGGGCAATCACGTCATAGCGAACGGCGGGGTTCCGAAGACCATGCCGTAAGACGTAGCGACTGGCAAACCGAATAAGCCGTACCTGCTTTCGGAAATCTACGGCTTGCTCCGGCCGACGTTCCCGTCCGCGGCCATTCGCGCGACCGCATCCATAACCACGGCCATAACTTCGAGTTTTGACTTCGACAAAGACCAGTTTTCCTCGGTGGTACGCCACGAGGTCGGCTTCGGCCATCCGATCCCTGCAGCCGTGTTCCAAAATCAAGTAGCCGCGACGCCTCAAATACTGTGCTGACCAATACTCGCCCTTCTCTCCAAGATTGCGCGGCATCCGACGAAGGCGGATCCAACCGCGAACATATTCCAGCGTTCTCAGGATCCAAAAATCGATCATGTCGTTGCTCTCTGCTCGCGAAGTCCTGAAGTTCGTCCGGTTCCACCCGACACCGAGTGAAAAGACGGGGCAGCTTC
>JAKVCA010000002.1:133014-206308 GCA_022448315.1 Pirellulaceae bacterium | reverse complement strand
TCTTTGATAAAAGACTGAACTTGCCGATGAACCTGCGCAACGAAATGTTGGCAGGCATCCGAGTCGATCCGCCTTTGAGTTGCCGATCGCGACGTCAGAATGATGGAATGCTCTTCGAATACCTCTTTAGCTCTCGAGGTTTTTTCCGGGTTCGAGCGCATCTTTCCTCGAGGTGTTATCGATGAATTCTCTGTCATGTCACCCTGCTGAACAGGAATAGGCTAACCGAAAGAAACTAACCCTCTCACACGTCCCGGATATTTTAGCGTGAGGGAGCCAGGCCCTGCGGCGTGAATTTCTTAAACACTTAAAATACGGTTAAACATCACGCGTCCAATCAATCGCCTACGCCATGATGTTACCACTTTAGTCTAATGGTACGTCGGTTTTATCAACAGTCCTTGGAGCAGCGGCGACCATGGATCTTTGGATCACTCCTTGCCTGCATCATCCAGAGGCGTTTTCTCGAAATCTGAGGCATTCACCCAGCCTGCATTGAGGTTTTCACCGCTCATGTAACGCTCATAAAAACCCCGATGCTGCGTTCCTGCGTAGGGGTAGGTGTCGAAGATATCTCCCTCGCCAGAAATTCTCGGGTCTTTTTGGCGAGTCAACTCCAGAGCAAGTTTCTCCGAAAGTTGCTGCTTGGCCTGCAGATACATGGGGTGCGCGGCAAGGTTATTCAGGCAGTAGGGATCTTCTTTCACGTTAAACAGTTCTTCGCTCTGTCGCTTGCCAAATGCGGCTTGCCAAAATTCGCGCGACGACGCCGTGGTCCGCCCTTGAATCAGGACCGTTTTTGTGGGGCTCCCATCACAATTCAAATAACCTGTCTCTGGATTCCCGGCCGGCCAACGGTCCGGTTCAAAGTTGCGCAAGTACATAAAATTCCCACGCACGATGCCACGGATGGGGTACCCCCAGTCATGAGGGCGGCCAATGTCATGCCGTTCTTTGCCGAGCAGAATATACTCACTCTCGGGGGCGATCGCTTCCGTCTCGCCCCGCAGTAGAGGTAACAGCGAACGCCCGGGACTGGTTGCCATTTCAGTCTCACCCCAATCGAGCCCCACCGCATCAAAAAACGTGGGAGCAAAATCAATGAAGCTGACCAATCGATCGCAAGTGCGGCCCGGTTTCACGATCCCGTCAGGCCACATGATCGCCAGAGGCAAGTGATTACTCATCTCGTACTCTTGACCTTTGACTCGCGGAAAGGGCATCCCGTTATCCGCGGTAACCACTATCATGGTGTTGCTGAGCATGTCCCTGGATTCAAGCTCCTTCAACATGCGTTGCAGATGCAAATCGAAGTACTCGATTTCGTAAGCGTAATCGAGCATGTCGGTTCGCACCTTTTCGGTGTCTGGCCAAAACCCGGGGACTTCATCGATGTCTGAAATCGACTTTTTACCCTTTTTGATTCCCGCTCCAAATTCATACGCTCGGTGCGGTTCGTATCCGCCGTACCAGAACGCCCAAGGTTCGTCGGTCGACGCCTGATCAAGAAACCTCGTGAAATTTCCAGCGTAGTCGATCCCTGACATCGCAGTCGCCGGCGGCTTCATCTTCAATTGCTGAAAAGGTTGGCCGGTCATCTGACGTCTCCGGCCATTTGCATCGACGGCGAAACCTGGACCCCAGCCTTTTCCCGTCATACCCACGCGATAACCATGCCGCGAGAGGACCTCCGGGTAGACCGTATACTTCGCCGGAAAATCACACCAGTGATTTGCAGCGGCCTCGAGTTGCCATGAGTTGCGGCCCGTTAAAATCGATGAACGCGATGGCGCACATTTTGCGTTGGGGGTGTACGCTCGTGTAAAAAGAATTCCTTGCCGTGCAACCCGATCGAATGCGGGGGTCTGCACCCACTTACACCCATACGCGCTCATGTGCGGGAAGGAGGCATCATCCGCAATCGCAAACAGAATGTTGGGACGCTTGGGTGCGGAAGAATCATCGGCGGATGCGACGGGAGCCACAAGCAGCGCGGCCCCCACAAACAACATCCTAAAAATCCGAGCAGAATTTGACATCGTTTCGCTTTCCCTCAAGATTCGATCCTCGCTCACGTCCGCCGGCCCAGCCACGCGACCCGCTTTGAGGCAAGCCGCCGGGCAACACCCCGGTCCAACCAAACGCCACCGCCTCATGGCTCGTTCCAATGCAACGCACGATATTACCAAATCCATCCGACATATTCGCCATGGCGGTCGATTGACCTTCAAAGTCCGCAGAGATCATGCCGCCACAAGGAGCCTGAGCCAACCGATGCCCACCGAGTCTTCATCCACCCCTCCTCGACTTCAAATGAAGGGCGTCTCGAAACGAAGTCGTCTTGTCGAGAAACCGCTGCTGGATCAGATTCACCTTACTCTGAAGCCGAGTGAGGTCGTGATGGTCAGCGGGCGCTCCGGTTCAGGAAAAACACTGCTTCTAAAAACGATCGCAATGCTTGAACCAATCGACGAAGGGCGAATTTTATGGGACGGAAAATCCGTTCCGCAAGGCGATGTCCCTCGTTTTCGGAGCCGAGTCATGTACCTTCGTCAAACACCTTCACTTGGCGAAGGCGATGTCATGACCTGCCTTGAAGCTCCCTTCCTGCTGAGGGCTCACTCGAATCGAAGGCTTGATCTGACCCGTATTGAACATCAACTCCAGGATCTTGGGCAGTCCGCCCAGTTTCTCAGGAAGAACCTCGCCGAGTTGTCAGGAGGGGAACGACAGATTCTTCAGGTGATTCGTGCCCTGCAGCTGGCCCCTCAAACGTTGCTTCTTGATGAGCCAACAGCTTCCCTCGATCATGGCACCTCCCGACGTCTGGAATCTGTATTGCTCCAATGGCATTCTGAGGCTCCAGACCGATCCTTGATCTGGGTAAGTCATTCGTCCGATCAGATCATGCGGCTTTTAGAACGAAGCAACGGGCGACATGGCACTGTCGAGCAAGGACAATTTCATATGAAGAACAACATCGGTCACGCCTAATCGGCTCCTGAGTTGTCAGCAGGACCTTACACGTCATGAACACATCAACCGCTCATGGAACGGCTCAATACCTGGAGCTCAGCTTTGGTCAGGTGGGATGGGTCTCGACACTCATCCTGTTGAATTTGATCCTTTCCATCGCGCTACGGTTAAAACTTGAACGATCGTTGTTGATTGCAAGCCTGCGCATGGTCACCCAACTGATCATGATCGGCCTCGCACTCGATTGGATCTTCGGGCAATCGGAGTGGTATTGGGTCATCGGCCTTGCCACAGTGATGACCTCGATTGCTGGTTTCACGGCTGCGAGTCGTAACGAAAGACGCTACCCGGGAATCTTGCTGGACTCGCTTATCTCCATCGGGCTGAGCTCCTGGATCGCGACAGGATTCACGCTCGTGATCGTTCAGCACGGCTCCTCTGAGTGGCTGACGGGTCAATTCATTATCCCGTTGCTGGGGATGGTTTTGGGCAATGTGCTGAACGGAATTTCAGTTGGCCTAACCACATTGACCGACTCTTTTGCGACGCAGAAGGAAAGCATCGAATCCCAACTTGCGTTGGGCGCAACGTCCTATGAAGCGGCCAAGCCCATGATTCAACGTGCCTTGAGATCGGGCATGACGCCGATGATCAACTCGATGATGGTGGTCGGACTCGTCAGCTTGCCGGGAATGATGACAGGCCAGCTGTTGTCCGGAGTCGAACCGCTCGAGGCGGTCAAATACCAGATTGTCATCATGTTTCTGATCGCAGCCGCCACGGCAATGGGAACGGGGGGAATCGTCCTGCTTGGCTATCGCCGATTGTTCAACGAACATCATCAGTTCATCGCTTCTCGGTTGCTGTCGAAAAAACAGGATTGAGATTACTCACCTGACAGCTCAAGTCCCGATGGTATCGCCCAGTGCCCGGGATGATACTTCCTTTTAACCAGGGCATTGGCCGCCGTGTTGTTGGTCACTTCTCCCCGTTCGTGATGGTATTCCACCACGGTCTGCGTTCGTGCAGCAATATTGGCAAGATGCACGATGCTTGCTGAATCCACTCCTGCTTGAATATCCGCAGCAGTCCGCGGTCGTTTCCCCTGAACGCACTCAATGAAGTCGGTGTGGTGAGCCTGAAGATCCGCTCGCCCAGTCCTCTCGGCGACCACCTCACCATTGGGCTTAAACTGTTTCCATCCAACCGTATGCCCGATGATCAAATAGCCCTCGGTTCCGTAGAAAGCCCCTCCGTTTTCGTAACCTTCCTGTGTGTAAGGCGTCCAGATCCTCTGCTCAAAAATCAGCTGTTTCCGTCGCCCCTTCGCGTCGGCGGGGTACTCACAAACCGCGTATTGGGTATCAGGAAATTGCTGATCGTCGTCGAAAAAGTACTTTCCTGCCATGCAGGTCACCCGCTCGGGAGGCCGCGTCACCTCAAGGCCCCAGACCGCCACGTCAATGTCGTGCACACCGTCATTCCCGATGTCGCCACAGCCGAAGGGGTACCACCAACGCCAGACGCCATGGAGGAGGTTCGACCGATAATCAAATTTGGGGGCAGGTCCCAACCACATTTCATAATCGAGATGGTCAGGCGCCATGGAGGGCTCACTTCGGCCAATAGACCCACGACGTTGACTGTTCCATGCTTTGGCGACAAGGACATCCCCCAACTCTCCGCGATGAACCCGGTCGATCGCTTCCTTGACACAATCTGTACTTCGGCTCTGAGTTCCCACCTGGAGAATTTTGCCAGACCTCTGGACTGCCTCCGCCATCGCCCTTCCTTCGGCGAGGTTGTGACAGCATGGCTTCTCCACGTAAACATGCTTCCCCGCATCAAGCGCCATGACGGCCGCAGGGCCATGCCAGTGATCTGGCGTCGCGATGAAGACCGCGTCAATTTGATCGTCCGCGAAGACCTCTCGCAAATCACCCGTTTTTTTGGGCTCAACACCTGTCGCCTGTTTGACATAGTCTGCGGCGGAATTTCGCCGGTGGGTGTCCACGTCACACACGGAAGTAATCGAGACATCGTCACGGGGCGCCAGGTTTCGGATGTGCTGCATCCCCATCCCGCCTGGCCCGATGATGCCGACATTGACTTTTGAAGATGGGACCGCCGCTCCATGGACTTTAGCAGCAGAAATCGACAGAACACTCGCACTTGCAGCGCGGACAAAACCACGACGACTGACCGACATGACAGCAGCTCCCCGGATCGTGCAAAAGAAACTTTACCTGAACTTGAAGTATGGCCAATTCAATTGAGATTCCCTAAATCAGCGTCAGAGGGTGATCTCGATTTTCCAGTGGCAAAGAAACCGGTTTGCCAAGTCGATGGGAATCGAAGACCCCGGAAATCATTTCAACCGTCCAACGACCTTCATACATGCTGCATTCGGGATGTCGATCATCACGAATCGCTTCCATCAAATCTCGACAGGCAAGTAGATTCCCGGCATGCAGTCCACCATCCCGTAGAACTTCAGCTCGGTCGACACCGGCCGTGGTGACAGGCACCCACTTTTGTTGACTGCGGGCCGGAGACCAAGCGGGATCTCTCAATAGGGACACTGACGGTAGATGGCCCGTCAAAATTTCAAGCACCCCTTTTGAGCCAAATAGTTGCACCCCAAACCTTCCCCCTGCCGCGTTCCTTCGTGAACCAAAGTAGGCCGTCTTGCCCCCCCCAAGGCCGAACGTTGCATTCACCGTATCACCCGCTAAGGGTCCCAGACCCTCATTGCCGGATTGGATATCTTCACGCGTGACAAGATGCCCACCTTGATGCATCTTTGCAAAGCACCATTTCGGCTCGCCGCCGAACTGATGAATTAAGTTCATCACGTGTGACCCGAGTACCCAGAGATCTTCGCCTCCACCACGATGATCTTCTTTGCCCCGACCGCGAATTTCGAGGAGTTCACCAATCACATCGTCGGCGAGCAACTCTCGAACCACTTGCAGACGGGGGCTATACCTCGTTTGATGAGCGATGGCCAGCTTGGACCCGGATTTCTCGCAAGCCTCGATCATCTCATCCGCTTCCCTCAGGCTGCGACACATCGGTTTCTCGAGGTAAATATGGATCCCTCGGCTCGCGACCTCAACGACCATGTCCCGATGCTGATCGGCCCAGCGAGGACCGATACTGACGATGTCAGGCTTCACTTCGTCCAGCATGTTTCGATAGTCGGCATAGGCCTTCTGAACTTTGAGACGGCTGGCGGCCGCCCCTCGCCCTCGTTCATCCGCGTCGGCTACCGCAAGCAGTTCGCACTCTGGCAGATCGAGCCAGACGGTATCCAAACCGTGCCCATAATTCCCGCGGCCCGTATGGCCGATCACCGCCACTCGAAACTTTTCTCGCATTCGACTTGCCCTACCCCATTGGAAATCCAAGACTCCGCTGAACCGCAACGTCATCTTCACAAAGTCAGCGACATGAAGCAAGAATGATCGGCTTCGTCGGGGATTCAGGTCGATCACTCAGCCTGACAGACTTGGGGAGCCCTAGGCCGGCAGACCGTGGGCGACTTAGGCCGGCCGTGAGTCGGGTCGGAGACCGGCACATAGAAACCGGCCAACACCACCTGCACGGGTGGAAAACAAGGGTTTCCAGCTAGGTGACGTTGGCCAATCATGGTAAAGTGAAGCACCGTTCAGAAGGGATAAGAATCGCCCGGATGCATGGCGGATTCCCGGTTCGTCAACACCCACGACCGACGCGTCCCGAAGGGATTGTCTTCCCACACCAACGCTTGAAAACGATCGTACCCACAGAGACGGCCCTACCGAGTATCCACTTGCACCATACGCAGCCCACTTTCCTCTCACCTCCCGCAGAGTCTCAACCGCCCATGAACATCAGGGTCACGCCTTCAAAACCAGAGTCGGTGATGCGGACAATGACCGCTTGTCTGACCGTTTTTATCTCCGCCTCTTTCGTTTCGGCCAACGATGTCCCCGCACCGATTACGGAACATGGTTTCAAAAAGCAGGCTGTTCCGATGTTCGAGATGTACTGTGCCGATTGCCATCAAGGTGATGCTGCCGAGGGGGGCTTTGATCTGGACCAGTATGCCGAGGGAAGCCAGATTCAAACGGAATTTGAGACCTGGGAAAAGGTATTAAGAGTCGTCACAGAACGACAGATGCCACCCAAGGATGCAGACCAACCCAGTGAAGTGGAGTTACAGGAACTCCGGGCGATCCTGCAGGCCGAACTGGCCACCTTTGACTGTGAGGCAAACGCTCGCCCCGGCCGTGTGACACTCCGACGATTGAATCGAGCAGAGTACAACAACACCGTACGTGACTTGCTTGGCGTCGATTACCGGCCTGCCGATGAGTTTCCGTCCGATGACGTTGGAAATGGTTTCGACAACATCGGGGACGTTCTGGTGATCCCTCCATTATTGATGGAAAAGTACCTGGCTGCCGCCGAACAGATCGTCGAACGCACCTTCGCGAATGAAGAGTTGAAGCAAAAAATCCTTGTTCACAAAGCCGAAGGGGAGGGCGAGGAGCTTTTGGAAGCGGTTCGAAAAAACATCGACGGTTTCGCATCGAGAGCATTCCGCCGTCCTGCAACAGACGAGGAACTGACACGACTTCTGGCACTCATGGTCAACGCTTACCAACAAGGTGCCGAACCTGAAGAAGCGTTCAAATTGGGCATGCAGGCTGTGCTTGCCTCACCCCACTTTATTTTTCGTGTCGAATTGGATCCGACCGAAGAAGACGCGGATGGAATCCGCGAATTGAATGGTTATGAAATCGCATCCCGACTGTCCTATTTTCTTTGGAGCAGCATGCCCGATGAAGAGTTATTCTCACTGGCCAAGTCGGGTGAACTGACCCACCCAACCACGATTCAGGATCAAGTCCGACGCATGCTCGCGGATCCCAAGTCAAAAGCCCTGACGGAGAACTTTGCGGGCCAGTGGCTGCAGCTCCGAAATTTGACTCAAATCTCACCGAACCCTGAACAGTTCCCATCCTTTAATGCGGATCTGCGAGCTGCGATGCGGATGGAAACCGAGTTGTTCTTCGAATCAATATTGCACGAGAATCGAAGCATCCTTGACTTCCTGACCGCCGATTTTTCGCACGTCAACGAAACGCTGGCGAAGCATTATGGGCTCGAGGGAATCAAAGGGAACGAATTTCGCCGGGTCTCGTTGAATACGGACCGTCGTGGAGTCCTTACTCAGGCAAGCATCCTGTTGATCACTTCCAATCCAACCCGGACCTCTCCGGTCAAAAGGGGCAAGTGGATTCTGGACAACATCCTCGGTGAACCACCACCACCACCACCCGAAGGTGTCGAAGATCTGGTAGAAGCGGAACAAGCTTTGGGTTCCCTCCGAGAACGCATGGAAGAACATCGCGAGAACGAATCCTGTGCGGTCTGCCACCGAAAGATGGACACACTGGGTTTTGGTCTTGAAAACTTTGATGTGATCGGCAGTTGGCGAAACACAGACGGCAAGTTTGCCATCGATGCCTCAGGCACACTGCCCGGGGCGATTTCCTTCAAAACCCCCGTAGAATTGATGGAATTGCTGGCAGAGCGAAAGTCACAGGAGTTTAGCCGCTGTCTGACCGAAAAAATGTTAACGTACGCACTCGGTCGTGGTTTAGAATCGTACGATCGATGTGCCGTCAATGTGATTCTTGCGGAGTTGCAGGAGAAGGGTTATCGGTTTCGCGGCTTGATTGAAGCCATCGCGATCAGCGAGCCCTTTTTGAAACGAGAAGGCAAAGGTAAACCATGACGTTAAAACAACCACAACTCACCCGACGCAACATGCTTCGAGGCATGGGAGTCTCATTGGCCCTGCCTTGGATGGAATCTTTGTCTTCCGCCTCGAGCCTGACCCGACTTTCGTCACAGCCCGATGCACCTCCGTTGCGTATGGGTTTCGTGTTCGTTCCAAACGGCGTCCACCTTCAGGATTGGACGCCAAAAACAGAAGGTTTCGGCTTTGAGTTGCCTTACATCCTTGAGCCACTCCAAGCGGTCAAAGATGACCTGCTCGTTCTGTCGGGATTGACGCACGACAAAGGTCGAGCGAACGGCGACGGTGCCGGCGATCACGCCCGGAGTGCGTCGGTTTTCCTCACCGGTGCGCAGCCTCGAAAAACTGCGGGATCCAACATCCGCTCAGGAATCTCGGTCGATCAAGCCGCGGCACAAGCGGTCGGACGGGCCACCAAGTTTGCCTCGATTGAACTTGGTTGCGAGCGAGGACGAGGGGCCGGTAATTGCGATTCCGGATACAGCTGTGCTTACTCTTCCAACATCGCGTGGGCCGGAGAATCAACGCCTGTAGGTAAAGAAACCAATCCGCGAGCCGTTTTTGAAAGGCTCTTCGGAGGAGACAGTCCAGCGCAGGTGGAGAAAGGCTATGCGCGTCGCCAAGCCATGAAGAAGAGCGTTCTCGATTTTATCACGGAAGACACAAGGAGATTGCAAAAGCAGCTCGGTGGAAATGATCAACAAAAACTCGAGGAATACCTCAATGGGGTTCGAGAAATTGAACGTCGCCTTGAGTCGAACGACAAAATCGCGGCCTCGAATGGGGAGTTTGAGTACAACGGCCCCGATGGTGAGCCCAAAGATTACCGAGAGCATCTCCGATTGATGGCCGACATGATGGTTCTGGCGTTCCAATCCGATACCACCCGAATCGCCACTTACATGTTCGCGAACGCCGGAAGCAACAGGAATTACCGCAACATCGAAGTTCCCGACGGTCACCATGACCTGTCGCATCACGGCGGAAACGCAGAGAAACTCGCCAAAATTCGCAAAATCAACCGATTCCATGTGGAACAGCTTGCATATCTGTTGGGGCGACTGAAGTCAATTCGTGAAGGCGAAAGTACGCTGCTGGACAACAGCATGATCGTTTACGGCAGTGGCCTGAGCGACGGCAACCGCCACAACAACGAAAACCTTCCGGTCCTGATGGCCGGCTCAGGGCGAGGCTCCATCACGACAGGCCGACATCTGCGTTTCCCCGAAGAGACGCCCATGTGCAACCTTTTCATGTCGATGCTGGACCGGATGGGTGCTCCCGTAGATTTCATCGGGGACAGCACCGGCAAGCTCCATGGCCTGGAGGTCTAGGCCAACACGTTCCCGGCTGCAAAAATCGTTGTATTCGGCGTTTGTCAGGGGCGGCCAAAATCGCGTCAATTCCCTCACACCGCAGCAGGAGATCCGAGTCAAGTGGATGGTGCGAAATCGTCTCGTTGCAGGTTAACCATACGGTATCCTTTCGTCCTCATTTGGCTGCTCGCCTGCGGCGTTTGTGTTGGGCCATCTCACGGCCTTGTCGGACAAGAGACGCCTACGGTTTCCGAGTTGATCGAGCAACTCAAGAGCGGTGACCTCAATGCCCGTCGAGATGCCGTCTATGCCTTGGCCGATCTCGGCGAAAAGGCGACTCCTGCCGTTCCCGCATTGACCGATTTGATCGACGACAAAGACCAGCAGATCTGGTTTCAATCGACGATGGCCTTGGCCAGAATCGGACCCGAC
This sequence comes from Pirellulaceae bacterium, assembly GCA_022448315.1. Lineage (GTDB taxonomy): Bacteria > Planctomycetota > Planctomycetia > Pirellulales > Pirellulaceae. The sequence continues at coordinate 195,772 of JAKVCA010000002.1, read as the reverse complement.
GCCGAAGCCGCGATCCCAAAATTGCTCGGCAAACTTGGTGATCGTGGTGAACAGCGGCGTTACCGAACCGCGTACTGCCTTGGTAAGATCGGTCCCGCCTCCATCGCGCCCCTCCTGGAACAACTCGAAGAGGGTGATCGCAATCAACGCGAAAGCGTCGCAAGAGCCCTCGCGTGGATGGGTCCCAAAGCCGCTCCGGCCATGCCCGCATTGATCACCCTGCTGGGAGACGAGGATCCTCTGGTTCGTCAACAGGCTTCCTTTGCACTTGGAAGTATCGGTGAGGCCGCAGAACAACCGTTGAACCTCACCCTCAGCAATGAATCGTCCACCACGCGTGAGTCAGCGGCCTTGGCACTGGCCGAGGTTGGAGCCGCGTCGCAGGCGACCTTGAAGAATCTTCAATCGCTGATGTCGGACCCGTCGAGCCAGGTTCGAGTCGCAGGCCTTCGTGCACTCGCAAATTCCACGATCCGTATCGAGCAACTGATTCCGATCATTCGAACGGCTTTGGAAGACCCCGACGGCAGCGTCAAGAATGCCGGCTTTGCTGCCCTGGTCAAACTGAGTCGTCAGTCTGACGCCGTCTTACCGATGCTGAAAGACATGCTGAAAGACTCCGATGAGTCCACCCGTAATTCCGCAGCATTCGCAGTGGGGCGTCTTGGTTCTCGAGCGGAATCTGCCATCGCTGAACTGATCCATGCCCTGACGATTGCCTCCGATAATGACGACACCATGCTCGTTTCCATCAGTCGAGTCGGCCCTGCCGCGGTCCCCGGACTCTTGAATGCTGTATCGGGAAATGACGACCTGGTGGCCCCCTGCTCGCGAGCCCTCGCTTTCATGGGACCAGGCATTACGCCGGCGTTGGTCAGTGCTTTGACCGATTCCAGCCCCGAGGTGAAGTGCTGTGCCATTAACGCATTAAGCCAGATGCAACCACGCCCCACCGAAGCCGGGCCAAAAATCGCTGACTGTCTTACCGACAACGATACGAGTGTTCGAGCGACTGCCGCGACCCACGTCGCATCTTTTGGCAAGCCATCCGAAGTCGCCATGAACCAACTTTGGAAGGCCTCTCAGGACTCAGAATCCGAAGTTCGCGCCAACGCGACCTTCGCCATCCTGTCACTGGATCTGGAGAGTGAACAGATTCGCCGGCTTTTATCCCGCGCGTTGAAAGACCCTTCAGAACCTGTGCGACGTCTCGCCATGAAAGGACTTTTGGACAACCGCGAACTGGCATTGCCCTTTTTGTCCTACCTCATTGCAGCTTTGGACTCCCCGGCCTCCGAAATTCGTCTTCAAGCCGCTGAAACCATCTCGGGTTTGGGCCAAGAGGCCGGAGAAGCGGTCGACGCGTTGACCCAGGCACTTGAAGACGAAGAACCCAAGGTGCAGGTCGCGGCGGCGCGAACATTGGGACGCCTTGGACCCGCAGCCGAACCGGCAATCGACGCACTCTCGCAGCGTGTGACTGAAGAATCTGAGACACTGGCCTTGGCCTGCATCGAATCGCTTTCCGGATTGGGACTCACGGCTCAGGGAGCAGGGAAGCAACTTTACGATGCACTTGGAGATTCACGCAGTGCGATTCGAAGTCGGGCGATTGAGGCGCTCGCCAAATGCGAACCCGACCCGAATGCGGTGGTGATTGCAGCCAAAAAACTTCTCGAAGATGAAGATTGGACCGTGAGGAAAGCGGCGGGCCAAACCCTTGCAAGCGTTGGCGAGTCCGCCCGTTCGGCCGTACCGAAGTTATTTGAACTGCTTGGCAGCGAAGAGGATCGAGAAATGGCTCAGACCACACTCAGGGCGATCGATGCGGTCGACGCCGAAGCGCTGCCCGCGTTGATTCAAGCGCTCAACAGTGGCGACGGTCGGACGGTTTACTTTGCTGCGTTTTTTCTGGGCAAATTGGGACCTGAGGCCAAAGCAGCACTCCCGACCCTCAAGAAGATGTTGGAGAACGCCAACAGTCGAGTTCGGCGTCCCCTCGAGCGTGCCATTGCTCGGATCGACACGGACGAAGATGGCTCCTAGGCAAACGCCTCTGAGCACCACTGGTTGATCTGTTCGGCGATCGCATCGCGAATGATCCGAGTTTGTTGAAGCTTGTCCCCCGGGTCTCCACTGAGCGCCGAAGGATCAGGAAATCCCCAGTGAATACGATGTCCTGGCCCCGGAAATGTCGGGCATCTCTCGGCATTCGCTTCATCACACACCGTCACGACATAGTCGTACTCGGTTCCTCTTGCGAGGATTTCGTCCACGGTCTTGGCTTCATTATTCGAAATGTCGATTTCAAGTTCTGCCATGGCTTCAACGACAACCGGGTTGAGTTTTCCGGCTTCAAGACCCGCACTCTCCGCGATAAGATGCTGCGCGTGGTAAGTGTTGATGAAGGCCTCTGCCATCTGACTTCGGGCACTGTTATGAATACAGACGAATAAGACTTTTTTCATTGCAGCCTCGATCCTTGATTCGACACTAAGATTGACGATTGACGGCATGACATCCGGAGCAGCAGTCTGAATCGCGTGAAAAACGGCACAGGGGAAATGCCACGATCGCCCCGAGAATGGGGCCAAGGATGTAGACCCAAAGATCGCCGAGTTGCCCCGAAACCAGGGCGGGCCCAAGCGACCGAGCTGGATTCATGGAGGCCCCCGTGATCGGCCCTGCGAACATGGCCTCAAGAGCGACGACCCCGCCTATCGCCAACGCGGCCGTCACACCCTCTTCTTTCGCACCGGTCGTCACGCCCAAAATGGTCATCATCAAGATCAGCGTTAAAATGAATTCAAAAATCAGGGCACTGCCGGCAGAAATTTCAGGAATCGTCGCACCGTAGCTTCCGCCATCTGGAAACATCCCCCTCAAAAGTCCGCTGGCGAATAGACCACCCCCGCATTGAGCGAGGATATAGGGGATCACATTTTTCCCACCAAAACGGCCAGCGAACCAAAAACCGAGGGTGACCGCGGGATTAAGGTGAGCGCCCGAAATATCACCGAGACAATAAATCATCGCCATGACAATGAGCCCAAATGTCAACGCGATTCCCACGTGACCGATCGCACCGGCCGAAAAGTCGTTCACAACGATGGCGCCCGTCCCGGCAAATACCAGACTGAAAGTTCCAAAGAACTCCGCAGTCAGCGATTTTGACATTGAATTCTTCATAAGGCCCAAAACTTGCTTCTCAGTGCCAAAGCGTTTGCGAATTACGGCCCACAAGACCTGGTGGGTTGAGGGTCATTGGCACATCGTAGCAGGGAGGCTAGAGATTGTCGCTCCATCTTCACAGGATCCACACAGGAGCGAGCGAGTGATTCACTTTAACACCGAAAGTGAACAAGGTCGTGATCGATGCGTTTGATCGATGCCATGTTCGATTCGCACTAACTTTTTTAAGATTCCCGCAGTGCAGGGTCATCGTCGAGTGCCGGAGGTCGATTGCGAGGAGCCATCTCACCTTCGTTCCGACTCAGAATGGCGACGAGACTGACACCCCGTCGATATCCCTCGCCGTCCCCCTGATCGAGCAAATCCAATAAACGTCGAGATTCCCCTTCAAATACTTGGGTCAACGAGGCATTGACCCAGCGAGAGGGCACTTTCAGGTCAGTTCCCTGATCACCGCTGGCGGCACCATTCCGCCGATTGATCCCTCTCAAAAACTTGACTATTGGATACAGGCGGGAGTTGAAGTGAGAACACAAGACGCAACGGACCGGCAACCCTTTCCACACGGCAGATAATCGCTGCATCGTATAGCGTCGATAATGCCCATGACTGACATCATGCGGACTCCACAAGGACATGTCGGCAGGCACGGTAATCACAAAATACGATCCGGGCTTGCTGGCGGTGAGTAAATTTGACAACAGGGAAAAATCGTCTGGGACATGCTCCAGAACATCATTCAACATGAAGATGTCTGCCTGCCGTTGGTCATCGTTCAAATCCTCAGGCGCATACCCGTTGACGAACGTCATATGCGGAAATCGTTTTTTTGCCCAACGAATGGCCTCTTCAGAGGGATCAATCCCAATGCATCGATAATCGTTGGCGAGCTGACTGAGATTTCCTCCAGTCCCGCAGCCAACATCGACAACAGTCCGACTTGGACTTGGGGGAATCAAATGCGTAACCAACCGGGAAATGATTCGGCGTCTGGCGACAAACCACCAGTGAGTCATCTCAATCTTTGAATTCAACTCAAAGACATTGGCATCCACGGTCGACCCTCCAAGTCACTTTGCAGATCCATTTGGTCACAGTGCAGCTCGAGCAAGGGTTGCACACGGACTGAGCCCCAGTCTCTTGAATCCCGATTCCTCGAATCAATGTCGCTGGCCCCCGACTGACACTCGTGAACCGCTTCTTGAAGATGGCCCGGGCTGCGAAAAAATCAGTCCCAGTTTAAACCTTCGTGGAGTTCACCAAGAATCTCGGGACCCGTTTCTCGTACCACAACCATGTCCTCAATCCGCACGCCTCCGTGAGTTTGCGAGTAGAGGCCGGGTTCCACCGTAAAAACTTCCCTTTCGAGAATCTCACCGGCGCCGTCATCCAACAGAATCGGTTCATGGACATCAAGCCCGATCCCGTGCCCGGTTCCGTGACGCATGGCAGGTGATTCAGGATCCTCAGGTGTCGCCCCTCGACTCATTTGATAACCATGCGCAAGGATTTGTTCGGTGACCGCGGCATGCACCTGCTCTCCTGTCACTCCGGGTTGAAGCGCATTTGTCCCTGCATCTTTGGCCGCCTTGACCGCCGAGTGCATTCGCGCGACCTCGTCGGTCACGTCGCCATGAACCACCGTACGAGTGCAATCGCCCCAATATCGGGTTTCTTCATCGCAAGGGAAAATATCGACGATGACCGGAGCCCCCGTCTTCAGCGGTCCGGTCCCTTTGTGATGGCAATCGGCGACATGGGGAACCGTGGCCACGATGGAATCATGAGGGTTGGAAAAATCTTGGTCCATCAAATACCGCGTGATCTGACGGCGGACCCGCTCGGACGTCAAAACCTCTCCCCCATGATGCAAAACGCCCTCCGCGTCAGCATCGGCTCGCGCAATCATTTCGCAAGCCATTTTCATCGCGTCATGGGTCATTTTCTGGGCCTTGAGCAGCATCTGGATCTCGTCTTCGTCCTTGATGCGGCGGGCCATTACGCCAAGCTCACCGTCGTAATCCAAGGTCAACCCCCGCTGCTGGATGTGGTGTGCGAAGATGAAGGGCAGCGTTCGGTCTGCCACCACTCGCGCTACTCCTTTTTGACCCAAGCATTCCGCGACGGCCTGAGCCAATGCCGTATCTCGATCTCCGCTCAACCCAGATTCTGGACAGTAATCCGCTGCACATCCAACAGTGTCAGCCCGCGCGACCTGCTTGGCACGCCCCACTTCGATATCACGGACAAGCAGCAGGGACTGTTCACTTCCGTCGGTCTCTTGAAATCGAATGAGTGCCGCAGAGTCTCCAACCAGAAAGCGAATCTGGTGGTAAAGGGTTGTGTTGGTCACCGGCACGCCGGCCATCAGAGTTGCAATTTGAGTCACCTGCGAATCTCCATCTCTTCATCTTTATCGTGTCGGCATCTTCAACCTGTCGGCATTGTGCCAGATCCAAGATCAGAATTCGATCTCTGGCCACCATCCTTGAACAGGTCACCCCGACGAACTGAGATCACCCCGACGAACTGAGGTCACCGAGCCGTACTCAGTCCGTTAAAAATACGAAAACCTGATCCAGCCTTGTATCACTTCAACGTCGATGAACCAAGCGTTGGATCTAAAAGCACTTTAACACAGTCGTCCATGCGTTGACTGAACTGCTCGTAAGCCTGAGGACCATCCCTCAGGGCCACGCCATTGTGCGTCACAATTTTTTCAACGGGAACGTGAAGCCGTCCCTCTAAAACCTCGGGGACCAGACGGTCCAGATAAGATCGGACGGGGCATCTACCGGCTTTATACTGCACATTGTTGTCGTACGCCTCGAGCGGAGAAAAGCTGAAGTGCTCCGAAGTATGCATCCCCACAGCTGAAATTACTCCCCCGGGACGCACAAGTTCAAAGGCCAGCCGTTGTGCCTGGGGGTGCCCCACCGCCTCGAGCACTGAATCCGCTCCATTCTGGCCAGTCCTTGCCGCATATTTCTGGACACATTCCAGCGCCTCTTCTGGGGATACGGATTTTGCGCCTAGTGAAGCAGCTCGTTGTCGGCGCGAAGCGACGCGATCCACAGCAATGATCTGCTCGGCTCCAAGATATTTCGCGGCACAAATAGCCGAAAGCCCTACCGCTCCACACCCGATCACCACCGTGATCCCTTCGCGACGAATCTCGGCAGAATCCGCACAAAAAAAGCCCGTTGTGAAATTATCCCCCAACAACAAGGCTGTCTCGATCGAAAGATCGCTGGGTAAACTGACCAGAGTCGTTTCCGCTTGAGGAACTCGCAGAAGTTCCGCCTGAGCCCCCTGAATTCCCTTACCACCATCGTCGACACCGACAGGCGGCTGGTAACCAAAACAATAGTGATGATTGCAACGCGCACTGAGTCCGTTCTGACAAAAGAAACATTTCCCACAACACGTCGTAAATGGACTGAAAACGCGTTGGCCGATCGAAAACGAACGGACCGCAGAACCGACTTCCACAATTTCACCCACAAACTCGTGGCCCGGGATCGTTCCATCTGCGACTGGCTCTCGACCATGAAATTGGTGCAAATCCGACCCGCAGATCCCAGCTCGAAGGACGCGGACAATGACATCCCCCTCGTCCCAAATCTGTGGATCGTCCAGACCCGACTCGTAACGGACAACCTCTTGGCCATGAAATACGAGTGCTTTCATCTCCGGCGTGACTTTCGTTTTATTGGCTTGCTGTGCGACGCGAGAATCCCTTACACAGGATTGGATTGCGCGCTGAATCAACTGAGGTAAGTCTGAAGACTAACCTAATGAGACTGCCGAAATAAAGTGGGGACACCAGACGTACAAAGCAATGAAGCTAAGATGCTCCTGAGATCGGTATTCCGTGCTTTTCTGCAAATTTGAGAGCGGCATCATAGTCTTCGTGGTCATTGCCGGCACAGTCAAAGAATGACTTCAGGCTGGCGACCACGGCTTCATTCACTTCGTCCCTCGCCAGCATTCGAACCTGTCCCCACCAAGCTGCTGCATGCCTGGAATCGTATTCCAACGCCTTCTTAAAACTTGCGAGTGCCTGGTCATATTCGCCGGCCAGTTCAAGGATATTTCCATGCATACTCCATGATTCGGGAAAGTCAGGGGCCGCTTCAACCGCCTGGTTCACCAGATTCACGGCTTCGCTCCACCGTTCCAGGTGGACGAGTATCTGAGCCCGTTCCATCATCCAAAGTGGGCTTGTTCTAAGCTCATCGATTTGGTCCATCATCTCGAGTCCCCGCTCCCACTCGCCAAGGCGAGCGATACAAACGGCTGCACCGAGTTGGGCCAAGGCATCACTGTCGTCGATGTCCAATGCCTTTTGGTAGGACCGCTGTGCCTCAGGAATCTTCCTCAACGCAACATAGCTGTTACCCCGATTGGTCCAAGCCGTCAGATCTAGAGGATTGAGCGTGAGGGCCTGATCATAACAGTCAATAGCCTCAAGGTGATGGGCCCGCTCATCCAGCAAGCGTCCACGATTGATCCATGCATCCGCCATGTCTGGATTGACCTCGGTCGCAAGGCTGAAACAGGCCAGCGCCTGGTCGTATTTTTGCAGTTCCTGATACAGGTTCCCCATGTTAAAGAGCGGCAGATGTGCATGATCTTCAGCCCGCTCTGCACTCTTATGGTAACACTCGATCGCTTCTTCAAATTGACCTGTCTCGGCAAGTAACGACGCTTTGCAATACCATGCCTGAGCGTGGTTGGGGTCCAAAATCAACGCTTGATCCAAGTACTGGAGCGCCAGTGCGGGATTCCCTTCGTCCGAGGCATCGAGCCCTTGGTCGACATAGGATTGAGCTTGCAGATCTGGATCACGTGCCACCATAAGAAAAATACCGACCCAAGAAAGAAAACGGACTGTTGACTGAATGTGAAGACTGAATGTGAAGACTGAGGCGTGTAAGCCTGCAAAAACCGCCGCCCGGTAACCGAAGTCTTGCTGTTTCATTCTAGCCCTTCGTCATTCTTCTGTCGCTCACCGACGAAACTAGCCGTGAAAGAGCTCAGCGTTTATATTGCGACCCGCCGAAAATGGCGTTGACGTCGACAAACCCGAGGCGCAGGCCTCGCCTTCGAACGACCGTGAACTTGAGTGAATTCATCTCGACATCCTCCGCCCACGTCACCCCTCAGGAATACTCACCATGAAACCATCGGCTCAAACACTCGGCCTACTCCTGGTTTTGGCATGGCTGCCGGGAGCATTCGCCCAGCAAATTCATTCAAACGACATCAAGGCGGAACGAACCGCCGTTGAGAACAGATCCCTCTTGATCAGCGCTCCAACCGGTGTGACCCTTCAAGATGAAAAGGAACGCGCGACGATTGCGAGGAAAATCCCCCCCGCGGGAGTTCCACTCCCCGAGGCGAGTCGACAGTCTCTGAAGGGTGAGATCGAGCGGATCCGCAAACAACTTCAAAAACTGTCGTCTGAAGCCGATCATGCCGACATCGAGGTCTTGCTCAAGGCAGTCACCTTTGCCATTGAATTGGACGAATTTTATTCGCCAACCGATCTCGGGAAAGCCAACGCGCTCCTTGAAATGGCAGCCGATCGCGCTCAGTCTCTCAAGCGTCAAAAGCGTCCATGGGAAAGCGAAAAAGGGCGGGTCGTCCGAGGTTACTATTCGAGTATCGACGGATCGCCTCAACCGTACGTCTTGGAGATTCCTGACTCCTGGGATCCCTCTCGCCCTTCACCCCTATTTGTCTGGCTCCATGGCCGGGGTGACAAGACAACCGACCTTCATTTCATCTACCAACGGATGAAGAGCCCCGGGACTTTGAGAGTCGACAACGCTTTGGTGGTTCACCCATTTGGACGACATTGCATGGGTTTCAAATCGGCGGGCGAGGTGGATGTCCTTGAAGTGGTCGAACAGGTGCAGCGTCAATACTCCATCGATCCGGATCGCATTGTCTTGATGGGCTTCTCCATGGGAGGAGCTGGTGTGTGGCACTTGGGGGCCCACTACACGGACCAGTGGGTTGCCATGAGCCCCGGCGCGGGTTTTGCGGAGACCGCTCAATACAATCGGCTGACGCCCGATCGATATCCGGCTGACTTCGAACAGACGCTCTGGAAAGTGTACGACTGTCCAAATTATGCGAGGAATCTTCTCAACCTCCCCGTCGTGGCTTACAGCGGAGAGAAAGACAAACAGATTCAGGCAGCTCGCGTGATGGAATCGGCTCTGGCTCGCGAAGGACATACTCTGAAACACATCATCGGCCCAGGCATGGGTCACAAATATCATCCCGATTCACTTGCCGAAATCCTGCGGCAAATGAACGAGGCGGTCAAACAGGGACTCGATCGACAACCGTCCCGACTCACTTTCCAGACACCGACCCTCCGGTATTCGAAGATCCATGGATTCCAGATTTCAGGGCTGCGGGAGCATTGGGTCGACTCGCGACTCAATGTTCGGTATCAGGATGGGGCTGCCCAATTCGAAACCGAAAATGTCACTGAGTTCATCGTCACCGACCCACGCCCCCTGGAAACGGTTGACATCGATGGACAAGAAGTTGGCATCTCCGGAAATGATCAAACTCTCGTTTTCCATCGTGATGCCAACGATCAATGGCATCACGGTCCCCTCCCGTATTCAGGCTTGCGAAAAAGACCGGGACTTCAGGGCCCCATTGATGATGCCTGGCTCCGACCGTTTCTGGTGGTCAAACCGTCTGGCAAACCCTCAAACGCTCAGGTTGCGTCTTGGGTCAATTTTGAACTGGAACACTTTCAAGATCGCTGGCAGGCGCTTTTTCGCGGGACGCTACCTGTGAAGTTCGATACGGAAGTGACTCAGGAAGATGTCGAGAATAAAAACCTGATTCTGTGGGGAGACCCTCAATCGAATGCGATCATCAGACGGATCATGCCTCAACTCCCATTTCATTGGGATGCAAAAAAGGTCGTGCTTGGGGATGACGTATACAACGCAGAAAATTGTGTCCCCGTAATGATCTATCCAAATCCAGAATCACCCAATCGATATCTGGTTCTCAACAGTGGACCCACATTCCGGGAGGGTCACGACCGAACCAACTCACTTCAAAATCCCAAGCTTCCAGACTGGGCGATTGTCAATCTTGAAACGCCCCCAAACGACACGGCTCCCGGCGCAATCAAAGCGAGTGGTTTCTTTGACGAGCAATGGAAACTTCAGCCCCAATTGGCCAAGTCCAAAGTAGATTGACCTTTGGCTCAGACCACAGGAAATCTTTCGGAATCTCGAGGGACGCAAGAGCCCTCAACGTGCAACTGAAAAAACGGAAGACGCACGTTCCTCTTGGGTTTTTGGCAATGGGCGGCAAAGCATTCCGCCTCACGGGGTCGCAGCGGTGTCGCGTTTGATTGAGAAGCGGTTTATTGAGAAGCGGTTTATTGAGAAGCTCCCAGCCAAGCCTCGAGACGAGCCTCCTGTTTCTCGGAAGCCTCTTGACTTGGCTGCAATTTGGATGCCGTTTTGGGCTTTTGGCGAATCACCATCGGCAATTCCAACAGTTCGCCCCTTCGTGCAAGCGTCAGCATCACTTCTGGCTCTTTCGAGAATTGTGCCAATACTCGCTCAAGCGTGGTCCCGTGAACACGAAACCGATTGATGGCGATCAACTCGTCGTCGACATTCACTCCGGATTCATAAGCGGGTGATTCCATCGTCACGCTGGTCACCACCAGCTTTCCATTGTCGTCTCCAGTCTTCGCGCCAAGCCATGGCGTGATGGGCCGGCTTGCCTCCTTGTCCTCAGGCTCGCCATCGTCGGATGACGGCCCCCAACCCTGCATCTCAAGGCCCAGCCAGTTCAACGCCGGTTGGTAGTCAAGCTCGATCGCCTGATCCACATGCTGATCGAACCACGGTGCCAGATTTTTGCCCGCCACTTTTGAGGCCACCTTGCGAAACTCCTGCTCCGTGTAGCCCCGCTCCCCGGAGTAACCTCGATACACTTCACGCATCACATCGTCCAGCGATTTTTTATTCTGGGTCAACTCCCGGATCCGAGCATCGAGCAAAAAAGCAACCACGGCGCCTTTGACGTAATAGCTGACCTGCGAGTTTCGCGAGTGTTCATCCTGGCGGTAATACTTGATCCAGGCGTCGTGAGAAGCGTCCCGTAAACTCTGCTGAAGTCGACCTGGAGTAGCCTCCAGTCGCTCGATCTGCCCCGAAAGTGATTTGAAGTAATCTTCCCGCCCAATTACCCCACTGCGAACCAGACTGAGATCGTCGTAGTAACTGGTGATCCCCTCGGCGATCCACAACGAGGGAAAATAGTTCTCGTTTTCGTAATCGTAATCGACCAGAACCTTCGGCCTCAAAGTACGAATATTCCAGACATGAAAAAACTCATGGCTGACCAGACCCAACCATCGCTTGTAGTCCTCGGGCCGTCGAAAAGCCCATCGACTGGTGAGCATCAATGTCGACTCGTCATGCTCAAGTCCGCCACCGGATTCTCCAATGACGTTCAAAAAGAAGTACTTCCGGTAAGGAACGCTCCGCCAGAGCTTTTGTTGTTCCGCAACGATTTTGGCGACATCACCTGTCGCTTTCGCCGCATCCCAAAGTCCATTCCCGCCAACATTGACGAGAACATGCTCGATTTCGCCCACCTTGAATGACTGGACTTCAGGGTTGCCCACGACGATGGGACTGTCGACCAGATGGTCAAAGTCCCGGGCAACGTAGATCCCCGCCGGACCTGCCTCCTTCGAATCCAAAGCCGTCACCGACTGCCTCCACCCCGAAGGCAGATCCACCTTCACCTCGATGGGTTGATCGATATAAGCCACGGGAATGATGAAGGTTGGAGCACCATTGAGGACGGCAAAATCGCGATCGACAAAGTTGGTTCGCACCGACATTTCCCGACAGTAAACCCGATAGTTGACGGTGATTTCCTTGAGTTTTTTCCCTTGGATCACCCATCTGTTCTTGGTGGTCTTCTGAAGACGAAGAGGCTGACCTTGTGCATCTTCAGCATGGATTTGATCGACGTTTCGGGCATACTCCCGAATCAGGTAGGATCCCGGTGTCCAGGTCGCCATCATCAACTCGCAGGAATCTGGGCGCGGAGACTTGCACCTGAGCTGAACGTCAATGAAGTGTTTATTTGCGTCGCTGAATCCGAGAACGTACTCCGTTTGAGCCGGCGGCGCCGACTCCTGAGCGAACACTGGAAGTGCGACCACCCCCCCCATCAACACCCCGGCCAAGCACATGCCTAACATGGCCGATGCATCAGAGTGGAACCGCGAAGACCATCGATGCGACCGAAAAGCTGTCATGGTAAACCTTGAATAAGGAATGAAGGCATCTTGTGGTTGAATGCAAAAGGCCGTTCCATGCGAAACCGACCTCGGAATAAATTCCTTTCGAGCCTCACGTCGAGTGCTCACCTCGAGTCCGCCCCTCCATCATAGTCAGTAAGAAGTTTGATCTCATGAAATGATTTGGTCTGTTCCCTTGCCCCGTATTTCTTTCAACGTTGCGAGTCCGGATTATGTGGGTTGAATGGAGCAACACTGCGTGTCCGTGTCGACTTGAAAACGACCTGCCAGAACGATTATCCATCGCATGGCTGCGGTCCCAGAGGCAGCAGGCTATCGAGGAAAAACGATTCTACTCATGCCCAGAAGGTTCAATCGCATGTTCAGGCACCTTTTGCTTTCCCTGATTTCACGATATGACTAAACAAGAGCCACCGCAAAAGACCTACGCAATAGTTGACTAGCACCCCTGACATGCTGCCACAGGTTTGTCCTCCTTAAGAAAATCGACCCTGCGAAATCGCACCAGGGACAAGTTGGGGCTCTTTCCAGTCGCTTCGATATGAGTGTTCCCTCGCCATGATGATGTCTCCCGAGCCAACCGACGACCTGGCGACGCAGATTCTGAAAGAGCAATTTGGACTTTGCGAATTTCGCCGTCCGCAAGACAGGATCATCCAACACGTCCTCAATGGCGAGCACGCATTGGTCATCATGCCAACGGGGATGGGGAAGTCCCTCTGTTATCAGATTCCAGCGTTGGTGAAACGGCAACAGGCGAACAATACCCAAGCGCTGAGCCTTGTGATTTCGCCCCTGATCGCACTCATGAAAGATCAGGTGGACGGCCTGCGTCGCAAAGGCATCGATGCGTCCTTCATCAACTCATCCCTTGGACGCCGCGAACGTGAAGAGCGATACGACAAGCTTGGCAAAGGTGAATATGATCTTCTCTACGTCACGCCGGAACGATTTCGGAAAGCCGAGTTTCTCGAAGCGCTTTCCCACCGTGAAATTATTTTACTCGCAGTAGATGAAGCGCACTGCATCAGTGAGTGGGGGCATGATTTTCGGCCGGACTACACTCGACTCGAAGAGTTCCGGCGTCTGCTGAATCACCCGACAACCATTGCACTGACGGCAACGGCGACCCCGGAAGTGCAGTCCGATATTGTCAGGCAACTGGGTCTTACCCCCGATGAAGTGACCCTCTACCACGAAGGAATCGATCGCCCCAATCTCCGCCTTGAAGTCAGAGACATCTGGGGCGACGACGAGAAACTTTCCGAAATCGTGCAAACGATCGACTTTGTTCAGTCGGAGGGCGGAAGCGGGATCATTTACTTCACCCTGATCAAGTCGCTGGAGTCTTTCAGCGAACAACTCAGGGAAAGAAAAATAGGGCACTTCGTTTACCATGGCGATTTAGATCGCAAGGAACGTCGGCGTTTGCAGAACGCGTTCATGGAAAATGACTCGATCGTGCTGGCGACCAACGCATTCGGCATGGGAATCGACAAAGAAGACATTCGAGCGGTCGTCCACGCCGAAGTGCCGGGTTCGATGGAATCATATTATCAGGAAATCGGCAGGGCAGGGCGGGATGGCCGACCGGCAGTCTGCACACTTCTTTACGACGAACGTGACTTGAACACTCAAATGGAGTTCATACGCTGGTCGAATCCCGACCGGGAATTTTATGAACGGGTCGATCATCTTCTCGAACATGAATCGGAGAGGCTGGCCGCCTACGGTCTGGATTGGTTTCGAGAGAAATTACATGCCAAAAACAAACGGGATCACCGTCTGGACACGGCATTGTCCATGCTGGAACGATATCACACCATTGAAGGTCAGATCGAGCCGTGGACGATTCAGCGACTGGCCCCGCTTCCAGACCCGTTGAAAGACGAAGAACGCCTCGCGGAAAAGCTCAAGAATGATCAGCAGAAACTCTACGCGCTTGTTCAGTACGCCAAGACCGAGCAGGATCGTAAGGCGTTCATTCATGAATACTTCGGACTGCCTGCCCCGGATGAAACAACCCCGTCAGAACACGGGAGCCTCTGACTCCCCAATCTTCTCTCGCGTTTGATGATCTTCGATCTCGCGGTACCTACCTCAAGGGACCAATGGGAAAAGCCGGGCGGCCGCCAGAGTCACAAGGAGCCCCGTCAGCCCCATCAGGGTCAACATGATCGAAAATCCCTTGAACGTTTGCCCCGGTGTCAGACCACTCATCTTTCCCACGACCCAGAATCCACTGTCATTCATCCATGGCAACGGTTTCGAACCGCAGCCGATCGCCATGACCAAATAGACGGAATTGAAGGGCAACTCCATGGTGGCTGCCAACGGCCCAATGATGCCAATCGAAGTGATCATGGCAACCGTGGCTGACCCTTGTGCCACGCGAACCAAAGCGGTTGCAAAAAAAGCGATCACCAACAAAGCGTACGCGGAGCCGCTTGAGGGGACCCACTGGGCCAACTGGCTGGCGATGTCGGTCTGTCGGATCATCTGGCCAAACGCCCCGCCCGCGGCGGTAATGAGGATCACGACCCCTGCGTTGGACAACGCCGACTGAATGCTCTGGTGTGCCGCATTTGCATCTTTCTTACTCCGGTACAGCATGACCAACGCAACGGCCGCCGCCATCGATAACGCGACGTTCTTATCGCCAAGAAGTTGCACCAAGTCATCAAACCATTGGACTGAGGGCTGCCACTGCAAAAAGTCGAGCACACCCACCGAACCCAACAGGATCACTGGGAGCATGACCGGAAACAGGGCAAGCCAAAGAGGTGGAGGAGAAGAAGCCTGATTTCCGGCGGGTGGCGAAACCTCCTCGTGTTCTGTTGGCTGGAGATTCGGAAGTCTCCGGTCCAGCCAGATGGCGTAAACATATCCGGAGATGGCACACACACATCCGATCGCCAAACCGCAGAGGATCGTGAGTCCGAGATTGACCCCAAGTTCTTCCGCAGCAAAAAGTGGTCCGGGCGTTGGTGGCACAAGCGAGTGGGCCATCGTCGCTCCCACAACGACGGCAAGGACGTAAAACATGTAGTGCCGGCGGGTTCGGCGATAGAGGGCTTTGGCGAGAGGAATCAAAAGAAAAAAAACGGTATCGAAGTAAACAGGGACACCCAAGGTAAATCCACTGAGAGCAAATGCTGTCGGTGTCCTTTTTTCGCCCAAACTCGCCGTGATCGCTTGCACAATTCGTGCAGCAGCTCCGCTTTCCAATAAGCATGCGCCGATGACCGAGGCCATGGCAATCAAGATGCCGATTTTTCGGCAAGTCTCCCCGAACCCATTCACCAACCGAACCACGGTCGGCTGCTCGGCGACCTTCCGAGCCTGGTCAGCGACTGCGGCGGTGACCAGCATGTCGTCACGATGAAGCGACCTGCCCGTTTGAATGGTGGCCTGTTTCCCATTTATTGCGGTGACGGTCGCGGTTCCCTGAAGGATCCATCCCTTACTGACTTCGTCTCGATAAACTTGGTATTCCCCCGACTTGAAGTCGTCCGACATTCCTTCGAGGTCATACCCATCCGACAGCACTTTACCGATTTTCAAAGCGTCCCCACGAAGCTGACTTCGAAAAATATCCTCGGAACTCGAAAGCATGCCGACGGCCAGTCCAGCCGCCAACAATGCAATAAATGCATGCTGTCGAAGCAAGACAATGCCACCGATAACCACTGCGACCCCGATGGCCAAGGCAATCAGCGCACTCATGGGCTCACCATTGAAAAATCAAGTGATGGATCTCTTCCAAGACACGGTTGAACTGAAAATGGAGCGAAGGAATCCACCTTGGATAAGGCGTTTGCTCCCATGGGCTTCGTCGTTCAAACGGCCATGTTAGAATCTCCCAAGCCGCCTAGCCACAAGCATTGAAAAATCGAACCCCTCTTTCCCCGGGGGAATCATTACGGCTCGAACCAAGACGGCGAATCCCGATTGAACTTTGACCTTTTGCTGAACGCTCAAAAAGCACATGACTTCGCCACCCTCCAACAAGGACCGCCGCTCCCCTGACGAATTGCGAAGCGCACGGTGGTTCCAACCCGATGACCTTCGCTCTTTCGGACATCGCTCGCGTCTCAAAGGGATGGGTTGGGCCGACGACGATTACCGTGACAAGCCTGTCATCGGTATTCTCAACACCTGGAGTGACCTCAACACGTGTCACTCTCACCTTCGAGAGCGCGCTGAAGAAATCAAGCGAGGGGTTTGGCAAGCGGGTGGATTCCCGGTTGAAGTCCCTGTCATGTCGTTGGGTGAGATGTTGATGAAGCCCACCACCATGCTTTATCGCAACCTGTTGGCGATGGAAACGGAAGAGGTTCTGCGATGTCATCCCATCGATGGTGCCGTCTTGCTTGGCGGGTGCGATAAAACGACCCCCGCCTTGCTCATGGGCGCCATCACGATGAACCTTCCCACCATTTACTTCCCATGTGGCCCCATGCTGAACGCAAGATGGCGAGACCAAACTTTGGGGAGTGGGAGTGATGCTTGGAAATTTTGGGCCGAGCGCTGTGCAGGCAACCTCTGTGATCAGGATTGGAAAGACATCGAAAACAGCATTGCCCGCTCCCCGGGCCATTGCATGACCATGGGGACCGCGTCCACCATGACCGCGATTGCAGAAACGCTTGGACTCACACTCCCGGGTGCCTCCTCCATTCCGGCGATGCTCTCCGAACACTCAAGACTTGCCACCGCAACGGGACGGTGGATCGTCGAGATGGTCTGGAAGAATCTCTGCCCTCGTGACCTGCTCGATGAACGGTCTTTCGATAACGCAATCACCATGGACATGGCGGTGGGAGGCTCGACCAATGCCATCATTCACTTACTCGCCATGGCACGACGAGCCGGTATCCCTCTGCAACTCGACCGGTTTGATGAGATTTCCCGAAAGACCCCGGTAATTGCCAATGTTCGTCCGGCAGGTGATCGGTACCTCATGGAAGATTTTTATAACGCGGGGGGACTCAAAGCTTTACTCTGGCGGATCAAGGACTTTTTGCATCTCGATTGCCCCACCATTACCGGTCGAAGCTTGGGAGAGAATATTGCCGGCAGCGAGGTGATCGACAACGATGTGATTCGCCCTCTGGACGAACCGCTGTCAGAAGAGGGCGGGACGTTCGTCCTTCGAGGCAACCTTGCTCCCCACGGCTGCGTGATCAAACCGGTGGCTGCAGAACCTCGACTCCAGCAGCACACCGGACCTGCCGTCGTGTTTGACGATTACGCTTCGTTGAAGGCAGGCCTGCACGAAGATTCACTGGAGATCACTGAAGATTCCGTCCTGGTTTTACGAAGTGCAGGACCTCTGGGGGCCCCCGGACTCCCCGAGTGGGGCATGCTTCCGATCCCGAATAAACTGCTGAAGTCCGGAGTCCGCGATCTGATCCGCATTTCGGATTCACGCATGAGTGGAACCAGCTATGGAACCTGCGTGCTGCATATTTCACCAGAGTCTCACGTCGGCGGCCCACTGGCATGGGTCGAAACGGGAGACCTTATTCGTCTGGATGTGCCTGGCCGAACTCTCGACCTTCTCGTGGATGAGGAGGAGATCGAACGAAGACGCGCGGCATGGGTCCCTCCTCAACCCAAGTACGAACGGGGGTATGGAAAGATGTTTATCAACCATGTGACGCAGGCCCACGAAGGCTGCGACTTCGACTTCCTGGAAAAGCAGGGAGAAGTCCCGGAGCCGGACATTTTCTAATTTTGACCTCAATCGCTTGAGTAAAACCATGGATACTCGCCCGATCACCTCCGAGCGACTCTCGCAATCAGTCATCGCGGTGCCCCCGCTGGCACGATCGGCTCAATTGCAGGTGGACCCCGTCGCCAACAAGGCCATGATTCAATTCCTCGAACAGGGAGGAATCACCACTTTGCTGTATGGTGGCAACGCCGTCTTCTACCACATCGCCCTTCGAGAATATGCCGAGACTTTGCAGATGCTCGCCGACTTGAGTGGCGAAGAGACCCTCGTGATTCCATCCGTTGGCCCGACCTTCGGCACCATGTTGGATCAAGCCGACATCCTGAAACGTTTTGAGTTTCCAACCGCCATGGTCCTCCCTCAAGTCGAAGTTGCGACACCTGAGGGGCGGGCCACTGGAGCGAGAAAATTCGCCGAGGCATACGGCAAGCCCATCGTCCTCTACATCAAGCATGACCACTACATGGACGTCAGCCTGGTTAAAAGCTTGATGAGCGATGGAGTGGTTTCTGCGATCAAGTATGCCATCGTCCGAGACGACCCGGCAGACGATCCCTACCTGCGTTCACTGGTGGATACGGTCGGGCCAGAATTGATTGTCAGTGGCATCGGGGAACAACCAGCGATTACCCATATGAAACAATTCGGATTGGCCGGCTTTACTTCCGGTTGCGTTTGCGTCGCTCCAAGTCTCAGCATGAATATGCTTGCAGCATGCCGGCAGGGGGATTGGAATCAAGCGGAAGAAATCCGGGAACGATTCACGGGCTTGGAAGATCTACGCAATGCGATCCATCCGATTCGTGTCCTACACGAAGCCGTCTCGGCTGCAGGAATCTGTCAGAGTGGACCCCTCACGCCACTCCTGAGCTCGTTGGAACCCACGGAACTTGAAGCCGTGTCTGAAGCGGCACAAAAACTCCTCACACTTGAAACTTCCTCGGAATAAATTTTGCCGAGGGTGGTGTCATCACACTTTAAAAATTAAGGAACGAACCATGGCAAAGACGGCCATTATTTTTGGTGGATTGCTGATCCTCGAAGGGCTGGGGTTCTATCTCGGAATCCAGCCTGAAGAGGGAAAAGCAACAAGTATCACGGCGTTGATTCCCAGCTTTTTTGGTATACCCATTTTGCTGGGTGGCCTGCTTGCTCTTAAGGAACAACTTCGCATGCACGCGATGCACGGCGTCGTCCTTTTGGCTTTGCTCGGGTTCATCCTGTCGGCAGGTCGCCTCATGATGACGCTTGCGTCGGAGGATGGTGTTAAGCCGACTTCGGGTGCCTCGCTGGGCCTTATGGCTTTATTTTGCGGGCTCTTAACCGGCCTGTGCGTCAAGTCGTTTATCGAAGCAAGAAAGAAACGGCAAAGTGAAACGGCTGAGCCCACAGAATAAGCGAGAAAGGGGCCACCAAACATAGGCCGAGTCCTTGGACCTCAAGGGATGAATCATTCGCCCGATTTTTGCCGTTCATGGTTCAACAGACTCGGCCCATGTCCCACTCGACAAAAACACTTCCAAACCTGCTGCATCCTCACTCCAAGGAACCCCGATCCGATGCGTGTACCGCTGCTCCTTGCCTGTCTTCTTGCGCTCTTGAGTCTCCGGTTTACCTCAGCGGAAACTCTTTCCCTCTGGCTGGGAACAACGACCCCACAAGGCGGCCAAAGCCAAGGGATCTATCGGTGTGATTTCGATACGGAAACGGGAAGCCTGACCCCACCAACATTGGCCGCTTCAATCCGCTCTCCGGGTTTCCTGACTCAACACCCCTCTCTTCCCATCCTGTATTCTGTTTGCCAGTTGCCAGAAGGTGGAGGTCCCGGGGTTGCTGCCTGGCAAATCGGTAAGACGGCCTCGCTGCAGTTATTGAGTACCCAACCGATTGCCGATGGAGGCGCGACCCACCTCGCCATTGACGCGCAAGGGCAGTTCCTTTTTACGGCTCAATACGGCAGTGGCTCCGTCGCCATGTTCCCGATTGATTCTGAAGGCCTGATCCAACCTCGCTGTGATTTAAAAAAACACACTGGCAATGGTCCCGACCCTGCAAGGCAGAAATCCCCGCACCCTCACTGGGTTGGCGTCGACCCGAGTGATCAATTTTTGATGGTTCCAGACCTCGGAATCGACGAGGTTGTGGTCTATCGCATCGACCGCTCTAAAAAACAACTTGTTCCTCAAGGTGAAGGCCAAGTTCCGCCAGGCGCGGGTCCACGTCACATGAAATTCCACCCGAATGGGAAATGGGCCTACGTCCTCAATGAGATGGCGTTATCGGTCACACATTTTGACTACACATCCACCACCGGGGCACTCGCACCCAAGGCCACGGTGATCGCCTTACCTCAAGACGAACGCGAAGTCGCAAACAAGGCTTCCGAGATTCGCATCCACCCGCGGGGCAAGTTTCTTTTCTCAGCAAATCGTGGCCACGATTCAATCTCGGCATTTCGCATCAACAAGGACGGTACGCTGGAGCTGATCGAGACTGAAGCCATTCGCGGAAGTTGGCCTCGAAATTTCAATTTGGACCCGACTGGAAAGTGGCTGATCGCAGCCGGCAGAAACTCCAATACGCTGACGGTTTTTTCCATCGATCAGGAGAATGGCAATCTGATTTGGACCGGAAAAACGGTCCAGTGCCCGACACCCATCTGCGTTCATTTTGACGGTCACTAATACGATCCGAAGGGCATCTAGAGCACGGTATTGGCTCCAGTTTATTGTTAAGTAACCGACGGCAATATTTTGTGGAATTCACGCAAACAAGCTGAGCATCAATCGCTGGAAAGCTCGAACCGATTCATTTCACGGTTCTTTCGAACATGGTCCGCGTTGAAAATTCGACCATTCATGGCGATGTACACCCCGGCAGTCAATGCCTGAACGGCGGCGAGGGCAAAGCCGGCATTGAACTCCGCATCGCTTGCCTTCATCCGGGCAGGGCTTAGAGAACCGACAAGAACAATCGTCTTTTCGGGAACCTGCTTCAATTCATTGGCCGTTTGAACCATGGTATCGGTCCCGTGCGTAATCAAGATTCGATCGGCCGTCATGGCAGATACGAAAGAAACGATTTCGCGACGATCTTCATCCGTCAAATCGAGGCTGTCTTTCCGAAAAAGCGTGTGCACTTGATAGTCAATCTGCACATTCACGGATCTGAGGATATCCGCGATTTGAGGGTCGCCGATCTCGTAATCACTCTTGGCATCGAAATAAACCTTATCGATGGTTCCACCAGTGGTCAAAATATGAATGGTCACGACAGCGTCCCTACCAGGAAGTTGAATGAGTATTTTGACAAGCCGCCCTCTCCTTGAATGCACCTTGGTCAAACAAATCCAACCAGCCCTTGAATATTTTCTTTGCGAGATGACCAACGCGTGCTTCTTGAGCGATCAACAATGGTTCCATATTGAAGCCCCGCCGAAAATCAGAACTCTCAAACGGACACTCCATGGATGACGAGCTCCAAAATCTCAACTCAGAACACGATCGGTCAATCGTAAGATTGGAGTGGACTCAATTGGATTCAACTCGGCTTTAAAACAAGGCACCGGCAGCTGTTTATCGTTACAATTGAGGCGGAACTCGACAAGACACGACCCCCTGAGACTCCCGATTCCTTTCCATCTGCGTTGGGGACATGGCAGTGTGAGCGAGTGTTTCAACAGGGCAGGGCACGCGGAAAGGCAAGCCTCAAGCTGCCCGCTGAGATTCATCCCGACCTTTGCTTTCACGCCAAGATCACCCATGAAGATATTGACGCCGATCACCGCCGCTCACGCTCTTCTGGTACTTGGATGCCTATTATCCACGGTTAGGATTTCGGCTGCTGAGCTAAAGGATTCGCTGATTCCGGGAACCATCAAGGCGATCCTTTCTAAACATTGCGTGGAATGCCACTCCAACGACTCCAGAGAGGGTGACTTGAATTTGGCATCCGCAGAAGGGATTCAGCAAGGGGGCGAATCTGGACCCACGTTCAATACGGCTGCTCCGCTCAAAAGCCTGCTCTGGGAAAAAATCACGGCCGGAGAAATGCCTCCAGAAGACGCGCCTCGACTCACGGCCCAAGAATTGACGGAATTGCGAGAGTGGCTGACCTCCAATGACTGGAAACCGTGGCAAAGAGAGCAAACGGTTACCCAACACGACGTTCTTCCCATTTTGCTGCTGCGATGCGCGACCTGCCACGGCAGGCAACAACAGCAGGGCGGACTGGATATCCGGTCGGTCGCTTCGTTACTCCAAGGCGGAAAACAGGGCCCAGCCATCATTCCAGGCGATCCTGGCAATAGCCTGCTTCTCAAGCGAATTCACGCCGAGGAGATGCCGCCACGTGACGACCTCGCGAAGTACAGTGTCAAACCGATGGAATCTCAGGAGATCGAAGTGCTGGAACGCTGGATCTCCACGGGCGCTACCCACGTCGAAATCGCGGAGGATGTCGCGACGGCGGCCCCGGATCCTCTGGTCTCAGATCTGGACCGTGATTTCTGGGCTTTTCAATCGCCAAAACGCCAGCCCACGCCAACCATCGGAGTGCCGCAGGATGGGCGGACCTATGAAGCGGTTGATGCGTTCATTCTGGATCAACAATCGAGTCGCGGGTTGACCCCATCCAGCATGGCGGCTCCCAGTGTTTTGATTCGCAGGCTGTACTATGACCTTCTTGGCCTGCCTCCAACCCCAGATGAAATCCAAGAATTTCTCTCAGACTATTCGACCCACGGAGAAAGTACTTGGCCTCGCTGGGTCGACAGGTTGCTGGCGTCCCCTCGATACGGTGAAAAATGGGGAGGCTTCTGGCTGGATGCGGCAGGCTACTCCGATTCTGAAGGCGTCCAACACTCAGATCCAGTTCGTCCCTATGTCTGGCGTTACCGAGACTACGTGATCCAATCTTGGAATGCAGACAAGTCGTATGCCGAGTTCCTTCGGGAACAGTTGGCGGGCGATGAACTCTACGACTATGAAAATGCGTCGACCATCACTGATACGATGTACGAAAGTCTGGTTGCAACCGCGTTCATGAAACTGTCACCGGATGGCACGTTCGCGGGGATCACCGGATTTGTTCCTGATCGTCTGGAAGTGATTGACGACTCGCTCGAGGTCCTGAGTTCGGCCGTCATGGGTTTGACCATCCGCTGTGCTCGGTGCCATTCCCATAAGTTCGACCCCATTCCCCAGCGTGACTACTACCGACTTTCCGCGATCTTCAAGGGGGCGCTCGATGAGCACGGTTGGCTCCAACCGATTCAGCAAACCACATTGCCAGGGATTGGGGTTCGCCATCTGCCGTATGTATCAAGTGAAGAACGGCAGTTGTGGTTGAACCACGAGGCTGCTCTTGATTCGGAATTACAGAAAGTTCGCGACGCCGGCGGCACTGAGGAAGCGATTAAGGCCATTCAGGCGAGACGCCAACCTGAACCCCGAGTTCGAGCCCTTTGGGATTCGGGTGATCCATCGCCAACCTACCTCCTCCGCCGAGGAAACTATCAATTGGCGGGTCGCCTTATCGGGCCCGGCGTCCCTTCGGTCCTGACCGATGGCAAGACAAGCTTTGAGATTCCAAAGTCTCGCCCTGATGCCTTGAAAACAGGTCGAAGACTTGCGTTCGCGGACTGGTTGGTCCAGCCTGATCATCCGCTGACCGCTCGCGTGATGGTCAATCGTCTTTGGCACCATCATTTCGGGCGAGGGATTGTGCGAACGCTGGACGATTTTGGACGGGCAGGGTCAGGGCCAAGCCACCCGGCTCTCCTGGACTGGCTTGCGATTGATTTGCAAGACGGTGACTGGCGACTCAAACGCATCCATCGCAAGATGCTGACGTCTGCAACCTGGCGTCAAGCGTCCGAGGTCACGTCCTCACACGAACTCCACGACCCAGACAACCAATACTGGACGCGAATGCCGATGCGGCGGATGGATGCTGAGGAACTGCGAGACACTTTTTTACTTACCTCGGGGCGCCTGTCATTGAAACGATTTGGACCTGCCGACCCTGTCGTTGCCCAGGGCGAAGGTGTATTCGTCGCGTCGGAACACCGAGGACAGCAACGTCGTAGCATCTACGTGCAAAAACGTCGAACCGAACCGTTAACGTTACTCTCAACATTCGATCGTCCCGCGATGAGCCCCAATTGCATCGAACGGACCGAGTCGACGGTCGCCCCGCAAGCCCTCCACCTGATGAATAACCAGGTGGTCCAGAGTCTTGCTGTCGCCTTGGCGGAACGTATCCAGCGGAATCCTGATGGAGTCGTTTCCAACGCGATGGATCAGGCGTTCAGCCTGACGATGGGTCGTCACGCAACGGAGCGTGAACGAGCCGTCCTTCAACGCATGGACGCAAAGCTGACGGAATCCTGGAGCGTTCAACTTCAAACCCAGCAGCCCAAGTTACCCGAACAAAAACGTATACAACTGGCCCAGCAAAAGTCACTTGAAACGATCTGCCACACCCTTTTCAATTCGGCCTCCCTCCTGTTCATTGACTGACTTTCTCGTTGCGTTGACCGTCGTTTCCTCAATTAGCTTGAGTCGAACTCGCCATGCCTCCTTACTCAACCTCTACCCAGACGCTCCCCCATCGTCGAAGGTTTTTCAACCGGACCGCAGATGGATTGCTGGGCGCAGCTCTCCTCGCTTTATCAGGCTCTACGGCCACCCGCGCAAAGGAAAGAGGACACTCACCGACCGGTCATCCGAGTGACGAATCGGGCAATCCCCACTATACGCCTCGTGCCAGAAGTGTCATTCAGCTCTTCATGAACGGCGGGCCAAGTCAGATGGATCTCTTCGATCCAAAACCCATGTTGACCAAGCACCATGGCGAAGCCTATTTCAGCAAGATTGCCGGAGAGGTTGAAAATCCACAATCGGCCGGCGCTTTAATGCAGAGTCCATTCAAATTTGCCCAGCATGGTGAATCCGGCATGTGGGTCTCCGATGCGTTGCCACATCTTTCCAAATGCACCGACGACCTCGCTTTGATTCGATCGATGCATGCCCCTAGCCTTACTCATGAACCCGCGTTGTACAAGATTCATTCGGGCAGCCTACTGCCGGGCTACCCCTCGCTTGGCTCTTGGGTGACCTATGGACTCGGATCAGAGAATGAGAATCTCCCCGCCTACATTGTTCTGGATGACCCCCGCGGCCTCCCCATCAATCGGACGCAGAATTGGCAAGCCGGTTTTTTGCCACCCCAGTTCCAGGGAACTCGTTTTCGATCGACTGGTTCTCCCGTTCTCGATTTGCAACGGGGATTCGAAGAACCCGATGGGATTACGCAAATGGAACGCCAGTTTCGCGAGGCCCTCGATGGATTGCATCTTGAAACTCACCCCGGGCAACCCAGGCTGCAAGCACGCATGAAAGCCTATGCTTTGGCGGCACGAATGCAGCTTTCCGCCAGCGATGCATTGGATCTAAGTCAGGAATCCGAAGCCATACACGATCTCTATGGCATTGGGCAGGAACCGACGGATTCCTACGGTCGTCGCTGCCTTTACGCACGGCGTCTGGTGGAACGGGGCGTTCGGTTTGTTCAACTGTTCATCGACAACCAGATCTGGGACAACCATACGGATCTGGCAGGCGGCTTGAAGGGCGCCTGTGAAAGAACGGATCGCCCGATTGCGGCCTTGCTCAAAGATCTGAAGCAACGAGGTTTACTCGACTCGACCCTTGTGATCTGGGGGGGTGAATTCGGCCGACTTCCCATCGCCCAACTTCCCGGTGACAAAGATGCATCCAAAGCGGGTCGAGATCACAACAAAAATGCGATGGTGACCTGGATGGCGGGCGGGGGCGTACGCGGTGGAATCAGTCACGGCTCAACAGATGATCTTGGACTCGCGGTCGCCAATGAACCGGTGAGTGTCGAGGACTGGCATGCCACCATTCTCCACCTCCTCGGGCTTCACCACCAGAAACTCGCCTATCCGCGGAACGGGCTCGATGAGCGAATCACGGGCGTCTCCCAACCCCGGGTCGTCGATGAGATTCTTGCGTGAGATGAAACGCCATTTGTTCACACTGAGATGTCCGTGTCGACACCCACTTGTCATTGACCAATAGGACTGCCGGGAGGAAGCTCCGTGTTCGGGCTTTGCCTGAACGTTCCCTCAGGTCTCGATACGTATCGCTGAATTCGATTAAGGGCCTGCTGCCGATGCGATCGTTCGGCAAAAGTGCCTTCCGTCGACTGTGAATCTCGCTTGATCTTTTGTCCCAACTGGGCAAGGTGATACTCCGCTTGAGCTCGAATCGAGGGCGACGCATTCGTGTCCTGAGCCAGCCTGAAAAAATGATCGATCACGGCAGTTTGGACGGCCCTTTGAATCGCGGCCCTCCGGGGGTCTTGTTCCGGCTCTTGCTCCCAGGTGGCCTGGCTGACGAGCTGGTAAACATCACCGACCGTCCAACTCCGCTGAGCCTGGCTTTCGATTCTTGCCAGACGCTGAGGTTGCAACACATGCATCAGGGTCCAACTTGCCGCCTGGTAGGACAGTCCAACGGGGTCCACGAGTGGCGAGGTCTGACTTGAGAATCGTTCTCGATCCTCCAACCCGGCATAAGACTTCGGCACCAACTGGGACACCAACGCTGGTCTGAGGATCAAGGCGTTGGTCTGCAAAGTTTGCATGAGGGCCTGGACAGCCTGACGCTGTCGATTTGCAGAAACCCATTCGACACCCGGCATCGCGTCGCCTACAACGCCGTAATTATAGTTGGCCCCACCAATCATCTTGGCCGTCGCCTCAACCTGATAGCGATGGTGCAGGTAGAGCGGAACTAATCGAATTTCGAAGTCCGACCGAGGCTCCCCTAGCGGGAGTTGGCTCACATCGAATTGCTCAAGCGCAATTCGCCGAACTCGCATCTCATGCATCAACTGCTGCACCGGGTCGCTCCCATTATCCCAAAGGCTTGCCGCCGGGTGAGCCGCACTTGAGGGTCGCGCGTCTGCATCAGAAATATAGAGCAACCCATCTTCGATCGATTGATCGATCAACCCTGCCAGACCGTCCGCTTCGCGCGTCTTTTCCGAAAACTCACGATAAGCATAATTGACCACAAAATGATCCCACGACCCGATACCTACTCCATAGGCTTCCGAAAAATCCAAAGACCCGTCATCCGCGATATTCACCTTCGGAGCAGGGTAATCCATCACGGAAGCTCGATCATCGTAGGTACTCGCAGCAAAATTATGGGAAAACCCAAGCGTATGCCCGACTTCGTGGGCCGAAAGTTGCCGTATCCGAGCTAGAGCGACTTCTTTGGCTTCGACAGTTTCCAGCATGGTCGTCCAAGCCATCTCAATGGCGGGTCCTTCAAGAGCGCAGCAATCGCACTGCCGCAGGTTCTGACCTGAACGAGCATTGACTCGTCCTTTTGACTGAAGACCTTCGATGATCAAATGGTCTTGATGGACTCGAAGCGACCCTAAAGAAACATGTCCCTTAATGATTTCTCCGGTCCTTGGATCCACGACACTCGCGCCATAGGACCAACCTCGAGTCGAACGATGGACCCATTGGATCACGTTGTAGCGAACATCCATGGGATCGACGTCTTCGGGAAGCTCTCGCACCTGAAACGCGTCGATATAACCCGCGGTCTCGAAAGCGGCATTCCACCAACTCGCCCCTTCGATCAGCGCCTGCTTAAT
Source organism: Pirellulaceae bacterium (assembly GCA_022448315.1). Lineage (GTDB taxonomy): Bacteria > Planctomycetota > Planctomycetia > Pirellulales > Pirellulaceae. Next base: position 167,801 of record JAKVCA010000002.1, on the reverse strand, counting down.
CTCTGGGGGAGCGCCCGAATCGACGTAGTAGACAATCGGCTCCTTCGCGACTGACTGCGGTTGATCGGGATCTCGTTTTTCCAGACGGTGACGCGTAACGAAGTGCTTCCATAGTGGATCGCCGATGTCCGCGGCGTAGTCGGCGTAACTCATTTTGAATGTGCCAACGCGGGGATCAAATTTCCTTGTTTGATACCCAGCATCTGGGAGCTCGATAAATGAATGATGCTGGCGGAGTGTCACCGCATTCGGATTCGCGGCGGTCTCTCGAACATGGCTCCCCGGTTCTGTCGCCGAAAAGGTCAGAGCAGCCTCGAACTCGCAGTTCTTGGGAAATCCTTTGATTCGAGGCCAGTACAAATAACTGCGGTTCCCATCGAGTTGATAGGCTCCCTGATTCGTCTCCCGCAGTGTTCCCACCACATCATGAGCATCCGTCATTAGGAACGGAGTCAGATCAATCAGCACAGACCCATCTTCGTCTTCGGCCAAGACGTCAAAGCTCGCCAGAACCGAACTTGCAAAGGATTCTTCGACGGCTCGACGTTCCTCCTCATTTATGCTGTCAGCTCGAAAACGCAGGTTAGGCTGAATCAAAAAAACCTTGGGGCCTACCCTTCGAAAATGGACAACCCTCTCTTTGCCCAACTGGCCGCGATCCAAACCGACAGGATTCGAGCCAAGTCCTGAGGAAAGCCCCTGAAGGTAGAGAAAAGGTTCCCAGCGATCGACTTTCAAACGAAGCTGCCCCTTGCGGGCATCCCAGTAGAACGTGAAAAAACCTTCATGCTTCTCGGCTTCGCGATTCAATTCAGCCAGTGAGGGAAGCTGGACGTTGGATTCATCGGCAACTGCCCATGGGCCCCACACGCAAAAGACAGAAAGAGAAATGATTTTCAACAAGCAGGATTTCATCGGCTTCATCCCAACATTGAGGTTCCGTTGGACAACATGCTTCTCAAGGGATCTCTTGCCTTCGTCCCGGATACGGATTCCAACACGGAGACGGACAAGATAGTTGCACCCCAGGAGTGTCGCACCATTGTAGTGAAGGGATCTGAAAGACGCAGTGTTCGATCGAGATTTCAGAATGAGCAAGTGGGAACCCTCCTCCGTGATCGTTACACTGTTAACGTCACGTTGAGAAATGCAATCAAATACGACGCGAGCACCCCGAATTTGCACCGCAACCTTCGTCGTCGGAAAGCCGCGTTCCCTGCGGAAAGCTCGTGTCGCCAGCACTGCCGGACCTTCGCAAACCACCCCTCCTTTATTTCATTGGTTATTCTCATGCACCGGACCCCGACACTTTGGCTGACTCTCTCACTCGTTTTGATCATTGCTGACCCCCACATCCAGGCGACGTTCGCGCAGTCCAGCCCGGCAATTGCCAGTCGCTTGACGGTTCAGGATGAAGAAGGCTTCGTCCCTCTATTGAATGGCCAAGATCTCAACGGGTGGGTGACGGTCAATACCGCACCGTCGACCTGGAAATTTGAAGAAGGAATGTTGATTTGCTCGGGGAAGCCGATCGGCGAAATAAGAACGGAGAGAATGTATCAGAACTTTGTGATGGAAATTGAATGGCGTCACATGGTCCCTCGAGGGAATGCCGGAATCTTTGTGTGGGCAGATGACATTACCGCTCGCGGTCAGCCTTTCCACCGAGGCATTGAAGTACAAGTGCTAGAAAATGACTACGGAAACACGCGGGGCTACACCACACACGGCGACATCTTTCCGATCCACGGCGCGAAAATGACTCCGATCAATGGGCGGGGCGGCAGTCGTGCGTTTCCAATCGAAAACCGCTCGAACCCAAGTCCCGAATGGAACCATTACCGGATTACGTGCCTCGATGGAAACATCGCCCTCGAAGTGAACGGCAAACTCGTGACTCAGGGTCGCGACTGCTGGCCCAAGAAGGGATACATCTGCTTGGAGTCGGAAGGAGGGGTCGTGCATTATCGGAACGCCCGAATCAAGGAGCTCCCTGAAACGAAACTTGCCCCTGGCGACGTTGCGATCGCCAATCGAGGTTATCAGTGCCAATACTCTGGCGTAGATTTTTCAGGATGGACATTGCCAAACGATGCGGAACAGACATGGCATAGCCGCGACTGGATTTTTGCCTATACGGGAGAAACACCGAGCGAAATTCGATTAAATCGCAACCTCGAGGATTACGGCTTTATTTTGGATGTCAAATTTGGAGCTAAAGCCGCCCCTCTCCATCTCGATATGAGAGGGAAATCTGGAGAATCAATCACACTCGACCCAGGCAACCCGCAACTCAAGAAGGCTATGAAGGGTAAAGGTTGGCATCGTCTCGAGGGGACGCTGGTCGGTGAAAAACTGAATCTATCCGTAGACGGAACATCGCTTCACACCGACCTTCGGCTACCATCTTTGCCCCCATCGGGCCACTGGATCATTCGCCCAACTGGTCCGACAGAATTTTCAAACCCCTACATTCGAAGTACCGCTTCTGGACAATGACCATGACAGGGACAGAACTGTTGAATGCCCGACTCAAAATGCCTTGGCCCCTCGCATTATTGGGACTTCTATGGGTGACTACACCCTGCTGGAGCCAACCACGGCAGAACGTTTTGTTTATTGCGGTGGATGACCTTCGCACCGAACTGGGATGCTACGGTGTGAAAGAGGCACAGAGTCCTTACCTCGATCAATTCGCCCGACAATCGATCGTCTTTGATCATCACTATGTTCAAGTCCCCACCTGTGGGGCTTCGAGATATGCGTTGCTCACCGGTCGTAGCCCGCGAAACTCTGGGGTCACGTCCAACAACGCGGCGCTCTATCAGGGCCCTTCGGCGTTGAAGGTCAACGCGACCCAAGGGGCCGCATCAATGCCTGAATTATTTCGCATGAGCGGTTACCGGACGATCTGCATCGGCAAAATCTCGCATACCCCTGACGGCCGTGTGTTTGCATACAACGGACAGGGCGATGGTCGGCACGAACTGCCCAACGCGTGGGATGAACTGGCAACACCCTTCGGTCCGTGGAAGCGAGGCTGGGGCACTTTCTTTGCCTATGCTGGAGGACGGCATCGAGAAGATGGAAACGGCCACGAGGACCTGATGGAATTCAAGGCCGAAAACGACCGCGATTTGCCCGATGGCTTGATGGCCGATGTGGCCATCCGCCGACTCACTGAACTTAAGGATCAGGACCAGCCGTTCTTCATGGGTCTTGGATTCTTCAAACCTCATCTGCCATTTGTCGCCACTAGATCAGACTGGAAGGCCATGGAGCAGGTGGACGTCCAGCCACCGACCTCGCCCAATCGACCGGATTCAGACTATTGGCATCGGAGTGGTGAGTTCTACAGATACAAAATGGATTTTCCGAAGCAGAATCCACTCGCGACGGAGGATGCGGTAACAGCGCGTCGCGCCTATCTGGCCTGCGTTCGTTATGTCGACCGTCAGATCGGGAAGGTCCTTGAACACCTTGATCAAATTGGCTTGGCGGATGAGACGATCGTGGTGGTTTGGGGTGATCATGGCTGGCATCTCGGAGAATCTGCCATTTGGGCGAAGCACGCCCCATATGAGCGAGCGCTCAACAGTACGTTGATGATTCGCGCCCCACAACTCGGAAACGCGCCCTCCATGTGCCACGCTCTGGTGGAGACGGTCGATGTCTATCCAACGCTCGTCGACCTTTGCGGACTCAAACCGCATACTCAGCACACTCTGGATGGCCAGAGCCTAAAGCCCTTGCTCGTTGATCCCCAAAGCCCCGGTCGCGATGTATCGATAAGTTACTGGCGAAAAGCGATTTCGATACGCTCCCGGGATTACCGCCTCATCGTTCGCGCAGGAACGTCGGGAATGGAAAATGTTGAACTCTATGATCTGCGAGATTCAAAGGACCCACTAGAAAACCTCGCGTCAACGAAACCGAAACTCGTTGAAGAACTTCTTCAAGCGGGCAAGTTCGTTGATTCAGAGGGTTCCCGCCGTTAAGATCCTCCGGATGTCACTTTTTGACAGGATGTGGAACGGGTCGCCAAGAGACTGCGTCGTAAAACGACTTGCCTCCCAGCTACCATGCGTCTAACGCACCCCCCCGTGTAACGTCGAGCGGGAACCCACCTACGAATGCCGATCATCCCGCCGCCACTCTTCTGGAGAACGACATGCAACGAATCTTGAGCCTCGGTCTGACGATGGCCCTAACATTGTTCCTTGCGGACACCACGTCCGTGGCACAAGATTTGACTGCGGACACCTCTCGTTTGGAACCCTCCTCCAAAGTGATGGAGCAGTGGTTGCAAAGTCAGACTCAGAAACGTTTTTCAAACTGGAACGCTGACTTCGAGAATCGGAAAACTCCGGAGCAGATTGCGGCTTACCAGAAACGGCAGCGCGAGTTTTTTGTGGAACAGCTGGGTGGGTTCCCCCAGCGGACTCCGCTGAATCCCAAAATGACGGGGACGATCCAACGCGAAGGTTATCGGGTTGAGAAAGTCCTCTTTGAAAGCCAACCGGGACTGGTCGTAAGTTCAGCCCTCTTCCTTCCCGATTCATCGGAATACAAAGCACCTTACCCTGGAGTTCTGGTGGTTTGCGGACACTCGGCTCAAGCGAAAGCGTACTCCGCCTATCAAACAGCTTGCGCCCTGGCGGCCAAGAACGGACTTGCCGCATTCATCATTGATCCGATCTGCCAAGGGGAGCGTTACCAGCACTTGACCGCCGATGGAAAAGTTGAACTCACCAGCACTACGGCGGGGCACTCACTGCTAGGCGTCGGCTGCATGTTGCTCGGACAGAATGTCGGCCGTTTTGAAATCTGGGATGGCATGCGTGCGATTGACTATCTTCAGTCTCGAGAGGACATCGATGGCACCAAAATTGGTTGCATGGGAAACAGTGGTGGTGGAACGCAGACTTCCTATTTGATGGCGCTCGATGATCGCATCGTGGCCGCTTCCCCCGCGTGCTACATCACCAGTTTTTCAAAACTCCTCAACACCATTGGTCCTCAAGACGCCGAACAGAACATTCACGCCCAACTGGCGTTTGGCATGGATCACGCCGATTACCTCATGATGCGCGCGCCAACACCCATCCTGATCTGCTGTTCCACACGTGACTTCTTTGATATTGAAGGGACATGGGACTCCTTTCGACGCGCGAAACGTCTTTACGAAAGACTGGGCTATCCTGAACGAATCTCCCTGGTCGAAACTGACAACCAACATGGTTGGCATCAACCCCTGCGTGAGGCCGCTGTTCAGTGGATGGTCCGTTGGCTCGCTGGCCGCGACATTACGGTGACTGAGGACGACATCAAACTGATCGACGAACAAGACCTGTGGGCCTCGCCGCAAGGACAAGTCCTGATGATGCCGGGTGCCAAATCTGGATTTGATCTAAACGTGGAGACCAATCAACGCTTGAAAGCACAGCGGGAACAAATCTGTGCGACTCCAGAATCGTTGATTGCCCATGTCCGTCAGGTGGCAGGGATTCCGACTTTTGACAAACTGACTCCGACCAGCATGAAGCGACTGGGGATGGAGCAGGAAGAGGATTACTCCGTTGCCAGATGGATGCTGCAGACGCCAGATGGCATCCCACTTCCGGTCAACCTGTACCGTCCAACTGGCGACGCGCCCCCTAAAGCTGGAATCACCATTTTTGTCCACCCGGCGGGAAAAAAAGGCCATTCTGAGACGATGACGCCTCTCGACTGGGTCAAGCAAGGCCACATTGTTTTGGCGGTCGATGTTCGGGGCACGGGTGAGACACAACCCGAGAATGCCGTCTGGTACGACCCGCGTTTCGGGAAAGATGGGAAACATCTGGTCACGGCGTATCTTCTCGGAAAGTCTTATGTCGGGATGCGGGCGGCAGATATCCTGACCGCCGGGAATGCTGCCATAGAAATGGTGGATGCCGCAAATGTTCCGCTTCGACTGGTGGGCTCAGGTGAGATGGCATTGCCCGCATTGCATGCCGCTGCGGTGGAGCCGAAGCGGTTTGAGCATGTCCACCTTGATGGATGCCTGGAGTCTTGGACCGCATTGGTTCGCGGAAAATACTCCAAGGACCAGTTGGTGAATGTCGTGCATGGCGGCCTAACCGCGTACGACATCCCTGACCTTGTTGACCATCTGGGCGACAAAGTGGAATGGACCAACCCCAAAGGGATTTTGCCCTAAAAGGCCGAGGCTCACCCACCCTCGCAGGCAATCGAGTCGGCTGATCCAAAACACAGCGGGCCGAGTTGTGGCATCGTTCTTAAGGAGACAATTGAGTCCGCAGTGATTTCCAGAGTGGCTGGTCCACGCGTCCGTTCTGGTAAAGGAGAGACTCGGGAAAAACCAGCACGCACGCTTGTTTCCCTTCCAGGCGATCAGCTTGAGCATCTATAAGTTCGGCCAGCGTTGCAGGAAAAGGATCCCCCGAAATGAGAGACTCCACAAGTAATCCATTGAAGAGTGTCACATGCTCCGCAAGGCCGGCCCCCGACAAACTCGAGCGTGTGACTCGGGTCAACTCCGAGGCCTCAACCAATAACAGAGTCGCGGATGGATCGCTGCTGCTGAGAGGCTCGCCAGTCGCATCTAGGACCTGTTCCGACACATAGTAATCTTCCCATAGACCATGTGGATCGTTATCCGACCATTTTGCCGGAACCTCAAACTCCACGTCGATCACTCCGAGCTTCTTTACGTCGGGTGACAAGTCAAGTGACACCACGGCTTCTGCAATCTGTTGTGCCACGACGGAAATGCCGAGCGGAGTCAGCGACCGGGTATCGCCGGGGAAAAAGATGGAACGTTTCGCGGCGACTTCCCCAGGTGTGCTTTTTCCCTGAAGAGCGGCGGCTCGAAAATTCTCCCACACGTCCAGCACTTTCAGGTTTTGCCTCAGCAGGGTTTGAAATAGAGATTCTCGATAAACGTCGACCCTGCCATCTTCTGGAGGAATGGAGATAAATTGATCGGCGAATACCTGCTCGACCGACGGCACGGGAACAATCCAGAGTGAAATCCCGCGTCTCGAAAGCTCGGTATCCAGTGCCGTCAACGCTTTCAACTGCGGACCTGGCCAAGCCTCGCTCGGGGGATGGCTGAGTCGGTCAAAATCAACAAATGCGTGGCCTTCGGGACTCACGAGCGGGCCGCGGGCCGTCTCCAGTTGGAGCAGAATTTCCTGCCGTGCCGGCTGGAGTGAAGCGTGCCAGTCTCTGTAATTCCCGCCATGTCGAACCAGCAATTCTTGTCGCGTGTTGATGCACTCTTGCTGACTCGACCTGGTTGGCAACGACGTCGCCTGCAGGAAAGCATCCGCATCGATCGTTCGCACCTCGGGTCTCGGAGGGGGAAGAATGGCCAATTGACGAAGCCCGACGGTGGCCTCCGAATCAGGAGTCACCTGAAATAGGACTTCGACCCAGTAAGTTTCTTCAAGATCCGCATCTTCACTCGTCACTAGAAACTCGGGGGACGCTTTGTCGAAATGGAAATCCCGGACGACGCGTAAAGGGGCGGCTCGCTGTTTGGGTTTTGGCAATTTAGAGCGATATCGCCCGATTCGTCGTCCGCTTTTATCGGTGACCAGAACAGAGACAAATTGAACGTCGCGACTCTCAACAGGATCCAGTTCGAAATCAATCATGGCCCCCCTGGCCTTGCGGGCCTTGACTCGGAACCCCCCTACATTCCGTCGATCACCCGCCCCTTCTGACCGAAGCGAGAGGCGCAGTTTCCCCTCGAGGGACTCGAGACTCTGTGACTCCATTCCTTTCGGATCCGCAACCAGCATGGTTTCAGGCGCAGCCGGCCAAGTCTGGGGAACAAAGCCCTGTTTTAGCCCATCGCTCCAAAAGGCCTCTGGCTCAGGTCCTTTGTCCTCAACCCCAACTGGTTTTGGAGAAGGAGATTTGGCGGGGCGATTCGGCTTGCTGCCAGAAGCGGGTTGAACGGGCTGACTCGAGCGTTTCTTTGAAGGTTTGGATTCGACCGGCTTCGTACCGTTTTCGGCTTCGTAAATCGGTGGTTTCTGGGAAGCAATTGGACGCCCACCGCCTGCTCCAGAATCCGTAGAGTCAGAGCGCCCACAGCCCTGAATCAAAGACGTCGAAAACAAAATGGCTGCAAACCATCGCCTTTTCCAACCGTACCTCTTCACATCAATCTCTGATCATAATTGGGATCGGAGTGGGCTTCGGCAGGGAGCACCACTGTGCTTTACGAGTTTAGTTACCCGCCTCCACAGGTACTATGCAAAGCCGACCGATTCCGGAAAGTTTCGCGGGTCGCGCCCCCCAGAAAAAGTCGATTTTCTATCCACTAGAAAGACTTCTTTTGACACCCGCCCCACTCGGCAATCTCTTACTCCGCTTGAGACGCGGCAACCCGCCTCGCCGCCAAAGCGCGACCTCAAAGTTCCCAGAGAGGCTCAACCCTTGGCATCATGGCTTGCCCAAGAGGCGGCTGACCTGCGACTCCTTTATCTGCTGCAACTCTTTGAGCATGGCCTGCACGCGTGATTTTTCCCGCAAGTAGAGGTTGTTGGTTTCCTCTGGATCATCCCCCAAATGATAAAGTTGGCCCTGCGGGCCGCCAGGTTCAGGCTTCATTCTCGAGGGCTTGCTGAACCCACCCGAACCCAAACCTTGGATCAGTTTCCAAGGTCCTTGGCGAAAACTCATGGTGTTGTTGCCTGAAGCGAGTGCGAGAGTGGTTCGTTTGGGTTGGTCGGCTTCGGCGGCTTCCAACAGGGCGCCCAGAAAGCTGAAGCTGTCCGGTCCGGCATTGCCTTCCAAAGGCTGCTCGGTCAATTCCGCAAGGGTGGCGAAAACGTCGACAAACGAAATGAGTTGGGTATGGATGCTCCCTGCTCGAACTCGCCCCGGCCAGCGGACGATGAAGGGCATGCGATGACCTGCCTCCCACACATCCGCTTTCATACCTCGCCATCCCCCTGATGCGTCGTGCTCGTACTTGTCCACGTCGTCCTGGTACCAGACGGGCCCATTGTCTGAAGTGAAGATCACGAGGGTCTCTTTGTCCATTTGGGCCTGCTCCAACGCCGTGAGCACTCGCCCCACCATGGCGTCGACCATGAAGGTAAAATCGCCGTAAAGTGGGATCGACGTTCGACCGACGAACTCCTTCGTGGGCAGCCAAGGGGTATGCGGTGCTGGCAACGCCAAATAAAGAAACAAGGGTTGATCGTCGGCCTTGGCCGCATGCGACTCGATGACCTTTACCGCCTCATCGGCGAATCGCGGTAAGACGTCCTCGAGCTTGAAATCGGGCGAGATCTTTCCCGCGCGCCAAAACTCTCCTTGAATCGGAGACCAACCTTCCGTTTGACGCGCCTCAATGTCTTGAGTCGGTGGCATGACGACTTGGTCATCGCGGATGTAAAAATAAGGGGGTATATCTGTCGAGGCGCGGATTCCGAAAAATGATCCAAATCCTCGATCCACGGGGCCACCCGAGTACGGTTGGTCGTAGCCCTTTTCGTCGAAACCAAGATGCCACTTTCCAACCATCGCAGTCGCATATCCTCTCTGTTCGAGAAGCGATGCGATCGTCATTTGATCTTCCGTGATCACCGGACGGCGACGCCAGGCGCCACAGTCTGTTCGAAATGGATAGCGACCCGTCATCAGGCCATAACGGGAAAGGTGACACAGGGGCCCTGAGGCGTGGGCATCTGTAAAACGCATCCCCTGCCTTGCGAGTTGATCGATTTGGGGCGTGAGTATCTTTGATGCCTCGTTGAAACAACGCAGGTCTCCATACCCCATATCATCGACCAGAATGACCAAGACGTGAGGCCATTCCGCCGCGACAGTCGTTCTGGTGCTCAAACAGAATAACACCAAAGTTCCGAACGCAATGACGTGGACGATTCGTTTCATCGGGGCTCCTTCAGGCGGCGAAGTCCCGCGTTTCCGCAAGGAACAACGATTCGCCGCACTTTTATCTTTGCGACACTCAAATATCTTTGCGACACTCAAACACCGTGGCTTACAATCCAGTTCGAGCAAGCGCACCCCAGTGTCCGATCATGACGTCGCCAACTCCAAGCAAACTCGGAAATGGCGTGACGGCGGGACGAACAACTCGAATGGCTGTTCAAACACTGCCAACAGCATGACACCTCCGCACTTTCAGATCCAGTCGCCGGAATTCAAGCCATGCCGATCGCGAAACGCTCTATTTCGTCTCCCGGTTTTCCCCACGGGCTCAAACGAGAACCCCGCTTTCATCGACGCGAAATTCTACGGGCGGGAGCAGCTTCCGCATTTGGCCTCACGCTTCCCCAATGGCTTTCGAATCGAGCGAGCCATGCCACGGCACTGGAGTCGATCGCGCCTCGAGCTGATCGCTGTCTCGTCCTGTTTCTCAATGGCGGGCCGAGTCATCTTGATATGTGGGACATGAAACCTCAGGGCCCGGTCGATATCCGTGGCGAATTCAATCCGATCGCATCGACACTCGTTGGTGAACCGGTATGTGAACATTTGCCGCGTCTGGCAAAAAACATGCACCACGTCACATTGATTCGTTCCATGAACCACAGCGTCAACAATTCGCATGCCGCGGCGGTTTATGCCGCGTTAACCGGCCATGACCGCGGTGAACTGGGAGGAGGGGCCAAGCCCACCGATCACCCTTCACCCGGATCGGTGCTGGCAAAACTAAGACCCTCAGGAGGAAAGTCGCTGCCCTACATTGCGCTTCCTTACAAAACCAAAGAGGGGGCTGGTGGGCCATTGCAACCTGGATTTCTTGCGGGTTTCATGGGGCCAGCCTACGACCCCTTTTGGGTTTTAAATGATCCCAATGCTCCAGAATTTAAAGTTCAGAACCTCTCCCTCCCAACGGATATTCCCCCAGATCGCCTGAGAGAACGAAGCCAACTCCTTTCCGGCCTGGGGCGGAGCATGCAGGCGCAACCCGAAGCGAGCCTCGGTGCCATGGATTCGTTCCAACATCAGGCTTTCGAACTGTTGACCTCGAAGGCAGCCCAAGAGGCCTTTCAGCTGGAACGCGAAGATTCTGCCACTCGGGATCGGTACGGCCGAAACATCTATGGCCAAAGCACGCTCCTGGGCCGTCGCTTGCTGGAAGCTGGAACTCGATTTGTCACCCTGTCATGGGCACCCGACGCCAACGCCACGTGGGACACCCATGGCAACAATTTCAACGCGTTAAAGAACACACTCTTACCACAGTTTGACGCCGCTTTCAGCAGTCTGCTGGAAGACCTGGTAGAACGGGGAATGTTGGAACGAACGCTCGTCGCAGTCCTCGGCGACTTCGGCCGAACGCCAAAGATCAACAACAATGCGGGTCGCGACCATTGGAATGCATGCTATTCGATTCTTCTCGCCGGAGGAGGCATTCAGGCGGGGACGATCTACGGAGCGAGTGATCGGACGGGCGGACTACCGATTGAATCTCCCGTGACTCCCGGCGACGTGATCGCGACCGTCTATCGCCTGCTGGGCGTCGACTCAACCTATCAGCTGTATGATGCACTTGGTCGCCCTCACGAAGTTGTACCGAAGGGGAGAATTCTGACCGAGATCATCGCCTGACCTGCATGGCATGATTGGAATTTCGGTCCGATTCAATCCGGAGCTCCCTCGACTTTAATCGGTTGAGGCGACTCGCAATGGGGGGCCATTCTTCTGACGCCTCAAGCAGACCGCGAAGCCGGAACGGCGACCGGCCCCGAAACCGAGTTTAACTTGCATCTGCCCCACGGATACGAAATCATAGAGAGATCTGGAAACGCTGTTTTAGCGACTAGACGTTCAGCATCTGAAAACTCTTTCGCTGACACGCCGATCCGTTTCGGCCGACGCGAACATGCTGGTCACTCTCCATGCCATCGGCATCCGCTCCTCCGTCCTCCCGCCAGGTTTTCGTTCATGCGACCTCAACTGCCCCAGTCTCCCTTTAGACACGTCAGAGCACTTTTCATCGCGTGGAGCCTGTTTTCAAGCATCGGACTTGCTCAGGAATCCGAGGAAGCTCTCACCGAAGTCGACAACTCCGTCTTCTCCGAAAAAATTCTTCCGATTTTCCAAACACACTGCCTCGAGTGTCATGGTGCCGATGAACAGGAAAGCCAGCTTCGGCTCGATTCCAGACGTTCATTACTCCAAGGAGGCGACTCGGGAGAACCCGCGGTGGTTCCTGGAAAGCCTGAACAAAGTTTTCTACTTCATGTCATCACCGTCGAAGATGAAGACCTCAGCATGCCACCGGATGGCGGGCGTTTAACATTGGAGCAGCAAACCCTGATTCGGAAGTGGATCGAATCAGGAGCCGCCATGCCTCAACTCGTTGACGACCCGATCAAAGGTGCGAACCACTGGTCGTTTCAACCCGTCACGCGCCCAAAAGTTTCCAAAGTCGATGGAATCACGCTCCACCCGATCGATGCCCTGATATCACGGAAGCTTAAGCAGAACGATTTAACGCTCTCGCCTAGGGCCGATCGTCGCACCCGAATTCGAAGGCTCTATCTGGTCATGCACGGCCTGCCGCCCATGCCGGAGCAGATCGAACAGTTTTTAAATGACGACTCCCCGAACGCATGGACAAACTTGGTCGATGATGTTCTCGAAAGCCCTCGCTACGGAGAGCGGTGGGCTCGCCATTGGCTGGACCTGATTCGGTTTGGGGAAACGCAAGGATTTGAGACGAATCGAGAACGCCCAAATGCCTGGCCTTACCGCGACTGGGTCATCGAAGCTCTTAATACGGATAAACCTTATGATCAATTCATCCTCCAGCAAATTGCCGGCGATGCTCTCGGCGAGCCAATCGGGACAGGTTACCTCGTGGCAGGGCCTCATGACATCGTCAAGAGTCCAGACATCAACCTGACGCTCATGCAGAAACAGGACGAGCTTTCGGATCTGGTCAACACCGCAGGGACCAGTTTTCTGGGTTTGACACTGGGTTGTGCACGATGTCACAACCATAAATTCGATCCGATCTCGCAAAAAGATTTCTATTCCATTCAGGCGATTTTTGCTGGTGTTGAGCATGGCGAACGCAAACTGCCAGTCTCAACCGCCTCCCAGACGCGGCTCGAAACGTTAAGACCTCGCATCCAACAGTTGCAGAAAACCCTTCGCCCCTTCATTCCGAAAGCAGGCAAGGCCCTGGTCCTGCTCGACGAAGCGATAACGTCAGCTGACCTTGGATCGGGCGTCGAGCATCTTGCGACACCCCAAGGGGAGGGGAGCAATCCCGCGGGGACTCAGCCCGGCTTTCTTTCGGATCCGGGTTCCCGGGAACGTGCGCCCAATTTGAGCCAGGGCAAATACACGTGGTGGAAAAATACGCCGAACAAAGATGTCATTGTTTATCGGCTGGAGGCTGAGGGCTGGCATCGCCTTTGGATCTCGTGGGGGGCAGGACATGCAACGCACACTCAGGACGCTCGATACATACTCGACCGTGACGGCGACCCTTTGACGAACGAGGATCAACTCGAAGTGGCCCGCATTGACCAACGGTGGTTGGCCGAACAACAGGACTCAGACGAGGCGGCGGCGGCCCCCAACCAGTCACTTTGGAGTGGCCTTTTTCCGACCGGTACCTACGAGCTGACGGGACAGGAAACGTTGCTGGTTCGCGGTGGCGAAACCGGCTCTGCGATTACCTCAGATCTGGTTGCCCTCGAACCGCTCCCGAACCAACCCGGTAAAACTCGGCCCCCCCGACCTCGTTTACGTCCACCGGTCAACAGCAAGCGAAATGTCGAGTGGATTTCCCCACTCGAAGCACAGTTCGTTCGTTTTACGATTCTGGGTACCAGTGGCGCGGAACCCTGTCTCGACGAACTTGAAATTTTCTCAGAAGCTGAAAACGTCGCCCTTGCCGATGGAGGCGGAGTAGCGACATGCTCCTCCACTTTACCCGGCTACGAGATTCACCAGCTCAAACACATCAATGACGGTCAGTACGGGAATCCTCGGAGCTGGATCTCGAATGAAGCAGGCAAAGGCTGGATACAGATCGAGCTTGGCCAACCGTCGCGGATCGATCGCATCGAGTGGGGACGAGATCGCATTGGAAAGTTCAGCGATCGGGTCGCGACTGAATATCGTATTGAAGCTTCACTGGACGGAGAAACCTGGAAAACGATTGCCAGTTCAGGCGATCGACTCCCCTTCGGGACTGACGGCTCGCAGATCCCCACCTATGTCTTTGATGACGTTGCACCGGAGATCGCTGCGCGAGGGCGAGAAGCACTCAAAGAACTTGACCAGCTTTCCAAGGAGCAGGAGCAACTTCAAAAGACTCCTACCGTCTACGCGGGAACTTTCAAATCCCCCCCACCGACCTACCGTCTCTATCGGGGTGACCCGTTGGCAAAGCGCGAGGAGGTCAATCCCGACACCATTTCGCTGCTGGGATCACTGGGAATGACCACGAAGGCCAACGAGCAGGAACGCAGACTGAAGTTTGCCCAGTGGATTGCAAGCCGTGGCAATCCGTTAACCGCCCGAGTCATCATGAATCGTCTCTGGCAATTTCACTTCGGGACCGGGATTGTATCGACCCCCAACGATTTCGGTGGCAACGGGGTTCCTCCATCTCATCCGGAATTACTGGATTGGCTTGCCGACGAGTTGATGTCGCAAAACTGGTCCCTGAAAAAGATGCACCGGCAGATCCTGTTGTCCAGCACTTGGCAACAGGACAGCCGTCCCACGGAACAGGGTCTGACGCGGGACGCGGGTTCGCAACTTCTATGGCGATTTCCGCCTCGACGTCTGGAGGCAGAAGCAATCCGAGACAGCATGCTTGCAGCCAGTGGCGTTCTGAATCTGACCATGGGTGGACCGGGGTTCAGTGGTTTCGAGGTCCAAATGGAAAACGTCCGTCACTTTTTCCCCAAGACGAAGTACGGTCCTGAGGACTTTCGCCGCATGGTCTACATGACCGTCGTTCGTCAAGAACGTGAATCCGTGTTTGGCGTTTTTGACTGTCCTGATGCAAGCCAGGTCGTTTCCCGACGGAGTCGATCAACAACACCCCTTCAGGCTTTGAATTTGCTCAACAGCGAATTCACCATGACTCAGGCGGATTTGATGGCCCAACGTTTGCATGATGCCAGTACTCCCGATCCGTTGGCTCAAGCGATCAGGGCGTTTGACCTTTGCTACGGCCGGCCAATCACCGAAGACGAGTTGTCTCTGAGCGTTGACTTCATTCAGGACCAAGGGCTGGAACAGTTCTGCCGTGCCCTGTTCAACTCCAATGAGTTCCTTTTTATCCCCTAAAACATGCCCGCGGTTGCCCAATTAGAACCCCCGAAAAGCCTGATTCCAGGGGCACCCCGCAGCCCAGCCGATGAATTTTCGCCAAGAGACTATTGAAATGACAAACCATGGTCCTCACGCACAATCCGCTCCTCCTGTCCGTCGACGATTTATGGGCGAGATGGTCCAGGGACTCGGTGGCATTGCCTTGGCCAGTTTGCTCGGCAGCGATGGCTTGCTCGCATCGGATGACGAAATTCAGAACGGGGCGAGCGACAAGACCCCGATTCGCCCGCCTATCGACCCCCGCCAACCTTTTGCATCGCGAGACCCGCATTTCGCTGCCAAGGCAAAAAACGTCATCGTCATCTTTTGCTCTGGGGCATGCAGTCACCTCGATACCTTCGATTACAAACCAAGCCTGATTGAGTACAACGGCAAACCGATGCCGGGAGGCGAAGAACTGATCACGTTTCAGGGTGCCCAGGGAAATCTGACGCAGAGTCCCTGGAAGTTTAAGCCCCGTGGGCAAAGCGGAAAAATGGTTTCGGATCTGGTCCCGAAACTGGGCGACCTGGCCGATGACATGTGTTTTCTTCATGGCATGACGAGCAAGACAAATACCCACGGCCCAGGCGAGAACTTCATGTCGACCGGCTACACGCTCGATGGCTTTCCAAGCATGGGTGCCTGGTTAACTTACGCTCTAGGTAGCGAGAATCAGGAACTGCCCGCCTACGTGGCCATTCCGGATCCTCGTGGAACACCTCAGTCCAGCGTCAATAATTGGGGACCGGGATTCCTGCCTGCGGCATTTCAGGGCACGGACTTCAACGCAGGCAAGCCGATTCGGAATCTGAAGTTACCTCGCAACACACAGGCGCAGACCGACAGGAAAACCCGTGATTTCCTGAAGCAGTTGAACCAACGACACCTCGAGCGATTTCCAGGCGACACCGAACTGGCCGCACGTATCTCCAGCTACGAGCTGGCTGCCAAAATGCAACTTAGCGTGCCCTCAGTGACCGATCTCACGACCGAAACGGCAGAGACTTTATCCATGTACGGAGCCGATGATTCGGAAAATGCGCTCAAGGCATCCTTCGCGCGCAACTGCATTCTCGCCCGAAGGCTCGTCGAAAAAGGGGTTCGTTTCGTTCAACTATTCAACGGGGCTTACCAGACGGGAGGTGAAGGTGTCAGCAACTGGGATGGACACAAGGTCCTTGAACAACAGTATGCGAAACACGGTCCGGTCCTCGACCAGCCAGCCGCGGCCCTGGTGGCCGACCTGAAGCAACGAGGCTTGCTTGAAGACACATTGGTCGTCTGGTGCACGGAATTTGGCCGCATGCCGACTTTTCAAAAGGGAGCGAGTGGTCGAGATCATAATCCCTCAGGGTTCACATGCTGGCTGGCGGGTGCGGGGGTCAAAGCTCCGTTCAGCTACGGGGCCACCGATGAATTCGGCCACCGAGCGGTCGAAAATGTCACCACGGTATACGATTTCCACGCCACCATTCTGCATTTACTCGGGTTGGATCACGAACGACTCACGTTTTACCACAACGGTTTTGAGCGCCGCCTGACCGATGTCCATGGACATGTCATCCACGAGATAATTCCCAGCTAGATCAGGGGGGTGATACTATTCGATTCCCCCCTGCCATGATACGATTTTCGGTTTTGGCGTGCTGATTTTCGTCCCCACGAAGGAACTACCACCATGCAACGTTTCTTAAACATTCTTTTGATTGGCCTGGCGGCCCTGACACTCAACGGTTGCGGCGGCGAAGGCGGTGGCAATGCAGGCAGCGGGGCAGGCAGCGGCCGAACCCAATACGTAAATCTTGGTACGGCCCCAACTGGCGGTGCTTTCGCACCAGTAGGCAACGCCATTGCGTCCGTCTTGAACGAAAACAAGGGCGAGAACAAGTGGAAAGTTGGTGCCAAGGGTACCAAGGGATCCCAAGAGAATATTCGCATGCTCGATAAAGGCGAGTTGTCGCTCGGCATGTCAAACTCCGCGATCAGCTACTACGCCGGCAAGGGTGAAAGTGGCTGGGACAAACCTTACAACGTACGAGCCGTTGTGACTCTAGCGCCGAACGTGGGAATTTTTGTTTCGAAAAAAGGATCGGGGATCAAGTCTCTGGCAGACTTGGCTGAGAAACGCATTTGTGTTGGCCCGGGCGGTGCTGGCTTCGAAATGTTCCTCGGACCACTGATGACTGCACATGGCGTTGAATATACGGCGGACAATGAGAACTTCTCAGCCATCAATGCCAATTACAGTGATTCCGTAAGCCAACTCGCGGACGGCAATGCAGACGCTGCCTTCATCGGTGGTGCGATTCCTACCCCCGCTTTGACCCAGGCCTGCTCCACCATGGACATTCAATTCATTCCGTATGACGAAGCGACTCGCACGCAATTGATCAAGGACTATCCTTACTACAGTCCGATTCAAGTCCCGAGCGATAAGTACACCGACCTTGAAGAAGATTTTCAGGCCATGAATGTCGGCTCCATGCAGTTGATCAGTCACGCCGACGTCGACGAAGAGTTGATTTACCAGATGACGAAAACCATCTGGGAAAATCGGGAAGAGATCGCCAAGCAGCATCCGGCCGCCAAAGCGATCAACGAAAAGAACGCAGCGCGATTCACGGGGACTGAATTTCACCCGGGCGCGATTCGCTTCTACAAGGAAATCGAAATCTGGCCTGAATCGGCAGCAGTGGAAGACGCTGCAACCGAAGAAGCGACACCAGCGGAAACACCCGCCGAGGCTGAAACCTCTGAGTGATCGAACAGGCCAAAGAAAGTTGCTTTCATTTTTATGTGACACTGGGGCGTCTACTTGACGCCCTTCCAAGGAGCCACATCGGGTGTTCGAAAAAATCCGCTCCACCACCGTGATCGTTTTGGGTGTGGTCCTCTGCCTGTTTACCTTAGTCTTTGCGAACTACGGGGTTCCCAAGCAGTCCACGCTCGCATTGTTTGTCCTTCTTGGGCTGGTGATCTGCTTTCTGACGAATCCGATCAGCCCAAGGTTCAAAGACGTTCGCTGGCTGGCGTGGATCGACGTTGTTCTGGCGTTGGGTGCTGCCGCCTGTTGTGGTTACGTCTTCCTTCAGACGGCCGACTTTTTTTCGTGGACGTGGCCGGATTCAGGTGTCTTCACCAAACCGACCAGTCTCGACAACCGTGCAGGTGCCGAGACCGCGTTTGATTTTGGAATTGGGATCATAGGTCTTCTGCTAGTACTTGAAGCAACGCGACGCAGTATCGGCTGGATCGTCCCGGCGCTGAGCCTCACATTCCTGGGACATTCTTATTACTGCTACCTGAGTTACAGGTACGGTCTGCCCGAGATGCCCCAATGGATGCTACCCCATATCGGACAGAATGTTCAGCAGTTGGCCAGCGCGACTTTTCTGCAGTCAACCGGTGTGTTTGGGCAGGCGGCCAAGGTGATGTACCAATACGTCTTTTTGTTTGTTGTGTTTGGCTCCTTCCTTGAGATGTCCGGAGCCACGCAGTTCATCATCTCCTTTTCGGAGAAGATCTTCGGTCGAAGTCCTGGTGGTCCGGCCAAGATCTCCGTGTTGGGTAGTGGGCTGATGGGCTCGCTATCGGGAAGCGCGGTTGCAAACGCGGTGACGACGGGTAGCTTTACCATCCCGATGATGCGTAATGCAGGCTTTCCCGCGCATGTCTCGGGAGGAATCACGGCAGCCGCAGCGAGTGGAGGCGCGCTGGTTCCACCCGTAATGGGTGCGGGTGCCTACATGATGCTGGAGTTCGTCAAACGTCCAGCGGGAATGCCGCAAGTCACATTTTTGGAGGTAGCCCGAGCCGCCTTGATTCCCGCGGTTTTGTACTACCTTTCGATCTACTTCATCGTGCACTTTTTCTCGCTTCGAGTCGGCAATCAACAGGAGGCGAAGGCGGTCGAAAAGAAACCGATCTCCCTCTTCGAAGGCACGGTCTTCTTTGGAGCACTGGGAGCTTTGGTAGGTCTTCTTATCCTCGGCTTCTCGCCCTTTAAGTCCGTGACCGGCTCGCTGATGCTCATCCTCGTCATGTCAACGTTTCGACCGCAGCTGAATTTGACTCTAAACGCTCGGTTGGCCGGACTCGCGACCTTTGCCGGCTGTATTGTGGTTCATCAGTTGTCCTTTTACCTGCGCGACGCCGCGCCCATGCAGTTGCGAGGTTTTCTCGGTGACTCCTGGACTTCGCCTGAAACGGGCCAAATCGAATTTCGAACGCTGTTCGAAAGTATCTTGAGTTCTTCCTTCTTCGGCATGTATGGTCTGTTGATCTTCGGATTGATCCAGCGAAGTTGGCGGCCAGAAATTACGAAGGCATTGACCAAAGCCGCCAAAGGAGGTGTTTCTCTTGTCGCGGCAAGTGCCTGTGTGGGGATCATCATCGGCATTGTCCAAACCACGCCGATGGCCAATGATTTTGGCGGCGCAATCAAAAGTGTTGTTGAAACCAATCTGCTCTTGGCACTGATCGGCATCATGGTCTGCTCGCTGATCCTCGGGATGGGTGTTCCGTCCGTGGTCTGTTACCTGCTGATGGCCACTTTGATGGGTTCTCTGCTTGGAGAACTTGGTGTGGATCTGCTGGCTGCCCACCTTTTCATCTTCTACTTCGGCATGATGTCCATGGTGACACCCCCGGTGGCACTGGCGGCGTATGCGAGCGCTTCGATTGCTGAAGCAGGAATCATGCGCACTTCATGGGCAGCATTCCGATTTTCCCTTGTCGGCTTTACGCTTCCATTCATGTTTGTCTACCGGCCCGAACTTTTGCTGATGAGCAGCGACGGGTCGATGGTCGGCGTCAGCGAAATCCCTCAGGTTGCCCTGGCATTTGGCTCCGCAGTGATGGGCATCATGGCCTTGGGCGGAACGGTAACGGGTCAATTTTTCTGGGGACGGCTGTCCCTTGGGAATCGGATCTTGACTTGTCCCACGGCGATCTTGTTATTGATGCCCGGCGAATATCAACTGATACTCAATTCGATCGGGGCGGTCCTTTTTGTCGTGATCGTCATCGTGAATCGGTCGCGAAGTCGATCAGACCAGCCCCCCACAGAAGCCCTCGAATCTGCCCTGGAATCCTGAGACGTCTGATTCCCTGGATCGTCGTTTTCTCACCACGACAAATCCCGACGCCCCCCGATTCTCAAGGTGCAACTTCCGTTCAACTCAAATTCAATGGAGCTTTGACGATGCCCTCTCTCTCCATCTTTTCTCGCAAGCCCTTTTCACAAATGAAACTCGTTTTTAGCCTTAGCATGATGGTGCTGCTCGCCACGACAGGACCGAAAGTGAAGGCTCAGGACAGTTCCGAATTGTTAGGTCGATGGGACATTTCCGTCGAAGGCAAAACGGGCGACTATCCGTCATGGTTGGAGGTCCGGAAGTCCGGCCATAAGACGCTGGTCGGTTCATTTGTCGGACAGTTCGGTAGCGCCCGCCCCATTTCGGAGATCAGATTCGATGGCGAAGAGATGCGATTTCAGATTCCGCCCCAGTGGGAGAATCGCGACCGCGATCTGGTGTTCGAAGGGACTCTTGCAGAGGGCAAACTGTCAGGGGTTGCCACCGATAGCGAAGGCGGATTATTGAAGTGGACGGCGGTACGAGCACCTGCACTGAAGCGAAAAGGCTCGCCGGTCTGGGGCGAACCGACACCACTCTTCAACGGGAAAAACGTATCGGGCTGGCGTTCCAGATTTGAAGATCGACCGCATGGCTGGGAAGTTGTCGATGGCCTGCTTTCCAATGTGCGCCCCGGCGTCGACCTTGTGACCACGGACAAGTTTGAGGACTTCAAACTGAACGTTGAATTCCGTTACCCCGAGGGAAGTAACAGTGGCATCTACCTTCGTGGACGCTACGAGGTTCAGATTGAAGATAATTTTGGTGACGATCCAGATTCTCACAAGATTGGGGGTGTGTATGGTTTTTTGACCCCCTCGCTCAACGCCGCAAAACCTGCGGGCGAGTGGCAAACCATGGAAATCACACTTGTCGGACGTGCCCTGACGCTCGTATTTAATGGCGAAAGAGTCCTTGATCGCCAATCTATTCCGGGAATCACCGGCGGAGCACTCGACAATCTGGAAGGCCAACCCGGCCCGCTCATGATTCAGGGTGATCACGGTCCGGTGGAGTTTCGAAAGATCGCAATCGCGCTTCCAAAAGAATAGTACTCAGGACAGGTTTCACGAGAGTCATGGTGCGAGAAGCGATGCGGATGAATCTCCATTCCCATCCATCACCCGTCGCTGAAGCGCTCAAGCTACTTGATAACGATCCACGTGCTGGCTTAGCTGGTGACGAATTGCGTTCATGACGCGATCCACACCCAACCCGGTCATGCAGGGATGGCCCGCAACCGAGCATGTGCTTTTTCCACAAGGGCCGCATGGCACCCGATGCATCATCGTCACGGCCTTTTCGTGATACGTTTCACTCCATCTGGGATCAATGGACCCAAACAGCGTAATCACGGGAATGTCAAACGCGTGACCGATGTGCCTAGGTCCACTGTCCGTGGACACCAGGAGTTGGCAGCGACGGATCACGGCTTTCGATACCCCAAGACTTTGATCCTGCTCCGCCATGCTCAACACTCGGGGATGGTTGACGCGACGAACAATCTCAGCGGCCGCATCCCTTTCACTGGGGCCACACAACACGAGAACCTGAGCTTCTCGGCGTTCATCGACAAGTCGCTTCGCCAGGTCAATATAGTGGTCCATTGGCCAGTGCTTGGCTGAACCTTTCGCTCCCCCGGTATTGAAGGCAATTACTTCGGACCCAAGTCCCAGATCTGCCCAGGTTTGTTCGGCAACAGCCTCCTCGTGCTCAGTCGTCGCAAGCTCCAGCCGAAGATCTTCACTCGGACACCCAAGGGCGGTTGCTGTTTCCATAAAAAAGTCGACTGCGGAAACCGGCTTCCATTGAAGTCCTTCACGAGGTGCATGGAGCTTGTCCGTCAGCAACATGCCTCGGCCATTTCTCACGTAGCCAATCCGTCGCTTCGCTCCAGAACGCCACGCCAGCCAAGCGGTCCGAAACGAGTTGTTCAACAACAGCATCGCATCCAACGGCTGATCTTGAAGTTGTTTCAATACGGACTTGTAACCGTACTCCGCCTGCTTCGCTTTTTTCTCATAGAACAGGGTCTGATCAAGCCATGACGTGCCCTTCAAGACTTCCCCAACATAAGGACGCATGACTCCAATAAGCTGAGAATCGCTCCCGATATACCGTCGCACGGCGCGAATCGTTGGCGTCGCCATCACGACATCGCCAATCCAGTTCGGCAAGATGATTCCAACTTTCATGCGGCTGATCGATTTCCAGTACCGGGAAGAAAGGAACTTTCGGACCCTCAGCCCGTCGTTCTACGGTCACTCGACTCTCGTTGTCAAGCTGGAAGCGATGGGGTTAAAGGGATTCGAAGGAAGTCACCAAGATGCTAGCAACCTGGACGCCGGTTGATTGTTTCGCAACGCGGCTTCCATCAAAATGGGCCGTCATCCCAATCGTGGCATCAAGTGTCCGACCTTTTGTCATTCGCCGCAGGAGCCGGTATGAAGATTCATAAAATACAATCCCAGCGGAAACAGCGACTGACGCCGCTGGCCATTCTGATCGCATGCTGCTGGGCCATTCTGCCGCCATGGAATCACGGTCAACTTTGGGCCCAAGCGCCGGGCGAATGGCAACCGATTTCGTCTCCCGTTACCGCCAGCTTGCGAGGTGTTTCAGCGGTCAGCGATCAGGTGGTTTGGATTGGAGGCGGGCAGGGGACGATTTTACGGAGCACGAATGGCGGTAAGCAGTTTCAGGCCCTGAAGATTCCGAATTCAGAAGAGATGGACTTCAGAGATCTTAAGGCGTTTGACGCTGAGACATGCAGTGTGATGGTGGCGGGGCAGCCGGCCCGTTTTTATCACACCTCGAATGGTGGCCAGACCTGGTCGGTGGCCTATGAGCATCCGAGTAAAGCCGCGTTTTTTGACGCCATGGCCTTCTGGGATGAACGTCGGGGGATTGCGTTCAGTGACGCGCTGGAAGGACGACTCATCATCATCAGTACCGTGGATGGTGGACGCACATGGACCCAGCATTCAAGTGAGTTGTCTCCCCGCGTGTCCGCTAAAGAACATGGTTATGCCGCAAGCGGAACCTGTTTGACGGTGGGGAGCGAAGGGCAAGTTTGGATCGGTCTGGGAGGCCCTTCGGAAAATGGAAACTCCCGCGTATTCCATTCGACCGATTTTGGCCAAAACTGGCAGTCCGGAACCACCACACTCAAGGGGAGCGAATCGGCTGGAGTCTTTTCCTTGATCTTTCTCAACTCGGACCAAGGCATCGCCGTGGGCGGTGACTACCGCGAAACGGCGGCCACCGAGAGTGTCCTGTCTCTCAGCGAAGACGGCGGCCGAACCTGGGCAACGCCTCAAAATCATCAGCTGCGCGGTTTTCGCAGTTCGATTGTTGCACCTTCACGCGGAAAAGAGCAGGTTCTTTTGACCTGCGGTCCAGACGGCTGTGACTTTTCTGTCGATGGGGGCAAAAGTTGGAAAGCCCTCAAGGGCCAGGGCTACCATGCGATGGACTTTACCCAAGGATCAGGCTGGGCCGTTGGCGCCGATGGACGAATTGCGAGATGGATATGGAAGGATGCTGTAGAATAACGGATCGCAATACGGCCCACATGAGTCGTATTGCCATCGGCCTTCGATTGGAGATGCTCCCTTGTCAAATCAATGGCACTACCTCATCGATTCCAAGCCTCAGGGACCGGTGTCCAGGACCCAGTTGCTCGCATTACTGCAGCAAAACCAGATCGGTTTACAGACCTTGATCTGGCAAGAGGGTTGGCCTGACTGGCAACCTCTCGAACGGACTTCGGTGGTTCCCACACCGCCCCCCGTCAAACTTGTCGGCTCTGTCCCACCTCCACCACCGCCAACCTATTATCCAAGCTCTCCGCCCACCGCCCAATTCGCCGCGGCATCGCAGAAGAAATCAGGGCGAAGCGCTCCATGGATTGTTGCCGGCCTGATTTTGGCTCTCGTTTTGGGTGCCGGTCTGCAGTGGGTCCTGCAGGAACTTCTGTCCGGCCCAGAACTGGCAGCCAACGCCACTTCGATCCATACTTCGCCGACCCTCGAGAGCGATTTGGCATCACGAGTCGCTAATGCCTCGTCGCGCGAAGTCCCGCGTGAGATGACGACGGGTACCCCGACTGAGCAAGTGGGGCAGGGGACGATAAACCCGCTCTCCGGTGTTGATCCAGTCGACTCAGATCAGTTGGCGTTTGAACCGTCTACCGATGAACCGTCTACTGATGAACCGTTCGCGAGGGAAACCGAGGGCGAGGCGAACCCGACTCCGGCCGAGATGCCTGCAGACACTGAACATGGCCCGAGTCGTAGCCCCGAACCTGAAAAGTCGCTGCCCGTTGAAAAACCTGAACGGGACTACCGGGTTTTTCAGGAGGTACAAATCCAACGACTTCCCCAATTCTCGGTCGCGGGGCAGGTCATTGGCCAAGACTTGCGGTACAAAATCCTATCGGAGATTCAGGTCTCCCACCCTGACGCTCAAGGCCGTCGGACCGTGGATCAAGTGATCGTGGCCACTCATCTGGTGAATGCAGATCCCATGTCCAAAGACAGTCTTGCGAAGTCCCTGAAGGAATTGGAAGGTTGGCAGTTCTCTGCGAAACTCAATTCCCACGGAGGCGTTATCGAGTGGAATGCAGGCCCCAAACCGGGTCGGTCAATTTTGGAAGTAAAACCCAAGGACTTGACCGGATTTCTCATGACGCACGTCATGGACGAAGATGGCTGGAAAGAGCTGACCCAACTTTCCTTTTTCAGGCCGGACCCTGCCGCCGCCCAGGAAGGCACGTGGGAACACCAGATGACTCATGACTTCGGTTCCCTGGGGCGCTGGTCAGGCATGACCCGTTACCGACGTGGGGATCGAAAAGAGAAACTGACCCTTTTCAATTACACGCATGATCTTGAATATTTCCCTCCGACGGAGGAAGCCTCCGATTTGCCCTTTGACATTGTCGACGTCAAGTTCCGGTCGGAAACGGCAGAGGGACGCATTTATTACGACGAAGCGTCCGATCGAGTCGCGGGCGTTGAGGAGACCTTTGTCTTGCGAGGTACACTGGCCATTGAACTTCTCGGTCAACTCGCGAATGTTGAAACCTCTGAGCAGCAGGCTCTGGTGATCATGCTGACGCCCGACAATCCTTGGCGAACCCCCGAGTGATGGTTCGATCCATGCGTTTTTGCGACCTTCATTCTCAATCGCGAATAAAAGTTATGATCCAAGCACCACAAAAAAACTTGAAGTCCCTCCGCGCGTTGGTGGCCCTGAACGTCGCCCTAGGCTTCATGTCCCTATCGATGGCCGCTCGAGCCGAAAGTCCACGCTACAACATCTTGATGATTATCTCTGACGACCTGACCGCCGAATCACTCGGCTGTTATGGAAATACCCAATGTCAGACGCCCCATATCGATGCTTTGGCCAAGCGGGGCCTCCAGCTCAACCGTGCGTACTGTCAATTTCCCATCTGTGGGCCTTCCCGTGCAGCGTTGATGTCGGGAACCTACGCCCAGTGTGTTGGCGTCACTGGCAATGGTACGGCCGATCAGTTTTCACGATGGATGGGGAATCGGCCAAGCATGTCCCAGTATTTCCGACGAAAGGGCTGGACCGCGAGCCGTATCAGCAAGATCTATCACATGCGGGTCCCGGGAGACATCACGAAGGGTGTTGCAGGACCCGACCATCCGGAATCATGGGACGAAACATGGAATGCCCATGCGCCTGAATGGATGACCAAGGGGACGGCCACTCACCTGAGTCGCGAAAAACTCAAAATGGACCCGGATGGCCACTACAACCTTGGCTTTGGAGGGGCATTTTACGTGGTCAAAGGGGAAGACCCTGACGGCACTCGTCAAGCGGATGTGATGGCCGCAGATCAGGCCATTCGGGCACTGGAGACGTACAACGATCAACCTTTCTTTCTAGCCGTAGGGTTGGTACGCCCCCACGTTCCCCTGGTCGCACCTGCTTCCTACTTCGATCACTACCCTCGTGGCGACATGAAGGTTCCGGAGGTTCCCAAAGATGACTGGGAGGATATTCCGGAAAGTGGCATCAGCAAGAGCTCACAAAAAAGTGGGCTCACCACACGGGCAAAAAAACAGGACACCATCGCGGCGTATTACGCCTGCGTGGAGTTCATGGATGCTCAGGTCGGACGGATTTTAAATCGGCTTGAGGAGTTGAAATTGGATGAAAAAACCATCGTGATCTTTACGAGTGATCACGGCTACCATCTGGGTGAGCATGATCTTTGGCAGAAAATGAGTCTGCATGAAGAGTCCACGCGAATTCCAATCATCATGACGGTCCCCGGCAAAGAAGCGGGGATATCGGACAGCTTGGCCCAACAAATTGACCTGTATCCCACGTTGGCCGAACTCAATGGACTCGACATCCCTGACCACGTTCAAGGACAGAGCTTTGCTCCACTCTTCGATGAGCCTCATCGAAAGATCCACGATTCCGTTTATTGCTTTCGAGGTCGTGACCATCTGATCCGAACTCCCGACTGGGCGTACATACAGTATCGAGACGGTGAAGCGGAACTTTACGACATGCGACGAGATCCCAAACAATTCACAAACCGGATCGATCATCCTGAAGCGGAAAAGGTCAAAGCCCATCACGCACAATTGCTGGAAGAAAAGCTGCAACAGATTGAAGCGGCCAAACTGACGCCACCGTCGTCTCCTTGAGTCACCGGAAAGCCCACCTCGAGCGACGCGGGATCATCGTTCATCGCTTCGCTTGGCCGCGAACCCCAGCTCCAAGTGCCTCAGTAAACCACGGAATCATGATCATCCGCCCCTCAAGACCGTTCCCTCTGCGGGTCCACCGGAGGTCATCGATCGCCTTACTCAGGCAGGTCGCCAAGGCTGCGAACCGCTTCGACAAGCTTGGATTCAATCGGTTTGACCTTCTGAATGAGATCGAGCGAGAACCAACGGAGTGAACCCTCACCCATGGACTCTACGGCAATCTCCAAAGGCATGCCGTCAGACATTCCGCGTGAAGGCATGACGAGGTAAAAGAGCCCGGCAGCGTCGAGATCGGAAATCCACGTCGGGAAAAAATGCAGCTCAACGTCACCCTCGGCGGATTTCCACTGCCGCGGACTCAGAGACACGTCAAAATGCAATGGCGACCGGCCTTCAATGGAGAGCTTGAAACCATCGGTCTCCGGCTGACTTTGCCAGCCGACTCCCGCAAGGAACAGCATCGTAACCGGTGAACCATCGTCAAGCCCTGAAATCGGCGGCGTCTCCCAGACAATACGATCCCCAACCTTTTGCTGGCGGATGTAAGGTCGATCCTCCTGATACCCGCTGTAATTGAACCATCGATCAACGCCGCCATCATTGGAGACCAGACGGGCATAAGCGGAGGTTGATTCGTTGGAAAAATTGAAGAGCTGTCGGTAATGGACCTGATCCTTTGGAGAGAGTGCCTTGACCCACTCCTCAATCCGTTCTTCATATCGCTCTTGCGCTCCGGGAACCCTGAAAAAATCTGGCCGCTTGTCGGGCATCTCGGAAAAAAACTTCCGCCCCGCTTGACGTTTAACTTCGGCAATCACGAGATCCTCCACCTCAGGTGCATACCTTGTTGGATGTCCGTAATACACCTGTGAAAAGTCCGCCTCATAACCGCCTTCGGCCAGCACACGACGGGAAGGGATATAGCCCGGCACATCGTGACTCCAGCCATGAATCCAGGTCCTTTCCCAATCCAATTCTGTTTTAAGCCGCACCGCGTAATCCACCACCACTTCCCCCGCCATGAAGACCATGCACAGCTTGTCGCCAAACTGCCAGCAGCTGATGGGATACTCAAGCGATTGGGGGAAGGCTCCTTTTTCCTCATGGATCGCCAACAGATTCCTCGCATTCGCACCGTCGAAGTTCTGTACTGACGCGGTCTTACGAAAGGACTCCCGCGTCGGAATTTCAGCAAAGGGCAAGTCAATCGTTGCCATTGAAGCAGAGATATCAGCCGGCAACGATGTGAGTTCGGAGTCAAGGATTCTCTCGACCTCCAGGGCCAACGTCTCCCCGTGCTGTTGGGCAATCTCAGGTGTGCCAGACGGTTGCGGACCCACGTCGGCGCCGCAACCAATGGTGACCAGCGAGATCAGGCCCGGCCATCTTTTTTCAATCGACTCATTCGCGTAGCCGGCCCAGTCACCACCGATTCGATTACGGGAACCTACCGTGGTGCAATGGCATGCGTAGTTGGCCCAGATGCCTACCGGTTCGCCGGCCGTTGAGGAAGCAACCAGAACCGGAAAACTATGATCAACGGGCCCGTCCATTTGAAAGCCAAACCCTCTCCATTGAGCATCGGCGAGGACACGGCGGTTTGCACCGAATTTGAGCCTCCCCTGAGACCAGGCGAGTGTTGCCGGGACTCTCGCCTCGAGTGCCTGAATCCCCACCTCAAAGATCTGATTCTGAAGCCACTGCGTGTACTGATCGATTCTCAATTCCTGAGCTTCGGTTGTCCGGTCTGCCCACAAGATCGGCGCATAATCACGCAGGCTCGGTGCGTTATGGGTATGAGTACTGCAGACGACAAATCGTTCGCGTCGAAGCCCCTTTTTTTCCAACAACCGAGCTGCGATGTGTTCCACCACTTTTTTGGGAACACCGCAATTATCCACCGCAATCACCAACACAGGATCCATTTCGCCAATGGCCATGGCTCTCGCCCACAGCTTCTGATCAACCCCATCGAATTCCTCGGTCCGCCCACCGTATCCCGCCAGAACGACCGGGTGCGTCGGCGTAATGTCGACCTTAGCGACACCGACTTGCGTTGGCTCGCCTCCGCATACCGTACCTACATAAAGAAGGCATGCGAAAAAGCTAAAAGAAAGCGTGAAAATTCGACGCATGATGACTCAACCCCTTATCAGACAACCGAGGATAACCTGTCACTCACCAGCAGGACTTCCAGTCGAGACCGTAACTTACGGTAATGAACATCCTCCTGAAGACGGTGGCGTTGGCCTCCCTCGCCGGTCTATTTTCACGCGATGTTACCGGGATCACAATTTTACCGGGATCACAATTTGTTTGCCCTTAGGCTCCGATCACTCCTGGGGACTCTCAAGGTTCCTGTTGACGATGTCCTCGACTCCACTCAGGTTCAATGTTTGACCTGCTTTGGGAAACGCCTGCGAAAAAAGCATCCAGGTCTCCGTGAATGAACCGGCCTCTCCGGGAGCAAGTCGCTCCATCGGGCCGATAGGTTCCAGTTCACACATGGGTCCATCTGGATACCAGACCGAAATGGTCAATCCTGCCACTTCGTTATAGACACGATCGGGATCCACTTTAAATGATTTCACGAACATCAGATCATTGGGCATGACGTAAGCGAGCCAACCTTCTCGACTATCAAAACCAAGCTTGGGCTTTCGCGGCGCACCAAGGATCTCAAGAAACCCTTCGCGGAGACGGATTTTTTCATCTTCCGGTCGCGCGTTGATCAGGGCCCCCTCCTCGTACATGACATAGTGCTTTGGAAATCGGCTGATCTTACTGGTTGGAATCACGCATATCCCGCCACCGGCCGCAAACGTTCGACTCCAGTGGCAATACTCCAAAGTTCGATTCGACACATTCTTGATGGTCTGCTTGCACGCCAGTCGAGAACCTGTCCGATCCAATCTGAAATCCCGGATCAACTGAACACCGGTCGAGTCATCTTTTTGGCTAACCAAGCGTGCGGAAAAGGGTCCAGTGATCGTCCCTTGCCACTGACCTTTCCACAGCAGGGGGCGACGGGGTGTGGTCAACTCAGGACCGATATCAAAACGGCCTGCGTGCATGCTTCCACCCGACTTTCCTGGAGCATCAATCCAGCCTTCATCCCCCGGAGGCAGATACAACGCGTTTTCTCCGTCCAGAGAGTACTCCAGCACACGCCCACCGGCAGCAGGGCATAGAACAACCCTGACCGATTCGTTCTCCAACAGAATACAATCGTCGTAGCCGTAGTATTCGATGATCCGACTTGACGTTTGAGCACCAAGGGACGGGCATATGGATAGCAGGGCCACCACCAGAACTAAACATTTCCTTAGATTGACGATCCTGTTTTTCACAACGACACCTGTCTACGTGGTCAAAGGTCACCTGATTTTTTGAGATGAAAGCGACGGGGTCAGAACATGGACTCCGCCATTCGATAATTCGGATTTTGGTCGAGATAGGTTGCAATCTTTTCACACTGCCCAAATGCTTCGTCAATGAAAGCAACGGCGTCCCCCAAACTCTCTCTCGACTCGGCACAACTTAGCCTCAGGAATCCCTGTCCCGCGTCGCCGAAGCACTCTCCTCCCAGACAGGCCACACCTCGTTGATCGTCAGCACCTTCCAGCAGGTACATGGCCAGTCCATGCGAGGTGATGTTGTTCTTTCGGCAGATTTGGGACACATTCGGAAACGCGTAAAAACTGCCACCGGGCATCGAGCAATCGACACCCTCCACTCGCCGCAGACTTTGCACAAGGTGAGTCACGTTTTCACGGAAGGTTGCCATTTGCTGATCACGCAACAGAATCGATTCCTTCATGGCCGCGACACCCGCCTCTTGAATAAAAGGAGGAACGCAGGAAAGAGATGTGTTCATCAGCATTCCCATCCGGGCCACGATCGCCGGGGAACTGACCGCGAATCCGAGTCGCCAACCGCTCATGCTGAACGACTTGCTGAACGAATAGGCGGCAACCGTACGATCGATCATTCCCGGCACTTCCAACATCGTGTGGTGACGCCCGGACCAAACCATTTGGTCATAAGGTTCATCACTGAAGACGCTGACCTCCGTACCCTCGAGCAGTCGGGCAATCCCCTGAAGATCTTCCAGGGTGGTGACTCCGCCGGTCGGATTGTGCGGACTGTTCAGGAAAACTGCGCGGGGGCATTCTTCTCGGTCGAGGAATTCTTTGATCGAATCCAACTGCGGTCGAAATGCATGCCTTTCCTCAAGAGGTTGGAGGCACACCCGGCCTCCTCGTCGTTCAATATTCGCGGGATATGTCGGAAAGTGCGGACTGAAAACCAAAACCGACTCGCCAGGGTTGACGAACGTTTCGCAAAACAACTGTTCGAAGATTTTGGCGCCATGACCGGCAATCAGATGGTCTGGTGTTACCTCGATGCCAAACTCGCGATTGACGTAATCGGCAGCCGAGGCTCGAAAATCGTCTAAGCCAACCGATGGACCATAACGTGTTTGCCCCGACTCGATGGCTTGAACGGCAGCTTCAACCGCTTGTGGGGGGGAGCAGAATGGACTGTCTCCAATCTCGAGTTCATAAACCTGTTTTCCGGCAGCCATCAATTCCTTCGCCACCGCGAGCACCGTAAACGCAGATTCAGGTTGAACCTGAGAAGCAAAATGGCTGAAGGGGATACTCATGACGCAAATCTTCTCCCGGCGAAGTTGGAGACGTTTCTATCAGAACAAGCGCGGCATCACAAATTTGTTCTTGAATCCGATTCCCGATTCAGAACGATCAGAGGTATTCTCGCAAGCGACGTGAAAGTGTTGTCCAGCGGGCTCCAGAATCCGCGCGTTGAACCGACATTTCCAACGCCTTGCGAGAACCGATCAAAACGACCAACTGCTTCCCGCGCGTCACGGCCGTGTAGAGCAGGTTTCGTTGCAACATCATGAAGTGTTGCGTATGAAGTGGGATCACGACGCCGGGAAACTCAGACCCCTGACTCTTATGGATCGACATGACATAGGCCAGTGACAGTTCATCAAGGTCGCCGAAATCGTACTCGACGAGTCGACCATCCATTTTCACCGTCATGGTTTGTTCGACACGATTGATCTTCTCAATGAGGCCCAAGTCGCCGTTGTACACATCCCGATCGTAGTTGTTCTCGTTTTGTATGACTCGATCACCCACTCGAAATCGCCAACCGTAACGCTCAACCTCCGCCTGCCCCCCCTCACCGTTCAGAGCCTCCTGCAGAACGACATTGAGGCTTCTTGCTCCCAATTCCGACCGATTCATCGGCGCGAGGACCTGAATTTCACTCATGGGGTCCATCGAAAATCGTTGGGGAATACGTTCCTTGATGACTTTCACCAGCAGTCTTCTGATTTTTTCAGGGTCTTCGGCCTCAATGAAGTAGAAGTCGGAGACATCATTTGCTGGAGAGGTCAGATCAGGGACCAATCCTTGATTGATCTCGTACGCAGCGGAAATGATTTTGCTCTCCCGAGCCTGTCGGAACACTTCGGTCAGTCGAACGACAGGAACGAGCTCCGACTGGATGAGATCTTTCAAGACACAGCCGGGGCCGACCGACGGCAATTGATCAACATCCCCGACCCAGACGACCGAAGCCTTTTCGGGAATCGCTCGCATCAACTGTTGGGCCAAAACGAGGTCCAACATCGAGGATTCATCAATCACAAAAAGATCACCTTCCAGTGGGTTCTTGGCGTGACGTTTGAACTCGCCTCGGACTGGATCGAATTCAAGCAGGCGATGGATCGTCTTGGCTTCCTGACCGGTGGTCTCTGCAAGACGCTTTGCCGCTCTTCCTGTAGGAGCCGCCAAAATGCATTGCTTTCGTTTTGCTCGAAAGATTTCCAGCAGGCTACAAACGAGGGTGGTCTTACCCACCCCGGGTCCACCGGTGACGACAAGCATTTTAGCCATCATCGCCTCTCGAATGGCCGTCTCCTGCTGCGCGGCCAACTCGATGCCGAGGGTTTCCTGAACCCACGGAATCGCCTTCTCAATATCAATCTCGGCCAAAGGTAGTTCGGCATTCTGAGTCAGTTGTCCAATGGATTTCGCCAGGAGCACCTCAGATTGATGCAGGGCGGCAAGGTAAAGCATCTCTCGCCCGTCAACGGTCTCACTGATCAATAGCCGCTGTTCGATCGCCCTCGACGCGGCAGTCTGGGTCGCATCCACATCGACCCCAAGCAACTCGGCTGCTTTCTGGTGAACCTCTTCGGCAGGATAGGCACAGTGCCCTTCCGAAGAGAGTTGTTGCAACGTGTATTGCACGCCCGCTTCGATCCGAAACGGGCTGTCCTTGGCGATGCCAAGTTTTCCGGCCAGCTCATCCGCCGTTTTAAAACCGATGCCGCGAATATCGTTGGCCAATTGATAGGGGTTTTCCTTGATCCGCGCGATGGCGCGGCCCCCGTAGGTCCGATAGATGCGAAGGGCTTTCGCCGAGCTAATATCGTACTCGCTGAGGAACAGGGTGATTTTTCGCACCTCTTTCTGTTCACGCCAACTCTCCCGCATCCGGCTCAAGCGGGATTCACCGATTCCATGCACATCGAGCAGCAAACTCGGCTTTTGATCCAAGACTTCCAGAGCCTGGTCACCAAATCGCTCCACGATGCGTTCCGCAATCTTGGGCCCCACACTTCGCACCGCCCCAGACCCCAGAAATCGTTGAATTCCGGCAACTGAGGCAGGATGCGATGTCGACAACTGTTCCGCCTTGAACTGCTGCCCGAATTGTCGATCAATGATCCAGTCACCCTGAGCCTCCAGAATCTCGCCACAACTGACGGAGGTGGCTGATCCAACGACCGTCACCAATTCCGGTTGCCCCTTGACTTTGACGCGCAGCACTGAAAATCCGCTTTCAGGACTATGAAAGGTGATTCGCTCAACAATTCCCGTAAGACTTTCAGGCATCTGTCTCTGACTTCGAAACGGGGGGGCGACCTCAGTAGAAAACGACACTCGGAGCGGAACTGAAACCAACAACATTCCGCAGATTCAGGGCATGCGAAAAATTGAACTCTCAATTGGAACGCAAGTCGTCGTATCCGCAAAGTGCCCGGAACGATGAAGGTGGGATTCGTTTGGAGACGGCCCTAGGTTCACTTACAATGGAGCGGGAGCAGTTGAACGAATGGATTCGGAACCGAAGGAACGAGCGACGCCCCAAAGTTCCCCATGCCTCCAGTATTCATGCCGCTGAGATCCATCCCCGAAACTCTTCCTCGGCCAGTTTGCCGACGAAATCGTAACATTGAATCTCCTTAACCCCCAATCCTATGACGGTCCGAATGGACCTGTGTCACGGACATTTTTCAATGAATACGATGACTCGCCTATCATGCCTTCTCGCTGGCTGGATCGCTCCAAGCTTGCTCATGCTCGCCCATGCACAAGAAGCCCGTCCAGAAAAAACTTTCGAGTACACCGCAACCCTGAAATTGACCCTAAAAAACAAGTGTTACTCATGCCATGGGGGTTTGGCCCAAGAGGGTGGTTTGCGACTCGACACCGTGTCGCTGATCAAG
>JAKVCA010000002.1:0-132915 GCA_022448315.1 Pirellulaceae bacterium | reverse complement strand
GCGTTTGGAACTCATGAGGCCACCGGCTTCCTGGTTGCGGCTCCTGTCTTGCTGCCGGGTCAGATCGGTGCTGACGATGCTTCCAAACGACTTGCAAGGCAAGACGCACTCGACGAAATCATCGTCGGAACAGGGGCAACCTTCCTTGGCATGACGATAGGCTGTGCCCGCTGCCACGATCACAAATTTGATCCCATCCCTCAAACCGACTACTACAGCTTGCAAGCTTTTTTCGCAGGCGTCGACTACGGGGATCGACCGTGGACCGACCTCGAAAGTGCGGACCGCGCGAAACAGGCCGCCGACCTTCAACCGCAGATCGATGAACTCGAAGCAAAGCTGCGGAGCCAAGAGCCGAACGCCGTGACAAGACGGACCGTAGTGATCGACGATGAAGATCTTGATCGCGTCACCTTGTTGAAAGAAAAAAACGGCCACGGAGCGAACCCTCAAGGAACGCAACAGGGCTATCGCGATGACCCGGGAGATCAGCAACGATTTGCCAACATCAGCAAAGGCCGTTACACGTGGTGGGACAATCACCCCGGCGAAGATGTCTTTACTTGGAATCCTGAGGTGACAGGAAAATATCGCCTTTGGATTTCTTGGGGAGTACACGGAAGCGGTGTCCATACCCGCGACGCACGGTACGTCCTTGATCGAGACGGCGATCTGGCGACCGTGACAGATCAGGTGGAGATTGCACGAGCGGATCAATATTACTTCGTCGGTCAGACTGAAGGGGAATCCGAACGCAAACCTCTCTGGAGTGGTCTGTTGGATGCGGGAATGCATGACTGGACGCCTGAAACCCGTCTTGTGCTGAGGGGTGGGGAGACGCAAACCGGCATCACGGCCGATGTGATCGTCCTGCAGGAATGCGAAACGGAAACCGCGGCATCAAAAGATCCGAGCACCGATCAGCCTGCGTTCCGAGGACCGGTCAATGCAAAATTAAATGTTGAATCGTTCCAACCTCATTCAGCCAAATTCATTCGCTTCACGGTTCTCGACACCAACGAGAATAATCTTCGTGAACCCTGCATCGATGAACTTGAAGTTTTTCGCAGTGGTTTGGATGCGAAAAATATTGGACTGGCAATTTCCGGAACCGTGGCGACTTCATCCGGAAATTATTCTGAAACAGGAATCCACCAACTCAAGCACATCAATGACGGCCGATACGGAAACAGCCAAAGTTGGATCTCGAATGAAGTGGGCGGGGGATGGGTTCAACTTGAATTCGCTCAGGTTGAGATCATTGATCGAATTCAGTGGGGCCGCGATCGACAGGAAAAATTTTCTGATCGTCTGGCGGTCAACTACATCATTGAATCGTCAATGGATGGAACCCAATGGACACCCATTGCCACATCCATGGATCGCGTTTTGCCGGGAACACCTTTCGATCCAGTCGCCTATTTGCTCCGTCACCACTCCGTTGCCGACCAGAAAGCATGGAAAGAACAAGCGGATTCGTTACAGTCGCTGAAGGAAAAAAAGGAGCAATTGCTCAAACCGCGAATGGTCTATGCGGGCAAGTTCCGGGAACCAGACATAACCTTTGTTTTGAATCGAGGTGATGCCGAGCAGCCAATCGATCGAATTGGCCCCGCATTCCCGTCCATACTTGGTGGCGACTTGCTCGACCTTGAACTTCCAGAACGTGACCGCCGATTGAAACTTGCTCAATGGATCGCCTCTCCAGACAATCCCCTGACGGCCAGAGTGATGGTGAATCGAGTCTGGCAGTCGCATTTCGGGATTGGCCTGGTTGAAACCTCAAGTGACTTCGGACTGAACGGCGCCCTGCCATCTCACCCGGAGCTCCTTGACTGGCTTGCATCTTGTTTCCTCTCGAACCGCTGGTCCTTGAAAGAGCTTCATCGACAGATCCTACTTTCAGAAACCTATCAGCAGTCCCACCAGATCCACGAACATGGAATGCAGGTGGACAAGGATTGCCGATTGCTCTGGCGATTTCCTTCGCGACGACTCGAAGGCGAAGCGATTCGAGATAGCTTGCTGGCGGTCAATGGGCAGCTGAACCTTGAAATGGGAGGGCCCGGCTTTGATTTCTTCAAGACCCGGGGAGGCCTGAGCGGCTTTCCACCGGTCGAGTCTTTCACCGCCACTCAAATGCGACGGATGATCTACTCGCACAAGATCCGAATGGAACCGGTCCCCGTATTCGGTGCCTTTGATTGCCCGGATGCAGGGCAGGCGATGCCCAGACGCAGTTCGTCGACCACCGCCATTCAGGCACTAAATCTATTCAACAGCCCGTTTGTTGCCGATCAAGCCAACAAGTTCGCAGAACGTGTCAAAAAGGAACACCCGGACTCGTTGACGAAACAAATCGATCGGATCTTTTTACTGGCTTTGGGTCGGTCTCCTGACGCTACCGAGAAAGAGGCATCGCTCGAAGTTGCGCATCAACACGGGGTGCATACCGTCTGCCGTGTCCTCTTCAATAGCAATGAGTTCCTGTTCCTTCCCTGAGCCCCGACTCGTATTTGAACAAAAGTGCACGCCATGAATTCCAACGCTCCAACCCGAGGTCCGCGATATCCGCTCGGTCTCCTGGATCGCCGATCATTCTTGGGAAAAACCAGCACGGGCCTGAGTTCCGTTGCTTTGACCAGTCTGCTTCAGCAGGATCAGTTACTGGCGGAAGACAAGCCAAAAATTGACTCGAGGCAACCGCATGCACCTCGCCCGGGGCATTTCAGGCCTCAAGCAAAAAACGTCCTCGTGATTTTTTGTGCCGGGGCGTGCAGTCAATTGGAAACATGGGATTACAAACCAGAACTCATCAAACAGGATGGCAAGCCCCTTGAAGGGGGTCCGCCGGTGACATTCCAAGGTCCAGCGGGCAATCTCGCTCGACCTCAATATGCATTTCGGCCTCGAGGTGAGTCAGGCAAGATGGTTTCCGACATGCTGCCGCACCTTGGTGAAGTGGTTGACGACGTGGCGTTCGTGCATACGTTGACGAGCAAGTCCAACACGCATGGTCCCGCAGAAAACTTCCTCTCCACTGGATTTATTCTGGATGGATTTCCCAGCATGGGCGCGTGGCTCACGTACGCTCTGGGCTCAGAGAATCAAGACTTGCCCGCCTTTGTAGCCATCCCCGACCCAAGAGGAGTCCCACAAGCCAGCGTGAATAATTGGGGGCCGGGATTTCTGCCCGCGGTCTACCAGGGGACGCCCTTCAGCTCGACCCAACCCGTTCAAAACTTGAAGCCACCGGCCGACGTCACAGGCTCGGATGATCTGGCAGCTCGACGACTCCTCGAAACACTCAATCAGCGACATCTTCAAGCCAATCCCGGAGATGACCAACTTGCGGCAAGAATCGCGAGCTATGAGTTGGCCGCCCGGATGCAGCTATCCGTCCCAGAAATCAGCGACCTCTCCACAGAGCCTGAATACCTTTTGAAAATGTACGGTGCCGATGATACTCAAAACACGACCAAAGCCTCGTTTGCCAAGAACTGCATCCTCGCCCGTCGGCTGATTGAAAAAGGGGTTCGCTTCGTTCAGCTTTTTAACGGAGCCTATGCCAGTGGCGGCAAACTCAACTGGGACGGTCATCAGGCATTGAAAGATCAATATGACGTCCACGGTGCCATCATGGATCAACCTGCCGCAGCCCTTTTTTGGGACCTGAAACAGCGAGGATTACTGGAAGATACCTTGGTGGTCTGGTGCACTGAATTCGGGCGCATGCCCATGTTTCAAAAAGGCGCGAAGGGGCGCGATCATAACCCCCAAGGATTTACCGCGTGGCTTGGAGGCGCGGGCGTTCGAAAGGGAGTCAGTCATGGCGTGACCGATGAACTTGGATTCAAAGCGGTTGAGGATGTTCTTTCCGTGCATGATCTTAATGCCACCATTTTGCATCTCCTGGGACTGGACCATACGCGGCTAACCTTCCGGCATAACGGCCTGGAACGACGCTTGACGGATGTCCATGGACATGTCATTCACGAAATACTGGCCTGAGTNGTTCCGTTCTTTCGAGCATCGCCCTTCCAGAGCCGGGGCTGGAACGATACCGTTGACCTCCGACCACCCCAGCGGCCTTTTTCCCCAAACCGAGTCTTGCCATGGCATGGCCTTTCAACTCGAAGAGTTTNCCCGCGCTCCTGTTTCTGCACGTGGCAAAGTGCGGAGGCACCAGTCTTGTTGAACATCTTGGGCAACTTGGTCGACGCGGTCTCTGCCTTGGTTTTGCTTGTGATACCAAAGACGAGGTCAAATCCAGAGCCACAGGAATATTGGCTGGCTCCAATGTGGACGCCCGTAAAATCAGGGCGGTTTATGGCCATCGTGTTTTCTACGGACTTCACACGCTATTTGAGCAAGAGTGCTTGTACTCAACGATGTTGAGAAACCCGATCGACCGCGTCCAGTCTCTCTACAACCACCATGCCGGCATCGGTTCCGATCCTCAACACCCCCATTATCAAAGGGACCACGACTTACTCTGGCGGACTGACCAGTTGATGTCATTCGACGCCTGGTTGGAGCAAATCTATTCGGGCAACCATATGACCCGGTTCTTGTACTATGCGATGGAGGGAAATCTGGTTGATCCACCCGGCCCCATGACTCCCTCGCACCTCGAAGCCGCCAAACGATTCCTGGATCGGTGCTGGTATATTGGCACAACGGAAACGAGTTCGGTCGATTACCAAAACATGTGCGATGTGATTGGCATGCCGGGTCCACAGCACAAAGCCAACGTTTCCCAGAACTTT
Organism: Pirellulaceae bacterium; assembly: GCA_022448315.1. Classification (GTDB taxonomy): domain Bacteria; phylum Planctomycetota; class Planctomycetia; order Pirellulales; family Pirellulaceae. Next base: position 128,146 of record JAKVCA010000002.1, on the reverse strand, counting down.
ATCGACGAACCGCTCTCTGATTCAACGCAACAAACCATTCTCGAAATCGATCACCTGGACGTGGAGCTTTACAACTACGCATGCGTCAAAAGGCACGAGCGACTCATTACCAGAAACGAATGACGAGTTGCCTGATTCAGGAAACCGTCGGGGCTCAACTTAACGAAAACAGTATTGAGCACCCGTGAGTTTACCCAGTCGCTCCTTGTCAATCTCAACGCCCAATCCGGGTTCTTTGGGGATTGCCAAGCAACCCTCACTGTCAAGTTTGAATGGTCGTCCAGTAAGTCCTTCGACATACGCGCATGGCGTCAGAAATTCAACGTATTTGGCATGAGGTAAAGCTGCCACAAACTGCAGGTCGGCCGCCAGACCAATCGCGGTATTCCACCCATGGGGAACGACCTGAACGCCATGATCTTGGGCCGTCCATGCAATCCTTCGAGACTCGCTCAAACCACCGTTTTTCGTGCAGTCTGGCTGAACAATATCGAAGGCGTGCTGTTCGAGCCAGGGCATGAAAGACTGACGTCGCGTCAGAACTTCCCCACCCGCAATCGGCACGGGTGATTGCCGGGTCAATTCGATATAGCCATGCAAATCATCAGGTCTCAGTGGCTCCTCAAACCAGCAGATGCCATAGTCCGCAAGCATCTTGGCTGTTTCCCGCCCCCAGTTCAGACCATGCGGCCAAAACTGCTCGCTACCTCCTGCATCCACCATCAAGGCAACATCATCTCCGACCGTTTGGCGAGCGATCTTAATCAGTCGCTCATCGAATTTTCGATCCCGCCGACCAAAAGGTCGCCAGCCCATTTTGATTGCGCGGAATCCCCTCTGAGTTACCGCCTCCAAGTTCCCCTGCAACACTTCCGGTTCGTCAAAAAGAATGGAACCGTAGGGTTGAATTCGGTCCCGATAAATCCCGCCAAGTAAGCGGCTCACCGGTTGCCCACATACCTTGCCCATGAGGTCCCAAAGGGCAAGGTCGATTCCGCTGATGGCATGCTCGACGGCCCCCCCACGGCCTTGCCAGAAGGAAGATTGCCNGAGCGTCTCCGTAACCCTTTCAGGCTCAACGGCACTTTCNCCTTTCAACATGGGCCAGAGCAATTCAATAGCTCCATTCACGAGGGAAGCGGAGGTGAAGCAACTGCCCCAGCCCTCCAGGCCACCTTCGCAACTGATGCGGACCAACGCGTGCAAATCATCTTGAGGCTCGTGCCCCTGGGGCCACCCCCCGTCCACGGTTCCTCCGGTCAATCCAATGACTTCAAGTTCATCAATCTTCATCGTTGCACGAGTCCAACATGAGTCGGAAGATTCGCTCCCCATCGCAAATGACTCTCTCCGTTTTGAAACATCAGTTCGCCCGACTTTCATTTAGGGGACCAGCAAAACAGCTCCGCTGAGCTGGCGGGCCGTTTGTCTTATGGAGACGGGTTACGGATCACTTCCGTGTGACTCCCGAAGCGGCAAGCATTTTCTCGCCACCCCTGAAACGTGGCATGTTACCATGCCGCGATTCAATAAAAAGATGCCGACGTCAGACGTCGGCATCTTGAATCTCGGACAAGGTCAGCGGGTGGACATTCAACGAAAAGTTCCGGTCCAGTACCATGTGCCTCCAGAACTTTGTTGGGCACCAAATCCGACGCGTGTGCTTCGGCCCATGAGAAAGACTCGATGCCCCGGAGACCGCAGCCAGGCAGCAATGGCCGCCACTGGATCATCCTGACCTCGCGCGATGACATTCTCTCCGCCACCATGATGAAAGGAACCGGTCTTTGCCATTCGATTGGACCACCGTTGTGAGAGGGCACACAATTCTTCATCCAATACCATCTCTGGCAAACCGGCTCGCACGCGCTTCTCGTTCATTTCCTGAAACATGGCGACAATGGTCTCGTCTTTAGAAAGCGGGATCTCTCTGGAGTCCAAATTAGGGTGAGCAAACCAACTCGAAACGAGTAACGTCGCAATCATGAACTTCGTCATCGGGGAATCTCCCTATCAAAACATGCGGCAATACGCGATTCCAAGTCCGACGCCCGACGTATCCCACGACCGCCCGACCCATCCAAGCTCATTTAATGCATGGATACTCGAACGCGTATGTGACCTTACGAACGATGACCCCGTTCACATCAATCTTGACCGAGATGCGAAAGGGATAGCAAAGACCGCGTACAAATAATGGTGGCAGGTGCGGCATCTTCTTTTCCAGTACCGTTTGTGACCGCAATGACGACGGAAAACTCTGGCGCGTGTGCGGGGCATACGTCGGAAAGAATGAAGGCCGTCATCGTTGGGGTACACAACGGAAACGGCATCGCCGCGGCGGGGAGAAGCTGCGTGCGAGATGATCTCAGGGTTTTTCCTGGCCGATCGCGATAGAGTCTTCATGCCTCAAAGCCAGGCCCACTGGATCCGTCCACCCGCGAGATGATGTCAGCTTCCAACCAACTCGCGGAAGAAGTATCGCGACATTTACCCGTTGCGACAAGTAGGCATCACGTGGAGCCTGCCACCTTCGAGGGGAATCCTAATCGCGGAAAAAAGAATCTTAGTCGGAGACGTCGCCTAACTTCCCCTTAACCGTCATGCAATGACGTGACGATCTCCCCAAAGCTTTGCCAGCAATTTAGACTTTGCGACTCGCCGATGGACGACATTAACAAATCCACCTCGAAATGCCCCACCGAAGCTGGGGTTTGTCGTCTATTTGCTGAGCGAACCGCCGGCTTTGCCCACTCTATTTGCTTTCCGCCTTAATCCGATACAGGGACTCTTCGGATCGAAAAATCAGAGATTCCCGCAGCGCGACTGGACTCGCCATCAATGCCGAATCCAATTCATTGGTCGCGATCAGATTAAATTCCCTGCCGGGGCGAAGCACAAAGACCTGACCGTCGCGATTGCCAACATAGATTTTTCCGTCCGCGAACAACGGCGACGAACTGAAATTGCCTTCGAGACGAGCGGTCCAATGTGCCTCACCCGTGTTTGCATTGAGACAGGTCATGATTCCACGCTCGCTCACCATATACAATTCCTCACCAATCAGTAATGGCGAGGGCATCGTGGGTGCCTGCCGTTTGCATCGCCAGGCAATTTTGGGTTGAGCTCCCGTCACATCCACGGCAAGCAACTCAGGCTGAAGGAAACTCGTACTGAAAAAAATCTTCCCGACACCAAAGACGGGGCGAGGCACGACAGAAAACCCGAGCACTTCATAACTGATCCGCCACAATTCCTCACCGTTCTCCGGGTTGTAGCTGTATAACCAGTTCGCGCCTGGTGAAATCAACTGATCTTGCTCATCAAGGCGGATCACGAGAGGCGTTCCATAAGCTTTTTTAAACTGTGGATTCTGGTGCAACTCTCCACTTCGAGCAGTTTCCCATGCAATCTGACCGGACACGACATCCAATGCAATGATGGACTGCCGGTCACTTCCATCGCATTGAATAATGAGACGACCCTTCCAGAGGACAGGAGTACTCCCCGGCCCATTTTCATGATTGAGTTTGATTCCCCGCTGAACCCAAAGAACCTCACGGGTTTCCACGTCGAGACAGGCGGTACCATGGGCACCAAAGTGGCAAAACAGACGCCCCTCGGCAAACACGGGTGACGGCGATGCATACGAGTTCAGAGAATGAATTGGTTGGGGACTTTCTTCGCGGAACAGTTCAATATCATGCAAGAGCTTTCCCGTCATGAAGTCGACACATAGAGCGTGCAAACTGATCGAACTTGAGAGACTAAGCGGCTGTCCTCCCGGCATCGCTTTCAGTCGGGCAATCTCCTCAGGAGTGGCCGGAGTTTCCACTGCCGCCGTCACCCATATTTGATTCCCCGTCACCACGGGCGAGGACCAACCCCGCCCCGGAAGGTTACGAGACCAGACCATATTCTGCTCGTTTGACCAAGTCTCCGGCAAATGTTGAGCCGTCGCATGCCCCTGCCCTGAGGGTCCACGCCATTGAGGCCACTCATCCTGGGCCTCAACGGGAATTGCACCGATTCCGAAAAACGTGACACAACTGACGAGAACCACCATCCGCACCATGGCCAACCTCACTTGAAACTGCTTGCCATCCGTCCATTCTTTTGCCGGGGAAAGCTGCCTCCAGTCGATCCCGGCCTCCCATCATACTCAACGCGCAGATCGCGTAGCGAATTTACGGTTTCTGACTCGGATAGATTTTTGCAAGAGATCTCGCTCAATTGGATCTCGTGGGAGGCTCGGATAAACGAGGGGAAACTTGTTCCGGGACTTCGCCCACTTCGTCCTCGCAGACAACCCATCCTCGGCAGCTCAAAGATCCGCACCCACATTTTATGGCGTCCACTGCGGGCCAGTGATAGTCGATTCGCAGTTCTTCTCCCGCAAGCACGTCTCTCAACGTGACGAGAAAGGCTCGCTTTCGATAAAAGCGTCCACTTTCATCCGGGGCACTGAAATAATCGAATTCACAGTTGGGCTCGCAACAGTGGTTCAAAAATCGGAAAGGTGCCTCTGGCTCCAAGGTTTGACCATCGCCCACGTCGAAGCAATACTCCGAATCGTAATCCTCATCCTCCGTCACTTCGCCCGTGATTTCACCCACCACGACCCGCGCTGGAATCGCCTGCTCAGCGAAGACCCCTCGCCCCACAGGCGTCTCTTCGATTGTTATTCGTATTTTCCCAAAGGCCTCAAGGTCGGACCTCTTTTCGGGTAACTCCATCGTTATTTACCCCGTGCAATCGAGTCACGCAGGAACATGGATTCACTCAACGCCCAGCGAAAGCCAAAAGTCGGACGGTCGATAAAGCGGGTCACCTCGCAGGTGAATCGCCAATCAACATCCCTGTGATTCCTCAAAACCACCACGCTGAAGTCAATTCAGTCCCCTAGTTTGCCGGTGCCTTTTTTCGTTTACCCGACTTGAAACGTTTGGGGCCAGATTTCGGTCTCGACGCTGCTGACTTCTTGCCAAATTGTGCCCGCGGACCTTTCGACCCACCTGACGACTTCGGCCCACCTGACGACTTCGACCCACCTGACGACTTCGGCCCACCTGACGACTTTGGCCCGCCTGCAGACTTCGATCTACTTGAGGATTTCGACGCACCTGCAGACCTCAAGCCTTTCGGACCTCGAGATGAAGGCTGCGACTTTGACCTTCTCTTGCCTGCTGCGAACTTTCGACGCGAGCGTGGTTTCGATGGCGCGGAATCGCTTTCTTCGGTCTCCACACGCCGCTCCACTTTGGGAAGCTGGCAATCTTCTTCCTTGGGTGGTTTTTGCACGGTCAGGCTCTGCCGAATCAGCTTTTCAATGCGTTTCAAACTCGGTCGCTCGTCCGAACTGCACAGCGAGATGGACTCCCCGGTTTCACCCGCCCGTGCGGTCCGCCCAATTCGATGGACGTAGGTCTCGGGAATCTCCGGCAAATCGTAATTGATCACGTGAGCCACGCCGGGCAAATGCAGCCCACGCGCCGCAACATCGGTCGCCACGAGCACCGGTGGCTTGGGTGAGCAGAAACGCTCAATCGCCTGAGCTCTCGCGTACTGAGTTTTATCCCCGTGGATCGCCAGCGCATGAATATTCGATCGTTTCAGGTACCCAACGACCCGATCCGCACCACGTTTGGTCCGGCAAAACACCAAGGTCCGCCCCGTTGCTGAGGAGGTTAAAAATCGCACCAGCGTGCTCGGCTTTTTCGGTTTCTCAACAAAGGTGACACGTTGTTCAATCTTGTCTGGCGTCGACGAAACCCTCTCCGCCTGAATCACCTGAGGGTCGTCCAACCAATTTGATGCCAGTTGTCGAATCTCTTTTGGCATGGTGGCTGAAAACATCATTGTCTGGCGGTCTTCGGGCGCCTGACTGACAATTTTCTTCAGGTCATGAATGAATCCCATGTCCAACATCTGATCTGCTTCGTCCAAAACCAGCCAGGACAGATCTTGCAGTCGCACATGGCCCTGATTCATAAGATCAAGCAACCGCCCGGGCGTCGCGATCACGATATCCGTCCCCGAACGAAGGAATTTGACCTGAGGGTTCTGGCTAACCCCGCCGTAAATCACGGTGCTTCTCAATTTTGTGCACCGTGAATAAGCTTTGAAGCTGACATGAACCTGGGTGGCGAGTTCACGAGTGGGGGTCAAGACCAGTGCACGAATCGGGCGACCTTGGCTTCGGTCTCCCCGAGGCCCGGCCGCGTCTCGTTCCTCCATGAGGTGATGGAGCACTGGCAAGGCAAACGCGGCCGTTTTTCCTGTTCCGGTTTGAGCACAGGCCAACAGATCATGCCCGGACAGCAATAACGGGATGGACATGCTTTGAATGCGAGTCGCTTCTTTATAGCCTTCGCGCAGCACGGCTCTGAGAACTCGGGAATGTAACCCGACATCTTCAAACTTCATTCTGTAACTTTCGTGGTCTCTACGGATTTCTCCGAACAGGTCAGCTCCATCGCTTCCCCTGAATTTCGGAGAGTTGAGTTTTCGCCCTGAATTGACGAAACCCCAGACATACCGCTGAGAACCCGACCAGACAGAACGACCATGACGAGTATCGTCACGGAAATGTGGGAAGAAAAAATGCCTCAACGAGGTCTAATAAATCCCAGCAACCATTAGGTCAGCACGCCATGGTTCACTCGCTGGAAAATTTCAGAAACGGCTCTTTTGCGATGCGATGAACTCCGCGATCTCCCGTTTCAACTTCCCTTGGCACACAACATATCGAGAACTTTCCGACCGTCAATGGCTTTTTCGCTCCTCCGAGACCGGAACCGAATAAAAAGAAGATCGAAGTGTACCGAATATGCCGTCGAGTGCCCCCACTCCATCTTCCGTCGGTTGGCTGCCGATCCGTCTTTCACTATGAATACGGCCGAAACGCCGTCGCTGGCTTTAATAATGAGGCGGCTTCTCATTTGGAATGTCGTCCAAGGTCAGGCGGTTGTCGATCAGCCATTTCAATCGGTCTTCTTGAACCACGTGCCGATACTCCAACTTCTCGATCACAGACCGCAGCTTCACCAATTCCTCATCCAATTGTTGAACAAGATGTTGTTGGTGCGAATAAAGCTCTTCGAGTTGAATCACTCGTTTTTCAAGATCCGCGCGAGGTATTTCCTCACCCATACCTTTTCCCCTTCTCCATGGTCACTCTCGAAACCCTTTCCGGACACATCACAAAACATTGAGTCCGTCGCCGTCTGCATTTTCCTGCATTACGAACGGCTGGATGACGTTCGTCGAATCGTCGAAATTATTGCCNAGCTTGAAGTTTCAACGGCCCTATTTTATCGGTCCGCGATCTTGCCGTTGAGTCGTTTTCTACCAACGCGGTTGCCCTGTGGACTGCAGAACGGCTCGCCATAGATCCCCATGCACATCCATTCTCTTGACCTGATTGACCACCGTTTCGATAGGCAGATGAATAAACTTGTTATGCTCCTGCCCAATCAGCAGACCCGTTTTCCCCGCCATCGCGGCGTGGACCGCATGACGAGCCATCTGATCACAGAGGAAACGGTCGTAACCCACCGCTGGAACACCGCGGATGGTATAGCTGGGATCAATGTACTTGAGTGAAATCGGGACACCGAGCCCCGCGAAGTGATCTTTAATTTTGCCCTGCAGGAACTCTCCAATATCCAGCGACAACGAATTGCCTGACGCATCTTGATCCGAAGCCTGATCTTTAAAAAAGTGTTGCCCGGCACCTTCGGCCACGACAATCACCGCATGTCCGTTCGATTCCAGCCGCCTCTGAAGAGCAGGCAAGAGTCCCTGTTCGCCCTCTAGCTCAAACTCGATCTCTGGCACCAGAGTAAAATTCACCTCCTGACTGATGACCGAAGCTCCTGCAGCGATGAACCCTGCATGCCGTCCCATCAGCTTCACGAGCCCGACCCCTTGGACAGCGTCCCTCGCCTCCACATGAGCGCAGGTGATGGCCTTGGCCGCCTGTTCCAACGCGGTGACGTATCCGAAGGACAGTCGAACGAATGGTATGTCGTTATCAATGGTCTTCGGAATTCCAACGATGGAAATTGGGAGCTCCCGCCGACGCACTTCCTGGTAGATCGCATGGGCGCCGCGCTGTGTCCCATCGCCACCCAAGCAGAACAGGATGTCGACTCCATGATCCATCAGCGAGTCCACCATCATCGAAGGCTCCTGAGGCCCACGGGATGTACCAAGGATGGTCCCACCCAGCTGGTCAATCGAGTCCACGAAACCCTCATCCAACCTCACAGGGTTCAAGTTTGATTCAGGGTTCAAGCCCTTATAGCCATTCCTTACACCCAAAATATTTGGCACCCGATAATTGTGAGCCAACTCGTAATACGCCGAGCGAATCACATTGTTCAAACCGGGCGAAAGCCCACCGCAGGTCACGAAAGCCGCAGTGGTGTCGCTTGGATTGAAAAAGATTCCTTCACGAGGTCCCGCTTCTTCGTATCCGAGGGGAGCGCCAGATTCCGTCGTTCGAATCCGGTCGATCGAGACGAGAACCTGATCGTCATCGGTCACGAAATGCTCATTCGCGGCATGGCTCTCCGAATCAAACTTCAACGGGGAATCAAATCGTGGCTCCCCTAATCGATCAATCACCAATTGGTCACTGGTAATCGAGGCAAAGTCCTGGTCTCCACGCACGGCAATACTCACTCGGTTTCTGGCANGCGTAAATGATGATGGGCAACGTCGCGAAAGCCACGGCCGAAAATGGTGAATNTTCCCTNGGTTTCAACGACCCGGGCGAATTGAATCTCCGTTCAATGCAGACGACAATGGCAGCGTATCACATCCATGGAAATGATTTGATACACTCGTCACGAATTCGCTGGACAAATCTCTGGCAAATGGAAAGTCACATCGCAATTCAAATAAGCGCGTGCATCGCACTCCGTTCAAAATCCGTTCGAGCTGTTGCCCTGCAAAGCCAATGAAACGACTGGAGCCCATCTTCAATGTCCGATTCCCTGCCTCTTTCCCGTCGTCATTTTCTCGCAGGTTCCGCTGCATCAGGCATCGCGGGAACCGCCCTTGCCACCCAATCCACAGACGCATCCCCGCAACTTCCTGCGGCTCGACCGACGTTCATCTCGACCTGGCGATTTGGGGCGCCAGCAAACGAGTTGGCGTTGAAAACTTATCAGGAACAAGGCTCGATGCTCGACGCCATTGAAAAAGGAATCGGGCTGGTCGAAGCCGACGTCAGCAATGCCTCCGTTGGAATTGGTGGCATCCCGAATGCGGAAGGCGTCGTCCAAGTGGATGCATGCATCATGAGTGGCCCTGATCATGATGCGGGCAGTGTGGCAGGCGTTGAAGACATCCTTCATCCCATTTCAGTCGCAAGAAAAGTCATGGAAGAAACGCGGCATGTCATGCTGGTCGGTGACGGAGCAAAGTCTTTTGCCCTGGACCAGGGATACTCGACAACGCCGCTACTGACGGACTCACAAAAAACAAAGTGGGAAAAGTGGAAGGAAAAGCAATCGGTTCCAGAAATCGACGAACAGAATCACGATACGATCGCCATGATCGGGGTCGATTCCGAAGGAAACGTTTTCGGAGGATGCAGTACCAGTGGCTGGGGTTATAAGGTCCCGGGGCGAGTTGGCGACTCCCCCATCATTGGTAGCGGCCTCTATGTCGACAATGAAGTGGGGGGAGCGGGCGCAACGGGCATCGGCGAAAACGTGATGCGTTACTGCGCTTCGTTCATGATCGTCGAGGCCATGCGGCAAGGTTTGTCCCCGCAGGAAGCATGTGAAGCGACCATCGAAAGAATTGTCCGCAAGGATTCAAAAAATGCCGAAGAGCTCGCGATCAATTTCATCGCGGTCAATCGTGACGGAGAAATCGGAGCAGCGGGAACCAGCAAAGGATTCCAGTACTCAGTCACGACAGCGCAGGGGACACGCGTCGACAATGCGAAAGCCTTGACCGATGCCGAGATCATTGAAGGTGGAAACCGATAGGTCCCAAGCTATGAAATCAGGAACACGGGTCAGTAACGACTTGAACCACCTTCCGATATTTTACGACCGGCTGGTCCTGAAAGATCGAGAAAGGACCCGGTCGTTCCAGCAGATCTCAAACCTTCCCGAAGTCTTCGGTTGTCAGATTCCAGAACCCCTTACTCGTCCCCACGTCTGCTTACGTCGCTCCATGCCATCTCACCATTTCAGAAATCCGGGTCGTTTCTGGTTTTCAGACAAACCTCGCATGTCGAATTTCGTCCATGAAACATGCCTGAACGCTCGACAACAGGAATTCCTTAAACACAGAATGGTACAAAGCCGCTTAACTCTGGCGTCTCGTGGCGTGTGCCCCCAGCAACGGACCTCGCCGAACTCCCCTTCAGTGCTTCTCGGAGAATCAATCGAATGCCAGTAATCAACAGACAGATTTCTGCTTCGTCGCTTCTAACCCGCGCGATTCTGATGCTGCTGACCACGTTTATCCCACCGACTCTGGGAACGGAATTGCCGCAAGTTCAAGTCACGAATGTTCGTCGAGTTTTTCACAATGGTGAACACAATGCTTTTACCGACCTCGTCCGTTTTAAAAATCGATTTTATTTGACGTTCCGGAGTTGCCCCGACGGACACATGGTGCATTCGACTGCCTCAATTATCGTGCTTGAAAGTGAGGATGCAGTAAAATGGACGCCCGTCCATCGTTTTCGGGTTCCGCTGCGAGACACCCGTGACCCGCATTTCCTGGTCTTCAAGGATCGATTGTTCATCTACACCGGAACCTGGTTTGGCGGAACAGAGACCATCCCTCCGTCTCAGTACGACGTCAACCTGCATCTTGGATATGCCGTATGGTCTGACGATGGTCGAGCATGGCATGATCCTCAGTTACTCGAAGGCACCTTTGGACACTATGTCTGGAGGGCGGCAACCGACGGTCAAAAGGCCTATCTTTGCGGACGTCGTAAAATCAATTTCGCCGTTGCTCCCAGAGGAGAAGGTCCTGAAATTGAATCGTTGATGCTCGAGAGCAGTGACGGTTTGATCTGGAGAAAACGAAGTACATTTCAGGAAATCAAGGGCGACGAAACCGCTTTTCTCTTTCTTCCTGATCGATCAATCATCGGTATTGGACGGCGGGGCAGTGAAACCGCACAGCTGCTGCTTTCCGAACCTCCCTACACCGAATGGGTCAGGAGTGACCTTGGTCGATACATTGGAGGCCCACTCATCACTCGCTGGGGAGAACGCATTCTCGTCGGTGGACGCAAGAATCTTGGAGGAGGTCCCAAGACATCGCTCTGTTGGTTGATCGACGGCGAACTTCATGAATTCGCCGAGTTGCCGAGCGGTGGCGATTGTTCTTATCCCGGGTTCATCGCGACGAGCCCGACTCGTGCAATCGTATCCTGGTACTCGTCTCACGAAAAAGACGAAAAGGGTCAAACGATGACGGCCATCTACATGGCCGATTTGGAAATTGAAGATTGAGGTTCGGCGACGTTACTCCCAGCGTCAAATAGGATCCAGTCACCAACTCACTGATTTGCGCAAGAGCCAGCACGCGTGATCCATCGGTCGAGCTGATTGGCGAACGCCTGTTTGTCTTGCGAGGAAATTCCGCTGGGTCCTCCAGTGATCTGCCCCTCACCTCGCAAATCGTCAAGTAAATTACGAACGGCAATCCGTTCTCCGATGTTTTCGGAAGTAAATAACTCTCCCCGCGGACTCAAACCGATTGCTTCCTTGGCCACAATGTCGGCCGCAAGAGGAATATCGGCGGTAACCACAAGGTCTCCTGCCTGGACAAGCGACACGATCTTTTGATCCGCAACATTCAAACCGGTCGTGACCAGAATGCTCTTCAAGAATTCTGAGGCCGGTAGCCGAAGTCCCTGATTGGCCACAAACGTCGTGAGTACCTGCCTTTTTTTCGCGGCGCGATAAAGGACTTCCTTGATGGTCACAGGGCATGCGTCCGCATCCACCCAGATCTTTCCTGCCAAATTTCATTCCTCCAGACCACTGACTCAGGGTGCCCGCCCAATAGAATCCGAAATGACTCCTACCATTCGGGCCCACGAAGTGCATAAAGAAACCGCCCGGAGGCCATCGTCCGGGCGGTTTAAAAATCACGACGCAGTAACAAGGAAAGCGGTCAGACCTGACCCATTTCCGGGATCTCGAATCCTTTCCGATTAGGATCCTTCAATAACACGTTTGCTTTTTCCGCGTGATCCCCCGTGTGCTGCTCGGTTTCGGGATCGAAGGTCAGCCATGGCCCGACAATATAGTCGTTGCCATCTTCTGGAATTCCAACGCCAGACGACATCACATCATGCAGTCGACCAAAATGCTCCGCTGCCGCTGCGTTATCACCGAAACGTCCCGCTTTGGCATTGAAAGGAACTTTTTCGCCGAGTCGGTAAGAGTTATTGATCAGGTGCCCGAGAACACAGCCGTAGTGAGCGTCATTCACATTGCCATTGGCCATGCTTGGATCACCCGCTCGACAGGCAGCAATGAACGACCCCCAATTTCCACCTGGAGTCACCTTGCCCGCGGGGACATTCACGGGCTCACCTTGTGAGCTACCGGGCGCATAATACTCGCCACGGATGATCTTGCCCCCATCTTCAAAGTAGTATTCGTTCTCAACCTGTCTTTCATAACCGTCATAATTGACGTTGCGTACATTGAAGAAGACCTGCTGGCCATTGGGGTATTCGGCAATCCCGAACATCGTGTTCGGCGTCTCGCCCTGATCATCCCATTTGAATCGACCGCCAATCGCCATCGCTCGAACCGGATGCGTTTGATCCGTGTCCAAGGCCCAACGCGCGACGTCCAACTGGTGAGTTCCCTGGTTGTTCAGATCGCCATTTCCGGTTTGCCAGAACCAGTGCCAATCATAGTGCACGAAGTTGCTGTGGTAATCATCAATCACCGCAGGTCCTCGCCAGAGGTCCCAGTTCAAATTACTGGGGGGCGGGCCGAGCTTTTCGAAACCAATGCCCCCGCGTGGCTTGCAGCAATATCCGTAGGAGACGGCCAACTTGCCAAACTTGCCGGCCTGGATCGCTTCATGGAGTCCCGCCACGCGAGCATCGCTCCGTGTTTGAGTTCCATGTTGAATCACCACACCATATTTCTTTTGCGCCTCGACAGCGATGCGACCTTCGGATACGTCATGACTCATCGGCTTTTCGACATACACGTGCTTGCCAGCTTGAGCGCCCCAAATCGTCATCAATGAATGCCAGTGATTGGGCGTCGCCACCGAAATGGCATCAATGGACTTATCTTCCAACGCCTTGCGTATATCCGACACACCTTTGGGCGTATATTTGCCTCCGCTTTTCTGATTCACCCTCTGAATACCGCGAGTCAAAACGCGTTGATCAGGATCACAGACATAAGCCACTTCCACATTCTCTTGCCCGAGCCAGCCATCCATGTGCGAATTGCCTCGGCCATTGAGTCCGGCAACCGCAATACGCAGTCGATCATTGGCGCCGATAATGTTGCCCGATGCCCGAGTCCCGGTAAGCAAAAGACCCGCACCTGCGGCCGAGGTACCCTGCAAAAATCTCCGCCTGGTTAAATGCGGCTTGAAATGCGACATGTTGCTGACTCCTTCTTTTTGCTTGACCGTCGAACGAATTCTCAACCATGGACGCCATCGACATCAGGGAAAATACGCCGGTACTCGGTTCATGGAGAAATCGAAAGTAGTTCCGCGACCGTGAGGCATCTTGTGACGACCCACTATCCATACGGTAACACGCTCGGATGCGACTCCCAAGCATATTCGGCCACATTCGCAAGCCGCATGGCAGGAAATCGGTCCATGCCACCATTCCGCCGAGAACCTGGCCGATTTGACTCCTGAATTCCCAAGCCCGAAAATTGTTTTCACCGATGATTCGAACTCTTGATTTTAAAAAATGAATGGCAGGCTGCCGCGACATCTCCGCACATTTATTGGCTTTAGGGGCGGCACCCATGTTCGAGGTTAATGTTCACAGCGTCTTGAGCACCGATTTAAAAAATGGAATCCAAGCGATGCCTAAGTACCAAGTGAGCGCCGTGATACTCGCCGCTTTTCTCGCCGCAATCCACAATTCAGCCATTTTCGCCATGGATGACAAGGCTCCCGTTCTGTGGCTGTGGACCGACGGGGAAACATCAAACGATGTGCAGCATGTGTTTCAAACCTCTCTGATCCTCGAGACCTCGCCAGAATCGGCCCACGTGAAAATCATGTTGGATCACTGCCAAGGTGATCTCTATATCAACCAACAGCTTGTCGAATCGCTCGGTGCCTTTGCACCTGATACCCAACTGGACATTCGTCGCTATCTTCGTCCCGGCTCGAACATGCTGACGATGATCTGCCAAGAGGCTCCTGGTCCCTCCGCCGTGGCACTGGCTTTCACCTGGGTAGACGCGAATGGCATTCACCGATTATCGACCGATGAAGATTGGGAAACCGGAAGCATCGCCAAAGGTAAAATGCCGAGGTCAAGTGACCTCGATGGGTTCGCTCCAAAACAGTTCGGGCCGGTCTCCTCGACACGACTGGGCTCTGCAGACCGCGGAATCAATATCGATCACCTCGATGACTACACCCAGTGGAAGGACGCGTTGACGTCCGAGCAGGGTACCGACCCGACTGGCCTCGATCTCCCAGCTGGCTTCCAGGCAAGCCGATTGCGTTCTGCCCTGAAGCAGGAAGGATCATGGGTGAGTATGACTCAAGACCCTGAGGAGCGTTGGATCATTGCACGTGAAAAACGCGGACTGTTGCGACTCACCTTGCCCAACGCTGGTACGGATGACATTAAGGTTGAGGTGATCAATGATACGCTTGCCGAATGCCGCGGCCTCCTATATGCCTACGACTCGCTCTACGCGATGGCAAACAATGACAAGGCCCTGTTTCGCTTGAGGGACACCAACGGAGACGACCAGTTTGATGAAGTCACTAAGCTCAAACAGTTTGAAGGCGATGTTGGGCATGGCCGAAACCAGCTGACCTTGGGACCCGATGGGAACATCTATGCCATTTTTGGCGACGCGGTTTACGAACCGGAGAATGCGAACTCTCGAGTGCCGTTGTACGCGCGCCCAACCACGGCGGAAAAAACTCGCAGCGGTTACGTGGCCCGATGCGATGCGGACGGCCAGAATTGGGAGGTGGTCGTCCGAGGTTTGAGAAACCCCTACGGGATCGACTTCAACCTTTACGGGGACATGTTCACTTACGATGCGGATGCGGAGTACGACATGGGCGCGAGCTGGTATCGGCCCACGCGTGTGAATCACCTGATTCAGGGCGGTGACTATGGTTGGCGACGAGTGACCGGGCAGTGGCCTCCCTACTTTCCTGATCGTCCCGACATGCCTCCATCGACTCTGGACATTGGAAAAGGCTCTCCAACCGCCGTCGAATTTGGGAACAGCATTCACTTTCCGTGGCCCTACAGCCAAGCACTCTTCGTCCTCGACTGGACCTACGGTCGAATCTTGGCAGTCCACCTTGAAGCGAGAGGCTCCAGCTATGTCGGGACCGGCGAAACGTTCGTCAGGGGTCGCCCTCTTAACGTGACCGACGTCGAATTTGGCAAGGATGGCGCGATGTACTTTGTGACGGGCGGTCGTGGAACCCAATCGGCCCTCTACCGCATTACCTATACTGGAAATCGTATCGACTCTCCCTCCCCGACCGTACAGCAGGTCCGCCGGCAGCAGTTCGCAAGTGATTCAAGAGACTTGTTGAAGCAACTTCAGGCTGCCGCGTTTTTTGCACCCACCAAAAAACTTGAACTCGTCCACACTCATCTGGGACATTCAGATCCCTGGATCCGACATGCTGCACGACTCGTCCTTGAATCCTGCCCCATGGATCAATGGCGAGAAAAAGCCCTTTCAACCCCTGAGCGTCGCAACTTGCTCGCCGCGCTGACGGCCGTGTTTCACCAGGGAACGACGACCGATCTTTCCCTGATCGCCGAGCGTCTCCTAAAGATGAAGATCGATACGGCGGCAGCCTCGGAACAAATCGAATGGCTTTTCCTCGCGCAGCAGTGTTTGAGTTCCAAAGTGATCACTGCAGAGACTCGGCAAGCTTTACTGACCGAGGTAAGTGAGGGGTACCCTCAACATGATGACCGACTGAATCTCTGGCGAAGTCGCCTCCTTGCTGATCATGGCCCGCCCCCCGATTTCGTAGAAAAGACAATGGGCCTGCTTGAAGCCGCCACCATTAATGAGGAGTCGATGCACTACCTTTTTGTTTTGAGGCAAGCGACTGGAGAATGGTCTGCCCGAAATCGAGAGGCTTACTTCAGCCGCCTCGCCGAGGCGAAACGCTGGAGTTTCGGTGAGGGCATGCCCAATTTTTTGCGACTGATCGAAGAAGCGGCTCTCGCGCAGGTTCCAGAAAATATGCGGGAATCCTACGCGGCGCAACTTCAAGCGACGGAAAATGCCACGACCCGCTTTTTGCCGGATCCTTCGGCACACCGTAATTTCGTAAAAAAATGGACCATGCAGGATTTTGATGACCAATTCGGGCAGGTTTCTCAAGGAGCTCCCGAACGCGGACGCTCCGTCTTCCATGAAGCCAAATGTCAAGCCTGTCATCGTTTCTCGGGTCTGGGTGGCGTGGTAGGTCCGGATCTTTCAGCCCTGAGTCGACGATTCACGTCACGTGACATGCTGAACTCAATTTTGAACCCATCAGAAGTCATCTCAACCAAATACCAGAATGAAACGTTTGAGCTTTCCGATGGTCAGTCCATCAGCGGCCGAGTCCTCTCAGGCGACTATCGCTCGGAAAGGCTTCGCGTGATTCCAAACCTGTTGGAACCTGAGCGAACCATCGAATTTTTAAAAGCTGACGTCGAGCATCGCGAACCCACACCGCTCTCGCCCATGCCGACCGGTTTGCTCGACACATTTTCAAAAGACGAAATACTCGACCTTCTAGCGTACCTGCAACAGGGCGGAAAATTCTAAATATGGCATCCAAAGTGAAACCCCTATCGCGGCCCCTCGTGGAAGTTTGGCTCATGGTTTATTCAGCCCAATCGTTCACCCTGCTCGGTTTCCTCGTCTTGTTCGTGATTCAGAAGCCGGCCTTCTCACAGTCCAAGGTCGATTCATCGGCCCGCGACTTCTCCATTCAATTGACCACCATGCGCGAAGGCTACGATGGGAAGTTCTGTTGGGTCCACGCTCGAACGGGAATGATTCCTACGCGGCGTGACTCGGATCCTATCATGGTGATGACGAGTCAAAAACTTCAGCTCTCAGGCTCTGATGTCTTTTATGCATTGCACACTGCCTACTCCTCGAACGCGGGAATCGTCTGGAGCCCTCTCACACCGCAAGACCCCTTCACGCGACGCAAGGTTGGGAAGGACCAGGAAGAAACCGTGTGTGACTTTACGCCCCAATGGCATGAAGCAACGCAGAAACTCCTCGGGATTGGTCAGACCGTCCGGTACCAGGACAATCGTGTCATGCACATTCGCCCTCGCGCAACTGCGTATTCGGTTTATGATCCTGAGACCCACTCATGGGATGCGTGGCAGACACTGAAGATGCCCAACGAACCCCGATTCAAAAGCTCAGGTGCGGGCAGCGTTCAACGATGGGACCTGAAGAACGGTGAGGTGTTGTTGCCCGTTTATTTCAAGGAGCCTGAAGCCACGCAATACAGCGTCACCGTTTGCCGGTGCGAGTTTGATGGAAAGCAACTCAGATACCTGGAACACGGTGATGAGTTGACGATCGACAATAAAAGAGGGCTGTACGAACCGTCGCTTGTCAAACATCAAGACCGGTTCTTTCTGACCCTGCGAAATGACGATGCAGGCTACGTCGCGACGAGTGAAGATGGCCTGCACTTTACGCAACCTCAGCCTTGGTGCTTTGACGACGGAACCCGACTTGGAAATTACAACACTCAGCAGCATTGGATCTCTAACAGCCATGGTCTCTACCTGATTTACACTCGGAAGGGTGCGGACAACGATCACGTTTTTCGCCATCGCGCTCCCTTATTCATCGCGCGCGTCGATCCAGAACGCCGGGTCGTTGAGCGTGCGACAGAGAAAATTCTTGTACCCGAGCGAGGCGCTCGGCTGGGCAACTTCGGAGTCACCCGGGTCAGCCCCGATGAGTTCTGGATTACCGTGACCGAATGGATGCAGACCTGGGGGCCTGATATCATCATCCCGCCCGATAACCCCAGAGGTGCCAACAACCGGATTTACATTGCCAAACTCAAGTGGTCGCAACCGTAAGCAGGCGATCCAATCTCCTCAGCCCCAGAAGATCGCAACAAGGAATCGAACCGCATGCGTTCCAGTCGAATCAAACAAAAAATAACACGTGGGCAGCCCGCTTTGATCACCACGCTGCATTTCATGGATGGCTCCCTGTATGAGATGACAAGCCTGATGGGCTTCGACGGGATATGGATCGACCTTGAGCACCATAGCCACAGCCTGGAAACTGCGGCGCAAATGATGCGGGCTGCCCGTGTCGGAACTTCGGATATTGTCGCAAGGCCAGCTAAGGGTGAATTCATGCGGTTAGCGCGCGTGCTTGAAATCGGTGCCTCCGCAATCATGTACCCTCAATGCGACAATGCCGATGAAGCAAGCCAGTTGGTTCGAGCAGCCAAATTCCCTCCTGAAGGACGACGGGGATGCGACTGGGGAGGTGCGGATACCCCCTACATGATGATGCCCATGGAGGAGTACCTTCGAAAAGCGAACGAGGAAACTCTACTGATCGCACAGATTGAAAGTCCGGAGGCACTCGAAAACGTGGAGGCCATCGCCCAGGTCCCGGGGATCGATATCTTGTTTCTGGGACCGGGAGACTACAGCATTCGCCTGGGAATCCCGGGGCAATCGCAACACCCCGAAATTCGAGCCGCTGAAGACAGGATTGCACGGGCCGCCAGCCATGCAGGAATCCATTGGGGGTTGCCGGTAGGATCACCTGAACAAGCCCAAGATGCCATCGATCGCGGCGCGAGGTTCATCTGTCATCAGGCGGACCTCAATCTGATGAAGCATGCCTTGGAATCCATTCAGAATCGTTTCTCGCCCCTTGGATTCACCTTCGACCAGTCGCATTTGGACGCATAGCATCCCACAATACTGCCGGAATTTTAACGTCTGAACTCCGGCCGAATCGGCTTCGACCCAACCTGCTGTTTGAGTTTTCAGCGACGCGCATTCGTCACTCGTCCAATGCCACACGAACCGAATCTTACCGCCTACCTCAGAGGTCCTGATGATGTTGATGACAAGCAATCGGTTTCATCTTTTGTTGACGGGAATCTTGCTCCTGTTGACCACCTCAATGTTCTCGATCGCCAAGGCCAATGAAGACGTTCAGGCAAAGCTCGTTGGCGTGGAAAAAATCTGGGACCAAGCTCCACATAATGCGTTTACCGACCTGATTCGGTGGAATGGAAAATTTTACTGCGCCTTCCGAGAGGGGCTGGGCCATGCCGGGGACAGGGGCAAGCTGAGAATCATCGTTTCGAAAGACGGGGATCGTTGGCGTTCCGCCGCAATATTGGAGGATGATACCTACGATCTGCGTGATGCGGCCCTCTCGATACGCCCGGACGGCCGCATGATGGTCATGGGAGGAGTCCAGAAGCAGGTTGAAGGCCAACGTCGGACGGGCACATTCGTCAGCTTCTCCGAAGATGGGGTCAAGTTTTCGTCACCCGAAATTGTGTTGGCACCGGGACGATGGATATGGAGAGTAACGGAGCACGAACAAGCCGCCTATGGCGTCTCCTACGGCGCGCCGACGCGGCCTCAAGCGACCGCACTTCACAAGACTACCAACGGCATGGATTACGAAGTTGTCACGGATTCAATGCTTGATGATGGGGAGCACCCTACCGAAGCACGGATACGCTTCGACAAGAAGGGGACCGCCTTTTGTCTTCAGCGCCGCGACGGGCCCACGTTGAACTCCGCCATGCTCGGAATTTCAAATCCACCCTACGAGAAGTGGGAATGGCACGATCTCAAACGAAGACTGGGAGGGCCCAATTTCATCCAGATTGCGGGCGGACACTGGATTGCGGCGGGTCGTCTCTACGACGGCGGGGAACGGACGGAGATCCTGTCTCTGGATCTGGAAAAACGCGAAATGAAACCGATTTTAAGACTGCCTTCAGGAGGCGACACCAGCTACCCGGGCATGGTTTGGCATGACAATCTGCTGTGGGTCAGCTACTACTCAAGCCACGAAGGTCGAACTTCCATCTATCTGGCCAAAATCGAATTTCCCGGTTTGGAAAAATCGACGAGATCAGAAACCACAGATCCAGCAGGCAATGCTCCATCAAAAACTGCCAACGTGAAGCGACTGGGTGATCGACGCGAGTTATTCGTGGACCGCTACCTGATTGATCAAGCACAAGGCCTTGAACTGAAGCTCCATCCTCCCATCGCCCGAGAGAAAGTCCTGACATTCGATGCTCCATGGGAAGGCCCGTTTTCCGGCTACGTCACGGTCATGAAAGAGGGCGAGAAATTTCGAATGTACTACCGGGGATTGCACCAAAGCGGCGGTGACGGCAGCGATCGGGAAGTCACTTGTTATGCGGAGAGTCAGGACGGCATTCATTGGTCCAAACCGAACCTTGGGGTCTATCAGATTGGATCGGGTCAACCCAACAACATCGTCCTAAAAGGCGAAACCCCTTGTTCCCATAACTTCTCACCCTTCCTCGATACGAATCCGAAAGCGACTGAACAGGGCAGGTACAAGGCACTTGGAGGCATCGCAACAAGCGGCCTGATCGCGTTTCAGTCCAGCGATGGCATCCACTGGAGTCGTATGCAAGAGGGCCCTGTGATTGAACAGGGCGCATTCGATTCACAAAACGTCGCCTTCTGGTCACCGAGCGAGCAACTTTATGTTTGCTACTTCCGTACGTTCGTCCAAACTGATCGAGGTCGGTTCCGCTCGGTGAGTCGAACGACATCCGAAGACTTTATCCACTGGTCGAAAGCGGTGCCCATGTCGTATGGGGATACACCGTTCGAACATCTCTACACGAACCAGACGCATCCCTACTACCACGCGCCTCACCTGAGCATTGGAATCGCCGCGAGATTTTGGCCAGGCCGTCGCGTCCTCTCTGCCGAGCAGGCCGTGCAACTCGAGGTCGACCCAAAGTACTTTGGCGACATTTCCGATGCCGTTTTGCTCACGACCCGGGGTGGATCGACCTATCAGCGAACGTTCATGGAATCCTACATTCGACCGGGCATCGGGCTCGAGAACTGGGTTTCGCGAACCAATTATCCCGCGTTGGGTGTGATCCCGACAAGCGACGCCGAATTGTCCGTCTATGTCCAGAAGAATTATGGGCAACCGACGGCTTTCATCCAGCGATATTCGCTGCGAACCGACGGATTTTCGTCCCTTCAAGCGGGCTATGAGGGAGGCGAGTTTACGACTCCCGTCATCAGTTTTGGTGAGGAAAACGCCGCTGACCAATGCAAATTGTTGCTCAACATGTCGACCAGTGCGGCAGGATTCATCCGCGCTGAAATTCAAGATGCCGAGGGACGCCCTCTGCCCAACTACCGGTTGGATCAGAGCGAGGAGCTGATCGGAGATCAACTGAATCGGGTGGTGACCTGGAAAGGGCAATCCAATCTCGCAGAGCTCATCGGCAAGCCGGTGCGCCTCAGAATCGTCATGAAAGATGCCAATCTCTACTCGATTCGTTTTCAATCCTCGATTGAGGACTGATTCGACAGGCGAACGAACATATTCGGTCTATGCTGTGAACAGTGCAACGGCAACCTGAATTGCCCCCATTTGTTCACTGATTTCCCCTGCATGTTCTATCGACGGGTCCTGCCCATGTCCGATCTCAAGCTATCGCAACCGTGGCTGCGTTGTTCCCGGCGTCGCTTTGCGTTGGGACTCGGCTTTGGATGTTTTTCGCTCCTTCGACCCTATGCTGCTCAAGCTTCAGAAATTCCAGCGGCTTTGGAATCAACGGAGCCCCCCGAGGGATCGCCGGTTCATTGGACTCGACGAGAAAATCGGGATTGGCGGTGGTATGAGAGAGAAACCCTGGTGGACGGTGTTTGGGAATTGTCAGGTGTGACGACACCCAGCCATAAAGAGACGGGGAAACTCTACGAGGGCCGGTCGGGCTACCTTCACTCCGAAGTCGTCCCTGTCGCCGTTCGACTATCTGTTCCTAATCATGATCCTCAGGCGAAACGGGACGTCTTTCTGGAAACTTCTCCAGGAACGCCAAGCGTTTTGCGAAAACAGCGTCACGGCCGGCCTCCCAGTCGTTGGTTGCGAAATCAGGATATCGATCAGTTGCGGATTTGGCTCCCGACCTTGGACATTCCTGAAGCAGGGGTCGTGGGAATGTCGTATTGGACCCATTTGACCCGCGATCATCACTTTGACCCGAATCAAATCGAAGGCCTCGCCGAAATCGACCAAGCTCGACTGCATGCCGCCGCGCACTTTGGTTACTAGCCTGAATCCTCCAGTGAGCTCGCTCCGCTGACCCACCACTCGACTTTGCGTGGTCGCCAGACCCCTGCGTCCTGAACATCAGATCCTTGAAGATCAGGACCCTGCTTGCGCTGTGTTTGGATGATGCCCATGTTAGACTCTGCCGATTGGGCAATTCGCGAGAAGGTTAATGATTCGGCGTTTTACGAGCAAGCGACGCCAAACAGGATGCCGATACCGACCTTCATCTCCAGTCGTTTGGTTGCGGCCAATTTCGTTACGTATCGGGAGCTCCTATGGCTTTTTTGTCGGGCAGCATTGGTTTCGAGCGATTTCGCGTTGTGGGTTCCAAGCTTCGAAAATTTTCAGGAGACCAACTCGAGTTGCTGAGTCACTTTGCGTCAGGAAAATTCAAGACAAGTTCCGAGGAGAATGTCCAAGTGGGCTTCCTCGGTGGCTCACATTTGCTTGACCGGGACTTCGACGAAGAAAAAAACATCATCAACCACGCCTTGCATTTTGGCATTCGAATAGACACCAACCAGATTCCAAGTGCGTTGAAAAAGGCATGGCTTCAAATCGAACTGGCTGCGATGATGAAAGACTCGTCGCAAGGTCGACCTACACGTGCTCAAAGGCAGGAAGCCAGCGATAGTGTCGAACAACGTTGCCTGAATGAACTGCAGTCCGACAAGTACGTTCGAATGCAACAGTACCCTGCACTTTGGGACGTGCAACAACAGCTGCTCTACTTTGGGGGCTCAGGGGCGAGTGCGCTTGGCCACGCGGCCGACTTGTTTGAACGGGCGTTTGCAGTGGAACTGGAGCGTGTCAACGCGAGTTGGCTGGCCATGCAATGGGCCGAAAGAACGAAAAAGCTGGATGCACTTCACGAGATCGATATCACCTCATTCCTTGAAGAGTCCCCCATCGTGAGCCTTGCGTGGGCAAGCAATACGGCAGACGACTTCAGCTTCCTGGGCAATGAGTTCCTGCTTTGGCTGTGGTGGTATCTCGACAACGAGTCGGATCGTGTCCTGCTAAAAGACAAGTCTGAAGTCACATTGATGTTCGCGCGTACCATGCAACTGGAATGCCCTTGGGGCGAATGGGGCAGGGAGGTGCTGACGAGCGAGTGTCCCATTCGGATGCCGGAAGCCATGCAGGCCATTCGAGCGGGAAAATTGCCGAGAAAAGCGGGCCTGATTCTGGTCCGTGAAGGGCAACAATTTGAATTTGTCCTGCATGCCGAAACGTTTGCAATCAGCAGTGCGAAAATCATTGTCGAAGAACCGGATGACCATCCTCAAGATCGCCTGGATAATCGGATCGACTCGATTCGATTTTTATCCGAGACCGTCGACCAGCTTTTCGAGACGTTCTGCCACCGACGGGTTGGCAAAGCATGGAACAGTGACGTCAAAAAGATCCGAAAATGGCTACAAACCGAGCCTAACTCGAAAAAGTCTTCGCCGGCAGCCTGAATGGCCGTTAACCAGCCCCACTGGGCCCGGGCAACGCCAAGCGGCAATGTTGCCGTGGTTCACGACGAGGTCAGAGTCACCGGGTCGCAGGGGCATTCGGCTCAAGCTGAGGTCCGACTCGACTCGCAACAATGAACCAGTTTCAAGGTGACGTAACCCATTGCCCAAAGGCCAGCGACGATGTCCCTGTTTGGAACACTTCTCCTAGTACTTGCGTGTCCACCGGACGAGCCTAGATCGCCCCTGCAATCGCTTGCTGAAATGACAGTGCACCCTGGTTGCCGTGTGGAACTCATCGCATCGGAACCCGTCATCAGTGATCCGATCTCGATTGCCTTCGGGGCGGACGGGCGGCTATGGGTTGTGGAGATGCGAGATTATCCGCTGGGAGAATCAGACTCTGGACAAGGGCAGATCCGTATCCTGGAAGATCGGAATCGGGACGGCCTGTTTGACCAAGCGACTGTCTTCCTGGACCAACTCAGCTACCCCAACAGTGTGCTCCCGTGGAAGGATGGTGCCATTGTATGCTGCCCACCCGAAATCCTGTTTGCTCGGGATACCGATGGTGATGGACTTGCGGACGAGAAAACGGTCCTTTTCGCAGGCTTAGCGACAGGGAATCCGCAACATCGAGTCAACGGCCTCCGCTATGGGTTGGACCACTGGTTATATTTTTCAAATGGGGATAACGGTGGAGAGATCTCCAGTGAACAAACGGGCGACTCTTTAGCCTTAGGCACCTACGACCTACGTCTTCAACCTGATCAAGGGCGAATGGAGCGACTCACCGGCACGTCCCAGTTCAGTCGTTGCCGCGACGACTGGGGGAACTGGTTCGGTGGCAACAATTCCACGCCCATCTGGCATGTTGTCCTCGACGATCGGGATCTTCGACTTGGCTCTCACGCATTGGTCGCCCGCAGACGAGAGTTCATCAAGGACCCAGCGGCAAAACTGCAAACCCTGATTCCTCAGCAGCGGCGTCTTAATCAGCCAGAAGCGGAGCAACGATTCACCGCTTCGTGCGGCCTGGAAATCTATCGCAGTGATCAACTGCCCACCTATAAAAATGGATTCCTCGTTTGCGATCCTGCCCATCAGCTGATTCATGCCTCCGGTCTGAAGCGACATGGGGTCACCTTTCAGGAACGGCCATTGGGGGCCAATACCCACGGCGAACTTCTGGCGTCACGGGATCCTTGGTTTCGTCCGGTGCAGGCCAGGACCGGACCGGACGGCGCGATCTGGGTCGTGGACATGTACCGCCAGACGATCGAACATCCCGAGTACATTCCACGAAGGTTCCACACTTCGCTCGACTTTTCAGCGGGGCAGGGGCGTGGGCGCCTCTACCGAATTGTGTCAGACGACATCACCGGAAATCGGCAACCCTGGCCCAACCTGACACAGATGAGCAACTTGCAACTGATCGAGACACTTCATTCCGAAAATGGAGTCCTGCGAGATCTGGCGCAGCAGCAGATCATCGAGCGTGAGGATGCAGAAATCTTGTCCGTGTTAAGTCGATTAGTCGTTGAAAGCATGAACCCACTTGTTCGCCTTCATGCCATGCACATCCTGTCCCACTTCGAATCGCTAACGACGACCGCATTGCAAGGGTTGCTTAGCGATCCGCACCCCGAAATTCGACGTCACGCTGTCGAAAAATGCCGGCACCTTTTCAAGACGGAGACCGGCCTTCGGGAAACACTTTATTCGCTCATCAACGATCCCTCGTCGCGAGTCCAATTGAAACTGATTGGAATCCTCGCTGGGGACGCAGATGAAGCAAGCTTGAATGTGCTTGCCAAACTCGCCCATCAAAAGGGCCATGACGCTTTCGTCCGGGACGCCATCCTTTCGATGGACGACAAACGGCTACCCAAACTCTTACCGAAACTGCTGAGTCATCATCCGATTCCCCCGTCCTCTGGACCGATGATCGGTGAATTACTTCTCGTCTCCCATCGAATGAAAAATCACGAGGCATTGAAAAGTGGGTTACAGGCCATTACGCAATCGACTTTTTCTGTCGACACCGAAAATTGGCAGATGAGAGCACTCGCCCATTGGGTCAGTGGCTTGCGTCAGGCCAACCTGTCGGTCGAGTCTCTAGTCAAGGATTTTGACGAATCGCTTTCTGAATCAGTGGAGCAACTTCAGCAAAAACTGAATCACGCGAGGTCCATTGCCCTCGACACGACTGTGTCGCCCGAGGTGCGTCGATGCGGCCTTGCCGTTCTCGGGCAGTTTACCTCGGAGTTTCCCGAAGACCTCTCAACCGCATCGCGGCTACTCCGACCCCAAGAGCCGTCGATGCTGCAAACGCTGGCCGTCGACGTCCTGAGGAGTGTCCGACAACGTGAGACGGGACATCGCCTTCTGGAAAGTTGGTCGACTCAGAGTCCGATTTTGCGCGAGCGGATTCTGGAAGCCATTCTTAAGCGACCGGACTGGACACGTATTTTGATGGAAAAGCTCGAACAAGAAGATATCGACGTGCAAACGTTGGGGCCCAAGTATCGACAGCAACTGGTGAATTACCGTTTCCCTGATGTTCGCCGCAAAGCGACCGAACTCCTCGGACAGATCGATGAGGATCGTGAACGAATCATCGCCGACTACACCGCATCTCTCACACTCACCGGAGATGCGACCCGGGGAAAGTTGCACTACGAAAAAAACTGTGCCTCGTGTCATGAGACAGCCGCCCGCGAGTATCCACTGGCACCTCATTTGAGCGAACTCACTCGCCGTGAAGCCGAGTCTCTCCTGATCGCCATTTTGGACCCCAATCGGTCGGTCGAGCCAAAATACCAAAGGTTCAGGATCGCGACCGAGTCGGGTGAGATCTTTGAAGGCAGGATTGGCGCAGACGGCGAGGATTCGATCAGCCTGGTCGATGCTCAAGGCAAGATTTCTATCGTGCCGAGGGAGACCATTCTGTCCATCCAGAGTGGACCGTCACTGATGCCCGAGGGATTGGAAAAGGAGATCTCCCCCGAACAGATGGCCGATCTCCTTGCCTATTTGATTCAAGGCACCTAGGCGGGTGGCGCGTGCGTCGCTGTCGAAACTTTCGAAACCGGATGTCCTGAAACTATTGAAACAACGTGTAGGGGTCGCCCAGTTCTTTCATTTGCGTTTCGAGAAGACGCTTCATCTGTCGAGCTTTTGTAGCATAAGCGGGATCGTCCGCGAGGTTGATTTGCAACTTGCTCGGTCGGTTTCCTGTCGCTTCAATGACCGTCTTCGCGTGATGCTCTTTCAAATACTCCCGAGGGTTGTTTCGCAAATCGAACAATTGGGTCTCCTGCACCTCGCCGTCGAGTACGTCGTACTGGATCAGCTTCCAACCATCGGTTTTGATCGCTCGCATTCCCGGTTTCGTCCCACCGGCATAGACGCCGTATAGAACGTCCCGAATCCGTTCGGCCCTGCCTTCAAGTACAGGTCGAAAACTCTTGCCTTCAACAGCTTCGGGCGTCTGGATCCCTGCGAGGTCACAGAGCGTGGGAAGCAGGTCGAGGAGATAGATATATCCGGAAGCTTCACTGCCCGCCTGAATCCCCGGCCCTCTCACGATAAAAGGAACTCGCCAAGTGTGTTCGTACAGGTTTTGCTTGCCCATCAGGCCGTGACGTCCAACAGCGATTCCATGGTCCGAGGTGAAGATTACATAGGTGTTTTTAAGTTCTCCGGTCGCCCGCAGTTTGTCGAGGATTCGCCCCACTTGTTGATCGATGTTCTCGATACATGCATACTCACGACCGAGTTCGTTGCGGACGGTCGCGACATCCCGCCGTGTCATCACTCCCTGCACTTTGACCTCGTCTCGCAAGTCAGGGTGACCATGATGAAACGGATGCTCCGGAAGATAATTCAATGGAAGACTGGGGGTCTTGGGTGAAGGTGGATCCAAGGGGCCGTCGTTCCCAGCCCCATATTTAGCCGCGAGTTCCGGGGTGGCATGCCGAGGATCGTGCGGATGGGAAAACCCGAGATAGATCAGGAACGGATCTTTATCCTCGGCCAACTCTCGGCTCTCGAGGTACTCCATCACCTGATCTCCGTGCCACTGGCTGCCTCTCTTTGGGTTTGCACTACGACTCGTCGCGGTCTTACTCACGGTAAAAAGTGCGTTCGCCTCTTTGAAACTGTTACCATTTTTGCAAGTGCGAAACGTATCGTAGCCCGCTCGATTAAAAACCGCGGGTAGACTTTGCTGCGCCGCTTCTTTCCGCAAACCGGCAGCTTGCGTCAAGCCGGGTCCTGAAGCCCCGGGAATTCTCCACACCGTTCGGCCCGTCATGATCATCGTACGGGAGGGTAAACACACGGCCCCAATCCAAGACCCCATATGGTGCGCGTCATGGAGGATCATTCCCTCACGCGCAAGACGATCGAGGTTTGGCGTTTGACAGGATGTCGCCCCGTAGCAACTCAATGTCTCAGGCGATTGATCATCGGTCAAAATGAACAGGAAATTCGGCCGAACTTCCTGCCCACTCAAGCTTCCAGACGCCACCGTCAAAGCCCACAGCAAGGTGAGAGTGGTAAGTCGCGAAGTCGCCATTTTTTTCTCCAGTCGCCCGTTTCGGGTCTCACACCCTTTGGAATTTGTTTCCACCGAGATGAAACGCGAGATCATGGACTCGCGAGTTTTCGCCGGTATCTCTTACCGATCGACTAGTTCGATTTCTTATCCAGAATGACACCGATGTCCGCTGCGGAAGCCCACGGGCCGCCATTCACTTCGGACAGAACTCGGAGCGTCAAATACCGACCCTCCGCGGCGGCATCGAAAAGGAGGTCCTGAGGTGTTTTCACCTTTGAGAACGTCCCTCGTGTGACCGGAGGTGCTGGCACCTCCGGGTGATCACTGAGGTAGACTTCAACATTGGCCATCGCACCATTCCATCCGCGATCCTGTCGAGCGAGATACCGAATTCCCTTCACGGGTCGACGGGCCCCCAGATCAATGACGATTTGATGGGGGGGCATCTTGACTCCCGAGATAAATGCCGTGTGCCAAACCGTTCGAGGATCACCATCAATGGCATAGCGAGCCAATCGGTCATTTCCGGAGCTCTGACTGCTAACCGAGTGCAGACTCAAGCGTTTGAAGGCAATCAGATCCTTACCGCCCAGACGATGAGCCGGAGGAGGACCTGCATTTGCGTTGCCGCCACTGGTCCCCCATTTCGCTCGCCGATCTCGCTCGTGTCTTATCCGTTTGGCATCGAGAAATGTCCCCGCCTCAACAGGCTCGTGGCTGTCTTCAGCGAACTTCGTGAGCTTCGCAACGAGTTCCGGATGATCGCCCGCAAGATCGTGAGCTTCGCTGATATCCGCGGCCAGATCGTAAAGTTCCCACGGTCGATCCTCCTTCGTTCGAATGGCTTTCCAATTTCCGTACCGAACCGCAACCTGGCTCCCGTATTCCCAGTACAGATATTCGTGTTTCTTCTGCGCACGACCGGTAACCTCCTCTCCGAGGATTTCAGGCAGGATCGACATGCCATCGATATCGGGTGGTGTTTCGGACCCGACGAGTTCGGTCAGCGTCGGCAAAACATCGGGCTGGTAGAACACAAGATCGCTGATGGCCCCCGGCCGGATCTGTTTTGGCCAACGGACTAGAAAAGGAATCTTCAGCCCTCCCTCATAAAGATTCCCTTTCCCACCCCGAAACTCGACTCCTGTTTCAGGATGAACATTAGGACCAAAGAAACCGCGTGGGTATTCCTTGCTCTTGAATCGATCCTGCCCCCCATTGTCACCCGTAAAGAAGACAATCGTGTTCTCTTCCAGACCGAGTTCTTTTAGAAGATCCAGAACCTGACCCAGGTTGAAATCGACCATGGACACCATCGCTGCGTAGTTCTTGGTGTCCTGAGAAATCTTGGGGTCTTTGACCCACTCGGCATCCTGATAGAGGGCCCATGCGGGATCCTCTGGCGGAATGTCGTACATTCCGTGCGGTGGCGTGATTGGCAAGTAGCAGAAAAAGGGCTGGTCCTTATTGGCTCGTATAAACTCCAAGGCCTGATCCATGATCTTGTAGTGGGAGTAAGTTTCTCCTTTTCGTCCGCCAACATTCCCCTCCAAGACAACCTCTTCGCTATTGCGAATCAGGTAGGGAGGATAAAACGAATGGGCATGGACCTGATCGTAGTAGCCGTAAAAAACGTCGAAGCCGTGATCTTCGGGTACACCTGTCGAGTCTCGACCTCCACATCCCCATTTACCGAACCCGCCTGTCGCATACCCCTTTTGTTTGAGGAGCGAAGCGATGGTCAACTCTCCGGCTCGCAGCGGCGTGCCTCCATCATTCGCTCGGACCGACGCGTGTCCCGCATGTTTACCCGTCATCAGATTGCAACGCAAAGGTGCGCAGACAGGAGAACCCGCCAAGGCGTTGGTGAATCTCAAACCCTCTCGGGCAAATTGATCAATCCGAGGCGTTTTGATGTGCCGGTTGCCCATGTGGCCGAGTTCGTAATAGGCGAGTTCGTCCGACATGACGTACACAATATTCGGCGACTTCGCTTCGGCCACGTTGAAATTAAGACAACTCAAACCAAACACCATGAGCCACAACCAAGAGGGCATCGACCGTTTTCCGGTTTGAGAATCTTTCAGGGTCATCTTGGATCTCCTCAACAGTCCCCACCACGAAGAGACAAAGTCCTTGGTGGGACAGGCGAACAAAAGGCGGAGGCGGACACGGCCCCCGGATCGGTCGCATTGTACTCGAACAGGTACAGTGCGGCGCTCACCAAGTTGCCGACATCATGAGTTCTGAATTGACCTTGGTTCGCTGTAGCTGGCTTCCGTAATCAGGACATCAGTTCCTTGATTACCTGACCGCCGAATTGGCTCAGTTGTTTGAACCTTCCGCCGTGAAAATAGGTCAGTTTGTTGTCATCCAGTCCCATGAGTCGCAAGAGCGTCACGTGCAGATCACGAATATGATGGACGCACTCAATGGCCTCGGCCCCTGTCTCATCTGTTGCGCCAACCGTATGCCCAGCGTTCACTCCTCCCCCGGCAAGCCAGATGGTCATCGCATGGGGATTATGATCTCGCCCATATGCGGTACCGCCTCGGACACCGTTATCGGGAGAACGTCCGAATTCACCGCACCAAACCACCAGAGTTTCTTCGAGCATTCCCCGTTCTTTAAGATCAGCCAGAAGGCCAGCGATGGGTTTGTCGACCTGACGAACAAGATTGCCGTGGGCCCTTTGGATGTAATCGTGAGAGTCCCAAGTACCGGCGTAGAGTTGAACGAAACGGACTCCCTGCTCCACCAGCCGCCGTGCCAGAAGACACTTGCGGCCAAACGCCTCGGTTTCCGGTTGCCCGATTCCATAGCTCTGCTGCGTGGATGCGGTCTCTTGATCGAGGTCCAGAATTTGAGGAACCTCCATCTGCATACGGAAGGCAAGTTCATACGACTCCATCCGGGTCGCGAGCGTTTCATCACCAGGATGCTGGTTGGCATGTTTTTGGTTCAGCTTTGCCAGCAGATCGAGATTCTTTCTTTGGTGAGCCGGAGTGAATTCCGCTCGCGGTCGGAGATCAAGGATGGGGGAGCCTTGGGAACGGAATGCGGTCCCCTGAAAATGACCGGGAAGGAAACCATTGCTCCAGTTGGCGGCCCCTCCCTGAGGATAAGAAACCTCTGGCAACACAACGTAAGCCGGCAAATTCTGGTTCACCGTCCCCAAACCATAAGTCACCCAGGCGCCAACAGCAGGATCGCCCGCAAATCGGTTTCCCGTATTGAGCTGGTACATGGCGGTGGGATGATTGACCGAGTCCACCTGACATCCACGATAAAAGCACAGGTCATCCACGCGGTGAGCAAGGTGCTCCCAGTTTTCAGCGATATCGGCACCCGAATCACCGGCGCGTCGAAAGCGAAACGGACTTTCAACGTAATACCTTTTTCCACTTTCCATCGCGGATTTCGCCTCGCCCTGTCGCACAAATTCCTGCAGGTGCAGTTCTTTGAGTTTGGGCTTGGGATCAAAGGTATCAAGATGCGAGGGACCTCCCTCCATGGTCAGAAAGATGCAGCTCTTGATCTTTGACGGAAAGGGGCCTGACTTGGCAGCCAAGGGACCCTCGCTCGGTATCTGCTCTTCTCCAGCAAGCATTGTCTGAAAGGCGACGGCTCCAATCGAAGCGCCCAAACCATACAGACACTGGCGGCGATCCATATCAAGATTCATAGGCAACTTCATTTCCGTTCTCTTCTATTCCTGATTGGGCCAAGAGCTCAATCAATCGAGATAGACGAATTCATTTGAATTGAGCAGGACCAGACATAGTTCCGCAAAGCCGCGTGTTGTCGCATCGACATCTCCGGGTTGGAGATCGGGGACGTAGTCCCGATTGAATTCCAGCGGCTCTGAAAATGTAAATTTCTCTCCCGTGTTTTCCTCAACGGCCTGACGTTGCACTTCGATGGGAGGTCGTTTCGACTCGAACTGAAGACCTTCGTGGGTTCGGGTCATCTCAACCCAATGATCGATCGACCATTGGATTTCTTCAGAATCTGCCGACCGACCCAAAACGCGATTGAAGACCTCCTGAATCGCCAATTCCTGCTCACGCTGATGGGTCAGAACATCGTGGGCGAGCGCCAATGCTCGATCGTAGGAAATCTCGCTGTTGAACATGGCGAAGACCTGAGGCGTCACTGTGGTTTGCTCTCTCGCTTCACAAGATGCATCCGACGCGGGAACGTTCAGCACCTCCATGAACGGATCGCGAAGGCCCCGGATTTTGAGCGCATAGATTGAGCGACGGTTGCGTGTTTCTGGCTTTGTCGAAGGTTGCCAAGCCTCGGCAAACGAGCCCATCACCTGCCTCGGTTGCAACGCCACTTCCGGATTGATATTCGGTCGAACAGGAACACCTCCGACCTCAACGTTCAGCTCTCCGGACACCATCAGCATGGCGTCGCGAATTTCTTCGGCCTCAAGTCGTCGAGGGTAAAAGGTGGCGTAGAGCGTTTGTTCCGCATCCAGCTGCTGAAGCCGTTCGCCTTCGGGATGTCGACCTGACTGACGATAGGTCCGGGTGTTCATCAACAAGCGATGCATGGCCTTCATGGACCACTCATGGCGGATGAAGTACGCGGCCAGTTCATCCAGTAACTCGGGGTGACTTGGAAGTTTACCCGTCGCACCAAAGTTGTTCGGATTCCCCGCGAGAGGTCTTCCGAAATGCCATTGCCAGATCCGATTGACCATCACTCGAGCGGTCAGCGGGTTCTCGGGTGAGGCAATCCAATGGGCAAGAGCTGTACGTCGCCCCTCAGCGCTGGTCGGCAAGGGTTCCGAGGCGGCGTTGTTCACACCCATGAGATTGACGACGCTCAGGGTTCCTGGTGGCACCTCCTGTAAACGCACAAATGGATCACCGCCATCCAGAATATAGGTGGCGTCGATTTTTCCTGACAGAGCTGCCTGACCAGGCATTCGAATCGGTGCGTGCACACTGCCCCAACGTGGAGTCATCCCGTTGTAGACGGAGAGTGCGTAAGGCTCATAACGTTCTCTTTGCCATTGCAATCGCGTTAGACCTTTGCGGGCGACCCGTTCCTTACCAAAATCGACAGGCTCAAATCCAACGTGCCGTGGAGGAATCAATGCGGGGTCAATTCCCTGTCGGGCCATCTCGTCGCGGACTTGAAAAAACGAAACTTTTTTCTCGTCCTGGTCGCCTCGCAGTTGCTGCACAACCCGCTCGAATTTTTCTGGGGCAAGCCCCTGAGATTGATACCAGGCCCGAGCCGCCTCGAGTGTGTGTTTTCCCTCCACCTCGCGTAAGACACTCTGGTAATGCGCGGCTCGTTCTTCAAGGTACTTTCGTTCTTCAAATCCGTCCGTATTTTCGTCGGGCAGAAAAGGTGCTGCCCGCTCAACCAGTTGGGTCGATGCAAAGATCGCTTGCATGCTGTAATAATCGCGCGTCGGAATCGGGTCAAATTTATGATCGTGGCACCGAGCACACTGAAGCATATGCGCTAAAAAAACTTGACCGACACTGTCCGTGACATCATCCAGAAATTTTTGTCGCGCGACACGAGCCACTTCCATTCCGGTCAATTCCCAGGGACCCATCCGCAGAAACCCCACCGCCACCAGCATTTCAGGATCCTCTGGATCGATCTCATCTCCTGCAATTTGCTCGCGGATGAACTGGTCGTAGGGTCGATCTTCGTTAAAGCATCGAACGACATAGTCGCGATAGCGCCATGCGTTGCCCCGCTCATAGTCATTCGCAAATCCCGAGGAGTCGGCATATCGAACCACGTCCAACCAGTGCCGCCCCCAATGTTCCCCGTAATGCGGTGACTCCAATAAATGATCCACCAGGCTGGAAAAAGCTTGTGGCGTCGGTTCAGGATCGTTCACGAAGGCTCGAATCTGTTCGCGGGTGGGAGGCAAGCCAATCAGGTCAAAAGTCGCGCGGCGGATCAAGGTCCGCCGATCCGCCTCAGCCGCTTGCTCCACACCCTTTTGCTTGAGCTGAACACCCACCCAATGGTCCACGAGATTGCCCTCTTCTCGATCGCCGGGTTCGGCCGTCGCAATGGCTAAAGGCCGGTAAGCCCACAAATGCTCGCGTGGATATCGCCGCAGCGTCCAAGTCTCAGAAAGTCCACCGCTCGTCCGGACGGTCACACCTGACGACTCAAGATTTGAGGTCGGGGACTCGAGACGAATTTCGGCAATGCGAGACGGGCTTGGCCAAGGTGCACCGCCAACCAACCATGCTTGAATTGCGGCGACCTCCATCTCCGTCAGGCGATCGTTCTGCTTGGGTGGCATTTCGAGTCCATCCCATCGAACGGCCTTCAACAGGGGGCTCTCAAGCGGGTCCGAGGCATTCCATGCAGGTCCTTCACTTTCGCCCCCTGCCACAAGTCCCTGGCGACTTCGCAAATCGAGGTCGCCCTGAATGTCTTCCGGCTTGCCTCCATGGCATGCAATGCACTTCTCTTGCAGGACGGGCAAGACTTGGTGAACGAACATCACCTCGAGATCCGTCGGCTCTTGGGCGCTAAGAAACACGGGGACCATACTCCAACCTGCGATGACCATGATGGTGGTCAGGACCCTGTCCCGCTTGGTTCGTCTTGCTAGCATCAGGAACTCTGCCTGGAAGGATTGCATGAAATCAAATTCTCTTGGGCCATCGCTCGCCTTCAATCAGCCGCAGTGAACCTGCTAAGGTGACGATGGATTTGCAAATGGTGCTGGAATGGCAAATCAGCCTTCGGGCATGCCCCTGCAAACCCAGCCTTTTGGATCATCCATTCTACCCCCCGCTTGGGTTCAAAGGTCCATGTCTTGGACTTAAAAATCAAGCTCCGATTCACGTCGATTCTTTGTACATCCGCGTTTTTCTGTCGTTGTTACCACCGATCGGAACTGAGTGAGCCTGTGATGGCCATCAGCCTCACTCATAAAGTTCTCTCATAACACTTTCGGTATCCCGAATGGCGGCTCGAGATTGGAAGGATGATTCGACTTGGATTGACATTGCAACGTGATTTTGGATATATCTGCTGACGAGTTGCACCAATGACGAAAAAAACACCTTTAAGCTCCAGATCGGCTGCGATGACACCTTTTTTCGGTGCGATTGACGTTTGAAATCCAAGGATTCCGTCTTGCCACGACGCGTGTTTTACCTAAGGTACTAAGTTGTTAATTCGACTGCGGTTCGCAGACGCCGAGAAGAATGATCATGAACACATTGATCCAACAACTGGCCAGGTCACTTTGCAGTATTTCAATGCTGCTGGTGTTTTGTATTCCAGTGCTTCTGCCTGCAGGAACCATTGTCGCAGAGTCCGAAGTCAACATCGAAGATGTCGAAGAATGTGTGTTGGCGGGCGAATCGGATCGCCGCCGCAAGAAGCGGGCCAACGGTCCAATGCTGCGGGGCTCGAAACCTTTACTGACACCCCGGATTCTCCAACGTGCTTCGCACGCCGTCGTCATCTTGAGCGGTCACCGTATTGAGCACGACCTTCTTGCACCCATGGCCTGTTGATGGGCCAAACCTCCATGTTGAGGTTCATGAGTGCACTAAATCGCACGGTACGATGTATCTCACGGTACCATGGAAACCACGCGGTGCCGCAGAACTGTCGCGACAGCCACAGGTTTCTGCGATGATCATGGAACTGTCCCCATGATCGCCGGTTTCACAGAACGGTTGATCACCAGATTTGATCGGAGTGCCAGATCTTCAGGAATGATCTTTCAGAGTCCATCCCTGGGCCACTTCCGAACGCTCTTACCCTGTGAAAGCACTCTTGAGTTGTCGCCCAGCCTGCAAAAGCGGTTCATTTCCGAGACCTAATTGCTGTGCCCACAAGTCCTTCCACCTTTCGTAAAATGCGTCGAGGTGGGAGAGCAAAGTAAGCTACATTACCCCCGATTTACACGGATAATTCTCCATGTCAGATAATGATACAATCGAAGCAAAACCGGATTTGGTTCGCGATTTGATCGCCGGCCTTGTCGTTTTTCTCGTGGCACTCCCACTCTGCCTCGGCATCGCGGTCGCCTCTGGCGCCAATGCGTTGTCCGGACTGATCGCAGGTGTTCTGGGTGGCCTGGTTGTCGGCTTCCTCAGCGGTTCGCACACCAGTGTCAGCGGTCCCGCGGCCGGACTTACGGCAATCGTAATCGCTCAGATCACCAATCTTGGGTTTGATGGATTTCTGTTAGCTCTGGTCATCGCGGGCGTCATCCAGTTCATCATGGGCGTTGCGAAAGCTGGCAAGCTTTCGTCGTATTTTCCCAACAGCGTGATCAAAGGTTTGCTCTCAGCGATCGGCGTGATCCTGATACTCAAACAGATTCCTCACCTGCTGGGGCAGGTCAAGGAATCAAAAGGCGAAGGGGCTCATGAGGCCGGGGAAGAAACCATCTTCTCCGAGATACTGGAGAAATTTAATGAGATCGGGGCCATTTTCCAGCACGAGATCCATTGGGGTGCTGCCCTGATTGGAATCGTCTCCATCGCCGTCCTCGTCGGTTGGGGAAAAGTCAATGCTTTGAAGAACTCCCTCGTACCACCTGCTCTCGTTGTGGTTGTGTTGGGAGTGATCTTGCAACTCGTGTTGGGCAATCTTGGTGAGGCGCTTGCGATCTCCGTTGAAAAACTGGTAAGTGTTCCGACGCCAGATAGACTGACCGACTGGCTGGCAGAGTTCAGCTCTCCCGACTGGTCGCGGATCTTGGAATTCAACATCTACGTGGGGGCCGTCACCATCGCGATCGTTGCTTCACTGGAAACACTGCTTAACCTTGAAGCGGTCGACAAACTCGATCACTTCAAAAGAAAATCTCCCGGCAGTCGTGAACTCTGTGCTCAGGGCGTTGGCAACATCTGCTCCGGCCTGATCGGTGGACTTCCCATGACCTCGGTCATTGTTCGAAGTTCGGTCAACGTCAACATGCGAGCCACCACAAAACGATCCGCGATCTTCCATGGCTTTTTACTGCTGGTTTTC
Organism: Pirellulaceae bacterium; assembly: GCA_022448315.1. Taxonomy (GTDB): domain Bacteria; phylum Planctomycetota; class Planctomycetia; order Pirellulales; family Pirellulaceae. The sequence goes on along the minus strand of JAKVCA010000002.1, from coordinate 90,551 downwards.
GTCGGATTTTTCCCAGGAGTTCTGAACCTGATTCCACTTTCTGCACTTGCTGGAGTGTTGATCGTGACCGGTTTCAAGCTGGCAAGCCCGGTCCTCTTCAAAACCATGTGGAGCGAAGGTTTTACCCAATTCATTCCTTTCATGGTCACTTTAGTCTCCATCGTGTTCACGGACCTGTTGATCGGCATCATCATCGGGCTGGTTGTCAGTGTGATTTTGACCAAGGTGGTCAATAAGCCCAAAGACGACGACGAGGATGAGCACGATGACTCAGAAGAGGAGGAAGTGTCCAGCGAATCATGAGGTCATCTCCGCTCTCGCAACACTGATCATTCTCACTCGCGGGGATGGTATTGAGAGCATTTGGACCGATTGAGAATCTTGTCACAAGGCCGTCTCCACCTCGCGTTGGGACGGCCTTTTTGATTAGACATCCCAGACGTCACGCAGATGTGCGGCGTGCATCTGAATCGCATGGAGATCTTCGTCAGATTTTCGATCCAGATTGCGAACCTGCAACGACATCCGCTGATTTGCCGACAGAGTCTCCCGATGCTTGGCGAGAAAATCCCAATAAAGAGTCGTAAAGGGACAGGCGTCGTCACCGTGAGCTTTGGCGGGATCAAATCGACACGCCTGGCAATAGTTGCTCATCCGCTGAATGTACTTCCCGGTCGCCGCATAGGGTTTGGAAGCCATGATGCCGCCATCAGCATACTGCGACATGCCCAGGCTATTTGGCAACTCCACCCACTCAACCGCATCGACATATACGGCCAGATACCACTCATGGACCTTCTTGGGATGAACCCCCAGCATCATGGAGAATAGACCGGTGACCATCAGCCTTTGGATGTGATGCGCGTAGCCATAATCCAACGTTTGCCGAATGGACTGCTGCAGGCACTTCATTTCTGTTTCGGCAGTCCAAAAGAATTCGGGCAGGTCATGGCTCGCGTCAAGCGCGTTCCGTTCCAGATACTCGGGCATGAAGTGCCAATAAATTCCTCGTACGTATTCTCTCCAACCCAGAATCTGCCGGATGAATCCCTCAACGGCGTTCAGAGGAGCGGCTCCCTCGTCATAAGCAGCTTCAGCTCGGCGGACCACTTCCCGCGGATTAAGCAGTTTCAGATTCATCGCCGCGGCAAGTCGAGAGTGAAACAGGTACGGCTCATCCGTCCACATGGCGTCCTGGAATTGTCCAAAGAACGGCAGACGATTCTCGATAAAGTCCTCCAAGGCTTCGATGGCCTGCTCACGACTGACAGGCCAATCAAAATGCCTGAGCTCACCCGGGTGATTCGAGAAACGACGTTCCACCGCCTCGAGCACATCCTGGGTGATGCCGTCAGGCTTGAACCGCCGGGACTCGGGCAAAGAGGGAGGGCCTTTTTTGCCGAACGATTTCCGATTGTCACCGTCGTAATTCCACTTGCCGCCTGCGGGATCCTTTCCTTCCATCAGGACCTGATGCTTTCGCCGCAGCTCCCGGTAAAAGAACTCCAGCCTCAGTTGTTTACGCCCTGACGCGTGTTGGCGGAAATCTTCGGGTGAGCAATAAAAGTGGGTGTCCTCAAGGAACTCAAGAGCCCAGCCCTGATCTTCGGCAAGTGACTCGAATAAATGTCGTACTCTCCATTCACCCGGTTCCACAAGGATGATCTTCTGTGGATTCCAGCGGGCCACACTTTCTGTCAGGACGGTCTCAAAACTGGAATCCTTTGTCGTCTCAAGGTCATGGTAATCGACTTCGATCCCCCGCCCTTCGAGCTCGACACGAAAATGTCTCATGGCCGCCAGAAATACAGCAATCCTCACCTTGTGACTTTGGACGTGTGTCGCTTCTGAGGTCACTTCAGCCATCCAGACGCGATCCAACTCGGGATCCAACTCCTGCAACGCCGGCGACGACAGGTCGAGTTGATCACCAAGTACCAAGACCAGATTTCTAATCGCCAACTTTTTTGCCATCGCCTAATCCATGCACAGGGGTTGCGGTCTCCGAAGACCCGGCAGTTGGCCGGATCCCATTTCGGAGCTTTGCTTGAGGCCCCATGTTTGCCCCAGCTATTGCGTCGAGCGACAGGGAGCGTAACTTAGTGACCGTGTTAGGAAGTGTAGGAGTCTCACCGAAGTTGATCAGCGTTTGAATCTGGACTTTTAAGCGGAAGAGACGGTCGCTGCTGGTTGTAGCCGTCGCCGTTTTCAAACCCCGGTCACCGACACGAACATCACGCCCCGCTCTGTCCCTGTCATTTTGCCGCGTAGGCGAAGCAATGCCCGAAGACGAATCTCCAGTTGTTTTGCCGCGTCTGGCAAGTCGCAAACTCATTGCCTTGACACTGATGGTTGCGTTGGTGGCCCTCCTGTATTGGCAGTTTCATGACTACCTTCGAATCGATTGGTTCGCTGAGCGGGAAACCGCGCTGAGAGATTTTGAGTCGCGCTGGCCCTGGGCCGTCCCGATTTTGGCATTCCTGATCTACGCGGGAGTGACCGGACTCTCACTGCCGGGAGCGACAGCTTTGACTCTTGTGGTGAGCTGGTATCTCGGCTTCTGGCGCGCCTTGCCGATCATCAGTTTCGCATCCACCGCAGGTGCAACTCTGGCGTTGATCTTGAGTCGCTATCTTTTCCGCGATTGGGTCCAAACTCGGTTTAGCAAACGCCTGAAAGCCTTCAACGAGTCGCTAGAAAAAGAGGGACCGTTTTTCCTTTTCAGCCTCCGCCTCATTCCAGTCGTCCCGTTCTTCATCATCAACGTCGTCATGGGTCTGACCCCAATTCGATTGCGAACATTCTGGTGGGTCAGTCAACTTGGCATGCTGCCAGGAACCCTTGTTTACATCTATGCCGGCTCAAGTTTGCCAAGTCTTCAAAGCCTTGCGGATGACGGTATTGCCGCAGTTTTTACCCAACGCCAACTGACCCAGATCACGTTGGCCTTCTTTTTTCTGGCCGTTTTTCCTTTTGCCGCCCGATGGATGATCCAGCGCGTGCGAGGCAAACACGACTAACTCGCTGAAAACCGCTGGGGTGATAGGATAGACGTGGTTCTTCTGCCCACAGAGGCCCCGTGCGTTTGAATTCATAGGGGCGATCGTGGGGTCCCTGCCCCCAACTGGCTGACGTCACGATGACTATTCGGAATGTGTTTTTTCATGTCCACGTACGTAAATGCGGTGGCTCAACGTTTTACAGCCAAATCCTTTCGCGGCTTTTTGAGTCCTCGTTTTTCAGGGACCGCAGTCTCATTGACGATCGATATAGTCGAGACCAGGTTTCCGAGATTCTTGAAAATTGTCCTTGGCTGAGGGCCTATAGCTCGCACAAGATCAGCCTTGACCTGCCATACGATTCAAAGCTTGCACGCCCCATTGCCATCGCGTTTGTTCGAGACCCAATCGAGAGGTTCTACTCCCATTACCGCTACGTCAGTCAACATCATCGTTCCTGGGACGAGGATGCACAGCAAAAGAGTTTGGAAGAGTACACGACTCATGTGATCGAGCAAGATTGGCTGCAGTCGCAACGACAATTCAGTCAACTCGAACAGTTATGCGGAAACCGTGGTGCCTCAGGACTGGAAGACCTGAGCACCTACCTACAATCTGAGCAAGTTTACCTGTTTCCCTCCGAACGATTCGATGAGGCTTGCCTTCTGCTTGAGTCCCTATTTCCGGACGAGTTCAGCGATTGCACTTATCCTCACCGAGTCAATCAGACGAGGCCTATTGAGACACTCAGCCCCGAGAGTCAGCTTCAATTACAACAAGCGATCGAGCCCGAGGAGTTTGAATTGAATCGACTGGCTCACCATTTGCTTGACGAGGCGATGGCGAGAACATTCCGTACTCAAGAGGATCAGGAACACGAGTTGACCCGGTTCCGTAAGCGGTGCCTCAACTCTGCGCGGCCCGGCTTATGGCACCGCCTGACCAAAATGCTCACCCCCGTCAGAGCTTGAGGCTGCTCATGCCACGGGCCGCACCCTATCAGGCAATATTCAGGCTCCGAGGCCCCTCAATTAATCACCTTGGACTCACCCCAAATCCCTTGCACGAATTCAGGCAGGACGAACACACGCGACTTCAGCGGGTCATCTCCGTCCCTGCTTGGCCACTGCTGCCGGATTCCGATCGTCGACACCCGATCGATGGACCATGCCAATGCTCTCTCAGACGTCAACCCGTGGCATTCGTACGACTCGAAATCCGAGAGTCACATGCCGGAAGTTGGGTTCAAAGCCTACCCTTGTTGCTGAACGACAGTCCTCGGGTTTGCTCTGGTAATTCCCTCCTCTGCAGACGCGTTTCGTACCGTCGCGTGGCCCTCGAGGATTGGTCACCGCCACTGTGGGGTATATCCCAAGCCAGTCAAGACACCATTCCGAAACGTTTCCGTGCATATCAAAAATCCCAAATCGGTTGGGTAGCTTTTCCCCTACGGGATGCGTCTCTCCGCCTGAACTCTCTTTGATCCACGCGTAATCAATGAGATCTTCGGAAGCCAGAGACGTGATGGAATGCGGAGTATCGCTGTAACCGCGGCAGGCAAACTCCCACTCCGCCTCCGTCGGCAATCGGTAAGCATAGCCCGACTCTTTTTCGTCAGGACGCTCGCTCAAACGCTCGCAGAAATCCACTGCCTCATTCCAAGTCACCGAATCCACGGGCGCGAAAAGCGAACTTCGTCGACTTGGGTTCTTGCCCATCACCTCCCCGAATTGTTTTTGGGTCACCTCATGCAAACCCATAAAAAAAGGGCCGGTCAAGGTTACTCGATGACGTGTTTCACTTGGCAATTGATCCTCCTCGGCAGAAGCGCCCATCATGAACGTGCCACGAGGGACTTGAACAAATTGCATCTCCAAACTGTTCTTGCTCACCGGTCGACTACAGCCCGCGCACCAAAATCCGAGCGGTGAACCAAAAAGAAATCCCATCCCGCCAGCTCGCAGAAAGGTACGTCTTTTAAGACTTCGAGTCGCCATGTCGGGCTCCATGTTTCCCGCAAGACCATCCATTGTCCAAGCGTGAACGATAAAAAATCTTCGCCATCCCCGCTGAACATCAAAAAGCCGAGGTCTCTGTCCCAAGGAGAATGATTATTTCTGCGGTGTCGCAAGCCTGTCTCTTGCTTCTAGTCGAATGCAGCCGCCCCGAAAATTCAGCCCGACCGTAAGGCAAAACTCCAATTGGGAGCAATATCACGATTTCTTCATTGAAGACTCACATTCGATCCTGTTCTTCACACACAAAGTCATGCGCATGATCTTCGCTCAGTTGACTTGAAAAGAGGCTTCAGCGAGCGGCATGTGATAAAAAGAATCGAGTCAGCGGACCTCAGTGAAGTCCTTGCATCGCAAACTTTTTTTCTCCAAGTTGGAGAGGTCCAAAACATCTTGGGCAGGACAGGGCGATCCACGATCGGGTTATCCCGTTCTCTAATGTGAGCAAGACTTTGGCTTCAGCGCCAGTCTTGGGACGATTTCCATAGAACGAGCGATGTCCTACATGAGACACATACGACTGACGGCAGCAATTTTGATTGGTCTGGCCCAAACCACCCAAGCACAGATGGAAATGGATTCCCCCTTGCCGGAATTCAATCCCGAAAGGATGGTCCGATTTGAATCCGTCTCGCAGGCGGAACGTCGTCGAGAATCTCTTCAGAAGTACATCTGGCCCGAGGGTCTCCCGTCGACGCGTCCCAAGGTGAGCAATGTCATGCAGCCTAGCGAGCTTGAAAAGGTTTCGCCCGATCTGATCGATCATGTCGACCGATTTGAAATCGCGGTCGGGCCATTTGACTTCGAAGCCATCGCCTTTCGAGTGGTTCCACGAGCGATGCGGCAGCCGGCCATTCGTGTCATGGTCCATCATGGACATGTCCCGGATGGCGCCGAACATTATCTGGATGCCGGTGTCAAAGAAACGATTGAATTTCTTCTTCAACATGGCTGTGAGGTGACCGTTATGCAGATGCCCTTGGTGGGTTGGAACCAAGACTCTACCGGGATCTTTCCCGACCAGACGCCTTTTAAGCTCTCGCAGCGGGGAACAGCAGGACACCAAGAGATGTTTACACAACTGGAACCTCATCTTGAGGGGCAAACGTTTCGCTTCTTTCTGGAACCCATTCTTCAAGTCGTCAACGAGTTGACCGCTGTCAGCGATGCAGAAGAGCGGCTAGTGATGATTGGCCTCTCTGGAGGTGGCTGGGCCACCCATATGGCGGCGGCCATCGACGTCAGGATTGATGACTCGGTTCCGGTCGCGGGAGCGATGCCACTTTACGCTCGAGCCTATAGTCCAGGCTCCAAAGGAGACACCGAGCAGTACCACGAACCGCTGTATCGAGAAGTGGATCGAGATGGTGACGGCATTCCCGAAACGGCGGCAGGCGTCGCTTCATGGCTGGAGATTTTTGCTCTCGGAGCTATGAGCCAAAAGCAAGCGAGACGACAAATCCAAGTGCTCAACTTCTACGACTCGTGTTGCTTCAGCGGGGATATTTATCGGACCTACGACACGTTCCTTGAGGATCGAATCCAACAGCTTGGGACCGGATCGTGGAGTCTCTTTGTTGACCGGACCCATCGCGATCATTTGATCTCCGTTGAGACTCTGGAGAAAGTTGTCAAACCCTTGATTTCAGCCGCGAGCACTTCTGAAGATCGCTGAAAGGCTCGCCCTGACTCAGGGTTCATGATGAGGCAGATCCCCAAGAGACGCAGCGTCCTACTCACAACGATGGGCATCAAGTCACACTGATGAAAAATGTCTAGCGTCGGACTTTGAACTGGAATCGAGCCAATATTGGCTCGTGGTCACTCGCAACCGGTCCGTCAGGAGAGAGTTCGACGCCTCGAAAGAACTCCGTATTGACATGAACGATGTCGTATTCGGCTCGCTCATGCAGTTCGGGTGAAACGAAACAATGATCCAAAGCCTGCGCGTTGCCCTCAAAAATATAGGTATAGCGATCTCCCTCAGATGCCTTTCCCAAGAGGTTCACCAGTGCGGGTTGGGACGTCGCGGACTCTGAAATTTTGCTTTTGCGTTGAGTGAGTTGAGCGCCCAATTCTTTCGTAAACTCGAACGTATTCATATCTCCAAGCACCACCAAAGGGTTTTCAGGGTTCTGATCGAGTCTTCGATTGATCCAGTCGTTCAGGCACCGGGTTTGACGATCTCGGCCACGACTCCCTCCCTGGTCAAAGGGTTGCAAAGCGCCAGAGACTGGCGAAGATCCGTAACGCGAGCTGAGATGATTATTGACGACGGTCAGCTCGTGTCCCAAGAATTTGAATGTCGCTTGGAGTGGGGTGCGTGAACCTTCAAACGCGTTCGGATCACTGCAGCCCTGAATTTTCAACACCTCGGGGGACAAGGCCATGTAGTCGACTAGCTCAACTCGATCAGGCTTAAACAGGAATGCATTGCGGATGTTTCCTCCGGGCACCCCACCATCGTTTCCATCCCTTGGCGCCACGTTGAATGCTTCGTATCGCGGGCCTCCTGCGGCCTCGATAGCCTGTGTGAGTCTTTTTAGAGTCTGATCCGCCGTGACCACTCCGTCATTTTTCTCGCCCGAGTCATCCTGAATCTCCTGCAACGCAATGATGTCCGGTGATTTGAGATGATCCACAATTTGACGAGCAAGCTGCTGTCTCTGACCGTCGTCGCTGGAGTCTCCAGAAAGATTCAGCACGTTGTAACTGGCGAGGGTCAAACGGTTATCCGTAGCCAATAATGAAGTGACTTCCTGTTTCAGTTCGGTCGCTTCAAAGCCGATTGCTTGCGTGGCATTGACCTCATAGTTCCCAAAACTGTAACCCACTACACCGGTAATCGACGTGAAGCGGTGCCCCACCTGGAGGGCGATCAGCGGTTCATTGAAAAGCGTCCCCTGCCCCCCTGGGCTGGCATCAAACTGAACTTGGATGCGCTCGGGGTTCTGGTCGCCCCGGTTCATCGCATCGGGCTGTAACTTCAATACACCGCGATCGACCAAGGCGCCTGTGGGCACCACATCCAGACCACGATCGGCCAATACGTAAATCTCGCTGCTAAACGTTCCGTAGGATCGCATGCCCGAAATGCAGACAGGGTTCTCAATCCGAACACGCATCCCCTCAAGACTTTCGTAGAAATCGATTCCGTAGTTCTGGGGATCCAGACGGATACCGCTCGATTGCGTCGAGTTCAAATCCACTTGTTGTTTTACGGGACGAAACATCCATTGGCCGGGTGGCTTCCGCCCCTTTCGCCCGATCACGACAGCCTTGGGCAAGGGCTGGTTTGGAATCGTCTCGTGAACCTTGGGGGATTTCAGCTGAGTCACCGACAAATTGTGTGTCTCTTTTCCGCCGGCAACGAACTCCTCAATCCGGCCGGAAAGTCGAAGACCGTCACCCACTTTAGGAGCGTCGCCATTCGCTCCCGTGTAAACGTAGATCCCGTCGGAGGTTCTTGGGTCGCCATCCCCTTTTGGATCCTGCAGATAAAAACCCTGATGCCCGACCGCGGTCACCACACCGTACGTCTCTCGGGTCTCACCGGCATAAGGAGATTGAAAACCGTCCGACTGAATTTCATAAATTGCGAGCGGCTCTTCTGCTGGAGAAATCAAGGATGCGAATACATAGGAACGTGTTTTGGCGCAAAAAGCCGGCCCAAGCTCCGGCGAAAGCCCCTCGACATGTCTTCTCGAAAGATCGCGGGGCCCCTGAGCTTTGAGATGATTTGGGGTCCCGGCGACTGGAAATGCGGTGTAAATCAAGCACAGGAGCAACCGCACGCCTGTCGATGGCGAGGCAAACGAGTATCCGTTCATTTAACGGCCTCATGAGATGCGAGGATGCGGATCAGTCGTCCGCAGGTAGCAATGGAATTCGGATGGGCCCGCCGACAGATGGCCTTCGCGACCAACCGTTGACCCTAAGAGAGAATCATAACGTTGCGCCCGGTGGGTCACAAAATCATGGCGATGAGAAAATCGGCTTGCCCTGTTGGGAATTCAATACCAACAAGCCTGAGCATTCACTAAATTTCTACTTGGCTTGGAGCGCGGCAGCCGGCTTGGGCAAAGCCGGGTTTCAACCCACCCTGGTCAGCTGCTGGTATCCGGCGGGACATAGGCTTCCATCGCTTTTCGGACCTGTTCAATCGCAGCATCCTTGGAGGCCCAGCCTTGAGTGAGCACGTTCACCCCTTCGAGTTGCTTGTAAGTACCGAAAAAATGCTCCACTTCGCGCAAGTAATGCGAAGGCACATCCTCAAGGTCACGAATTTCATCAAACAGCGGGTCCGTATTTGGGACGCCGAGGATTTTATAGTCGTTGGCCCCACGGTCGGTCATTCGAAAAAGGCCGACCACTCGAGTTTCAATCAAACAGCCGCTAAATGTTGGTTCATTCACCATCACCAACATATCCAAGGCATCACCGTCCTCGGCGAGCGTACGGGGTACAAATCCATAATCTCCGGGGTAGTGGCTTGAAGAGTAAAGGTATCGATCAAGTTTGATCAGTCCCGTTTCCTTATCCACTTCAAACTTACTCCGTCGACCTTTGGGAATTTCGACGATCGCGTTCACGAATTCAGGGGATTTGCTCCCGGGAAAGACATCAAACAGAGACATGGGGTCACTCACAGCTTGAAAATTCGGCAGGACATTGGTTGGAAGAAGTCAGGCAACTCACCGAGCACGAGTCTTTTAGCAAAAGTCACGGAGCGGCCCAACCTCGATCTCCAAGTTCTGAGCAGAGCAACTGCAAACCGTCTTCAAGGTCAGAAACGGAAAAGGCAGCGTGCTGTCACGGAGTTTGCCATTGAAGCAATCGACTATTTCTTCCAGAAATCAAGGACCCGAACTTCAGCCAAAACAGGTGGCAGAAGTTTGACCAAGGCCTGATGGGCGGCATGAGGACCGTAGGCTTCCAGATCTTCCTCAGACTCAAACGTCACCAGAAAGGCATGGGTAAAGCCATCATCATGCGACTCAGGGCTATTGTTCTCACCCCACTCAAAGGCCTTGATCGAATCAATCTGTTTGGGCAGAGCGGCAAAAGCATTCAAAACCTGATCGACTTCTGATTTGGCTGCATCCTCTTTGAACTTGAAGAAAACCCCATGTCTCAGGGCATTCTCCGGGGTCTTGTCGGAAGCGGATCCCCAATAGTCGATCACGAAAACGTCTTCGAGATGCGGGCCGAGCATGGCACCAAACGCTTTATGCTCGGGGTGCGGCAAGTACTTTTTTCGGCCAGCTTCATCCTCGAAGGTGAGCAAAAAACAGTGGGTAAATCCGCCACTGATTTCTTCGCCACTGGTGCGCTGACCCCACTCAAAATCCACAATCGAATCAATCTTTTCGGGTAAAGCCGCGAAAGCTTTGACCACCTCATCCACGTCAGATTCACTCGAACTTTCCTTGAACTTGAAAAACACGGCGTGTCGCAGGACCTGACCCTCGTCTGCAGCCGACAACCGAGGACTTCCAAGAAGGATGCTGATGCCACAGAAAAAACTGCATACTACGAAAGTACGTGAAGCACTTGTCATTCGAGTCATCATCGAAGGGTTCCTTGGCGAGATTGGGGGAAAATGATCAACTCTTCCATGCCAAAAATGGAGGCTGAGAATCCGGCGCAGAGCGCGACCGAGAGTATAGATGAAGCCGACCGATTTTCCACCACCTCGCTCAACTATCCAGAGACTTAGCCTTCCGCGACGAATGCGAAACCAGATTCAATCTGGCAAGTCGCAAGCTCCATCCTCTGGCGAGCAACGGCCTGTCCACTTCAAGCGGCGTTTGGCAAAGAACTGGTAAGCGAGGTCAAGGCTGTGCGAGATGCCAGGGACCCTTGTGATCCCGACAAAAACACCCAAACCCAGAGCCCGGTAGAGTTGCCTGAAGACCTCGACCCCCACGATCCATCGGCCGTCCGGCATCCGACCATGGATCTCCGCCATGAGGTCGTCCATGGTCTTGCCATGCTGTTCCGGTGAGAAATCCTTGGCAGCGATATCGGTAAACCGAATACGACGACGACGGTCCATCCATTTCAGAAGGTCAATCTCTCGACGACATAAGGGGCAATCGCCGTCGAAAAAAACTTCGACACGCCAACTCATGGAATCTTGCAACTTTCCGCTCCAAACTGGGGACCAACGATTAGGCAGTGTTGGCAAGTCACAAAGTGAATTCAACTCCTCTTTCCTTCAAAACCCGATGTAAATACGTGAGGAATGAGGAATCTCATATTGAAAACTGATTGCGGCGAGTTCAACCCAGTTTGGCAGGATGACCCTCGATGCGAAAACATGAATCTACATTTCAGGAAAAACGACCCAGTTCAAGATGAGTTGCGTTACCGCATAAACGCCGCAAAAACGAGTGGAAATTCCATTTAAAACACCGGCTTGAGATACCCCCAAGATTTTCAATGGTTAAAATTTGAACAGCCATCCCCGGGTCAACTCCTACATAAGTCACTAGGAACCACCGCAATCTATGGAATTTCTTGAAGTCCCTATCTTTGACGACGACCTCTATAAACTTCTGGTCCGATTGGCGATCAACCTGTTCTTCATGATTCTGGTGGTCCGACTGACGGTCTTGCCCAATCAACGCGATCGTGAGTTTGCCTTTACGGCAGTCATGCTGAACATCACCGTTTTCTTCATCTGCTTCACCTTGAAGAAATTGGAACTTGGGCTTGGCATGGCCCTGGGACTTTTCGCGATCTTCGGTGTCCTACGATATCGAACCGATACGCTCCGCACCAAAGAAATGACCTACCTTTTCATGTTGATCGGCCTGGCGGTCATCAACTCGCTCTCGAATCGAAAAACGAGTTATGTCGAATTGGCGGCGGTCAATTCTTTCATCCTGATCGCCGCATTGATCAATGAAGCGGTCTTGTCCCGAATCCTGTCCAAGGACAAGACCGATGAGGTCGCAGCTGAAGCTCTACAAATCGACACGAAAAAGAATGGTGACAATGGAGGTGGAAAGCCCAAGAAGACGACGGTCACCTACGATCGACTGACGTTGCTCGGCAAGGCCAGTCGCGATGAGTTGATCGCCGACATCACGGAACGAACCGGATTTGAGATTGTCAAAATCCAAGTGACAAAAGTCGACCTCAAGGAATCACTGGCCACCTTGACCATTTGGCACCACGATGCCGACAACCCGGCGTCCTAGTTATGCAAACGGCGCAGCGAGATTAAGGCGTCATTAACTCGCATATCACCTGGGCGTAAACCCGGTGCCCGAAATCATTGGGATGATTGACCCCATTACCGGTTAAATCCCAGTCTCTTTTGCTTAAGCATTTCGCCCCACACGGCCGTCAGGTCGGCGAGTTCGAAAGCTGGAATCCTCATCCTTCTCCATCTCCTCATCGAGTTGCCTGCTCCCGTTTCAACCCATGGGCTTTCCCTGGTCGACAAGTGAGCGGCAAAATCCTTGGCAACATGTTGGCCGAATCGGGAAGGCGGGTTCAAAAGATGGCTGGCATAAAAAAACCGGGTCGCTTTGAAAACAACCCGGCCCATGAATGACTGCCCTCTCTCGCACCTGTCAGAATGGCGACCCTTAGATCAGGATCAAACGTTAGGCGTCGATGGCGGGAACCTTGAAGGGCGCCCGATATTCACGAGTCAGGAAGACGTTTGCGGCCTCCGCATTATCGCCCACAAAGACCTCGTTTTGTGGATCAAAATCAAGCACGGGACTCAGCATGATCTCGGGACTCTGCATCCGCATCGAATACGCGCCCAAGTGCTGCCGCATCTCGCCCAGAAGAGAATTCCAGTTGGGATCCTTGACCGCGGTGGCGTCTTCTTCACGGAAGGGAACACCTGCGCGGAAAGCAATGTTAGCCAAGTTGCACCAACCGGTTGAATCATGTCCAACCTTCACGTCTGAATTCAACAAGCTGGAATCCCCGGCTTTCATGGCATCGATAAAGTTCTGTTGATGTCCACCGCCGCTGTTTCCACGGAAGCGTCGGATCTCTTTGCCGTCCGCATCAAAAGCACGCGCCCCGCCTCGCTGACCCTCAAGCCGTCCACCTTCGCAATAGGCCACGTAACCACTGCCTGGTCCAGGATGTTTGGGAGAACCCTTGACGCCTGGTCCTGCCGGCAGGTTGCTGAGCCCAATCACCACGGGAATGCTGCCCGTGTCGAAGTAAACGAAATGGATATTCGGGGTTTCACCCGCATCTCCATAAACGATGCGGCCCCCTCCACCAAAAATTCTTTTGGGGAGTGTGACTCGATCCTGGAAAATATTATTTCGAACATCATCCAACACATGGACGCCCCAGTTGCCCATCTCGCCAGAGCCTGTATTCCAATCCCAGTGCCAGTCGTACTGAAGCTTGTTCCGCATGATCGGACGATCTTCGCCTGGGCCAAGCCAAAGGTCGTAATCGACATCTTGAGAAATCTGCAGAGGTGTCGGCCGCTTTCCAATGGCGCCTCGGACGCCGTAACGATTGACCCTGGCCGATTGAATCTCCCCCAACGCCTTGTCTTCGTGCAGGAATTTCTGAATCTCTGCCTGCATCGGGTCGGACCGCTGTTGGGTCCCAATCGCACAGACACGATTGTATTTTTTAGCAGCCGCAACGGTTTGCTGACCTTCCCATTGGTTATGAGAGAGGGGCTTCTCCACATAAACATGCTTGCCCGCCTCCATGGCCCATATGGAGGCCAGACAGTGCCAATGGTTGCTCGTCGCGACAACGACCGCATCGATGGATTTGTCATCGAGCATTTTTCGTAAATCAGTATAAGCGTCGGCTTTTGGGAATCGGTCCTTGACGGAACCGAGGCGACTGCGATCAGGGTCGCAAATCGCGGCGACATTGACGTCCGCCATGCCTCCAAAACGACGTAGATGCTCGCCCGCTCGGCCCCCACAACTGATGAACCCCATGTTGATGGAGTCATTCGCCAAAGCAAATGAAGGACTTGACAGTGAGAGACTCGCTCCCACAGCGGCGGTGGACGCCACAAACTGGCGGCGGGTGAGCTGGTTCATCGGGGGGGATCCTTTGTCAGATGTTCATGTTTCCAAGCGTCATATCCTAAGCGACGGGTGCATCGCGTTCCAGATTCCCCATGTCGAAATTCATCTTGCCGTCACCAAGTCCCTGGCCCTGCAAACGCGTTGGGCCAATCTACCTAAGGGAAAAATTCAAGCCGCCAATTGAAGACACCTGCCGGTGGCTCGTCTCCCTTGTTCCGCCTGGCCCCGCTAGCAAAAGGACGTCTTTGAGGGAGAAATCCCTTTCTTCATGTTTTTCCAGCGGGATTGCTCCGAAACAACCTTCAGACTCGTCTCGGAGAGTCACTTTCTTCGACTCTCTCAAAAAGCCAGCAAGCGTCCGCCGCCTGCTGGCTTTTTTTATTTTCATCTCGCCGCGGACAAGCCCCTTGTAAGTCCCAACCTCTAACACATGCATCCAGCTGCTCTGACCGCTGCCGCGTTTCCGGGAACGGGGCGTAATCACCTCGTCGGTTCAGGCAGGCCAACTTCGACCTTGTCATGAGTGAGTCACAGCCAGAGAGTGAACACCCTCATCCCTATCGTAAGGTTGTGAATCGCGATGCACTGGGCAAAATCATGCCTCCAACCGAGTTTCATCTGTTGAAAACAAAATTGTTGGAGTGCAACAATAATCACCGACGAAATACGAATTCTCATCCGCTTCCAAATCGCAGACTTGATCACCTTCCTCACTGACTTTAATCAAGGTACGTCCTTTCTGCCGTCGAAAGTTCATTGCCCTTCGTGGAGAAATTATATGACCCTTGACACACCCCACTCGACTCAACCATCTCGAAAGCGGATGCGAATCGCAATTGTGGGATTGGGCGTCACGATTGGCCTCTTGATCTATGCCGGACTTAATTACTTCGGCCCCTCCATCAGCAGTGGGACATTGAACCAAATTGGAAGTCGCATTCCGATCTCGCCGGAAACAACGATTTACACCTCGCCCATCGACGAACATGGGTTTGTCAATTTCAACGAGGCTTTTTACGACGAGATGGAAGAGGGCATCTCTCCGGAAAACAACGCCGCTTATGGCATTGTCCGTGCATTTGGTGGACGGGGAGATTCAGGATTCGTAATGAAAGATGTATGCGAGTTCCTTCGAATTGAGCCTGCGGACGAGAACGGCCATTTTTTCAGATCGTTGACAGGATATGGCGAGCAGGTCGCGGATTGGGATTCGGCCGAAATCTCGAGCGTCTACGATGATCAGGACGCTGCAATGACGAAACCATGGTCGGAGGTTGAATACCCCCGGATCGCCCAATGGTTGGAAGCCAATGCATCGTCGATGGAGCTCATCAAGGAAAGCCTGAAGAAACCCCATTACTTCGTGCGTCGCGATTCTGAGGGGGATGGGATGGTAGCGATTCTACTTGACGACATCATGCAGATCAGGTCGGTCGCTCGATATTTGAATGCCGACGCCATGAGGAAATGCGGAGAGGGAGATTTCGACGCGGCGTGGAAGGATATTCTCGCGATTTATCGCCTTGGGCACCTGATCAGTCATTGCCCCTTCCTGGTGGAACGATTGGTGGGGCATGCGATCGACGGAATCGCGAGTCACGCCACCGTCGCGTGGCTGAATGCGTTGCCAGACAACTACGAGGGACTGTCTGACAAACGGGATGAGATCGATCGGCTTCCCCCCCTGGACTCGATCAAACACGGCATCCACTGTGAACGCATCATCGCGATCGATAGCGTAATCAGTACGTTGAAGGGCGCAGAGAGTCTTGAACTGCTCGACGCGAACGCTCCCGCGATGCTGCGTCATCTGAGTCGAAGTTCACTCGACTGGGACCACATCCTAAGACGACTCAACGAGGCGTACGACTCGATCGAAAACGGATTTGACCTGCCCACCTATGCTGATCAAAAAGTGGCAATTGCCGCGCAGGAAGAACGGCTCAAAAATTTTTCCGCGGTCTCTTCGAAGTACTACCACCCGCTTACGCATGCGAAATGGGCCCTGCTCCCCGGGGCACGCCGCCGCGAAGCAAGCGAACTCGTAGCCAATATTTACCTCTCCCTGCTTTTGCCTTCCATGGAGGGAATCATCAATATTGGCCCTCGATCTGAGGGTGAGTTGGGGCTGGTCAAGATTGCTTTTGTAATGACCGAATATCGAATCAACAACGGGCATCTTCCCGTCACATTTGACGAAGCGGGCTTGCCCACGGAATCGACGCCCATCACCGACCATTTCGATCAACAGCCGTTCCGCATCGTTCCTGACGGTCCAGACCATGTATGGATTTGGCAAATCGGTTTCGATGGTGTCGACGACAGCGTCCCCGCAGCGACACACGAGTTGGCCAGCGGCGATTATGGCTTTCGCCTCGGGCCCCTTACCGAGGAATCAGAGACGGATGACCTTGACTCCCATCAGGAACAAGAGTCGTTGTCGGAACCAAGCGGCTCACCCGACACCGAAGAATCTGCCAAGGGTGACTGCGTCGCATAGGTCGCCACGCCCCGGAAACCCTGTCCCTTGATCATGCCGCCCGTACGATATCACCACGAATACATGGCGTATCACCACGAATACATGACGTCACCGCGAGTATATAGCGTTACGCGTACCTTTCTTTACGCGTACCTTTCTGTACGCGTACAAGGTTTAAGCGGCGCATCAAACCTCAGGTCGATGAGCGGAGCAGGGCTCGAGGAATCGGAAATGATGTGACGCATGAGCCGTGTAAAGCTCCAAGAGTCCCTCACGCCCGAGTTGGCCAAAACCGGGGTGAGGAAAGTATTCGCCCGGGTGATGCATGAGTTGATCGACACTCGAAGCAAACGCCTCCACCTCGGACTGATCGTCGAGATCTGGAGCGGGCACCAAAGCCGGTACCGTTGGCATCCCGATCGGAGATTCGCCACGCAACAGCCGCGGGAGCAAGGCTTTACGGTAAAGTGGTCGCACAAATGCAAACAACGACATCCAGCGTGGAGAGCCATGCAGACTGAACTCTTGCACCTCCCTGCAATGACAGCAAATCTGACCGAGGGTCCACTTTCCGTGTTGGATGTAACCGGACACGAGCAATTGCTCGGCCTCCTTGACCGCATCTTCCAACTTGCGGAACCTCACATCGCGAAGTTTCACCTTTACTGAATCACTCATCGTTTCACACTTCCGTGGCAATATGAACCTTCGACCTGAGATGCACGCGTTTTGCCCTCAATTTTTTGGAATGGATGCGGCGAAACCTGCTAGGCAAGTTTCATTCATTTGAAGTTTTCGGCACGATCGCTCTGGCACTTCGATCATCAACCCGAAAGTAGCCCATCATTTTTTCACCGCCATCCTGAATACACCAGACCGCCCCAGGTCGCGTCTGCTGTCGATGGGGTTGGTCCTGACTGAGGTCGGCATAAAATTTTGGCCGCCCCTCACGGTCCATCCAAAACAACTTTACGGGCTCAGGTCGGCGATTGATGAAAAACACGTCGAAAGGGCTCCCATCCGGCCGGGAAGGTGGAACCTCCACATCCTTCGCGGGATGCCAATCCAATAGGGTGAGAGACTCGAGAGTCGCCTCTGGCTTTTCTGCAAACTCCGACGGAGCGAAGCGTCTCAGCATGTCCCGTTGCGCCTCGAAACGGATATCGGTAGCGAGGTTGTCCCACTCATAGGGGTCCGCGCGAATATCGTACAGTTCTTCCTCACCATTCGAGTAATGAATGAGTCGCATCTCTTCACCACTCACGGAATAACTGCCGGGATCAGCAAGGTAAGTCACCGCAGCGTGCGGCCAATCAGCATCCGGATTTTTGAGTAGGGGGATGAGTGATGGGCCATCATGTTCCTTGCGTGAAGGCAAGCCTGAAAGCTGGAGCAGCGTTGGAAACAGACTCAAAAGACTGACCGGTTTCGAACATGACTCAGGTCGAGTCCCCGAAGTCAGCCCCGGTGCTCCCGAAGGGACCGAGATCATCAACGGAACACGCGTACACGCGCGCCAAGGGGTGTACTTCTGCCAGTGCTCTTTTTCACCAAGGTGCCAGCCATGATCCGACCAGAGCACAACGATCGTCTGGTCGCCGTTTGGGCTTGCCTCCAAAGCGTCCAGTACTCGTCCCAGCATCGCATCGGCGTAGTGAACCGAGGCGAGATAAGCTTGAATCGCACGTTTCCATTGCCCCTGTTCCTGAATGTGCTCGAAATAACGATTCGGTCCACGACGTTTTCCCTGGGGAGGCAGATCTTCCAAGTCGTTGATTCGGTAGCCAGGTGGAATTTGAATTTTGTCGAGGGGAAAGGGTTCAAAATATTCTGCGGGGACAAACCACGGTTCGTGCGGTCGGTAAATACCACATGCCAGAAAGAAGGGCCGGTCATGCTTCTGCTGAAGCTGATCGGCCACCCACTCGGTCACTAGATAGTCACCCCCGTATTCTTCGTCGGTGACATCGATCGCCCCCCAATCCGTTTCGACGTATTGCCAGGGTCCGGCTCGTGGCAAATTCAATGGGCGATTGGGTGGATTGTAGGTTCGTGGAAAAGGATTTTCCGTCTCCGCAGAGGGAAAATACTCATCCCAAGAAGGAGCATCAATGAAGTAATGGAGCATCTTGCCTGACCCGGCTGAGTAGTATCCGTGCTCGGAGAGCACCTTGGGTAGAAGCTTGGCCTCAGGCAACACATCTCTCATGCGTTGTCGATTGTCATAGAGACCCGATCGATGTGGAGAACGTCCTGTAAAAATGGCCGTCCGAGAGGGATTGCATGCGGGCGCCACACAATGGGCATTGGTGAAAAGAACACTACTTTCCGCAAGTCGATCGAGTTGAGGGGTCAAGGATTGGGGGTGCCCACCCATGACACCAATCCAGTCATTCAGATCGTCCATCGCAATAAAAAGAATATTGGGCCGAACCGGCTCGTCTGCCTCACAGTTTTCCGCATGCCCTACGGCGATGCCCCCGATCATCAGGACGCACGCGAACACCATGGACCGCCAAACTCTCCAATAATTTCGTACCGGTTCAGCTTCACAACTTTGCATGAGAACGCCCTGAAATCAAAATTCGGAATGGATCGCGGAAACCTCAACAGGATATCAGCCTACACGACGACCCAAATCGAAACAGACAGTTGAGTCGACTCGAGTCACTTAAAACACCAAGGCAAGCTTATGGTCTGATCGGAAATCTTTCATCGCATGTCTGAGGCTTGCCCCCGAGGAGTCGACACCGCGTTGAGCCACAAGGTTGATGAGACTACTTTTTATACCAAGATGGACTTGCAATCTTGAAACCGGTAATGTTCGAAACATGCAATCTGATCTCCGAAAGTCGAAACGGTAACCTGCTTGCCAATTTCCGAACACCCATTGCGGGGTTTCTCTGAGTCAAGATGGCGTTTCTGTTCCCCAACTCTTGCCCTCTGATATCCCATGAATTCGGCCACCAACAATCTGGAACCCATTGTGGTCGCCGGCAGCGGACGAAGCGGAACCACCTGGCTTCTGGATCTGCTGGCCATGCAGCGATCGATTCGTCCCGTATTCGAACCTCTGCACTTTAAAAACGTCCCGAAGACGCGGCACCTCTGGGGACTTTACCTTCGAGAAGATGAAACCCACGAGCCGCTCGAGACATTTTTAAGCAAAGTTTTTTATCATCGTCCGGACCATGCCTGGTTTTCATGGATGACCTGCCGCGTGGACTGGGATACGCCGATTTGGAATCGACCCACCGCGTACCGCCATGGATTGAAACACTGGCGACCCCGAGCAACACGAAGAGCCATCAAGTTTATTAAGGCAAGCCTGATGCTTCCGTGGATGCAACGACATTTCCCCAGCAAGGTGGTCTACATCACAAGGCACCCATGCGCGGTCCTGTCCTCCAGAAAAGAAATGGGGTGGGGGGGAAATCCACTCCGGTTCCTGGAGCAGCCTCATCTCGCAGAAGATTATCTGACCGAACAACAGGGTTGGATCGAAGAGGCGGGTGAATCCTTGTTCAGGAAGCTCACCCTGGTCTGGTGCATTGAGAACATGGTGCCGCAGCGACAGATCGAAAACGGCGAACTCACGGTGCACTGGCTGACCTACGAAGATCTGGTGAGTCGCCCCGACGAAACGATCTGGAACCTCCTCGATTTCATCGGTTGCCCTCCGGAGAACCGTGACTCACTGATCGCCCGCGCCGTGACCTCGATGGCCCCGCAAAAAGAAGGCCTTTCCAAATGGAAAGGACGATTGGATAAGGGACAAATCCAGTACATCAGGGAAAGCGCAGAGAGATTCCAGTTAAAAATCTAACCTCCTCATTACCGCGTCTCGTCACGACAAAGTCGCTGAGCCCAGAACACACTCGTGCGTTTCATGTTCTCGCCCGAATACATATCCTTCGCAAGAAAGATGAGCTAACATGAATGCCGTCAGGTGATCGCAGATTCCCGTTTTACGACAAAACTCTCTGATATTTGAATGGGGTGGATTCGATGCAAACCAGATTGATCTTCTTCTCGGTAACCGCTTTCGTATTTGGACTTTGCACGGCCCTACCCGCGCAGGCAGAAGTTTATGAGCTGCGAATTTACACCACCAACACAGGCAAGCTGGAAAACTTGAACGCGCGATTCCGAAATCATACGGTTCAGCTCTTCAACAAGCACGGAATGGAGTCGATCGGATATTGGGTCCCAACAGATGGAGAGAAATCCAAGAACACGTTGATCTATGTGTTGAAACATGAAAGTCGCGATGCCGCCAAGGCATCTTGGTCCGCCTTCATTCAGGATCCGGAGTGGAAAAAGGTTGCGAAGGAATCGCAAGTCGATGGGCCAATCCTTGCCAAAGCACCGGAAGCCGTTTTCATGGATGCAGCCGACTATTCACCGCAATGGAAGAATGGGGACTCCGACTCCGATGACGTCTTTGAGTTACGGATCTATCAGGCGGCCGAAGGAAAACTTGGGAAGCTCGATGCTCGCTTCCGTGACCACACCATGGGACTTTTCGAAAAACATGGCATTCGCAATGTGGCTTATTGGCACCCCTCTGATGCACCCAAGTCGGAGGACCATCTCATCTACATCATCAAGCACAACAGTCGTGACGCCGCGAAAGCTTCGTGGACTGCCTTCATCCAGGATCCGGCATGGCGAAAGGCGGCTCAAGCATCAGGGGTCGGTCGACTGGCGAAGCCTCCTGAGTCGACGTACATGAAGGCCACGGACTACTCTTCGATCAAATAAGCCTGTCGACAATTGACCTGTCCCGGGCATCCTCGATCGACATCGACGACCCGCGATTCGTGAAATTGGGAGACATGCGTCCCCAGAGGATGAGAATAAATCACCCGCCTCGCCCATTCGTCCCCTTTTTGCTGGCTGGATGCTCCCATGATTTACCGCACTTGCTATCTCGTGTTTGCCACGATCGTTTTCGCGACCAACGTGAGCTTTGCCCACGATGGCCCGGATCCACTGGGACACTGGTACCTGCAGTCTGATTACATCGAGGGTGGTTTACTTCGAGCGAGACTCGGACCGGATGGAGAACTGCAGGAGACGCCTCGATTCATCAAAGATTCGACGGGAGAGGCGTTGATGTTTGAGGGCCGAAAGGCTCGATGCATGTTGGCCGCAAATCACAGTACGGTTCTCGATAGTCTTCCTGCCGAAGCGATCACCGTTTCCGCTTGGTTCAGTATCGACAAACGTCGCAGTTGGGGCGGTGTTATCGGCGTGTTGCAAGACAACGGCGGTTTCGAAAAAGGCTGGGTCCTTGGTTACGATGAGTCGAAGTTCTACTTCGGCTTGGCCACCTCAGGAGCCGATGATGGCGATGGCTTGATGACCTATTTCAAGTCCGAGTCCGAATATGAATTAGGCCGGCTTTATCACGTCACCGCGATCTTTGATGGAAAAACAACGGAGTTGTTCGTCAACGGCAGTAAGGAACTCTCTAGCGACATTCAGCACGGCAAAATTCTTTACCCCGACGTCGCTCCCTATGTCCTTGGCGCATATCTGGACTCCAATGAATTCACGCCACATCATGGTCGGATTCGTGAGGTGAGAGTTTACGGAGAAGCAGCCACTGCGGAATGGGTCCAGCAAGAGTTTTCACACCACGAAACTCTGGCTCAGGCGGAAGCTCAACTTCAACCTGAAAAGTTTGAGGTGCTTGTGGAACCCTATCTGCAATTCGGGACACAGAGTTCCATGACTGTCATGTGGCATACCACCCAGGAGGCGACCTCGGTGGTTCATTATGGTGAAACGGCCGAATGCGACATGAAGGTTGAGACGGATGCCAACACGATTCATGAAGTTCGGCTGGAAAATCTGGAACCAGACAAACAGTATTTTTATCGTGTTGAATCTTCGACGCCCGCCAATCTTCGATATGAAAGCCCAGTTGCCTCATTCCGCACGGCTGTCCACGAGGAGACGCCTTTCGCGTTTGCGGTCATCTCGGATACCCAGGGCAACCCGACGGTTTCCCGTCAACTGGCTGAACTTGCCTGGGGGCAAAGACCCAGTTTCACGTTGCATATTGGAGATCTGGTCTCAACGGGTCGCAATCATGACCACTGGCTGGAACATTTCTTCCCGGGCATGAGACCACTGATCAATTACGTCCCCTTCTATCCTGTTCTTGGCAATCACGAACAGAATGCCCAGTACTACTACAACTATGTCTCCCTGCCTTCGCCCGAGTACTACTACACCTTCAAGTATGGTAATGCGCAGTTTTTCATGCTCGACACCAATCAGAAAGTTGACCCGAACTCGATTCAATATCGATGGCTTGAGGAGGAACTGGCCAAGTCAGAGTCCCAATGGAAAATTGTCTGTCACCACCATCCCCCATTTTCTTCGGACGAGAATGACTACGGCAATTTATGGAAAACCAATCGAGGTTCTTTGGGGGATCTGAGAGCAAGAAAGCTTGTTCCGCTCTACGAGAAATATGGCGTCGACATCGTATGGAATGGACACATTCACTCATACGAAAGGACTTGGCCCATCCGTGAAGAGAAAGCGGTTGAGAGCGATGCTCCGTTTTACATGATCACGGGTGGAGGAGGGGGCGGACTCGAAACTCCCGCGCCCACCCGACCCTATTTTCAGAATAACGTTCGCTACGGGCACCACTACGTGATGGTTCATGTGAATGGCGGCACATTGGAACTCAAGGCCTTTACGCTGGATGATCGTCTTTTTGATTATCTGAAATTGAAGAAGTAGCACGGATGGCGGCTCGCCAAAATTCACGGCTTTGGCAGCATCATTCGAGTACAACGTGTCACCCGGGAACATCGCATCACTCAAGGAGACCGTGTCACAACGAGCCGCTTTTGACTCCCGCAAGCGTGCTCATCATTGTGCTTCGCTTCCAGGAGTCAAAATCCGGTCCTTACACGGCGACTGCTGAAGCACTCGTCTTCAGCTACGGAGAAATCTTGCGTATGAACTTTAACAGAAGAGGGTGGGCTGGTTTCGCCATACCACCGTGGTCGTACCCCTCCAATTCCAGCAACTCCGTGTGAGGATGTCCGACTTCCTGCATCATTCTCCACAAGTAGGCATTCTCCTCATACCTTCCCAACATCTCCATGTCGCGGTCACCCGTGATCAATAACAGAGGAGGGGCGTCTTTTCGAACATGATACAAGGGTGCCATTTCATCGATGATCGGCTGTTTGCCATCGATCCCACGCTCGCCCCGAACCGTAAAGTGGGTAATGGTGTGCCCGCTGAAAGGAACGAGGCCAGCAATCTTATTGGCATCGATGTCGTGCCTTTTCAACCATTTCGGATCCAGACCAATCATGCTTGTCAGGTAACCCCCTGCGGAATGACCACTGACAATAATCTTCCGTTTTGATCCACCATACCTTTCGATATTCCGGAAAGTCCATGCGACTGCGGCAGCTGCGTCTTCAATATAAGCCGGCGCCTGCACCTTGGGACTGAGTCGATAACTGACCGCGACGACCGCAATCCCTTTACTATCCAACTCTTCGGGCACGAACTTCTCACCTCCGGTCAAACCACCGCCATGAAACCAGACGACCGTCGTGAAGTCGTTGAGGTGTGTAGGATAATACAGATCAAGACGGCAACGCTCTTTCATGTATTCCGTTGTATCTTTCTCGGTCCGGTAAGGGATACTGCTTTCGAAGACGTAATGTTCTTCAGTGGTGGATTCTTGCCCGGCAAGCGTTTCAGTGAACACGAGGGACAGGCTCAGAAGTGCGAGACCAAAACCGAGACCGCTTCGTTTCATTTGACGTTCCCTTCGGAAAATAAACCCGCGTCGCAATCATTGATTGCCGACACGTGTTGACGTGCAAAAGGTGATTCTTCCGGCCAAATTTTATCTGCATCGTCAAAGTCGGCCGCCAAACTCCCTCAGTTGCTCGAACTTGAAACTGGGCTTAAGGCTTCTTTTTGGCCGGCTTAGGGAGCACATTGGCCTGCCGAGCCCATCGACGCCATTGGCTTTGGAGAGCTTCTACTTCCTGTGGAAATTCTCCAGAAAGATCTCGTTGCTCGGTTCGGTCAGCCGCAAGGTCAAACAACTCCCATTGCCCCCGCATTCCCTGGCGGACCAGTTTTCGATCGCCCACACGAATGGCTGCATTCCCCTCATGTTCCCAGAAAAGGGGGCGGTCCTCGAATTCGCCT
The DNA here is from genome assembly GCA_022448315.1 of Pirellulaceae bacterium. GTDB lineage: Bacteria > Planctomycetota > Planctomycetia > Pirellulales > Pirellulaceae. Next base: position 65,803 of record JAKVCA010000002.1, on the reverse strand, counting down.
TCTCCCGTCAGGAGCGGCTTCAAACTTTGACCCTGCATGGGAATGATCTCATGTCCCCGGAAGACCTTGGGATATTCCGCTTCCCCGAGATCGACGCAGGTCGCCATGATGTCGATCAAGTGCGTGGGCTTGCGAATCCACTGCTCGCGGGACGATTGTGAAGGGATTCCCGCAGGCCAATGCGCGATCAACGGGGAGGCAGTTCCCCCCTCGTGGTTGTAATGCTTGTATTTCCGAAAAGGAGTGTTGTTCAAATGGGCCCAACATCGCCCGATGAAAACGTCCGAATGAGGACCACCGGGTTGCTCACCCTTGTACTTTCCCTGAACGCCGGCTTCTGCGTTTCCGCCGTTGTCAGAAAGAAATAAAATGAGTGTATTCTCGAGTTCTCCGCGTTCTTGCAGGGCAGAGACAAGCTTGCCCAGATTTTTGTCCACTTCCTCAATCATGGCAGCATAAATGGCCATCATGTCATCGTATCGTTGCTGTTCCTCGGTAGAGAGGGAATCCCACGCCGGAACTTGATCAGGTCGAGTCTCCAGAGCCCATTGTTCGTCAATCAACCCCATGGCTTTTTGCCGGGCGAACCTCTCTTCGCGAAGAGCGTCCCACCCTTTCATGTACTTACCTCTGTACTTGGAGATGGTTTCTTCCGGAGCCATACACGGAAAATGCGGAGCGACATGGGCGAGATACCAGAAGAACGGTTGCTCCGCTGCGATAGCTTCATCCATGAACTTGATTCCCTGCTCAGTCCACAAGTCACTCCCATACCAGGGCGGATTGAATTGAGGATCATCGCGGGCAACCTCCTCGCCGTTGAGGAACATTTTAGTGCCCCCTTTGGGTCCGGTCTGGTTCGAGAAATGCAGACCTCCGGCAGGCAAATTCAAACTGCGATGAAACCCGCGGCCCCATGGGGTCACGCCGTGATTGAAGCCAACATGCCACTTGCCGGTCATGAAAGTGAAGTACCCTGCGCCCGACAGTACCTCCGCAAGGGTGACGCACTCCTGATTAAGATGCCCACGATACCCGGGTGCTCCCTGGTCATCCGTCATCCAACCCACTCCGGTCTGGTGCGAATAGAGACCGGTCAGCAAAGTTGCCCGCGTCGGACAGCAACGACCCGTGTTGTAAAATTGCGAAAACTTGATCCCCCGCTTTGCCATTGCATCGAGATGCGGCGTCGGAATCTCACTTCCGTACGACCCGATGTCCGAAAAGCCCATGTCGTCGACAAGAATCACAATGACATTGGGACGCTCAAGGCCTTTGACTGACCCCGACAACATCAACAGAAGACCCGAAATCATTGCCAAGCAGGTACGACTTTTCAAAATCATGGATGGAATGCCCTGGTGTTTACGAAATCTTGAAGCACATTGCGAGGGAGGGCTCTCAACCGTCTCTGAGCGGTACCGCGCCATCTTCCTCGCCAATCTGGAGTCGATGTTCCGACTTGCATATCGTCACGGTTTGCCGCAACATGCCGCATGAGTTGGAGAGATTCTAACCTTCTCTCAGCTCCGATGTTGATGATTTTCCACTCTGGGAATCGCATCTGAAAAAAATGGTCCTTTGACTAGAGCAATATTTCCTTGATCGGGTGGTGATCCTCAACACCGGTCAACCGGATATTCAGGCCCCTTGAACGGAAGGACAGACGCTCATGATCGATCCCTAGACAATGCAAAAGGGTGGCCTGAACGTCATGCACATGAACGGGTGATTCGACAACATTGAAGCCAAGTTCGTCCGTTGCGCCGATCGTGACTCCCGGGCGAATCCCTCCTCCCGCAAACCACATGGTGAACGCTTGGGGATGATGGTCCCGCCCGTTGTTTCGCCCCAAAGCGGCGCTCGCTTCGACCATCGGGGTCCGGCCAAATTCACCTCCCCAGACAACCAGCGTATCCTCGAGCAAGCCGCTCCGTTTGAGATCCTGAATCAAGGCAGCGCAAGCCTGGTCCGTTTGTCGACATTGCCCCTTGACCCCCCCTTCGACATTGCTGTGATGATCCCATCCGGAATGGTATACCTGAATGAACCGCACCCCGCGTTCGGCGAGACGCCGCGCCAAAAGACAGTTGTTCGCAAATGCTTTCTGACCGTTGCTCGCGTCCGCCCCGTAGAGGTCGAGCGTTTCTCGGCTTTCCTGGGTAAAGTCCATCAACTCTGGAGCGCGTGATTGCATCCGAAAAGCCATTTCATAGGCACTCATCCGTGTTGCAATTTCTGGATCTCCAACCAGATCAAGCTGCGTCTGATTCAGCTTTCGGATCACATCCAAGGATTCACGCTGGGCTTGAGTATCGAACCCTGAGGGATTTTCTATATGAAGAATGGGACTGCCCTGACTTCGGAAAGGCACCCCTTGGTGGACCGAAGGAAGAAAACCGGCGCTCCACATCGCCGCTCCACCACTTAAACTGCCTCCACTTTTCAACACCACAAACGAAGGTAGATCATCAGCCTCGCTTCCCAGTCCGTAGCTCAACCACGCCCCCATGCTGGGACGACCGGGCACCCCACTGCCCGTGTTGACGAACAACTGGGCGGGCGAATGGTTGAACAAGTCGGTGTGAACCGATTTGACGATCGAAATATCATCGACCACTTTCGCAAGGTGGGGCAGGACTTCCGAGATTTCAGCTCCTGCCTGCCCGTGTTTTTTGAATTTGAACCGAGGTCCCAAAACCGCGGCATCCGGCTGGATGAACGCATACCGCTGCCCTTTGATCACCGAAGGTGGAATCGGCTTCCCCTCCAGTTCCGTAAGTTTGGGTTTGTAATCAAACGTCTCCAGCTGACTGGGAGCACCCGCCATGAATAAATAAATCACCCGCTTGGCCCGAGCAGGAAAATGGGTAGGACGCACCTCAAAAGGCGTTTGATCTTCTTCCTGGCCGCGAGCGGATTTCCCACCGGCATTCCCCAGCAGAGTCGCTAACGCGATCTTGCCGACTCCGACACCGCAGTTCCGAAAAAAGTGACGCCGGGTTTCATGCCGGAGTTGGTGTTGCGTGGGCTTATGCATCATCATTTTCTTCTTAAACTCAGGGCCGGGTAATCACTTCGTCCAAATTCATCATGGCTCTCGCCACCATCACCCAAGCCGCAAATTCCCCTGTGGCGTTGGGCTGTTTCGCAATTTGTGCGGCATCCAACTCACCCTGCTCCAGACGATGCGTCTGTGTCGCAAGGTAGTCCTTGATGATGCCGATCTCCTGAGCGGAGGGGGGACGAGTCACCAGTCTTCGAAACATGACTTCAATTCGTTGATCGGAAACGCTGGACTGTTCCCACGCCAGCCTGGCCAACGCCCTGGCGTACTCAAGGTACATCTCATCATTCATCAGCGTGAGCGCCTGAAGCGGCGTATTGCTACGATCCCGGCGCGCCACACAGTTTTCGCCCGTGGGCGCATCAAAGACAGTGAAAGCGGCAAACGGCGCCGTCCGCTTGGCATGGGTGTAGAGGGAGCGACGGAAACGATCCTCGCCCTCAGCAGCTTTCCAAGCAGGACTTCCGTAAGCCACAGCGGTGACGGTGGAGGGCTGAGGAGGACGCACGCCCGGACCATACATTTTCTGAGAGAGGAGGCCACTCGCACTCAACATGATATCTCGGACAATCTCCCCCTCGACACGGAATCGGGAGCCTCTCGCCAGAGCCTCATTGGCCCCGTCTTCCTGGAGTTCAGGGGGAATGTTTGACGATTGGCGGTAGGTTGCGCTTGTGACAATGAATCGGTGGAGTGATTTCATCGACCAGTCTTTTTCAACCATTTCACAGGCAAGCCAGTCCAATAAATCAAGATGTCGTGGAGGCTCCGTTTGGGTCCCGAAATCATCGCTGGCTCGGTGGAGTCCAACACCGAAAAACGACTGCCAGGCTCGGTTGACCACCACTCGATTCACAAGAGGATTCTCGGTACTGACAAGCCAGCGAGACAGAGCAAGCCGATCGCGGGGCGTCTCTCCGTCGTCCGACCTCAAAAACTTCGGCAGCCCAGGCGCGACAGCATCCCGGGGACTCAGGTACTCGCCACGGTGATGCAGGAAGGTCGCTCGTGGATTGTCTTCGGGTCTTTCCCGAAAAACCATGGTGGTTGGAAAAGAGGGGCGTGTGGACCGGAGTTTTTCAATGACCTTCCTTGCATCTGCCAACTCGGGCGCTTCTCTGCAGAACGCCAGTCGCAGGTCTGCAAGATCCTCTGCACTCCACTGCTCCTCAGGTTGTTGCAACAGGGACTCCACACGAGTCGAAAACGATGTGGCCACTGCATCCCCGTCGCATCCCACTGCTGATATCCGAAAGCGTCCAAGGCTGGCCGCAAAATGCCTCTCGAACAGCATGGCGATTTCCAAAACCCCACTTTGATCAAGCCGTTCTGAAAAATTGAGGACAAGGTGATGAGCCTCGCCTTCGCGTCGAGCGGTGGACCATCCAGTCGAACCCTCATCATCAAAAACATTTGCGGCTTTAGCTTGTCCACTTCCAATGGAAATCTTGCCGTAACTTTCTGTTCCTGAAGCGAATGTCAATGTTTGTTCGTCAAGTGTTGCATCAATTTCGCTCAGGAAAAAATCGCCTTTGCGACCCTCGTAGAATGCCCTGCCCGGACCTCCTGCCGGCAACCTTTCGTCCGGCAAGACCTCCAGCCGCAGCGCTGTTAGAGGTAACATTTCCTCCTCGACTTGAAACCGCAAAACGAATTCATCTCGTTTCGTGATGTCACCGGTCGAAAACAGAGAGCCATCTTCAAGTAGTTCGAGACGAGGGAGGTTGGTCTCCCATTCCGCTGGCACCATGATCCGCCAAGGTTGGGATCGCTTGCGGGCTTCGATGAGCCACGCTTGAAAGTGCTTTTCAAAGTTTTCCTTGCGACGGATTGCTTCGGTCGCGTCGCCTTCCTCGGTAGGTGGAAACTGCTTCGGCAACTCTTTTTCAAGTTCCAGAATGGCACCCTCAATCCGCTTCTGCTGCGAACCCACCTCCTCGGTTTTCACCATCAGGTCAGGCTCGTCGGCGTTGTTCAGGAGTGCCATAAATTGATAATACTCCTGATGCGAAATGGGGTCGTATTTATGGGTGTGACACTGGGCGCATCCGATCGAGAGTCCCATCCATACGGTTCCCGTCGTGGCCACTCGATCGACCATGGCGTAAAAGCGATACTCCAGCGGATCGATCCCACCCTCTTCATTAAGCATGGTGTTTCGATGAAAACCGGTCGCGATCTGGCTTTCGGCAGTCGATTCCTCGAGCATGTCGCCGGCGAGCTGTTGGATTGAAAATTCGTCGAACGGCACATCCTCGTTCAGAGCCCGAATCACCCAATCTCGATAAGGCCAGATGGAGCGAACACGATCTTTCTCATAACCGTTGGTGTCAGCGTACCTGGCAAGGTCCAGCCAGACGCGGGCCCAGCGTTCACCGTATTCTTTTGAGCCAAGCAGGTGGTCGACCAAGGTATCGTACGCGTCAGGGCTCGGATTGCTGACCAACCGCTCTGCTTCCTCAGGCGTTGGCGGACGACCCAGCAAATCCAGATAAACTCGACGAACCAGCGTATAGGTGTCCGCCTCGGGAGAGGGTTGAAGCCCCTGAGCATCGAGTTGACTCATCACATACAAGTCGATCGCATTCCGCGCCCACTGCGGTTGGCTGACCTCCGGCAAAACGGAACGCTTTGGCGGCACGAAGGCCCAATGTTCTGCATAGGGCGCACCCTCTTTGATCCACCGCCGGAAATTCTGTTTTTGCTCGACAGTGAGCCGGGGATCATGTTCGGGAGGAGGCATCTGCTCCGATTCATCCTGCGATTCAATTCGTCGCAACATCTCGCTGTCGTCCGGCGAACCCGGCGTAAGGGCTCCCGACTCGATCGCCGACGATCGGAGGTCGAGACGCAGGTCTGCCTGTCGCTGCTGCTCGTCGGGGCCATGACACGCAAAACAACTTTCCGCCAACACTGGGCGGATATCGCGGTTAAAATCCACGGCGAGTTGTTGGCCATGTGCTTCGACAATATTCAAACCGACGGCGGCGACCATCCATGCCAGCCCAAATCGGATGGCCGTCTCGGTATCTTTCCATTTCGCCTTCATCGATCCTCAATTTTCCATCTTGGTACAAGCGGTCTCAAAGGTTCCGCCACCCTCGACGACTCCGCGATCTTATGCCGCGACCAGTTTGTCAGGTCAACGCTTCGCTACCCTGATCTTAAGCCGAATGGTCCGTGATCACCATCTCATCTTAACTGCCAGTTGGTCATTCACCGTTTTGACGCACTTCGGTCAAGTCGTTATCCGCGACCTGACCTAGAAAGGTGCCGATCGTCCCGATTGATTGCCAATGGTACCTGGAACTTGAAAATCCGGTTTAGAATCGAGGGTCATCGCTTCGTCCCGTCCTTCTCAGCGACCGATTTTCAACGACGTTAAAATTCTCGAAGGTTGGAGTAGCCGCGCATGTCGCTCTTCAAAATCATGGTATCCCTCGGGTTGTTATGTTTTTCAACGCCAGAGTTCCTTGCCTCGCTTAGCGCCCAAAACTTTGAAGAGTTTCGTCGGCAGGTTGAAGAACTTGGCGAACTTACTGAGCCTCCAAAAACCTACGTGGCCGAAGGCTTTGAGTCAGACGCTCGGCTCTCCGCGATTTTTTACGAGGGTCTTTCGTGGCAGGGGCGGGCAACCCGGGTTTTCGCGTGGCTCGGTTTTCCCTCCGAAACCAACGCAACGCCTGAGTCTCAGGATGCCCCGAAACGGTTTCCCGCAATTGTTCTCGTCCATGGCGGCGGAGGCACGGCGTTCAAGGAATGGGTGAAACTTTGGAATGACCGAGGTTACGTCGCCATCAGCATCGCTGTCGAGGGACAGACGGATCAACGTCGCGGCAACGGAATGCGTGGCTGGATGAGTCACGAATGGAAGGGCCCGCATCGGATAGGCATCTATCAGGACACTGAGGCACCGCTGAAGGATCAGTGGATGTACCACGCCGTCGCCGATACGATCCTAGCGTATTCACTACTGGCGAATTTGCCGCAGGTCGATCCAGAACGTATTGGGCTGATGGGAATTTCATGGGGCGGCGTGATTGCTTCGACGGTGGCGGGAATCGACCAACGCTTCAACTTCATTATCCCAACCTACGGATGCGGCGGACTTGAAAACGCAGACAATCAATGGGGTCGCGCCCTCGGAACCAATCGCATGTACCACAGTGTCTGGGACCCCTTGCTCCGACTTCCACGGGCGCAAATGCCTATTCTATGGCTGTCCTGGACAGGTGATACGCACTTTCCCATGGACTGCCTCGCGCGTTCCTGCGAGGCAGCCAACGGTCCGCACCTTCTCACTTTGGTACCCGAAATGGGCCATGGACACGCGGCGGGCTGGATCCGTCCCGAAAGCTATGCGTTCGCCGACAGCGTTACCCAGGCGGGTGAAATCTGGTTGAAACAGGAGAGTCTTCGGCTGGAACAGCAAACCTTGAATGCCGTGTTTTCTATAACCAGATCGGTCGACGACGTCCTGCTCTACAGCACTCGATCCGCAGGCGAAAGTCCCAACCGCCGTTGGACCGTAAAATCACTCTCTTGGAATCAAGACGGGGATCGGATCTCCATTCGGGGAGAACTGCCAGAAGAAACACGAGCCTTCTTCATCAATCTGAAATCTGGAAAACTCTACGGCAGCTCGGATTATCAGCACGCCCGCTGACCACCCCCCCAATCAGACCACTTTGATCAGGCCACTCCCCACGCTCCCATCAATCGCAGCTTGAGTCCAATTCAAGCCGGATTTGGCAATGCTAGCATCACCTTGGCATGTTAATTTTCTGGGCCAAAAGTCGAGCATTTTCGGATTATATCGGTGGTTCGGCCAATTAATTAGAAAGATCGGTTCAGCCCTCGTTCTCGTTTTGACGATAGCAACGATGATGCGGGAATTTACCCCCCACATCGTACGTGAATATTGAGTATCGATCGCCAAAATCAAAACCAGCGACCTTCAGGGACTTTGATGAGCCTACGTTGGAAGACGACCGTTCCGCTCCTAATGGTGGTGACGTTCTGCCTGCTTGTTGAACAAGTGGTTGGGCAGATCGTGCCGCAACGGGTCCAGCCCCAAGTGCGGTCGACGTCCAACACGATCCAAACACTTCCTCCGAGACAGATGGAATCTGCGGAAGTTCCGATGCGGCGAGAGCGATCGAGTTTCGATCAGGCGCCGACGTCCAGTTTCATTGACTCCATCAAAGGCAGTGACGCCTCGATCCAAGTGGTTTACGGTCAGTCGCGGTTGATCACCACCAAAAAGCCGATTGCTTCGGCAGAAGGTGTGGCCGTCATCGGTGTTGCTGACCCAACCGTAATCGATTTTGATGTCCTCGGCCCTCAACTGATTCGCATCGTTGGAAAACGGATTGGAGTGACCGATCTCTCATTCGTGACCGCGGATGGCGAGACCTTCGCCTACCAGATCAACGTCGGGTACGACCTTCAACTTGTCGAAGCTCAACTGAAACAGCTTTACCCCGATGCGTTGATCAGATTGGGCCAATTGCGCGAGCACATTGTGGTCGAAGGCCAAGCTCGAAGCAGTTTTCAGGTGAATCGAATCATCGAAACTTTACGCGCTTATGCCGTCTCCATGGCGCTACAACAACAGCGGAAAACGCTGTTGGAAGGTGGCGAAGTTCCGGGCGTCGGGGAACCAAATTCGGACGCACCAGATGCCGTAGCAGCCTCAGCCCTGCAGCAGGGCCTTGCGTTTGGAAAAGATCAACTCGGTTGGGTTAAGAGTGGTCGTCACCAAGTCCAACCGGAGATCATCAATCTTCTCAAAGTTCCGGGCTCCCAGCAGATCATGCTGAAGGTGGTGATTGCGGAGCTGAACCGAACCGCACTGCGTGAGATCGGCGCGGACCTCCAGATCACGACGGGTTCAGGGAGTTTCCTGACGTACATGCTTGGGCAATCCGGGGGCAACATCGCGATCTTTGAAAATGGGGATTTTCAGGCGAGCTTCAAGGCACTTCGAACCAACGGTGTGACCACGGTCTTGTCGGAACCCAATCTGGTGGCCATGAATGGCCATATGGCCAGCTTCCTGGTTGGCGGTGAAGTTGGCTATCAGTTGCTCGGCACCCAAGGGGCGCCGAGTTCGGAATTCAGACCGTTTGGCGTCCAGCTCGAGTTCACACCGAACATCCTTGACGACGGCATCATCCGCTTGCAAGTCGCACCGACAGTCAGTTCGGTGGACCGCGAACTGGGAGACGGAACCGTTCCCGGCTTCCGTTCCCGATCGGCGTCGACGACCGTTGAACTTCGTGAGGGTCAGACCCTCGCTCTTGCAGGGTTACTCGACAAGTTCTCTTCCAATTCGACCAAACGGATCCCGATCTTGGGAGACGCGCCGTATCTGAGCCCTTTGTTTTCCAACGCCAGCAGCGAGCAACGCGAGCAGGAACTGGTGGTTCTGGTGACGCCCTACGTGGTGAACGGCATGTCTTCCGATCAACTGGGGCCACTGCCGGGTTCCGAAGTCATTCCGCCATCAGACTTCGAGTTTTATCTGCTGAATCGAATTGAGAGTCGGCTTGGACGTTCGGTTCGACCTACGGCCAATTGGGATGATCCGCTCAACCTTAGATCTCATCACGCGTTGGAAAGGGCACACGTCTCGGGCCCATCAGGTTTCAGCAATTCCACGATGCAATCTGATTTATCGCGCCCGTCAAACATGCCATCGCCTCCCGGCATACCTCAAATAGAAGCCATCACTCAAGGCTACAGGTAGCCTTTTGGCCAAACCGTTAGACCACCCGTTTAATCGCCTGTTGTACTGTCCGGCCCAAGGAACCCATGTCGTGGTCACGAAATCTTTCACTCAAGCATTACTGGCAGTTCTCTTTGGCGGCGTCACCATGCTGCACGCTCAAGAGATCCGCCCCATCGCTCCCAACTGCGACGAAAACGTCAACGGGAAAATGATGCACCGGGCGGGCGTGTTTGGGCGTGTTGAATCCTGGTTGGGCGTCAAAGCTAACCCAATCCTGCATAACCGGCACTGGAGTTACGGGAACCACTCTTATCAGCGACCCTTTGGTAGTTACACCCAGTATTTGCTGCATACACAACAGTGGAATGGTGTAGCGGATCGGCTGGTCCTTTACCGGTACGATTTCGAGGATGTTCGATCTGCAAAACTGAATTTTCGTGGGCGATATCAACTTCAGAAGATCGCATCAACCGCCATTCCTGCAGGCCTTCCCATCACGATTCAGCCCTCCGGAGTTTCGAATACGCTGGACCGACAGCGACAAGCTGAGGTCAGCTCACGACTGAAAGAACTTGGATTCGAAGCAGAGGCGTTCATGGTCGACATCGGTCACCCGCAAACCCCTGGCCTGGACGGGGTTGAAGCTCAGTCGATCTGGATGAAGCAAGTTCGGCCCAACGTGCCCCACAGGAGCGATCGCGAACCTTCCCGAAGCAAGGGCCCTTCCAGCATTTGGGACGGAATCGGTCCGTGAAACGCCGTTGACGCTGATTGGGACCTCATGTAACGTTCCCGGGTCAATGTTCCCCTCAGGAAGTTTGCTGTGTGCCCGCTACCCATCAAAACGGTTGTTACCCTTCTGCTCGGCGTGGCGTGCACGCAATTCGGTTGCGCCATGCTTCCATCCGGAAGCAAGACCGCAGCGAACCGCTCACTACAGCAAAAATCTGAAATTCAGTTTGCGCTGGCACAATCAGCGGAACGGAATGCAGAATTCTCGGACGCGATTCTCGCCTACCAGAAGGTCACCGAGCTCGATCCTAAGCATGCTCAAGCGTGGCACCGCCTCGGCCTCATGCAGGACCAACTGGGTCGTGCCGCAGAGGCCTCGAACAACTATCGGAAAAGCCTCGAACTCGACTCCGACCAACCTACGGTCTGGAATGACCTGGGATATAGTCTCTATCTTCAGGAGCAATGGGAGCCAGCGGAAGCTGCATTTCAGAAAGCCATTCAACTCGCAGCAGAAGACCCTCGTACTCGAGTCAACTACGGTCTGCTTTTAGCTCGAACAGGACGTGAACACGAAGCAATCGTTCAGTTTTTCCATTCGGGCATTTCGGAATCTGAGGCCCATTGCAATCTTGCGGTCGCTTACCTCGAAAATGGCGAAATTGAGCAGGCCTCTCGTCAGTTGCAGATGGCCTCTGAAGCGAACGTGGACGGGCAAGCGACTGAGAAAATCAGCAGCACACAAAGACTTTGCCTGATGGCTCAGGAGTCAGCCACACGAATGGCCTCGCAGGACCCGACTCCGCCTTCATTTTAGAGAGCCCATTCCGGCTTTGGCTTCAGTGTTTGCTTCTCTTGGCTCGACCACGCGTTGGACTCGGATAGATTCTCCGGACCCGATTGAGCTCCAGGACGGCTTTGCAGAAATCCTTGGGCTTCAGCTTCGAGCCCGCAACGTCTGTCCATCGCCGCAGCGGCAACTCGTAGATCATGTCCTCCAGCGAAACCTCCTTGACCGCGCGTCCATAACGCGCGATCAATTCGACATCAAAAATCCAGGTGGTCAGAAATCGCTTGGACACCACCTCTTGAAGCGCGGCATCCGCTCGAAAAAGCTTTGCTCCGCATTGAGTATCGTAGATAGGAATCCCAAGGACGAGCGAAGCGAAGGTGGCAAAAACGCGTCCCGCATAGTGCCGGAAAGCCGTACGATCAATTTTTCGGCCCAGCAATTTCACCCGTGAACCGACCACCGCCTGTAAATCTGGCCGCTCCTCGAACACGTCAAGAAACTCGGGAATGGCGTCGAGTGGCGTGGCGAGATCAGCGTCCCAAAAACCCACATAAGCCGCGGGACCTTGAATCGCTCGGATCAAGCCTTGCCGAACCGCTTCCGCTTTTCCCTGGTTCTGCTCCAATCGAAGTACCTGAAATCGATTTCCATTGGATTGTTCGAGGCACTCCAGAATCAACCGAGTCTCATCTTGGCTGCCATCGTCCACGAAAAGAAACTCGCAAGACGGCGACTTCTTGACGAACTCACGAAAAGCGTCGGGCTGCAGTCTGGCTGCCTCATTGAAGCAGGGCACCACGATCGTCGTTTCAGGCATCATGAACTGATCTCAAGTCGATTACGCGGGAGAGCCGGTTTTTCAAACACGCTTCGGCCGGGTCGATGCGGGTAAGACAAGGGCCTGATGTTCCTTCGAACTGGAGTCTGTTTTCCGATTCTTTTGGGTTCCCCTTGGCGAGTGGAATTCTCCTCGCCTCAATGCTTGCTCGCGTAGCGCTCTAGAGCTCATTCCAATCCGGGGCTTCGTTTCCCAATTGGGTTTCATGGTCCTCATGGCTCGACCTTAAGAATAGAGGACTTCAGGCACAATCACGACAAGGGGCAGCCATGATTTACAGCCTTTGGCCAATCCGACGTGAGTTTCTTCGCAACTAGCTAGCAGTTGGGGCAAACGGCTTGCATCTTCGTGGATCTATCCGGCCCGAGTGAAGTTGGCTCTGCCCGTCGACGATGGTGACTTAAGTATTGTTGTGCCTTCGAGGGCGTTGTGCCCCGTTCGTCCTTGTCACGCCGCCTGAACATCGTGTGGATCACCATCATGTGGACAAAGGCTACGGTTATCTGCCTTTTTCTTTCTGCCATCGTCTCCGTTCCAGAAACGGTTGTAGGCCAGCAGCAAATGTTGGGCACGGATCATTTGCAATTGATCGAAATCCGCGGAAAACAACGGCGAGACCGAATCGATGGTTTAACCGGGGTCGCAAGAACCGCCCCGGCCCCCGCCCTGGAACCCTTGAACCCACCTCGGTCAACCGCCCGTCAACCGGCTTATGACCTTCATCCCAATTCGGGCACGCTCACGCCATCGGGAGAGTCAATCGAATTCTTGGGGATGGAGGAACTGCAGGCGTTGATCCAGAGCTCCATTGATGCCTCCCGAGTTTCCGAAGCGCAAGCAAAATGGAATTCAATCGAGCAGAAACTGGATTCGAACCTTCAAGACATCCGCCAACTTTCACAACGCATCGAATCGGTATCGCAAACCCCTTCGCAGAGTGTCTCTTCAGGCACCGTCGCGTCGTCGATATCTCATCTCGCTCCGGGTATTCCTCGTCCGGAAGCCCAGATCACTCCTACGAGCTCCCCGTTGCAGTCCAGCGCGGTTCCTTGGTTGACACTGACCCTCAGCGCTTTTCTGGTTTCGTTATTCGCTTTGACCTTGAGCGCATACCGACTGGGTCTTAGTCGCGCGAGCCACCTCGATCGTCCCACAGCTCCACCGCAGCATGTCCCGACTACCGTTCCCGAACAATACATGCCGGAATCTTCCGAACTGCGTCCTCGTCGAACCCGTGGCCTCGCATGGCCGCACGAAGACGCCAAAGCAGGGGCGACGGTTTTACCACTTCCTGTCAGCCAACAGGAGGAAATCCCCGAACCACTCGCCCCAAATATTGACCTCAGTACGGACGACTCTGCAACGATTCTGTCATTTGAGACCTTCTCGGATCAGCATCGTGACGAGAAAAAACAGAAACAGGAAGTGAATTCTGCGCTCATGGCTCAGATTCTCCAAGACAACCTGAACCTTTCAAATAAGGCCAGCTAATGCCGGCCCAAAACAAGGACGTTCTCATGAGTAACAAACCGCAATGTGTTGGCATCGACTTTGGCACCTTCAAAACTTCCATTGTTGCCTCAAATGGAAATCGTGATTCCATCATGACGGCAGTCGGGTTACCCAAGGATCATATTGCCCGCGGGATGCTGGGATGCGACGAGGTCTTTGGTGATCGTATTGGTCAAGTCCGGACAGCCGTCAATCTCGTCCGCCCTTTTGACTGTGGGGCCCTGAAGTACACCGACTCCTCCGCCGCAGGTCTCTCGGCGGACGAAGTCAATCGTCGTTGCAAGGCGGCAAAGTCAATCATGGGTGAAGTGGTTCGACGCGTTGAACTTGGAACAGGACCTCGGTACGCCGTCATCGGTGCACCCTCTCAGGCTTCCGACGAGGCCAAAAATGTCATCCTGCAGGCCGCGTCTCCTCACTTCGATGCCGTCATGATTGTCGCTGAGCCTTTTTGCATTGCGTACGGATTCGGTCATCTGGTTGGAACCCTCGTGGTTGATATCGGTGCGGGAACGATCGACGTCTGCCCGATGTTCGGAACCTACCCGAAACCTGACCAACAATACTCAGCATCGGTCGGGGGAGACGCCGTCGATCGGGAGCTTTTGTCGTTGATCCAACAGGCTCATCCCGACGCTCAAGTCACGCTCAACATGGCTCGCCAATTCAAGGAAAAATTTGGAACGGTCTCAGACGATCAGGAGCGGGCGGTGGTCGTCATGCCCGTCGAGGGAGTCCCAACCGAATTTGACATTACGGACATCATTCGAGACGCCTGCCGAGTCCTTGTCGAGCCGATTATCGAGGGCATCCACAAAACGGTCGCCATGTCGGATCCGGAATTTCAGGCCCAGTTGCGAGGCAACATCCTCCTCGGAGGCGGTGGAAGCCAACTTCGAGGATTGGATCGACTTCTCGAAACCGGCGTTGAGAAGCTGGGTGGCGGCAAGGTCACTCGCGTCAATGACTGCCTGTATGCAGGTGCAGCCGGAGCATTAAAACTCTGCATGGCCATGCCTGCAGAAAACTGGGAGCAACTTCGAAGCCAAAACGCAAAGGCCGCCTAAGAGGAAGCGTTGGCCTGATACTCCAGAGTTCGAAGCTTTGAACAAAGACGCCCCTTGCCTGGTCCGTCGTCACGGCAATTATGAAAGGACAGGCGGGGTTCGAAACTTCGAATGGCCACACAACGGCCCCGGAAGACGGACATACGCGGGACGACCCGCCATCGCTGCCGAAACACACCCGACCCATGCCGCTCCTGTTTGAGCCTATCCGGCCCATTGGTGGAACGATGGAATCCCAGACTCGGAAGCGACAATCCGCTTGACGGATCGACGGAGACCCAGCGTGGGTGCATGATGGCAAAGCGACTCCGTAGTGGAATCCATGGTCAATCCCTACCAATCTCCCAGCTCTGGCTCGCTTCACGAGCGATCGCTCGGCCCTCATGCGAGAGTCATCCAGGCCGCGTTTCTGTTTCGAGTCATCGAGTTTGAACTCCCGTTTCCCGCAAGACTCCGGTATAGCTGTTGGTGGTGGCGTCAACGAATCGACATCAACGACCAAAACCTCTGGTTCCGAGTAAGCTGGCTCCGGATTCATCGAAAAATTGCATTCGAGCTCCCCGAGTCTGTCGATCCACAACGGCGTCCATGTCGGATCGATATCGGCTTTTCGCGTGGAATGGCAATTCGACGGTTTCAAGTTTGGATCGGGGATGAATTGGCCTATGATGAGCAAAACTGATGGGGTGGTACTCATGCAACGGACACGCACCAACACACGCACTCAGATGCCCGACTGGCGTGCCGCTGCAAACCGTTCTCAACGTGCGACCGAAATGGAATTCACACAGGTTTGCACCGCACACTCGTCCACTCCAAAATGGGGCCAAACCTCACGTTACTTTCAAATGGGAAGCCTTCCTGAATGTCAGCGATCTACATGGTCCTATCCGCGGCGGCCATTATCTTTTTTGTTAAAGCGGGCCTTTTACGAGGCATTGACCATATCGCAAACGCCCTGAAATGGTCTCCCAAAGTCAGGGGTCAGGTGACCGGCTACGCGACATCGGTCCCGGAACTGGTATGTTTGCTTGCCGCAGGCTTGGCTGGGGTCTGGAATGCTGGTCTTTGGAACATCGCCAGTTCCAATATCATCAATACCTCCCTGATGTTGATGGCCGTCATTTTCTACCGTCAATTTAAAGACCTGTTAAGCTTGCGTTTTTTGGATGAGCTGTTATTCGCCGGTCTCGCCATCGCGGTCCCTGTCGTGATGATGCAGTGGGAAATCGATACCGCTTGGTATCTTGTCCCTCTACTCCTGTTATTTTTTGTCGTTTATCAAGTGGTCGACCGTCGGGTGAATACCCCCTCGACGGAACAGGACGCCACATCTGAAATCGTGGGCAATCTTCCCTTGGGGCTTCTCCTCGCGGTAGGCGCTTCGATTGCCATCAGCATCGCGGGTTACTTTTTGGGGACGTCGACAGCGGTCGTCGTCAAGCAGATGGAGATTCCACCGGCAGTCGCAGGCTGGATTCTTGGATTTGTGACAAGCATTCCAGAAATGGTGACCTTTTTCGCGGTCTATTCCACGGCCAAAAAGGAATCGACAATCGATGGCAAGTCGGACACACAGGAATGCCTCGACAACCTCGCAGGATCCAACATGTCGAATGTTGGCGTAGTTTATCCGCTCGGCCTCCTTGCCTATCTCATTGGCTCGCGTTTACTCGGGTCCTGATCTCAAAGATTGAAGGGAAGGGGACACGGCAAAGATCCAGAAACGCACCCCTGCAAGGTGGATTTTTTGCCTATCCTCTGCACGCTTTCAATCCACATGGAATGGCGAATCGACTTGATCGAGGCAGGGGTTGTGCCTAGACTCTCCCTTGGGTGATCGTCGCGAATTAATCACGAGATCCGCCCCGTTATTGTTCGGATTTTGGGGATCGATTACCCCCATCCCCTTCAGCAGCATTCCAGCTTGACGCCGCACCCAATACCCCAATTCCACTTTCGGCAGCCCGTTGGATGCTTTCCCACTTTTAAATTTCAAAGGCCCTCACATGTCCTCGAAAAATCTTTCGACACGTCGTCGCTTCCTTCAGGGAATGGCAGCAACCGGAGCCACGGGGCTCTACCTGACTTCTTCCTCTCGCGTAACGGGCTACCAATCCCCAAACGACCGGCCCGTCTTCGCCACCATTGGCCTGCGAAATCAAGGCTGGGCGATCACAAGCAAAACGACTAAGTTTGCCGACTTCGCTGCTTTCGCAGACGTCGATGCCAATGTTCTTGGAACCAACCTGCAGAAGATTAAAGAGCGAACCGGCAAAGAGGCGTCAGGCTACAACGACTACCGAAAAATTCTGGAGAGGGACGACATCGACGCGGTGATGATTGCAACGCCCGATCATTGGCACACCAAGGTAGCCGTCGAGGCAATGCTCTCCGGGAAGGATGTCTACTGCGAGAAGCCCCTGACGCTGACGATTGACGAAGGCAAGCTGATCGAAAAAGTCGTGAAGAAGACCGGTCGCGTTTTTCAGGTCGGCACAATGCAACGTACCGAAAGTGGACAACGATTCCTGCAAGCCATCGCCCTGATTCGTGAGGGTCGCATCGGTGATATTCGCAAGGTGACCTGCGGCATTGGAGGTGCAACCGCCTCTCCGGTCCTGCCCGTGGTCGATACTCCGAAAGGACTGGACTGGGATCGTTGGCTCGGCCCTGCTCCCAAAGTCCCTTATCGAGCCCTGCCCGAAATGAGAAAGGGCTACGGCGGCGGCGTCCCTCTCTACACCAACTGCCACTATGCGTGGAGAAACTGGTACGAATACTCTGGAGGGCAGATGAACGACTGGGGCGCGCATCATGTCGACATTGCGTCCTGGGCGATGGGTGCGGCAGATACGGGACCCAACAAGATCACGCCCGTGAGCTTCTCGTTGCCAGTCGAGTACTCGAAGGGCTACCCCATGGTCGGTGATCAGTATAACTCACCCACCAAATTTGAAATCCAGGCCAACATGCCGGGGAACATCCCGCTGGTGATCACCAGTGAAGGAGACAATGGAATCCTGTTCGAAGGAACCCGAGGTCGATTCTTTGTCAACCGGGGTAAAATCGTTGGCAAACCGGTGGAGGATCTGGCCAATCGCCCCTTGCCGGAAGGGGCCGTCGAAAAGGTCTACGGGGGTAAGGTGAGTGAGAATCACTCGGCCAATTTCATCGAAGCAATGGCGTCTCGCGAGCAACCCATTTCAGATGTCTGGTCACACAATCGCAGTATCGAGATTTGCCACTTGGCGAATATCGCCATTCGATTGAACCGGGGATTGAAGTGGGACCCCAAAAGCCGAGAAATCGTCGGAGATCCCGAGGCCAACGCGTTCCTGGGACGCGAAAGTCGCAAGGGTTACGAAATCGACATGTAATGGAAGAGCTTTGTTGGCCCGCGATAAGCGGAGTTCATGGAAGGCATGAACTCCGCTTTTTTATTCGTCCCCTCAAAACACTCGCTCCTGCCTTGCGCTGTCTCGCTCCAACTTTTCAAGCATTTTTTGAAAGCGTATTTACACCTGAGGCTGCCCCTTGTGCTCCGAAGCCTGCCTCTGAATTTCGACTCGCAACGCGGCTTTGGCATCGGAGTGATCCGTGCCGATCGAGAAAAGTTGGCGGTGACCTGAGAAGACGGTAACCTTAACGGTTCCCAACACGGGAGACGCCGGACCCGCAACCGCACCCTCCTCCATCATGGCCTATCGATGCTACGATTCGCTTTCAACGTCGCTGCTATGTCCCTGCTGATTTTTGCTCAAAACAGCTGGGGACAAACCTCGGACTCACTCCCCTCATCGCTCAAGACTCACTGCGCGAAGTGCCACGGCGCCGGTGATAATCTTGAGGGAGAACTGAACCTTCTGGCATTCAAGACGCGAGAAGATTTTTTGGCCGCCCCCGCGGTCCTGCAACGTGTGATTGAGGTGCTCGAGGATCGCGAAATGCCTCCTGCAGATCAACCTCAGATCCCCGAGAGTGACCGGCTAGAAACTCTTCTGACGTTAAAAGCCTGGTTTGCTGAATCGGCCCAACAATTGCCCTTCAACGCGATTCCAATGCGACGCATGAATCGTTTTCAATACAACAACGCCGTGGTGGACCTGCTTGAGCTGGACCGAGATATCTTTCAACTGAACGAGCGTCTTCTTCGAAGGCGGAGTGATTATTTCGATCCCGCCTCACGCTCCATGCCCAACGAAGTGCGTGTCTCCAGTCGCCCACTTAGCAAAGACATCGACAACCAGCGTCCCGAAGGTTTTCGTGGCGTTGCAGCCTTTCCTCAAGACCAACGAGCCGAGCATGGCTTTGATAATCAGGCTGACCACCTGACGCTTTCACCACTGTTGATGGAGTCGTTTTTAAAACTGAGTGAATCAGTCGCGGCCAGTCCTGATCTCAACCCGGGGGAATGTCGAAGCTGGGCTCGATACTTTTCTGAACCAGGCCGCAGCGATCGACTGGAGGGAGAGTCGCCAGGCCACGTCCAACTTGAAGACGCGGCTGAGGGCCCTCTCGGGAAACAGATCCTCGGGAAAGGTTCAGGGCGATGGAGCAAGGATGCCCATCTGTTCTGGCAATGCCCCGCCGAGAATCGGTCATTGAGGTTCTCTGTGGAAATCCCGAGTGACATCGAAGGCCTTCATTTTCGACTGACCCAGGCGCCGGATTACGGACAATTCCAGTTGCTCATCGATGATCAACCCGTGGGAAAGCCGTTCGATTTGTACGATCCGACGATCACACTTACCGACGTAAGTTATGAAGGTTTGACTCTGGAGAAGGGTCGTCATCAAATCTCATTCAGGAGCACCGGCAAAAATACGGTGTCGCGAGGCTATTTCTTCGGACTGGACTATCTGGACTTGATTCCTCGCGAGGTCCCATCGACGACACCAACCCAATCCCGAGATGACAACGAGATTCGTTCCAGGATCCAGCATCTTGTGCGGCGAGCGTTCCGACGTCCGGCAGACTCCGACACCGTCGACGAATTGGTGCACTTCTCGCTTGCTGAAATGCGAAACGGCGCGACCGTCGAGGACACCATGCGGCATGTCATCACGGCCGTTCTTGCCATGCCACAGTTCCTGTACCTGTATGAAGACCAGACCCCTGACTCCGATTCCGTGGAGCAAATCGGTCGCGAACGCATTACCGACTTCGAGCTGGCAACCCGACTCGCACAGTTTTTTTGGAGCAGCATTCCTGATGATCCCCTTTTGGATCTCGCAGAACGGGGAGAACTCAGTCAGCCCGACATCCTCGGTAAGCAAATTGACCGTATGCTTGATGACCGACGGGCAGGTCGTTTTTGCGATAATTTCCCGGCTCAGTGGCTTCAACTTGATCGCCTGATCACCTCAATTCCGGATCCGGAGAAATTTGGCTACTTCTATTTTGATGGCTACCGAACCAGCATGCACATGATCTCGGAACCCCTGCTGTTGTTCGAAACCGTTTTTGTTGAAGACCGATCCGTACTCGACTTCATCCAGCCCGACTTTACCTGGCAGAGCAGCATGCTGGAGGCCAACTATCAGGGTCATAATCGTGGCGGACGCGAGCATCAGGTCCAATTATTTCGCCGAGTGGCCCTCGATGACCCTCGGCGGGGAGGCGTTATCACCAACGCGGCCGTTTTGACGATGACCTCATCTCCAACACGCACGCAACCGATCACACGCGGCGCGTGGATGAATGAAGTGATCTTCAACGATCCGCCGGACCCCCCGCCGGCAGACGTTCCCCCATTACCCGAACCCGATGCAGAAACACGGGCCAAAATGACCATCCGAGAACGACTTGCCGCCCACCGCGAAAGGGCCGACTGTGCCAGTTGCCATGACCAGATCGACCCTTTGGGTTTCGCTCTGGAAAACTACGGCCCAACGGGCGTGTGGCGAGACGAATACGACAACGGTCGAAAAGTCGACGCGACCGGCGTCCTGTTTCGCGAATTTCCTTTCCAGAATGTGAACGAATTCAAAGCCCTGATTGTGGATCAACGGCAGCGGTTCTACCGCGCTTTTGCCGCTCACCTCCTCAATTACGGCCTGGGACGGTCACTTGGACCCGCGGATGCTCGCGCGCTGAACCAGGTGACTCAAAAGGCAATGTCTGGAGAAGACTCTCTTCGCACGATGATGAAAAATATCGCCATGAGCGAACCTTTCCTTCGCAAAAATACACTCGCGTTAACCTCACGAACGGAACCGTAATCATGTTCAATCCCAACCGTCGCCAAAGGTCGTTCAGCCGACGTCAGTTCGTTGCCGGCGCAGGCGGCGCTGCTCTGGCATTGCCCTGGCTCGAGAGCTTTTCCTCGCTCAACGCATCAGAAGCGGCGAATCACGCCAAACCCGCACAGCGACTCGCATTTTTCTACCTCCCCAATGGAATCGTTCGAAGAGGTTTTTTTCCTGGTGAAAACGACCGAGCCATCCCACAATTCGCCGGTCAAAACAACGTCTGGCGATTCGAGGGAGAGGTGCCTCCACCGGGCGTCCATCCCATCACGTTCACGCCCACTCTTGCTGCGTTGAAGAACGTTCACGACAAGGTCACCTTGGTCACCGGTCTGGATCGGCAATTCCAACACGGAACCGATTCCCATGCGCAGGCGGCCTCATGCTTCCTGTCCAGCGTTGCTCCCTTTGAAGTCGAAAATTCAGCCTATCCGCTGGCGCGCACCCTTGATCATGTTGTGGCCGATCATATTGGACAGTCGACGCCGTACCCAACGCTCGAACTCAGTTGCAATGATCACAAAAACAACATTGAGTCCATCTACTTCGATAACATGTCCTGGTATGGGACGGGGCATGTTGCACCCTCGATGCGAAATCCTCGAAAAATCTACGACCGGCTCTTTGGAACTGCTTCTCAATCCAAAAACCGAAATATCACGGACCTGGCACTCTCCAACGCGCGTCGACTACAAGCACGTTTGAGCATGGGCGACCAGCGGAAATTCTCGGAATACCTCGAGGCCATCCGTGCCATTGAAAAGCGAATGGATCGCATCGAGTCGATGAAATCCGAACTTCTGGCAAACGACATTGACCGACCGGAAGAGCATCTACCTCGTAACGAATACATCCAGCTGATGGGTGACCTTCTCGTCACCGCGTTGCAGACGGGTCTGACTCATGTGGCCACCATGATGGTTGGACCGGAACGGTGGACCACACCGACCAATTGGGAGGGAATCCTCGACCGGCCAAAAAGCCATCACGGTATGACACACGATCCGCAGAACAATCTCGAAGACCTGTTGAAGCTGGATTACTTCCATGTTTCGGTATTTGCCAACTTGGTGGAACGCATGAGTACGATTGAAGAAGCGCAGGGGACGACCTTGCTGGACAATACGATCTTCACGTTGGGCGCGGGACTCGGGGATGGCACCACCCATCAGTACAACGACCTTCCCATCGTGGTCGCCGGAGGAGGGCAGCGTTATCGGCTCGGGAAGCACATTCATTGCAAACCGGAAACGCCTCTCGCCAATCTCTGGTTGACTCATTTGCACAGCCTCGGAATCGACCGCGAAGACTACGCGGACAGCCGGGGAGAACTTTCAGACATTTTGACTTAGAACGGGACCATCTCCCGAGTTTGCGTGATCCGTCGCATTGAACGGGTCATGACCCTCACCTCCGAAGTAAGCAGGTGCCCCTAATGTCGACCCGCCCCATATTAGATGACGAATCTGCCAGCCCTGAAGCTCGGGCATTATTTGACGACATTCGGGCAAAACGTAACACCGAGTATGTCAACCACTTCTGGCGAGTGATGGCCCATGATCCTGAACGCGCCGCGGAACTGTGGCAGAAGCTTCAACGCGTGATGGCCCCAGGCAAGCTGGACCCCTTGGTCAAAGAAATGATCTATGTCGCAGTCTCAGCGAGCAACGGCTGCAGTTACTGTGTCCATAGTCATACGGCGGCAGCCAAGAATCGTGGCATGACGGATGAAATGCACTCCGAATTGTTGGCCGTCATCGCCATGGCTCAGGAGACCAACGGTCTCGCAAACAGCTTGCAAGTTCCCGTGGATGACTGCTTTGAAGCCGGTCGTTGATCGAACGTTGAACACGAACCCGCCGTTTAATGATGACCGTCAAACGAGCAAAGACAGACTCCATGGATGTAAAACCTCTTCGTCCAGCCTTGAGACGGCAACCGATGGAGGGTCCGTCGAGCCTCCGATGGATGGATCACTGACGGCATCATCCAATCCTGTTCCTGAGGCACTTTGACTGGAAGTTGAGCATGGTGCCTAGGCTGACCTGACTTCACGCATTATCCTTGGCAACATGCCCAATAAAATTCTCGTGATCAATCTCGTTGGCCTGACCGCTGACGTCTACTCCAAGATGCCCAAGGTCTCGCAGGCATTGGCAGGTGCGACGACCCGGCAGGTGGTCTTGCAGCCCCCACTCCCTGCGGTCACGTGCACCTCTCAAGCAACACTCTCCACCGGAACGCAACCGCGAAACCATGGCGTTGTCTCCAACGGTTGGTACTTTCGCGATTCTGCTGAAATTCGATTCTGGCTTCGCTCCGACCATCTTGTCCAAGGCGAAAAGCTCTGGGAAACAGCCAAGAAGATCGACCCGAACCTTCGAGTTGCCAACCTTTTCTGGCGATACTGTACGCACGCCGCTTGCGACGTCACGGTGACGGAACGCCCCACGTACTGGGCCAACGGTCGAAAAGGACCAGACATCTACACGGCCCCGGAGCATTTCAGAGATGAACTGGTCGAACAACTGGGTGAATTTCCTTTGTTCAGATTTTGGGGCCCTGCCACCAACATCTCGTCGACCGAATGGATCGCAAAGGCGACGCTCCACACCCTTCGGTGCCAGTCGCCCCACATCGCTCTGACCTACCTGCCCCATTTGGACTATGACCTTCAAAAATATGGCCCCCATAGCAGCGAAGCGGTCAAGGCAATTGCCGAGGTGGATGAGGTCGCTTCGGACCTGATACTCCACGCTCGGGAATTGGGATACCAAATTGCATTGCTTTCCGAGTATGGCATGACTGAAGTCTCCCACCCCGTCTATCTCAATCGGATTCTTCGTGAATCGGGTTACCTGTCGGTGCAGACTGCGAAGAACGGAGAACTGCTGGAACCTGGCGCGTCACGGGCCTTTGCCGCGTGCAGCCACCAGACGGCCCATGTTTATGTTGACGCGCCAGAAAATGTTCGACCGGTCAAAGAGCTTCTCCGGTCGATCGAAGGGGTGGATCGAGTGTTCGGTCCGGAGGACCTGGCCAGTATTGGTCTTGACCACCCGCGTACCGGACAACTTTTCGTCTTGGCGAACTCCGACTCGTGGTTTGCCTATCCCTATTGGTTAGACGAGTCGCAAGCGCCTGATTTCGCCCGTTGTGTCGCCATCCACGACAAACCCGGACACGATCCTGTTGAGATGTTTCTCGGCGAAGGGGGCAAAGCAAAAGTCATGAAACGTCTACTTCAAACCAAACTGGGCCTGAGAACCACCATGGACGTGATCAGCACGGATGCCAGTCTGATCCGGGGTTCACACGGACGCCTGCCCGAAAGTCCAGATGATTCTCCCATCCTGATCACGGACTGGAATCACGATTCCAGTGAGACCATGCCGATGACCGAGTTCAAATCATTGATCCTCGATCAGGTCCATCAAGATTAGCCTTTTGAGGTCACCGAGTTCAGATCCCGGTTCGCCTCATCGCTGAACGCGACCCGATGACCCCTCATTCATCAGCCTTTCAATCTCTTCGCGGGTTGAATAATTGAAATCCCCTTCAATCGAATGAGCAAGGCATCCGGCTGCCGTGGCAAACGATAATGCTGTTTGACCCTCGGAAAGCTCGGGGTGACTCAACGCAAAAAGAAGTCCAGCCGTGAAGGCATCTCCTGCACCCAATCGATCGACCATCTCTGTAATGGAATAAAAGCCTGGCCTGCCCTCTTCGACAGGGGCATGCCAGATTTTGGCCAATCGAAGGTCACAGAATGTCCCGCCGTAAGTCTGCTGGGAAGCAGAACCCGCTCCTCGTCGCGACAGCGCCAGAGACTCGAGGCCAGGAAACGACTTCCGGATGTTTTCAATGAGGGCGAAATTCAGGTCTACCGTTTCTTTGGGCGAGTCTTCATCCAGGATCTCAACCAGATCCTCAATACCACAGATAAACAGCTGAACCTCTGGAAGCCACTGCCGCATCACTTGAATCGCAAGCTGTCGCGCCGACATCGACGCTTCCCACTTCCAGAGCTTGGCCCTGTAATTCATATCCAAGGCAACTCGCACACCTCGCGATCGAGCTTCTGCAATGGCTCTCCGTCCCACCTCGGCAGCCTGTCGGGAGATGGCAGGCGTGATGCCGGAGAGAACCAACCAGTCGGCGTCTTGGAACGCGGATTCCCACGGGTAGGCCTCGGGAGGCAACAGTGAAATTGTTGAGTTCTCGCGATCATAGATTACCTGACCGGGACGCTGATTCGCTCCAGACTCCAGGTAATAAACACCCAAGCGTCCTACATCCGAGCGGACCATATGCGAGACATCGACTCCAAGTCCGCGAAGGTCCGCGAGGCAGGCATCTGCCACAGCATGGGTCGGAAGGGCCGATACAAATCTTGATGTTCCGCCCAGGTAAGAAAAAGAGGCCGCGATGGACGCTTCGGCCCCCGCAAAGGTAACGTCCATGCCCCCCGGCATCGCTTGCTGAAAACGAGCGCGCCTCGGTGTGGCCAGACGCAACATGATCTCGCCCAGCGTCACGACACACCCCATTACTGTTCTCCTCGGACACTGTTGACGATTCTCGAAGCCTGTTGGGCGAGTTGGGTAATCGCCACCCAGTCTTTTTGAAGAACGAGATCCTTGGGCCCCAACCACGAACCCCCGAGTGCAAGGACATTCGGATCTTTCAAATAGGCCTCCGCATTTCCTGCACCCACTCCACCGAGCGGAATGTATTTGACCCCAAGGTGAGCAAATGGCGCCGCAATGGTTCGGAGGTAAGCCAGGCCACCGCTGGGCTCGGACGGAAAGAACTTCAGGATGCGGCAATCCTGTTCGAGCGCCATCTCGATGTCCGTCGGTGTACAGACGCCGGGAGCGAATGGAAGCCCGATCGCTTGAGCCTCTCGAACGACTCGAGGGTTCATACCTGGAGCCACACCGAACATCGCGCCGGCTTCTTTGACATCATGCACTTGCTGCGGCGTCAGGATGGTCCCAACGCCCACATGCATCTCGGGAACCTCATGACGAATCCTCACGAGCGACTGCATGGCCGCTTCCGTCCGCAGAGTGAGTTCGATGCAGTTGACTCCACCCGCTAACAACGCCTGAGCCAAAGGAACCGCGTCATCGGCATCTCCCACCATCAAAACGGCAATGACGCCACTCTGGTGAAGGTGATCGTGCAACTCGGTAACTGCTTCAGAGTTCATCGTTTTTATCCAGTCTAGAAAATGGCAGTATTCGAATCGCAACCGTGCTCTCACGTTCGCCTCTTGTCGACAGGGACTCACTTTGTATCCAAAGAAGTCCGCAACGACGACCTTACTCAGAGTCGGTACCAATTTTCGAGAAACCCATAGAATAACGCAGTTGACTCACGAGTGGATCCCACCAGCCAGTCTCTGGCATTGAGATGAAGACGGGGATCCGAAGACGCTACAGCATTCTCATATGACAGCGTCGCTTAGATCATTCCTTCCCGCTTCATTTCTGATGCGAGTCGCTGCTGATAAGCCGCTCGAGCCTCCTCGTCCTCCATAGCCTCAGCGCTGTAATAAACACCCCCGAGGGCTCGGCGTGAGCGATTGGGGCTTTGGTTTGCATCCGCCCGATGGATGGTCAACGCGTGATGAATCAGAAGGTCACCCGCTTTGGCAGGGACTGGCAGTTCAAGCTTCAGGTCCTCAGGAGTCGGATAACTAACGATCCCCTGACTGAACCCAAGGACTTCCGTACGTCGGTGCTCACGAAGCCCAAAGTGATGGGACCCAGGGACGTAGCGAACACATCCATTATCCTCGTCAACATCCTCCAGAGCTACCCAGAGCGTGACTGCTTCGCAGGGCTTGAGCATGAAGTAATATCCATCTTGGTGCGCAGGCGTGGCTTTTCCCACTCCACCCGGCTTGTTGAAGTACTGGAGATTTTTTGGAATCGTCGGCCCCTGCAGTAAGGACTCAGCCCATATTCTGAAGCCACCTTCAAGGAAATGGTGAGCAATCCAGTCATCATGTTTCCATACCTGCTGAATCTGCTTAAGCGTCCATGCTTTCCCAAGATCCTCGTAAAAAACCTCCTCGGGAGCCAGACACGGCGCCACTTCAAAAATGATGCGATCCATACGACGATTGAATTCTTCAACCTCGTCAGTTCCGAGAAACTGCGGTACATGGACGAATCCATCCCTATGGAACTGGGCAAGGTATGTTGGGTTAAAATCCAAAGGCATGACAACCTCGTCATCTTGGAAACTTGGAAATCACCCGAGGTTAATCTCGGAGAAAGTCCGGTGAATTCTAGTCCTGATGGACCTCCGTGTTTTTACATTAGGACGATGAATTCATTAAACTAGGGCACATATCTCACGCTGACTTCCATTTCCTGTCGATCCGAGAACGTTAGATGCAAGCAGTATCGACGCAGAGTATTCGCGGCTGGTTTTCAATCGCCATGCTGGTCGTCTTGGTGAGCTCAGTCCTCGTCTGGCTTATTCAGCGCAATCCTATTCCTCGGGTGGTGAGAATTGCGACGGGAGAGCCCGGTGGACTGTACCACCGATTGGGAGACATCATCGCCCCCACCTTGAAGTCCGGGATTCATCGCACAATTGAGGTGGAGTCGACTCGAGGTTCCGAGGAAAACCGTGAACTGTTGATAAGTCACAAGGCTGAACTGGCCATCATTCAGGGTGGAGCCACGTCATTTGAAAACCTGTCCATTATCACCCCCCTTTTCCCTGAGTACCTGTTCATTATTGTGAGAAAAGGTTCGGGCATCGAGTCTGTCGCGGATCTCAAAGGGCATACCGTCTCACTGGGAAC
The DNA here is from genome assembly GCA_022448315.1 of Pirellulaceae bacterium. Taxonomy (GTDB): domain Bacteria; phylum Planctomycetota; class Planctomycetia; order Pirellulales; family Pirellulaceae. Next base: position 37,984 of record JAKVCA010000002.1, on the reverse strand, counting down.
CGTCGGTTCTGGCAACCGGGCCAGTGCCATTCAGTTGCTTCAATATTACATGTTGGATCCGAGTGATCTTGATGATACCGATCATTACTTTATCGATCTTCTAACCGACGCTTCCCTGGACGCTGCGATCGTGACAGCGGGTCTCGAAAACCCCGATCTCAAAAAGCTGATGGCGAGCCAGCAGTTTCAATTGCTGCCAGTCACAAATTCGACTGCGATTGACCTGACCCACCCGTTTCTCCGAGCTGCGGAAATACCTCGCGGGATTTTTTCGAAACACCCGAGCGTTCCTGGTGAACCAATCCCGACCCTTGCCACGACCGCGTATCTTGTCGCCGAACCCGAAACATCGCCCAAACTGGTTTCTGCGTTGCTCAAAGCGGTCCATGAGGAGAGTCTCCGGTTGAGTGTGCCGACGCTTATCTCAAGAAGAGACGCGCCGGACTGGACCAAGATTGGCATGCATCCGACCGCCCATCAATATTTCTACCCCACCGATGAAGTTGGAGAATTGGCGAACGTGATGGAGTCGCTTGCCGCGACCAAGGAGTTGTTATTTGCCCTCGGCGCCGGTATCTATCTGCTCTGGATTCGATGGAAAAAACTTAAAGAAGCTGAAACTTCCCGACTGATTCAACAACAAAAGGATCGGCTCGATGGATTTCTCACCCAGACGCTCTCAATTGAGGAAAAGATTCTCGAAACCAAGGATCTCAAACTCCTGAGTGAGTTGCTGGCCAAAGTCAGTCGGATCAAATTGAAGGCGCTGCAAGAACTGACCGAGGAAGAACTTCGCGGTGACCAGACGTTTGCCATTTTCCTCGAACAATGCGACAGCCTGATTCACCAGATCCAACTGCAGCGGATCGCCCGCAACACGGCCTCAACTTAATAACGCGACCAGTGGCTCGTGCTTTCACTGCACCGCGTTCCCATTTGATGGCGGTAGATTTTCAGATCAAGTCAACTCAAGGCCATGACCGACGTCCCTGATCAATCCGACTTTATTGTTCTAGATCAACAAACGTGATGGCGGATGGATTCCCAACCGGCACATAGTCGCCCGTGAACGACAGTTTGCCCGTCTCCTTGTCCACGTTGAAGACGGCGAGATGATCCGCCCGTTGATTGCAGACATACAGGAAGTTGCCCGCAGGATTAAAGTTGAAACTACGCGGATAGTCACCACGGGTCCACTCCTCGCCAACATACTCCAAGGTTCCGTCCTTCAGGACCCTGAAGATCCCGACACTGTCATGCAACCGGTTCCCGACATAAACGTGACGCCCATCGTGTGAAACCAGAATCTCAGAGCAGAAATTACTGCCGGCAAATCCCTCTGGCAGCGTGGACAGGGTCTGACGGGAAGTCAACTTCCCCTCCTCAGCATCGTAGTCAAATAGGACGACTGTGGAGCCTTCCTCCTGGATCGAGTAGAACCACTTCCCGTTAGGGTGAAAGTGAAAATGCCGTGGTCCGTCACCGGGAGGTAATGCGACGTACGGTGTTTTTGCGGGAATCAGTCGCCCATGCTCTGCATCAAATTGCCAGACGTAAAGTCGGTCCAACCCCAGATCAACATGAATCACGAACTTTCCACCGGGGTCCGACTGAATCATGTGCGCATGAGTTCGGTCATGCCCGCTGATCGCGAAACTTCCCGGTGGCGCATGAGTCGCTGTCGTCGGTCCAATCTCGCCCTCATCCTGTTGGACATCCGTCGCGAGCCCAAGTTGTCCGTCGGGAAGAATCGGCAAAACGGAAACCGAGCCGCCAAAATAATTGGCGACCAGAAGATACTTGCCCGAAGGATGAATACTCAAATAAGTGGGTCCCGCTCCACCGGAAGGAACGGTATTCAACATGGTGAGAGACCCGTCCACCGGTGAGATTGCAAAGGAGCTCACAGAGCCTTCACCCTCGTCGTTGACACGATCGGTTTCGTTGGAAGAGTACAGTCGAGTCCCGGCTGCGTTAGCGACCACACAACTTGGACTGGTCCCCAAATCAAACGTCCCCGTAGAAGTCAGTGCTCCCGTCTTTCGGTTGACCCGAAAACAGTGAATCCCCCGACCATTCCCGGGCGGCAAATCCACCTGAGTCGGCAAGACGTCCCCAAGTGGCGAACTGAAGGTACCGACATAGGCCATCAGGGGTTGTTTTGGCTCTTGGGCAGCCAACCGACCCGAGAACAAACCCGCCATCAGACATGCCATTGCTCCATGCGCTAAAAACCAAGGGAGCGAAGCGCCAATCGAAGATCTTAAATTCATCGGGCGAATACCTATTTCAGTGAATAAAAGGCCAACCACGCAAAATTCTAACAAGGTTCTCGTCGCAATGGCCCATGTCTCTAAAGGCGAGCCGATCGATATTGGGAGTCTGCGCCAGAACATCGCCGTAACATCCCAGAGCGCAGCTAAGATCATCGACAGCGATAAAGAGGACATTCGGAGGTCGACGATGCTCTGCGGATTCGACATCCTTCGACCGTGTGACCGTGAGCCTCTGAGCGTGAATCTGACTACACAGCAAAAGCACTCCGATCCACGCGAAACCCACGGAGCCACAGGCTCGTCGAACCCCATTCATCCAACCACCTCATCCCTGTGGAAAAACACGCGGTGATTTCCCATCGCCCCGCGATTTTAATTCGATTTCTTTTGTCCGTTTTTCGTACGTTCAAGTGCTCGAAGCTCCGTTGCCTGCCCTTCATCTCCACACTGCTTCATCCATCGATCCAACTGCAGACGTAATTCCTTTTTGACGGCGTCGTAACCGGGCTGATCGGCGAGATTATTCATCTCGAACGGATCCGCCTCGACATCGTACAACTCGATCTCGGGCCGATACTGGTATCGCCTGACGAGTTCCGCCGCATGGGAATGACCCTGCTTGGCCGCAGCAATCCAACTTTGAAATTCGCGTGACTTCATACAAACATTTTGAAACTTCTCTTCCGGAGTAAAATTCCAGATGTATTTGTATTTTTCGGAGCGGACGGATCGAATGCCATAATGGTTGGAACCGTTGATGATGCCGCGCGTCGTATGTTCGCCAAACACGTAAGACTTGTGTTTCGTCTCTCCTTCAAGCACTTTTATCAGGCTTGTTCCGTCCAGAATTTCTGGGACCTCCCCTCCTGCGACTTCGATCATGGTGGGAAGGAAGTCGACGTATTCGATCATTGCCGGATTTTTGGATCCCGCTTCAACGTGGTCAGGCCACCGAATCAAACAGGCCGACTGGAGACCACTGTCGTAACATGTCCATTTTGCGAATGGCATTGAACTTCCCTGTTCACTCACCACGATCACCAACGTCTCTTCAACGCAGTCATGCTTATTGAGGAGTTCCATCGCCTGCCCCACCTGCGAGTCGTAGTAGGTGATCTCCGCCAGATAACGAGACATCCCATCACGGGTTTCAGGAGTATCCACGAGATAGGGAGGCAGTTTGATCTCATTCGGTGGGTAACGGCTAGGATCTCCCTTGTTCCAGGGTGAATGCGGTTCGTTGGAACAAAGAAACAGACAGAAGGGCTTCCCGGCCTTTTGGCAGTCACCCAGGAAGTTGTCAACGAGTTTAAAATCGGGATTCTGCCCCTTTCCAAGTCGCTTCCAATTGAAGATTTGCCAAGGAGCTACGTGGGTCTTCCCGCTTTGCGCTACCCGGTAGCCCAATGGCTTCAGGTACTGAACCACACTTTGGGTACCAGTATCCACGTAGGTGTGATTGGGATACGCACCGCTTTTTACCGGATAAAGGCCCGTGTAGATATGGTGACGCGTTGGCGAACACATGGGTGCCGCCTGAAAGCAGCGTGAAAACTGCATGCCCTCCCCGGCCAAACGGTCAATATTCGGAGTGTAAGCCTGACCTCCGTAACAACCGATATCGCGGAAGGTACAATCATCCGCAATCATGAACAGGATGTTGGGTCGATCTGCGGCTTGACTTGAAAAGGTACCGCAGACCAAAACCAAAAGGCTCAATCCGCCCGTCAACCATGGCGTTGCAATCACAACAAACTCCGTTGGAGGTAACTCCTCTGGGATGCAACCGCCTCCGGTCCTTCGATGACCACCGAGCATGCTGCACAGGTAAGTATCTTTCGTTTCAGGTCCTGTCCAGTTTATCAGGAATGACTCGACCTTACCCCACCATCCGGTTCCTCAGCGTCCTTTTGGATGAGCCACAGCCACTGAACAACTCGACTCGAACAACGCAGTGCCCACAACAGAAGGGGGCATCTCCCGTCCTATCCAAAATGACTGGGTCGATCGCGCAGGGGTTCTGGTCACCCTTGTCCTGTCCGTCCTGAAAGTAGCAGGGACTCTCGCCAGATCGCTGTCTAAGGCGAGTATGTGTGCGGCCTTCTTTTCATCCTTCGAGACGTCGAATTGCCCTCAAGGATCGAGGAGGATTAAAATCAGGGCGGAATCATCACGGCAAAGATCCTTTGACCTCGAAGTCTTTCCCGTCGGCGATTCACTTCCCCACTCACAACCCCAGGAAAAATTACCATGATTTCGAAGACGACCTGTGTGGCCTCGGCCACCCTTTGGTGCGTCGCGTGGACCTCCGCACTGCAAGCCACGGACTACTATGTCTATTACCTTGGCGGGCAGTCCAACATGGATGGTTACGGCTTCGTCCGCGAGTTGAAGGACGACCAAAAGGAGTTGATGAATCCCGTTTACATCTTCCATGGCAACACGTCGCCGGATGGCGTGAAGGTCGACGGAAAAGGTCGCTGGTCACGTTTACAACCTGGACATGGAGTCGGGTTCAAATCCAATGGCAAGCAAAATCAGTACTCGGATCGATTTGGTGTTGAATTGAGTTTCGCGAAAGAGATCCAACGACAATTTCCCGAGCGCGAGATCGCTTTGATCAAATATTCGAGGGGTGGCACTTCGATTGCTGAAGATGCCGCGGGCAACTTCGGTTGTTGGGAACCAGATTTTGATGGGATCAATCAGTACGACCACTTTCTGGCAACTCTCAGATACGCCTTCGCTCAGAACGATATTGATGGCGATGGCACCCAAGATCGATTGATCCCTTCAGGGATCTTGTGGATGCAAGGCGAAAGTGATGCCGTTTACACCGAAGAGATTGCCCAAAGATACTACAGCAACCTGACACGTCTCATGAACCTGATTCGAGCATCGCTTCGTCAAGACGATCTGCCAGTTGTCATTGGCCAGATTTCCTATTCTCAGAAAAGTCCACCGACGTGGAAACACGGAGAAATTGTCCGTGCAGCGCAAGCCAAATATGCTGGAACAGATCCCTCGGCAGCCCTCGTGACCACGACCGACAATTATGGCTACTCCGATCCCTGGCACTATGACACCGCTGGCTACCTCGATCTAGGCACCCAGTTCGCCGACGCCATGGCCAAACTGGAGAAGGACGACTGACCGCGAAATTCAGAGGCGGCATATCAAGATTTGTCACGTGAACAGAATTCAATTTCCCGCGCCCCAAAAGAGAAAAATTATGACTGCGTTTCGACTTCTCCTTTCACTTGGCCTTGCGTTAACCACTTCGGTTGGCATTTCGAGCCTTCAGGCAAAACCTTTGAAGGTCTTCATCCTTGTCGGTCAATCCAACATGCAGGGTCATGCCCAGATCAAAACCATGGAGGTGATGGGTCTGGATCCAGCCACCGCTCCTCTACTCAACGATTTGCAAAACAAAGACGGAAGTCCCGTTGTTTGCGAAGATGTCTGGATCTCCTCAATTGGCTCGTCGAAGGACGAAAAAATGGGCCGCTTGACCGTCGGCTTCGGTGCCGAATCTCAAATCCCGAAGATTGGCCCCGAGTTCTCCTTCGGAATCTACATGCACAAAACGCTGCAAGAGCCCATTTTGATTATCAAAACCGCATGGGGTGGCAAAAGCTTGAATACGGATTTTCGCACCCCCAGTGCGGGCCCGTACACGTTCAATGAAAACCAGTTAGAAAACTTTGCCAAACAGGACAAAGAGGTTGCTGAGCAACAGAAACAAAAAGATGATGCGACCGGTGTTTACTACCGCCTGATGTTGGAACATGTGCAGCATGTGCTTAGTGACATCGGGCGTGTTTATCCCGAGTACGATCAAACGGAGGGCCATGAGCTGGCTGGACTCGTCTGGTTCCAGGGCTGGAACGATATGGTCGACCGCGGAACCTACCCCAAAAGGGACCAGGAGGGAGGATATCAAAAGTACAGTGACGTCATGGCCCACTTTATTCGGGACGTTCGAAAAGACCTCTCAGCACCCGAGTTACCCATTGTGATCGGTGTTCTGGGAGTGGGCGGTCCGACCGAAAAATACACTGAAAACGAACAAAGATATCGAGGCATCCACAATAATTTTCGGACCGCTATGGCCGCTCCCGCGAGCATGCCTGAATTTGAGGAAAACGTGACGGCTGTCTGGACCGATCAATACTGGGACATGGAACTCAAGCGGCTCCGCACTGACGATTCCAAGATTCAAGCCGAGCTCAAAAAGAAGGCAGAAATGGAGGGAAAGAATCGAGCGGAATTGCAAGCCATGATCTTAGAAAATCGGTCCGAGCGATTGACCAAACCACAGCTTGAGTTGCTGACGAACGGTGCGTCAAACGCGGAGTACCACTACCTCGGGTCGGTGAAAATCATGAGCCAGATCGGCAAGGGTTTTGCTGAAGCCATGCTCGAACTGATGCCGTCGGAAAAGAACGCCACCAACCACTAACGACCGTTCCAGGTTCACCGCCCGGAAGTTCATTTTCTCCAGGGTGTCTTGGGAAAATCTTTTTTCCATGCTTCGTAGAGCTGAGTGAGTCGAGCAACCTGCTCAGGGTAGTCCGTCATCACATTGTTGCTTTCAGATGGATCATCCGCGACGTGATATAACCCGCGTTGATCGCTCGCCTGACTTGCGGGGCTGCGTCGATTTTTATTTTTTCGAGTCGATATGGGCAGGTTACCCACAACGAGCTTGAGATCCCCATCTCGCACGGCCCATTTTGACCCGTTTTTCCAGAACAAGGTTTGATGCGGCCGATCTTGGTTTTCTCCGGTCACGTAGGGGAGTAGATTTACACCATCGAGTGGGTTTTTCAGATTGACGTCCACCTGAGCTGCAGCCAAAACGGTCGGGAAAATGTCGAGTGAAATCACGGGGTGCTCATAACTCTGATCCGCCTTGATTCGCTTCGGCCATTTCATGACATAGGGCACCTTGATTCCACCCTCCCACGTACTCCCTTTGAAACCCTTGAGTGGTGTGTTGTCGTGGCTACGAACCCCGCCATTGTCGTTGACGAAGATCACGAGCGTGTTGTCTGAAATCTTCTCTTTGTCCAACGACTCAAGAACGACGCCCACGGCCCGATCCAGGGATCGCGTCATTGCTCGATGCGTCTCATTTCCTCCGCCTCCACGGACCGCTTCAAGATCTTCTTCACTCGCGTGGTTTGGACCATGTGTGGCGTTGAACGCAAGATACATGAAAAACGGTTTTTTACCGCGATTGGCAATGTACTCCGCCGCGGCCCGACCAAGTTCGTCTGTCATGTAATCGAAGTCTTCTTTCACCGGTTTGCGATCCCGTAGCAGACGATTCAGGCGTGTGGGATTCTCAAGCGGAAAATAACTTCGTGCTCCCTGCAGGAACCCGTAGTAGTCCGTAAATCCGCGGGACAGTGGATGAAACTTGGGCGCGTAACCGAGATGCCATTTCCCGAGGGCAATGGTTCGATACCCCGAGGACTGAAGGACTTCGGGCAGCGTCGTTTCCTCGAGAGACAAACCGTGTTCGTCACTGTAAACCGGCGGAATGTTGAATTCGTGTCCAAATCGATTCTGGTATCGGCCCGTCAAAAGCCCGGCGCGTGTGGGACTGCACACGGTTCCGCTCGTGTAACCCTGCAAAAACTGAACTCCATCGGCGGCAATCGAATCAATTTCGGGCGTTGGAAAAAGACTTGAACCGTTCAGCGAAAACTCGTTGTACCCCGAATCGTCGGAAATCATCACAATGATGTTCGGTCGGTCTTCACTGCCCCAACTGACTCGCACCCCCTGGGTGGCCGTCACCAGCGCGAGAAGCAGGAACAGGATGGAATTCATTTTCATTTTGGTAATCTCTCCTTGGACAGTACTCGATGACCCTCCGATGACTGCCAACGCCCCTATTAGAAAGTCGGCGTCCGCCGCTTATTCCTCAGGTGCTCGTTCCGCTGCCCACTGCAAACCTCGAAAGATGACATCCAAATAAACCTCGTCGGAGAAGGTATCATTGGAGTGCCCATAGGTTGTTCCAAAGACCCGCGCCTTCCCATATTCATTGGTCCAGAACACCGGGTGAGACTGCTTGGTTTTCTCACTCTTTGAGGTCGCAAGAACTTGAGTTTTTGGCCAGACCTTCTCAATCACATAGAGTTCATCCGATGGCGTCTTATAGCCTTCGGGAATGACTTTCGTAATCCAGTGTTCTTTGTCCGTTACGCTCACCGGATACTCGCTCTTGTGTTCGTGCCGTCGGCTGGTCACCCCCAGAAACTCACGCCAGTTATCAATCTTCGCACCACGATACGAATGCATGGCACAGTGAATGACAATGGCATTCGCGCCGGCATGGTGCGATTCAGTGATGCTTCGAATGTAATCCGCATCCGTCGTGCTGGCAAAACACTCGTTATGCACAATGACATCGTATCCAGTTGCCCAATTGGGATCTTTGTAGAGATCGATCTGCGCCGACGTTCCTCGGCCCCCCTCATTGACGATCGTCCAATCCACATCAAGGTCTCGCTTCTTGGCGGCCTGAATGAGCTGCCTCGCTTGGAACGGATAATCGTGGCAACACCCCCCCGTGATCAGGAGAGCCCGGATAGGTCGATCCTTGGGGTCGTCGCCGGCACACGCTGAGCCCAACAACAAAGTCGCGATCAAGAAGACCCAACCCACCTGTCGTTTTTCTTTCATGGAACCTAACCCCATCTACGTTACCGCCTGACAACATCGATGCAGACAAACGGCCTTTAGTTTGACTCGAATTGCCTGCCTTCGCGAGAGGGAGATCCAAGAGTTCTTTGAACTTTGAAAAAACCCGATCCGTCTCAGGCCGGTCCCTCGTAAAACAGGGCCGTGCAGCCATCAACGGTCGCCTGCGGCGAACCTGAGGGTCGCATCCCACTTTGAGCGAGAATCGCATGATGTTCCTCGATGGAGTAGCAAGTCCCAGCTCCGAGAGTCAGCTTGAGCAAGGTCATGGCATAACATGCCATCCACAATGCCTGATACCCTTCGCGGTCGGAATTCCATTGGTCCAACAGCAGAGGTTCATGGATACAGATCACTCCATCCTGCTTCATCGAGTGACGAATGTTTTCAATCAAGGTGCGATATTCCTCAGGCCGCCAATCATGCGCCGTGTCGGACAACACGTAGATATCGGCGGTCAACAACTGGGGAAGAACGCACCAGTCAGAGACTATTCAATCTTTGAAGGTCACTTCAGTCACGCGATTTCTTCTTGAGGTGCTTGTCAAAAAAACGACTTGCATCTCGAAACATCTCATCGAACCAGATTTGTTTGCCGAGAAACGCGTGCGGTGCATCGGCAATCACCGTTCCACCCTCCGCAATATCCAGCTCTTGCAGTCGCCCGCGGAACTCTGAACCACGAGTACTTGGATGATCCTTCTGGCCGGAAATTAGCCAGCAGGGGGGATCCTCTTTATCCAGATGATACAGGGGTGATGCCAGCGCGTACGCTTCGGTTCGTTCGGCCTGCGTTCCGCCGAGAAACTGCCGCCAGTTCTGCCCACGCTCCTCATCAACCGAGACCTCACCAACGCGTGGCGAAAGCAAATGGGTCTGCGCGCCCAGGGGAATCGCTGCCTGAATCGTACTGCTCCAATCCGCATACCCTCCTCGGCCTTCAAGTTCGGGCACATCGCCCGACGTGGCGAGAAGGGCCGTCAGGTGCCCGCCTGCCGAAAGTCCGATGGCACCGATATTTTCTCGATCGACACCATACTGCTTTGCATGGGCTCGTAGGAATCTCACCGCCGCCTTGCAATCCTGAATGGCCGCAGGAAAGGGTGCCTCCCCACTGAGTCGATAGGAAATATTTGCGATCACATAACCCTCTGCCGCCAGTGCCTTCGACAGGTTCTCCTGACTGCTGCGATCCCCTTTGAACCAGCCTCCTCCATGGATACTTACAATCGCAGGCAAGGCACCCCAGGCGTTCTTGGGACGGAAAAGGTCCATCGTGAGTTTTCGATCTCCATACGTGGCGTAAACCACATCTCGTTGAATGTTCAATCCCTGCGTCACTTCACTGGGGACCTCGGTCCGACTTTCCGGAGTGGGTGACGCCGGGACCCTTCCCGCCGGTCGAGCATCCCGCCTCATCTCCTCCTGAAACATGATGGCCATCCCTCGAAGTTTTCGTATCAGCTCGGGATTCCGCACGGGGGTCTCTTCACCTGAGTCTTTTTCGAGGTCATAGAGACTGGGGGTAGGATTCAGTACCAACTTCCAGCGGCGCCAGCGCACGGCGGCAAGTGCGCCTTGGCTGCCATGATAGAAAAAGGCATCTATGTACTCCTGCCGTCGAACCAGAGGCTCCCATTCACCAGGGGGCTCCCAACGACGGCGCCATGGAACTTTGGCATTGATTGACGTGCTGGCGTACGGAGGTTCGACCTGGTCCGACTTGCCTTCCAGCAAAGAGGCCATGTCACGACCATCGATCACAAGCCCGGCCGGGACCTCGATCCCTGCCATGGTTGCAAGAGTCGGATACCAGTCCATTGCCCGGACAGGCACCGCTGTTTCCGCATTCCCCTGAACTCCGATACCGGGTCCCCAAGCAATGGCGGGAACTCGAAGCCCACCTTCGTACGTCGAGAGTTTTCGGCCACGTATCTTCTGATCGGGCCGCCGCCCCGGTCCACGACCATTGTCTGATACGTAAATCACCATGGTCTTGTCGTTGAGCTCAAGGTCGGTCAACGTTTGAAACAATCGACCGATGTGATGATCGAGTTCCTGTATGGCATCGCCGTATTCACCCCATTGCGAAGAACCCTTAAATTCATCGCTCACACCCAGCGGGTGATGAAGCATCGTGTGCGGGAGATAAAGAAAAAAGGGCTGCTCCCGATGGGCTTCGATAAACCGGATGGCCTCGTCCGTATAACGTCTTGTCAGCGTCGCGGGATCCGCCGGCCGCTCCACCACCTCCCCGTTTCTCAGCAGTGGCACACCACCCTGATCTTCAAAATAAACCACTTCAACAGGATCAAGATTGTGTAGCAGCCCAAAGTAGTGGTCGAATCCCTGTTGCCTTGGGAGGAAGGGTTCACGAAATCCCAAATGCCATTTGCCGATACACGCGGTCGCATAACCCTCGGACTTCAACAACTCCGCGAGAGTCAGTTCATCAGGGTGGATCCCCTGTCTGGAATCGGCCCTCTGAACCCATGATTCGAGCCCGACCCGTCGAGGATAACAGCCTGTAAGAATCCCGGCTCTCGATGGGCTGCAGATGGGGGCAGCCGCGTAATAGTCTGTGAATCGCAGGCCCTCTTTCGCCATCGCATCCACGTTTGGAGTGGCAACTTCTGTCGCCCCGTAGCAGCCGAGATCGTAATACCCTTGATCATCCACCAGAATGAAAATGAGGTTGGGTCTCTCAAAGTCCTGTGCGACACTTTGCTCTGGAACCACTGCGTTGAAACCAGAAAGCAGGGTCAGTACCAACAACAAGCATTTTGCCAGACGGGTCATGGCCAATGGACTCCATTACTCTTCATGCGGATCAAATCATGACTCTGTGACGGGACAGTGTAACATCCACCCATCGATCTCGAGTTGGGTTACACTGAAAAGCCGGTCAAATGCTCGACCACTTCCCGTCCTTCGGAGAAAGGTGAGCGGCAGAGTATCGACCGTGTACCCGCATGGTGTTTTCCATATCGATCGTTCAAGGACAATGAATGACCCTTCGCAAATCTTGCCCGATTTTCATTATTGGGGCCCTCTCTTTTTTGTCGCTCGCCACCAGTCTTGTGGCCACGGATCGACCGGAACGACCGAATATCCTATTCATCTTTGCCGATGACTGGGGCTGGGGTGACTTGAGCTGTCACGGGCACCCCTACATCCAGACGCCCAACATTGATCGTCTGGCACGCGAAGGCACCGACTTCCACCGATTCACCGTGGCGAGCGGTGTATGCTCGCCCAGCCGAACGGCGGTCATGACGGGACATTTTCCAGCCCGATACAACATCGACGGTCATTTCGCGTGGGTACCAAGCAATGCGAAACGTAACATGCCCGATTGGCTCAATCCGAAAACCACGTTGCTCCCACGACTTCTGCAACAGGCAGGCTACGCGACGGGGCACTTTGGAAAATGGCACCTCTCCAACAATATGATCCCCGACTCTCCCCTACCGAGTGAGTATGGATTTGATGTCTACGGGGCGTTCAATTGTGCCGGGGAACAGATGCCCGTCCACGAGGATGCCCACCATGCGATCTCGTTCATCAAGCAATGCCAACAGGCGAGAAAGCCGTTTTTCATCAACCTGTGGATCCACGAGCCTCACACCCCTTTTCACACCGTTCCCAAATACGAGTGGCGTTTCCGAGATCTTGAAAGACCCGACCAGATTTACGCGTCGGTCCTGTCTCATGCGGATGATCGAATCGGACAAGTGCTCCAAGCTTTGGATGATTTGAAAATTGCCGACAACACCTTGGTGATTTTCAGTTCAGATAATGGTCCGGCGAGAGCTGCATCACCGACAGAACTTGACTTGCAGTACGATACGGCCACCGGGGCAGGGTGGGGCATTGGAGCGGCCAAGGGGCTGACAGGTGGCCGCAAGGGTTACAAATCCGCGCTTTTCGAAGGCGGAATTGGTGTCCCTTTCATCGCGAGGTGGCCGGGCAAAATTGCCTCCGCAACCATCGACCGAACTTCCTTGATTTCTGCTGTCGATTTGCTGCCGACTTTCTGTGAACTCGCAGGAGCAGACCTTCCCGATGATTATTTGCCGGACGGCGTGAGCCAGGTTCAGGCGATTTTAGGGAAGGCCACGACGCTCCATGAAGTCATGCGAGAAAAACCTTTGTTCTGGAAGATGCAATCGCGCTGGCCCATCCGGGAAAAGCAACCTTATCATTGGGTGTCTTACGCCGTGGTCCAGGATCAATGGAAACTGTTGACCAATGGCGACGGTAGCTATGTCGAGCTCTACAACATGGCGGATGACCCGATGGAAGTCGACGATCTTAAAAAACGTCATGCAAAGACCGTCCAGCAACTGCAAAAGGAACTCAAAGATTGGCAGCAGACGCTGCCAGATCATCCCACCGGGAACATCTTCTCGGCCGAGCGAGATGGACCTTCGAGCCAGTGACAGCCACGCTGATTTTCTCCACCTCACGACCAATCAGCTGAGTCCAATACTGCTGCCAAAGCTCGTTTCGTGAAAACTTGAAAATGCGAATGGTGAGCAATATCCAACTCGTGGGCTAAGGCTCTTTCAACGATGTGTGAGATCGTCTCGCCGGTTCATTCTGCTTCCTGCTCCAGTGAATTGAACAGCGTCTGGGACAGTGAACATTGAAGTTTTCGTCTTGCGAAACTCAAGGAGTTGCCTGAAAGCGCATTGGACGCGTTCAAGCCAGGATGTCTTTGACCACGTTACCGTGGACATCGGTCAGTCGGAAATTACGTCCTTGGTGCTTGAACGTCAATCGTTCGTGATCCACGCCGAGGCAATGCAGCATGGTTGCATTCAGATCGTGGATGTGAACAGGGTTTTCCGTCACGTTGTAACTGAAGTCATCCGTCTCGCCGTAAACGATTCCAGGCCTGATGCCACCTCCCGCCATCCACTTGGTATAGCAACGCGGATGATGATCCCGACCGTAATTGGTTTTCGTCAAACCGCCTTGGCAATAGATGGTGCGACCAAATTCGCCTCCCCAGACGACGAGCGTGTCCTCGAGCATCCCCCGTTGCTTCAGATCTTTCACAAGGGCCGCACAAGGCTGGTCTATGATGCCACATTGTCGACGTATGTCATTCGGCAAGTTGCCGTGTTGATCCCACTGTCGAATGAAGACTTGAGTGAATCGGACACCGCGTTCGGCAAGACGACGTGCGAGGAGGCAATTGGCTGCGAAGGTCCCTGGCTTCTTCACCTCCTCCCCATACATCTCAAGCGTCTTCTCTGACTCATCGGAAATATCGGTGAGCTCAGGAACCGATGTCTGCATTCGGTAAGCCATCTCGTACTGTGCAATTCGAGACTGGATTTCCGGGTCGCCCACTTCGTCATAACGGGACTGGTTCATCTGGGCCAACTCATCCAGCATCCGCCGCCGCATTTTCCCAGAGATGCCCTGCGGATTGGAAAGGTAAAGCACCGGGTCCCCGTTGGAGCGCAAGCTCACCCCTTGGTGACGCGTGGAAAGGAACCCTGCACCCCAAAGTCTTGCGTAGAGGGCCTGCCCACCGAAACCGCCGTTGACAGTCGAGTGCAAGACGACGAACGCGGGCAGATTTTCATTCATGCTCCCCAGACCGTAAGACAACCAGGCCCCAGTGCTCGGTCGACCGGGCAACTGACTTCCCGTTTGAATGTAGGTAATGGCAGGGTCATGGTTAATCGCTTCTGTATTGACCGTTTTGACCACCGCCAAGTCATCCACCATTCCGGCGGTGTGCGGCAGTAATTCACTCACCCACGCACCATGTTGTCCATGTTGGTCAAACTTGAATGTGGAGGGGGCAATGGGAAACCGCTTCTGGCCGGACGTCATGGTCGTGATTCGTTGGCCATTTCTAATTGAATCGGGAAGGTCCTTATCGAACCAGTCATTCATCTTGGGCTTGTAATCCCACATATCCAGCTGGGACGGCGCGCCGGACATGAAAAGATAGATCACCCGTTTTGCCTTGGGTGCAAAATGAGGCAACTCCTCAAGACCACCCACGCGATCCATGGTGCCGTCACGATTTCCTGCGAACAGTTGAGGGTTGACCAACGAGGCAAGCGCCGCGGTTCCGATACCGCCGGCAGTCCGCCCAAAGAAGTGCCGTCGAGTCTCAACCAACGCCGCTTCTCGAAGTGGATGTTGTGTATTCATGATGGCATCGCCCAATCCAGGTTCAAATTGCTACTTTGACGATCCGAACTTAGCCCTTGGTGATCGTCTCACTGAGGTTCATCAATAGATGCGCCAGCATGCTCCATGCGGCAAGATCGCTCGCATCCAAGCTTTCGTCGCGTGGCGATTCTCCCGCGGACAGAAACTGCGTCACTGCCGTCTCATCCTGACCAAACTGTTGTCGATAATCCGCTTGAAACACGAGTAGTTTTTCCAGTTCTTCTGTCGACGGTCGACGACCTACGATGGACCGGAATGCGTATACCAGACGCTGCTCATCAGACTCGCCACCGTTGCGCAGAATACGTTCGGCAAACTTACGTGCCGCCTCGATGAACTGAACATCATTCATCAACACCAACGCCTGTAACGGCGTGTTGGTTCTTGCCCGCCGAACCTGACACGTTTCGCGATCTGGCGCGTCAAACGTGGTCATGCTTGGTGGCGGCGATGTTCGTTTCCAAAAGGTATACATACTGCGACGATAGAGCTTTTCGCCCGAATCCTGCTTGAACACCGAGGTATTGCTTCCGCCAAAGCCGACCGGTTTCCACAAACCGGCGGGTTGGTAAGGCTTGACACTCGGGCCTCCCAGAACGCCGTGCATCAGTCCACTCACGTAGAGCGCCTGGTCACGGATGATTTCAGCATCGAGCCGAAACCTTGGTCCGCGTGATAGCAGACGATTTTCAGGATCGATGCTTAACTGCTCAGGTGTCACCCGCGATGCCTGACGATAAGTCGCCGACATCACGATCTGCTTTTGCATTCGGCGAACATCCCACCCTGAATCGATGAAATCCAGAGCGAGCCAGTCAAGCAACTCCGGATGCGAGGGACGTTCGCCCTGAATACCAAAGTCCTCGGAAGTTTTGACCAGACCGGTGCCAAAGTAGTGCTGCCAGTACCGATTCACGGTCACCCTTGCGGTCAAAGGATGCTCTGGATTCATGAGCCACTTGGCAAGCCCCAGTCGATTGTTGGGAGACTCCTCAGGTTGAGGGCCAAGCCATTCGGGAGTCGCCGAAGAAACAGGGTCTCGCTTGAGCGTATATTCTCCGCGTTCCAGAATGTGCGCCTGCCGAGGTTCCGCTCGTTCCTCCATGATCAACGAAGACGGAATTGCACCGTTGAGCGTGTTCAGTTCGTTGGTGCGATCTTGCTCCTGCTTGAGTGATTCGGCGAAATATTGAGTCGATTCCGGATTGACTTGCTTGAGATAGTGATCACGAATGGCCTTCAGTTGCCCCTCGTTCCGATCCCCAGACGCCACATCCAGTGCTTTCTGAACCTCGCCCGGCAGGCCTCCCTGCTTCACCTCTTTCAGGTACAACTCCCAGATGTTCTGCGAAGCGAGTTGCTCTGCCGACAACGGGGCAATCGTCACAATCCCGGGCGAGTCCCAATGCACCGTACCGCCGAATTGGGTAAAGGCCCAACCATTAAGCTTTGCACCGGAATTCAGGCCCACCGAAGCCGCAGGAACTTCGAGCCTGACCCACTCACCGGTGGCAGGCAACTCGCCCATTTTCAGATTCGATGCGTTGTTTCGACCAGCGCCATGTCCCTTATCTGCACCCCAGTACGCACGGTGCTCCCATGAACCATCGTTGAATTGAAGTTGGACGGTTTCCGGAGGATTATCAGGATCAAGATAAACGTAGGCAAACAACGAGTCATTGTCCCCAATCATCAGTGGCTCGGTTGCACCGGTAAAGAAGTGCTGAGTCAAACCCTCTCCGGTTCGAACCGAAGCGGTCTCTCCGCTGAATACAGGATGTTCCTCGCCACTAACAAACTTCCACGGGTTCTCACCATTGCCCTGGGGTACCGCACCTGCAGGAAGTTCATCGTCAAACCAGATTCGATCCGATCTTTGAAGCGTCGGCAATTCGACATCCGACCTGGGATCCTGGTAGACGTATTCGTCAAGCCTTTTTCTTATCTCCGCACGTAAACGCGTCAACTCTTCGTTGAGGTTTTGCTGTTGAACTCGCTGTTCGTCCGTCGGCACTTTGATGGCTGGGGGCGGAAGCAACGCATTTCCGTCCATCGCTTTTTCGGTCAAGCTGAAAAAATAAGAGAAGAGTTGATAGAACTCTTTTTGAGTCAACGGATCGAATTTATGGTCATGACAGGCGGCGCATCCTGCAGTCAAACCCAACCACACGGTCGATGTCGTTTCCACTCGGTCGACGGCATAACGAACATAGTACTCTTCATCGATCGACCCACCTTCACTGGTCGTCACGTTGCACCGATTGAACCCGGTTGCCACTTTTTGTCCAAGATTGGGTGCAGGCAAAAGGTCTCCAGCCAGCTGCTCAATGGTGAATTCGTCGAAGGGCATATTCCGGTTGAAGGACTTGATCACCCAGTCCCGATAGGGCCAGATCTGCCGCTCATTGTCCAAGTGGAGCCCGTGGGTATCTGCATAACGGGCCGCATCCAGCCAGACCCGCGCCATATGTTCACCGTAGCGGTCCGATTTCAGCAGTCGGTCCACCACCTTTTCGTAGGCCTCGGGCGTGTCGTCCGCCAGAAAATCATCCATCTCCTCAATGGTGGGTGGCAAACCGGTCAGGTCCAACGTGACTCGACGAAGCAGTGTCTCTTTATCTGCTTCTGGCTGTGGCGTCAGCCCCGCCGATTGAACCCCTTCGTGAATAAAATGGTCAATCGGATTTCGAGTCGCCCAATCTGAAACCGGCCGCGGAACTTTTGGATTTTTGGGGGGAACGAAGGCCCAATGCTGCTCCCACTTAGCGCCCTGATCGATCCATTTTCGTAGCTTCTGAATCTCCTCCTCGCTAAGCGTCAAACCTGATTCGGGCGGAGGCATCAGCAGATCTGGATCTTCGTGCGTGATCCGCGAGATGAGCGGACTCTTTGAAGCATCCCCGGGTTGGATCGCAACCTCCCCGGAGTCTGCTTCGGAAAATGCCTCTTCCTTCAGGTCCAACCTGAGGTTGGATTCTCGCTGCGCCTCGTCGGGTCCGTGACACTGGAAGCAACGATCGGAAAGGATGGGCAAAATGTCTCGCCCAAACTCAATTCGATTCGATTCTTCCGCGGACAACGACTCGACGGTCACTGCAAAGATCGCAGCAAGCAAAAGAAGGTTGACGGGAAACCGACGGAAACTCGACGAACTCATAGGACATTGAACTCGAGAAAGGCAGGGGTGAAGGTGGGCAAAAATCCTGGCAAGCATCTGTCTGAACTTTTCTGACATATCAGTCTATCTGGCGGTGGATTCATTTGGAAAGTCAAAATGACAGTCCAAATTCATGCAGAGCAATTTTCTGGAAAACCATATCTGCTCGTGAAGATTCATAGAGAATTCCAAGGGTACTGGAATTGACCATGACGAGCGAACTGTAGGCGCCGCCGGCTTCATCCAAAAGGACCGACTTGGTCCATGTTTTCCCGTCGTCCAAGCTCATCCTGACCGTCATGTTTTTACGCTTGGAACGGTGATTTGGGTTGGAAAAAAACAGAATGTGACGACCGTCACTGAGTGTGTGTGAAATCAAACTCGCCATACAGACCGGTTCGGGAAGGCTCCGATGGTCCGAGGAATGCACTCTCCATGTTTCCCCCAGATTCGCTGTGATGCTGACCGCCCGACCATTGCTCGCCGTTTTATCACCTCGATTTCGATTGTCCCGCATGTTCAGCATCAATGTTCCATCAGAGAGTTCTGCCACCGCACACTCGGTGGTGTCTGAGCGAGCGGGCGAAGACAACGACCAGGTCTCACCGTGATCCTGACTCCAAAGCAGGTTTGAAAAGGGTAATCCTTCTTCGTCACGACCATCGGTGGGAATGACCAACGTCCCATTTTTCATCGTGATCCCGTTCCCCGGTGCGGGAGCAAACAGGTGCCACTTGGGATTTTTAAGTCGAGAGGTCCAGTTTTCCGGTTTTGACCAAGACTGACCATCATCACTGGAGCGAACCATCATGAACTGGGTGGATTGATGCAATTCGAGACCGGGCTCAGATCCGCGTCCTCGCCATTGATGGGTTCCTGGCTTTCCGTGAGTCCACACGGCACACACCCAGATGTCACCCGTTTCTTTGTCGACAAGAATGTTAGGATCTGAACAGCCATTCTGATCCTCAGGGAGTCCTCCGTAGGTACCCATGTCCATGATTGGCTTGGGCGCTTCCCAGGTCTTTCCACCATCGGTCGATCGAGAGAGTCCAATATCCATGTGACCCTGAAGATCCCGACGGCTTCGATATCGCATATCATAGACCGCCAACAGCGTTCCCTGGTTCGTCACCGTGATGGCTGGAATTCGGAAGGTATGACAGTCATTCTCTCCCTGCCGATGAATGACAACAAATGGCCGATCCTCGGCAAAACCTTTTACGGGCATCACCCCAAGTGTGAGCCCCAGACTTCCGTATGCGAAGAGCAGGCTCATCATGAGTCGAAGCCGGGCATACCGAGTTTTTCGAGCGAGATCATATCTTGTTGCCACCTGCTGTTGCATTCGTTCTACCCTCCAACGCACACGCTGCCATGATTACCGTGTCAATATCTTTCAATATCGAGAACGGATTATCAAATGTCACCGCATTTTAAACGAGCGTTTAAACGGCTCGAGTCCGTGATCAACATTGTTTTCTGGTGTCTCACTTTGGCCTTCGCACTCCTGTTTCATCCACCTCAAGTGAATGCGCAAGGAGTTAAACCGAGCTCAGATTTCGTTTTTTCGACGATCGTGAGGGAAGAAAATCCTGACCGCTGGTCCGCTTATGGAGGGACTTGGCACGTCCGTGGCAACCAACTCGTCGCCCATGCACAGGGGCCTGCCAAGAGCGTGTTGCGTGATGTCAATGTGAAGAACTTTGAGCTTCAGGTAAGCATTCGAGCCGAAGCGAATACTCAAGCCGGTTTGTTTTTTCGAGCCTCCGACATTGACGAGTCGCTCGATGGCTATCGGGGCTATTACATCGGGATGCATGCAGAAAAAAACGAGTTCATCTGGGGTGCTGCCGATCATAACTGGACTTCCATTGCCACACGTTCTGCCGCCGTCCCCGCAGACCGATGGTTCCATTTCAGAGTGAGGGTCATCGACCACCATTTTCAGGCATGGATCAATGATCACCCGATCGTCGAAACCGACTTCCCCAAGTTTGACGGAATCGATAACCGCTACACCTCGGGCAGCATCGGTCTCCGGGTATTGGGCAAGCGAGCCGAATTCAAGGATTTGGTGCTCTCTCAACCAACCCCCGACGTCCCTTCCAGTGCTTACACCAACCCGGTCCAAGGTGGATGTGCTGACCCCGCCCTACTTCTTCATGAGGGGACCTATTACGCCTATTGCACTTACTCGCGCGACCATCCACTGATGGCGAGGGGAATACGCCTCTATACGTCCACCGATCTGACCCAGTGGACGGACCGAGGCTTTGTCATCAAACAAAGTGAAAGTTGGGGCAAGTCAAGATTCTGGGCTCCCGACATCATCGAGAAAGCAGGCGTCTTTTACCTTTACTATTCAGCTGACACCCGTGTTTGCGTGGCAAGATCAACCAATCCCTCAGGACCTTTCAAGCAGATCGGACTCCTGCCGATGGAACCCGAATCCATCCGAATCGATGCACACGTATTTCGGGACGACGATGGGAAGATGTACTTCTATTACGTCACCTTCGATGGCGGAAACGAGATCTGGGGCGCTGAACTTTCCGAAGACATGGTCACACTCCGACCCGAGACTCGAACCCGGATGATCCATGCGGATGCTCCATGGGAACGGCACCGAGGTAACATCGTCGAAGGTCCTGTCATTCTCAAGCACAGTGGGACGTATTACCTGACCTACTCAGGGAGTCACTTCGAAAGTCCGCATTATGCTGTGGGCTATGCGACCTCCGAGTCCCCCCTCGGCCCCTGGACCAAGCACGAACATAATCCGGTGATGAAATCAACTTCCTACGCGCACGGCGCTGCCCACCATGACTTCGCTCGCTCACCTGACGGTCGAGAGTTCTTTATTGTTTACCACCGTCATTACAGTCTGAAGGCGACCGAGCCGCGGGCAATGGCCATCGATCGTGTTCGATTCGTCAGGCAAGACGAGGGACCCGAGATCCTTGAAATCCATGGCCCCACCGCGACGCCCCAACTGCGTCCGTCGGGCAGCCCTCCATAAGGCAAAACGAGCATGCAACGCCCGCTTGCCTGCCGAAATCCTTCAGAATTGGCTCCAAGAAAGAAACGGAGCACAATCGCTCCCGGTGCTCAATCGCCAAACAGATTCCCAAGTCCACCAAGGACCGAACCTTCCCCTTTGTTTGAGCCTCCTGCTGCGGGTGCGTGTTGTATCACGCGGTCTGCGAGACGAGAGAATGGCAGGCTCTGCAACAACACCGTCCCATGACCTTTAAGCGTCGCCAAAAAGAGCCCTTCACCGCCGAAGAACATCGATTTCAGACTTCCCGCTCGCTCAATGTTGTATTCAATGCCCTCGGTGAATGCGACCAAACAACCGGTATCGACCCGCAGAGTCTCACCCCGAAGCTCCTTTTTGATCACCGTCCCACCGGCGTGAACGAATGCCTTACCGTCCCCGACCAGTTTTTGGAGGATGAAGCCTTCGCCTCCGAAAAAACCTGCTCCAAGCCGTTTTTGAAATGCGATTGAAACCTTGGTTCCGAGCGCCGCGCAAAGGAATGCATCTTTCTGACAGGTCATCGAACCGCCGATTTCCGCGAGATCCAGCGGAATAATCTTTCCGGGATAAGGGGCGGCGAACGCGACGCGTCTTTTTCCGAATCCTTCGTTAGTGAAGTGGGTCATGAAAATCGATTCGCCAGTCAACGAGCGGCCTGCCGCAGAAATCATTTTTTGCACGAAACCCTGCTGCGGCTCTGAACCATCCCCCATCTTTGCCTCGAAGGTGATCCCCTCTTCCATGTAGTTCATCGCTCCCGCCTCAGCGATGACCGTCTCGCCGGGATCGAGTTCGACTTCAACGATTTGCATGTCATCGCCAAAAACTTCATAGTCGACTTCGTGGCTATTCATCGGGGATCACTCCTGCTTAAGGCACCTCTAAGATGACCAATCTCGAGCTTCAACTTCAATGGTCGGTGGAAAAGGAACTCACGGAAAACCAGATCGTCCGTGAAGAATAACGTTTCGCCTTCCCGACTGAAATCTTGGACGACGGCTCAAAAATGACCAACATTCCAGACTCGTACTGCATTAACCTGTCGGCTAACGGAACTCCCAAAGTCCAGTCGTTCCAATCAACGAGATTTAATATAGGCTTTGCAAGAGAAAATTGCCTGCTTCCGCGACGCCAGCGGCTGTGGAAGTCACTTCCACGTATTTGGTTTCACCGGCTGACCGTTGGTGGTCAATATCTGAAAATGATGAAAACCTGCTGACATCCCAGTGTAGCGCCAGACCACCTTCTTCTCCGGGGTCACTTCCAGAAGTTTGACGCGATCCCCGGAGGCGTGATAACTCGAAATCACGGTGTTTCCATTGGGCAAACGTTGAATACCGCACGCATCGTCGATGAGCGGCTCACCCAGATCGTCATTGTCGACACTCCAGACGATCTTGCCGTCGCCGTCGACTTCGATGACCCGGTTGCCGTTCGTGCAACCGATCAACGTATTTCCATTTTCAAGCCGAATCGCGGTAAACGGCCAGTCACGTTTCTCACGGCCACGGTCATCCGTCGGAAAACTTTTCAGGACCTTCCCCGTGGTCGGATCGTATTCTTTGACGGCGAAATCAAGCAGGTGCGGGACGAGATAGTTTCCGTTGGGCAGCACACGCAACATCCGAGTTTGCATGTGAAAGTTTTGTTTTTGACAATCGAGAATCGTCTTTTTGACAATCTCTCCCTCCCGGTTCACCACCACAGCTCGAGGTTCAGGGCCCAATTCCGTCACCAGATACTGATCGCCTGCCACAGGCAATACGGTACTTGTCTCCTTCTGCTGACCCTTGTATTGAAAAATGACTTCGTCCGTTTTTGGATCGACTTGCAGAATTCCACCATTCGGAAACTCGGGCGTCCCATACAGAGCAAGTAACACATGCCCGTTGGGCAGCACCCATCCATCGCTCGCTGGAACTCCATATTTCCACTTGATCTGATTGTCTTCGCCAACGATCACCACCTGGTTCGCTTTACCTACCCCAAGGAACGAGTGCCGAATGGGTTCATCAGCGTCACTCAAAGAACCGATAACCATGACCAACGCGACAAAAGTGAAGCCTGTGGTCAAGTTCACCAACCAAGGGCGCTTGTTCGATGTTGAAAAAAATCGTTGCGGCATGAAAACAGATCCTCTTGAAGGAATGGCGTTCCATAAAGTGCTTAAACAAGTGGGGCATCAGTGTAACAGGCAACAATCACTCATGTCACTTTGCGGCTTCGGTCATCGGCGTCTCAAACTTAAAGATGTCGCGAGCCATCGAAGGATGCCACCACCGAGACTGAAGCGAGAATACGTTGACGCGAAGGATCGTTATCGGGGAGGCAAGTTACTGGAACTCAATTTACTGATCGGCCGCCTGGATATCCCGACTCAAAATGTAGAAGTTTCGATCGACTTCGAACGCCTTGATCGGCTCGTCCATGGTCATGACTTGAGGGTCAGATGAAGGATGAATCCATCGCGACTCCCCATTCACGTTGACACGGACGGGGAACGTCAGATTTTCGACCGCTTTTTCAAATTGATAGGTCAACTGCTTTCCTTCTGTTTTATAGGCAAGCACAGGAATATCGGTCGTGCGGAGATACTGGTCAAAATACCCACGAAGATCGATGCCGGACTTTGAAATGAGGTAGCCCTCCACCTGCTCTGTCGTCACCGTGCTGTGCCAGAATGTCTCATTGAGCCCACGAAGCATTTTTCGCCACTTTTCGTCGTCATCGATGATGTGTCGCAGGGTGTGCAGCATGTTGCCCCCCTTGTAGTACATGTCTCCGGAGCCTGCCTGATTTTTGCCGTACTCACCAATGATGGGGCGGTCATTTCGCACGAGCCGACGGCAACCGATGACGTAATCCTCCGCTTCCTCTTTTGAGAAGTGGTAGTCGACAAACAGGTTTTCGGAGTAATTCGTGAAACTCTCGTGGATCCACATATCAGCAACATCTTTCATCGAGACATTATTCCCAAACCACTCGTGGCCGGATTCGTGCACGATGATGAAGTCAAACTTCATCCCCACCCCCGTTCGACTCAGGTCGCTGCCTCGGTAACCATTTTGATAACCGTTGCCGTAGGTCACCGAACTTTGATGTTCCATGCCGAGATAGGGAACCTCCACCAGTTTGTAGCTGTCTTCGTAAAACGGATACTTCCCGAACCAGTGCTCGAAAGCCCGGATCACCCGGGGTGCCTCCCTGAAGTGCTTTTGAGCCACTTCAAGCTGGTAGCTGAGAACCCAATAGTCCATGGTCAGGGTTCCCGCTTCGCCTTCGTAAGTGTCCGAGTAGTTCGCGTAGTCCCCGATGTTGATGTTGACGCAGTAGTTGTTGATCGGCTGGGTCACACGCCACACGAACGTCCTGGTTTTTTTGTCGGCGTCTGACCGAGTTTCGATCAACCTGCCATTTGAAACGGCCGTGAGTGTCTCTGGAACCGTCGCCAAAATCTCCATTCCCTCATCGGGCTCATCGTAGCCATGATCTTTGTTGGGCCACCAGATACTTGCCCCAATCCCCTGACAAGTCGTCGCGACGAAGGGTTTGCCATTCTTATCCTTTCTCCAACTGATGCCTCCCTCCCAAGGAGGATTCTTGCTCTCCTGAGGAGTGCCCCCATAAAACACTCGAACTGTGTAAGTTTCACCCGCTGGAAGAACCTCGGGAAACTCGACCCAATAGACGGAACCACTTCGCTCGAAACGCAGAGATTCTCCCTCGTGGACCACGCTGTCGATCGAAAGCGGTTCCTGCAGGTCGATCTGCATTCGCTTCCCCGGTTTCAGCGTTTTAAAACGAATCGCATTTGATCCCGCAATCTTTTTGGTCTTAGGATCAAATGCAACCTCCAGTCGATAATGCCTCAGGTCCCACCATTCTCGTTCCGCCGTCACCGAACCTCTCAGGATTTCGGGCGCTCGATCATCCTGTGCTTCCAGAATTGCAGGCAAAAAGATCACCACCACAAGCAGCTTCAGTTGCAGCAGGGAACCTCGGTTTTTCGTGTTTCGAGCCATCCGTTCTTTGCCTTACCGTCGAGTGCCATTACATGATTATCATTGTCGTTCGCAGGAGCTTGTGTTCCGAACGGGCCCACATTCATTCAAGTCACTGCATGAAAATGGGACTCCCTCTCCAAGCGGCCCTTAGCAGTTTAGGTTCGGCCAACATTGGTTTCAATGAATCGAGTGTTGGCGACAGACCACGTGCGGCAGCCAACTCAGCGCTAAACTTGATGTCCTTGGCGATTTTGTGGAACATGACCACTTGAAGTCAATGCGAATCCAATCGCCTCCGCAACGACTCCTATCTCTGCGAAAACGACGAGAAAGCCAGCTCATGAGAAGATGCAGTCTCTTTACTTTCAGTCTCTTGATCCTGCTGTCCATGGTTTCATCTGGAGTTTTCGGATCCGATCAAAAAGACGAAACATCTAACCCACCCAATATCGTTTTCATACTGGCTGATGACCTCGGCTGGAGCGACACCACGCTCCATGGCACAACAAAACTGTACCGAACCCCGAACATTCAACGACTCGCTCAACGTGGAATGACATTTCGTCGAGCCTATGCCGCAAGCCCACTCTGTTCTCCGACTCGGGCAAGTATTTTGACGGGCCAATCCCCAGCCCGACACGGCATCACCGCACCCGTATGCCATTTACCGGAGGCGCGGCTTCAAGCCGCGACCCGAGAAAAGGCGGCCCCTCACCTTCATGCAACCGTTCCTGATTCCGCGACTCGCCTTCATCCCGATCACTATACTTTGGCTGAGGCGTTCCGTGACGCCGGATATGCGACCGGCCATTTCGGAAAGTGGCATCTGGGCCCCGAACCCTATTCGCCACTGCAACATGGATTCGACGTGGACATACCCCACTGGCCCGGTCCGGGGCCGGCAGGAAGTTATGTGAGTCCTTGGAAGTTCAAGGACTTCGATCCGGACCCCGATGTCCCCGACGAACACATCGAAGACCGCATGGCCAAGGAAGCCGTTGAGTTCATCGCAGATCATCAAGACAAACCCTTTTTTCTGAACTACTGGATGTTCAGTGTTCACGCGCCTTTTGATGCGAAAGCCAACCTGATTGAAGCCTATCGAAAACGGGTTCAAAAAGGTGATGAACAACAATGCCCCACCTACGCGGCCATGATCGAAAGCATGGACGACGCCGTCGGGACACTGCTTGACACGCTGGATCGTTTCGATCTATCAGACCGAACCATCATTGTGTTCGCATCGGACAATGGCGGAAACATGTACAACCGGGTTGAAGGAGTCCCCCCAACCAGCAATCGGCCACTGCGAGGAGGTAAAGCCACTCAATTCGAAGGTGGAATACGTGGGCCCTGTGTGATCATCTGCCCATGGATTACCGAGCCGAATTCGACCAACGATGCCATCATTCAAAGTTGTGATTTCTATCCGACGCTACTTGAACTTGCAGCCATAAAATTACCACAGGACCTCTCCGTTGATGGTCGGTCGATCGTGGATTTAATGCAGGGGGTTTCTATTCGTCGTGAGCCCATTTTTACGTTCTTTCCCCATAACCCAAACGTACCGGACTGGCTCCCTCCAGGGATTTCCGTCCATCTTGGCCCGTGGAAACTCATTCGACTTTTCCACGGAAGCCGGGATCAGTCCCACCGCTATCTCTTGTTCAACCTCGATGAAGATCTTGGTGAACGGCGAGATGTGGCAAAACAGCATCCAGATAAAGTGGCGGAACTTGACGCATTGATTGAAGACCATTTGCGCTCCACCCGTGCCATTGTTCCATTGCCCAACCCGAACTTTGACCTCGACAAGTACGATCCCAACCTCGAAGGCAAACCGGCTCCCCGTCGAACAGCACGAATGTCGGCTCCCAAAAAGATTGCCGGTTGGCAAGCGGATCACGCTTGCCGCCTGAGCCTGAAAAACAAGCAGCTCAAAGTGCAAGCAACGGGTGGCGATCCTCACATGAGCTTTCCTTTGGACTCTCCGTGGGAACCCGCGACCTATACGCTCGTGATCCATTTGACCTCCGATCGGGATGATCACGCCCAGTTTTTCTGGAAAGAGCAGGGCGTTACACCCGCTTTCTTTCGTGATCGCAGCAGTCGGTTTGCTGTCCGGCAATCGACTGATTTCCAAGAGTACTCCATCCCGTTCCATCCAATTCATGCCGTGGAGGCCGTTCGGCTGGATCCTCTGCTCGGAAAAGGGACGGTCCAGATCAATCGGATGAGGATTGAAAATGAGCAGGGAGAAGTGATTTTTGAGTGGGACTTTGAAGGCAAATAACCGGTCTCGCCCATTCGGACCCGTGATAGACTGAAAACTGCGAAACCTCGAGTTTTTCGGGAGGGCATTTGCTTACCCGTCGCCTTAGGACTGTCTCCTTTCATATTCCCGTCAATTTTTCGTGGTCACGATGAAATCTCTTCGTTCAATCCCCCTAACAATAGTCCTGACTTATTGTTGCGGAATCCGCTTTCTGACTGCGGCCGACGGGCAGGAATCTTTGACGCGGCTCCGCGAAATCCCTCCCGAGGTGCAAGGCCTGATCGAACGGGCATGCCTCGATTGCCACGACCAAACCCTTACTGAACAACAGATTCGACTGGACAGTCTGGACCATCGACCTCAGGAGAAATTCCTGGATCTGTTGAACCAGATTCAGGAACAGGTCTATTTCGAATTCATGCCACCTGAGGATGGGACTCCGCTTGAACCTCAGGATCGAACCCAACTGTTAAACTGGATCCAAAGTGAGCTGAAACCACACAATGCGTCCAAGCTTGAGGAAAAACTTGCTCGGCCAGAGTTCGGCAACTACGTCGATCACGATGAGCTATTCTCAGGGCAACATGCCCATCTCCCCGGTTTTACCTTCGATCGTCGTTGGCTCATCAGTGAGTACATTTTCGACGCGAAGATGAATCGCATCCTCAAGCATCGTCCGAACCAGACCATCGATGGCAAAAGGGAATGGGTAATCGGTGATAACAATCGTCGTGTCAACCTTACCAACCCATTCCTGCTGTCTCCTACAACGGGTGTTCGGTACTACGCCAACGAAACCCTGAATGGTGGCCACTTGCTGACCATGCTGACCAATGCCAGAGAGTTGTCCTCGGCCATCTTCGACTTATCAAAACGCGATTCACGTTACCTTCCGGCACTGACGGAAATCATGACGTTGACATGGCAGCAACAACGGACCCTCTCGTCACGCCGTCAGTTTCTGGAAAAGTTTATTGACGTGGTCTTGCCAGAACTTTACGGAGATCAGCACGCCGAGTTGCTGCCCAGATTCACTCGAGTTGAAGTTCAGCCCCCGGTGGCGTCCGGAGAGGGCGAAGTCAAAAAGGCACCGTTCCATGCGGCCCAGCCAGGTAACGAAGAACTGCTACTGATTTTTCGAACGATGCAAAAACATCAACTGCCGGGAGATTCGGACGCCGCTTTGATTGAAAAGTGTGAACAGGAGTGGTTCAACTTTGGCGACAATCCACGGCAGATTCAGGCCCGCGTCACCTTCCTTCAGAATTACATGATGGAATGGAAAGATGTGATCGAAAAGCATCGTTACGCGGAAAAACACAAACCGTTTGACTACCGAAAGCCGGCGGAAGAAGAATGGAACATCGTTGCGGCAACCATTCTCGCCCAGCGGCAACCCAAGGATCGCTACACGACCATCATCGAAAAGTGCATTCGGCAATGGACCTCGGAGTTTGAGCAAGCCCTGGAGAAAGCGGGACCTCCGACAGAGGATCAATTGCTGCGACTGAACGATCAATGTTTTCAGCTCATTCTGGAACGACTCCCGGCCGCGGACGAAGTTGAGCCGTTTCGTCAGCTCGCCCGCTCGTATTTCGACCAGATGACCCACCGACAAGCCATTGAGAAACTCCTGCAGACACTGATTCTTAGGTCGGAATTTGTTTACCGAAATGAATTTGGCTCGAGTCGTCCGGATGAATTCGGTCGTCAGAAGATGTCACCCCGAGATGCAAGTTATGCCATTGCACTCGCATTGACGGACAGCAGTCCGGACGCCGAACTAATCGAAGCGGCGGATTCGGAAAAACTGGAAACCCGAGATGACTATCGAAGGGAAATCGAGAGGCTCCTCGCCAAACGAGATCAATATTATGTGATCGATGAAGCCGTTCAGCGAATCCAGCTGACGGCGAGCATCACCAACCTGCCCATCCGCAAACTGCGGTTCTTTCGAGAGTTTTTTGGCTACCCTCAGATGCTCTCGATCTTCAAGGACAACAAACGCTTCGGAGGGAACTACGACAACTCCAAGGGACGCCTGGTGGGGGAAGCGGATCGCCTGGTCGAACACATCCTGAAGAACGACGTCGGGGTCATCGACGAATTACTCACCACGGACAAATTTTACGTATTTCACTCCGGTGATAATGAAGCGATGACCGCTTCCTCGGAACGCATCCGTAGGATTTACGAATACTTCAAAGACGAAGATTGGCAGAATTTCGAAACAAAAGACCTGCTTAAACACGAGGAGTTTCTAGCCGAAGTCAAAATGCGAGGGATCAACGTCGATCAACTCGCCACCAGTGGACGTCGGAATTCTTTGCGAGAATTCAAAACCGCGCTCGAGAGTTTCACGCTCAGGTTTGACAAAGGCCAAACCGCAGCGGCACCGTACGTCTCGTTTCCCGCCCATGGGCCCTACAACGCCTCGACGCGAACAGGCTTGCAACTCCGTTCTCCCGAAGTCGCCAAGTTTTTCAATATTCGACTCGATCATTGGGACTACCCGTCGGTCCAACCGGCGTCGGTCCAGAACCGTAAAGGCATGCTCACTCATCCAGCATGGCTCATCGCCCACGCCCACAATACGGCAACGGACCCCATACAGCGAGGCAAGTGGGTTCGAGAAAAATTATTGGCAGGGACAATTCCAGATCTCCCCATTACGGTCGATGCAGTCATTCCAGAAGACCACCATAAAACACTCCGCCAACGACTCGAGCAAAAAACGGGACAGACCTACTGCTGGCGTTGCCATGAACAGATGAACCCTCTGGGGCTCGCCTTTGAAATGTTTGATGACTTTGGCCGTTTTCGCCTGCAGGAATCTCTGGAACACCCGGACAACTTGATTGAGAAGAAACCTGATAAGGCTGCCGTCCATGTCGACCTGCGAAATGTCTACAAAACGGCGGACATCGATGCGAGTGGATTTCTTTCCGGAAGCGGCGACCCCAAACTGGATGGCGAAGTCGTTAATGCGATCGACCTGATCGATCGGCTCAGCCGCTCCGATCGCGTCCGGCAATCCGTTATTCGCCATGCATTCCGTTACTTCATGGGTCGAAACGAAATGCTTTCTGACTCCAAAACCCTGATCGAGGCAGACCAGGCCTACCTGAAAAGTGGAGGAAGTTTTGATGCGGTCATTGTTTCCCTGCTGACCTCCGACTCATTCATTTACCGCAAACCCGTTCCTGAGGTTCAATCGGCTCAGCATTGACAGGGCAAGTGACGAATAAACATCATAGAACGGCTTGCTCATTTTCATGGGTCCTGCCGAAACGGATTCCAAACCACTGAGTACAACGATGTCCACACGACGAAATTTCCTGACGCAATCCGCACAAACAACCGGCGCTCTGACACTGGGCTCCGTGTTGCTCGGCCGTGCAGGTCTCGGCAACGCCGAGGAATCGGTATCGAGTCGGGCCATGGATCCAGCAAAACCTTTCCGTTTTGTTTTCATCCGGAAATCAAACGGGATCCGCCCACAGGAAATGGCATTACCGAGCTTCAACGAACAACAAAAGAACTCGGAATCCCAGAAAGAGGCCTTTGAGGTTGACCTGGAACAGCATGAATTGCCAACCTGGCTGAAGGGCCTCGCCCCCTACAAAAGAAACCTATCCTTGCTCCAAGGCTTCTCATGCAAAATGAGTGAAAATGGACACTGGTCCTATTCTTCCGTGATGGGGGCGTTCAAATCGGGCCGGAACTCACTGAGTGGCATCAAACGAGCGACTATCGACTTTGAACTGGCGCGATTGTTTCCGTCGCCATTCGGGCATGTGGAGTTATCGCTTACCGGCAACTACAGTTCGTGGAGGACCGGGATCGTTGCGGGTTACTCGGCACCGGCCCCACACCAGCGAAACTACTGCTACGCCGACCCTGAAACGGCCTATAACGAACTCTTCCAATCCGTGACGAATCGCGGTGCAGTAGCATCCGAAAACCAGATGCTGCGATTCTTGCAGCAGGACGAAGACTTCAAAGCGCGGCACCTGAGGGGCTACGAAAAACTCAAACTTGAGAACCATATTGAATCGATCAAGGCCATTCGTCATCGCAACCAGCAGGTAGAAAATCTGTCAGACACCATCGCCCAGCACCTGCCCGAACTGGCTCCCGTGCATGCGAACGGGGGACCCAACGCGACGACCCCTGAAAAACAGGCGGCATTCACCGAGATCCTTGTCGCTGCTCTCGCAACCGGTTTGACCCGTGTGGTCACCTACACGATCGACGAGCTGTCCACTCCAGTGAAAGGGATTCCTGGAAACGAGGGCGACCATATCTCCATCCATGAACTTGGTCACAATGGCGGATACAGCGGTGTGCCAGCAGATCAGATCCGGGAAAAAATCCGAGTCGGCCACATCGATCAGGTGGTGACCCTCGTTGAACGGTTAAAAGAATTACCTGAGGGGAACGGCACGATGTTCGACAACACCATGATTCTCTATTTCCCAGAGAACGGTGAGGGACATCACAGTCATGGCACCGAGGCCCCATTCGTAGTCATTGCAGGGGACAATTGCCCGATGGACATTGCCGGTCGCTACATCCGGCTTCCCTACCATGCGACACAAGGACACAAGACCATCGGCAATTGGTATACCACGCTGCTCAACGCATTCGGAAATCCGATCACGCACTATGGTGACCTCGATTTGGAGATGTCGCGCAAGAAGCTCGATCAGATCGGAGCGATCCGACGCTTTCTGACGTAATCGCGGCAAACCCTAGGAACCCTCTTCGGAACTTTACTTCGACACAGCGACCCAGGGAGCGCGGTCAAAATCATCCTCAAGACGGGGATCCTCGGTGCGTCGCATCACCCGGGCGAGTTGCTCCCGAAACGACGCAACCACTGCCGAATATTCTAAATTGCCCGCTGCATTGTTGAGCTGATGTGGATCTGACCTCAGATCATACAGCTCCTCAGCAGGACGCTTGTCGATTGCGACCTTCATCGCACGTTTGCCTTGCTCCGTATTCCGGTGGTGCAGGTACCACGACTTGGTGAGGCTGGAATCCAGATCTCGCCACGGCCCGTCCCCGAGGTCATCGTAATCTTCGCCCGCCGTTTCAAGGTTATACGGCGCGCCCATCGGCCAACGCTCGGGTTTGAAGTTCCGAATGTAGAGGTATTCAGGCGTCCGAATGGCCCGCATGGGATAAGGCAAATTGCCATCTCGAGCCGTATGAAAGTGCAACTCCCGACCGACCACCACGTGGTCCCGAGATGGATCAAGCCAACCGGATCGCTTTGAAGTGAGTTGTTTCATAAAGCTACGCCCCTCAGCGCCCTTGAGCGGGGGTGCATCGGTCAACTCGAGCAGTGTTGGCCCCAGGTCCATGAGGTTGACAAAGTCCTCCACGATCCGGCCTGCAGGAATCGTACCCGGCAATCGGCACATCAAGGGCGCATGAATACTCAAGTCGTAGCAGTTCGTTTTGCCACGAGGGACTCCGGGTATGCCATTGTCACCTGTCAGAATGATCAGGGTTTGATCCAACTCTCCAGCCGCCTCCAGTTCCTGAAGCATCACCCCCAGCATTGCATCAGCCGCCAAAACTTCCCCAAGGTAGTCACTGAAGTCACGCCGAATTTCGGGCACATCAGGCAGTGATTTGGGCAGGAGGGCTGCCAGACGATCAGGCTCAAGCCCCCATAGGTCGCGACCTGAATCCATGACGAATGGACGGTGCACATTGTAGGTCCCATAAACAAAGAAAAAGGGCTTTTGAGATTCCTGGCTCGCCTTCAACACCCGTCGCATTTCCAGACGGGGATGAGCAAGCGTCTGTTCAATTCGAAGTTCCCTTTCCTCAAGGTCCTTGACTGCCCCGACATGGAGCCCGTATCGATGATAGTCAGGGACCTTCCATTCCCGCTCGAATGGCAAAGGTTTCGAAGGAGTAAAGCCCAATGTCTTTAGTGATCGACGAACCAGATAACCATTTTCACGTAATTGATCAGGGAACTTTGGAAACGCTGCATATGGATTTGCCACACCTTTCCAATCGCTCGCACGACCATTGAGGAAGGCTCGGGAACCGCAGTTCCAAAAGTACCTGCCGGTGGCGACTGACGCGCGGCAGGGCCCACAAGAAGAAACGGGAACAAAAGCGTGGTCAAATCGGACACCTTCCCGGGCAATCCGATCAAAATGAGGTGTTGAGATGGCATCGTTCAGCGAGGGTTGCATGGGGTCGGCGTAGGCACTTGCGTACCGCCCCCAGTCATCCACGAAAAAGAACAGGATATTGGGTCGATCGGATGCGTCAGTCGTATCACAGGCACCTGCGATCAGGGCGCCAACGACGACGGCGAAACTCAAGAAATTCAAAATCTTGATCAACATCTCCAACCTGCATGTCAAGAGTCGAGCGTCTGTTTGATATCTACCGAATGCAACGCAAATCGCAGTTCTGACCAGGGTCACCCGTCCTTCGTTTTCATCCCTTGGCGATCTGATTTAAACTGATTAAGGTGATCCACGTGCTGGGTCAACCAACCCCAGCTGCCGCCGTGTCTTCCAGAGTATCTCACCATGAACCGCCTGAATAGCTTGCTCGCCATGCTCTTGGCCGTCACCTCTGCCAACCCGAGCCTTGCTGAGACGGATTTTGCGCATGAGGTCGTCCCCATCCTCAAAGAGCATTGCGTCGAATGTCACGGAGGTCGTGAAGCCAAAGGGGGATTCTCGGTCAACACGCGGGCCCTATTTCTGGAAAACGAAGCGGCAATCCCGGGTGAGCCTGGTGATTCGCTATTTCTGCATTTGGTGCAAGAGGCAGACAAAGATCTACAGATGCCCCCCGACGGCAAACCAAGGTTGCGTCCCGAACAGATCGAAACCTTGCGGCAATGGGTCCGAAATGGCTTGCCGTGGGAGCCGGCATTCACGTTTGGTGAACGCACCTGGGAACCACCGCTAAGTCCCCGGATCATCCAATTACCTCCGGCCTACGGGAATCGAAATCATCCGATTGATCGAATCCTCGATGCGGCCCTGCTCGAGCGAGGCCTTACCCCTCCGGAAACCATTTCAGATGCGGCTTTCCTACGCCGTGCCAGCCTGGATGGAATCGGCCTGCTCCCCACCCCTGAACAGTTGAAGTCCTTTTTGGATGACCCTCGGTCCNACAAAAGAAAGACTTGGATTGACTCCATGCTCTCGGAAGAGATCGCCTACGCCGATCACTGGCTCTCAACCTGGAATGACCTGTTGCGCAATGATTACTCGGGAACAGGTTTCATCACCGGAGGTCGCACTCAGATCACGACCTGGCTCTATCAAGCGTTACGGGAAAACCGACCTTACGATGAAATGGTGCGTCAACTCATCGCACCTCCCAATTCAGCCTCCGAGGGATTCATCAAGGGGATTAAATGGCGGGGAGAAGTGAATTCCAGCCAGACGCTTGAAATCCAGTTTGCCCAGAATATTTCTCAGGTTTTTCTGGGGATCAACATGAAGTGTGCGAGTTGCCATGACAGCTTCATTGATCGCTGGACTCTTGAGGAAGCCTATAGCCTTGCCGCCATCTTTTCTGAACGGCCACTTGAAATCAATCGCTGTGACAAGCCCACCGGAAAAATGGCCACCCCAAAATGGATCTTTCCCGAGCTTGGCGAAGTGGATGCTGGGGCTGATAAAAATGGACGCCTTCAGCAGTTGGCCGCGTTGATGACCCATCGCGAAAATGGTCGATTCAGCCGTACGCTTGTCAATCGCATTTGGCATCGACTCATGGGTCGCGGGATCGTGCACCCGGTAGACGCCATGGGCACCCAGCCGTGGAATGAAGATCTATTGGATTATCTCGCGGTGCGTTTTGTCGAAGATGGCTATGACCTTCGCAGATTGATCTCACTGATCATGACTTCAGAGGCTTATCAATCTCAAAGTGAGATCATTACCGAGGAGCCAGGCGAAGACTATTTTTATCGCGGCCCCATCGTCCGTCGGATGACGGCCGAACAACTGATGGACTCCATCTGGCAAATCACTTCAGCTCATCCTGGAAAAGCCGATGCCGCTGTGGACCGTACCCCTCGTGCCGAGCCGGAATCCAACGAAGACCCGCCGCTGAAAATGCCGCCGGTTGACGCCCAGTGGATCTGGCACACCGGTGAAGTTGGGACGAAATCCGAGATTCGTTACCGATTGAATCTCGAGAACGCCCCGAGAAAAGTTCAGATCCTGGCAACCTGCGACAATGCATTTGTCTTGAAAGTCAATGGACAACCCGTCGCCGCCTCCAAAGACTGGATGAAGCCCATCCACCGGGATATCACCCATGCGTTTCAGGCGGGAGACAACCTGATCGAGTTTGACGCCGAGATGTTTGGGGGAGCCGCCGGGCTGATTGCCCAATTCGCGTTAGCACAACCGGAATCCGATCCTCAAATCCTCGTGACCGATGCGCAGTGGGAGGCTCGCCCGCCTGGAGGCACCTGGGACTCTGCCAAAGTCCTGCATGCCCATGGTGAAGGCCCTTGGGGCAAGATTCTTGATCCTGATACGCCGCTGTCGTCGAGTGACCCCACGCCTCCTGTTCGCGCGGCGTTGGTCAAAAATGATTTTCTGATGAGGTCGCTTGGCCGTCCTCACCGTGATCAGGTTGTGACCACCCGACCTTCCGAACTCACGACATTGCAGGCAATCGATCTGGCAAACGGGGAGATGTTTGCGAGCTATATGAAAGCAGGAGCTGACAAGCTCAAAGATCACCTCGAACTTACCACATGGCTCTATGAATTCGCATTTTCCCGCCAGCCGACTCCTGCAGAAGCCGAAGTCATTGAAGAAGTCCTTGATGGCCCAAACAAGGCGTTGTCGGTCGAGGATCTGCTGTGGCTCGTATTCATGCAGCCCGAGTTTCAAATGATCCGTTAATACGTTTTGAGAAGGTCGCTTTACTCCCGCGTTTCCGCATCCCTTTCTTCAGACCAAGCCCGAGACATAACATGCTGACCCGTGACGAAATGCTTGCTCGACGAGACTTTTTAAAAAAACTGGGCGCAGCTTCCCTGGTCACCATGGGGATGAACGGCCCCCGCCTGCTCGCCAATGAGTCGGAGGTCGAACCTCCTATCCCTCGTGCAGACTCCTGCATCCTGATTTGGCTTGCTGGCGGGATGGCCGCCCCCGACACGTTTGACCCAAAGCGTTATCTTCCCTTCGAAAAAGGTCTCGACGTTCAAAATATTCTCAGCACCTTTCCAGCAATCGACTCGGTTGTCGACAACATCAAGCTGACCGAAGGCATGGAGAATATTGCCCAAGTCATGGACCGGGGAACACTCATTCGTTCGGCCGTTCAGCCGGATCTCGGCAGCATCTTGCATTCGCGACACCAGTATCACTGGCATACCGGATACGTCCCACCACTGACGGTGACGGCGCCTCATATTGGCGCATGGATGGCAAAGACACTGGGGCCTAAAAATGAGGTGATCCCACCCTTCATCAATATCGGACAGCGTCTCGAAGGGGTGGGGGAAAAAGAAGAGCTCAAAGCCTTTACCACAGGTGGGTTTTTCGGGTCAGAATTTGGCCCTATGAATTTGCCCTATCCCGAGGATGCGGTGAAATCGGTTCGGCCACCCAAAGGGATGGAGCCGGGAAGATTCGCGAACCGGTATCGATATTACAAAAAACTGATCGACCAGAATCCGCATCGAGAGTGGATGAGCGATTTCCATCAGGAATCTATGCTCCGCTCCATGGATGCTGCCCATCGTCTGTTGCAGTCCAAGGAGCGGCACGCCTTTGATCTTTCTAGAGAACCTCAGGAAAATCGGGCCGCCTACGATACTGGTCGTTTTGGGCGGGGCTGCCTGCTGGCTCGACGGCTTGTTGAGTCAGGCGCCCGCTTTGTTGAAGTCACGACGGAATACATTCCCTTCGTTCACTTTGATACTCACGAAAATGGACACACGACGGTCAAGAGAATGAAATCTGAAATTGACCGCCCCATCGCTCAATTGATTCTCGACCTGGAAACTCGAGGACTGCTTGATCGGACGTTGGTCATCATCGCAAGCGAATTTAGCCGCGACATGATGATCGAGGGCGTGCCGGGGTCCTCCGCGCGAGACCAATCTCGGGCCAAGACAGACAAGTTGCAGGAGATGAAACACTACGGCCTGCACCGCCACTTCACCGGCGGAACCAGCGTTGCCATGTTTGGAGGAGGTGTCAAAAAGGGATTCGTCTATGGAAAAACGGCTGACGAACGCCCCCTTCTCGCCATTGAAAATCCGGTCCCCGTCGAAGATCTTCA
>JAKVCA010000019.1 GCA_022448315.1 Pirellulaceae bacterium | reverse complement strand
CATGAAACGGCGAAATTGCAGGAGGCTGCTTCCCGGCATGGTGATGATGCTGGACCCAGTCGCAAGTACGAGCCGATCCCATTACGGCAACCCGACGAGCCGGTCGAGCAGGGTTCCCCTGGATTCACGTTCAAAGCGCCCGAGGGTGTCGTTCGAAACACGGCAGTCAGTTTGGGCCTGGTGTTGGTCCTTTTCCTTGGGGTGGCGTGGTTTGTGAAAAGAGCTCAACCTCAGTCGCATGCGATGTTGCCCACGGGAGTTGTTGAAGTCCTTGGGCGGGTGCCGATTTCTCAAAAACAGCAACTCCAACTGGTCCGGATGGGGCCCAAACTCCTTCTGGTGTCGTCGACTGGAAGTGGAATGCAGACACTGGGCGAGATCAGTGACCCCGCTCAGGTCGAGCAGATGGTTGCGATGTGTCAAGCGAATCGCGCCGGGGGGATCGCCCAGAGTTTTCGTCAGGTGATGGGGCAGTTCGAAAACGAAAATGTACAGGGGTTTCTAGGAGATCAGCAAGCCGCTCGTGAGGCATCGGATTCAGCAGGTGCTGGAGAAGGAATAAAGGGCCGTCGTCGACGTGCATGGACCTAGCGAATTGACTCGATGATATCTGTCCACGCTGCGCCTCACTCTCGAGGCTCCGTTTACAGTCAAGAAGGTGGATTCAAGGATGAAACCACAGCCGAACAAAAAGCATGAGTCTGCCGCCCGTTTTCAGGGACGGGCCGCAGAGAAGAACTGGGCAAAAATGCGCTCATGGGTTCTTTGGCTTTCCTTGCCACTGCTGCTTGTATGGCTCTCTGCGCCTGCGACCGGACAAATCGGTGATTCCGGTGGGTTGCAGACCATGTCGGCAGGCTCGGCCTCTTCGGTTGAGGACGGACGCCTGACAAGCAGTAAGCTTTCTGATTTCGTTCAGGGTGGCCCGGATGACTGGACCAGTCCGCGAGGGCTCTCCTCCACCATCAAGATCATGCTGATGCTCACGGTCTTGAGCCTCGCCCCTGCGATTCTCATGATGACCACCAGTTTCGTGCGGATTGTCGTTGTTCTGGGATTACTTCGACAGGCGTTAGGAACTCAACAATTGCCTCCAAGTCAGGTCATCACCTCACTCGCCCTGTTCATGACGCTCGCGGTCATGGCTCCGGTCTTCAACGAAATCAAGGATGAAGCGATCTTGCCCTACATCGAAAACCAGCAGGAGATGTCATGGGACGTTGCATGGGAACGGGGGACTCGTCCTTTGAAACAATTCATGAGTCGGCAGATCGAGAGGGCTGACAATAGCGAAGACGTGTGGCTGTTCTATCGGTATCTTCCCCAAGACGAGCAGGAAAACATGCCTGAGACCTATGACGATGTCCCTTTCCAGGTTCTGTTGCCGGCCTTCATGATCAGTGAGCTGAAGGTTGCATTTCTCATCGGCTTCCAAATTTACCTGCCTTTTCTCGTGATCGACATTGTGGTCTCCAGCGTCACGATTTCCATGGGCATGTTGATGCTGCCCCCTGTCATGCTCAGTTTGCCCTTCAAGCTCATTCTTTTCGTCCTGGTCGATGGCTGGAATTTGATCGTCGGGATGTTGCTG
Source organism: Pirellulaceae bacterium (assembly GCA_022448315.1). Taxonomy (GTDB): domain Bacteria; phylum Planctomycetota; class Planctomycetia; order Pirellulales; family Pirellulaceae. Next base: position 184,506 of record JAKVCA010000019.1, on the reverse strand, counting down.
GAGAGTTTTGTCCCTTACACAACCTGACGGACTTGGGAATTGATAGGGACCGCTTCATAAAGAAATTTCGGTTTACACGGATCAAAGCCTGGAGAATTCTGATGGAAATGGACATGACCATTGATGGGGCACGGCAAGCCATGATCATCACCATGTACATTGCCGCCCCGGTTTTGATCGTGGGTATGGTGTCGGGGTTGATTATCGGTTTGCTCCAAGCATTGACGCAGATTCAAGACCAGACGATTTCCTTCGTCCCCAAGTTTGTTGCCATGATTGTCGCCCTGGGATTTTCACTCCCCTGGGTTCTTGGCGTTCTGATGGACTACGCTCGCGCACTTTTCGGTGAGCCACCCGCGGGCGCCGGAGGATTGGGCGGATGACGTTAGACATCACCATGAATCAGATTTCCCTTTTTATTCTGGTGATGGCCCGAATCAGTGGACTTATTTTGGTGGCTCCGGGATACGGCAGTCGTGCCTTGCCGATGCGAATTCGCGCGTTTCTGGTGATTGCACTTTCGTTTTTAGTGACACCCTTTCAGTCGTCAATCGTTTTGGGGGTTCCTGAAAACCTTGCCCAGCTGGTGTGGTTGATTGGAAATGAACTCGGAGTCGGACTATTTCTCGGTTTTGGGGTAAACCTCGTCTTCGCAAGTGCGCAAGCGGCGGGACAGGTCATCGGTCAGATGAGTGGGATGCAGGTCGCCGACGTCTTCAACCCGACCTTGGGGACGAGTGTTCCCCTGTTTGGTCAATTGCTGGACAGCATCATGATCGTCACTTTCATTTCCGTGGGTGGTCATCAAATGTTGATGGCGGCCTTGCTCGATACGTTTAAGCATATGCCGGTTTCACAAGTTCATTGGCATGAGGGAGCCCTGGATCTGTTGGTGGCTCTGTTGGGTGAAGCTTTCGCGCTTGGACTTAAAATCGGTGCCCCGGTCATGGTCGCCATGATCATTTCATTGCTGGTCATGGGGTTGATCAGTCGAACGTTGCCACAGCTGAACGTGATTCAAGTCGGTTTCAGTTTGAACTCAATGATCATGTTGTTGATTTTGAGTCTGACTCTGGGGACGGGCATCACTTATTTCGATGAGCAGCTTCGGGTGGCGATTGATGAGATGAGGAGTCAGATTGTCGGCGTGGTACCTTACGGTGGTTAAGGCCGATTGGACGTGCTGGTTGACCGTGATTTCACTCACGCAAGTGGTTTAGGTTGATATGGCAGAACAATTCGGCGACAAAAAGTATGATGCGACACCGTTTCGACGCCAGAAGGCGCGGCAAGAAGGTCAGGTAGCGAAGAGCCAGGATCTTTCGAGTGTTGCGTTGCTTTTTGCCGGCGTATCCGCCCTGCTCTTTCTGGGGCAGACCGCGGCAAATCAGGTGCAAAATTTTACGACCCTCCATTTGACGGAAGGGGCTTGGACGATCGTCAATGCGGAGTTGGTCATCAATCAAGCCGTGAAACTGATGTACTTGATTGCTGTCGTCCTTCTACCCTTGCTGTCCATACTGTTCGTGGTGGCCTTGTTGATCAACGTCATGCAGACCGGTTTCCTTTTCCTCCCTCAAAAATTGACGTTGGACTTCAAGAAGGTGAATCCGATTCAAGGCCTGAAGCGACTCTTTTCCATTCAAAGCGTCGTGCGGTTGTTGCTGGGACTATTTAAAGTTGGTGTGGTGGTCGGAGTTGCTGGTGTTTCGCTTTACTTGGAAGCAGACCAGATCATGACCGTCTCTAGTATGACGGTACCTCAGATTGCCGCTTACCTTGCCCAGATCACACTATGGACGAGCTTGAAAATCGCCGCCGCATTATTGCTCCTTGCCTTGTTGGATTACCTGTTTCAGAAATGGAAATACGAACAAGATCTTCGGATGACCGAACAGGAGATGCGTGAGGAGATCAAGCAAACTCAGGGCGACCCGCAGTTGGCTTCACGTCGGCGAGCCGTTCAACGTCAGTTGGTGATGAACCGGATTTCAAACTCCGTTCCAGACGCTGACGTGGTCGTGACCAATCCGACGGAGTTGGCCGTCGCACTCAAATATGACCCGGAGTCCATGACGGCGCCCGTGGTGGTGGCCAAGGGGGCGGGGACTTTGGCGCAAAGGATTCGTCGGTTGGCGTTGGAGAGTCATATCCCAATCGTGGAACGCAAAGAACTCGCGCGATCGCTTTACAAAGAGGTTGAGCTCAATCAGGAAGTTCCATCGTCTTCGTATGCTGCTGTTGCCGAAGTGCTCAAGTATGTTTACGAGCTGCAGGGGCGACCTGCTCCAGTGGCTCCCCAGAAAGCCGCATAACGATGCTGCGAGTGCCTCACACCCAAGCGGTGGACTAAGAATGGGTTGGGTGACCTGTCCGATAGAGGCGACGCATTTTGTTGCATGGTAAGGAAACAGTTTGGGTTGCGTTTCTCGAATAATCCACCTGGCCGGGGATACATCGTCTTGCTCAGCGATACAGCGTCCTTTTCTGAGGTGCGACTTTGGGTGATCGGTCCCCGCCCAAGATCGGTCGGACGCCCTGAGCAGAATTAAGGCGTACGATTTCCGGGTGATGCGGCCACCGTTGTTTGCCATAGCTCGCCGTCAATTCGGAATTGACTCGGTCTCCAAGTTTCCACTGAAGGCTGGCAAGCGCGGCGATGACCTCAGGACTGTCAGGATCTCGGTGTCGAGCGTCGACAAGAAGCTGGACTGCTCGGTGATCTCGATCAAGCCGCTGCATGGCCATGGCTTCGCGATAAAGTACTTTCGCTGGTATGGCGTCCTCTGGATACAGTTCTTCAACGGAGTACCATGTGGCGAGTGCTCGCTGGGGGCGACCAAGCTGTTCGTAAAGGTTCGCAACTTTTTCGAGAACCTGCTCCTGTTGTGCATCGTAAGACAAGGATCGCTGGTAGCATACAAGGGATTCACCAAGTTTGTTTTGGGTCTCGAGTGCATCTCCCTTCAGATTCCAGGCATCGGCCATCTGGCGACTCTGATCGATCGCATATTCGGCCTGTTTCATCGCTTGATCCGCATCGCCGTTCGCAAGCAACATCTCTCCCAGCCGAACTTGTTGTCTTGGGTCGCCGCCTGAGTGCTCCACCGCTTGACGTTGTTCCAGAAGGGCTTCCGTGGTCTTGCCGCTTTCCCAAAGAGCCTCAGCGAGTAACGCTCGGGCTCTTTCGTCTTCGGGACAAACTTCAACGGCTTGTCGGAAACTCTCCTCAGCTTGTTCCCAGTCACCATTCTGGCTTTTTCTCATCCCCTCGAACGAGAGTTTCCGGGCTTGATCCAAATCGAGTACCGAAGATCGTCTTTGGAACCGGCTGCAACCGGAAATCAGGAGGACGGCTACCGACGCAACCAGGAAGATTTTCAGGTTAACGCGGTATGTCATGCGAGTTGGCCTGAGGTTGTGTTGTACTGGGGTGCAGGCCGGTCGACAGGAACGAGCCAAGATTGATGAGGGACCCCATTGAGAATTCCTCGCGAAAGTATCAGATTGAGGGTTTGAATAACAGTTCAATTCAAAGCATCGTGCTGCCGAGAGGTCACCGAGCTTCGAAGTCTTTGGCTGAAACGACCTAACTTGAAAGCAAGTTGCATGCCCGCCATTTATGAAAATCACGGCCTTCATTTCGCCTACCCGGAAAATTGGCAGCTGATGGAGCCCGAACAGGACCCGGGACTTGTGGATGTGACCCTTCAAACGCCCAATGGCGGATTCTGGTCGGTGCAGCTCATGCCCAGTGAGGTCCTGCCCGAGGAATGCATCGAGCAAATTTTTGAGGGCTTGGAAGCCGAATACGAGGATTTGGAAAGAGAGTCCGCAAGCTGCGAGTTTGCCGGTGTGGCATGCTCGGGTTACGAGGTGAGGTTTTTTTGCTTGGATATGCTTGTGGAGGTGAGGGTCTGGGCTTGCAAGCACGCTGGAAGAACATTTGTCTGTCATTATCAGGCGGAGCAAAGCGAGTTTCTCGAAATCGAGCCTGTCTTCCGTGCGATTGCCACCAGTCTCTTTCAAGGACAAATTGAAGTTTGATCGAGGATGTTTTTGCAATTGTTACAAATCGAGCCTCAAGTTTTCAAACTGCAGCACTCCTAAAGCGTCGAGCGAATCCTCTTTTTGAGGTTTTTTAGAGCGTTTTACTAAATTCTGCACCCAAATGAAGTTGCTCGAGACGATTTGGCACACGTTCTGCTTCTTCGAGTCATTTGTTCTCCCAAACGGGGGGACCATGCTGGACGCCCGACTGTACCAGCTAGGAAAGCAACCGTGGATCTTAGGCACCGAGCCGCCGGAGTTAGGCGGACACGAAAAGGCGCAAACTTGCCAGCCATCTTTTCGCGGTCAACAAGGGCAACCCCAGCATGCTGGATTCAAGATTTCGCGGTGCGGGAGGATATCCGTATTTCACCTCGCCCGTGTGATTCGCGGTGAATCGCACAAACCGAGATTTTTGCAACTGATAACCCCCATTTGTGAAGGTCTGGTGTTCCGAGCTCTTCTCCTAAAGCTCTTCTCCTCAAGCTCTCGGCAACGAGAGCTTTTTTTATGCGCGGCGAGGTTTGCAGCAACCGTATCCGTGGTGGGGCCGTGCAAGAGGGAGCTTCGCGTGACAGGCTCACGGAACTCCAACCCAACTTTGGGAGTTGCGGCAAACGTATGGCAAGTCGATCATCTTTTGCGGAACGGCTGAATCGCTTCAGGAGACTCTCCTGCGAGATCGTCTCCCGCGAGATCGATCGCACTGATCGCTCGACCCGCAACAAGGGATTTTCCCGATCCGTATTACCGCGTCTGGGTCGAGAAAGACTGGATCACGCTATGATAGACAGTCGGTGACCCATGACCTAAAACAGGACTTGGTGTGGCCGACCGAGACCGTGATGCCTCATGCAGAATGGATAGACATTCAAGGCATGATGGCTCACGCGACGGGAACCTTCCAAGATGGCGAGCCGTCTTCGGCATCATCGGTTCGGTGTTACTGCTTCGCTTGTTAGCTCTTGCTTGTGAGTCGTGCAAATGAAACTCGGTTTGATCAACTCCGCGTGGGTGCAGGCGCAGCAACCGACGGTCTTCGGATTGCAAAAAACCAAAGAACTTGGTTTTGACTGCGTCGACATTTTCGCGGATCCCTTTGAAATTGATGTCCGCGAACGCCGGTTGATTAAAGATGAGTGCGATCGCCTGGAATTGCCGATCGTTTCAATTGCATGTGTTGCCGTGGGTTTGATTGACTTCAATCCGAGTGTACGCGATTTCCATATCGAACGAGTGAAAGCCTATTTGGATCTGGCTTATGAGTACGAGGCGGACAATGTTTTGCTTGTGCTCGGGGAGTACATCTGGAATCGTGAGGTCATTCCTCCACAGGAACAGTGGAGCTTGGCGGTGGATGCGTGTCGCGAGCTGGGAGATTATGCCGCAGGATTGAATCTGAAAATTGCTCTGGAGCTTGAACCTTTCAAATTGTCACTGGTGAACTCGGTGGAGACTATGGTCAGATTTTTGGACGATTGTGACCACAAGTGCGTCAACGCGAATATTGACATTTCCCACCTCGTTTTGGCGGGAGTGGAAGCAGCGGAGTTGAAGCGACTTGCGGGGCGAGCAATCCACGTCCACATTTCTGATTGCGATGGTAAGGTCCATGGGGACTTGCCGCCGGGCCGAGGTGTCGTCCCATTTGAGCCGTACTTGGAAGAGATCAGGAATCTTCAGATCGACGGTGCCATTTCACTGGAACTCGAATACAGTCCGGAGCCGGACAAAATCGTGGAATGGGTTACCGAGGCCTATGAAGCGACTGCTCAATTGATGCGGGCAGCGTATTTGAGGGACGAAAATTGAGTCGGTCAGCCGAGTTCCCGGAACTGGATATCCACCCGCCACTCCCCGATCTGCTCGACCGGCCGATTGGTTGTATCGGGGCAGGATTCATCATGGCAGATTGCCATCTTGTTTCTTATCGAAAAGCCGGGTTCAACCCGGTGGCGATTGCTTCTCGCCGCCCCGAACAGGCCCGCGAAGTTTCGCAACGTCACAAAATACCACGGGTCTACACCGATTACCATCAACTGATTCGGGATCCGGAACTGGAGGTGATTGATGTTGCAGTTCCTCCAGATCGTCAGGCGGAAATCTTGAGAGAAATTGCCGTCGAAGCCCCTCACATCCGCGGCGTACTCGCGCAAAAGCCACTTGGTGTGAATTATGAAGAAGCGGTTGAGATCGTTGAGCTGTATCGACGTAATAAAATAACACTGGCGGTGAATCAGAATATGCGGTTTGACCATGCGGTCCGCGGCTGCAAAGACCTATTGAAACGGGGGATTCTGGGCGATCCCGTGCTCGCAACGATCGATATGAGAGCGATACCTCACTGGATGCCTTGGCAGAAGCGACAGGGTTGGGTCACGTTGCGGATCATGTCGATCCACCACCTCGACACGTTCCGGTACTGGTTTGGAAATCCACAGCGTGTGTTTGCAAGCATTCGTCCGGATCCGAGGACGTCAAAACAGTTCAAGCATCGCGACGGGATATGTCTTTACATCCTTGAGTATGCCAATGGAGCGCGCGCGAGTTCCTGCGATGATGTCTGGACGGGGCCCGCGAGAGAAGGCTCTGCAGAAGACATCGGAATTCGGTTTCGTGTCGAAGGCCACGAGGGGTTGGCGCGAGGCACGATTGGTTGGCCAAAGTACCCCCGTCGAACGCCGAGTACCCTGGACTACACCTCCATCCAGCACGGTGATCATTGGATCAAACCTCGTTGGAAGGATGTCTGGTTTCCTGACGCATTTATTGGCCCCATGGCCGAATTGTTGGTTGCCTTGGAGCGGAACCGACAGCCAACCATCTCGGGACGAGACAACCTGAAGACGATGGCATTGGTGGATGCCTGTTATCTTTCCGCCAAAGAGCATCGTGCGGTCGCCATTCGCGAGATCATGGGATCTACTGCCTGATGCCTGAGAGCGTGATGCCCGAGAGCCTTTGGCCTTCTGTATGTCTCAACAATGAGTTACGCGTCATGCCTTTGAACGCATTGGGCCACCCCTTTTTTCGATTCAAGCAACATGAAAGTCGACGAGATGAATTTATTCCCCTATGCCATTTGCAACGAAACGTTTCAAAATTGGCCCCAAGAGAAAGCGTTCGAGTATGCAAGCCAACTGGGCTACTCTGGGATCGAGATTGCTCCCTTCACCTTGAATGCGGACGCGCGCCAAATTACGCCCCAACAACGCGAGGATATTTGTCGGCTTGCAGACCGTTTCGACCTTGAGGTCATCGGACTTCATTGGTTGCTCGCTTTTACAGAGGGTTTTTATCTGACGAGTCCCGAGTCCGAGGTGCGTCGAAGGACCACGGAGTACTTGGCTGAACTTGCGAAACTTTGCCACGATATCGGTGGAAAGGTGATGGTGTTGGGATCGCCCCATCAACGAAATCTTCTGCCGGGAATCCATCACGAGCAGGCCATGGAGTTTGCCAAAGAGGTGATTCTCGGGGCTTGCGATCAATTTGCGGCGTGTGGAGTGACTTTGGCGGTCGAGCCCCTTGGTCCTGAGGAGGGAGATTTTTTGTTAACCGCAGAGGCTGGACTGGATCTGGTTTCACGGATTGACTCAGAGCAGGTTCAGCTTCACTTGGATTGCAAGGCCATGTCGAGTGAAACGAAGTCGATTGAATCCATTATCCGGGAAGCCATCGACCATACAGTCCATTTTCACGCCAATGACCCGAATCGACGTGGCCCGGGCATGGGGGACCTCGACTTTCTTCCCATCATGAAAACGCTTGTCGACTGCCAATACAAAGGGTGGATTTCCGTCGAGGTTTTCGATTATGAGCCCGGGGTTGAACGACTCGCAACGGAGAGCTTGAACTACCTTCGGCAAATCGAGTCGCAACTCTCCGGTTGAGTCATGCCGTATCGACGTTCAATGTAGAAACGCCGCTCCATCACGATCGGTGTAATTTGAGGCAAGCTCCGCGCGGAACTTGAGGGAATCGATTCGACCGCGGCGTCCACGTGTTGATTTAAGGTGATCGAATAGACAGATCCGACACGGCTTCGGGGAATCAGCCCGGCCTGAACGTCAAACTCAAAAACGTCCGGGGTAACTTTGAGGGCAACAAGCAGGAAAAAAAGATGACCAACCGGTTGGCTATGGAAACAAGTCCGTACCTGTTGCAGCATGCAAGCAATCCCGTGCATTGGTACGCATGGGGGCAGGATGCTCTTGAGCGAGCCCGTCTAGAGGACAAGCCAATCTTTCTGTCCATCGGTTATTCCGCTTGCCACTGGTGCCACGTGATGGAGCGGGAAAGTTTTCGTAACGAGTCCATCGCCGCTATCCTCAATGAGTACTTCATTTGCATCAAGGTAGATCGGGAGGAACGCCCCGACCTCGATCATCTCTACATGGAGGCCGTGACGGCACTTCGAGGTGGACAGGGAGGTTGGCCCTTATCTGCATTTCTCACTCCCTCGCTCGATGTTTTTTTCGGAGGAACCTACTGGCCACCTCAGCCTCAGCAGGGAATGCCAGGTTTTGGTCACGTGCTCTTAAAGGTTTTGGAGGCTTTCCAAGAACGCCGGAGTGATGTTGATAAAACCGCCGACCAGCTTGCGCGACACCTGATCGAACGTCAAAGCGGCTTTCGCGATGATCAGACTCCTCTCAGTATGGCGATTCTGGAGCAAGCGGCATGCCGACTGGTCGAATTGGGTGATCTCGAGAGGGGAGGATTTGGAGAGGCTCCCAAATTTCCTCAGGCCATGGAACTCCGATTGGCCTGGAGGATTGCTCATCGAAAAGAACACTCGTCTTCCCCACTGGGGCTGCAACTCAGCCAGTGGGTCCGAAAGAGTCTCGATATGATGAGTCGGCGCGGGCTCTATGATCATTTAGGAGGCGGTTTTGCCCGATACAGCGTCGACGCGGAATGGCGTGTCCCTCACTTTGAAAAAATGCTGTACGACAATGCCCTGCTTTTGCACATCTACCTGGACGTGTGGCTCAATCTGAGGCGTGAACATGATGAGGTCGTCATCCGCGAGACCTGCGATTTTCTTCTTGATGAGATGCGGAACTCGGAAGGCGGATTTCTGTGCGCGATCGATGCTGACAGCGAAGGTCAGGAAGGTCGATACTACATTTGGACGGCCGACGAGATTCAACGAGCTCTGTCTGAGACGTTTTCTGAGGACGCGATTCAACGATTTAAACGCTGCTACGGGGTGACGGACAAAGGGAATTTTGAACAGGCCAATGTCCTGTGCCTGACCCAAGACCTGGAAGAATTTGCCGCAGAGTCGGGTCTGACACAAGCCGAGTTGCTTTCCGAGTTGAGCCGGGCCAAGTTGCTCTTGCTTGATGCTCGCAGGAAGCGTGTGCCACCGAGTAAAGATGCCAAAGTGTTGACCAATTGGAATGGGCTTGCAATCGAGGCTGTCGCGCGAGCCGGTCGTGTTTTCAACGAATGTCGGTATGTGGAGGCCGCGTCCCAAGCTGCCGAATTTCTGATGAAGCATTGCCAGCGAGGCCCCGGTGAGCTTCTGCACGGTCATTGCGGTGGCCGGGCTACCGGTACCGTTTTTCTGGATGACTATAGTCACCTGCTTGTTGCCTTTTTAAGCCTGTACGAGGCGACGCTCGACTGCTTATGGTTGGAGCGAGCAGAGGTGTTGGCTGAAGGGATGATCGGGAGATTTCACGATGCCGAAAAAGGTGGTTTCTTTTACAACGAAAATCTTCACGGAGAACGGCTCAACAGGATCAAAGAATTTCACGACGCCAGTCTACCCAGCGGCAACGCCACTGCGGCGCAGGGTTTGCAACGCCTCGGCGGGATGATTGGCAAGCCGAAGTATCAAGAGTTGGCACAGGAAACCGTTCGAGCAGGAAGGGCATTGTGGGGACGCCATCCCGAAGCGGCTTCTAAAATGTTGGTCGTGCTTGCGGCCTGCTGCGAGAGCCCGACTCATTGGGTCCTTGTCCCGGGGGACGACGCCACCGTGAATCGAGCGGCACTTCGCCTGCTGCAAGCTCGGATTCCGACGGAACACTATTTCGCTTTCGGAACCGAGGCCGAGCATCGGACGGGGCCGTTGGCCCATTTGTTCGAAGGTCGGACCTGTCAGCGGGGGCAGCCGACACTTTACGTTTGCAAGAACTTCACATGTGCCGCGCCCGCGATCGGCCTCGACGCGATTCAAAACGCCGTCGAAGCAACCCGCCAGCCGACGTCGGTAGCGGAGTTGTAAATCCGCTGGTAGGCCAAAAGCGTGCGGGGCGTCCTCAAGCTTGCGATTTCATCAGTCAGCACACCAATCGGCTGCCGGTTCAGCATCGACTTGTGTTGCACCTTCCTTTTGAAGTGTTGCAATCTCTTGATCCCGTGCTGAAATCGCTTCTTCCGAATCAAGAAGCTCGAGGGTGAAGCCGAGTTGGGCTTGTTCACCGGGAGCAAGCGGGATGAATCGCTTGTGGTCACCCTCGAAACTTCGGGGGTTTGGAAAGTTCGTACCGGGTTCGAGTCCTGTCACATACCCGTCTTCAAACGCGGTTGGGTTTTTCCACAACGAAAAGTAGGGAAGTGATGTGGTGTCATAGCGAAGGCAACATCCATGGGTGGAATGTGCGTTTTTCAGGAGGGCCAGCGTCTTTTGCTTTTCGTCGGCGTGCATCGACATGAAGTATACTTGCTCCTCAATGCCGGGCTGAGGAGCCGGGTAGTTGTTCCAACTGTTAAGCGAACTTGCTGCGTGGGCGTTTCGTGGCACAAGACGTTTTACTGGAGCATTGAACTGGGCTCCGCCGTCCAAAACGGGATCGCCAAGATTCAGGTGATAGAGCATCTGAGCCTCAGCGGGCGAAGCCGAGAGATTGCTGATCGTGTCTTCAATCGAAATGGTAGGTACACCACGTTGACTGGTGAGCGTTGTTTCCAGTTGAAGTTTGGAAAAGTGAAACCTTGACTCAAGGACGGTGCCGGAGATGCTTACCGACCCATTTTCTCCATCGACGCTGACCGTGACTTTTGACGCTGGTATATTCGAGATTTTTCCATGGAGTGGATACGCTAACCGACCGTCCTCGTCAAATTCTGGAGCCCCATTGCTTTCAAGGCCGCACCTCGCGAGTAATTCATCGAACCCGTCAAGCCAGCCGAGTCCGCTGGGCTCGTGGACGGGAACATGGTGAGGATGAACTGGACCTTGGACTGGCGAATTCCAACCGACCGACCAGTCGGCCAATTGTGCCTTCCATAAATTCATGCCACGTGTTGGGATGACAGACCAGCTGAAATCACCATCTTGCACGCTAATCAAATCCACGCCGTCGCGTTTCCCGCCTCTTAGACGGTGAGCATGGATTTGAAGGTCTTCCCAGCCGACGCTGCTTCCGTCAAATGCCCAGGATTCTGTAAATTGCCCCTCAGTGGTATCCAAAAGTGTCCATGTTTGCGACATCAAACAACTCCTCTCACATTCGACCGCCTCGGTGCCATGCATGTCAGGCGGGATTCCATTGATCGTTTTGCACCGTATCTCACGTTGCTCACTTCATGACGCGGACAGTATATCAGAGCGGTGGGGTGCGTGGTCGGAATTGCGATGAGATCCCAACTCAAGCTTCCCCAGACTTCGAGTCGGTGGTTGCCCGAGCTCAATCTCGGAGTTTGGGGAGGCGAGCATTGTCGGTCCGCCAGGTGGAAATTCAAGCTTCTCAACCTGGTGATAGGCCGGATCTTACTCGGTCGATTGGCCTCCACGGTTTCAGGCGTTACGATATGGGGCCGGTTTTCGTGTCTCGGCATTCACACCGGACTGCCGTCATCACGTGAACCTGATGCAAAGAGGCTTAAAATTTTCCCGATGGCCAAGTGTCGGAATTACTCAGCTTAGTTTGAAATATTAGGAGCTACGGCAAATGAGCGACGCCCCCAAAACCCTCCCCAAGTTGCACAATGCGATGTGGCCCGGACTGGTCGGTAAAGGAGATGAAGAAGGACAGGAGCCGCCCATCAGTCTGGAGCACATGTTGGATCTTACGGCCGCTGCGGATGTCAACGGCACCAAATTCGATGGCATTGACTACTTTCTGTTTTTGCCGCATACAGATCCCAATGCCTCAGATGATGAGATTCGCAGTATTGCCGACTTGATTGCGAGTAAAGGACTTTCTGTGGGCTCCTTGGTAGCCCCGGTTTGGCCCGGAACGGTTGGCGATTCCGCGATGGGGGATGAGGAGTCCCGAGGCAAGTTTCTGGATGCTGTCAAAGTTGCCTGCCGGATTGCCAAGGTTTTTAATGACCATGGGATTCGGAAGTATGGAGTGATTCGCATCGACTCGGCAGAGTTTGGTGTGGATCAGTGGAGGACGAATCCTGAGGCCAATACCAAAACCATCGCTGCAACGTTCCGTGAGGCGGCTAAGATTGCGGCAGACCACGGCGAACGACTCGCGGCGGAGGGTGAGATCTGCTGGGCTGGCATGCACAGTTGGAAAGACATGCTGAACCTTCTTGAAGAAGTAGGGATGCCCGAATCCCTGGGATTTCAGGCCGACTTGGCTCATACCTATCTCTACTTGATGGGCTACAACGCGCCGGAGTGTGCCTTGCTGCAGGATGGGTACACCGTCGATGAGTTCTATGCGGCGTATGAAAAGATGACCGACAAGCTCCGCCCATGGACCATCGATTTTCATGTCGCCCAAAATGACGGAGACGTGCACGGAGCTGGCTCGCACGACAAGACGGGGAAGCATTGTCCGGCGGATGATCCCAACGGCAAACTCGATATCGTCAAGTGTGCGGAGTACTGGTTGAAAGATGCGCCTGCCCGTGGCATCGAGCACATCTGCTGGGACGGATGCATGTTCCCCAACGCCACGCTGGAAAAACCGGACACATGGAATACGATCCTTGACGTCATGATCAAGGTTCGTGAGGCCTACAGTTGGAGCTGAGCAGACGTTCCGACGGAGGTGTCCATCAAAAATCAAACGACAAATCCATTTTTAACCGAGAGTGAAGGAAGCAATGTCCAAGAAGCCATTGAATATTGGAATGATCGGGTACGGGTTCATGGGGCGAACCCACTCGAACGCCTACGCTAAAGTGAATCACTTTTTTGATCTTGAGTATCAGCCGGTGCTCAAGGCGATTTGCGCACGAAATGGAGAGCGGGCTCAGGCTTTTGCCGATCAATGGGGATATGAGTCCGTCGAGACGGATTGGCGCAAACTCATCGAACGCGATGACATTGACGCCGTTGATATTTGCACGCCAAACAATCTGCATCACGAGATCGCCATTGCAGCGGCCAAGGCCGGCAAGATGATTCTCTGTGAAAAACCTCTCGCAATGGATGTAGAGCAAGGGGAGGAAATGTGCAAGGCGGTAGAAGAGGCAGGCGTTGCGAATACGGTCTGGTACAACTACCGCCGGGTCCCGGCGGTGACTTTGGCAAAACAGTTGATTGATGAAGGCAAGCTGGGAAAAATTTTCCATTACCGAGCGGTTTTCCTTCAGGATTGGACCATCTCAGAGGAGTTGCCTCAGGGGGGAGAAGCCCTCTGGCGATTGGACGCAGCGGCGGCAGGAAGTGGAGTCACGGGCGATCTTCTGGCGCATTGCATCGATACCGCACTTTGGCTGAACGGTGGAATCAGCGACGTCTCAGCAATGACCGAGACGTTCATCAAAGAGCGGGTTCACAGCGCAACGGGTGAGAAGCAAAAGGTTGAGATTGACGACGCCTGTGCTTTTCTGGCCAAGTTCGATAACGGGTCGCTGGCAACGTTTGAGTCGACGCGATATGCACGTGGCCACAAGGCGCTTTACACGTTTGAGATCAATGGCGAGCACGCTTCGATCGCGTGGGACCTGCATGATCTTCATCGGTTGAGCTACTTCGATCATCGCGACGAATCAACGGTTCGAGGCTGGAGATCGATCCATGTGACGGATGGCGATCAGCCCTACATGGGGCAATGGTGGGTTCCTGGGCTGCAGATTGGATATGAACATACCTTCGTTCACCAGGTCGCGGACTTTCTCGATAACCTTGCTAAGGGGCAACCGACGGGGCCTACATTCCGGGATGCCTTGGAGACGCAGAAGGTCTGTGAAGCCGTTTTGACCAGCGCGAAGAGCAAGAGTTGGACGTCGGTGAATTAAAAAATGCCGCGGACGTCGACGATGAAGTGCCTATGAAAAAAGGCCCAACCTTTCCCGGTTGGGCCTTTTTAAATTAAGCGATTGACAGCGATGGACCTGGCGAGGTGGCACCTCTCCCACCCTGCCCTAGCTTTCGTGGCTCAACCCCACTTCCGAATTCTTCTGGTAGCCAAGTTGGGAAATGATGCTGTACATCTCCTCGTAGGTGATGTATCTGCGACGATTATTCAGTTTGTATTGGTCAATGGCTTGACCGAGTTCCCTTGCCCCTTCTGAGAGGCCGTTGTAACTGTTGGAGAATTGACGACGCTCAACGCCGCTGTATGGGCGGCTGTTTTCACGATTTTGACGGCGGTCAGGAAAGGGATAGTTGTCAGAAGATTGGATGGTCATGGTGGGTCTCCCGGTCCTTGCCAATGGATGTAGCGAGTCTTACAAAAGCTAGGTCGGCAGGGAATGTGGTCAAGCAAGTATCGTCGTTTAAATGCAAAGAGCTTGGCAAAAGCTGCATTTTCTGGACCTTGATGGATTTGACCGAAACTTCGGTTGAAGACCGTTTCAAGGCTTGAGCTGGTTAGCAGCCTGAATTCGAATTGGAAAGCGGAATCTTCGTGATGCAGCCTCGTGTTTCTGAGCAGCTTTTGATCGATGCCATCGGCGACAGCGGAGATCGACGGGCTCTCTGCTTCAGTCTAGGCCGTGGACAACTTGCGGCTCACCTTGTTGATCAAGGTGCCAAAGAAGTGCAACTCCTGTTTTCTGATATCTATTTGGCTGAACAGGCCGCCGGGAATTTAACGCCCTCGTCTGGCGTTCAAGTCAAATGTGAGGCGGATTTTCCAGAAGGCCCTTTCCAGCTTGCGGCGTTGCCCTGCAGTCGCCGCGGAGATGGGGAACTGACTCGGGAGCTGATGCAGCAATGTTACCATCGACTCGAGCCTGGAGGGGAGTTTTGGGTAAGCGTCGATGCTCCAAAAGACACTTGGATCAGAAATGAACTCGGCAAGTTGAATCGAAGTGTCAGTCGCCACATTTTTGAGAAAGGGGTCGTCTATCGTTTGGTGCGTGGACATTCTTCCGTGAGGTTGCGAAACTTCGGGTGCGAATTCAAATTTAGAGACCAAGACCGACTGATCGATCTTAAAACGACCCCCGGGGTCTTCAGTCATCGACGTCTGGATACCGGTGCGCGCTGCCTCATCGAGACGATGGAAGTGGTGGCCGGCGATCGAATACTGGATTTGGGTTGCGGATCGGGGGGCGTTGGGATTGCCGCTGCTCTGCGTGCTCCTGAGACTCACGTCACCATGGTGGACGTCAATCCTCGTGCGTTGGCCTGTGCCGAGTGGGGGCTCAAGAAGAATGAGGTAAGGCGGTTTGAGACGTGCCTGAACGCTTACGTCGAAGTGGAGGCCAGCGGGAGCTACGATTTGGTGCTCGCGAATCCCCCGTACTACTCCGATCAACAGATTGCAAAAATCATGTTCGAGGGTGGCTTCAAAGCTTTAAGGCCTGCCGGGATGATGTTATTGGTGACGAAGCAACCCGAGTGGTACCACGAGCAATATGGCGATAAGGTCGCAGAATACCAATCCTGGTCGTGGCGCAGTTACACGATCATCGCGGTCAGGCAGTTCGATGACTGAAACGGCATGCAGATCTGCCGACTTTCTCCAGAATTGATAGGCCCATCTGGGAGTCCGTTCAGGGCTTGACGAACAAGGCGCGTTTGAGATCGGGCAGCGTGTATTGAAACCCGACCTCTGAGAAGAGTTTTTCGGATGCGGTAATCGCCATCAGCTCGACGACGTTTTCCCGTTTTGCCCTCTCCACGCACATTTGAATCAGTCGACGGCCAATCCCCTGTTTTTGTTGAGTTGGTGCAACGGCGAGTGCCTGAATCTCAGCGAGTTTTCGCGAGTAGATCTCGACGGCTGCGAATCCGATAATCTCCGTCTGATTCAATGCGAGGAAGCCGTGTTTGAGCAGGACCTGGTATTCTTCGAGCGTCCTCGCGAGCAAATGTTGCGATTCAACAAAAGGATTCAGGAACTTCACAACCGGGTTTAGATCTTCGAGCGTGCATTCCCTGAAGACCATGTCGCTGGCTGTCAGGCCGGATGTTTCGGGAGATGCTGTTTCGGAAGATTTTGGGTTGGGATTGAATTCGGGGCCAGTCATGAAGCTTGGGTCCCACAGTAATGACGAATGAATTTGGCGTACATTTCAGTTCCCGCGGTCAACTGTTTGAGCGTGATCCACTCATCGGCCGTGTGGGCCTGAGCAATACTGCCCGGTCCAAGGACGACCTTGTGCTTCAATTCTTTCAGGACGCCACCATCGGTGCCGTACGAGACTGTGCGTGATTTCTGGTGACCCGCCAATTCAGTGGCTTGCCTGACGAACGGAGAGCCTGGCTCAGTAAAGAATGGCAAGCCATGTCGAAACGCCTCAAATTCCAGCCCCAGATTTTGGGCCACTGTCTCCGCGCGTTGCATCAAGATCTCTGGGTCCTGCTCTGGCATAGGGCGGAAATATACCGTGCATACGGATTGGGGAGGGGTGACATTCACGGCCGGTGTGTGGTCGTTGATTCCAATATTCCAGCTCACCGTTGGAGGATCGAACCTCGCATCGTGCCATTGCTGACTGGTCTCCGTTTCCTCATGGATCGCCTTCATTTCCAACAGGAACGGAATCATGGCGAGGTTGGCGTTGATGCCTTCCGAAGTGCTGCTGTGGGCCGCTCGACCTCGGGAGGTCACTCGAAATCCATAAGATCCTTTATGAGCGTGAACCACCTCTAACAGCGTCGGTTCTCCAATAATCGCGGGCGTCTCTGCCTCGACCATCTCCCGGTAATAGCCGCTCTCGGCGGCGACCTGTTTGGCACCCAGGTAACCGACTTCTTCATCGGCCGTAATTGCGATGTAGAGAGGTTCTTCAAGCTGACTCTCGTCCATCTCTCTTGCGGCTGAAATCATGCATGCAATCGAGCCCTTCATATCGCATGACCCGCGGCCATAGAGTTTTTGTTCTACGATTGCCGGGGCGAATGGACCATGCTCACTGCTGTGCCACGTTTCTGCAGGGACTGTGTCGGAGTGAGCGAAATAGGCAAGCCCGCCGGTACCAGTTCCTTTTTTTCCTACCAAGCTGACTTTGCGAACCTCATTGACGTCCAGGTACTCCAGTCGCTCCACAGCGAACCCAATGTGCTCAAGCTCCTGTTGAAGAAAGTCGCTGACGGCAACATTCGAAATGTTGCTAGGCGATTCGATTTTGATGAGTTCTTTGACGAGTGACAGAGCATTCATAGGTAGATCGTTTGAAAAAAACTTGCAGGCCCGAGTTTCAGGGGAAAGTGCGTCGAGACGTGTTTGACGCGAAGTCCACAACTCGTCAGTCCGACGAATCCAAAGTATAACGAGGGGGCTGAGTCCTCGGATGCTTTCGCGATCCCTGCCGGTTTCGTCCTTGGCGAGTGCCATTGAAGGGCAAGTGCTTTACGGGGCCAGCGTCACTGGCAGGACGCAACTCAACGATTGGTTGCGACACGATCACCGCCTCAATCGCTCAATCCTATTCTCCGATGAAACTCACATCATGCAAGGTGAATTTATCCTCTTTGTAACCGGCCGTCTTGCGGAACGGGGTTTGACGCGAGTCCTCGAGGAATTGTCTCAAAAGCTTGGGTTCCGCTACGAAGTCCAGGTGATGCCCATTTCGGTCGCGGCATTGCTGACGACCAAATGGGTGCGCCCGAGGATCAAGGTTTCTCCCGGTGTTCAACGCATTGTGTTGCCAGGGTACTGTCGTGGGGATCTTGATGAACTCAGTCGAGAGTTACGCGTGCCGGTGCAATTGGGCCCTCGAGATCTGCGGAAATTACCCGAGTTTTTTGGGCAGGTCAGTCGTCGCGATGACACCTATGGCGAATCTGATATCGAAATTATTGCAGAGATTAATCACGCAAAGGATCTCTCGATTTCAGAGATTGAGGAAACCGCTGAAAAACTGCTCAGGGATGGTGCGGACATCATCGATGTGGGGTGTGATCCGGGATCGACTTGGGAGGGAGTTGCTGAGGCGGTTCAGCATCTCAAGAGCATGGGTGCTCGAGTGTCGGTTGACAGTTTCAATCCAAGAGAGATTGTTGCGGCGGTCGATGCGGGAGCTGAGCTCGTACTCTCCTTGAATTCTTCAAATCGGTCTCTCGCCGATGAGCTGGATGTGGAGTGGGTTTTGATTCCCGATGAGCCATCGACGTTGGCGGGACTGGCATCCAACGTCGACTATCTGGAACAACGAGGTGCCCGTTTTCGCATCGATCCCATCCTTGAGCCGATCGGAATGGGGTTTGCTCGAAGCCTGAATCGGTACTACTCCGTTCGAGAACGGTACCCCGACGCGAAGATGATGATGGGGATAGGGAATTTAACCGAGCTAACCGATGTTGATTCAGCCGGAATCAATACATTGCTGTTGGGGTACTGTCAGGAATTAGGCATCCGCAGCGTGTTGACGACTCAGGTGATCTCTTGGGCTCAGACCTCGGTGCGTGAGTGCGTTGCCGCTCGGGAATTGGTTCACTTCGCATGTGAGAATGGCGTGCCGCCGAAACGACTTGATGACCGGCTCCTGATGCTTCGGGATTTTGCGGTGGCCAAGTCAAACGCGGAGGACCTTGAGGAGTTGTCTAAACAGCTCAAGGACGCGAACTATCGACTTTCGGTAATCGCAGATGAGCTTCATCTCGTCGCTTCGAAACTGCACCTCTCCGACGCTGATCCCTTTGAATTATTCGATCAACTCATGGATACTCAACCTCGCAACGTTGACGCATCACATGCTTTTTATTTGGGTTACGAGTTATGCAAAGCTTACACGGCGCTCACGTTAGGCAAGGAGTATCGTCAAGATGAGGCGCTGGATTGGGGCATTCTGACACGCGAGGAGACCGACCGCCATCGATTGCGTCATCGGCGAGTCGAGCGAAAAAACAGGCCAGATTCCGAGGCAAATTCGAAGTGAGCTTGAGCATGGGGAAAAAATTATCGGAGTGGGTCATCCAGCGGTCACAAACGGGCGAGGGGCCGTGGTACGCGGAGTTGAGTCCTGTCCCGAGACCGGAATTTGCCTTTGATCGGTATCTGTGCCGGCGACATTGCCTGTTTCTCGACAGTGCAACGCCCCAGCATCGGTTGGGACGCTATTCGTTTCTTACTGCAGATCCATTGAAGTGGCATGTCTCCATGCTGGATGAGCCATCACCTTTCAAAGCGTTGAGACATTTGATCCGCCATTTTCATGCAAAGCGAGTCGAGGAATTGCCGCCTTTTCAGGGCGGAATGGCCGGGCTTTGGTCCTACGATTTGAATCGGAGCATGGAGCAGATCCCGCCGCCTCAATATCGAGATCTAGAATCTCCCGCCGTCGCCGTTGGGATTTATGACACGGTGGTCGCATGGGACCACCAGCAGAATCGATGCTGGGTGCTGAGCCATGGCCTGAGTTCAGATCTGACCGTTTCGGATGGCGAACTCGCCGCCGAACGGATTTCAGAGGTCTGTCGACGACTCAACGAAGAAGCGGTCACGGAAGATCGATTGAGCAACGTTGATTCGGAGAGTTGGAATCGTCGACAAAGGCTGGAGTCGCCGTCGTTTGAGGTCGAAGGTAGCCCTGAGATGTTCAGCAATTTCAGTCGGGAAGGGTTCCTGGAGGCGGTTCAGCGAGGGATCGAGTACATTCGCGCGGGGGATATCTTTCAGGTCAATCTCGCCCACCGACTTCGAACGCCCGCCCGAACTTCTGCAGGGCGCCTTTATCGCAGCCTGCGACAGAATAATCCGGCACCCTTCGCCGGATTTCTGGATCTCGGCGAATCGCAGGTTGTGAGTGCGTCTCCCGAGCGATTGGTGCAGATTCGAGACCGTGTCGTTGAAAGCCGACCCATCAAAGGGACGACCCATCGCACACGGTTTCCAGAGGCCGACTTGTCGGCGGCCGAAACATTGCGACAGAGTGAAAAAGATCGTGCGGAAAATATCATGATCGTTGACTTACTTCGCAATGATCTGTCCAAGATCTGCAAGGCGGATTCGATTCAGGTGACACAACTTTGTGAGGTGGAGCCCTACCAGTATGTTCAGCATCTTGTGTCTGCCATTCGCGGCGTCTTGAAAGAAAATGCGGATGGTCTGGATGTGATTGAGGCGATTTTTCCGGGCGGTTCGATTACGGGTGCACCTAAAATTCGAGCCATGGAAATCATTGCCGAATTGGAGCCAACGCCACGTGGGGCTTACTGCGGTTCCTTGGGGTACATCGGCTTCGATGGAAGCTGCGATTTCAATATCCTGATCAGGACCATTACAGCACAGGCCGGTTGGTGGTCGTTTCCCGTCGGAGGTGGAATCGTCTACCAATCCTCACCCGAAAAGGAACGTGTCGAAACCTGGCACAAAGCCCGGGGGCTGATTCGGGGAATTGAGGCTGCTGCGAGCGGTGCTTGGGGTTCAGAGAAGAGGTCTTTCATTTGAGCAGAGCCTGATTCCCCTTCCCTGCAGAACCCTGGCGCCTGTTGCCGCGCAGCTAGCAACACGCTGAACTCGGGGATCTCACTCAAGCCATTGGCGTTTGACGTCGATCGCACAGATAACTGGGCATTGGGCATTCGTCCGTCTTACGGCCTTGCCTCCATCTGCTCGAATCCGTCTTTCCCCCCTTCTTTGATGTACGGATGAGAATCATGAAAACGTTGTCCCTTTTCTTGACGTCTGTTCTCGCGATTGGAATGAGTGGTTGTGCGGCATGCTGCAACCCTTATGACTTTGACTACCCCGCTTTCGGCGGCAAATGGGAGCGAGTCGATCGCCAGCAAGGCAGAGTGGGTTCTGCCTTTTACGACCCGAGTCAGATGGATGGCGGTGTAGCGGAGATGACCACCGAGTTGGAAGTCGAATCTGCAGAGGATGCTGCACCTTCAGACAACTAACAGGCAACGGAACCGATATCGAGGCGCTTAGGCGATAGTTTAGGCACTCTGCGTTCTCTTTTTTGATTATTCCGATTTTGCCGAAAGTTTTGACCTTGCGGATTCCGATGATTTTTCCATCGGGCAAGAACTGTGCATGACGGCGCTGCCGTCCGTTGCTCGATCGTGAGGTGTGAAGGTTGAGTGCTGTTGGGTTTTTTCCCGTTCTCTCAAAGCCTTGCGTCTTGAACAAGGACGCGGATCGCCTCTCTCAGGAATTGTTGCGGTGACGCACATGTGTAAGGAAGAGATCATGTCCCCCCGATCTAATTCAAAGGCCGCATTTATGATTGCGGCAGGTTTTCTTTTGGTGGCCTGGACAACGATGGTTCAGGCACAAACTTCACGCCACGTTCCCAACACACTTAGGCCGACCACCTCTGCCGGACAACGTCCTTTCGAGGGCGAGGTTCGACGGGCGAGCTACACCGCTTCCCCGCGAAACGCCATCGGTTATGCCACGGAGCGGGAAGTGCCAGCGGCTTACATTCCGAAAAGCGAAAGAATGCGTCCCATACCGCAAGATGAGGGTGGCGTCTCGACCACAGAAGTTTACGAAGAAGTCAGTGAACATTACGACGTCCATCTAGATCACGGTTGCGACTCCTGCGGGACCTACGCATGTGCCGGAGGTTGTCTCATCCCCTGTCCTCAGGTTTCGCTCCGAAATATGGAGTTTTTCACGGGCGTGGACGCTTTCAAAGGTCCTCAGAACCTCGGCCGGGACGGAAGCTTCGGCTTCACTGCAGGCTTCAACGCAGGCTTCAAGTTGCCCTGCATGCCCTGTGATCTCTTCGATGGACAGTTCGGGGTCAGCAGCGTCAATGCAAACTTTGCCGGGGCAGATTTTACACCAAGCTCTCGCGATCAGGTCTTCATGACTGGTGGTTTGTTTCGACGCGTTGATTACGGGTTTCAAGGAGGCGTCGTTGTCGATTACCGGAGCGAGTCCTGGTACGCAAAGACGGAAATGACCCAGTTGCGTGGGGTATTGAGTTGGGCTTATCCAGGTGGCAACGAACTCGGATTCCGTTTTACGACCGCTCTTCGTGATTCGGAGGTTATCGGGACTGCGGATTCCGCGCCGGATGGGCGCAACTGGCAAGTCTTGGATACCTACTCATTTTTCTACGAACACATCTTCGATCAATGCAGCGGAACCCAAGCACGCGGACTGCTGGGATGGACTGGGCAAGGCAACGGTCTTTTTGGTGCGGATTTCTGGACTCCATTGAGCGAGAAGTTTGCTCTATCGAGCAGCTTTGTTTACATCGTGCCTGAGTACAACTCAAATCCGCAGGGCAACATCGACGAGACGTGGAACGTGGGTATCAATCTGGTGTGGTACCCCATGGGTTTGACCAACTACCGAGGACGTTATCACCGACCTATGTTTGACGTTGCTGACAACGGCACTTTCTTCGTGGTGCCGGAGAGCAATTAGTCAAAACGCGAAGGCAAGGTTGCACCAGAGCGATTGGGCCGGAGGGCTAAACCTGTCGTCCGCCGGTAAAAAACACCTGCAAGGTCCCAAAGTGTTCATTGGGGTCAGCAGGTGTTTTTTGCTGTTTGGGTAATTTTTAACGGGCAAACACTGAAACAGGGTGCGGGAAAATCCGGGCTGGGGTTCAACGGAAGGCCAAATCGTCATGAGATATTTAAAAAAAATGAAAATGGCCCCGTTTCCCTGCGGCATCCCTTTTTGCCGTGAACGACTCGGCAGCGTATAATCTGAAGCCCGTTGTTTTCAACGGTCCCCGCACTTGCCCCACGTGTACGCACTGGCAATTTTGTGCGGAGTCCCGCCTTATGGGCCAATGCTCAGGTTGGCCCCTCTTACGTGAGCCATGTTTAACCGCAGCTTTTGAGGTATAGAGGAGAGAGTCGATGCATCGTCTACGGAGTTTAATGAGTTTAGTGGTCCTTGCTTTGGTGTTGCCAGTGTCCGCGGAGGCGGGATGGGGGCACCTTAAAGGGAAACTTGTGGTCGCTGGAGATGTTCCTGCGCCGGAAAAACTGGCGGTGAATAAGGACGTTGCGGTCTGTGGGAACAAAGGGCTGGTTGACGAAAGCCTGATTGTGGGCAAGGCCGGTGGCCTTCAAAATGTTGTCATTTGCATGTATCAGAGTCGTCGCGCCCCACAGAAACCAGATGTTCATCCGGACTACGCAGAACTGAAGTCTGCCACACTCGAATTGGACAACAAGAATTGTCGGTTCGAGCCGCATGTGGTTGTGATGACAACCGCGCAGTCGTTACTTGTTAAAAACAGCGATCCCGTCGGACATAACGCCAATGTCCAGTCGCTCAAGAATCCAGCGAACCCGAATATTCCGCCAAATGGCCAAATTGAACTCGAAATGAAGACAGCAGACACCACTCCCGTAAAAGTCGTGTGCGGAAGCCACCCATGGATGCAAGCCGTCGTGTTGGTACGTGACGAACCCTACTTTGCGGTTTCGTCGGAAACGGGAGAATTCGAGATCAAAAATATCCCAGATGGCACATGGAAGTTTGTTTTCTGGCATGAACGTGGCGGGCGTTCCAAAACGGGTGGATACCTCAAAGGGTTTTCGCAGGGTGGAAAAGAAGTCGAGTCCGATCGCGTTGGGGCGGTCGAGGTGACGATCGAAGATGGTGAAGTCACCGATCTGGGCACGATGGAGATGAAAATCGAAGACTTAATGCCCTAAGGTCCAGTTGAGCCGAAAAGTCGTCTTTACCCGCCCCATGCTAGTGGGGCGGGTTTTTTTGTGGATTGGTGTTCTTATCCTGTGACGGCCAGTTTTTACCTTCAACATCTGCATTGATTCACGCGAGTTCGAACCCTGTCCAATTTGAGACGGAGGTAGCTTCCGACGCTCCGGCGACGGCATCGTTCGCCGAAGGTGGGTTCCTGGGGATGGTTGACCCGTTTCATTGAAGGAACATTCATTTCAGGAAAACGCGCGACGGGCTGCCAGCCTGTCGGCGTTGGGATTTGGATCGTCGTTGCGTCATGCTGAGTGTTCACATCGAGGGTTTGAGCGCGTTACGCGAGGCGGTTACGATGACACCAAAAATCCGGTCCTTTAGAGGGGTCGTTTTCGGCCGCGTCCCTAGTTGCTTAGGGGTGATTTTGGACTGAGATCTTGTGCGTCAATTTGACGCAGACCTACTCCCCGGAGGAGTCGTAAATTAGACTACGTACTGGGTACATTCGTTTCAGACCCTTGTTAAGCAAACTCCTGCTATGAGACAACTTACGGTTTCGTTCGTGGGCGTGTTGATTATCGCCTCGGCTGGTTGTTATCAACGAGCCAATGCACCGATACTCCCTGCGGCGAATTCGGACGTATCGGCGTTCAGGCAGGAGATGGGTATGGAGTCAAATGCGAGTACGGAGTCGACCTCGCCTGCTGATCCCTCTGCGGATGGAAGCGAGGAAGGATGAAAGGTGACTGAGACGGGACCGGGGTGCCGCTCTTTCGAGAACTTGGGGTGGCGAATCGCTATTTTTCCCAGATGCCATGCCTCAACCCAGTTGGGCTTTCCACAATCGCCTTTCTGAGTTGAAGCATCTTGCGGGATAAAAGCTTCAATGGAATTCAGAGACGCAAGGTCAACGAGGAAATCATGAGATATACAGGATCACTGCTGTTGACTTTGATCGTTTGTGTCGCTGGATGTACTCCACCACCGGAATTTCGTCAGAACGCCGTTGAAGTCAAGAAACTGGAGTTGCAAACTCTGGGCGAAGAAGAGCAATTCGCCGCCGGCCAACTTGAGGACATCGGGTCCTTTTTGACTGCGGCTTTTGGCACGCCGGATGAACCCGACTTCCCCGGTCTTGTCGAGGATGATCCCGAGGTCAATCTCGTCACCCAAGAGCATTTGGTTTCGGCGGCCGGACCGGTAGCTTCGCTCGAAGATGGTGAAGCCCAGGGACTGTATCGAGAACACTGTGTCCATTGTCATGGCATTTCTGGCGATGGGAGTGGACCGACCTCTGCATTTTTGAATCCTTACCCACGCGATTTTCGGCTGGGAAAATTCAAATACAAGTCAACTCCGTTGAACGTGCCGCCAACGCAAGAAGATCTTCGGAGGATTCTGAAGAATGGAATTCCGAATACGGCCATGCCTTCTTTCCGAAGGTTGCCTGACGAAGAAATTGATGCGTTGGTGGACTACGTCAAATATCTGACCATTCGTGGACGGACGGAACGGGACCTGTTGTCAATTCTGGCGGAAGATCCGGATCCCGCGCTTGATTTCATCGCCTCGGAAGAGCAGTTCGAGGCAGCAGATGAAGCGATTGAAGCGGCAGTCGAGTCGGGAGACGAGGAGCCTTACCCACCATTGTTTGGGCCTAACGATGTTGTGGATGAGGTGGTGTTTCCACAAGTGGACCAATGGTTTGAAGCCGTCGATTCTATGACGGAGGTCCCGCAACGCCCCGTCGAACTGTCACCAGGACATCCCGATCGAGACATGTGGATTGCTCGAGGTAAAGACCTGTTTTTTTCAACAGGGGCGTGTGTTCAATGTCACGGCAAATTGGCTTTAGGTGATGGGCAGGTCGATGACTACGATGATTGGACCAAGGATTGGATGAAGACGCTGGGAATTGATCCGGCGGAAACGGAGAGGATAAACGAGTTTGTCGGCCTGGGAGCCATGCCCCCTCGCAACCTTATTCCTCGGAATTTGAGGCTGGGAAACTATCGTGGAGGCTCTCGCCCGGTCGATCTGTATTTGCGAATCAAGAATGGCATCGAGGGTACTCCGATGCCTGCGGCGGCGGTCTCTTTGACGTCTGACGACATTTGGTCTCTAGTGGAGTACGTCCGTCAACTTCCAAACGAATCGTTGAGCCAACCTGCGGTCCAACAACCCGTGAACGAGCGGGCTCCAAGGTAAAGACACCCGGCGAATCCGCGAGGGAGTCCGCATCAGACGGGCACCGGCGAGCAAATTAGGTGTGCACCCATCAGGTGGTGCAGGAGAGAATCTGCAGTGAATCGAGTCTGGAGTTTACTTTTCCTTCTGGTTCCGATCCTGGGAACGCTACTCATCGTGTGGGCGATCTTCGGGGCGTGGCCGCTTGCAGGTCTTTGGCTGCCGGAAAATGTCAACGAATACGGTGGAGTAATCGATCACCTATTCAACCTGATTCTCTGGATCACGGGTGTGATTTTCATCGGGACAGGAGCGATCCTCGCTTTGACGATGTGGCCCGCCAAGGGGGGTAGCCGGAGGGCAGCTTACGTTCACGGTAACCATACGCTCGAGATCATATGGGCTGTCATTCCTGCAGGGATCCTGGTTTTTCTCTCGATTTACCAGCTCAACGCTTGGGCCGAAAACAAAATGGACCGACCGGTTGAGGTCGTCGATGGTGAAGAGCGGCTCGTGCCACCGAGCGTCCGCGTTGTCGCTCGCCAGTTTGATTGGGATTTTTTTTACCCGGGGCCGGATGGCAAGTTTGATACGGTGGATGATTTTATGGTGACCGGAGAGGTGCACGTTCCGAAGAACCAGCCCGTCGTGTTTCAGATTGAATCCTCGGACGTGTTGCACAGTTTTTTTGTGCCGTCGCTTCGGGTGAAACAGGATATCGTCCCCGGTATGAAACAGTTCGTTTGGTTTGAGGCCAACAAGGCCGGAAGGTACGAAATTGCCTGCACGGAATTATGTGGCTGGGGGCACTATAAAATGGGCGCCGTCTTGGAGGTGCAAGAGGAAGAGGATTACGCTGTCTGGCTGCAGGAGACGACGGCCAAATGTTTGGCGATTTCACAGTCCTTCGAAGAGTGAGCCACCCTCGCTCTTGCCATGATTTTTCGGACGTCCCGTTCGTCGCAAAGAGATTAACTCACCGATGTCATCACCCCAGAACGCAACCGCCAGCCGATGGTCGATCCCAGGATTTTTGGGGCACTATGTGTTCTCGCGCGATCACAAGATCATCGGAACACAATTTCTATTTTCCACTTTGATCTGGGGGGTTGCCGGCGGTCTTCTGGCACTGGCAGTCCGCTGGCAATTGGCATGGCCTTGGAGCGATATGCCAATCTTTGGGCGATTGTTTGAAGCCGAAGGCGGGCAAATTTCACCCGAGTTCTACACCATGCTTTTCACCATGCATGCCACGATCATGATTTTCTTCGTGATCATCCCCATGCTGGCGGGTGCATTCGGGAATTGGCTCATCCCACTGATGATCGGTGCGGATGACATGGCTTTCCCTACCCTCAATATGCTCAGCTACTGGATTATGTGGCCTGCGTTTATTTTGATCGGGGCCAGTTTTTTCACCGCCGGCTATGGCCCTTCGTCAGGTTGGACGGCCTACCCTCCCCTCTCGGTGCTTGACGCCGCAGCTCCCGGGAGTGGTGTTGCTCAAACGCTCTGGATTCTAGGTCTTACGTTTGTCGGAATCTCATCCATGATGGGGTCGGTAAACTACATGACCACGATCATCCAGATGCGAGCTCCCGGGATGACGATGATGCGTCTGCCAATGACCATATGGTCCATGTTCATTACGGCCATATTGCAGGCCTTCGCCTTGCCCGTTTTAACCGCTGGACTATTCATGCAACTTTCGGACCGCGTTTTCGGAACCGGTTTTTTCCTGCCAGAGGGCTTGGCTGCAAACAATGGCATTCAGGTGGCAGGAGGAGGGCAGCCCCTGTTGTGGCAGCACCTCTTCTGGTTCTACTCGCACCCTGCCGTTTACATCATGATTCTCCCTGCGATGGGAATGGTTTCAGACATCCTGGCATGTTTCAGCCGCAAACCGTTATTTGGCTACAAACCAATGGTCTATTCGATCTGCGCGATTGCCGGGTTGGGCTTCATCGTCTGGGGGCACCACATGTTCATTTCTGGGATGGACCCGATTCTCGGGGTTTCATTCATGATCAGCACCATGCTCATTGCGCTGCCCAGTGGTGTGAAGACCTTCAACTGGTTGGCCACCCTCTGGAGGGGGAATGTTCAGTTCACTACTCCACTCCTGTTTTCTGTAGGTTTTCTTTCGATGTTCATCATCGGTGGGTTGTCGGGTATTTTCATGGCGGCGACACCTGTCGATATCTATATCCACGACACTTATTTCATCGTGGCTCACTTCCATTACGTTTTGTTTGGCGGTTCGATCCTTGCCCTTCTGGGAGCGATCTATTTCTGGTATCCGAAAATGTTTGGTCGGATGATGAGTGAGAGGCTAGGAAAGGTCCATTTTTTTCTGACCTTCATCCTGACCAACATGGTGTTTTATCCCATGCACATCCTGGGGGCTGCCGGATTCCCTCGACGGTACGCCGATCCTTACCATTTTCAAGCATTTGCTGACTTGCTTCCCATTAACCAGGTCATGACGGTGTCGGCCATTCTGCTCGGTTTCACCCAGATCATTTTCGCGGCCAACTTCGTCGGTAGCCTGTTTTTTGGAAAGAAGGTTGGGAGGAACCCTTGGCAGGCCAATACTCTGGAGTGGGCAGCACCCAGTCCTCCAGGGCATGGTAATTTTGATTTCCAACCCGTCGTTTGCCGAGGACCTTACGAATACAGTTGCCCTGATGCCGACGTGGACTTCCTCCCACAGGCGGAAACTCCACCCGCGTAAATGATTCGCGGGTTTGAACCCTGACAACTTGCCCACGTCCGAGGACGCTTGGATTGGAAAGACACTAGCAGAATCTTGCGAGCTGATACACGAATGACGAGTCTTTCGGATTTAAAAACTGAACATCCCAAGTGGGTGCATCGTTGTGCGATCCTGCTTGCTTGCACCACGTTCCCCCTGATTTGGGTCGGTGGATTGGTGACGACCTATGACGCGGGAATGGCCGTACCGGATTGGCCAAACACCTACGGCTACAACATGTTTCTGTATCCCCCGACGACGTGGCTGAGCGGTCCTTGGGACCTGTTAATCGAGCATGGGCATCGGCTCCTGGGATCGCTTGCCGGATTGGTGGCGATTGGATTGGTGTGTGTCGCCCTGAAGTTTGAACGTCGTCGCTGGGTGAAGGCGCTTTGCCTCCTTGCCTTGGGGCTGGTGATCGCACAAGGGACGCTTGGGGGGATTCGTGTATTGGCAGCGGATCGGGCGATTGCCAAAGTCCACGGATGCGTGGGGCCCGCATTTTTTGGACTTTCAGTCTGCATCATGGTGGTGACGTCCCGTGGATGGGTGCGTCGTCTTCCGCTAGATCAGCGAAATCTCAAGCCAGCGACTTGGGCATTGACTCTCGTAATACTTGGCCTCGCCTATGCTCAATTGGTTTTGGGGGCAAACTTGCGACATATCAATCTGGAATCGGACCCATTCGTTTTTCGTGCCATCGTGCTCTTTCACGTGATTGGAGCGTTCGCGGTCTGGTTCCACGGCTTGCTTCTGAGACGTCGCTTGAGACGTGTCTCTTTGCCCCAAGGTTTGAAACGGGCAGTCGCTTTGCTCACACTTGTTCTGACCCTTCAACTTGGCTTGGGGCTCGGAACATGGGTGGTGAAGTGGGGATGGCCGATGACATGGGGTCAGACGTCCTGGCTTACCGGATGGGTGGTCCCTGCAAAAAGTATGTTCCAGGCCAATGTCGTGACGTTCCACGTGGCGACCGGTTCTTTGATTATTGCTCTGAGCGTGTGGGTCTGTTTTCGACTCGCACGTGTAACCAACTTTAGTCGCATTTCTCTGCCGTTTGGCAGGATCAAGGGAGTACCGGCGTGACAGCCACAAGTATGTCTGTGCAAGAGGTATCAGATCAATCCGTCGCGCGTTGGCGTGACTACGTCGCGTTAACCAAGCCGCGTATTTCATTCATGGTTTTACTGACGGTCGTCGCAGCAGGCTTCCTTGCTTCGACGGTTGTTTCGGTGTCCGCTTTGAGGGTGTTCAATGCGGTCATTGGAACACTGTTGGTTGCGGCCAGTGGTAGTGCTCTGAATCAGTGCGTTGAGCGGCTGCTTGATGCCCGGATGAGTCGAACGAGCAATCGCCCTTTGCCTTCAGGTCGACTTGGGCTAACGGAAGTGGTCGTTTTCGGCACCATCACGCTATGTGTTGGACTGGTGTACTTATGGTTAGCGATCAGTCCCATGGTTGCAGGGATCGGCTTCGCCACCTGGGTCATGTACGTCTGGATTTACACGCCACTTAAAACTCGGACGTGGACCAATACCATCGTTGGGGCAGTCGCAGGGGCCATGCCCGTTTTGATTGGCTGGTTCGCGACCGGAGCGACCATTCATCCCTGGATCATCGGCCTGTTTTCGTTGCTGTTTCTCTGGCAGTTCCCGCACTTCATGGCGATCGCCTGGTTGTATCGAGAAGAGTATGAGGCGGGAGGCATGCAGATGCTTCCTGTGGTGGATCGCCGTGGGTTTTGGACGGCCATCAAAGCGGTTCTTTCTGCTGGCCTGTTGATCCCGGCGACGTTGCTGCCGGTCGTTGCTTTGGAGGGATGGACGCAGATTATTTACGGACTTGTCGTGGCCGCACTCGGCGGTTTTTATCTCTATGGCGCTTGTCTGTTCCTTCGGGACCGCAGTGACGGCGTCGCCCGAAAACTGCTGCGTATCTCCTTGCTGCACCTCCCCTTGATGATGTTGGTGATGGTTCTTTCTGCCTGGGTTTGTTCTTGATGCAAGTTGTTTTTGGTTTGCCGGGAGTCAAAAATTGACGTTATGACAGACACACAACATCAACATGTTGAACTGAGCTATGAGCCCGCCCTTCCCATTCCGCGAGGTAAACTCTGCTTATGGCTCTTTTTGTCCACCGAAATCATGTTTTTCGCCGGTTTGATCGGGTCTTATATCGTTCTCCGGTTTGGTGTGCCCGAAGGAGCATGGCCGACACCCAAGCAGGTGTATCTCGTCGAGTGGATTGGTGCCTTCAACACGTTTGTCCTGATTTGCTCCAGCGTTACGGTCGTTCTGGCGCTTGAAGCGGCAAAGCAAAACCAGGCTGGGTTGGCCAAGCGATGGTTCGTTTTGACCTTTCTTCTTGGCTCCGTGTTCCTCGGCATCAAAGCTTACGAGTACACCCAAAAGTTCGAACATGGGATTTACCCCATGCGACCTCGAAGCAAAATCTACGATAAGGCAAATCCTTACTATGTCTCTGCAGTTGGGTCTTACGTTGCGGGCGAGATTGCCAAACTTCAGGTCGAGACAGGTAGAACGGAGCTGACGGGAATGGACCAAGAGCGACTTGAGCATCTGAGGGCCGTGCAAACCGGGCTGGTGAATTGGACGGCCGAAGAAGTAGCGCTGGAAGAAAATCCATATGCTCAGAGTTCGCAACTCGAGACATTTGCCTATGTGATTAGTCCGCTTGATCCGGACAATTCCCAAGCCCATGAATTCCTGGTTTCACAGAAAAGCGAGGTTGAGAAACAGAAGGACGGTTTTATCCTGGAGCAAAAGGCCAAGGATCAAAGAAGCCAAGAGATCAATGAGGAACTGGTTGAACTGAATGAGGCCTATGCTGCGCTCGAAGCAAAAGCGGAGGCCGGAGAGGCAGCACTGACCGCTGCGGAGTCTGAAGCTTTTGCAAAACTAGCGACACAGCGGACTGAGCTGTACGAAGAGTTGACTGCCGTCGATGCGTCTCGTGCAAAGCTGACACAGGAAATTGAAACGTACACCGCCCGGGCTGATGTGTTGGAGGCGACTTTATCCTCGCATCATGGATTAAATGAAGCATGGCACCTCGGCCTGCCTATCATGATTCCAAGTGGTAACACTTGGGCGAACACGTATTTTTTACTCACGGGTTTTCACGCAGTACATGTTTTCATCGGGCTGCTCGCTTTTGCTCTCGTGATGCCCATGAAACTGATCGCGACGCATGCTCACCTGGTGGAGAACCTGGGTTTGTATTGGCACTTTGTCGATCTTGTTTGGATTTTTCTTTTCCCCTTGCTGTATCTGTTTTAGTGCTTTTTGGCGTAGGGGGACGTCGTCAATCAATCTTAAGGTGGCGTCGAAAATTCAGGCTGGAACGCGTTGAATATAGAGCAGCAGTCAGGTTCGAGTTGAAGGGATCGATTCCATGGTGAGTGAAGCGTCAGGACAACAAGATCATAAAACCAACACGAAGTTGTTTTTGAAGGTGTTTGCCGCCCTGTGTTTCTTGACGGCCATTTCATTTGTGATTGCCAACTCGCCGCTGATGAAATCTCAGGGTTTGGCCTGGGCCGTCATGATGCTGGTCTCGTGCGCCAAAGCTTTTCTGGTCATCTCATTTTTCATGCATTTGAAATGGGAGCGAACCTGGAAGTATGTCTTGACGATTCCCGCGAGTCTCATGAGTTTGCTCCTTGTCGTTGCCTTGATTCCGGACGTCGGTCGACGTGCCGAAAATTACAGCGATCAAAGATGGTTGCATGCGACGGAACCCAGCGAGGTGAAGGCGGATCTGAGTCGCGAAGACGCGTCTGCCACGGGCGATGAGCCAGTGCCGGTAGACTCGAGCGAATCGGATTCACACTAGAGGACGTATTCAATGGAGCGGCGTTCCACGAAATTAGTATGGTTGCCCGGTCTTGATTCAGCATCGTGACGGGGTTGCCGTCGGCAAGAAAGTATTTTGGGGAGTAGTAAAAATGCGAGGTCGTCCCGGCTTTCTAAGCGGAATGATCATTCTGACGACGTTCCTGATTCTGGTGGCGATTACCCTGATTCGTTATCGGGATCGGCCATCGGCAAGGAGCGGGTCTGACGCTCAAAAGGTTGGCGGGACGCAGAGGATTGACATGGCCTGGCAAGATCTGCCTCGGCTTAAACCCTTTGAATTACTCGAACGAAGCGGCCAGCCGATCAGCGAGGGAGTGCTAGAGAATCAGGTCGCCTTGGTCAGCTTTTTCTTCTCCCGCTGCCCCTCGATATGCAAACGGCAGAATGAAGCATTGCAGCGACTTCAGACGCAATTCAGGCGACAAGATCAAGACGTTGTGCTGGTAAGTGTCACCGTGGATCCTGCTCACGACACTCCCGAAATCCTTCGCGATTACGCGTTGTTATACAATGCCGATCCATCGAAATGGCTTTTTCTGACCGGCGATATGCAGAAAATAAAAAGCCTCGGCGAGGACAGTTTTGGACTTCCAATTGGTCCTGAGACTCACTCCACCAGCCTGATGCTGGTGGATCGATGGGGGCGAATTCGGGATCGTTTCGATTGGGAGCAACCCTCGGAATTGAAGAAGCTCGTGGAAGCGGTTGACACCTGTCTGGCAGAGGAGGCACCTCCCGGCGAGCAATTGCTGAAGACGCGGATGCCGAGTGAGTCGGACCGGGCTTCGGAAGGACATGGTGTGGGGACTGTGGAAAAAGATGAGACGTGGAAAAACGAGCCATGGCTCGATGAATTCACGTTGACGAATCTTGATCAACGCCCTTTCGGTACCCAGCAGTTGTTGGGAAAGGTCTGGTTAGCGAATTCCTTTTTCACTCGCTGCCCGACAATCTGCAAAGAAATGATGTCACAAGTTAAAACATTGCAGGATTCACTTGAAGACAAACCCGTCATGTTGGTGAGTTTGACCAGTGACCCGGGTTATGATGACCCACCGAAAATGAAAAATTACGCTGAAAACATTGGATTCGAGGAGGGTCGATGGCATTTCCTCACGGGTGACCCTCTTCATATTCGACGAGTCATGTCGGAATACTTTGGCATGTTCGTTGACCTCGAGGGACCGACTCACGACGAGCACCTGTTTCTTATCGACAAGTGGGGAAGCATCCGGGGAAAATTTGCCTACGACAAACCGGAAGACATCATCCAATTGCGGATGGAAGTGGATCGTCTTTTGGCGGAGACCGAAAAGCCCGAGTCGTCCTCAGCACCCTAGAAAAACTTGGGGCAAACAAGGTTAGAACCTTGAGCATGAGGTTTTTACAAGTCCGTGCAATGATGAGTTACACATTAGCTCGCCGCCCGGTCGATGAAAGTGGCGGGAAGCGGTCTGCCACCAAGGTAATGACCGTTGGATATTTTGGAATCTGAAACAAGGAACATCGAGTCTATGGTGGATTGGCTGCCTCACATCAATGCGACGCTTAACGGAATCGCAACGCTGCTCCTGATTCTCGGTTTTGTGACCATCAAAAAAAAGAATGAGTCACTACACAAAAAGGCAATGCTGGGCGGTTTCGCGGTGTCTGGCGTGTTTTTGACCTGTTACCTCATTTATCACGGGATGGTGGGAAGCAAACTGTTTCCCGTTGAACAGTACCCAATGGGGGCGTATATCTATTACCCCATTTTGCTGAGTCATGTCGTGCTCGCCGTTGCCGTCCCATTTCTCGCCATCAGTGCGATTTACTACGGGCTGAAGGATCGGCGGGAAAAACACAAAAAAGTGGTGAAATGGGCGTTTCCTGTTTGGCTTTATGTATCGGTGACCGGCGTGGTGGTTTATGCTCTGTTGTATTGGGTATTTCCGGATCAAGCTGGCGGTCAAGACGAAGTAAGTCAGAGCACAAACATCCAGCAAATCCTCTAATCAAAGTTCCGACATGAGACGCATCACTCCAAAACTCCTGTCACTATTCGTCTTCGTGTGCACCCTATCGCTGTGCCTGACGGCAACCGCATGTCCGACCTGCAAGGACTCCATGGTGCATAGCAATCAAAATGGAATCCAACTGGGCTACTACTGGAGTATTCTCTTTATGATGGCCATGCCATTCTCCATTTTGGGTGGCTGGGTTTTCTATGTTTGGAGGGTGGTTCGCCAAAGGCAGCCAATCGGAAAAACGGATTCCCATCTGCCCCTACAGGGTAGACCTCTTGCGGATGGGTAAATCATTTTCAAATCGATCAGTGGCAAGGTAAATAGGGCCTCTTGACGTCGATTCGCCGCTCCGCAATCCTGCCCATGCAGGGGGGGTTGTTTGCAGTCTTGTTAAATTCTGTTAGCATGGTCCCTCGCCAGTTTACTCTCGATTGAGTTAAGAAACTGGCGCACGTTAAACCCAACTCGCGGTTGGAAGTCTTTGAAAAGGATTCTGCGGGAGAGGGGTCAGTATTTTGCAAGTTTGGTTGGTGTTTCATCACCGACCTTCTCCTTGGCGAGGCTCGCGCAATGGACTGGATCGTAAGTCTTCTACTCGCCATGCTTCGATCATTCGGAATTCGTGTCCACGACGTTCGTGGTCTGCGTGTCCGTCTTGGGAATGGTCCTCTTTCTGCGATGACTTTGTCCGGAAATGACTCCCGCGAAGGGTGGTGGTGCGTGGGTGTACCCGTCGTTGGTTGGTTTTGGATTCGGACTGGAAACCTGAGGTATGATTTCTCAAATGACTCCGGTCCCGGTCCCGATCCATGTCGAACTTGCAATCGAGTTGTTTTGGGGACAGGTCTGCGGGACCGTTGAAACCAGGCAACACGCTGAACCTCTTTTTTCAATGGTGGTCGCACGGCGGCCATTAACTCCTCGTCAATGGGCTCCAACGCAGCGTTATGACTGCGAAGGAAATCTGCCCCATGGAAATTGCAATTGGATCGGGCGTTGGTCTCGTTCTCGGGCTGATCGGTTACCACCTTTTTTTAGTGATTCGGAAGAATGAAGCCGGGAAGCAGGCTGACGCGATCCGCGGTGAGGCGGAACGTGATGTCAGCTCGAGGTTGAAGGAAACCGAGCTGAAAATCAAGGAAATGGAATTGGCCTCCAAGGCCAAAATGGATGATCAGAACAATCGTGCAAAGGATGAATTGCGCGACCGGGAGCGGGAGCTGGATCGACGAGAGTCTAACTTGCATCAGCAAACCGACAGCCTCAAAAAGCAGGAAAAGATTGTCGAAGGCACTCAGCGGCGATTGACCGACAAATTGGAACAAGTCAGCCAAAAGGACGGTGAGCTTGCGAAAGTCCTTGACAAACAACGTCACCTCCTGCACGAGGCCAGTGGTCTAGGCAAGGAAGAGGCGACAACCCGCCTGCTCGATCTACTCGAAGACGAGCTGGCCGGCGAAACGGGAGCGATCATCCTAAAACACGAAAAGGCAATGCAGGAAAAGTGCGAAGAGAAGTCGCGTGAAATCCTGGTGACGGCATTGCAACGGTTCTCCGCCTCCCATACCGCGGAGTCGACGACGAGTACCGTTGATATTCCGAATGATGAGATGAAGGGTCGAATCATTGGTCGGGAAGGTCGAAACATTCGGGCCTTTGAAAAAGAGACCGGAGTGGATGTCATCATCGATGATACGCCAGGTGTTGTCATTGTCAGCGGTTTTGATCCTGTCCGCCGTGAGATTGCTCGTGCCTCGCTCAACAAGCTGATTTCCGACGGCCGAATCCATCCCTCCCGAATCGAAGAGGTGGTCAAGGAGACACAGGATGAACTCGAACAGTTCATCATCCGGAAAGGGCAGGAAGCGGCTCAAGAGGTGAACGTTCAGGGCTTGCATGAGCGTTTGATTTATATGCTTGGGCGCCTGCATTTCCGCACGAGCTACAGCCAGAATGTGCTTCGACACAGCGTTGAAGTTGCGTTTATTTCCGGACTCATTGCGGAAATGGTTGGGTTGGACGGGGATCTCGCACGCCGTGCGGGTTTGCTGCATGACATCGGCAAGGCGGCTGATCATGAACTGGAAGGTGGACATCCGAAAATCGGTGCGGACTTGCTGAAGCGACACGGCGAGAATGCAGAGGTGGTGCACGCGGCATTTGGCCACCACGACGAGATCGTGATTGAGCACCCTTACACGGTTCTGGTGGCTACTGGTGATGCTTGCAGCGCTTCACGTCCCGGAGCTCGACGCGAATCATTGGAACGGTACGTCAAACGCATGGAAGAATTGGAAGGGATTGCGTTGGAGCACAAGGGTGTTCAGCAAGCTTTCGCGATTCAGGCCGGTCGGGAGATGCGTGTGATTGTGAGTGCGGACGAGACGGACGATCGTTTAGCTTCCAAAGTGTGTCGTGATATTGCTCAAGCTTTTGAAGAACGCTTGACCTATCCAGGTGAAATCAAAGTCACTGTGATTCGGGAGTCCCGATTTATCGAACTGGCTCGGTAGCTCGAAGCTCACGGGAACGCAACCGCAGCTGTCACGCCATTGGTTCTCGCAAGTTCAAGGTCGATTGAAACTCACAAAGGTTGGGTGATGAGACATGGAGTCTCGTAATGAATCGAGAGTAAGCAATTTCAATGAAGGTCGCTTGCCAGATTCAAAAGCAGGGGTGACAAGTCCAGGGCGTGCGGATGAGATCCGCCTACTTTTTGTTGGGGATATCGTGGGGAAGCCCGGTGTCGATGTAACCTGCAAAGCCATCCCAGTGTTGCGTGAGCAGCACGAGTTGGATCTCGTTGTCGTCAATGGTGAGAATGCTGAAAACGGGTCTGGGATCACCAAGGCAATTTTCAATCGTTTGAGGGATCATGGTGTCGATGGCGTGACACTCGGTGATCATATCTACCGTAAACGAGAGATCATTCCGATCCTCGAGTCCGATGCGCCCGTCATTCGCCCTGCCAATTATCCACCGGAAGCACCCGGGCGGGAGTGGATGACCCTCATCACCACATCCGGAGTGCCGTTCTGTGTCGTGAGTTTGATCGGTCGAGTGTTCATGAAACCTGCGGATTGTCCTTTTCATGCAGCGGACCGTATCTGGTCTCAGTTGCCAAAGAAACGTGGCGGTGTCCTCGTGGATTTCCACGCCGAAGCGACCAGCGACAAGCAATTACTTGGGCGTTATCTCGATGGGCGAGCATCTGCGGTCCTTGGAACTCATACTCACGTTACGACGGCGGATGAACAGATCCTCCCCTCGGGGACTGCATTTCAATGCGATGTGGGGATGACAGGACCTCACGATGGAATCATCGGGCGTCGATATGATCGTGTGATGGAAACCACCTTCACGCAGCGGCCCACAAGTTTCAACGTTGCGAAAGGGGATAATCGTCTTTCCGGCACCCTCGTGGTGGTCGATTCGCGGACTCATAAAGCGGTGTCGATTGAGAGAGTCAAAGTGAATGAAGACGCGCCGCAAGGCTCGTGATCAACCGTGACGGCGACGTCACATCTTTCCAGATCCCGCGAGCCAAGGGTTGGGTCACTGGCCGCCGCCATCAACCGTTCTGGGCGGCAAGGTTGGTCTGAGGAACCATCCCTGAATGTAGACGGTCCGGTCAGGAATCGCGGGCATCGGGTCACCCGTGATTTGGCACACCGACCATTGAGCACACCAGCCCAGTGACACGGCCAAGCCGGATTCGTCAACGGTGCGACGTAGTTCGGGTAGGTGGTCGGTCGCGTTCATGCGGCCTAATGCGACCGCCGACATAATTCGGACGACCAAGACTTCGGCGGGCGAACTCGCGCCATCAAGCATCCGGCCTGTGATGTTTCTGGCGAGATCTGCGTCAATCTCACCTTTCATGATGAAACCCAAGGCCCAGATGGCGGCAGCTCGACCTTCCATCCCAAGTTTGAAGTCCCGTTTGGGCACAAAACGGGCCAGCAAGTCTTTTGCGGGGCGGTGTTCCGCAAGCCCAAGGCACTGAAAGAAGTGGGTGAACTGCATTTCGTAAAGGGTGCTTAGCGAATCCTCTGAGGCATCCACTTCGTCCGTAATTTTTGTGATGTAATCCATGATTCGCGGAAACGTCTCTGGAATCGACAGACGACTCAGTGCCCAGGCTGCGGCCA
This sequence comes from Pirellulaceae bacterium, assembly GCA_022448315.1. GTDB lineage: Bacteria > Planctomycetota > Planctomycetia > Pirellulales > Pirellulaceae. The sequence continues at coordinate 145,581 of JAKVCA010000019.1, read as the reverse complement.
CAGACACTTCGTCGCGAGCAAAGCTCAGAAGGTCGAAAAGACTTTCTGCCGTCGGCTCATGATCAAGATTGCCGGAAAGCACTGCCGCCTGTTCCAGAGCCCTCCAGTCATCCTGCTCCCGGAGATTCGCAAGATACTCAGCTGCCGTATCGAGGATGATGGGTCGGAGTGCCTCGTTAGGAGAGAGCTTTTCAAGGGCGACACGGGCATCGTGCCGGACTTCAGGGTGATAATCGGAGAGCAGTTCCAGAAGTCTTCGCGTATCCTCTTCACTTCCTCGGTGCTCCAAACCGCGAACCGCGATCTTTCGCAGACCCGTATCACGGTTCCTACTTAAAATATCGAGTTTGTCGTACAGCAATTCCAGGTCGAGGTCAGCGAGGCGTTTGCATGAGATCAGTGCGATCGTCGGCTCTGGATCTAGAGCGAGTTGGTTGAGGATGGAGATGGCCGACTCACTCTGATGGGTCGACAAACAGGTTGCAGCAAGCATCCGCTCGAGCAATGGGGTCTCCGGTTGCAACCATGGGGCAACGAAGTCTTCGAGGTTGGATTCAAGCAATTGAGCAATTCCCCGAGCGGCATGCCGACGGAGTGTTGCAGGACGCTTGGGGTCTTTGATGAGTTCTTTCAAGAGGTCGATGCTGTTCACGTCTGCGACCGCAACCAGGCCATTGATCGCCCGCATGCTTTTCGTCTTATCAAGCGTCGGATCCTCAACCCATTTTCGCCAGGCGTCGATCGCAATCTTGCTTTTCCAGCGAGCAAGAGCGGGTTCGATGGCCATTGAAAGTTGTTCGGCATGGGTCTCGATTTCAGCTTCGAACAACGATTGGGCGGCTTGAACATCCAGCTCGTTGAGTGCGCGAGCGATTGCGAGATGAACCGAGGCCGACGCATCTTTTTCGCGGAACTCCTTGAGAAGCGTATCCCCGGCTTGCGAGGCTGCTTGGTAGCCGAGTGCATGAGCGCGGGTCAGCGAATCCGCCGCGTTCTTTTTCAACTCCTGCCGATCTTGCTGAAGCGCGACAATCCAGCTGTCGACAAGTCCACCTTGGAAATCTTCATGAACCACTTGGTCGCCCGGGGCGGGCATTCGGTACATCGGCTGATCCAATGCTTCCCGACCGAGTACAGGCAGCAGGGACGTCTGCAAAATGAAGCAGAATGTCAGCAGGCAAAAAACGGTTCTTAGCTGGCTCGACGGTCTGAGTTCCATCATTGAGTTTCCAGGAGGTTTGGATCATTGGGACGCTGGATCAAGCGTCCCACATTTTAGGTGAGGTCTCCCAGAATTTCACCCCGTAAGGCCCAAGCCTTATCATGAAAAGAAATCGCGGTTTTGGCATTCGAGGCGACTTTCAATTCAGCCGAGGACCGCGTTATGACTTAAGCATCGGAGGGAATAAACGCCCCACGACCGCTTTACATGTCTTTGAGCCTTGCTTTGAGCTGTCGAACTGCCAGCAAGGTCTCGGATCGGGTGGTGGTATCTTTGGATTTTTGAGCGGCGTCCATCGCCGATTCCAGCAATCTTTCTGCGATTTCAGGTTTCTTTTTATTGATGGCTTGCTTGGCAAGCTCCAACGCCAGTCGAACCGTTTCTTTGCACTCGTCCGGCTCTGCCGCGATCCGGCTGCAGAGTTCCAGGAGGTCGGTCATGACGGCCATATGATCAAGGTCAAACCATTGTTCCCACCTTTCTAGCGGGACCACCAACTGAGAGCTCTGGCCACTCATTGCAATCAACTCACAGGCCTTTTGGAATTTCACATAGGTTTCCGGAGTCGCTTCCTGAGTGGTCGCCAGTTTGATGATGTCCAGCCCTGTCGCGACTCGGTCCGCCGGTTTTTTCGCGGCGGAAATTAATTCCGCCAGTTCTTCTTCAACGTTGACTGTTGCGGCATCAAGCATCGCTTGTTCAGGTACTGGCTCCGGGTCAAAGTCCTCGCCGACAAGGTCGTATTCGTCGATGACCCAAAGGAGCAGGTCTTGAACGGAGCCACCCGCGGCATCGACCTCCCGCCAATACATTTCAGCTTGTTCGCGTTTCGATTCGTCCAAGGCAGCTTCACCGGCATAGAGAGCTCCGAGCAGTGTATCAAGATCTGCTCCAGGCTCGAGGACCGTTTCAAGGATCAACTTTGCTAAACCAGGCGGAAGTTCTCTTGGAGCTCGTTCTTGCCGCTCTCCATTCACACGGTAGACCAATTTTTTCTCGGAGGCCTCGATGATGGCGACCGCGACAGTGGGACTGAATTCGAGAACTTCAGTCGATTGCAGTTGGCTTGTTGCTTGGGCGATTCGATCCCAACACCTTCGTGTGGTTTGTCCCATGATTTGAAGGCGATCAACAAGCTCGGCGTAGTCCGTCCCTTCGGCCATCGCTCGTGCGGAATTCCAGAGCTCTTCGGCTTCTTCAAAGTCTCGCTCGCTGATTGCGACGTGACTGGCCTTCATGGTCTCCCCCAATTCAAAGGCCTGTGATCGAGTAAGTGTCTTGGAGACGACCTCGGGTTCCTCCATCTTTTCTTCAGGGGGGGAAGTGTCTGGGGCCGAATTTTCCGAAGGCTCCGCTTCGGGATTGGAGCCTTCGGGTTCGACGTTGTCTCCCTTGTTTTCAGGGTTACCTTTGTTCTCCTGCGACCCGTCGGTGCTTTCATCTTTCGGTGACTCGCTGTCGGAAGGGGGAGCGGGAGTTTGAGACGCCTCAGCACCATCAACTCCCACGATCGGCTCCGGATCCTTTGGAGGATCGGACGAAGCAGGGTCGTTTTCGTCCGAGTCGTTCTCACTTAGTGTGGGTCCAAGTATGGCGTCCTTATTAAGGTAGACCACCGTTCCCAGTAAACCGATGACGAGAAGGGAAAGCAGCGAAGTCACCATTAACCGTTGGCGTTTCTTTCTTGCTCTTTCACGGGCGAATTTGGCAAGATTGGAGCTGCCAGAACTGGGTGGGAAGCCCGGGGAATGGGAAACAGATCGGCCCGCGACAGGAGCGGGATGCGCCGCTGGCTCTCGCTCGGTGGGGTTGGACGGAGCGGTCAGGGGGGCCATGGGGTCGAAGGCTTCATCTTCGCCATGCTCTGGCGTCGAAGCCGATCCGGCTTGAGGGCTGGGTGGCTCCACGAGCCGGTTGGGTTCCGGGGGCAACGGTGGTGAAGATGGGGGACTCGAGGGTACCGATTTGGGAGGCGGTGGCACGGCGTCGGCTGCAGCCGTTTTATCCGATGCTACCTTCTTCTGTCGGGCGTCGAGGATTTTCTGAACATAGGCCCGACGAGCCGCCGGGTCGAGCAAGACCTTTTCAGCGCGGCCAATTTCATCAATCAACGCTTGCCACTGCTCGATGTGGTTGCCGGGCCGAACTTGCCGGACGGTCGCCAAACGGCTGGCAGCAGCACGCCGGATGCGGCCTTCATCTGATTCCTTCGGAGAAACACCGAGAAGCTCAAAATAGTGTGGCCTTTTGCTTTTGCAGTTGAGCCATTCCTGATACGGATTCATTGTGATCTCCAGACCTTGTGGGCCTATTTCTTCTGAAAGCCGGGGAAATACAAGGCGACTGCCGTTCAGCCTTGTGATTTGCGTTTGGGAATGATGTTCACCACCCGACCTATCCAATTTTTAAGGAAACATGTCGTCGCTTCGCAAGGTCCCCGGCGGAGCACCTGCGATCAGTGTTTGCATTTTTAAAACGCGAGTGGGTTTCATTCGCAGACCCTAACGCCTCCCCTTCTCCATTTTAACACCGATTTTGGGCACGCAAATTCGCCCTCGAGGATCTCCTTGTCTCACCTGCTCGTGAAAAGGGGGGGCCTGTGTTACCCTCACACCATCGGCGCGTCACCGCTACGACTTTTATCCCGGGCTTACGGGACATGTCTTAGGACAAGTTCTGGGAACGCATTGGGACGGCATCGGCCAAAAATTGTTGCGTTTATTTCGCATGCGGGCGTTTTATAGGAACTTTGATGATGAACGTGGCGTCTTCATCATCGGTTCCCATCAAATCTTGTCGATTGTCGTCGACGGGTTCGGAGGATAACGGGCGAATTCCTCGATCGGATAACCCGAAATCAAAAAATGTGAAAATCGAACTCGAGGTTTTACTTCTTACGGAAACAGGAAAACATCGTGTCACCAAAGAACTTGCCAATCTGCGTTATGGTCTTGGGGATTTTGGCCATGGGGGCGGTTACTGTTTCTGCGGACCAACCCGGTCTCCGTCGTCAGGCGGAGCAGGATTTGCGGGACGGTAATTTTCGGGAAGCTTTTGATAAGTTCGAAGCACTTTGCGTTGATGAAACAACGGACCCCGGTTTGGTGGGGCAGGATTTGCAGAAAGCGATCCAGTGTTTGCAGCGACTCGGTGAAGTCAAGCGATTCGATGATCTCTGTGCACGTACGGTCAAATCGCATGGCCAGAATTGGCGTCTCCTGCTGACGACCGCACAGCAATACCTGAGAATCGATCACCATGGTTTCATGATCGGCGGTGAGTTTGAAAGAGGGCCCCACCGAGGGAATGGCCGCGTCGTGAACAGCTTTGAACGAGATCGCGTCCGAAGTTTGCAGTTGCTCAATCAGGCGCGCGAGTGGGCCGATCAGGATAATGACAAGCCGGCGGTATCCAATTTCTACATGACGACTGCTCAGATTCTTCAAGGCCAAAGAGGAGGTGGGGGAGCGTGGCAACTGCAGACGCTGACCAACCTCAAGGAACTGCCAGACTATGAGTCCGGCTACTATTACCGCGATTCAAATGGCGGGGCTCCAGTCGATAAAGAAGGGCTGCCGGTCGTCTATTACATTCCCAAGTCTTGGGAGGCCGCGACCAATGATGGCGAGCGGTGGCGATGGGCATTTTCGCAGGCGGTCGAAAATAATCCCCGAGAATTGAATAACGTGAGGAGTCAGATCGCTCAATTTGCTCGAAGTCTATTCGGCGTGGAAACCATGGCCCGCCAGCCTTGGTTTCGACCGGCCTCCGCAGATCAGACGGATGATCCTGATCGACCTCGGACCTACGACCTCGACACGCTTGAAGATGATGAAACCATTGCTCGACTTGCGACCGGGGTGAAACGGTTCAAGTTTCCTGACGAATACAATTTCATCGAAATCTACGAGACGATTGTCGAGGAACCCAGGACAGGTCGTGCTGAAAATACACTCCAGCTTTTGGCTTCGGTCTACGAGAATCGTCGGCAATATCCGCGAGCCGCAGAAATATGGCGGCGAAACATCAAGGAATATGGGCCGGGAAACAATGATTGGAAAAAAGCTCGGCTGGAGCAGATCGTTGGCAACTGGGGGGCCCTCGAACCCTCGGGAACGCAAACCGCAGGGACCAAGCCTTCATTGGAGTACAAATTCCGAAATGGCAAGAAGGTGACCTTTCAGGCGAAACGTCTTGATGTAGAGAAATTGCTCTCGGACATCAAGGATTACCTGAAGTCCGATCCCAAACGACTGGACTGGCAAACCCTCAATATTCCCAACATCGGATACCGTATCGTCAACGAAAACCTGGACAAGTATTTTGTGGGTGAACCGATTGAATGGTCGGAAAAACTCGACCCACGCGAGAATCATTTTGATCGTCGCGTCACCCTCGAAATGCCTCTTGAAAACGCCGGGGCCTACTGGGTGGAGGCCACCATGGAAAAGGGCAATTCCACCCGCGTGGTCCTTTGGGTAGCGGACTCTGTCGTGGTTCGAAAAAACCTGGACGAGCAAGTTCTTTTCTATGCCGCGGATGCGGTTTCTGGAGAACCCTTGTCCGGTGCGAATCTCGAGTTTTTCGGTTACCGCCAAGAGCGTGTGGGGCGAACCAATCGTTTCCAGGTACTGACGAGTAACTTTGCAGAAACGACGGACCGCAATGGTCTGGCGTTACCCAAAAAAGAGGATTTGAACCCGCAGTTTCAATGGTTGACCGTCGCCCGGCAGGCAGACCGTCTGGCCTTTCTCGGCTTTCAGGGCGTCTGGTTCCAAAAATATTACGATCAGGAATATCGCCAGGTCAAATCCTTTTTCATCACGGATCGACCGGTTTACCGACCCGGGCAAGCCGTTCAGTTCAAAGCGTGGGTGCGACAGGCTCAGTATGACAAGGACGACGTGAGCCAGTTTGCAGGTCAGACGTTTGAGGTGAAGATCAACAACCCGAAAGGTGAAGAGGTGTTCAAGCAGTTGATCGCTGCCGATGAATATGGTGGACTTTCGGGTGTGTTTGAAATCCCCGAGGACGCGACACTCGGTCAGTACAAGATCAACAACCAGCAGGGCCAGCCGGGAGGCAATACCTTTCGGGTTGAGGAGTACAAAAAGCCTGAATATGAGGTGGTGGTCAAAGCGCCCGAGAAGCCCGTTGAGTTGGGTGAGACGGTCAATGCAACGGTTTCGGCCAACTACTACTTCGGGGCCCCGGTGACGGATGCGACCGTCAAATATAAGGTTCTCCGATCCGACTATTCTCAACGTTGGTACCCAACCGCCCCGTGGGATTGGTGCTTCGGTCCCGGTTATTGGTGGTTTGGCTACGACTACCCATGGTATCCCGGATGGGATCAATGGGTTGGATGCGCCCGACCTGGTCCATGGTGGACTTGGCAACAGCCTTCACCCCCGCCCGAGGTGGTAGCGGAGGCCGAGGTTCCTATCGGACCTGATGGAAAATTGACCATCGAGATCGACACGGCGGTTGCTCAGGCAATACATGGGGACACGGACCATAAGTACACCATCACGGCGGAAGTCCGAGATTCCTCACGACGCACGATCGTGGGTGAGGGCCAGGTCTTGGTCAGTCGTAAACCGTTCCGAGTTTTTGCTTGGGTGGACCGAGGTTATTACCGCGTCGGTGACGTGATCCAATCGCATGTCAAAGCTCAGACCCTTGATGGCACACCTGTCGAGGGATCAGGTGAAATACGACTCTTCAAAATCACTTATGACGAGAATCGCCAACCGAGAGAAACGGCCGTCCAGATCTGGTCCATACAGAGCGATCCCAACGGCGAAGCGATTCAGCAACTCAAGGCAGCCTCGCCTGGGCAATATCGTCTTTCGGCGACCGTCAAAGATGAACAGGGTCACACGGTGGAGGGTGGCTATGTCTTTACCGTGGTCGGCGAAGGGTTCGACGGTTCCGCCTACCGATTCAATAATCTGGAACTGATTCCAGATCGTCGAGAGTACGCGCCGGGTGAAAAGGTTGAGATGCAAATCAATACGGATCGCTCCGATTCCACCGTCTTGTTTTTCGTCCGACCAGCGAACGGGATCTGCTTGCCGCCCAAGGTGCTCCGCATGGATGGCAAGAGTCAAATTGAGGCGTTTAAGGTCGAGCGACGAGACATGCCAAACATGTTCGTTGAGGCCCTCACCGTTGCAGACGGCCGCGTGTTTACGGAAGTCAAGGAATTGATTGTGCCTCCAGAGAAACGCGTTCTCAATGTGGAGGTGGTTCCGTCAGCAGAACGCTATGAACCTGGAGAAAAAGCGAAGGTCCAAGTGCACGTTACCGATCACACGGGAGAGAATTTTCAAGGCTCCACGGTGGTAACCATCTTTGACAAATCGCTCGAGTACATTGCTGGCGGTAACCAGACCCCCGATATACGGGAGTTCTTTTGGAAATGGCGTCGAACACATCAACCTCAAACCATGTCGAGCCTTGCGATTCGCAGCAACCTCGTCTATCGACGCGGTGAAAAGACACTTCAAGCTCTGGGGGTCTTTGGCTACGCCGTTGCCGACGACTCGGCATTGATGGAGCAGGCTGAGCTCGGTGGGCCCATGGGAGGGCGGAGCGCGGCCCGCGGAATGGCCGGTGTTCCCTATGCCGCCGGACGGTCCATGCCCATGGCTGCAATGGAGAAGCGGATCGAAGCATCTGCAGATATGATGTTCGACGCAAGTGAGGGGGTCGCCGATAATTTACCAGCAACCCCTGCGTCGGGAGGATCGAGTCCCGACGCAAGTAATCCGGCTAACCCGACGGTTCGCTCGAAGTTTGCGGATACTGCACTTTGGGTTGCCAGTCTGCAGACGGATGCAGCAGGGATGGCCGAGGTCGAGTTGGAGATGCCGGAAAATCTTACGACCTGGAAGATCAAGGTCTGGGGCATGGGGCATGGAACCAAGGTGGGTTCTGGTGAAACTGAAGTGATCACCAGCAAAAATCTCCTCGTGCGGATGCAGGCTCCGCGTTTTTTCGTGGAAAAAGACGAAGTGGTCTTATCGGCTAACATTCACAACTATTTGGAGAATGCAAAGGACGTCACGGTGCGTTTGGAAATGGCTGGAGAACAGCTGGTGAGCCTCGATCCCGAAGAGGTTCAGGTTGAGATTGGCCCCGATGGCGAGCAGCGCGTGGATTGGCGCGTCAAAGTGGAGCGTGAAGGTCAGGCAGTGATCCGCATGTTTGCATTGACCGATGAAGAGTCAGATGCGATGGAAATGACCTTTCCCGTTTATCTTCATGGAGCCATGAGGCAGGAGTCTTGGGCCGGGACACTTCGACCTGACCAGAATCAAAAGGTCGTAGAATTTGAGATTCCGAACCAGCGTCGCATTTCGGATAGTCGACTGGAGGTTCGTTACTCACCAACACTCGCGGGGGCAATGGTGGACGCGTTGCCTTATCTCGTCGACTATCCCTATGGTTGTACTGAGCAGACTTTGAATCGCTTCTTACCGGCGGTGGTCACTCAACGGGTCTTGATCGACATGAACGTTGACTTGGCCTCAGTGGAAACGCATCTCAGCAACCTGAACGCTCAGGAAATCGGGGTTGATGCGGAACGTGCGAAGCAATGGAAACGCTACGACCGCAACCCTGTCTTTGACACCGCCGAAGTGAACAGAATGGTGAAGGAAGGGCTGAAGCGGATTGCAGAAATGCAGGTCAGTGATGGCGGGTGGGGCTGGTTCTCCGGTTACGGAGAACGGAGTTTTCCTCATACGACCGCCGTCGTGGTTCACGGGTTGCAGGTCGCGCGGGCCAATGACGTTGCCTTGGTTCCCGGTTTGCTTGAAAACGGCGTGGCCTGGCTCAAACGTCATCAAGAGGCGGAAATCGAAAAGCTACTGAATGACCTTGCCGACAAAAAACCTCGCAAGAAGTCGGCCAGTAACATTGACGCGCTCGTTTATGGTGTTCTCGTCGATGAAGGCATTGATTCTGAGGAGATGAGGCGTTTCCTTTACCGCGATCGAAACAACCTCAGCGTCTACGCCAAAGCGGTTTTTGCCCTGGCGATTCATCGGGTCGGCGATGCAGAAAAGCTTGCCATGTTACGCCAGAATCTTGAGCAGTATCTTGTGCAGGATGAAGAAAATGAAACCGCGTACTTGAAAATGCCGGAGGGGAATTACTGGTGGAACTGGTACGGGGATGAGATTGAAGCCAATGCTTATTATCTCAAGCTGTTGACCCAGGTGGACCCCAATGGAGTCACCTCGGGGAGGTTGGTCAAATACTTGCTGAACAACCGAAAACACGCGACCTATTGGGGGTCCACTCGCGATACATCGCTCTGCATCGAGGCATTTGCTGATCATCTCGCGGCGACCGGCGAGGCTCGACCTGAGATGGTGGTTGAGGTCTGGTTGGATGGTGAAATGCAGCAGGCGGTCGAGATAACGTCTGAAAACCTTTTCACCTTCAACAACAAGTTTGTATTGGAAGGCGCTGAATTGTTGGACGGCGAGCATCGGCTCGAATTGCGTCGCCGCGGAACAGGACCCGTCTATTTCAACACCTACCTGACCAATTTCAATATGGAAGATGATATTCCGGCTGCGGGGTTGGAAGTGAAGGTGCAGCGTAAGTTCTACCAACTTGTACCCGTGGAAAAGAAACTTGCAGTTGAGGGTGACCGAGGGCAGGTAGTCGATCAGAAGGTTGAAAAGTTCGAGCGAGTGGAAATTGAGAATCTTGGGACAGTGACGAGTGGTGATCTGGTGGAAGTGGAGCTGTTGCTGGAAAGCAAGAATGACTACGAGTATTTGCTGTTTGAGGACTATAAAGCCGCCGGGTTTGAACCCGTCGATCTTCGAAGCGGCTACAACGGCAACGAAATGGGGGCTTATGTCGAGTTTCGTGATGAAAAAGTCTGTTTCTTCATTCGACAGCTTGCTCGCGGGAGACACAGTCTTTCCTATCGCTTGAGAGCTGAGGTACCAGGAAAGTTCAGTGCACTTCCTGCTCAGGCATCGGCAATGTATGCACCGGAACTTCGGGGCAATTCGGCCGAAATCAAAGTGATGGTCGAAGATCAGTAAACCAGCTTCAGGATCGGAGGACGTGGGGCGTCCTTCGATTCTTCTGCCCCGTTTTTGACAGGTGTCGGAATGCAAGGCTGGTAGATTCAGGGGATCAAAGAGCCATTGCGGCTGGTGGAATCAGGAGACGGTAAGCCCTCGCCAGGTGAGGCCGTTGTTGAACTTCGAGCAGCTGCGGTCTATCGCTGTGAATTGGATCACCCAAGGGCTTTACCTGAGAATTGAACTGCCCGTGATTTAGTTCGAGGTTTTCTCCTGCCACCATAATCCAGGCGGTTCCCAGAGTGAGGGCTCGCTCGGAGTTGCTGATGTGGTTTGAGTTTCTTTGAGATCAACCTCCGAGGTCTCTTCGGCTTCGTTTTGTACGTCTTCGGCTTCCTCTTCTTCCCATTCCGTTTCTTCGCACTCTACTTCGTCCAATTCCTCTTCGGCATCCTCGTACTCAGCATCCTCGTACTCAGCATCCTCGTACTCGGCACCTGCCTCGTCTTCGAGTTCCTGTTCGATGACTTCTTCGATTTCCTCCAGAGCTTCCAAAGAGGAATCTTCGGTCAACTCCGATAGGGAATGATCTGATTCTGGTTCCGCTTCGTCAGAAAGCGATTCAATCATCAGCTGTGGGCTTGCAGAAGAGGTTGTGGTTGCGGGCCGATGAACGACGTCCCGGTGATGAGGGAGGTGCCGGACATCGCAACCAATCTCGGAGAACGTCGTCGCCATATGTTGGTGACAACTGAACATCAGGACCTGATGCCCTTGCTGAGCGAAGTTCTTCAGGACCTCCGCGGCCCATACGGCCCTTTCCGAGTCAAAGTTGACCAGAACATCATCGAGGACCATGGGTAAATCGATTCCTCTTTTGTGATAGGCCTCTACCAGAGCGAGGCGAAGGCTGAGGAATACGGCTTCTCGGGTTCCGCGGCTCAAGACATCGATACTGACTCCATTCTCTTCGGCCGCATCGACCAGGAGTTCAGCTCGGGCCATGCGGGTCCAGAGTCGTTTATAACGCCCTCCAGTGATCTGTTCGAGATAAACGGAAGCGCGACGTAGCGTTTCGGGCTGACGGTTCGCCTCATAGAACTCGCGAAGGGACTCAAGGACAAGAAGAGTGCCGGTAAGGTCTTGCCATTTTTGGGCAGCCGATTGAATTTCAGCTTCGGTTTCTTTGAGTGCGAGTTTGGAGTCGTCCAGATGATCATCGTCCGCAAGCTGTTTGATCTGTTGGGTGAGCATGCCTTCCTGCATGTGCCCCTTTTCCTTTTCTGCCCGAATCCCTTCGATTTCCTGGGTGACTTCCTCTAAATCCAGCTCCAGTGATCGACCGGTCGTCTCTTCCAGGATCGCCTCGATATCCTCGAAGTTGAATGGGTGACTGATACCACTGGTCACCAATTGCCGAATTGTTTCAACCTCATGTTCCAGCGACGATCGGCGTTTGATTTTCGCAGCGAGCAGGAGAAACTCCTCCTCACTTCCAACGCCCAGGCGTGAATACATTTGGGTACGGAAAAGCTTGAGCCGCTGCTGGCGGTTTTTAACCGTAGTCCACCGCTTTTTGAGCTGTTTGTATTTTGCGGCAAGCGAACGCCGCTCACCAATCAGAAGCTGCTGGGCTTTGAGCTCTGATTCGAGACCTCGCAGGAGGGTTGCGGGCGTCGAGTCCTGCTCCGGCTCGAGGTCAATGTCGTGGTAGATGTCGAGAATTCGATCTTCAAGTTCCGCAAGGTCCCCCTGATACTGACGAAGCTGCTGCTTGGCGTCGGATAATCGTTCGCGGGCGTGGGTCAGTTCTTTCGATTGCTCTGAAAGTCGTCGGACTTGTTGAGGAGTCAAAGCTTCGGGTAAACCGCACTCAACCAATGCCTCTTGCCAGAGGAGTTCTGCTTCGGTCTGGTGCGCTTCTGCCTCGTCAGCTTTGGCTTGCGCTTGCTCGAATTGCTCGGTCGATTCGGTGACTCGACCTTCCATCGGTAGCAATCGCTCAAGTACCGCCAATCGCCTTTGTGCGTCCAGAAGCTTGCCATCGCCCTGCCCCAGACCTTGTGGCAGAATCTGATCCAACTGTTCGCGCTCAGCTTGAACGACCTCGAGTTCGTCTCGCACGGACTCAAATTGCTGTTTCGCCTGGTCCACTTCGTCCCGAGATTCATGTTCCCAGTATTTTTTTAGGCCAAGGCCTGCCAAAACCAAACCGCAGCCGAAAAAACCGAGTAGCGGCTCGTAAGGCATATCGTTGATAAGAGTACCTGACCAGCCGCTGAGGACCAGAGCCACCCCAATCACAATAAAAGCACCGACCCCCAATAAACGTTGAAAAGAAAAGACCTCATCCTGGATGGCGTCATCAAGATCGACCTCGGCCACTTTTCGTTGTTGATTCAGTTGCTGGACACGCTCATCAAGTCCTTGTCGTTTGCGAAGCATACCGACCAGTTGTCCCGTATGCTGAAACGACTCACCGAGACTCGCACAGTCGTTTTCCACCATGGCGCGGTCCAGTTGGTCACGCAACTCTTGCAATTCAAGCTCGGCTTCCGCGAGTTGTTCGCGAGCGGTCTCCAGCTGGCGTTGCGAATCTTTGAGCTGTCGTGCAAAAGGCGCCAGTTGTCGCATGTGCGTTCGAGTGATGGCGACGTTAGGGAGTTCCGCACTCAATGTGTTGGGGAGTCCGCTACGCGAATGCTCGGCCTGTTCCAATTGAATGATTTCGTCCTTCACTCGATCGGACTGTCGCGATAGCGACTGGATCCAATGTTGATGCTCGAGAATCGCTTCAATTCGGCTGATGTTCTTTTGGAAGCTTGCGTTGATGGGAAGGTCGTCAGCCTCAGTTTTGAGATCTTCGGCTTTGCCCTGCAGTTGTCCCGCTTGAACTTCCAGATCATTCAGTCGTTTTTTAAGTTTCGAGTTTTTCTCTGGATCAACGTCTTGTTCAGCGGGAAGATCCGAAAGAGCTTCAAGTTCGGTCGAGCGGGTTTTCCAGAGGTTGTAGTTCGGCAGAACCTGTTGCGCTACCGAGAGACGCCGCGCTTCCAACTCAAGCTCAGATAGCTTTGCTTTGTGGGATTTGAGTCGCGACTTGATTTCGCGTCTCTCACCCATCAATTCGACCCACCGGTGACCGGATTGAGAGCAACTTTCAACCACTCGGCTCAATTCCCGATGACGCTCAAACAGCTGGATGAGTTGACCTGCACTTCCTTCCAGCAAGGCGTTCTGTTGTTTAGTCAACGTCTTCATGACGTCAACAAGTGAAACTCGATCGACACCACTGGCGAGTTTATACAGTTCTTGGGCTGCCTCCGTGCCATTCAAGGAGTTCAGTTCCTGAATTTCGGTCAAGCCGAGGGCGAAGACATTCGTGAAGATGGATTCGTCGATTCCACTCAAAAGTCGAGTCAGATATTCCCCTCCAAATTCCTGTCCGTTCGTTGATGCGACACGCAAATCACCGTCTTCTGATGATGACTCCGTTGGGTCGAGGCGTTCAATCTGTAGCGATTCGTGTCCATGGAGGACTTGGAGTGAACCGCCACCCAAGCCCCCGTAAAGCGGTGGTAAGTATCGGGTTCGGCGGTGTTCGTTGTAGCCATAGAGCACGCCGCGAATGAACTGCATCAGGGTGGTTTTGCCCGCTTCATTGCGGCCGTAAAAAACGGTCATGTCCGGTGAGAGATCTTCGATCGAAAGATCATTCCAGACACCAAAACCTTCTGCTTGAATCTGCGTGATTTTCACCACATTCACTTCCTTGTGTGGGCATGCCCTTGGGTACCCTCGAAATACGTTTTCGGACGCGCTGTTGCCCGTCAGGTTAGGCGTCAGCGGTTCCGCTTAGCAGTTCGAGTCCCATTTTTTTGACTCGGCAAAGCAAGTCTTTTCGGTCGAATTTTTTCAAAGGTTCCGTCACGGCTTGGCTGGACCATTCAGGGGGCAGGTCAAGTTTGGAGAGCAAGTCGATCACTCGATCGGGGTTGGCTTCCCAGTCAGGTAAGGACCTTAGAAAGTCACCCAGGATCGAATCTTCTTCTAACATCGTTTGGGGGAACGTAAAGGCTGGGTTGCCAAGTTGGATCTGGTTGCACCAAGTTTTTGTACTGGGGGTTCCAAATTCTGATCGAAGTTCTTCAACTAAACTAAGCACTTCAGCTTCGCTCAGGAACTTTGAGGAGGAGGCGTCTTCCAAGACAATCGTCCAGTTGATGACGCACCAGCCTTCGTCCCATATGTCTGCGGCTTCCATGTGTGCTTCGTAGAGTGTTTCACGTATCGAATCCGGTCGGATGTTTTTCAGCGTGAGTTGCTGCTCCGCGAATCGAATGGTGTCGCACGCGATTTCTCTACAGTGGGCCCCACCACGATCGTCGACGGAAACAAGATTGATGCCGCATGGACCGAGGTGATCGATTGTGCGTGACTGTGGGCTACCCGGATAAATCGCGAATTTGGAGTCCGTCGCGGCGACTCTTCGATGACGCCTTCCACCCAAGGCCCAGTAGTCGCAAGGTATTTCCTCAAGTATTTCAAGGTCAATCTGACCATGGACCGCACCGATGACAAATCCTTCTCGAACTTCAATCGCAAATTCGTCCGGCTCAATCACCGGTTGAGGTCCGCATGTCAGTAGGGTGCAGATCGCCCCGTGCTCGTTCTGGATCTCTGTGACTTCCACGGTAGATGACCCAAAGAGTGCGACGTTTTCCGGTAAGTCCAAAGCCGTTGGCCATAGATGAGCAGGATCCAGTGGGCCGCTGCACCAGTAGACTTCGATGCCGGAACTCAGCAGGCGTTCAAACTGCCGATGGAGAAACGAGATCGATTTTGGGCTGGGTTGGTGAAGGTCCAGAATATTGCCGGTCAACAAAATGAACTCGACTCTCTCCCTAATGGCGATGCTGAAGGCCTTTTCCATCGCGACGAAGGGGGCGGCCAGCATGGCTTCTCGTAAGTCGCCAGTGGGGGCCTGGATACCAGTCACGGGTTCACCGAGATATAGATCGGACAGATGTAAAAAGCGAAACGGCTTGGACATCCCTGTTCCTTCCGTAATGGAAACCGGTGGACCATCGTGGCGATGGAGCGACCAAGCTCAGCAACAAACCCTCTTGGTCATGTCACTGTGGTTCATTTCCACCCCAAAATTTTTCCGACGCCTGGCGACCGCTGTTGAGTCTTGGTCAGGGCAATCGAAAAACGGTGTTCACAACGTCAAAGTCAACGGGTGAAGAGGAATCGACATACGGGGCCAAGTGTACTGTGAACCGGTAACAGGGCCTATGTTGATTTACTTCCGCGCCCATAACGCTAGCAATAGCACTTGGGCTTCTTCGCCTGCGTGGGGTGTCTTGCTAGCTACCGAAGCGTCTTACGGCGTGTTAACATACGGCGTTGAACTGAAGCCGCGACCGGCGTACCCGGTTCCATGACCCCCGTCTTTTCACGTATCCGTCCCCTGTTTCAGTCTATGGAGTATTCTCTATGCTTTTCGCGAATTTACTCGCTCAACGTCCGAGAAGAGCTTCTTTGAAATGGTCGCATAAGACCGCTCATCTCCTGATGGCGTGCGTGGGTGTGTCCCTGTTTGGCTTGGTGGGCTGCGGCGATTCTCAGGATACGGGAGCGACCACTGGCGGATCGACCGAAGCCAAACTCCGTCTCGCGGTGATTCCCAAGGGAACCAGCCACGAGTTTTGGAAGTCGGTTCACTTTGGTGCGGAGAAAGCAGCGAGTGAATTAGGGAATGTCGAGATCATCTGGCGTGGGCCGGTCGTTGAGAGCGACACGGGGAGTCAGATCGAAGTGGTCAAGAGCATGATTACTTCCCAAGTGGACGGAATTGTTCTCGCACCAAACCAAAAGGGTGGTTTGGTGGACGCGGTGAACGAAGCGATTGGCGAAGGTGTGCCCGTCGTGATTTTTGACAGTGGTCTGGATGAAGGGCCGGAGATCGTCAGCTATGTCGCGACCGACAATTACAGGGGCGGGATCCTGGCCGCCGAAGAGATGGCGAAAGCGATTAGCGAAGAAGGTAACGTCATTTTGTTGCGGTACATCGCAGGCAGCGAGAGCACTGAGCAACGCGAACAAGGCTTCCTGGATGGATTGAAAAAGTACCCCAACATCACGGTGGTTTCGTCGGATGAACGTGGAGGTGACAACGCCACGGCCTCCAAAGAGAAGGTGGGTCAGTTACTGCAGTTGCATGGCGAAGAGCTGAAGGGAATCTTTGCGGTCTGTGAACCGAATGCGAATGGAACGCTGGAAGCACTGCGTGACGCTGGCTTGAACGAGAAGGTCAAGTTCATCGCTTTTGACCCGAGTGATGCCCTCATTGAGGCGATGCAAGATGGCTCCTGCAGCGGCATCATCCTGCAGGACCCGGTACAAATGGGTTACCAATCGGTGAAGACATTGGTCGCGGCGATCGGCGGTGCTGACGCCGAGGCATTCATCTCGACAGGCGAATATGTCGCGACGCCTGGGAATATGAATGACGAGCGGACTCAAGAATTACTTAAGCCCTCGATCGTTGAGTAATGGAATCGAGCTCGAAGCATGCCGGCATCTGCACTCCTTGAAATGCGAGGAATCAGCAAACGGTTTGGGCCGACCCAAGCGTTGGACGACGTTACGCTGGTTGTTCAAGCGGGGGAAGTCCTCGCGCTGATTGGGGAAAACGGTGCGGGCAAGAGCACTCTGCTTAAAGTACTTAGCGGCGCTCATCGCGCGGATGCCGGCTCCATCAAGATCGAAGGCAAGTCTTACTTGCCTCGCGGGCCACAAGCGGCTCGAGAGGCAGGCATTGCCATGATCTACCAAGAGCTCAATCTCGCTCCTGACTTGTCGGTGGAGGACAATATACTCCTGGGACTACGGGGAAGCGTCGGAGGCTTGCTGATTCGCGAGCGCCAGCGGGATCGAGTGCGACAGGCTCTCGATGATGTGGGACTTGCAGACCTGGCGCCTACTGAAATTGTGGGCGAGCAATCTGTCGCGACGCAGCAACTGATCGAAGTGGCAAGAGCACTGGCGAGTGACGCCAAGATGATTCTTTTTGACGAGCCGACAAGCTCGCTTCCTCAACGCGACGTTCAGCGTTTGTTTGAGATTATTGAGAGGCTCAAGCAACGAGGACTGGGGCTGGTCTATATCAGTCACTTTTTAGAAGAAGTTCGAAGAGTCGCCGATGTTTATTCCGTGTTGCGAGATGGAAGACATGTCGACTCGGGACGTATTGACGATGTGACCGACCCCGAAATTGTTTCGAAGATGGTGGGACGGAATGTTGATGACCTTTTTCCGGTCGTGCCTCACCAGCCGGGTCAAAAGCGAGTATCCGTGCGCCATTTGCAGGGTGACCCGTATCCCCGGCAGGTCAGCGTCGAATTGCGTGAGGGAGAGATTTTTGGTGTGGCCGGACTGGTCGGCTCGGGTCGCACCGAGCTATGTCGTGCACTGTTCGGCCTCGATCCCAACGATGGTGGCGAGGTGAGGGTGGATGGAAGACGGGTCTATGCGTCGGTGGGAATGAGAATGAGGGCTGGATTGGGTTTGCTCTCAGAGGACCGGAAAGGCGAGGGACTGGCGCAGGATTTGTCGATCGGTGAAAACATCACGCTCGGGAATCTGAAAAAATACACGTGGATGGGTTTACTGCGTTACGCGAAGCGAGATCGGGTCGCCGAGGATCTCATTAAGCGGATGGAAGTTAAAGCCCATTCTTCGCATCAAGCGGTGGCGGAGCTATCTGGCGGAAACCAACAGAAGGTGGCGATCGCTCGGATTTTGCACCAAGAGGCGGAGATCCTCTTGATGGATGAGCCGACCAAGGGAATTGATGTGGGGACCAAGGCCGAGATTTATCGAATGATGGGTGGTCTCGCGTCCCAAGGTCGAACCGTGGTTTTTGTGAGTTCGTACCTCCCTGAGTTGTTGGCGGTCTGTGATCGGATTGGCGTGATGGCTCGAGGTGAAATGAAAGAGGTTCGAGCCGCGGCGGATTGGACGGAAGATGAAGTGATGGTGGCAGCCATCGCGTAATGATGCAAGCATCACATCATCGCCGTCGTTGATTTCAAACGAATAATATCCTGGTAATGCGTTGACATGATCAAGAAACTTTTGTGGCAGCTCTTTCCGTTTCTCGCTTTTGTGGTTGTGGTTCTGCTTTTCACGTTGGCCGACATGCGTTGGGGGCAGGGGAAATTTTTAAGCGCTTACAATTGGCGCGGGATCATGAGTAACGCATCGCTGATCGCCGTGCCCGCGTTCGGCATGACGATGATCATCATTGCTGGCGGAATTGATCTCTCCGCCGGAACGGCGCTGACGCTTTGCGGTACGGTGCTAGCCGTGATGCTTAAGGTCTTACCTGATTCGACTAATTTTGCAGTCTGGGTGTCGATAGCATTGGTGCTCATGGTATCGACCGGTGTTCTATGTGGCCTGATCAATGGGCTTCTGATTAGCATGACGAACGTGGTGCCGTTTATTGTTACGCTCGGAACCATGACGATTTTTCTGGGGATTGGACAAATCTTGGCGAAGGAGTCGACCGTTTATGCGCCAAGTGAAAATATTCCTGACTGGATGAGCCTGTGTTACACCGGCCGCAATGTGGATCAGTATTTAGTGCCGATCAGTGTACCGGGATTAGGGGCGATTCCCACGAGCGTTATCATCGCGGTCGTCTTGGGCCTGTTGGTGGCTGGGCTGCTGCGTTACACGGTTTTCGGGCGCAATGTTTTTGCGATGGGTTCCAGTGAGTCGACCGCTCGACTTTGCGGCGTCAATATTCCACTGACTCGCATCGCGACTTACTCGCTGGCCGGTTTTTTTATCGCGATGGGAGGCCTGCTCTACTTTGCCAATGTCAAGAATGGCAATCCGAATGATGGTACTGGCAAAGAGCTGGAGATCATCGCGGCAGTCGTGCTCGGTGGGGGTAGCCTCGCCGGTGGCCGAGGCTCGATTTTGGGGACCATGATCGGCGCGTTGATCATCACCGTGATCCGCAGTGGCTGTACACAGCTCCAGATTCCGAATACCTATACGCTGATCATGATCGGTGGCATCATCATCGTCGCGGTGATCGTCGATCAGCTTCGACATGGTTCACCAGAGTGGTTCTTTAGACTGATCACCAAGCGAGCCAACCATTCAGCAAAATCCTTCTAGCGTCGCGGATTCGAGATCATCCGATCTGCGGCAAGCAACAGGCTCTGGCCATCACCAGCAACCTCCGGTTACTGAATTGAAATTCTCTGCTTAAGAGGAAGCAGGATATTTTCGATCAAGTAGCTCTCCATCAAGCTCTGACAGGTTTCCGCGAGTTGCTGAATGGCTGAGACGTAAGTTTCACCTGGGTCCAAACTGCCGTATCTTCGAACCGTAAGGTATACGCTCAACTGTTCTTCAGGGAATTCTCCGTTGCGAATATGGTAGGCGGTTGTACGAGTTTCGACACCGATACGGACCTGGGTCCGGCAGTCGGAATCCAAAGAAAACTGCACATTAGGCTCTTGGCAAAGTAGTGAAGCTTCCGGCAGTTCGTTCAGCTTGGCGAACGCGGGAGGCAGGCCCAACGTTTCAGCAACGACTTCGTTCTGATTCCCGCGATAAGTGTAGTCGAACCCATACATGATGTTCAGGGACTCACAGTCCAACGGGCTCATCGAGAGCGTATGCGGGACAAGGTCCAAGATATTCAGGCACTGATCGATGGCAACTTGAAGTTCTGCCGGGTTCACATAACCTGAAGAGACACGTTTCGGTTCAACCGTCGCCCATCGGTAATAGCCCAGGTCTTTATCTTCCTCGAGGACATACTCACCCCGCTCACGACCGTAGAAATTTCGCATCGTGGGATAGTACTTTTGAAGCTGTTCAAAAAAATGCAGGACCGTGTCGCGATTCGATGGGAGTTCCATTTCGGTATTCAGGTGCATATTGACGTAAAAATCATCGCTGTAGGAACCAAAATGTGACACGGTGATCTCCTCGTATCCGTATCTTAGGCAAGGTGTCATCGCGATGCCTGACGGAGTGATCCAAGTTATGATAATACGCTTCGATTTGCGACGTGTTCAAGCGAAGTCAGATTCGTTGTGAGAGTATTGCCATGATTTTTATGGGGCCCAGCCCTCGGACTCGTTGAACTTCTTGAACCGTGACGCGGTTTGCGATCCCTACGTATTTTAGTCGTGTTGTCGAAATTTGTCGCCCGGCGCGGCGATGAATTTACTTCGGCTTTGAAGCCGTTAGATGAAATGATTATTCGGATCCTGGGTCGTGGTCTCGGAAATGCGACTCAGGCAGAACCGTCCATGGTAGGTCTGAAATGACAGAAGAAAATTCCCCCGTTTGGCAGCATCTGTTCGAATCTCCAATCGGCTGGATTGGTCTGTATCTAGATCAAGGTTTGGTCTGGACCCTGGCGATGGGCTGCGTCGATCTGAAGCGTTGCCAGAACCATTTGGTCAAGGAGTCCAAGCACCTGAAAGTGGATGTGTTCGAGGCCGATCTGCCTGGTAAGGTGAAGACGTTCGCGCGCAAAGTGGAAAATGACATTCAGGACTTCTTGAAGGGTGGCCATGTCGACCTCAGCAGAGTGCCGGTTCATGTGCACGCCACGACTCCTTTTCAGAAAAAAGTCCTCCGTGCCTGCCACGCGATTCCACGAGGAAAGACTTTGACTTACCAACAACTGGCCGCAAGTGCAGGCTCTCCTCGCGCTTACAGGGCGGTGGGAAACATCATGGCAAAGAATAAAGTTCCTCTCCTGATTCCGTGCCACCGTGTGGTCAGTTGTGGAGGCCGCATGGGGGGATTCAGTGCGCCTCAGGGAATCAATCTGAAAGAAAGGCTGCTCAAGCTTGAAGCAGCAAGCTGAAGTCCTTTGTGACGAAGATGTGCTGAGTCAAGTGGAATCGTCTTCGGGTTTCAGTGAACAGGCAAGCCCGGTTAAAAGCCGACCTGAATTTGTCTGACGGTCTCACACCATGCTGAGGAAGCCGGAGTGCATTCTCAGTGGTTATCGTGCCAGTGGCTTTTATGTTTAGGGGGAAACGAAAAAACACCCGCGGTTTCCCACGGGTGTTTTTTGATTTTGCTTGGCGAAGCAGGTAGGACTAGTTCCACCACCAGCGGCTCATGCCATCTGCATCTGCTTGAGTGCGGACCAGTCCGACCATGGGACTTTCTTCTTGCTTGTCAGCAACGCCCCACGAATCGACGAGGACACCACCCGAGGCGGTAACCACGGTATTCCGACCGACTTTCATGAAGCTGCACTGGGTGTCTACAGCTCGAGGGGTTGGCCAATCCGGCGTGTCCAACTCGACTTCACCGGTCAAGACGGGCAGTTCCAGATTAACTTTTCGTAGCATCTCCTCACGAACCACGAGAGCACCAACGACGCTCATGTCCATGATGTTTCGAAGTTCTCCAAAGATCGTCTCAGCGACGCTCAGTTCGTCGTATTTTTCAGTCATCTGGTTGGCCCATTGCTCGGCAATTGGGTTCTTGCGACCGGTTCCAACGACTTCACCCTCGGCTGTGACCAGTTCATCTTCAGTCATGGCCTTGACGCCTTGCCCCTTGATTTCGAAAGCCAGTCCGTCACCGCTCTTGGCGATTGGCTCGTATGAGCAGGCCAGCCACCAGCGTGGCATGACATTCGCCGAAACTGTGGAACGACGTTTCTGCATGAGATCAAGGAAGCTAGGGAGGTTCCCGACAGGAGCCTCTTTCAGGTCCATGGCGAGACGCTTCATCTGATAATCAGCAGCAACAAGGATGCGAGCGTAGCGACTATTGGTGGGAACACCGGTCAGCTTGATTTCCTGGGGACCCATCGCTTGTCGAGCACCGGCGAGAACCTGAGGAGACAGGCCGCGAACTTGTCGCATAAATTGGCTGTATCTCTGACGGCCTTCCTGGGTCGGGTCGATGGAGACGCTGATGCCTTGACCTTCGCCCGCCGAGCGAGCTGTTTGTAGTGAGGTCATCAGGTCGGCCAATTGGAGGACGGGGCGACGGGTCGTTTTGCCCACCATGATACCCTCGTCGTTGAACTCCCAACCTTCCGCAGGACCGGCGATCACGATGTCGTTCTTTTCGGGATACAGAAAGATGTACTGAATCCGCTGAAGTCCAGCGAGATACCGAATTTCTGCTGGCAACTCGTAGAGTTCTTTCACATTCGCTTTCTGAATTGCAGCTTCAAGACCTTTCAGAGAAACCATGCGGATCTCGGTCTTTTTCCCAAGTTCACCCTCAGGTGCCTTGGTCGATCGTTTTAGAAAGTCGATCAGCTTTGCGCGGTCTTCGACGCTGGTGTTTTGAATGATGCCGTTTGCATCGATTTTTACACCGCCGACATTGTTGAAATTGAAACCGCCGTTCCCGATGCCACCGTTGTTGTTACCTCCAGCGAAAGCCGAGCTGGAAAGACAAGCGACAACGAGTAGGCTTTTCAAGAACCAACAAGTTGCGGCATTCGACATTGATTTCATGCCGATTCTTTTCGACATAGTTCATCACTCCTGCAGTGGGTGCCAAGCAAAAAAGTCGACTTCGCACCATATTCTCTGTTCCGTGAGCCCGTTTTGGCAGAATAACAAGCCAAGCGAAGCTCGAGAATCAGCGCGGTTTGTCGAAGATTCAACCTCTAGTCTAGTTACAGTACAGAGACCCTAAACCGTAAAATACGGGGGACAAACGAAAAATACAAGATTTTGTGGCGGTTATAATCGTTCCGATCGGGATACCGCCCCTTTCCTGTCTTCCATCCGGTAGAGTGTACTTTCAAATTAAGCGATCGCCTCCATGATTCTTCGGAGATTCCTTTGTTAGCCTATTTGGTCATTCGCGATGGGACGAAATGGTCCGACGTTTTTCGGTTGGTTCCGGGGCGTCGCGTGACGATTGGACGTGCGAATACCAGTCAAATTGTGATTCAAGACGAGCAGGCAAGTCGTCAGCATGCTGAAATATTTTCCGACGAGGGAACTTGGTACCTTCGGGACCTCGAGAGTCGCAATGGAACTCAGGTCGGTGAGGAGAAGATTCAGGGGGATGTCACCCTACAGGTGGGGGATGTTATCAGGATCGCAAATACCCAATTGGCCTACGTGACCGATTTGGCAGCTGCCTATCAGGGGCGTGAGGCCTCGAACGCGGCAAAATCTCTGACGGAGAAGCATCCTATAGACGGAGAAGATGAAGCTGTCGCACCTGCACCTGTAGCTGGAGGAGGGGAGACCTGTGAAGTTCTTGAGCCCACCACCATTACTCACCGACGTCAAAATACTCGCCTCCTCGATGCGCCTCATGTGGAAGCGGGTGATTTTCCCAAGCTAAGCAAGGCGACTGCCAATTTGTGCAAGCTCGCCTTCGACCTGGCCTGCGAGCGAGATGCCAAGGGAGTTGGGCAGATCGCCATCAATGGGCTGATTGATGGGACCCAGGCAGATGCGGGAGCCCTGTTATTGAGGGGCAAAGCAGAGAGCGGAGGTTCCTCCGAACTCCGTGTGCTTGCGTCTCGTTCGGATCAGCTGCCACAGTACCGTGGTGTTTCCGACTTTCTACGCGAGACAGTGATCGGTGAGGGTGAGGCGGTCCTCGCACGCGACATCGAAGGGGATAGCAAGCTGGGAATCCGGGATAGTGCCGGTGAGATCCTATCGACGAGTGTGATATGCGCTCCTGTTCGAGTTGGTAAAAGGACGATTGGTCTCATTCATTTGTACACCACCAGGGCCACCAGCATTCTTGATCCGGTCGACTTGGAATTCACACTCGCCGTGGCAAAGAATGTTGCGCTTGCTCTCCAAAATCTTCGTCGCCAACAGAACCTTGTCGAAGACTTGTCCAAAAGTCAGCATGAGCTCGATGAATTAAGGGCTCGCCTCGGCGTGGAAAGCGAAATCGTCGGTCGAAGTGACGACATGATTGAGGTCCACAATCAAATTGCTAGGGCCGCGCCCAGCAGTGCAACGGTCTTGATCCGTGGCGAGAGTGGTGTTGGCAAAGAACTCGTCGCACGCGCGGTTCACTACTCCAGCCCGCGTCGAGAAGGACCGTTTGTCTGCTTGAATTGCGCTGCACTCACGGAGACTCTTCTTGAAAGTGAGCTTTTCGGACACGAAAAAGGGGCATTCACTGGAGCCACGGATCGTAAGGTCGGCAAGTTTGAGGCAGCTCACCAAGGGACCTTGATGCTCGACGAAATTGGGGAGATGACTCCTGGAATCCAGGCCAAATTTTTGAGAGTGCTTGAGGGACACGCCTTTGAAAGGGTTGGTGGTAGCAAGCCGATCAAGGCAGATGTACGTGTCATTTCTGCAACGAACCGAGATCTTGAGAAAGAAGTTCGGCAGGGCAATTTCCGAAAGGACCTTTATTTCCGTCTCCACGTCCTGGAAATCTATGTTTCGCCGCTGCGGAAGCGTCCTGAAGATCTGGTCGAACTGGCGGAGCACTTCTTGCACCGATTTAATGTCGAGACCGGGCGCCGAATTGAGGGATTCAGCGTGGGGGCGATGCAGAAAATGAGGGAGTATCGATGGCCGGGGAATGTTCGAGAACTCAAAAACGTGATTGAGCGGGCCGTGGTTCTCTCGCAGAGGAAGGTCATCGAAGCGGAAGAACTCGTGCTGACGAGCCTGGCAACGGCGAGCGAGTCTTTCGAATTTGCTGCGGCGAAATCTTCGTATATCCCGCTAAGCCTCACCGAAATCGAAAAAAGACATATCGTGGCGACGCTGACGGCAACCAAGTGGAACAAAAGCCAGGCGAGCAGCATCCTGGGGATCGAACGTTCGACCTTGGACCGTAAGATACGTAAATACGATATTCAGCGGCCGCCCACCGATTGATGCTCGCCTTTTTTTGCGGTGAGTCCAATCCCGGTTCACGGGTTGTTGATCGCTGATTTGCAATTCAGTTTTGAGGTTAGAAACGCACTTGGCACACGGCGGTTTTGCGTGGCTCATCGTTGCGGCTTTCAAACCAAATACGTTTGGAAACAAAGGATGTGAGTATGGCAGACTGGACCGATGTTGCGGCAGCCGAGGAGCTTATTGAGGGGGAACCGCTGGTGGTTGAGGCGGGAGACTGTGTTTTGGTCGTGATGAGCCATCGTGGTCAAGTTTCCTGTCTCGAAGATGTATGCACTCACGACGGCGGTCCATTGAGCGAAGGTTGTTTCGATGGCGGCACTCTCGCTTGCCCCAGGCATGGGGCGAAATTCGATGTTCAAACCGGCGAGGCTCTGACCATGCCGGCAACGCAGCCAACGAAGGCGTTTTCCGCTAAGATTGAAGATGGTCGAGTTTGGGTTCTCATGGAAGAATAAGAGTAGGTCGTTAAGACTGTCACTTTGCACACGTGGATGAGAAGGGATGAAAATATCATGGCGCTTACAGAAGAAAATGTTTACGAGGCACTTAAGAACGTCATTGACCCTGAATTGTTCGTCAACATCGTTGACCTGGGGTTGATCTATAACGTCGCTATTGAGGCAGGTGATGACGGCAAGGAACAGGTCAATATTGAAATGACGATGACCAGTCCCATGTGCCCCGCCGGACCGCAACTTGTGGGGAATTCAAAAGAAGAAATTTCCAAGCTCGATAATGTCGGTGAAGTGGATGTGAAGGTGGTCATGGACCCGCCTTGGACGCCCGAAAAAATGACCGATGACGCCCGGGACCAGTTGGGGATTTTCTAGAAAAGCGAGCGAAAGATCGTGGAGACAATGATCCCACGGTCCCAACAAGAAATGTTGCCGAGCTAGTTTCCGCGTTTGCGGAACTTCTCAAAGTATTCCTTTACCTGGTCCCGTTTGGATCTGGGAAGCTGCTGCTCGCCTACCGGATCCACGTCGCTTTGGCGGGCCGACTGAATCGATTGCTGAATTTCAGCTCGGCTCACTCCATTTTTGTTGGGTCCATTTATTTTGCCGCTGATCACCACTTCGCCTTGTTGCGGCGTGCCATCGACCTTGGACTCGAATGTCCCGGTCTCGGTCGCATTTTCCGGTCGTTCTCCGTATCCCTGACCTTCACCAAGACCGTCTCCTTCCCCTTGTCCACTGCCCTGTCCTTGTCCCTTGCCCTGCCCGCTCTGAGCGAGTCCTTGTCCTTGGCTCTGCCCTTGTCCCCCCGGTTGCGAGCCGGACTGCGAACCGGGTTGGCTGGAGAGTTGGCCTTTGCATTCTCCAACCTGAGACAACACTCCCTCCAGAGACTCAAGTTCGTCCATCTGTTTCTGAAGCCCTTCCAGTGATTGGGCGAGGTCTTGCAAGCCCTGTTGGGCCTGTTGCATGTTTTGAGGATCTCCCAACTCTGAATTCAAACTTTCGGACGCGTTTTGCAGCATTTGAGCCAGATCTTGAAGTTGCTGCGAAGAATTGCCCTGTTGTTTTTGCATCTGTTCCAACTGCTCTTGGAGTTCCGCCGCTTTCTCGAGGTCTCCCTGTCTTTGAGCCTCGGCGATCCGCTGTTCCAGTGCTTCCTCTTGCTGTTGTTGTTGATTCGCCATTTCGCTCAACTTCTCCGCCAACTCTTCGAGTTGTTCTTTCATCGCCTGCTTTTGTTCGGGGGAGAGTGCTTCGTCTCCCAATTGCTCTGCGAGTTCACTCAGCTGCTCGTTTGCCTTTTCAAAGTTGCCATCTTTCATGGCCTGAACCAATTTGTCTGCGGGGCCCTCTTTGATGTCGTCCAGCTTCGCAAAAGTCTGCTGCATCTGTTTCGCATCACCGAGTTCTTTGGCGCGAGATTCCAATTGGTCCTTGAGATCGTTGAGTTTGACAAGAGCTTCCTTCTTGCTCATTTCTCGATCGGAATCCAATTCCGATGCCTGTTTCTCCAACGCTTTGAAAAGCTCTGCAGCTTCTTCCAAGCCGGCTTCTTCCGCGATCTTGAGTTGCTCAAGGAGTTTTTCTTTCAGATCTTCTGAGGTCTCTTCCAGCTGTTCGCGATTGACCACTTCGGTCGGGTCCAGAACTGGCGTTTCAGAAGTCTTGGCGTTCGGAACGGCCCAACCGATCAAAAGACCGGACAAAAGAATGAGCAAGGAGAGTGGCGAGGTTCGAGCGAATCGCACATTGAACAGTTTTGAGAGGTCGATTCCATCGAGTCGTCGGTTGGCGTCTTCGATGACAATCTGTTCTGCCGGACCCTTCAGATCGTTGGAGTTTCCAAGACTGATCGCGGTTGCCGTTCTTTCGTCCAAACCGGCTCGTCGGTCAATTTCTACGGCCGACTGGAAGCTGGTTGCTCGGCGGATAAATGACGCCGCGCCTGCCACGACGACGGCCAGGAACGTCCCTCCTCCAAGCCAGATACCCATCCAGGTGGTTGAGTTTGCCACGTAGTCACGGCTTCCCAGATCAACAAGCTTGGGTAGGGCAATCGCGATCAATCCGACAAACCAAGTTGCCGCGAGACTCCAAGGGAGCCACGCCGCGAATGTCTGGATATTCATTCTCCGTTGCGCAAATCTTACTTGGCGTTGAATGTGATTCACGATTCTGCTCCTGCTTTCTGTGGCTTTGACTTCATTTGCCGACAGTGCCTCATACGCTCTGCTCTTTTCCTGCCTGAATTATACGAGTTCGCCGACTGCAAACGAATGACCATTTCCAGATTCGAGCAGGGAAAATGATACTACTTTCCCGCCTCTCCTGTATCCAGAACGGCCATAAAAGCTTTTTGAGGAATGTCCACAGAGCCAATGGATTTCATCCGCTTCTTACCCTCTTTCTGCTTCTGCCAGAGTTTGCGTTTCCGACTGATGTCGCCACCGTAGCATTTCGCGGTCACATTTTTCCGCAGTGCTTTGACCGTTTCGCGAGCGATGACGCGAGAGCCAATTGCGGCTTGGACAGCGACTTCAAACATGTGTCGGCTGATTTCTTCCTTGAGTTTCTTCACCACGGCTCGACCACGTCGGTCCGCATCTCCCCGATTGCAAATGACGCTGAGGGCATCGACCTTGTTGCCATTGACGAGGATGTCCATGCGTACGAGATCCGCGGGTTGGTAACCGATGACTTCGTAGTCCATCGTGCCATAGCCCCGGGTGTTGCTTTTCAATTTGTCATGCATGTCGTAGATCACGTCTCCGAGCGGCAACTCGTACGTCAACATGACCCGTGTTGGTGAGAGGTACTCCTGTCCTGTCTGGACACCTCTTCGCTCGGTACAGAGTTTCATGACGGCGCCAACATATTCTTCCGGAATCACGATGTTGACGCGCACGATGGGTTGACGGAATTCTGCAATTTGACCGGAATCTGGAACTTCCTGAGGCCGATGAATCTCAAGAATTTCTCCCATTTTGGTCATGATCTGGTAAGTGACGTTCGGAGCGGTTTGGACCAAGTCAATGTCCGCTTCGCCTTCCAATCGTTGTTGAATGATTTCCATGTGAAGGAGACCAAGGAAGCCGCAGCGAAAACCGAAGCCCAGAGCATCGCTGGATTCCGGTTCAAATTCAAAACTCGGGTCGTTGATCGAAAGCTTGGTCAGCGCGTCTCTCAGTTCAGAGAAATCTTGCCCGTCGGAAGGATACAAACCACAGTAAACCATGCGGGGCGGTTCCTGATATCCCGAAAGAGCGGTCCCCGACTTTTCACCAGGAACGCTGATGGTGTCGCCAATCTTGACTTTGTCCAGCGATTTGATGTTGCAGATGACGTATCCCACTTCTCCCGCTTGCAGTTCCTCGCAGGGGCGTCGTTTGGGCGCGAATTGCCCCAGTTCGAGCACCTCGTGAACACTACCCGTATTGATGAAGTGGATTTTCTGTCCCTTGAAAAGTGTCCCATTCATCACACGAACATAAGTGATCACTCCGCGAAATTCGTCGTAATGCGAGTCAAACACCATCGCTTGAAGCGGCGAGTCTCGTTCCCCTTCAGGCGGTGGAATTCGTTTCAGAATCGCGCTCATGAGATCGGGAATTCCAATGCCCGTCTTGGCACTGACTCGAATGCTTTCGTCCATCGGCAAGCCGAGGGATTGTTCCATTTCCAATGCCACTTCGTCTGCTCGCTGGTGCTTCAGATCAATTTTGTTGATGACCGGGATTACAGCCAGATCATGTCCCATCGCGGCGTAAACGTTGGCGACGGTTTGCGCCTCTACCCCCTGAAATGCGTCCACAAGGAGCAAGGCGCCTTCACAACAGGCAAGCGAGCGGGAGACTTCGTAGTGGAAATCCACGTGTCCTGGAGTATCGATCAGGTTCAATTCGTATCGGGTTCCATCGATGTCACAATGCATCGCGACGGCTCGAGCCTTGATGGTGATCCCACGTGCTCTTTCGAGTTCCATGTCGTCAAGGATCTGCTCCTGCATTTCACGTTGAGTGATCGTCCCCGTGTGTTCCAGCAGGCGATCTGCGAGCGTACTTTTGCCGTGGTCAATATGGGCGATGATGCAGAAATTTCGAATGTTATTTCGTTCGATGGCGGTCATGTCCAGGTGAAACCCTTGCGAGACTCCGATCGGCCTGAGTCTATGTTGGATGAATAAAGTAGAGAGGGATCATCGCTCTTCGTTGGATAGGTCGGGATTCTCTGCGGACGTGCCCAACGGCGAGGCTTGTTTGTAAAATGCGGATCGAGCAACGCCTGCAGCACCAATGAACCCGGCGTCGCCACCGAGCGTTGCGAAGCAAATTTCTGTGTTTTCGGCGAGTACGGGAAACGTGTGTTTACAAAACGAATCTTGGATTTGTTTTAAAAACCGACGGCCCAGCGGACTCTTCTGTCCACCAAAATTCATGGCCCCGCCCAAGATGACGCATTCCGGGTCAATGATGTTCACGACGGAGACAATTCCCAGAGCGAGGAAATAGGCGGTCTCGTCGATGAGATCAAGGCAGAACGAATCATTTTTATCGGCCTCCTCGGCGACCATCAAGGCCGAGAGTGATTCCCCACCTTGCAAGCGAGCGTTCAGGCTCGAGGGACGGCCCGCTTGCAATTGTTCCTGAGCACGCTTCACGACAGCGGTTGCGCTGGCGTAAGCTTCAAGGTGTCCACGCTGTCCGCAGGAGCATAGCCTCGCTTGCGGCCCGCTGTCGATCAAGATATGACCGAACTCTGAACCATGGCTGTGGCCACCATCGACCGACTTACCGTGGAGAATGATGCCACCACCGACTCCGGTCCCGAGCGTGAACATAACGATGCTGTCATGAATCTGACCACTGCCCACCCAGAATTCCCCGTAGGCCGCCGCACCCGCATCGTTGGCGAAGGCAACGAGTTTGTTATCGCAGGCCTGTTGTAAATGCTCAACGATTGGGAAGTTTTTCCAGCCTGGAAGGTTGGGTGGCTCCAGGATCAGCCCGTTGGGAATATCCATGGTTCCCGGGGTCCCAAGCCCGATGGCAGCAATGTCAGAAAAATTCAGGTTTGCAGTCGCACATAAACGCTCTAGCCCCCTCCTCATTCTGGAGACAGCATCCGGGACGCCGAGTTCGTCTTCCGTTGCGAAGTGTTCGGTTGCCATGAGTTGCCCGTGGTCGCTGACAAGAGCTAACTTAATCGTCGTTCCACCGACATCAATTCCGGCGAAAACAGGGGGCGTTCCTGTGCGTATTGTCGAAGTGGATTGGGACATGTGTTCAACGTTTTAAGAAGGGACAAAAGAGCAAGACAGGCCTTTGGTCAATGGAGTGTTATGGGGTATCAGCTGCCGATGAGGCGTCGGTCATCAACAACCCAACGAGCCTTCAGTCTAGTGCCTCGCGATACACACCCGTGAAGCCTATGCCCCATGCCATTGTTTATAACGCGCGGTGGATTTTGCCTATCACCTTACATCGGGCAGTCTTCGCTCGATTTTCCCTGATTTTGGCCCAAAAAACTTGATTCGATTCGAGCTCGGAAATCTTAGGGTTCGAATGTGACGCTCCGTCTTTTGTCCTGGGCTCCATCAGGCATCAGTTTTCATGAATTGAGATGGTTCCATCGATTTAAGTGATTGAAAGACGACGCAGTATCGATCCGTCAATTCAACCAATTTGGCAAGCTGGTCTTCGTCTGCTTCCGTTGCAATCTCAAAGAACAGGTTGATGCGTTCATACCCGACCGCCGCATCACGCTCCACCCCAAGTGTTCCCCGAAAGTCCAGATGTCCTTCCGCGCGAATTACGACGGAGTCAAAAGGGATTTCCATGACCTTGGCCACCACTGAAAAGGTGACTCCAGCGCATCCAATCAACGCCTCCAAAAGCATCTCTGCAGCACAAGCCTCGGTGCCATCGCCGCCCGTATAGGTATGAAGTCCTGCTGGCGTCGATCCTAAAAAAGTCTCGACTTCACATGTCGTGGATTCGGGCGTCATAATTCCTGAAGCTTGCAGCACCCGTTGGGCCAAGGCTGGAGTTTCACGAAAACGTTTTTTGATGGGAGCCTGTCTCGCCCGCAGTTGCTCGGCATCCATGGCCTTGTTCTTCCCCTGATGAAAGCGATTCTTGAAGGTCGCCCGTTGGCTCTTGGTCGACCTTGGAGGTCAAGTTGTCCTGACTTATTTTGGCTCTGGTTTCGGAACAATGCAAACCATGGTTGCCGACGCTCGGACGCAGTGGCCAGTTCATCATCTCGATTGATCTGACAGTTGACGGATCCGTCGTACTTTCAACGAATTGCCACATGAATCTTGGCGATTTATGAGTAAGACCTCCCCGCGGTCATCACTGCCGGCATGGTCATGCCAACGCGAGGAAAGTACGTGAATTACCCCATAAAATGTTCAAAGTGGTGACGGCGATGTCGGAATGTCGCTAAACTACAACGCAACACCCCGCGACGGTTGGGGTTCCTGCAGTCAAAGGACGTGATCTGATGAAATGCCCCTACTGTCGTGTTGACAACGATCGAGTGACCGACACGCGTGCGGCAGAGGATGGATACTCTATTCGTCGTCGTCGCCAATGCAACGCCTGTGGACGCCGATACACGACTTACGAGCGGCCGGCCGAATTCGATCTCAAAGTGGTGAAGAAGGATGGTGTCAGAGAGCCTTTCCTGCCGGAGAAAATCCGTTCGGGTCTGCAAAGGGCATGCTGGAAGCGACCGGTGAGTGACGAGCAAATCATGGTTCTGGTCAATGAAATCGAACAGGAAGTGTTTTCTTCGCATGATACCGAAATCGACAGCCAAGATCTGGGCGAAATCGTGATGGCGTTCTTATCGAGGCTCGATCAGGTAGCGTATGTGCGGTTCGCGAGTGTCTATCGCCAATTCAAAGACGTTCGGGATTTTGTCGATGTTTTGCACCGAGCATCAAACCCCTGATTCTGCGGTTCTCGTTTGGCCTTGCACATCACGCGTTCGCGAGGTTGCCCCAAGATGGCCCCGCGTGAGAGCGTTCTCACGTTGCTCGAACACGTCAGACCTTGGCGGTGAACCCCGGTCGCAGTCGATGCCCTGAGGCGTCGGGCGTTACTCTTCTGAGCGAAGGTAATGTCCACTTTTGCCGCCGGTCTTTTCAACAAGCTGAATCGATTGGATCGACATGTCCCGGTCGATACTTTTGCACATGTCATAGACCGTCAGGGCGGCCGTGGAGACAGCAGTTAGTGCCTCCATTTCAACCCCCGTCTGTCCGTGAGTGGAAACGTCAGCCGTGATTTTGAGTGTGGTCGGGTTCAGCGGTGACAACGAAACCTCAACCCCTGTCAGGGCCAGCGGATGGCAGAGAGGGATGAGGTGGCTCGTCTGTTTAGCGCCCATGATGCCCGCGAGACGGGCGACTTGAAGTACGTCCCCCTTGGACGTTTGCTTGTTGACGATGGCTTCAAGGGTCGTCGCTTGCATCTGAATTTTAGCCGAAGCCCTCGCCCGTCGATCGGTGCTCGTTTTGGCCCCGACGTTGACCATATGAACGTCGCCATCGGAAGTGAAGTGAGAGAAGGTTCCCATAATGATTTCTCCTCATCGGGCGAGCACGCGAAGTGACGAATGTGAGTAGGTTCATCCCTTTTCCGTTGAATGTCAACGCCCTGGCTTCAAGTTGCCGTAGAGCCATAAAAAAAGCCGCCACGAGGGTCATTCGTGACGGCTATTTCTTATTGCGGCGTTATCACCAACGTTTAAAACGTCGGCGTCCATGGTTGCTTTAGACTAGCTCTTTTCTTGCGCCAATCAGCGTTCGTAGTCGTTGAGCCAGAAGTCCGGCATCAAACGGTTTCTTGAACGTCTCATTGATTGCAGAGCGATCAAAGCTCATCGGACTTCCATCGTCAGGCAACAAAGCGATCAAAATCGTTTCGGTGAAGTCGTTGTTTTTTCGCAGATTCTGACAAATCTGCAACGCTTCGACTTTGCCGATTGAAAAATCGCAAATGATGCTGTCAGGATGGAAACTTTCAGCTTGAATACCCGCTTCGAAACCGCTCGAGGCTACAGCAACCTTGAACGCTTTTTCTGGCGGTAATTCTCGCTTGAGGTTTTCCACTAAAACTTGGTCCTGAGCAACGATCAGCACTTTTGCCATGGCTTCGTCTTCAAGATCACCCAAAGGCATACCATGTTCCTTAAGGAACTTGATCAAGTATTCGCGAGGAATACGTCGGTCCTGTGAACCAGGAATCCGATAGCCCTTGAGGCGACCCGAATCAAACCACTTGCTGACCGTGCGCGGGGCCACTTTACAGATCTTAGCGACCTGTCCAGTTGTGAAGACCTTCATCGCAGGCTCTCCATTACTTCTTCGTGACTCGTCTCGACTGCCAAAAAAGTTGACAGCCTTTCACCCCTATTCAATAACGCCCACCTTTTCTCGGTCGATCCATCAAGCCAGTTGTAGAAAAGGCAATTGTGCATTGAACTCTGGGTCGGGGTTTTACGTTTGCTTCTGGTGGGTTGGTGTCAGTTCCTTCTGATCCGCGCCCCATAAGGTTGAAATCGGCAAGCTTGAAAACCGAATACTGCTGCAACATCGATTCCTTGAGCTGGCGGCATGAGGAATCAATCAAGCAGCAATCGACAATCTTCAAACTTGATTTGCGACGTTGTGGGCGGAGAACGCGCCCAAACCAAGACTCAACGTGGGTCTAATCACGTCTTGGTGTCGGCTAGAGAGCCGAATAGCTTGTCCCCCCTGTGCGAAATAGTGTGTCGCGACTCTGCACATCCTGCGCAGTGAAGCGTCACTCCGTCCCTCACGATAGGTAACTTCGTTATTTGGCGGGTAGATTCTTTAGGCCGATTGACCGAACGCACTAGATCAAGCGACAAATCCGGGGATTTCTTGCGATCGCAAAAACACCAACAAGGAGTTTTATTCGACAAACCCGAAGGAAATGTCCCAACTGGCGATCAAGTGTCCGATTCCGGGATTTTTATAAGAACTTCATGAGTCGTGTAGAAACGGGCCTGAAATCAGGCAAAACAACCCGGATAATCGGTATGTTTGTCACCCCGCAACGACGCCTAAATCCAACAAAACGCGGTTTAGTTCTTGGTAGGATTCTGGGCGGGCGGTTGTGCGAGATTGAGTCCGAGTTCCTTGAGTTGCTCTTTCGCAACCGTATTTGGGGCTTCCGTCATCAGATCCATCGCTCGCTGAGTTTTTGGAAATGCGATGCAGTCGCGGATATTCTCCAATCCGCCAAACAGCATCACCACGCGGTCGATCCCCAACGCGATGCCACCATGGGGAGGGGCTCCGTACTTCAAGGCGTCAAGCAGGAAACCGAAACGGCCCTGTGCTTCCTCTGGGCTCATGCCCAGTAACCCAAAGACATCCTGCTGGATAGCTTGGTCGTGAATTCGAATGGTACCTCCGCCCGCTTCGTACCCATTGACCACAAGGTCATAGGCCTTGGCCCGGCAGTGCTCGGGAGAGTCTTTCAACTGGCGAATGTCCTCGTCTCGTGGTGCCGTAAAAGGGTGGTGCATGGCGACCCAACGATGGGTTTCCTCATCTCGTTCGAACATTGGAAACTCGACAACCCAGCTGAAATGCATTTCGTCTGGGTCATACAACTTCAGTTCACTGGCAAGACGACGCCGCAGACCGTTTAAAGCGCGACACGAGGTGTCCCATGAATCTGCGATGAACAGAATCAAGTCACCAGGTTCTCCGCCCATTCTTTCCTTGAATCGCTCAAGCAACGTATCCGGAAAGTTTTTCGCAATGGGAGAGGCGAGGGTGCCTTCCTCCGTCACTTTGAACCAGGCAAGACCTTTAGCGCCAAAGTCGTGTTGTACGAACTCCGTCAGTTCATCAATTCCCTTGCGAGAGTATCGGTCGGCCGCCTGTCTGGCGTTGATTCCTCGAACGAAGTTACCTGCTTCGGCAACACTACGGAAAACTCGGAACTCAGCCTCGGCTGCCAAATCAGTACAGTCTTCAATTTCCATGCCGTATCGCAGGTCGGGCGCATCATGCCCAAAACGACGCATGGCTTCATCGTAGGTCATTCTCGGGAGTGGCAGGGGCAGGTCGACACCGCGAAGTTGCTTGACCAGTCGAGCCATCAAACCATCAACCATCCCAATGACATCGTCGCTATCCACAAAGGACATTTCCATGTCCAGTTGGGTGAACTCGGGTTGTCGGTCCGCGCGGAGATCCTCATCTCGGAAACATCGAGCAACCTGCACGTAGCGGTCGTAGCCGGCGACCATCATGATCTGTTTGTAAAGCTGCGGGGATTGGGGCAAGGCGTAGAAGGACCCCGGATGAACTCGGCTCGGAACGAGGTAATCCCGAGCACCTTCGGGCGTGCTTCGGCCCAAAATGGGTGTCTCAACATCAATGAACTGGTGCTCTTCGAAGTAGTCCCGCATCGTCTTGATGATCTTGCTGCGCAGTTCAAGCGTCGTTTGCATGCCACGTCGACGAAGATCGAGGTAGCGATGCTTCAGGCGAAGATCTTCACCGGGCATCTCTGGCTGGCTCGGTAGAAACGGAGGAACTTCGCAACGATTAAGGACTTCGAGTGAATCGATATGCACTTCGATTTCCCCACTCTGATGACGAGGATTTTCCTGACCTGCGGGGCGGCGATGAACCGTTCCTTCGATCTTGAGAACAAACTCATTTCGGATCTGCTTGGATTTTGCCAGCAGCTCTTCACCTCGATCAGGAAGGACGACGGCCTGAGTCACTCCGTATCGGTCTCGCAAATCGATGAACAGTCCTTTTCCATGGTCGCGTGTCGAGTCCACCCAACCGCAGAGGATCACGGTTTGTTCGACGTCGTCAGATCGCAATTCGCCGCAGGTATGTGTTCGATACAACTGTCAGATCTCCGTAATGAGCGGTCGCAAATGCAGGTATAAGTGTGGGGGCCGCTTCGCAACTCAATGGGTGCACCCTCGAGAAGACTCGGTAGCGGGCGAGTCCTTTCTCACCCCCATGTCCCATCTCGCCTTTGCAGATGCCCAATTCTGTCGACCAAGATCGCGTATTCTAGACCGAGTCGCTCCAATCGCAAAGATTAGCTTGAAATTGCCACGGCAAAGGTCGTTTGTCTGGATAAATGGTGGAAGTTGTGGTCCCTGTGCTCTCACCTTACGGAGCGAAGAGAACCGAAGTTGCGTTCGAAAGGGTTATTCTGGGCCGTTGTGTGCTACAAGTTCTCACGTGGAGCCCGAAGATTGACCGAGGTCACTTTTAGACCGAGGGCGAATTTCGGAAAAAGCGGGTCAACCCAGTCTTCAAAACCCTGAGATAAAGGTCTCCAGCCCTTGGGAGCCCCCCTGCTCTTTAAAAGAATCAACTCACGGGCTCCAATCCGGTGTGCAAACCACGCTGCGAGGGAATCTGACGTGAGGTCCCAGCACTTGGGAAGGCTGAGATCCACCGATGCCATTGCTGATGAATCAAAGATCAGTGTTGCCATCTTGCTCGGAATCGTTCTTTTCGGCGTCGGATTCAGGGGAATTGTCTGATCATTGATCCAACGATGCAATGATGCCTGGTCATCGGTCCACGGTAAATCAAGACGTTTCGCAGCAATCTGACTGTTGTCCCTCATTGCCATGAGGGCCCGCTCGTGGCAATCCTCATCGGACCAACTTAGCGCGACTTGGCGTTGCCTGATCTCTTCCACCATTTGCCCGCCACCGACGATGACAATGTGACGCCCGGCTGTCTCTCGAGTCAGCCAGTGGTGAAAGTTCAATGTGAGGTTGGGAAAATCAAGCAGGCTTCCGCCAAGCTTCACGATTTTTAAAGAGGGCGTCATTTTTTAAAAAGAAGCCATGGTTGGGGGTATTCAATTGGCCTCGAGCAAACCGTTGCGGCAGGTTCATGGATCCTCGGATGCGAGGCATGCGACAGAGTAAGCCGGCGCGCAACGTGCTCCAGCCACGCCCAGCAGATCACTTAATCGCTGCACGGGCAAATCGGCGTGCCGTGGGGTCAGAATTGGCTTCGCCAAAAAGTCCGCTTGCCCTGACCAAACGACAAGATCGAATTCCATGGCTTGGCCATCGTGGAGTTTATCAAGTCCGACGCGAATCAGCTGGCAATGACTTTCATAGACGGCTTTGGCCATCAGATCGGCATCCTCAGGACAAAAAAGGTCTTTGTCTGCTCCCACCATTTTCGCCAGCCGATCAAAGGCATGTTCCCGCGTCGCCGGACGGCCATCGGCCGTGTGCGTGTCCTTGGGACGTTCCTCGATGGCACCCCGCCAGAGATACGCATCGAGCGTGGTTGCAAAATGCTCTCTCGCAATACCGCACCTTCCTCCACGATACCACGCATGATCGATGAGGCTGCAAATGGGAGTTCGCTCGGTTCCAACGTAAATCAACTCGTGGTGGGACAGTCGTTCTGGATCATCCTGACCCTGAACCACGACATTTCCGGCCCTGATCGGGATGATGTCCGTTGTTGTCGAGCCCATATCGACAAGCAGGATATCTCTGCGACCCATCTTACGCGCGACCAGTGTTCCGAGTGCCAGCCAGTTGGAGGCGGCACATTTGAGAGGGTCGGCATGTGCCTCGGTCAGAGTGGCCCAACGGCCGTCCGTACGAAAAATTTTGACTTCCCAGTCGGCATGCGTCGGGACTGAATTCAGGATGTGGGTCACCCCTTCGGATTTCGTGCGGTAGCAGTCTGCAAGTTCGCCCGTCATGGTCACGGCGAGCCCGGCGAGGCGGTGAGACGAAGAAAACTTTGAGGTTTCAGCCTTGAGGAGCTCCACAAGACCAGTGGGATCTTTCCATAGCGGAAAAGGAACACTCCACGCATCGCCATCTGAAGAGGCAAACTTGCAATTTGCACCTCCAATGTCGAGACCTAACCAACTG
This sequence comes from Pirellulaceae bacterium, assembly GCA_022448315.1. GTDB lineage: Bacteria > Planctomycetota > Planctomycetia > Pirellulales > Pirellulaceae. The sequence goes on along the minus strand of JAKVCA010000019.1, from coordinate 106,985 downwards.
GATTGCATGGGCATCACATCATTCGGGTAACTCGGAAGCCTCGATCGTGCGCCCATCCGCCCAAAAACTGATGGGCGTTGTCCCCGGCACGACCGTTGTGGATGCTACAGCATGCGGGCTTAGCATGGATTCTGCAAGTTGACTCCCCACGCTTGCTGCAAGTCCGACCCACGAGGTTGTGATGCGAGGGTTGACTTCGAGAATCACGTCCTCAGACTCGGTCCTCCCCAAGATAAGGTCGATTCCAAAATATCCGCGGGTGTCTGGGAAGCTTTGAATCACGCCACGAGCCAGTTGATGGGCCCGTGCAATCCGATTCGGATCCTCGAGGAGTGAACCGCCAAGATAGGTCCAAGGCATGGAGTCTGAGAAATGCTGCGCGAATGGTGGGAAAAGGGTCGCATGAATTCCGTGGCCGACCACGGAGATACTGGCAGTAATGCCATCGATCTTTGGCTCAACGTGCCAATTCTCACGAGGGAAAGCTGAGGTCGTTGGTCGGGGACCTTCGGGTACAAGAACCAAACCCTCGGTTCCGCAACCATGCCTCGGTTTGGCAACCCAGGAACAGGGGGTTGCACCGTGAGTTTCCGGGGTGGGAAGTCCTGCGGAAGCCAACGTCAGGCAGGTCTGGGTTTTGTCGGAACACAATGCCACGAACGTCGAATCCGGGGTCAAAAGTATTCCGTGCCATACCTCGATCTGACGAGTCAACTTAAGTAGCCAATCGTCAAACTCTGGAGCGATAAGGATAATGGCCCATCTTTTCGCTTCGGCGTATCTGCGAAGTTGAGACCAGAAACTCGAGGCATCCGACACAAAATTCTTTTTAACCTCCGATGTATCATCTTCCCGATTCTTCGTTGCGGAAAAGACATGAACTTCGTCGTCTGAGCTTGCTGCGATCAGACGGGCAACACTGTCACGCATCGCCCTACCCTCGCGGATCAGCGAATCTGAAAAGGGGGACTCTCCTCCGATCAGCCACTCCCCCCCTCCAGTGACGAATTCAACGATCAAGATGCCCATAACCGCAACGACCGGGGTAAATGCGTGAAAATAAAACGAATGGCGATGCCTCGCAGCGTTGGAGAAGATCGCTGCAATGCTGTGACTAGCGGCGACGCAGACCGACGCTCTCCCAGCGTTCGCCGACCCTTGGAACACCGTATGGTTGATTCAAACGATGGCATGCTCTGACAAAGTCGTCCGGCGTCACCGAGTTGAATGAGAACATGTGGTAATGGCATGGGATGACCCATTTGATTCCCGCTTCATGGGCCAGTGCGGCAGCCTCCTCTCCCCAGAAATTACCAGAGACACGTCTCTCCGGGGCACGACCATTGATTGGCAGGAACGCCAGGTCGATATCGAAAGGGCCAAGTTGCTCCATAAGACCCTCGTGCGGAATCGTGTCACCTGAGTGATAAAGTGTCCACTGACCAAACCGTATGACGTACCCAAGGTAGACGCAATTTCCCGAGGAATCACGTTCAACCGTGTCATGAGCTGCCGTGATCGCGTGAAACTCAAAGGGCCCGAGGCTGAGACTGCTTCCGGCGTCCAGATGACGGAAACGACTGGGATCGCAACCGAGCCGTTGGGCAGAAAACTCAATTTGTGCGGTCGGAACGAGGAGTTCGAGGTCAGGATTGTTTTGCAAGAGCGGACAGAGTGTTTCTCCATCAAGATGATCGGTATGGCGGTGGCTGGAGGTGACGATATCGATGAAGTCAAGTTGCTCTGGCAGCACAGCCAGTTCCGTCATGCGGAGATGAGGCTGGTGACTCTCCGAATACTTCTTCGTCAGAGAGTCCGACAGGTAGGGGTCGAGAAGTAGATGCTTGGACTGATATTGGATCAAAAAACCACTCTGCCCTAGCCACCAGAATCGAAAATGGTCGTCCGGGCGGTTGGCCGCCGAAATATCATCAAGGAGTGCCTTATGGCTCATCGCTGCGGGAATCATGAAAGCTCCTCTCGAACTTTCTGCGTCCCCACAACCATGTTTTCAAGTTTTTGTCTTGCTGCCCACCTTGCGGTTTGACTCAGCCCGCAATCTGGAGCGAGAGCAAGGCGTTCTGGTGCTATATATTTCAGGCATTGACGAATTCGCTCCGCGATGAGTTCGGGAGGTTCGATGAAATAACTTTTGACATCCACCACGCCAATCGCGACATCTTTGGATTTGCCAATCTCCGAGATCAGCTCCAGTTCGGAGAATTCGCGACTGGCCATTTCCAAGTGGAGTTCATCGACCTGCATCTGCTGAAACGCAGGAAACATCGGCGCGTATTGTCTTGGGCCAACCGCTCTGCCTTTGTAATTCCCAAAGCAGAGATGAGTTGAAAGGCGGCACCGACCGACCACGGGCGCGACCGTGCGATTGAAGAGGTCGACAAGTTGATCTGGGTCGAGCTTGTGGGCGTAGCAACTCATTGAAGGTTCATCGACGGTCAACTCTACGCAACCGGCGTCAACGAGTCGCGTAAGCTCTGCCTGCACAATGGGGACTAGAGCCTCGGCCACTTCAAAACGATCGCGGTAAATTTCCGACGGCTCCAATCGGCCACTGAGTGTATAAGGGCCCGGCACGCTGGCCTTGAGTGTTGGCCCCTCCGGAGCGACTTCCTTGAGGCGGTTAAATTCTTCAACCGCACCAAGTCCTCCTGATGCCTGAAGCGGGGCCGTGATTTGATGTCTTCCGCGTTGGTCGTGTGCGGGCGGTCCCCATTTTCGAGGCGACGCTGACTCAAGTTCGATCCCGTCAAGGTAGCCGTAAAAAGACAAATTGAAATCGAGACGGGTCTGTTCACCGTCTGTGATCACGTCCAGCCCGGCAGCGCATTGATCGTGGACCGCTGAGATGACCGCATCTCTTTGGAGTTCTGCAAGATCATCGACGCCAAGTCGGTCGAGCTGGGTTGCCGCGAGTTCGAGCCAGCCTGGGAAAGGGTAACTTCCAATGACCGTCGTCCGTAATGGGATCGGCTGCATGTTGTCGCTCTCTTGGGGCAAGAATATGTAACAAAAAGGTGCCTCAACCTGACGCTCATGATTTGAGTGGCCCGTTGGCGGACGGATTGTCTCCACGCTTCCCGACACTCTCGAATAACCGTGCGAGCCTGTGTGCGTGTTCATCGTAGGCAGATTCAAAAAGCTCCGAGGATCGCTCGCGACCCACAATATTGCTCGCGGTCAAAACTTGGGGAGGTTGACCTTGTTGCGTGAGCCGATGCGCCACTTCTGCCTTGATGGCATTGATGAGCATGCAGCCGCCTACGGTGGAACCAGGAGCGACCGGGACCTCCAGATTTTCGATGGGGACCATGGCGTCACCTTCAGGTGCACCCGTATCAAGAACAAGGTCCGCGAAATCCATCAGCTTTTTTCCATTAGTCATACGGCTCTCACTGGTGGAGGCGTGTGCCAGGCTTACCATGGCGACGACTTTAATGTTCTGTTCTCGAAACTCTTGTGCCAATTCTACGGCAACTCGACTGCAGCCACTCGACGAAACCACTAGTGCCGAGTCCGCCGATTGCAAGTCGAAGTTACGCAGTATTCGGCTGGCAAGACCCGGGGTGTTTTCGATGAACATGGCTTGCCGCTGGCCATTGCATCCGACAACTGGATGATGAAATGTCATGGACAGTTCCACCAAGGGATTAAACCCCGGAAACGAGCCATAACGCGGCCACATCTCTTCGGTCATGATGCGGCTGTGGCCAGCTCCAAAGATATGAACCATCCGTCCTTTCAGAATGGACTCCGCGAACCAGTCGGAGGCCGACGAAATTTCTGGAAGCTGTTCACGGATCCGTGAGACGATCGCCTCAGATTTCTCCAAGAAGATTGAGGCGGGCCGGGCCGGAGACGCAGGGCTGTTTGTCGTCATCGTTTCAGGCAACCAAGTTTGCAAGGAAAAGCTTCGTTCGGTTCAGTGGGACGATTGAGGGTGTTGGCCTTCCGAGACACTCCAGCCACCATCGACGCTCAGGCACTGCCCTGTGATCCACTGACTTTCGTCTGATAGTAACCAAATCACGGCTGCCGCTACATCCCCGGTCCTGCCCAGGCGACCACCAGCAAGCGGTTGCTTTGTCCGCAGGAACTCAACGATCAGGGGGTTTGCAGTTGCTCGTTTCGACATCGGCGTCTGCACGAGCCCAGGAGCCACCAGATTGAAGCGTATGTCATCCGCGGCATAGTGGCTCGCGCAACTGACGGTTAAGCCTTCTAAGGCGGCTTTCGATGCGGCATAGGCGTGAGTTGTAAAAAATTTGGGAGAAGGAGAGGACGCAAGCACGGACCCGATGTTGACGATCGCACCGCCTCGGCCTTGGCCAAGCATCTGCTGGGCCGCGGCCCGATTTGAATAGAAGGCCGAATCGAGATTTAGCCGGAGAGTTTCTCGCCAACCGGCGTCTGTAATCTGATCGAGAGGGCCATCGCCCATGGCACGTCCACTCCCCCCTGCGACGTGTACCAATCCATCCAATCCACCAAAAAGGCGAACGGCTCGTCCAACAGCTTCGCCAACCACCTCGCTGTGCCGGGCGTCTCCAATAAGAACGTCGACGTCCTCAGGGCTTGCAGCATCCGAGCACTCCAAGCCCACGGTCGTAACTTGGGCCCCCTGCTCAACGGCAGCCCGGCAGATTGCCAGGCCAATGCCGCTCGTACCACCGACGACGAGTAGACTTTTGCCATCAAGCAAGCAAGGCATCAGTTGGCCTGATACTCTTTGAGGAACCCTCGGAACAGAACCAGATGCTCCTCTTCATCAGCCAACAACCGGATGCCCATGTCCTGCGTCACGTAGTCTTCACCATCAACCGCCTTGATGACTTTGTTGTAGTGAGCACAAGCTTTCATTTCTGCATCGATGACCGCCTCAATCACGGCAACCACGTCGGTGGTGTTTTCGGTGGGTTGGATCTGATTTCCCACCTCCACACTGGCTGGCCCGGGGACCAGCCCACCCAACTGTTTGATCCGCTGGCCGAGGCCCTGGGCATGTCCAATTTCCTCCGTGATATCTGCGGCCAATGACTTTTTGATCTCCTCCGCTCGCACGCCATCAAGATTGATGCTGTTGGCCATGTAATTCATGATCGTTTCACGTTCCATCGAATAGGCTGTTTTCAGCAATTCGATCATTTCTTCTCGCGCGCCCATACTAAAGTACCCCTTCGCGGAAGATAAATGTGTTTGAATTACCTCTCGATCGAACCGTTGGAGAGGATTCAGCTTTAACCTCGAAGCAACTCACGCAACCGAGCGCCCAAGACCACTCGATGAAGGCTCGTTCAGGACTACCCGATTGGCTCTCCTCGATTCGCTCCTTTATCTCTATCGTCTCAAAAAAAACAAGGACCCACCAGCCCCGTCAGCTTTCCGCTGATTCGCTCAAAATTTCGCGGTTTCCCGTCTATTTCAGGTCAAAAGTCTGCAACAGGCCGCGACCGCGTGTGCTGCCCATTCATCGGGGGCCATTTTCGATAGCGGCAAAACTTATTTTTACCCAGCCTGAAATGCGGCGGCGACTGCCTCAATGGCTTGTTTCTCCGAACGACTTTCCGAGTTGATGACACCAAGAAATCCGCCGGCGGCACGTGCGACTTCCTTCGCCTGATCGAGAACGCTCGCCTTCAGGTGCTCAAAGGTCGAACCACTCATCGACGCAGAAAGCGATGCGATATAGTCTTTCCATGTGGCAAAGAGCTCTTCACCGGGAGGCTCCGAAAGCCAGCCCTCAACTAGGCTGACAGCTGCGGGATTGGTCGCAAGTCCCTTTTCTTTGAAAGCTCGCAGGACGGCCAGCTTTTCTTCTTCATCAAGTTTTCCGTCAGCCCACGCCACCACAACCAGCGGTATCAGAGTGACACACGCGAGGGTCTCGGCTCGAACATTTTGGGAGACGAGTTCGTCAAGCAGATGCTCGTTGGTGATGCCAGAGAACGAAGCCAATTGCTCGCGAGCTTCCTTGTCGGCCAAATCCTGCTTGATCTGCTCGAGCAGTTCCTGATCGCTTCGGTAAAAGAACATATCCTCAAGGGCGTTGCCACGTCGCTCGAACTGGTCTTCGCTCATGATTGAAAAACTCCTGAACCCTTGTGAAATCCTCGGTCGTATATCTGTGGACGGAAGCGCTTTGGCAAAGCACGAGCCGTAATATTAGGAAGCGTCATGCTAAGAAAGTTGGTTCGCCTTGACCAGAGGCGTTACGGATTCCCCGCCTGCAACTGTCCGTTTCCTTGGTCCCAACAGGAGAGCTGCCACCCAATGCTTGCTTGGCTGACTGAAGCGAAAATTTCGCTCGATATTCGCGGACTGGTTCAGCAGGTGGCAATGGCCGTGAGTCATCGAATTTGCCTCAGGGGGTGGCCAGAATGCCTGTGGCGCACCAGACACCGATTGACCCCTGCTTCATATCGTAAGCGTAAGCCGCTTGCCTGGAACTTACGGCTTTCCAACGGCCGAGTGATTGTTGCCAAGATGCCACACACTCCTCCGCCGCCTCCAGTAGAGACTGACCAGGCCAGCTTTCCGCACAAACCTCCTTGGGCTCCAAGTTTTGTCCAACTTGGTCTATTAGTCTTTGGAAACGGATCGGCCAGCCTTGTTTTACTTGTTTTTTAACTCCGCCTGATCTTCTCAAAGTCCTCCCCTTCCTCTTCGATCCATTCAATCCACGGATCGATAGGAGAAGCCGGTCCTTGCCGGGACGAATCAGAATCAACATCTTCGATGTAAACCAGTAGCATCCTGCCCGACTTCATGGCCAGTTTCACGGACACCTCCTAATTTCTCAGCCATTCGATCGCCGATCCTTTCGAGGCGTCCTCCGAGTCAGTGGTGCCCCACACTTGGACACAAATAAAGCGGGAGGAGGATCCCGGTCACCGTTGGCAAATCGCGGCTGAACCTTAACAAGACCGAGTCCTTGTGGATGTATGGGGGGCACCATCGGGAGGGAAAGGCAGGATGCGGGGGCCGCACTTAATCAAGGTGCCGATCTTCATCTTCGCGAAATGGGGGCGAACTTGCGTGAGGTCGCCCGTGCGGTGATTTTTGCCTCGAGAACGTCCCGGCGATTCCTCTTGCATGGTTTACCAAAGTTCACTAGTGTCCGCTGATTCGTTTCTGTCGAGAGGACGATTTCGCTCCGAAACGCGGTCGCTGAAGTCAAATTTCAAAGGCATTTGTACGGTTTTTTCGCTCCCGGGTACTCGGTAAAACCTCGAACAATGACGACTGAGGCGTTCATCCAAGGAATACAGGAGGCTCAATAAGATGAAAAATCGATCGATTCCATGGCGAATGGGACTCGCTTTATTTTTGTTCGGGGGCAGTCCTGAGCTCCTCCCTCCTGAGATCCTTTCTGCACAACAATTTGGTCAGCCGGCAATTATTCCACCGCCTGCCGCCTCGACCCAAAACAATGGAACCACGACAGGTGTAAGCCCTTTTGCGGCTTCTCAGTCAGGCGACCGCGGGTCGGTTGCGAGCCCTGTCCGGCCCCCCGTGGCCAATCAGGGAACGACGGACTGGCAGTCTCGGGGGTCCAACAGCGGAGTAAAGAATCGCAACTCCTCAACGGCAAACGCCGCTCCGCTCGCACACATAGCGAAGGTGACTCCCGGTGGAGAAGTTCTGCCCCGCACAGCCGGACAGGTTTGGCGAAACTATGATATTTCACCTTTCACGAGTAAATTTCCCAAAGAGAGTCGACCCCAACAGGAAATCATCGACTGGATTTTGCGAGAAACTGGGACCGATCTCTGGTTCAACGAACCGCTCGGCATTCTAAACGCGACCAGTGACACCTTGCGTGTTTATCACTCGCCCGAAGTTCAAGCGACCGTTTATGACATCGTCGATCGATTTGTGGATCCCAAGGCCGCGAATGATGTCCTGACGTTTCATGTCGTCACCGTAGGAAGTCCGAATTGGCGGAGTCGCGCCTTCTCGATATTGCAGCCGATCCAAGTGCAGTCTGATGGCATCCAAGGTTGGCTGGTGAGCCGAGAGAATGCAGCGGTTTTGCTGGGTGAGTTGAAACGGCGGAGTGACTTCCGTGAGATTCAAGGACCCTCGATTTATGTGCCGAGTGGACACACTGAGTTTCTTCACCGAACCCGCCCGGTAAATTACATCGAAAGTTTGATTCCCAATCCAGCCAACCCCATTGCAGCCATGCCCATGAACGGCTCATTGAACGAGGGGTATGCGTTGGAAGTCAGTTCGCTGAAATCTCGGGAAGGTGATCTGATCGAGGCCGTCGTCAAATGTCATGTCAATCAACTGGAAAAATTTCAGACCGTTAATATTGACCTCCGAAATCCGCTTGGTCAGGCCCAGCGATCCATGATCCAGGTGCCGCAGGTGGTCACTTGGCGGCTTCACGAGCGATTCAAGTGGCCCGCAGATAAAGTTCTGCTGCTCAGCTGTGGGGTTGTTGCAACCCCCGGATCCACCTCGAATGGCCTGATCCCAATCCCAGGTTTGCAGTCTTCCGGAAGAGCAGATGCCCTTTTATTTTTCGAGGTCAAGCGAGCCAGCGAAACCACGGGTCTACCGACCACAGGCGGAAATGCAGCGGCCACCGCGGTGCGACCTTCGGTGAACAGCCAAGGCCGCTATTGATCCTTCCAACTCCTTGAGGCGACCCGATCGGAGTGATGCAAAGCCTGCTGTTAGAATGGGGATTTGAGGGCTCGGATTCCGGGAACAAGGCTCTGGCTCATGCCATCTCGACGTGTGGTTGTGAACAACTAGAATAAGGAGATTGTCAGGGTCGGTCCGACGCATCGGGCTTCGAGCCGAAGCCCTGGAGTTGCCCCGTATCGTTTAGTCCTCGAAGGCCGTGAAAGTCGTGGCAGATTCACCTAGTCGCATCGTGATAACAGGTATGGGGCTGATCAGCCCCATCGGCAACAGTCTGCAGTCCGTTTGGGACTCGTTGATGAATCAGCGTAGCGGCGTTGGCCCATTGGAGTCGTTGCCCACAGAGCATCTACCGACCAAAGTCGGGGGAGAGGCACGAGAATTTAAAGGCCAGATAGACGACTTCGGTCCCATGGAAAAAAAGATGGCCAGGACCATCAAGAAGGGGCTGAAAGTGATGTGTCGAGAGATTGAGATGGGAGTGGCTGTCTCTCAACTCGCATTGGCCGCTAGCGGATTCGTCAAGGATGAACACGATCCGGACCGTGTTGGAGTCGTCTATGGCTCGGACTACATCTTGACACTTCCCGGTGAGTTTTCTGTCGGTATCCAGAAGTGTTTGAATGAAGAGGGTCGCTTCGATTTCACTCGCTGGGCTGACAACGGCCTGCCGGGTGTGCAACCGCTTTGGCTGTTAAAGTATCTTCCGAACATGCCCGCCAGCCATATCGCGATCTACAATGATCTGCGAGGCCCGAATAATTCGATCACCATTCGAGAAGCTTCAAGCAATCTCGCCATCGGTGAGGCGGTCACGACCATTCAGCGGGGTTGGGCCGACCAGATCCTTGCAGGAGCGACTGGAACACGCGTACACCAACTCCGGACGCTCCACGTGGTGTTGCAGGAGCAAATTGCCCCTGGTGAGAGTGATGCAGGTAAAACATGCCGCCCCTTTGATCTCCATCGAACGGGCGAAGTGCTGGGTGAGGGCGCGGCAGCGATGATGCTGGAGTCTCTGGAATTCGCGGAAAAGAGAGGTGCTGAGATTTTCGGCGAGGTGGTGGGGCATGCCTCGTCAGCAGCCATCGATCGACAAGGTGTCGCTAACTACCGTCAGGCGTTCAAGAACGTGATGACGAACGCACTCAAATCTGCTGGGATGCAACCTTCCGAAATTGGGCACGTTCATGCTCACGGCCTGGCAACGAGTCGCTGCGACCGTGAGGAAGCGGTCGCGATTCATGAAATCTTCAACGAATCGGAAACCCCCGTCGTGGCTGCGAAAAGTTTTACCGGAAACCTCGGCGCTGCAAGCGGACTGGTAGAAGCCATGAGCAGTTTGCTTGCGATTCGGGAAAATCAATTGTTCGGTACGCTCAACTACGAGACTCCCGACCCAGACTGTCCCATTCGGATCAGTCGTGAATGCGGAAATCCGGGGGATTCGGTATTGAACCTCAGCATCACCCCACAGGGGCAGGCGAGCGCCGTCATCATTCGTCGATTCTCTTGACGACAAGGCTCCCTGCAGCTGTAAACCTCGGGCTTGAACGGCGCGGTCCTGAACGCTTATTGGCAATGAACTCAGCATGCGGCAGACCGGAGTTCGCGGGATAGAGTTGTTCAGAGTGCCCTTGTGCAAAGAGCAAGGATCGCATCAGCTTTCGGTTTTGATTGACGCGGAAGTCTGAGCCGCACGGGAAAATACAGCGACCGATGAAGTGACCAGCGTGGCGACCATGCTGAAGATCAAATCCCCTGACGCTGTGTACCGAAAGAAAGGCAGTCCGTCGATGTAGCATTGCCATAAAGAGCGATGCCCGATTTCGAAGGTCATCCAATAGGTTGCGTTGGTGACAAGAAAAAACAGGATGCTGGAGGCCAAGCCGGCCGCAGTTCCTAACCCCAAGGCACGCATCCAAAGCCGACTTTGACTTTTGAGCAACCAGCTTCGGCCCAGCCGACCAAGGAAGACCGGGGCCACCAAGCAGCCATAGACACTGACCATGACTTGGAATTCATAGCCTGTCAGGAACTGATCGCTGATCAACATGGTCATGATGGGAATGAAAACAGCCAGGCTTCGGTGCCTCAAGGTCAACCCTGCCAGCAGTGCCAAGCCGGCAACCGGAGAGAAATTCGGCCAAGAAACGCACAGCAATCTCAACAGAACCCCGATCACTACGAGGGCCCCTGTGATAGCGATGTCACCCAACCATGACTCTCGGGGCTGAGAATCTTCTGAAGTCCACATATTTGCTTCGCCTATGGTTATTTTCGCTTTTCGAAAGCGGGGTCAAGGTTGCTGGAATCCTTAAAAATTATCAAACGGGATCGCATCGTAATTCAGGGGCGATAACGCTTGAGATTCCATTCTATCTCATCACCTGGCTTGATCTCAAACAAGCCGGCACTTTTGTTCCCAAGTTTGCCGTTGACCGTGTAGATCCAATTGCGTCCTCTGGCCCCTTCATTCTTCTGGCCATTGATTTCGGTGATGAAAAAAGTACGGCCACTGCCTCTCGACTTGTATTTGAAGGATTCATCGGCGTCTGCGACATATTTCAGCAGATCCGAGACGGTCTTGAGTTTCTCCGAGGATTCGATCTCAAACATCTGTTTTTCTTCGCCGGAAACAATTTTCAGGCGTAGCTTGTCCATCACCGTCGGCTGGGTGGGGCTTTGGGCTCGAACCTCAGAGATCGCCGGGGCGGAGCTTACCCCCAAAGCCACCAGCAGCAGTGCAGCCAATCGCTTGCTGAAACAATTCGGAGGGAAGGTGTACCTCAATGAACGTTGCATAAATCAGTGCCCTGAAAGTTGTAGAGAGGTCCTTGAGTTAATCATGATACTCTAGTGGCTTCACGGTATCTTGCCAATGCTCACCGATCGCATTCCAAGGTCGTTATCGGAGACCGGTTGGATCCGATCCAGATTGAGTTATGATCGATCGCTCCAACGTGGAGTGGGGGTTAGACAGAAGTGTCTGGTTACCTCGTTCGACTCGGTCATTGTTAGCCTTTCCGGAGTGTGGCACTTTGCCCGATGGAAGGTGCCAAGTCGATCAATTGGGATGCTCGATCTTTACGGATAACCCAAGTTATATTTTCAAGCGAATGGATAATATCGACTATCTGAACGAGCTGCGAACCTGGCTTCGCCAAACTTCGGAGGTGCCAACTCCCCAAGATTTGGCCGGCATGCCGATTTTGATTGTCGGTGCGGGCACAATGGGGGCGGAAATCGCGACGTTGGCAGCGGACGCCGGCGTGCCCATCGGTTTGTACGATACCCAGCGGCAGGCGGCCAGCGACCTTGCCCAACACCTGGCCCGTCGTGATCCAGAATGCAACGTGCAGTTTCATCCAGAATTAGCGGATGTGGCATCTCGTCCTTACGCTTTGGTCATCGAGACCATCACCGAGCAATTGGAGGCAAAGCGTCGATTGTTGGCCGAGCTGGAGCAGTGGATACCCAAGAGTACCTTGCTGACGTCAAATACTTCGACTTTACCTCTTAAGTCACTGGCGGATTCCCTGACGAATCCCGACCGCTTGGTGGGAATGCACTTTCTCCTGCCGGTAAGAGACCGGGAGATCATTGAAATTGTTGCGCCTGAAGGGGGATCGCCTTTGTGGGTGACCTCCGCTTGCCAGTGGTGCAAGCAGCTTGGCAAATTGCCCCTCGTGGTCGGCGATGAAATCGGTTTTCTGGTGAATCGTCTTCTCAACGCGGTGCTCGTACGAGCCGTGGAACTGTGGGCTGATGGGATCTTTCCGGTGGAGATCGATCGGGCCGCCTTGGAGTTTGGACTCGGTTTTGGCCCATTCATCGCGATGGACCACATCGGTCTGGACACCGTCGTTCGAGCAGGGGCCGTATTTTGGCGTAAATTCCCGGACCAACCCCGGCCTTCTCCACTCCTGCCCGCTTTGGTGAAACGACGTCGGCTTGGCCGAAAGGTCGATCATGGCATTTACGATTACGATCAAGGCGGGATTCGAGACAGCTCACGGGCGACGCAGCTCGAGTTTCTATCGACAAGGCCTGAAATTTTGGGAGGGGTTTGCGAGGAAGTAAACTCCATTTGGCAAAGGTATCACAGCGGCACGCTGAGGTCGGCGGACAGAGCGTGGATCCAGAGCTGTCTCTGGACAGCGCTGATTCGCGAGGCTGTGGCGGTATGCGACGAGGGTTACGTCAAAGATGCCCGAGCTGTGGATTCCGCGTGGCTATTCGGTCTGGGGATTTCTCGAGATTTGGGCGGTCCGTTCCAGTGGGCCCTTCAGGAAGGACATGTGGATTCTTTTGCGTGGGAGATGATTCCTGAAATCGAGCCGATGCTTGAACGATTGCGTCAACATGCCGCAGTAATCATGTCACAATAAGCGACTGGTCGAATTGAGCTATTCAAATTGAGCCCATTGCTCCAACGGTCCGCACAAAGTGGATGTTCGAATGCAAACAGGTTTTACATCGATATGCAGCTTGCTCTTGGAACGAGTGGCGAAGAGTCCGCAGACGACTTCTTTAACCGCATTCGATCGTGAGGCTTGGCGAAGTTGGACTTGGTCCGAACTTCAGCAGCTTGTTGTCGGAGCAGCAGCGAACCTGAGGCACGCGGGAGTGCAACCGGGGGATCGCGTCGTGCTGTGGTCAGAAAATCGCTGGGAGTGGATTGTTGCTGATCTGGCAATCCAGTGGATTGGGGCGGTCGGTGTCCCGCTGCATGCCAGCTTGCCTCCCTCGCAGGTTAAAGCGTTTTCCGACCACTGCGGGGCCGTGTTGACGATTGCATCCAACTCAAATGCTCTCGCCAAGTTGCAAATCGATCAAAAGCAGGCTGAATCGAAGTGTGTCTACCGCTTCTTTGACAATGAGTCACAGCAAACAAGACGCGAGGATCGTCTATTTCAGCTGGATGAAGATGGCCAAATTTTGGCAGATGTCCCGGATTATGAAGCGCCTGCCGAGCCGTGCAATTTGGACTCAATGACGACCATTCTGTATACCTCGGGAACGACCGGTGCTCCAAAAGGCGTTATGCTTTCGCAACGCAACTTGCTTTCCAATATCCAGTCGATCCTTGAGGTGCTGCCGCTTTACACGACAGATGTGCGAGTCGGATTTCTCCCATTGAGCCATATTTTTGCGCGAACCTGTGATCTCTACACCTGGTTGGCCTCTGGGTGTCAACTTGTCCTTGCAAGGTCAATGGCCTCGGTTTTTGAGGATATTCAGAACTCGCATCCGACCTATCTGAACGGTGTCCCGTACTTTTACGAGAAGTTCTTTCGGCAGGCGCAACGGGAAGACCGAATTGAAGATCCGGTTTGGCTGCGGCAGCAACTCGGCGGGCAAATAAGAATCTGCAACTGTGGAGGTGCGCCACTGCCCGACCATGTTCAGCGGTGGTATGACTCCCAGGGAGTGACCTTGATCACGGGTTATGGACTTACCGAAACCTCGCCCGTGCTCACCTCTTCATCGCCCTCGCAAATGAAACTTGGAGCTGTGGGGCGAGTCGCGCCAGGCGTCGAGATCAGGCTTGCGGAAGACAACGAGGTTCTTGCCAGAGGGCAAAATGTCATGATGGGCTATTACCAAGACGAGGAAGGGACGCGGGCTGTCTTTGATGGGGATTGGTTCAGGACCGGGGATACGGGTGTCCTCGATGCGGACGGGTTCCTGACGCTCACCGGTCGAAAAAAAGAATTGATCGTCACTAACGGGGGAAAGAATATTGACCCAAGTTTGATTGAGCACCGCCTGCTTTCTTCTTCGAAGATTCACCAGTGCATGGTCGTTGGAGATCGCCGTGACTTTTTGGCTGCTTTGATCGTGCCTGAGGCTCCTTCCGGGGACGATGAGCCATCGCAGTGGCGGACGCTCGCGGAGCGTCAACTGCACGACCTCAGCCGCTACGAGCAAATCGGCTGTGTGGTGATCGTCTCGGAACCTTTTTCTTTGGCCAACGACCAATTGACTGTCAAAGGCTCGCTTCGCCGCCAGAAAATCGAACAGGACTACAGCGATTCCATTGAAGCTTCTTATCAACAGGCACGCCGTGAGCGAAAACGCCGGTGATCGTTAAGGCACGCGACACGAAACGGATTCTGCCGCCGAATTTCAGTTCGGATAAAACGGTAGAGCAAGGCCTGGAATTAAATGGGGCCCAACTTTCGATGCCGTGGTAATGAGATCCGGCGGTGCGGAGAGCCGGCAGTGAGCAGCGGCCATTCAAGTTGCTGCGGCTGGGAACTCAGGAGGTTTGTGACTGAAATGTATTTTCTTCATAAGGCTGAATGACCACGAAGCCCTCACCCTCAAACTCCATCTGCACGGTCTCACCACTGCCGCGTCCCAGAAACGTCTTGAAAGAGGCGTCAATTTTGAATTCGGGCTGTAGACTTCCTGACCAAGCGACCGTGGCATTTGGGTCGGTGCGAACGGGTTGCCCGGGCTTTACCATCAAGGTCAGTGGCTCGAAATGAGTCGAGATGGCCACCATCCCCGAGCCCTGCAGGTGGACGTTGAATAGACCGCCCGCGACGACCGCCGTGAGTTTCCTCATCACCTTGATGTCCCAGTCAATTTGCGGTTCGAATGCGAGTAGGTCGTTTCCGTTCACGTAGATCGCATCTTCATCCAGATTCAGGATCTGGATACTCTTTCCCATGTCGGCGAGATACATGCGCCCTTGTCCCGAGGCACGAGTGAGCTTGGCGCCCTCGCCGGTCACTGCCTTCTTGAGCATCTTTCCGATCCCCTTCTCAAGAATTCGTTCCCGGGAAAACTGGATGTTTCCAATGTAGGCCGTCATCGAGCCGGTTTTTATCCACAAGTCCCCATCAAGGTTGGCTTCGAGCATCCGGTCACTTTCAAGCTCGAATAAACCCTCCCCTCGATCCTGTTGGGCTGTACTGCGAATGAACTGTTCGATTGAAAATCTGGACATCATCGTTTCCATTTCGGATTGAAGCGAGCACTTTGTGGCAAAAATCGTATTGCGACGTGTTCAGGGAAAGAGCGATGAACCGCTTCATCGTGATCCTATGGACGAGGTAAGCGGAATCAAGGTCTTTGTTTGCCCCCTGCCTGAGTTGAGACTATCAAAAGTTTGTGAAGAACCAAATGAACCGCATTGACGCGGGAGAGCTGAAAGTGATTTCACCTGATGGATTCTTTTCCTTCCCCTTTTGTATTCTGAGGGAAGAAGGCCCTGTCCAGGTCAAAAAAATTGCTGTTGGGTTGAATCTGCCCCACTCACGTCGCTACGCTACCGGGTTGAACGACGCTTGGAAATTGCAACGAGGATAAAGTCTCATGAAAATTGTGTTGATCAAAAAAGAGGCGGAGACTTCAATTGGTCTCGTCAGGGACAACCAGATCTACGATGTTTCCAGCACCTTCGCCGGGCAGAATTGCGTTCGAGGACTCATGCAGGCTTGGCCCGAGTGGAAAGCGGCACTCGAAAAGATCGAACTGGGCTCTTCCAGCCATCCGCACGTGGGGCCGATGGGGGAAGTCGCGCTTGCAGCTCCTGTTCCTGACCCGGGTAAGGTCATTTGCATTGGCCTTAATTATGCGGATCATGCTGCGGAAACGGGTGCCGAGATTCCCACAGAGCCGGTGGTCTTCAACAAGTTTCCCGAGACGATCATCGGTCCCGGGGACGACATTCGACTTCCTGCGATCAGTAGCCAAGTGGATTACGAGGCGGAACTTGTCGTCGTGATCGGGCAGACACTCAAAAATGTCGACGAGGCTCACGCGATGGAGGGTGTTTTTGGGTACGCCTGCGGCCATGACGTGTCGGCACGTGACTGGCAAAAAGGTCGGCCGGGAGGCCAGTGGCTTTTAGGGAAGACTTTCGATACGTTCGCGCCGATTGGGCCTGTTCTGGTAACCCGCGATGAAATTGCCGATCCGCATGATCTCCGAGTCCAGTTTCGACTTAATGGCAAAACGCTACAGGATTCCCGAACTTCCCAGTTGATTTTCGATATCCCCCAGCTGATTTCCCACCTTTCAAAGTTTACGACCTTGCGTCCAGGGGACCTTATTTTCACCGGCACACCGCCTGGTGTAGGTGCCGCGCGGGAGCCCCAAGTGTTTCTCCAGCCGGGGGATGTTGCTGAGGTGGAGATTGATAATTTAGGGGTTTTGGTGAACCGGGTGGTCTTGGCGGGTGAGAGCTAAACACGCAGTAAAGGAAAGTCGATGAACTCCTTCGAAGCGTGGGTTGGCCCGAGGCTGCCAATCGACCGGGGACATGGATTTTTCCAAGTCGAAAATTGATCTAGCCCCGAGTCACAAAAGCTGGGAATCTTGAGCCAAGGATGGTATTCAAAGGTCGCCCGGTGGTTACTGGGACCCCACCTGGATCATCACGACACGGCGTCGCAAGCTTCGGATTCTGGGCCCCAACAGAGGTCTCTTGGCAACGCCCCACATCCGTGACAAGGAGGTCCTCGGAGGTCGTAGGAAGTCTCCGAGCTTATTATGCCAATTGGACTTGGACCCAAAAGAGACGATCGTCGTCGACGTGCTTTGGTCGATGACCGATACGACGAGGCGGCTGGGGAGCCCACAGATGTCGAGACGGCAGTAAACACATCTGAACCGGCTTTGAGAAAAAAGCGACGTCGTTACACGGCTGCCGCCCGTCGGAGAAGCCAGCCGAGCATCGTGGATCTGATTCCTCGACGTTGGTGGGCGCTTTTGCTCGTGTGGGCCTTGCTTGCCGTTGTGGCCTTCGGTGTCGGCGGTTGGCTCTGGTCCGTTCATGGAATTTCGCAGCCAATTGTGGATCAAGTTCCAAGTCCAGATTCAATTCCGGTAGTGGCTGAGTTTGCCAGTCGAGCCCAACTTTGGTGCTTGTCGCTGACGCTGACGCTTGCGGCATTCGTTTGCGGACAGATTTACCTGATTCGTCGCCACCGATCGGACGACTACCGGGGACACTATCGTATCTGGATTTGGGGGGCGACGGGCGTGCTGCTCGTCAGCTTTGATGCGAGTGTTGGGGCCCATCGTTTTCTCATCGCCAGCACTGTGAAGTGGCTGATGGGGCAGAACTTGGAGCTCAATGTTCGAGTGTTCGATTGGGGCGTTTTGCTGCTCGGGCTTCTTTTCTTGGCCCGACTATTTTGGGAAATGAGAGACTCCAACGCGAAATGGGGCGTTGTGGCGACAGGCGTCGCCTGTATTCTGGCGGGCCTGGGTCCTGTTGTTCCGGGGCTCTCTGAATTCGAGGCCGCAGTGTGGCCTCAGATTCTGTTGCTCGCCGCGAGCAATTGCTTTTTGGCCAGTCTGATCACATACAGTCGCTATACGATTTTGGATGCCCATGGGCTCGTTCGATCCCGGAAGACACAGCGCGCCTTCAGGGCAAATTTCAGCCCACCGACTTTGAGACTGAAAGCTTCTTCCGATCAGAGCGACTCGCCAACTCAGTCGGAATGCCCAACGGATTCGCCTTCCACAGGCCGACCGGATCATGCCGTGGCCTCAGAACCAGCAGAGATGTCAACCACTGAGGTGCTGAGTAGCCAATGCAGCCCGAATTCTCTGGGCCAGTCTGGTGGGCTGCTCGGCGAGTCGACTTCTTCGCTCCGTGAGCGAGAACCCAAGATCCACTCTCTTTCAAAAGCAAAGCGAAAGAAACTTTCCAAGAAGCAGCGGCGACAACAACGTCGAGCCGCCTGAGTCTGCGGGCAGCAAGCGAGACGGCGACTAAGATGCCACGAATGCAACGTCTGTTCCATCCGTTGGCAATGAGGCAACGAGAACCTCTCGATCGCTCGATTATCTTTCACGCCCGATTATCAAGTTGAAGAAGGTTTGCTACAGTCTTGGAAAGTGGGGCCGCAAGATCAGCGGGCACCCTTGAAAGATGATTTCCTCCCGCCGCCGGCGGTCAAGAGTGCCCTCACGGGTTTTTCATTTGAGACGCGAAGATCATGACCCTGAGCGCGAACAAATGCCAGGGTGCTCGAGCTAAGAGAAAACACATGACGGTACGTACGCGGTTTGCTCCAAGTCCGACGGGCTATCTTCACATCGGCGGCGTCCGCTCCGCGTTGTTCAACTGGCTATTTGCCAAACAGCACGGTGGCCAGTTCATTCTTCGGATCGATGATACGGATCAGCAGCGGAATATTGAGGCGGCGTTGAATCCCATACTCGAGGGTTTTCGGTGGCTGGGAATTGATTGGGACGAAGGCCCTCAAGTCGATGGGCCGCACGGGCCCTACTACCAATCGCAGAGGAGATCGAAATACGAAGCGGCGGTTGCGATTCTGTTGGAACGAGGGCTTGCCTACCGAGATTTTTCCACGGCCGAAGAGGTTCAGGCGGAACGCGCCGAAGCCGAGAAAAATCAGACGGAATTCATCTACAGTCGACGTTGGATGGCCGAATCCGATGAGGCTGCCCAGCGTTTCGAGGCCGAAGGCCGAAGTTCGGTAGTGCGTTTGAAAATGCCTCGAGAAGGTCAATGTGAGTTTGTGGACCTGGTTCGAGGCCCAATGAGATTTGACTGGTCCAAAGAGCAGGATCATGTCATCCAGCGAGCCGACGGGACATGCTTGTATCATCTTGCCAACGTGGTTGACGATGAGGATCTTAAAATCACCCATGTGATTCGAGCGATCGAACATCTCGCGAATACGCCGCGGCAGATTTTTATTGCTCAAGCGTTGGGTTATGAATTGCCTGCCTATGCCCACCTGCCTTTCGTGGCTGAACCGGGCAGCAAGAACAAATTGAGCAAACGCAAACTGGATAAGTATCTGAAAAATCCGGACTTTGGAACACTTTACGAGTACGGAATGAAAGTGATGCGGCGGCTAGGCAAAGAGCCCGACGCCGACACGTTCAACCCGGTGATCGTTGACTTTTACCGTGACGTTGGCTTTCTCCCCGAAGCGATCAATAACTACCTGCTCCTGTTGGGTTGGTCTCTCGACGATAAGACCGAAGATTTCACTCGCGAAGAGATGATCCAATATTTTTCTTTGGACCGGGTGATCAAGTCACCCGCGAGTTTTGATCCGGCTAAGCTTCTAGCCTTCCAGCAGCGTCAGGCGGGGAGATTGAATCCGGAGGAACGAACGGAACAGTGCGTCCGTTTTCTTTTCGAGGCGGGGTGGGTCGAGGCAATGCCTTCGTCTGACATGATTGACCGGATAACACGGCTGATTCAAGCTGCTGGAGACCGAATTAAAATCGGCGGAGATATTCTCGACTACCCTGAGTTTTTCGAAACCGAAAAACCCCTTGAGTACGAAGCCAAAGCATTCCAGAAGCGGATCCTCAAGCCCGCGGAAGCCTTGCCCCTTTTGAGCAGTTATCGGGAGCGACTTGAGGCCGTCAGCGACTTTAATGCGTCGGAGTTGGAGGCCAATTTGAAAAGCTTTGTCGAGTCGCAGGAGATCAAAATTGGTCAGATTATCCATGCCCTGAGGGTTGCCGTCACCGGGAAGGCCGTCGGGTTCGGCATGTTTGAAACGTTGGAAATTCTTGGACGCCCATGCGTATTGCGTCGCATTGATGAGACCCTGCAGTACGCCAAAGAATCCATGGAGTCTTCCGACTCATGAATGGTTTCAGAAACGTTGCCTGAAAGTGTCGCAGTTACAAATTCAAAGTCAGTTAGGCTCCGAAGCGATTTGCCGTTGAGGAACTATTCGCCTTCGAGGAACAAGGTCCGATGAATACCGAAGAGACGCCAACTCGATCTGATTTCATTCGTCAGATCATCAACGACGACAATGACACCGGGAAACATGATGGCAGAGTCCAGACCCGTTTTCCTCCGGAGCCAAACGGTTATTTGCACATTGGGCATGCGAAATCGATCTGCCTCAACTTTGGTCTCTCTGAGGAATATCAGGGCAAATGCAACCTGCGGTTTGATGACACGAATCCGCTAACGGAGGACACCGAATACGTTGATTCAATTCGGAGTGATGTGCGTTGGCTTGGGTTCGACTGGGATGATCGGGAGTACTACGCGTCGAACTACTTCGATCAACTTTATGACTTTGCGATTCAGTTGATTCAGGCGGGCAAAGCGTATGTTTGTGATTTGAATCCGGAAGAGGTAAGTGAATACCGTGGCCCGTGGAATGGCGTTGGCAAAGAGAGTCCTGGTCGCAGTCGGACCGTTGAAGAGAACCTGGATCTCTTTGAACGAATGAAATCAGGAGAATTCAAGGACGGTGAAAAAACGTTAAGGGCAAAAATTGATATGGGCGCGAAAAATATGAACATGCGCGACCCAACCATTTATCGAATTCGCCATGCCAGTCATCACCGTAGTGGAGATAAATGGTGCATCTACCCCATGTACGATTTCACCCACGGACTATCGGATTCCATCGAGAGGATCACCCACTCGATATGCACTCTGGAATTCGAGAATCATCGTCCACTCTATGACTGGTTTCTCGCTCAACTCGGTGTTTTTCATCCGCAGCAAATTGAGTTTGCTCGCTTAAATCTGACTTACACGGTTCTGAGCAAACGTAAACTTCTGTCCCTCGTCAAGGAAAATCACGTCGACGGCTGGGATGATCCACGCATGCCCACGATCAGTGGCTATCGCCGCCGCGGCTACACGCCGGAGTCGATCAGGAATTTCTGTAAAGAGATCGGTGTGACAAAGTACAACAGCCTGACGGACATTCACCTTCTGGAACGTTCCATCCGAGAACACCTGAACCGTATCTCCCCTCGGGTCATGGGCGTTCTTAATCCGTTGAAAGTGGTGATTGAGAATTTTCCGGAAGAAAAGGTTGAGTATCGTGACGCCGTTAATAATCCTGAGGATCCGGCTGCAGGTACTCGTCCCGTGGCGTTCACGCGGGAGTTGTACATCGAGCGAGATGACTTCATGGAGGATCCTCCTCGGAAGTTCTTTCGGCTGGCCCCGGGCAAGGAAGTCCGTTTGCGTTATGCCTACTTCCTGAAATGCGAAGAGGTGATCAAGGATCCGGTCACGGGAGAGGTGACTGAGCTGCGTTGCTCGTATGATCCGGAAACCTCGGGCGGACATGCACCGGATGGACGGAAGGTCAAAGGGACAATCCATTGGGTTTCAGCCTCAGAATCGGTGCAGGCCGACGTCCGCCTTTATGAGCATTTGTTTAGCTGCGAGGATCCCAATGCGATTCAAGAGGGAGATGACTGGAGGAATCACCTCAACCCCAACTCGGTTCAGGTCCTCGAGGACTGTCGAGTGGAGGCTTGCCTCGCATCTGCTTCGCCCGATGAACGTTATCAGTTCGAACGAAAGGGCTATTTCTGCTTGGACAGACAAGATTCCACTCCTGAAAAACTGGTCTTCAACAGGACGGTTACGCTGAAAGATACTTGGGCCAAAGTGAAGAAGAAGACCAACGGCGGCTAGTTTGACCGTCCAGCGTGGGTTCGAAGCCCCTTTGCTGTAAGGCTTGGGGCCTCGCCAGCAGGTGGGGCAAGACGCTATCTTGGTCGGCTCGACGATCCGAGAGGTAAAATCTTCCCGAATCCCTGAATCGGATTGCAAGGATGAAGACGGCACCAAGCGGCTGGCCTCGATCAAGTCAACGTCACAGTTTCTTGATATTGATCCTTTTGGATAAACGATAAATTTAATTTAAAGGTAGTGATTCATGTCTTTGTTGGTCGTTGGCTCGTTGGCTTTGGATAGTGTCGAAACACCCACGCAGTCGCGTGACAATGTTCTTGGGGGCTCCGCCGTATTTTTCTCTTATGCTGCAAGCTACTTTACGGGCGTTCGACTGGTGGGTGTCGTGGGTGAAGATTGGCCTCAGGAGCATACCGATCTATTGGGTCAGCGTCGTGTCGATACGCAGGGACTCCAGTTTGTGGAAGGGGGGAAAACGTTTCGGTGGCGAGGTAAGTATCAGCCGAATATGAATGATCGTGATACGCTCGAGGTCCATCTGAATGTCTTTGCGGATTTCGACCCGAGCGTTCCGGATGGCTTTCAAGACAGCCAATATGTTTTCCTCGCAAACGCCGCTCCCGGCGTGCAGAGCAAGGTGCTCGATCAGGTGAAAGATCCCCAGCTCGTGGTGGCCGACACCATGGACCTCTGGATTAACGAAACACGCGATGATCTCGTAAGCCTCCTGAAACGGGTGGACGGTTTGGTCCTCAACGATAGCGAGGCCAAACTGCTGACCGGAGAAGAAAATCTGATCCGGGCAGCAGAGCAGGTCGTGAGCATGGGGCCAAAATTTGTTGTCGTGAAAAAGGGAGAGCATGGTGCTCTGCTCTACTCGGAAGATGGCGTTTGTGTTCTCCCTGCCTTTCCGACCGGCGACGTTGTTGACCCCACCGGCGCAGGTGACAGCTTCGCGGGTGGAATGATGGGGTATATCGCCGAATGCGACCAAGCCGATACTGAAACGCTCAGAAAAGCGTTGGTTTACGGGACCGTTGTGGCTAGTTACAACGTGGAAGACTTCAGCCTTGAGCAGATGAAACGTATCGAACGAGAGCAGATTGATCAGCGTTTTTCTGAGTACTGCGATATGCTCAAGATCTAACGCATTCTTACCTCCAGAAGCGGACCTATGAATTCGATCAGAGCATTCATCGCACTCGATTTGTCACCCGCAAGTCGACATGCCATTGCCAAAGTCATCCGACGATTGGAACCTCGATTTCCGGGCATCAAATGGATCAATGCTGAGCAACTGCACCTAACTCTGCACTTTCTTGGCGATGTGCTTTTCTCAGATATCAATCGCGTTTGTTCTGTTGCCCAAGAAGCGGCCGAGGAGATTCCTCCGTTTTCGATTCATCTTAAGGGACTTGGTGCATTTCCTGATACGAAGTCTCCTCGCGTGATTTGGGTGGGCGTTGAGCAGGGACACCTACCTTTGGTGGAATTGCAGTCGGCCCTCAAAGGACCTCTCGGGGAGATGGGTTACCCGTCCGACAAAAACGTGTTCAAACCGCACATCACGGTCGGCCGCGTCAAACGCTCTGGCGACCTTATGGATTTACAGGAGCAGGTGGCGAAGTACGAGTCGTCAGACTTCGGCGTTACGGCGATTGACGAATTGACCGTCTACGAAAGCCAACTCAACCGGGGTGGTCCCGATTATTCCGTGATTAGCGAAATCGAACTTGGGTGAACTCCAGAATTGTACATTCATATGGAAGACTCGGTTCCACATGAATGCGTGAACGCCGGCCGCACGTCTACCAGTGCATCACGAACCCGCCGTCAACATTCATGGTCTGCCCTGTAATGTTCTGGCCCCGAGATGACGCAAGGAAGACCGCCAGGTTGGCGATGTCCTGAGGGGTTTGCCAACGCTGCAGCGGTACGACGTTTGAGACCTTTTCCCCAGCCCAATCTTCGTAAGAGCGTTTTTCAGAGTCTGGCTGCTGGTCATTCCACGCTTGCCAGACGCTTCGGTTCAATTGAGTCTGAACCATGCCGGGGCAAATGGTGTTGACGCGAATCCCGAAAGGGGCGAGGTCTTTGGCCATGCATTGGCCAAAGTTGATGACCGCTGCTTTTGCCGCGCTGTAGGGTGGGTCAGTCTGAGATCCAATCTGTCCAGCGACGGAAGCCAGCAGAGTGAGACTGCCGAAGTCTTTCTGCTGCAGAATGGCGTGGCATGCGTGGGCCACGTGGACGACGCCCATGATGTTGACGTCGAGTACGCGACGCCAGTCCTCGGGCTTCATGTTCCAGAACGGAAAACCAAACCTGCCCGAGCCGATGCCGGCCGCGATCACGACATGTCGCAGGTCGCCCCATTCGTGGTGGATTGCCTGAAACGTGGAATGGGTTGCCGACTCATCGGTGATGTCTGTGACCCAGCCTTCGCATCGTGGAGAGTCGGTTTCGGTTGTCCCACTCTGCTGCCGAACTTTTTCCGCGGTTTCTGGTGTTGCAGGATCAAGATCGATGAGGGCCACGTGGCAGCCTTCACGATAAAATTCTTCCGCGATGGCGAGTCCGATACCATTGCCGCCACCAATAATCGCCACATTTTGGCCATGCAAGTCGAGATTCACGATCATTCCTTTTTGGGTTGCGGTTATCTGTGTGGAGCTGAAGAATTCGTCAGGCATTCCCGGCTTTAAATCAAAACGATCATTTCAGCGGGACGTCGCGGATGAGTCGATTCGCCCTTGAGTTTATCGTTTCAACGCCGCGAGGTTACCCGAAAGAAGAGGCTCGACCAGATTGTTGACGGTAATAAAACCCGTTAACGAGCCTCGGTCATCGACCAGTTTGGCCAATGTTTCTTTATCCGATTGCATCTGGATCAACACGGCGCTATGAGACTGTTGGTTATGAAACTCCGCAAGGGGCCTGATTTCATCGACGACGGGAGAGGTCTGTAAATTAAGATCAATCGCTCGCACATATCCAATGATCTCACGACCTTTCTCGGCGAGTACGGGCAAGGCGGTAAGTCGGTTGCGTCGCGCGATGCGGAGTGCTTCGGAAACCTGACAGTTCTGGCGAACGGCGGGAAGACGTTGGAACGGAATGCCAAACTCACCGGCTGTTCTTGACGCAACGGTAAACAGATTTTGGGCGAGTGATTGTTGTGCCGGGCGTAAAAGGCCCACTTCTTCACTTTCCTTGAGGACTTGCTGAAGCTCACGACGAGCAAGTGACAGTTGAGCTTTTGTCGGGCTGGTTCCCACAATCAGTTCCACGATGCGACCGAGGCCCCACAGTATCAGGGCCATCGGTAATAGCAGGACCGTGAAGACCATGAAGATCGGGGCAAGCTTGGCCATCAAACGATAGGGCGCCTGCAGGAACAGATTCTTTGGAAGCAACTCTCCATAAACGAAGACCAGCGGGCTAAGGAGGATGGGTGAAACGAGTTCCACAATCGCGAACTCACCAAACCAGAACTGGGCAAGTAGGACAATTGACAAGCCCGTCAGATAATTCGCAACGTTGTTGCCGACGAGGGTGGTCGCAACAAAGAAAGAAGGGTTGTTGGTGAGCCAGAGAAGTACGCGGGACCAAGTCTTACCGGAAAGACTGTCGATCACGAGACGAAGACGTGGGATGCGATACAGGCCGGTTTCGCTCCCGGAGAAAAAAGCGCTCAACAACATGCTTACCACAAAGATCACGATTGCGGTCAAGGAGGTCATTCTTGAGTCTCCTTTCCGATCAGCGTGAGTTCGACAAGCATGTGCCCTCGAGCGGGCATTTCAAGTACGCGGAGTCGAAAAGGACCCCAATCGGTCGCGTCTCCGGATTGGGCAATGCGATGCAGCGATTCCTGAATGATTCCGCTGACGGTCAAACTTCGAGACGTGGGCAATTCGACCTGCAGGCGTCTTGAGAGTTGCCGTAAGTTGGTCATGCCGGATACCAACCACTTTTCACTATTGATCTGGTGGATCGGATTCTGATCGAGGATCCGTTTGCTCCGACTCGGTGCGTAGTTGAAGAGCGTATCGAGGATATCTTCAAACGTCAGAATTCCAATTGTCTCGCCAAACTCATTGACGACGGCACAAACCTCCCGATCCTTTTGACGCATCTGCTCAAGTGCATCGGCGACCGTCGCACACCACGGCAGATAGATGACTGGTTCGCAGAGAAAGTCAATGCGTTCCAATGAAAGCTCAGTGAGGCCTTGAAGGTGGACGGCGGCAGAGACCTCCTCACTTTGCTCCTCAGTCACGAGCAGATAGCCGCTGGGCGGGTATTTGCTTTGTAAATCCTGCAAAGATACCGGGGGCTTGAAGGTGACGAACTGATTTCGCGGCCTCATCCACTCATCGACCCGGATCTCGGACAGGTTGACGATATTTTGCAGGACAGCCTGTTCCTGATCGACAAGTTCCTGATTGTCCGTGGACAGTTGGATCATCCTCTGGAGATCGCCGACATTAAGGTAGGATTCTGCCTTGAAGTTAGGCCATAAGAAGCGGGTCGAAAGGGATGTTACCAATCGCAGCGAAGGCATCACCGGATCGACAGTTCGAACGACCAACGACAGGGGCCAGCTCACCCAAGCCGAAATGGTTCGAGCGGCCAGCACACCGAAGGCTTTAGGCAACATCTCGCAGGCGAAGATCATTACGACGAGTGAGAGACTCGCGAAAATGAAGGGAACAGCGGGGCCCGCCCCTTCCAGTTTTTCCAGACGCAGGGAAGTGATGGAGGCGAGTGTGAAAAACGTAATATTAACGACGAGATTGCAAAATAAGATGGCGGACAACAATCGGTCTGCATCTGCAAGTAGCGTTGCTGCGAGTTTCTCGCCCGGTGATCCTTGCCGCATCCTCGTTTGTTCTGAAATGCGCAACGAAAATAAGGCAGCCTCACTGGCAGAAAAAAAGGCGGACAGCGCTAACAGGACGGCCATCGCAATCAACCAAGGCGCGAGGGTCAGCAATTCACTCCTCCTCCTGAGTTCTTGAGCGACCCATCGCCAACATGTATTCGCCAAGAGCAGGCATCATCAGGGCTGTTGTGGCAAAGCCGTAGGTTGCCCCCATGACCAGAAACACCGACAGCATGCGGCCGATCAAAAAACTGGTGATCACAAAGAACATCGCCAGAGGCAAGACGCCCGAGGCCAGGAAGATTGCCGGAGAGGGGTTGTGTCGTCCCCATGCCACATAGAGTCCGACGCCGCCACCCACGATGAACGCCAGGAACGGGGTGAGTTGGCCCTGAAATGATCCGAAAGAAATCATCATGTACATACAGGTCATAATTCCCAGGAACAGGAAGAAAACGGTCCCCAGGCTGACGGCAACCGCTTGGCGTGAATTGGTGTAGCTCGCCCCGCAGTGAATGCCGAGCATTGCAACAAAGCCGTACATGATGAGGAGCCCAATAACCAGATAAAAAAGATGAGCCCCGGTCATGCCACCCCAGAGCCAGACCAGGCCGCTGAGGGCTACAGGCCAGACGACCATGTCCAACGTCACGTAAAGGATCCCAAAGAGCTTGCCGAATAGAAACTCTTTTGGACTCAAGTCCGTGACAAGTAATAAATCCAGAGATCGGCCATCTCGCTCGTTGGTAATGCTGGTGACCGAAAGGGCATTGATCAAAACCAAACTCAGCAACATGAACGGGCCGAGGATCTTGGCGAGTGGGGGCAACACGGTGCCGGGGTCGTCGCCCAATAGTGCAGTGGGATCAACCATAAACCAGGTGGCGAGCGAGACACTCGCTGCAAGGATCCAGTAAGCCATTCGGATGAAAAGAATCTTTCTGCCGTAGGCCCATGTTCTCATTTCTCGCCACAGAACGGGATTGTCCCAGACTTCGCGACTCTGAGTGTCCACCTGTCGAACTCTTGCATCGACGTGGGCTTCTCGCTGCGTTTCCGAAGCTTCCTTGGTAATCTCTCCCTCCGCTTCGGTTCCAGTGACGGTCGGTATATCGGACCAAATCGTGGCTTCTGTGGCTTGTTCAGCCTGATGCATTCGCACTTCGCGTCCTGGATTCCAGACGCGTACGAAGGCAATCGCGATCGCGTTTAAGGCGGCGGTTAGCCCGAGACCCACCAAGCAGAATCCAAGGAGTTCACCGGGGAAGCCACTGGCGACCATGGGATTCGTCGTGTTTAAAATCGCGCGGCTTGGACTGCAAATCGAGGCCAGCCATTGCAGAACAGGAAGGTCACTCAGCGAGCCCACAAATGCTAACGCTTCCCAACCACCGATCCAACTGACCAGGAGCATTGTGGTCAGTGCCAAAGTTTGAAACGTTTTCTCTCTCCAAAGGGCAACGACCGAACCGAGGCTACCCGCAGCGAACGCTGAGACGGTCGTTACAGCAAGTGCCCAGCCAACCTGTGTGAAGGCGACGCCTCCAAACAGCACAATGAGCATCAGTACGGGCGCAGAAACGGCAACCAGTACGATGACCTGGAGGAGGCTGGCAAAGAGTCTTCCCAAGACAAGTTCTCGATTCGTGAGTCGCGTCAGAAGCAAAAGGATGAACGTCTTTTTATCTTTTTCTTGCGCAACGGAACTTGCTGAATAGACGGCCGATAGGAACAAAATCAAAGTCAGTTGAAGTGGCGTGATGATTTGAAAAAGAATGCTCCCAAATCTCGCCATGTCACCCGTCGTCTGGATCATCTGGGTCCCGGCGACGACAAGCCATGCGGTGCACATCAACACAAAGATTGCAACCGCATACACCGTGCGAAGGATGTAGAGTCGAGAACGACGGGGCGTGATCGTGGCTTCACGCGTAAATACAGGACCAATAAACAAGTGATTAAGCTTTCGTCTTTGATGGGGGCACGCCAAAAGTCCGCGAGTCGACGGCAACTGTACTGGGGGTGATGAAGTGACGGCCGGCTGATAAGAGGGTTTGCCTGGGCCAGGAATTCGTGCTCCCTAAGCACTGCACCCATCCGATCCACCGAAATACCAAACCCCTCCATAACGCCCTCCGGATGCCGTCCCAAGCTCCAGTTTAACTGAACCACAGCTTAGGTCTCTAGACGGCGGGGCTTGCAGAGCCAATGCCTCGTAAAAAATGTCCCCGATCGGTTCCGTTTACACAATATTTCACGAGAGCAGGAGGGCGGCTCGCAGGCGTTTCTGTCACGAAGATCGGCTTCAACGGGAAAAAGAGCCGCTTTTTCGGGAAAAAAACGTTGTGATATCGAATTCGTTCGGCCGCGGCGGCGGTGTGCTCTGGCAGGGCTCTCGTCAACGAGGGGCCGATCCCAACGCCCATTTGTTGAAAAATTGGCGTCAGTCGCGCCCATCGGGTCGCTTTCGCGGTCAAAGCAGCGTGGCAACGGACCGCTTTTGAGTCATGGTGACCTTTTGGGAAGGGTGGCGTTACCCCGCCGTTTTGTCGATACCTCAAAGAAACCCGACGGTTTTATAAATCCGGCAGGCGACGAGGCCGCCCGGGTAAAAATTTGCAAAAAGTGGTCGGAACTCACCTCCTTACTTCTGGGGGGGGAACGGTCTATCATGGAATACATGAGCAGAAACGGTTGTGAGTGAACTCCGCCCAAATTCGTACCTGTTCTTGTACGCATCGAATGCGTCAGTTTGAAGAGAGTGAACACTGGGCGAGCGGTTTCAAATCGCGACCTGGATACAGATAGGATGGTGGCGATGAATTCGAATACGACCTCGATGGTTTCCGGTTTGTTGCTGAGCTTGGCCTTGGGGTGGTTTACCCAACTGCCGGCGCAAGAAACTCAACTCGACGTGACCAACCGTTTCGCTGTCGAAACCGATGAAATACCCGACTTTCAAAAACACGTGGTCCCTTTGTTTGGTCGACTGGGATGCAACGGCCGCGCATGCCATGGCTCTTTCCAAGGGCAAGGAGGCTTTCAGCTTTCCCTTTTTGGATATGATTTCGATGCGGACCATCAAGCTCTGTTCTCAGAGGAGAGCCCTCGGGTCGATCTCGATGTGGTCGACGAGAGCTTGATCCTGTTCAAGCCCACGGACGAAGACGAGCACGAAGGCGGCGAGCGGTTTTCCAAGGAAGGTTG
This sequence comes from Pirellulaceae bacterium, assembly GCA_022448315.1. Lineage (GTDB taxonomy): Bacteria > Planctomycetota > Planctomycetia > Pirellulales > Pirellulaceae. The sequence goes on along the minus strand of JAKVCA010000019.1, from coordinate 76,797 downwards.
GGAGTATCGGCTGTTGTCGCAGTGGATTGCAGCGGGTGCCCCAAAAGCGGAACCGCTCCACCGATTGGAGCATCTTCGTGTTGAACCCCAGCAGATCACCTTTGCCCAAGCAGGTGACGAGGTTCAGCTTAGCGTTGTTGCCGTTTGGGAAGATGGTACCCGTGAGGATGTTACGCCGCTGTGCCGATTTCGATCCAATGATGATCAACTCGCGGCAATTGACGAAAACGGACGCGTGACCGCCGGTGAACCGGGGGCAACGCATGTGGTGGTTTTTTACGACAAGGAAGTTCAGCCGATTTCTGTCCTTCGGCCGGTGTCAGAAAAAGTGGGGAAGCAATATCCTGCGGTCCCCACACCAACGCGTGTCGATGAGTTGGTTGTTGAGCAGTTGAGTCAAATGGGGATCGTACCGAGTGAACTTGCAGATGACGCCACGTTTCTTCGCCGGGTCAGTCTCGATTTGACTGGCACCCTGCCGACGCCTCAGGAAGTGGAGCAATTCCTTGCCAGCGATCTCGAGGACAAGAGATCTCGCAAAGTTGAAGAGTTGCTAGAATCCCCCGCTTACGCGGCGTGGTGGACAACCAAACTTTGTGATTACACGGGGAACAACTCGCAACAGCTCACAAACACACTCCCTGTTCGTGGTCAGGCAGAAAAGGACTGGTACAACTGGATCTACAAGCGAGTTGACGATAACACGCCCTACGATGAACTCGTGTCAGGAATCGTGACGGCGAAAAGTCTCTCGCCGAGCCAATCCTACGAGGATTTCTCGGACGAAATGTGTTCCATCTACCGCGGAGAATCCGACAAAAACTATTCGGATCTACCCGGCCTGACGCATTACTGGACACGGCGAGATTTCCGTGATGCGGAGAGTCGAGCGATCAACTTTGCCTATGCGTTTATGGGGGTTCGCATCCAATGTGCCCAATGTCATAAGCATCCATTCGACCAATGGTCGAAGCAGGACTTTGATGAGTTCACCAAGTTCTTTGGTAGTGTCGTTTTTGATCAGACCGGCCGCCAGACTCACGCGAAAGAATTCGCCGTCCTTCTTGGGGAACTCGATTTGGATGGAGAAGCCCGTGGCAATCAGCTCAGACGCCAGTTTGGCGAGCTGATGAAGAAGGGTGAAACAGTACCGATGCCGGTAGTGGCCGTAAGACCTGGGGTCACCACCCCGCGACCGCAGGGTCGCAACCGTAACCGTAATCGGCCTCCGCAGCCCAAGTCGATTGGCATATTGGGACAAGAGGAGGTGGCAATACAAGGAGTTCGTGACGTTCGAGAACCGTTGATGAACTGGCTCAAGAGGGAGGATAACCCGTATTTTGCCAAAGCATTCGTCAATCGAGTTTGGGCCTCGTATTTCGGTGTAGGGATCGTGGAACCGGCGGACGACCTCAACCTTGCAAATCCTCCGAGTAATGCCCGGCTTCTTGACCACTTGGAAAAAGGCTTTGTGAAAAGCGGTTTCGATATGAAGTGGTTGCATCGGGAAATTGCAAACAGCCGCACTTACCAACTGGATTGGCGAACGAACGAAACCAATGCGCTCGACAAACGCCACTTTTCCCATGCCTACCTGAAACGAATGCCTGCTGAAGTGATGGTGGATGCCGTGGCAACTGCCACGACCAATTCAAAGGGGCTCGAAAGCTTGGCCGACAACTGGCAAGAGAGAACGATTGCCGCGGCCGGAACTCAACTTCAAGGGCCACTGCGGAATCGTCAATTTTCGCTCGAAGTTTTCGGACGTTCCACACGAGAAAGCAATTGCGATTGCGATCGGTCGGATGAAGCGACCCTTTTGCAAACCGTCTATTTGCAAAACGATCAGGATGTTCATGCCCTGTTGAAACGACCGTCCGGATGGATTTTCGAGATCGCTCGACAGTCCACTGCGTCGAAGACGACCGAGCGAGAACGGCAGTTCAATCAGCTACCCAAAGAGAAGAAGATAGCGCTTTTGCAAAATCGTTTAGAGCAGATTTCCAAAACACTCAGACGTGCTTCAGAGAAGGGAAGTGAAACGCAGGTCAAGCAACTTCGCCGCCAGCAAAGCATGCTGAAATCTCGTTTGAAACAGGTTCGAATGGACGAGGAGCGTGTTGCGAATCAAGATCGGCGAAATCGGAATATGGGGCCGGAGAAGTCTTCCGGCGAACTCGATATCAATCAGTTGATCAGTGAAGCTTACTTGCGAACGTTGAGTCGTTTCCCTGAAGTGGATGAGCGGACACGATGCCAAGCCTTCTTTGACGAATCGGAAACGGTGGCGGAAGGACTGGAGGGTTTGGTTTGGGCACTGATCAACACGAAGGAATTTCGCCTGATCCATTGAGTCGAAATACGTTTCCAAAGTGGATCGGAAGTTGCCTTGATGACTAGAATCGGGAACATGATCCGAAGGGAAGATCGACTCCTTGTCCATCGCGAGGCGAATTTACCGCGAGATTTCAAAGCCTGAAAAATTAAAGCGTTCGAGTGCCCAAAAGGGTGAACGCACTCAAGTTAAAGGATAAAGAAGATGCCAAGATTCAATCGAAATTGCGATGGTATGCTCAGACGTGATGCGTTGAAGGTTGGTGTTCTTGGAACGGGAGGTCTGTCGCTCGGCCAATTCCTCAAAGCGACAGAGGCAAACGAAGATAACGGTCAACCCATTCGGTCGGCCATCTTTGTGGATCTGGCGGGTGGCCCTTCGCATCTCGATACCTTCGATCCCAAACCCAACGCGCCGAGAGAAATCCGTGGGAAGTTCGCGTCCGTGAAAACGAAGGTCGCTGGAGTGGAAATCTCGGAGCATCTTCCAAAACTGGCCAAGTGTGCGGATAAGTTTGCGATCGTTCGCGGAGTTTCCCACACCTTGGCAGCGCATCGCCTAGGCAGCGAGTACATCAACACGGGCAATCGCCCCCTCGCTTCGCTTGAGTACCCCGGCTACGGGGCCGTTGTCACCAAGGAATCTGAAGGAAGGAATCCGCCTACGCTGCCGCCTTTCGTCTCGATCCCGTCTGGAGGACAACGCCCGGGCTTCCTGGGCGTCAAATATGGGCCATTGAACACCAATCGCGTTCCTCAGGCTGGTAGCCCGTTCTCGGTTCGTGGCATCAGCATGCAGGGCGGAATGACGCTGCGAGAGTTCGAAAATCGGCACAAGCTTCTCAAGGATCTGGATTCGACGTTCGCGTCTTTGGAACAAGAGTCTCAACTGGTTGAAGGCTTGGATGACTTCAATCGGAAGGCCTTCAATATGATCACCTCCGCAAAGGCGCGAGAGGCATTTGATATCAGTAAGGAAACGCCGAGTTTTGCTAAACCCTTTGGTGATCAGGCCTTTGGGAATAGTTGCCTTCTAGCGACGCGTCTGATTGAATCTGGAGTCCGTTTTGTCACCTTGCGACTCGGAGGCTGGGACACCCACCAGAGTAATTTCGAACGTCTGGCGGAGAATCTGCTTCCTAATCTCGACACAGGACTTTCGGCTCTTTTCAACGGGTTGGAGCAAAAAGGACTTCTGGATTCGACAGCCGTATTCGTATCGGGAGAGTTTGGGCGGACTCCGAAAATCAATCAGCGGGGAACGCAACCGGGAAGAGACCATTATCCACGCTGCATGTTCATGCTCATGGCGGGCGGCGATGTCCAAGGCGGTCAGGTCGTGGGTGAGAGTGATGAAACTGCAGCAGGGCCGAAAGGTGATGGGTTTGCCCCGGATGACGTCGCGGCCACGTTCTATCGCAATATTGGGATCGACTTCACTAAGGAATACGACACCGATACAGGCCGTCCCATCACGATCGTGAGAGATGGGTCCGTCATCAGGCAACTTCTGGGCTAACGATCGCCGAGTTGTTGCGATTCAATCACCGCGCGGTTGCGGAGGTATACGGGCGGTGGTTGCGAGCAGTCGGCCACCCTGAGGTATCGCTCTGGGTGGCATCCTTCTTTTTGACATACCCGGATCAAGGGTGGGTCAAAGAAAACTCGGCATAAATGAATCCGCGGGCTGGGAATTGTGCGGTCCTCAAACGCGGCATTGGCCTGCTGACGCACAGAGGGCCCCTGCTGCCCCGTATTCCTCTGCTGCCGCCCTACGTTTGAGCCCGTGATCGGTGGGCGTGTTCCGGCTACCGCAGGAATCCCATAAAGAAGCTGAAAATTCGTTCGTCGTCGGTATCCTCGGTGAGTACCGGGAATGCAAAGTCGAATGCAAGAGGCGCTCCATTTCCCATTCTGGGAATCTGAACACGGAATCCGAAGCCGGGAGCCACCCGGAAAGCTTCTCGATTGATTTCCACTTGTTCTTCGACGGTTCCAAAGTCGCAAAATACGACGCCTTTGAGCATGTCATCTGCCGTCAACGGAAACAGGTATTCGACCGTATTAATCCACATGAACTCTCCGCCAACTCGAACTCCACCTTGGACAGGGGAGGCTCCTCGGAAGTCAAATCCTCGAAGCGTGGAAAAGCCGCCAGCAAAATAGTTCTCGAAAATGGGCGTCTGTGCTCCAGTCACGCCAAACTGAGTGCTGTACATCAACGTGTGACGTCCTGAGCCATCGGGGCGTTCGCGAAGCAGGAAATAGCGGTTGTACTTCACATCGGCACGAGGATAGTCGTAGGTTCCAAACGCCTGCTGATACGAAAGTTCCAGCAAGTAACCCTCCGTGGCTGCGAACGGATTGTCTCGGGTGTCGTTAGACAATGAGACTTGTCCGATGTAGAGCTCACTGCTGCCCAGAGCTGCGTTGAGTTCTGGAGAGGAGTCGAGTCGCGGATCCGTGATTTTGACATTTTCCATCCTCGTTGATCCCGTGAGGGCAATGTCAGGAGTGAGCCGATAGCCCAATGACAGTCGGCCGCCCAGTCGTTGTTCGTCCCAGTCGAAATAGTTTCGATCGAAGTAATAACCACTCAAACCAAAGCTGACGGGCGTTCCACGAAAGTAGGGATCACTGAAGCTGACCATGTATCGCTGTAACACGTTGCCCGGGTAGGCCTCGATCCGTAACGTTTGGGCTCCCCCTCGGAACGCGTATCCTTCCGAGACGTCACGCCAACTACGTGGTAAGGCCGTAATGTCAAAGTTCTTTTCGTCGAAGATGAGCTGGCCTGTCAGTCCGGCATCCGAGTTGATGCCCGCACCAATCATGAACCGGCCCGTCTGCCCTTCCTGAACAATTGCGTCAATGTCGGCAAAGTTGGGGGGAAGGTTGAGTGGGTTATTTTGATTGCCAATTTGGGGCGGCCCGTAGAACGGGCTGATCGGGTTGATGTCTTGGGGAGCGCCAGTCCACTCTCCTGGTGGCTGCAATGCCGGGTAGCCGGGCTCAACGGGGGCTTGCGCGACGCGTGTTCCACCATTGCCAGGATTCGGTTGAGAGCCATCGGCCAGAGCTCCACCCGCTTGCATGGGGGCGCGGGGTGCACTGGTTGGCCAAGTACCTCCATTCCAGCCGTTGGTCGGCGTATCTTGTGCTCGGATGACGGGTTCTTCAGCGGATGCAAGTGCAATGGATTGGGAGTGGTCCCGCCCCGCGTCTTCTTTCGTATTTTTCGGAAGCATCGCGGCTTTGATCGCTTGGTCGCCCTTCTCGAGATAGCGATTTGACTGATAGCTCGCATCGGGAATCTGTGTCATGGTCTGACAGCCCCATTGAAGCGACAGGAGGCTCGCCATGATGAAGCTGCCGATGATGCGAGATGACGAAGAGTCTTTACCCACGTCGTTTAATCCTTCTATGCAACGAATCTTCCTCATGAAGAAACTCGTTAAATTCATCCGTGAATGGTCAGTGGGAAGGCGAAATGTAAAACACATGAATCCATCTTCTGGCTTGGCGGCAAAAACGAGCAACGATCAAGGAGACTACCGAAACCAGAAGTTGGATTTCGAGGAATATAACTTGGGAATGTACAGATCACCGACCGCTGTATTGCGGGCATCGTTGTCGGGGCTTTGGCCACGAAAGTCGAGACCGGCCGATTGGACGCTACCTTCAAATGAATTTTCTCGCGGTTTGATTTCAATGCGAGGCATCTGTCCCATGGCGGGTTCCGCCATGAATAAACCAGAGGCGGCCAGACGTCGTTCACTGTCACGGATTTTGCGAACGTCGATGATATCTCCTGGCCGAAGGTCCAATCGAGAAAGAACGACGCTTTGTTTCGTAACGCCGTAATCTCCATCGATCCGTACATTGATTCTTCCAACCCGATATTGTTTCCCCTCAGTGATCTTGTAGACAAGATCAATCATTCCTGGCTCATCGAGGAACAGTGGATCCGCTTGCACTTGGGCATTGATGTAGCCTTGGCTGCCATAGAGATCTTTCAATGCGTTGACATCGCGAGTCATTTCCGAAGCATTGAAATCCTGATTGGTCTGCAACTTTAGGAGTGAAAAAAGTTCTTCCGAACTGTACTTTTCATTTCCTGCGACAGCGACATCTCGAATTTTATATCTCGGACCTTCGTTGATGATGAAGGTGATATAGACCTGAGAATGGTCGCCACTGTAGCGTGTCTCTACATCGACGACGGCATTGAAAAATCCAAAGTTTCGGTAGTAAGCCGTGAGTCGGTCGCGATCGCTGGCCAATTTGTCACTTGCGTAACGTGTGCGGTAAAAAGGAGCGAAAAGCCCGGGCTTGCTTTTGATAAAGGAAGCGAGTCGGGCTCCAGAAACAAATTTGTTTCCAATGAACTTGACGTTGTAGATCTCTCGTACTTGATCTTCGTTGATCAGAAACGTGATCTCGCCATCGGCGGTGTCGTCGCCTTCCACGATCGTCACTTCGGTTCGTGGAAAACCTTTACGTTTGTATAGGCTCTCGATTCTTCTCTCAGCGAGACGGACAGCGTAAAGATCCAGTGGATCGCCCTCTTTGATTTCGGCTTCCTTGGTTAACGCCCGATTGGTAATGGCTCGATTGCCAATGAAGTTGACTGCCGTGATTCTCGCCTTCTCCATCACCTCGAACGTGACAATGACGCCCTCACCCTGTTCGGCCACAAGAGGCCGGACATTGCGGAACTCTTTCATCAGCATCAGTGCCTGGACATCCGCCTGCAGCTGATCCGGGGAGAAGTTTCGGTCAGGACGTGTCTGCAGTTTCGCCAAGATCGTGTTTTTCGTGACACGTTGGTTTCCGGTGATGATGACGTCAAGGATCACTTTTTGAGACGAACCAATTTCCTCTGGCGGATTTATTGCGGGGAACGCGGGAGCCGGCGGAGGTGACACCGGCGGTTGTGCCTCTGCACTTCCATAAGCCGAACCCAGGAGCAAGACCGTGAAAAGAATGCGCCGTCGGCTGATGTAGAAAAAACGACCTCGCATCGCCTTGGTCGAGCCTGCCTTCGTGACTGCGGCTGTTCCTGACATAAATTCTCGCCAGTGAGGTTTTGATAGAATTGAGTTCGGCATGGGATTGGATCGCCCCGCCGTATGTGGCCAGTATTGGTCTTGCTTGCAAGGTCGTTGCTGCAACGACCCGGTATTGAGACGCGATTAAAAACAACGACGATTCAGCATGCCGAAGAGGCCCACGCCAAAAATTGGTGTGGGTACTTCTCGGAGAGAGGTAATTACCTGAAGAGCGATATCAAAACAAGGCGAATTTGATTCCCGGATAGGTTCTTTTAAAAGATTGTCCGGATTGCAGACGATAAGGCGTCTCAGCGGAGTGAGTCCGTGTGTTGAGATTTCACCTCTGCGGGTGCTGCTCGGAGACTGTTTCGGCAGTCGCCGACAGAGACAAGGCTGTACATTTCCATCGAGCGTTCCGTCGAGTGATGAGTGGGGCGGTCGTTTGCCGAAGTATGGCTGAAGTGGTTTTGGGATTTGCAAAGTTTGGAACGGCTCTCTATGGAGACAGCGGCTTCGGAATCCTTGGCGAGACTGCTAGCGTTTCTGCTTTCCCTGTGGCCAGAATGACCTTTACGTGATGGCAAGATCCCGACACAATGTGGCCACTCGATCCGGTCCGGATTCGCCGATCGTGATCACCCGACGTTCGACGGAATGAACGTCCTGATAACCCCTGCTTGTTGACTTCAGGGGGCCCATGTCGAAATGGGAAATACCTGCAAGGAGTGCATATTGTGATGAAGTCCCTTCGAGCTGTCATCTGCTCAATCATTCTTGTTTCATCGTCCTCGTCGACCGCAATCGCTGCCAATAACGGTCCAGTTGAGGCGGGGCAACGCATCGCCCTGGTCGATGTCGCAAAAGTCTTCAAAGCTCATACGCGATTCAATGCCAGTCTTGAGCAGATGAAAAAAGACGCCGAGATGTTCCAGACGATGATGCGAACGGAACAGAACAAGCTTGCGGCCGAAGCAGAATTGCTCAAGCAGGCCAATCCCAACGACCCCGACTTCAAGGCGAAAGAGACTGAGATCAGCAAGAAGCTTGCTGAGTTGCAGGTGACGCAGAGTCAGAAGGGGCGAGATATTTCGGAAAAAGAGGCACGGCTTTACTTCGACACCTACGTTGAAGTGACTCAACAAATTGCCAACTATGCGGATCGGAATGGAATTGGACTGGTTCTTCGGTTCAATAGCGCACCGATCGATGCCGCCGATAGAAAATCGGTCATAGAGGGAGTCAACCGGGAAATTGTCTTTCAGGTAGGTCGGGACATTACGGATCAGGTTATCGCAACGATCAATGGGACCCAGATTGGCTCCGCTCCGCGGATCAATCGCTAGGGCTGCTCTTTGAAATCTCCGCTCTCGTGGATCCTGTTGTGTCACCGAATTGAAAGCAAATGACCTTGATCAGACCTCTTCGAATACAGCACACGCTGTCCAATCCTGTTTCTGTTTCCGGTTTTGGTTACTGGAGCGGATTGGATGTCCGCATCGAGTTTCGACCGGCAGCAATCGATGCTGGCATCACATTTGTTCGAGCCGACCTTCCGGATCAGCCTCGGATACCCGCCTGCGTCGGCAATCGAATCGATCTGCCCCTCAGAACCGCTCTGGCTTCAGGGACGGCTTCTGTCGAAATGGTGGAGCACATCATGGCGGCGTTGGCGAGCGAGGAGGTCGACAACTGTGAGGTTTGGGTCGACCGTGCAGAAATGCCGGGGATGGATGGGTCCAGCCAGGCATTTGTCGATGCGTTGCGAAGCGTTTCAAGGGTCAATCAAGCTCGATCTCGGGCCCGACTTGTTGTGACCGAGCCCATTCGTGTGGGTGACGAGACCAGCTGGATTGAAGCCACGCCCTCCCACCACGGTGAATACTACGTCGAATATCAACTTGACTACACCAATTGTCCGGCCATCGGGCGTCAGTGTTTCGGGATTGAAACGGGAAGGGATACGTTCGCGAACCAATTGGCGAATGCCCGGACGTTTTTGCTGGAACAGGAGGCTCAGTGGTTACGAGATCAGGGCCTTGGTCAGAAAGTGACTTACCAGGATTTACTGGTCTTTGGGGCTGAAGGTCCGATCAACAATACACTCCGCTACGAAGACGAGTGTGTGCGTCACAAAACTCTCGACGTGATCGGGGATCTTGCACTCGCAGGGTACGATTTGGACGCGAGAATCGTGGCTTGTCGCAGCGGACACCGCCTGAATGCGGAGATGGTGCGTTGCCTACTGCATCAAGCAAAACTGGAGGATGACTTGAGGAAGTCCGCTTGATCCGGTCAAGGAATCATGGCGGCGATGCGATCTGGCAAGAATTGCTATGGACTTTTTTTTGCATTGTCGGTGAAATGCGGTGACTCAGTCGAAGGATCGAACTGGCACACCGCTCATTTAAATTTTTTACCCGTTGGGATCTTGTGGTTAACCACAGGTCACCCCGGTCAAGGATGCAACCGGTACCAACCCTTATGGCTACAAGAATATCAAACCTCGCTTGCGTCGACCCTCGAGCGGAACTCGGGAACAATGTCGAGATCGGTCCGTTCTGTCACATCGGGCCGGACGTAAAGATTGGCGATGATACAAAACTCGAGAGCAACGTGGTGATCAAAGGTCGTGTCATTATGGGGCACGACAACCATGTTCATCCGGGGTCTGTGATCGGCGGTGAACCTCAGGACATCAGTTATGGCGGCAGTCGAACGTGTGTCTTGATCGGCAATCACAATACGATCCGCGAGTGCGTCACGATCAACCGGGCGAGCGAAAAAGAAGATGGGATCACCAAGCTGGGTGATCGGTGTTTTCTGATGGCTTGCGTTCATATTGCCCATGATTGCAAGATCGGTGACCAATTGGTCATGGCCAATGGATCCATGCTTGGAGGTCACGTCCACGTTGCGGACTCCGTGACCATCAGCGGCGGAGTGGGAGTGCATCATTACACTTCGCTTGGCAGTTACAGCTTCGTGGGTGGTCTGAGCCGGGTTCTCCATGACGTTCCACCCTACATGTTGGTCGAGGGTAGCCCAACTCGCCCTCGCTGTGTGAATGTCGTGGCCCTGAAACGAAACAAGTTTCCAGCTGAGGCAATCCGGGCTTTGTCTGAAGCCCATCGCCTGCTTTACCGGTCAAGAGTTGGGGTGGAGAATGCGATGGAAATCATGAAAAGCAACGGCAAGTTGCTCCCTGAGGTGCAACATCTGATGACGTTCATCTCAAATCAGACTGAAGGACGTCACGGTCGAGGTCGGGATCGGAGGAAGGCAGCGTGAGCCGTATCAAAACGATTGTTGTGGGTGCCGGGCATTTGGGACGAATCCATACCCGACTGGCAAACAGCTTGGATATCTTCGATGTTGTTGGAGTGGTTGATCCCTCCAGTGAAGCGCGAAATCAATTTCAAGCGGAGCTGGGAATTCAGGGCTTTGAATCGATCGACCAGGTTCCCGAAACTTTTGAGGCGGCGATCGTCGCTGCCCCGACCGGGCTTCATTACCCGATTTGTCAATCTTTGCTGGAGCAGGGAACGCACGTCCTTGTTGAGAAGCCGATCACGGTCACCACAGATGAGGCAAAAGAACTGGTCGAGTTGGCCGATCGTTCCGGAGCTGTTTTGCAGGTTGGACATGTGGAAAGGTTCAACCCGGCATTTGAGAAGCTGAAAGAGAAGGTCAGTCACGCCAAGTTCATCGAAACTCGCCGCATGAGTGAATATACATTCCGCTCCACCGATGTTGGTGTCGTTCTGGACTTGATGATCCATGACCTTGATCTGATCCTGAGTCTGGTGGAATCGGACGTCAAACAGGTCGACGCGGTTGGGATTTCAATCATGGGAGAGCATGAAGATATTGCCCAAGCTCGCCTCGAATTCGAAGATGGGGCGGTTGCCCAATTGGTTGCATCACGATGCAGCTTTTCTAGGCAAAGAACGATTCAGGTATTCTCCGACCGATCATTCGCCCAAGCTGATCTCACGACTCGTCAGGTTCAAAGCATTGCTCCGGGAGATGCGATGTTGAGCCGCGCGGTCGATTTCCTGTCCATGCCTGCCGAAAGTCAGCAACAGGTTCGCGAGACGCTGTTTACAGAGTGGCTGCCCAAGTATGAGCAAACGGCCCCAGAGCAAAATGCAATTCTGGAAGAGCACAAGGACTTCGCAGAATCCATTGTCGCAAACCGGGTTCCTAGAGTCTGCGGCCGGCAGGGAAGTCGCGCCCTTGAAGTCGCTCATGCCGTGATGGACGAGATACAAGGTCATCATTGGTATGGGGAGTCGCTCCCTGTTTCCGGTCCATTGGCCATGCCTTTCCCACGTCTTTTGAAGTCAGGTGAGTTCCATCCCGAAGAGGCACAGATGCCATGGGTGGCTCAGGCTCGCAAGGCGGGGTAGCTCTCCCTCGTGATCCGCGAGGTCTGATATTGCTCACCGCAATGGCAGATTTCGCGATCAACCCTCTAAGGGATCCCTGAATCAATTGCTGTTGGCGAGCAAGACCCCATTTGATACCGTTCTCGCCATCGCGAAAGCGGGCGAATTTCGATGAGTTGATCAGGTTCTTCGTGGAACGATCATCTCCACAACCGATCGGTCTTTGACGTGATTTGGAAACTCATGAAGCGTTATCTAGCCTTGTTTTTGATCAGTGCTGTCTTCTCTGGCTGCGCCGAAGGCCCCTTGCATCGGTTTGGGCATATGAACCCCTGGGTCGTCGAGCGTTGGGAAAAAGAAGACCAGTACGCGATGACGCTTTACACCAAGCGCACAAATATCCGTGAACTCGCTAAGCAGACTCAGTCGCAAAATTTGAGTGCGGCCACTGAAGCCGTAGCTGCACTGTCTCAGATTCTTGGCGAAGAAGATCTTGCTTTGGCGAAAGTTGAGGCGGCACGAGCCTTGGGAGTGGCCAAAAGTCCCGTCGCTCTATCTGCGCTTCATGCTGCTTTGGAAGATCCCGAACCCGAAGTAAGAATTGCCGTATGTGAATCGCTGGGGCTACAGGCAAACACCGATTCGATTGGGAGACTTGAGGGGGTCGTTAATCGAGATACCGAAAATAATGTCCGTCTCGCAGCGGCGCGTGCGTTGGGAAACATCCCTGATCCTTCGGCCGCTAGAGCATTGACGCTTGCTTTGGGCGATCGGTCACCCGCTTTACAGTTCAGAGCGATGGAGTCCTTGAAACAGATTACCGGAGAAAACTTTGAAGGTGATGCGGAACGATGGAGAACGTACGTGCAGGGTGAAATCCAGGTTGACCGCGACCCACCCAGTTTTGCCGAGCAGTTAAGCCGAATGCTTCGATAGCGTCTTTTCGGCCCTAAGAACGTCAGTCCGAACGATCTCAGAAAAACTTCCAAATAGGCCCAAAATTGGTCAAGTTTGGGATTAAGCATGGCGGCGCGACACTACAAAACCCTCAGAACGATTTTATTTTATCGGCAAGGTTTGACTAATTGTTTGACTAATTGGTTGACGCGATTCCACCTCCGCATCAGTCCTCGGATTTTCATGGTATGTCCTTTAATTGGTTGGGGTCTCAGGCCGATACAACAAAGACCGTTGTGCTCAAACCGATGATTACCGCTCGCCTCGGACGACCTGCCATGAGATATCTCCTGACCCTTTTAATGCTTGCTCTTTTCTCCGAGCCGGCAGCGGTTGCACAGGAAAATTCGCAGAAGACGATACTGAAAAAGGGTGACGGGGCAAAAGATGAAACGAATCAGGCCCTTCGAATTCTCCAACAGAAGAAGCCCGAGTATCTCAAGCTGATCGCGCCGCTGACAGACCTTACGGCTCCCGCCACGTCGTTCGACGGTCCGAGGGCGACGCCCCTGTCGCCCGTCAAGCCGCTGGTGAAAAACGCAACGGACAAGGGGATGGGCCCACGCATTGCCCTGAAACCCTCTCGCAAAACTGCAAGCGAAGAATCTGCGGCATCCGAGAACAGCGAGAATGCGATCGAAGATACTGAGAGTTCGATCGATCTGGCACCCGCGCCCCTCACGTTGGTCGAGCCTGAGCCTCTCTTGGATTATCTCGGCACGCCCATGAATGTGGCAGAACTTGGGGAACTTCGGGACCAGATCCGCCGTACCTTAATCTACTACTACAAGCGTCCTGAGGCTGTGAATTCACGCAGCCCCTGGGGGGTGATGCACTCGTTGATTGGCTACGGCGTGGACACCAATCTGCAGGCGGGCCGTGAGCAGGTCAATGCGATTGGCTGGCTGTGCTGGAACGGCAATTGTCGGGGGCAACGCCTGCTTCGTCTATCCAATGGAAACTTGGCGGTGAACGTCGGCCCCGGAGTGCAGGGGCATACGGGCCAGTTTCTCTCAATGCTCGCTCAATCGTATGTTCCCTCGGAATTCGAAATTCGTATTCAGGGAAAGAGCTTCACGGTGGATGACCTGATTGCCTACGAGCAAGCGACCTGTCGACCCCGTACCGAATTGACATTCAAGTTGATTGGGCTCAGTCATTACCTGCCGTCCGACGCAGAATGGGTGAGCAATGATGGGCAGAAATGGAGTATCGCCAGGTTGATTGAAGAAGAGATTGCACAGCCCGTGGTCGGTGCCGCCTGTGGCGGAACCCATCGTCTGATGGGCCTGACCTATGCCGTGAAGAATCGCGTCGATGAAGGCAAGCCGCTTGACGGTGAGTGGAAACGTGCCGAGAGGTTCCTCGAAGATTTTCAGAAGTACACCATTGGATTGCAGAACCCTGATGGCAGCTTTAGCACCAAGTGGTTCGAAAGGCGTGAAGCCAGAACCGATAGTCAACGGCGTGTGCAAACGACCGGGCACATTCTCGAATGGTTGACCTGCAACCTTCCGGAAGAGCACTTAACTTCACCTGAAATCGTAAAGGCAGCCGCCTACTTGAGTAACCTGATGTACCGGGAGCGTGGAACCGACTGGAAAATTGGACCCAAGGGGCACGCGATCCACGCCCTGAATCTTTACGATCAGAAGGTGTTCAACGCCAGAGTCGGAATGGGAGGTCCAAGAATGGATTGGAACTCAGTGGAGAGCTTGCAGCGGTAATTTGCTGCGTTCGCCCTTCAGTCTCGATCCTGCGAATTCAGCGACGCGAATTCAACAATGAGTCTTTATCGATGAGCATCTTTGAGAGAAACCTGATCGAAACCTTCTGAGATGCGGCGGACGACGATCTAAGAGTGTCCGACCTTTGATAAATCTGAAGAAACCGATTGGCCCATGGTTGTCGCCTGTGTGGAGAGATTTTAGGATGCACTTTGGCATCGCGTCGCTCCACGCGTGCCATCTCTTCGAGGGTGACGCCAGACTTCGGACGGTCCGGTGCCCTCCCCTTCCTTGGCATCCAATCCTCAGCTCGATCCATGGCCGGTTCTCGCTCTGATAAGACACTGCCTTTCTTTGTCCGTGCCGCTGCAGCACTGGCTGAAGAAACCGATGCGGATGCCGTGTTGCTGTTGCCGGATTCAAACGCCTCCTGGGACAAACTTTTGGACCATGTCGACCTGCCCAAGCTGATGGTGGTTTCTTCCAACGAGGGTGTGCTTGAAAGCGCAACCGAAGCTGGAATCACGACGGTCCCTTTGACAATAAATCTGGACGAAGCGCCGGTGACTGAGCGTCTCGCTCATGCTCTGCTGGAGAGTGTGGCCGATGAAGTGCTCCAACCGGGGGCCAACGTCGTCGCCCTCTATTCGGGTTTTGACGCCGAGCAAATTGACTCGATCAGCAACATTCGCTTGACGGAACATCTGGGCCGATTGACCGCGCGGGACCTTCAGCGGCTCGAGACGCAGGTGCCACTCGAAACCTTGAAGATCGTCGTCGACCTGGCGGTCGAAATTGGTCGCGAGGGTCGCGAGGGCAAGCTCATTGGAACGTTGTTTGTTGTTGGTGATCATCGGAAAGTCATGCAGCAAAGCCATGGCGCGAGTTTCGAGCTGGTGAAGGGTTATACGCGCAAGGAACGAACGCTTTTTGACCCCCGGGTTCGCGAAGGAATTAAGGAGATCGCCCAACTGGATGGTGCGTTTGTGGTCTCAGCAGACGGGACCATTGAGGGCACATGTCGAATTATTGATACCGCCCCGGTCGAAATTACATTGACAACAGGCCTCGGTGCCCGACATTGGGCCGCGGCGGCCATCACGAAAAATACCTCGGCCATTGCGGTTGCCGTGAGTGAGTCTGGGGGCACGGTACGAATCTTTCTGAATGGCGAGGTGGTCTTAAGGGTCGAGCCGCTGAGACGCGCGATGAAATGGCGGGATTTCGACAATGAAGAGACCACGGCCTCGGCCAAACAGGTTGAGAAGCCAGCAGGTGGGGCGATATGAGCGAAGCGACAGCGAAGTTAGGCAACTCGCTCGAAATCATTTCCGTGGATCTCACCGATGACCGACATGCGATGGGGCTCCAACGACTCCTCGACGATTACTCGCAAACCGAATTCGGGAATGGTCGACCGCTTGAGCCGGACGTATTAAGTGCCGTGATCCCGGGACTTCAGGCTTCCGGGAACTACCTCGGCTACATTGCATTTTCCGGTGATCAACCTGTGGGACTTGTGAACTGCTTTGTCGGATTTTCGACATTTCGCGCAAAACCACTGATCAACGTTCATGATCTTTGTGTTCACCACCAATACCGAGGTCAGGGAGTCGGTCGGCGTCTGCTCTCCGCCGTAGCCCAGCATGCTCAGGATCACGGATTCTGCCGGGTGACTTTGGAAGTTCGCTCGGATAACGAAATTGCCCGAGGTCTTTACCATTCCATGAAATTCCAGCCCGGCACTCCACCGGGGGTCACCATGGAGTTTTTGACCAAATCGATTTCGGAGGCCGAGTCGTGAGTGAGAAAAAAGAAGGTCCGATTCTGGTCATGGCCGTTGTGACTCTGGTTCTGATTGTCGTCATGGCGGGAGTGAGCGTCATGACTCTATATACGGTTCTTTATCCGCCGGATTTCGAAAAGCGAGCGGAGCAGGCCGAACAGGGGCAGATTGAAGAAGCCAACTCTGAGGGTTCCGATGAAGAGTTTGAACTGACTCCGCCGGATTCCAGTGACGTCTCTCAATAGAAGAGTGGCTCGAGTGGTTTCTTTCTCGGTTCCTGAGGCAATTTTTCTGCTCGGCTCCCATTTTCGCGCGTATCTCGGTCTCGGTTACCCCGCTTTGACCCTGCATGTTCGTCCCCTAAAATGTGGCCTCGCAAGGCATCTCTAGCCACAATTTCCAAACCCCTTCCCCATTGAATTGCGTCTTCAGCCATGAATCATCAGCCGGAAAACTCGGACAGTGCACTGGAACAAGCTCGAAGACAGAAAATGGCGAAACTTGAGGAACTCGGTGTGGACCCTTGGGGAAGCCGCTTCGATGACCGAACTCTGATCGGTGACATTCGCGAGCAGGAATCGCAAATCGTCTATCGCAAAGAGGACGGCGAAGCCCTGCCGTTGCCGCTCGTCGATCCCGAAGAACCTCATGGATTTCGCCAGTGGCTGGCGGATCAGGGGGCTGGCGAAATGGTAGGGCCTCAGGTCCGGGCGGCTGGGCGGGTGATGCTGCATCGGAACAAGGGAAAATTGCAGTTTATCGACATCAAGGATTGGACTGGGAAGATCCAGCTCTTCATCGGTAGGAAGCAGGTCGGAGAAGAAAACTGGGAGCTGATTAACTGCATCGATCTGGGAGATCTGATTGGAGTGGATGGTGAGTTACGACGGACGAAAACCGGGGAGCTGTCCATCTTTGCTAGCAAGGTCCACTTTTTATGTAAGTCTTTGGAGCAGCCTCCTGCGAAGCATCAGGGGCTTGTGGACGCGGAATTGCGTCAACGTCAACGCTACGTTGACCTCGCCTACAACGAGGGTGTGCTGGAGAGATTTCTCGACCGGATCAAGGTGGTTCAGTCGATTCGTCAAACGCTCGCAGATCACGGCTTCGTCGAAATCGAGGGACCGACGCTCCATTCGATTGCTGGAGGGGCGGCAGCTCGACCTTTCACCACGCATCACAATGCTCTGGATCTTGACCTTTTTATGCGGATCGCCCTTGAACTTCACCTCAAACGGCTGATGGTCGGTGGAATGGAACGCGTTTTTGAGTTGGGGCGAGTTTATCGAAATGAGGGAATCAGCCCACGCCACAACCCAGAGTTCACCATGTTGGAGGTCTATCAGGCCTACGGCAATTACGAGTCCATGATGGATTTGACGGAGCAGCTGATCGTCGATGCGATTCGGCAGTTGGGCAAAGGGGATCAGCTCGACTGGGGTGATAAGACGATTGATTTTACCCCCCCCTTTGCGAGGCGGACCTACAACGATCTTTTTGCCGAGAACACTGGGGTAGACCCCAATGACCCGGATGCGATACGATCCCTTGCGGAATCTCTGGGGCTTGATACCTCAGGGAAACACCCCGATGTCGTTAAGAATGAGGTCTTTGAGGAGAAGGTTGAGGACCGTCTGGTCGGTCCGGTGTTCGTCACCGATTATCCGGCGAGCATTTGTCCTCTGACCAAGCGTAAGCGAGAGAATCCCGAAATCGCGGAGCGATTTGAATTGTTTATTCAGGGGATGGAACTCGCGAATGCCTATACCGAACTCAATGACCCGGACTTACAGGAAAAGCTTTTCCGCACGCAACTTGAAGGAATGCCGGAAGAAGATTCGATGGCCCGCATGGACAACGACTTCGTTCGGGCGTTGCGACATGGCATGCCTCCCGCAGGAGGTTTAGGCGTGGGGATCGACCGGTTAGTCATGTTATTGACAAATAGCCAAACGATTCGAGACGTGATCCTGTTTCCGTTGTTGCGTCCTGAAGCGACAGAGGGCTGACCCGATGGTTTCCCATGGCAGAACGAAGTAGGCCATTCCCGGCGGGTAGACGTACCTGGATGACCCAGGATCTGAGTATCCTGGGTCTCGGTCTGCAAAAATGAACACGGAAGTTCGATTGCCGAAGGAGCGGCTATGTATAAGCTCATGTTGGCCTGGCGGTACCTGAGAACGAGGTATATCGCTTTGGCTTCGATCGTCAGCGTTACGCTTGGTGTGGCAACGCTGGTCGTCGTCAATAGCGTGATGAGTGGTTTTACCCACGAAATGCACAAACGACTCCATGGCATCCTGTCGGACATGGAACTGATGAGTCCCGGACTGGGCGAGATTTATGAGCCTCGTGCCCACATTGAGGAAATCCGCCGGGCTCTGGACGAAGATCTCGAAGCCCTGTCTGCCGTGGTTCGTGTGCCCGCGCTCCTGCATCAAACCGTCAACGGTCGAATGATCACCCAGCAGATCATTTTGATGGGTATTGATGACCAGACTTACTCCCATGTCAGCGATTTCACGCCTTACCTGCTGAATGAACAGAATCGAAAGCAGCCCGACTTTCAATTGAAAAAGGGGGGCTACGATGGTCGGTTGGGTGAAGTTGGGTGGCCGTACCGAACGCAAAAGGCCGAGTTTGAGCGTGAACAACGCCGGCTCTTGGAAGAGGCATACGGTTCAAAAGTGACTCAGGCTCAGCCGGAAGTGAAGGCTGAGGGCCAAAAGGAAAGTGAATTCGCCTTTGTCCCAATCCCCGTCAGCCCCCCTGTTCTTTCCACGGATGACGAATCGGGAAATCCCCAGCAAGCCGCTGGGGATTCGGTGATGCCGCAGGGAGCTGACCCATTCAAGGCCGTTCGCGAAAGCGAGCATACCCAGATTTTTGATCCGGCTACGCAGCAGCACCCCGGAATCATTTTGGGCATGGCGTTGGCCAATCGAAAGTTTCGAGATCCGGAGACTGGGGATGTGCGAGATGTCTACATCAACGTGCCAGGGGACGACATCCAGATCACGTTGCCGACCGGCGGTTCCCCTCCTCGGCCCACCTTCGCGCTGTGTACGGTCGTCGACTTTTACGAATCAAAGATGCATGAATATGACTCAACATTGGCTTTCATGCCTTTGTCAGAACTACAGAAAATCAGGCAGATGTTTGGGCCTGATGGTGAAGGAACGGTTTCATCCATTCAGATCAAATTGAAACCCGGAGCCGATTTGGAAGCGGCGAAAGAAAAGCTCGTGGCGATGTTCCCGCCAGATATTTATCCGTATCAGATTCAGACATGGAAGGACGTCCAGCGGCCGCTGCTGGCCGCTGTGCAACTCGAGATAACGATTCTGAATATCTTACTGTTCCTGATCATTGCGGTTGCAGGGTTCGGTATTCTGGCCACCTTCTTCATGATTGTGGTCGAGAAAACCAAGGACATCGGGATTCTAAAAGCGCTCGGGGCACCAAGTCGGGGTGTCATGAGTATTTTTCTAAGTTATGGCCTTTCGTTGGGCTTTGTCGGGGCGGGGGCAGGCATTGTCCTTGGCCTTCTGTTTGTATCCAACATCAACGAAATTGCCGGGTTGGTGGAGCGACTTACCGGGCGTGAAGTGTTCGACCCCACCATCTATTACTTTAGTGAAATCCCCACCATCATTGACCCCTTTACGGTGGTCTGGATTGCGGTTGGGGCAATGGCAATTGCGGTTTTGGCCAGTGTGCTGCCCGCGCGACACGCAGCTAAACTTCATCCGGTCGAGGCATTACGCTATGAATAAGACGGCGTTGGCAAGTCAAGAGAGTACGGGCAAGGGCCGGAGGCAATCCGTGGCGTATGCGCGTGGGAATCTTTTGACAGCAAAGTCGAAGGCCCCGATCATTCGAGCCGTGGATGTTTACAAGACGTATCAGAAAGGGAGGCTCAAAGTCCCTGTTCTGCGAGGCGTTGATTTTCAGGTGGAGCAGGGAGAATTCTCGGCAATCATTGGTCAGAGTGGTTCAGGAAAAAGTACGTTATTGCACCTGCTCGGAACACTTGACGTACCAGATCAGGGAGAGGTGTTTTTCGGAGAGGAGAGAATTGACAACTTGAAGGCGATCAAACGTGATCGAATTCGAAATCAGGAGGTTGGGATGATTTTTCAGTTTTATCATCTGCTTCCCGAACTCACGACATTGGAAAATGTCCTGACGCCGAAAATGATTTCAACCGGTGCATTTCGATACCTGCTCAACCGACGCCAATACATCGAACGCGCGCGTATGCTGTTGGAATTGGTCGGACTCGGTCACCGTTTGAATCACAAACCTCGCGAACTTTCCGGCGGGGAAATGCAAAGAACCGCGATCGCCCGCGCCTTGATCAGCGATCCGACGCTCCTTCTCGCGGATGAGCCAACTGGAAATCTCGATAGTCAGACTGGAAAAGACATCATGGATCTGCTGCAAAGGCTGAATCGTGACGAAGGGGTGACGATCGTCATGGTCACGCACGACAACGAGATTGCATCTCAGGCCGATTCTGTTGTGCGTCTGGTGGAAGGGCGAGTCCAGAAAAGTCGGAATCAGGCCGCCTGATGAGTCTGCATTTTTGATGCGGGATCGGCGGGCATGTTCATGCGAAACAAGATTCAGTTTCGAGAATTTCATCCACCGCCAAATCTCGACCAGAGCTTCCCCACAAGATTGATCAGCCAGATCACCGAAAGCGTGGCGACGACAAGGAAACTTGCAATGTTGGCGAAGCGCCCCGTGACGAAGTCGCCAAGGATGCTCCGCTTTGAAGCAACCCACCAAAGAAGAAGGGCGAGCACCGGCAGGATCATTCCATTCGCCGCTTGCGCGATGATAATGGCCCACTCTGGCCGAACCCGCCAGAGAATTCCAATGGCTCCAATGGCCCAGCCCGCGATCAGGACGGTCCCAAATACCCACCGATTCTGACGAGCTTTGAGCTCCGTGGGCCAATCGAAAATTCCTGCTGCAGCGTAACACGCTGCCAAGGGAGCCGTGATTGCGCTGCTAAGTCCAGCGCCTACAAGGCCCAAGCCAAGGATGAGTCGAGCGACGTCAGGCGACAGCAGATGGCCCAGCTGCACGGGAAGTTGGTCCAATGCAAACTCGTTTTGCGAAGACGCAGCAGCTCCCGTAATCATGATGGATGCGGTGACCAAACCTCCCAATCCGACGGCCAGAACGATGTCGATTCGGCTTTCTCGAATGGCTTGGGAGGCCGCCACCGCACTCGACCATTTGCTTCGAACGAGACTGGCGTACAGGAAGAGGTTGTATGGCACGATGGTGGTCCCAAACAACGCGAGGGCTGTCGAAAAACCGCTGGCCGGGATACGGGGGGTGAACCCTCGAGAAACTTCGGAAAGGGGCGGAACGACGGTGAATGCGATTCCCAGAAATAACAGGCTCATGATGATGACGAGGCTGACGAGGAACCGCGTGACCCGCTTGGGGCTGCCGGTAACCAGGAGAAAACCGGCGATGATCGCGAAGGTCGTCAATACGAGCAATGAAACGGGGAGCGTGGTTTGCACTCGGCCTCCACTTAGGATGTCCAGTCCCTTCACGGCTCCCAGGAGGTTGCCGCCCTGATAGGCCGTGTTCCCAAATAGAATGGCTACGAAAATCAGCGCCGAAAACGCGGTGCGCGATTTTTGACCCGGGAGTGCGAGCCGCAGGGCAGCCCCCAGAGGCCTGTCGGTGACCAGGCCAATACGGCCGGCCATCTCCTGAAGCAGGATAGCAGCCAGAGTCGCCAAAGGAATGATCCACAGTAACTCGAGCCCGAACTGGTATCCTGCAGAGGAGGCTGCGGTGACGGTTCCAGGCCCAATGAATGCCGCGGTCACGAGAAAACCGGGCCCGAGGCGGAGGCGCCCCTCTCGTTCAGGTGGTGGATTTGACATCGTTTCAGTCTCAATGGCATTGTCGTTCAGGAACCTGCCCGACGTGGGAGAAGGTGTCCATCAATTTTCCAACATGAGCCGAAGAAAATTCAACGCCTGTTTTGCCGCGCGGGGCAACTGGATGGCGGTGTGGGCAGCGAAAGTAAATCGCTCAGTCGCGACTCGCTCGCCGTTGGTTGCTGCGATTTCAACTTCTGGAAGGGGTGAGTTCGATTCGTTGACCTTGGCAAAGGCGAGCCCCCAGTTGGCCCCCCATTGCACACGTGTTTGCTCGGCAAGTTCCGCTGCAGTCAGGGGGGCATCGGCCGAGTCATCAGAGAGCGAAGCAGCATCTTGCGAAGGTGTGGGGGGCCGCAAGGTGCTTCCGCCCGAAAAGTGTAACCCCGCAGGGTCCGCTGCAAAGAGCCATTGCCCCAGAATTCCACCGGTGACTGCATCAAGCACCGCGACGGATTCTCCCCGGTTTGTAAGCCGGTCGATCACGACCTCTTCGAGTGTCATCCCGTCCTCACCAAAAATGAGGTTGCCTAGACACTCGTGAATCGTCTGCGCAGTTGGAGCAATTTTTTCCTCGCATGCTTCGATATCCGGCCCTTCAGCACTGATTCTCAGCGTGATGGTTGCCTTGCTGGCAGTAATGCCGACAGATGGTTGTCTGCCGCGTCGAACCAGGTCGGGGAGTCTCTGCTCAATATCGCTTTCACCAGCCCCGAAACAGTGGATTGTCTTGTGAACAATGACCCTTTTTTGGCCGCCAAGACGTTGGAAGATTTCTGACTCGAGTGTCTGGAAAAACATCTGGTGCATTTCAGCGGGTACGCCCGGCAATGCCACGACGTGACTCGGACCGCGACCGGTTCGTGTAACGTCTAGCCAGAATCCCGGTGCTGAGCCTTCGGGATTGGGAACGATTATGGAACCTTCGGGAAACTCTGCCTGAACCCGATTACGGTCCGGCATCTCTCGACCGCGTTTCCGGAACAGCTCAATGATGTGCGTGAACGAGTCCTCGTCGAATATCAGTGCTTTATCAAAAGCGGTCGCCACCGCGCTACGAGTCAGATCATCCGCGGTTGGCCCTAAACCGCCCGTGGAGATAATGAGATCAGCGCGGGTAGCCGCTTGTTGAAAGACGTGAATGTTCGCCTCCAGATCATCGGCAACCGTGGTGTGAAAAACGGTGCGAATCCCCATGTCCCCGAGTCTTTGGCTTAGCCATTGGCTATTGGTATCCAATCGCTGACCGCTCGTCAGTTCATCTCCAATTGAAATGATTTCGGCAATCATGAATCAGGCTCTTTGCTCCACAGGTGGGCTGGGTTTGGTCATGTTCGTTGCTTCAAAGTGCGCTGGGTGATTGATCGTCAGACGTCACACACGTTAACCGCTTGACGCAAGCTTGCCATGGGTTGCTCGGATGTCGGAATGAACTCATGACCAACGAATCCCTGGTAGCCCGTTGCGACAATTGTCTTCATCACGGCCGGGTAGTTGATTTCCTGCGTCTCATCGAGTTCTTTTCGGCCGGGTACACCTGCCGTGTGGTAGTGCGCAATGTAATCTTGGAATTTCTGGATACGGACGATCTGGTCACCCTGCATGATCTGTTGGTGATAGATATCGTAGAGAATTTTCAGCCGTTCGGATCCGATGGCGTCGCAAACATCGACCGCCCATTCAATGTTGTCGCATTGGTAGCCGGGATGTCCTTTCATTTTTTCGTCCACGCGGGTATTCAGAGGTTCAATGCAAAGATTGACTCCTTTTCTCTCGGCAAGGCCTACCACCGTCTTTAGCCCCGCGATGGTATTTGTTTTGCCTTCCTCCGGATCCAGGTCACCGAGCATCCCCGAGAAGGTGATGACATTTTTGGTGCCGAAATCCGCTGCGGCCTCGACTGTCGTTTCAATCTTTTCACGACAGTAATCCCAGTTTTCCCGATCGTTCCAGCCCCTTGCGAAACCATGGCTGCTTGCGATGGCGCACTTGAGTCCAAGCGATTTCAGCATTGGCCAGTGCTCAGGCGGTACCAACTCTACCGATTCAATTCCCATTTGAACGGCTTGGCGTGCCAGCGTCGGGATCTCCATCGGTGCGAAGCACCAGGCTACGACAGAGTGATGAATATTTCCTTTCAGTTCCAGTTCACGCGCCGTCGACTCCTTGGCCGACAATCGCATAGCAGCCGCAGAGACGGCCGTGGTGCTTGCTGCCGCTAGCCAGTTTCGGCGATTGAATTGAAAAGGCTTGGGTTGTGAGGAAGGGTTGATGGGCTGGTCAGGCATGGTGCGTTTTCCTGCGTTTTTCGGCTCGATAAGGCTACTCTCGTAGGGTGATTGACACGGGTTGAGTGGGCACGTTTTCGAAGAGATCAAACACTCATGCAGGTGCCGCGATCTCTTGGAGATTTATTGTAAAGTATCGGGCGTCTCTAAGGTCGCAAACCGGTTAAAACTCTTCGATCTCAAAGCCGGTTTGCGGTGGACCATTTTCTGTTCGGCCGGTTTTTCCAGCGGGTGCGGGGCACTGGATGCGTTCGCCAATTTTCGTGTACATTGGACCCAATTGCGGCTGACGGCGAACGCCGTTAAGGTCGGATAACGCTGGGATGCCACTCCGAGCGTGAGCAGCGTCGTCGAATTGGTTCGGGCCGATTGAGGTTGTTCTGGACTGATGGCGTGAAACGAGACGAGAAGTAATAAAGGTAAGTAAAGTGATGGGAATAACGGCCGGCCTCGAACATATTATTCGTGAAAACGAACCCTTGGCGCCCTACACCCGTTTAAGGCTTGGCGGACCTGTGGAGTACTTTGTTGAGCCAACTCACGTGGATGAGTTGACCGAGGTCATCCGTAGAGCGCGACAAGAGGATCTGGCCATTCGGCTGCTCGGTGGCGGTACCAATTTGCTGGTTCGTGACGAAGGTGTTGCGGGGGTGGTGGTGAACCTTGCGGCTCCCGCATTCTGCGGTCTTGAAGTGATCGAAAACGGTCTGCTCGCAGGTGGCGGTGTTCAATTGGCCCACTGGATCGCGGCGGCGGTTCGCGAAGGATTTTCCGGCCCAGAGCAGCTGGCAGGCATACCGGGAACCGTTGGAGGCGCGTTGCATGGTAATTCTGGAACCCATGCTGGCGATATCGGACAATGGTGCTGCGGTGCGACGGTCATTACCCGGAATGGAGAGGTCTTAGAGCGGTCGTCGGACGATTTGAGCTTTGCTTACAGGCAGAGCAGTTTGAACGAGCTGGTGATTCTTGACGCGACCTTTCAATTCGAATCCGAGCCCGCCGAAACCTTGACGAAACGGATGCAGAAACTCTGGATCCATCGCCAGACGAGTCAGCCTTCAAGTCTTGAAGCATCTGCTTACGTCTTTCGAGATCCGATTGGCGTTTCAGCAACCTCGCTGATCGAGCAATCCGGATTGAAAGGGACAAAAGTGGGTGGTGCTGAGATTTCCGAGCGAGATCCAAATTTCATCGTGGCAACCCCCGAGGCAACAAGTGCTGACTTCGTGCAGTTGATGGACTTGATGAAGGCTCAGGTGCACGAAAGGACGGGGGTGGAGTTGGAACTGAACGTAGAAATCTGGTGATGACAGATGGGCCACTTTTTCATCATCCCATTCGCCCCCCTGTTCCGCGGCGCCTTTAAGCATACGTCAACAAGCCGTTCAGAGGTTTGCATTCCAATGAACACGCAGACGTCGCTTTATGAAGCCAGATGCTTCTCAAGTGTTTCAAGGTCGTCAAAGGAGATGATGCGATGGCGATCCTCTCGATGTTTTCGGAACCAAGCCATCAAGATCAGCTGCATGTAGATCTCGTGCGTGGACTTTGGGACCGGTTGCTGGTCATCCATCAAAGCGACCTGAATCTGGTGAAGGAGTTGGTCGTGGGAATCTTGTGTTTCGGTCGTCGCGACCATGCGTTGGATCGTCCCTCGCTGAAATATGGCCCAAACGGTTTGATGGTTGAAGCCTGGGATTGGGAAGACCCCGTGTAGGTCTTTTCGTGCCTTCCTCAGCATCTCTAGACGACGGCTCAGCCAGCTCAGATGATCGAACTGGTTTCGATAGATCGCAGCGCGTTCGAAAGCTTTTTTTTGCGAGGCTTCGAACATGTTCTCCTGCAGTTGGATCAAGATGCTGAGATCTTTACCCTCGAGGAAAGCCAGTGCCGCTTGTGCCTGGCTTTCATATTCGTTTTGCGTGCACCCTCCTGCGCAAGGAGCCGTGCAGGTTCCCAGTTCCGCTCGAATGCACATGGGAGACCTCAGCTCAGGAAAAAGCTCCAGTTGGTTCCCATAGTTCATGGGCGTTTTGGAATGGCAGTCTCGTAATCGGAAAGCGTAATTCAGGCTGACGATCGCATGACTTACTTCCTTAGAGCCTGCGATTGGGCCGAAGAAATGGTGGGGTGTATCATGGGACACTCGACGTGCATGCGTGGCAAAAGGGGCGGCATTCATGTCGAGTTTAAGAAAGACGGGCTGACGCCTTTGAGGCTGGCCCTGTGTGTTGCATACGGGACGCCAACGAGAGATCAGCTCCTGCTCGCGAAGCAGCGCAAGTAGTTCATGGGAGATAGGCTCCCAGACGAGCGCATGCGCTTGGCGAACAATGCGGGTCATTTTCGCGTCAGGCGGATTTTTGGACGTATAAGAAAGCAGGCGGTGGCGAAGCGCTTTCGATTTTCCGACGTAGATCAACCGTTTTGATCGGTCAATGTATCCATAGATCCCTGGAACTCTCGGGATTTTTTCCCGGATCAACTTCCTTGCCTCAAGGCGATTTTTAGGCAGGTGAATGCCCTGTACATGGATTCGCGCAGCGGCTGGTATCAGCGAGTTCCCCAAAGCTGTTTGGGGATCCTGCATCAGAACCTTGCCTCGCACCGTTGCTTACCTCCTTGCAAACTCCATATTGAGGTTTCAAGGAACCTCCCTTTTCATTCGGCTCTTCTGCGAAACGCTGAGCTTTCAACGAGGGAACCGAGTCGGGCAGGCTCACCGATCTCCGAGGATTGTCGCAGTGCGACTTCGGTGGAACACGCCCCGCTTCATTGTGACCGGTTAAGGAACTGCCCTTCAAGATGTGCTTGGCGAAAGGCGGGCGCGGTCTGGCTCACTTTGCAACTCGAATGGAACCGCCTCCACGAACCGAGTTATGCTGGCCTCCAGGGGATCGCAGATTCCTTCGCTCGTTCCGCGGCGATCTCCCGTTTAGGGTTTAGGGTAACGCTGCGTGATTTGCGTAATCGCGTTTAGAAGAGGACCGTTGGTACCAATGCCTTCTCCGGCTTCGATCGTCGGGACCCCGAACCAATCCGTGAATGTTCCGCCTGCCTCCTCCAGGATGGGTTTGAGGGCTGCGGCGTCCCAGATACTCATGATTGGATCGATCATGACGTCCGCTCGCCCTGTCGCGACCAGCAGGTAACCGTAGCAATCTCCCCAGGTCCGTGTAATGAAGCAGGCATCCTGCATTTCGAAATACGCTTCACGACCTTGACGCCGATCGAAGGTCTTGACTTCCGACGTAACAAAGATCGCATCTTCCAGCGATTCGCAAGACGAGGTCGTTGCTCGGACCGGTGGTGCCTCTCCCTGAAAATGCCAACATCCTTGACCTTGTGCCGCGTAAATCCCTTCGTCGAGACCGGGCAGATAGACGCCTCCCATGACGGCCTCGCCGCGGAACTCTAGCCCGACCATCGTTCCATAAAGCGGGACTCCGCTGATGAACGATTTTGTGCCGTCAATTGGGTCAAGGATCCAACGGAAATCATTGCTTCCTGGCGTTTCTCCGAATTCTTCACCGAGGACAGCATCTTCTGAGAATTGGCCCCGGATTTCTTGACGTAACCACGTTTCTGCTTCTCGGTCGGCGATGGTCACGGGAGACTGATCTTCTTTTTTCTCGACTTCGAGTCCCCTCTTCTGGAAATGTGCCAGAGTCATTTTGCCCGCAGAGACGGAGAGGGAACGCAGGGCATCGAAGCGTGAATCGAGATCGGTGGAAGTCATCATGAAGTCCTGAGAGCGGAAACGGAGCGATCGACCAGTCCATGTCTGTGGACACGTATATAGAGACCAACTTGAACGACTTGTCCAGTCGGGGCATCTTTCCTCAGACGTGACGCCTGAGGGGGAAAATCGTTATGATGGGAATCAGTGGGACAATGTGCTCCCGTGTGTTCTTGGACTCCTACAACATGAGCGTCAAAGTGGATCCGCTTGATCAACCATCTTCACCGAGTGAATCGGGGCAAGAATATGTCGTGGTGGCAAGACGGTATCGTCCTACCCGATTTGAAGAATTGATTGGCCAAGGACAGGTTGCTTTGGCCCTGCGGAATGCGATCAAAACCAATCGTGTAGGGCACGCCTATCTTTTCACCGGGGCCCGAGGAGTTGGGAAAACATCCGCCGCACGAATTTTTGCGAAGGCGTTGAACTGTATTGAAGGTCCCACTGCGGAACCCTGTAATCAGTGTGACGTCTGCTTGAGCGTTGCAGCGGGTGAAGACGTCGATGTGATGGAAATCGACGGGGCAAGCAACCGCGGGATTGAGGAGATCCGGCAGCTTCGTTCCAACGTCAACGTTCGGCCAAGCCGAGCTCGCTTCAAGATCTATATCATCGACGAAGTCCACATGTTGACGATACCCGCGTTCAACGCGTTGTTGAAGACGTTGGAAGAACCGCCAGAGCATGTGAAGTTCATTTTTTGCACGACAGATCCTGAGAAAATGCCAATCACGGTATTGTCTCGTTGCCAGCGGTTCGATTTTCCGCCCGTCGGAACCCAGGAGATCCAAGGAAGGCTCCAGGAAATCGCGTTGCAGGAAGGTGTGGAAATCGACGATGACGCGATTGCCGTATTGGCACGACGTGCGGCAGGGTCGATGCGCGACAGTCAGTCTTTGCTCGAGCAGCTTTTGTCTTTTGGCGGTAAACACATTTCCAATGCCGACGTCCATCGGTTATTGGGGACGGCGGATGGAAGCTGTCTGATTGAGATTTTTGACGGCGTCGTTAATCGTGATGTCGGGAAGACGTTGACCGAAGTCGACCGTGCCCTGAAGTCGGGAGTAGATTCCGGGCAATTGGCTGAGCAACTGCTCGGTGTTCTCAGGGACGTGATGGTGCTTGCGAATCGGGGAGGACAAGAACTGCTCCTTAGCCAGTTGGCTGGGGATTACGATCGTTTGATGTCGATCTCCACTCGGCTCGGGGCGTTGAACGCCATGGCGGCCATGCAAATCTTGGATCAGTCGATTTCTCGAATGCGTCAAACCATGCATGCTCGGATATTGCTCGAAATGGGCCTTGTTCGCATCTGTGGTCTGGGCGATCTGGATTCCGTCGATCGGTTGGTAAGGCAGCTTGCGGCAGGCCAACCGATCTCGCCTTCCGCCAAAACGGTGACAAGTCGACCGCCTTCTAAATTGGTCGATGCCCAACCTGCCACTCAAGATGAATCGCCCTCTCCACCACCGCCGGTTCAGCCTGGACCCAAGGCCGAGGCTTCTCCTCAACCGATGGATTCTGCACCTCTGGATTCATCGGCAACGGATCCCGTAAAAAAAAAGAGCACTAGCCCTCAACACCAGGCTTCTGCGCCTGCTTCAACAGCTGCTCTTACCGCAAAAAGGGGAGGCGAGATTTGGTCTCAAGCCCTTGAAAGGCTTCAAGATACGACGAGTGAGTTTGCCCGAGACTACTCGAGCGTAGCAATTTCGGGGCCAAATACGCTAGTCGTCACCCTTCGATCTTCTTATAACAAAGAGATGTGCGAGCAACCCGAACGTCGCAAGCGTTTGGAGATGGCCGTTGCTGAGGTGGCTGAGCAAACTCTGCAAGTGGTTTTTCGTGCAACACAAGCGGTGGCCGAGACGCCGACCCGACCCGCGACCTCAAACCGCAGGCAACTGATGCGGGAAATTACGCAACACCCCTGGGTGAACCAGGCGATTCAGATGTTCGAGGGCGAGGTGGTCGATATGAGGGTCCGTCGTTCGTCTTCGTGAGAAAATAAATTTTAAGCAACGCATCACCGTTGCAGGAAAGAAAAAGAGATGTTCAAGGGACTCGGGCAGATGGCTTCGCTGATGCGCCAAGCGCAGGAATTGGGAGGCCAGATGAAAGAGATGAATGAAAAAATTGCGGCCCAACGCGTTGAAGGGACCAGTGGAGGTGGGATGATCAAAGTTGAGGCCAACGGCCTCGGCGAGATACTCCAAGTCACGATTGACCCACAACTCGTTCAAAGTGGCGATGTCGAGATGATTCAGGATCTGACGGTTGCGGCGATCAATCAAGCCAACGAGAAAACCAAACAACTGCAGGGCGAGCAGATGGGCGCACTCACCCAGGGGCTCGACCTTGGCGGCTTGAGTGAGTTGATGGGCGGGAAATTTCCTCCATCTTGAGAGAAATGATTTGGGCGTCTGCAAAGACAGTCACGACAGAAAGTCAAGGAAGAGGGCCTCTACGCTTTCGTTTTGCTTGATCGTCCCGTGTTCCAAAGTGAATTGGGCGGCCCAAGATGACTGAGGCAAGGTCACACGAACACCGGAACAGAGACGAAGGTCCAAGGAATGGCGCAACTTACTGAGTCGGTCACCAAGGTGATCGAAGAACTCTCCAAATTACCGGGCATCGGTCGAAAGTCGGCTGAGCGATTGACTTACCACTTGCTTCGTGTCCCCAAGGAAGAAGCCGTTGCGCTGGCCGACGCGATCCGAGGGGTTCGAGAAAACGTTCGTTACTGCAAGACCTGTTTTCACCTTGCGGAGGGTGAACTGTGCGAGATCTGTCTGGATCCCAGGCGTGAAGCGAACCGACTTTGCGTCGTCGAGCAGCCCAGAGACCTCATGGCGTTGGAGCAATCAGGTGTCTACCGCGGGCTCTATCATGTCCTCTTGGGTCGAATTGCCCCGCTCGAGGGTGTTGGTCCCGATCAGTTGACCATCGAATCTTTGGTGCAGCGGGTGCACGAAGGGGAGTTTACGGAGGTCATTTTGGCAACAAACCCCACAACCGAAGGGGATGGGACTTCGCTGTACATCTCCAATGTCCTGTCCGAATATGATGTTGAGGTGACGCGTCTGGCTCGCGGTGTAACAGCAGGTAGCGTGTTGGAGTACACCAACAAGGAAATTTTGGCGGATGCGATGACCGGACGGCAACGATTTTAAGGGGCGAGAGCCGCGTCTCGTGAAAACGGTATCGTCCTGCCGGCAAAAACTGGGTAAGTCTTATGGAAAGACAACGCTTGGCAGCAACCCAAGTGCTACCTTTAATCGCGTAAACGAATGAAATAGATACCCTCCACGTGGGCCTGACCTTCAGAGAGGGAGCCGGCGTGACTCGCTTTTCAGCTTTTTTAGTGGAAATTGCCTCTAGATGAGACTTTCTTTCGGCCAACACCTGCAGCAGAAGCAGGTTCAAACCCTCGCTCCGCGAATGATCCAGTCAATGGAGATTTTGCAGATGCCTGCGATCGAATTGCAGGAGCATATCGAGCAAGCGTTGGCCGAAAATCCGATGCTGGAACTGAACGAGAGCGACCCCACCCTTCCCGAGGATCCGGTTGAGCATCAGGACTTGGATAAGCCCGATGTCGACCAAAAAGAACTTATTGTCGACAACGACAAAAACAATACGGATGATTTTGAGCGGCTATTGAATCAGCCGAGTCCAGAGACCTACGAGGATTACTCGAAGCCATCGTCCAATCGAATTGCCGAAAGCGGAGAACGGCAGCACGATCAAATGGCCAATATCGTTGATCGCCCGGAGTCTCTTCAGGAGCACTTGAGGCATCAGCTTGGCGAAATGGATCTGACGCCTGAAATGCTGAAAATGTGCGAGCGAGTAATCTCCAGTCTTTCCGCAGAAGATGGTGGCTACCTGCGATTGGCTTTGGCCGACCTGCTGCCTCCGGCTTCGGGGCAGGAAGAAATGGAAATCGCTGAATCGGCTTTGGCCGTGATTCAGGCGCTTGATCCACCTGGGGTGGCGGCACGAGACCTGACCGAGTGTCTCCTGTTGCAGATCAAAGATGAAATGCCCTACGCGGATGAAATGCGGACACTGGTTCAGTCTCATCTCGACAATCTGCACCACAACCGGATGCCTGCGATTCAAAAGGCCACCGGTTTCTCGATTGAAACCATTCAGTCGGCATTGTTGCAGATGAAGAAACTGAATCCAAAGCCCGCTGCCGAGTTTATCGAGAGGTTCGTGCCCACGATTACGCCGGACGTTTTTGTGGATCGTGATGAGCAGGGCAAATACACGGTCCGACTTGAAGATAATGGAAGTCGCGGGCTTTATATCAGCCAGTATTACCGCGAACGCTTGCAGAATGGACAGGCGACGGCGGAAGAGAAAGATTACATCAAACGGAAGGTGACGGCCGCGCAGTGGTTGATTGAGAGTATCGAGCAGAGGCGAAGCACATTAACCAAAGTTTCTCAAGCAATCGTCGATCACCAAACCCAATTCCTGGAATTGGGGCCCGAGTTCATTGAACCATTAAAAATGCAGCAGATTGCTGATAAAGTTGGGGTTCATGTGACGACGGTGAGCCGAGCCGTGGACGACAAATGGATCCAGACTCCGCGGGGGATTTTGCCGCTGCGGAGGTTTTTCGTCGGCGGTACCCAGACCGATGAAGGCGAAGATGTCGCGTGGGATAAGATCCGCATCAAGCTTCAGGAATTGATCGATCAAGAGGACAAGGTGCGTCCGTACAGCGATGACGAATTGGTCAAGCGTCTCAAGGCGCAGGGGCTCAACGTGGCTCGGCGAACCATCACAAAATATCGACAGCGGATGGGGATTCCCAGCAGTCGGCAAAGGCGGGACTGGAGCAAGAAGCTGTCTTGATCCATCTCAAGTGGTGAGTCGCCCGTCAATGAATGGGCAAAGTTTTATTTGACGTTTTTCATGCTTCTTAAAACGCAGCGTCAAGTATCCAGCGAGTTGGCTGAAGCATCTGATGAACTGCACGTACGCAAGGAAATGGCCCTCTCGTTATTTCTGCTGCGGAACTTCGCTGCATGGTGGGTTTGGGCGGAAATCGCCGTAGCATGCTTCACCTGTTTTCGGAGTTCGGCGATCGACCGGAGATCTAAATGGGGCTTGTTGTTGTTCCATCGCGGTTGCCTTATTCTGAAGGAGGTTCGTCCCTTCGACCAATGAGCGAGATTTAAGCAGGGCGAGCATCATTCCGGGAAAATTTCGGGTGACTTATAAGGACAACAAGGTCTGGCGTGAGTTTTGTAGAAGCTTACGCCGAAAAGAGATTGAGGAAGAGCCGATGGCCAAGTTGACGATCGAAGGTGGTGAGAGTTTTGATGTCGCAGAAAGCAAGCGACTGGTTCGAGCGCTGGTCGAGGATGCGGGCGTGGATCAATTGCATGCCTGTGGAGGAAAGGGACGTTGCACGACATGTAAAGTGGAAATGGTTGAAGGCGAGCCGGACAAGATGACCAAAGCGGAGGCAACCGTGCTTTCGGAACGTGGGTTGGAGGGCATCAGGCTCAGTTGTCAAATGCTCTGTGATCGCGACATGACAGTTCGAGTTGTCAGTCGGCTTGAAGGGAGTGGAAGGTCGGATGCTGGAGGTGCGGTCGCCGATGAAATTGAACCGGCGCCCGTCGAATGGGTGGACCGGGGCTGAGTCAGCGCTTCTCGTTTCAATTCAAGCTTTTTTATCGAGCAGCGGCATGAGTCGCGCGCGGCAGTCCTGACAAAGCCCGGCCGAGATGAAATTCACGCAGGAGTGTGGTTGATGACCATGCACCTGCGTTTTTTTGTGATCGCCCGGGGGCGGAACTCGGTACCTAAACTGGGGCAGTGGTGAGCCTGCTGACGCGACTTCGATCCACGCGGCCGAAAGTTTTTTATATTTGAGACGAGGCGCGGACCGAAGGTGTCAAGCGGCGTTGCGATAACCCAATCAGACGGGCACGGTGCTCTGGTGAAGGCCCTCTTGCTGCAGGGGCACGAAATTCATATAGTATTCATCTGTCCACTAATTTATCGGAGTCGATGATGGTTCCGAATTTGGGCGGCTGAATGGAATCAACTTGCACGCGATGGGTTCGCTTGATCATCTGCTGATGATTTTTGGGAGCTTTGTTCGCGTGGGTAGAAGGCGAAAGGATTGAAATCACATGGTGACAAAAGTAGTGAACCCGACCATGGCCAAAAAGAATCGCACTGAGAAGACAAAGAAGTCTGGCGGAAAAGCGGATTCCGCGATGGATGCAATTTTGAAGGGGAATGAAAATCTGAAAAATGCCGTCCAGCAGATTGAGAAACTGTTCGGTGACGGCTCGATCATGCCCCTTGGGGATGATCCTCGAAATAAGATTGCTGGCATTTCGACGGGAAGTCTTTCGTTGGATATAGCGTTGGGGGGGCAAGGACTTCCCCAAGGTCGAATTGTCGAAATTTACGGTCCAGAATCGAGTGGCAAGACGACACTGGCGTTGCATGTGATCGCTGAGGCCCAGAAAAATGGGGGAGTGGCCGCTTTCATCGATGCGGAGCACGCGTTTGATCCAACGTGGGCAAAAAAGTTGGGCGTGCAACTGGATACGCTGCTCGTTAGCCAGCCCACAAGTGGCGAAGAAGCGATGCAGATCACTGAGATGCTGATCAAATCCAACTCCGTGGATGTGGTGATTGTCGATTCGGTTGCAGCGTTGGTCCCCAAGCAGGAGTTGGAGGGTGAGATCGGTGATTCTCACGTCGGTTTGCAGGCGCGATTGATGAGTCAGTCGATGCGGAAGCTGACCGGGGCGATCAATCGAAGCAAGACTTGTGCAATTTTCATCAACCAGATCCGGGAAAAAATTGGCGTCATGTTCGGCAGTCCTGAGACGACGCCGGGCGGCCGCGCGTTGAAGTTTTACAGCTCCTGCCGAATCGATGTTCGACGCATTGGCCAGCTGAAAGATGGTGAAGAGGTGGTTGGTCAGAGGGTAAGGACGAAGATCGTCAAGAACAAGGTCGCTCCACCATTTCGAATTGCTGAATTTGACATGATGCATACGAATGGCATCAGCTATGAGGGCGATCTGCTCGATTTGGGTGTGGCCCACAAGATTGTCCAGAAGAGCGGATCATGGTTCAAATACAACGATCAGCATCTCGGTCAGGGAAAGGAACGGGCACGGAACAACCTGATTGAAAATCCTGAGGTCGCTGAAGAGATTCGCCAGAAGATTCTGAGGGCGGGTGGTTACATCGATATGGATGAAGCGGCCGAAGCTGAAGCGAGCAAGCCATAGTCGATAAAACGTTCGCAAAGGATTTGGGAATCGAGGGTCGAGGATGATCCGCATTCCAATCTGGAACAACTCGGCGTGTATAGGATGACGGCAATCCTATTTCACTTCACGTTTAGTAAGCTGCGTGTGGAATGCATCTGGGCATCTTGGGTACTTCGGATGCTCCAATCCTCTTAAGGATATGCATGACCCGATCAGGGGAACGAACAATGCGGTTTTGTCGACGGGTTCGTTGGGCTCAAGTGGGGGGCTCGCTCCTCGTCATTACGTTGTTGTCAGGACCCGCTATCGCGATTGAGAAACCGTCCCCGGAGCTTAAATGGGAAGAGGTCGGTTTGGTGGCCATAGGTTGCAGACCCAAAGGATCTGTTGCGACCACCGAACCTCGGTCAACGGTGTCTCCACCTGAGAGGCTTTGTTGGACCCTGCTCTGGGATCAGCGAGGCCATGTCCTCGGGAGTTCCCAGCTGCTTGGTTCGCCTCAGGAATACGAATACGAGGCGTGGTGGTTTCGCGACGATGGACAATGGATTCATTCCAAAAACGTATCGTGGGCGGGACACGACCCTTGGACTGATCTGGTGGTTCTGAAGCTGCCGGCAGATAACACTCGAGAGTCCCAGGGACGGGTCGCAGTCTTTGCGGATCCTCTGAAGCTGGATCCGGGAACCTCGGTTTGGTCGCCAGGTGGCGTGAGTTCCTGGCTTAGCTCATCAAGTCGACCCACCGTCACCTTCGAAACGAGATCGGGTCCGAGGGGACTCGCTTCCGTTGGGGACAAAGTGGATCGGCCTCGTTGGATTTACGAATACGGGGGTCTTCTAAGACTTGAATCGCCACAACCCGATCCAAACCGTCAGCCAGGACCTGTTTTTGGTGCTCAAGGAGAATGCTTGGGCTGGGTGCTTCCCTGGCGTTGGCCGAGCCAAAATAGCAAAACAGAGCTGATGGTTTTTTGGAACCTGCACCTGAAGCGTGTGGTTTCCGAGTTGGTCTTGGGAAATACCCCTGAATTTGGATTTTTGGGAGTGAGGCCGAGAGAACTCTCGGAAACGGTTCGAAAACAGGTCAAGGCCGGAGTCTCCGTCTATGAAGTGGGGCGCAGGACTCCGGCAGAAAATTCGGGGCTGCAGTTCGGGGACGTCATTACCCGTGTAAACCAGGTGCCGGTCAGTTCTTCTCAGGAATTGCTATGGCGGCTAGGGATGCTCGCTCCGTCGAATCGCGTGGAAATTGAGTTCGTCCGTGGCGTTCGAAGGGACTCTCCCATGGTGGGCACGATCGGCGTCACACTGGCAAAACGTTATGTCCCTCCCTCTGAAATTGACTCCCATATGGGAGTCAATTTCGGGGGCATCCAGGTCGATTGGGCAACGGCCGCACCACGTTTTGAAAAGGACTGGCAAAAAGTCGATCTTCGTGGCGCGGTGGTCGTTCTGAGCGTGGCGACCAATTCTCCTGCTTGGGACGCGGGCTTGCGTGAAGGAGATTTTATTTCAGAAGTTGGGGGCGAGTCGGTCCGTTTCCCAGACGAATTTGCAGCGACTTGGGAAAGGGCGGCTGATTCGATCGAACTCAAAGTGAATAGTGGTCCCAATCAGTCGTCAAGAATTCTTCGTTTTCCGAAGATTGTCGCTTCGGAAAAGTAACCAAACCTTTGAGTTTGGCCGCCGTTTGCCTTGGCCCGTTTAGAGGAGTGTGCTAACGAATCACACGCGGCACGGCGATGAAGCCGAGAGGGATGGTCTAGGGGGCGGTGAAAAGAACCCCATTGAGCCGCTCTTATCTACTGCAACCCGGTATTTGCCACGTTGCACTCTCCGGTAAAATCAACTCATCTTGGACGTCTTGCCATGTTGCGCAAAAAAGGACATGGTATGACGTCGGCGATCCTCCAGCGGAGATCTGCCATGGAAAAACATCAAGACCACAAAGTTATCGCTTTCAGAAATTGGCAAAATCGCACTCACGGATGACAGGAGAATCGGCCCAAGATCTAGTGGGGCGGATGTTGAGTTTCAGGGAGAGCTCCCCTCTTGAGGACGCGAGCCAGATGAAAATTTCGGATTAGAGGCCTTCGAAGAAGGGCAAGGTAAATCGAACCATGAAGACGGATGAGTTACGCGAAAAGTACCTGACGTTTTTTGAATCAAAAGGACACACGCGTCAACCGAGTGATGTTCTTGTGCCTCATGGGGATCCGTCAGTGCTGTTTACTCCGGCAGGGATGAATCAGTTCAAGGACCACTTTCTGGGCAAAGTTAAACTCGATTTCACACGCGCCACGACAAGTCAAAAATGTTTGAGGACAGGAGATATTGATAACGTTGGGAGGAC
Source organism: Pirellulaceae bacterium (assembly GCA_022448315.1). Classification (GTDB taxonomy): domain Bacteria; phylum Planctomycetota; class Planctomycetia; order Pirellulales; family Pirellulaceae. The sequence goes on along the minus strand of JAKVCA010000019.1, from coordinate 38,983 downwards.
GGCTTACCACCACACGTTCTTCGAAATGCTCGGGAACTTCAGTTTTGGTGATTATTTCAAGAGAGAAGCGATTCACTGGGCGTGGGAGTTCCTGACCTCCAAAGAGTGGCTGTCGATCGATCCGAATCGTCTGACCGTAAGCGTCTATCTGGATGATGACGAAGCTTCAGAGATCTGGGTGAAGGATATCGGGCTACCACAAAAACGTGTCGTCCGTATGGGGGAAGACGACAACTTCTGGCCCGCGGGCGCTCCTTCGCAGGGACCCGATGGGGTTTGTGGACCATGCAGTGAAATCTTCTACCATGATGAAAAAGGGAGTGAAGTCGAGATATGGAATCTTGTCTTCACGCAATTTAATCGCGTGGGGGATCCCCCTGACAATCTGCGTCCGTTGCCAAGCAAGAATATCGATACGGGTATGGGATTGGAACGCATCGCCAGTGTCCTCCAAGGGGTCGACACCAATTTTCACATCGATATTCTTCAGCCCGTTGTCGAGGCGGCGGCGGAGATCTGCGGTCGCAAGTACGAACCGGACAGCGATGATGGGCGGCGGTTGCGAAGAATTACCGATCACGTCCGTGCTTGTACCTTTGCGATCCATGAAGATGTTGAGCCGGGAACGAAGAAACAGAGCTACGTGATTCGCAGACTTCTGAGACGAGCCATTCTCGATGGTCATCAGATGGGGTTGACCGAACCCTTTCTCTACCAGCTTGTTGGAGCGGTCATCGAACAGATGAAGGCCCCCTACCCTGACCTTCCGAGCACGCAACGCCGCGTGGAGGAGGAAATTCGGGAAGAAGAAAAAACCTTTTTGGGAACCATCGATGAAGGGGTCGCTCGGATTGAACGCGTCTTCAACGATATGGAGTCCGGACAACGAATGATGGTTAGCGGAAACGAAGCTGCGGATCTGTATACGACCTACGGGGTCCCACCAGAGCTGTTCCAGCAGCTTGCCAACGAGCGAAAGTTCACCTTCGACTGGGATGGTTATCGCACGGCCATGGAGCAGCACGGTCAGGTTTCAGGCGGAGGACGTGGAGAGCTGTTCAAGACCGGTGCTATCGAGTCGATCAAGTCGGCGATTCAGCGCACTGAATTCGTTGGATACGACGAGGAAAACTCTCAGGTCTGTGTTCGGGGAATCGTTTACGGTGACAAATCGTTCGAGGAATTCAAGAATTCAGAGACGGAAGACTCGGTCGTTGTGATTCTTGATCGGTCACCCTTCTACGGAGAATCTGGCGGGCAGGTGGGGGATGCGGGCAAACTGCTCGCCGACGGCATGGTCTTTTCCGTTGTTGATACTCAGAAGGACGGTGATCTTCTGCTGCACTACGGCGTGCTTAAACAGGGTACCCTGCGGGTGGGTGAACAGGTCCGGGCTGAGGTCGCAGAAAACAGGCGACAGGGAATTTGTCGAGCCCACTCGGCAACACACATTCTGCATCATGCTTTGCAAACCAACCTCGGTGAGCATGCTCAGCAGAGGGGCTCCAAAGTTGAAGAAGACCAGTTGCGATTCGATTTCAAGAATCGATCCAACGTGGAGTTTGAGACGTTAGAAAAAATCGAGAGCGATGTAATCCAACGCATTGCAGAAAGTGCTCCGATTCAGTGGGACTATTTGGCGATCGATGAAGCCCGTTCGCGGGGCGCCATGATGCTCTTTGGCGAGAAGTATCCGGATGTGGTTCGCATGGTTTCGATGGGCGAGTTCAGCAAGGAGTTATGTGGAGGTACCCACCTGTCCAATACCGATGAGGTAGGCGCCTTTGAGATTGTTGCTGAAGAAGCGGTTTCAGCAGGAACTCGCAGAATTATCGCGCTCACAGGGGACAAGGCCAAGGAACACAAGCAGCAGGTCTCTGAGGCGGCCCAGCAGGTAGCAGCAAAGTTGGAAGTTTCAGTCGCAGAATTGCCCACAGGGATCAAGAAGTTAATGGCGCGCGTTCGGGAACTGCGAAAACAGCTGGCCAGTGGCCAAGTGGCCGAAATCGTCGACAAAAACGAGAAAACGCTCGCAGCTGCCACGGCGGGGGATTACCCTTCCACGCGCGCCTCGTTGCGTGAAACCGCCCGTCTACTGAACGCCCCGCTGTTCGAGGTGTCGGAGCGTGTGGTGGGCCTTCAAGAGGAAAAAGACAACTTGGAGGCCGAAGTGGCGACACTCGCTAAGGCCGAAACGGTGACGGCTGACTCGCTCTTGGCTGCTGCCCTGGACCTTAGCGGCGTGACCGTGATTTTAAGTCAGGTTCCAGTCGGGAACGCCAACCTGATGAGGCAGTTGATCGATCAGGTGCGACAACAGACGACCGGTTCGATCGTCCTCCTTGCCGGAGCCGATGGCGACCGATGCTTACTGGTATGTGGTGTTTCGAAGGATGTGGTGTCCAAGATCAAAGCGGGTGACATTGTCAAGGCGGTGGCACCGGTGGTCGGCGGAGGCGGCGGAGGGCGCCCAGATATGGCGCAGGCTGGGGGTAAAAATCCGGCCAAGATTCCCGAAGCACTCGCGGCAGCCAATGAAATTGTTCAAAAGGCTCTGTCGGAGTAGTCGCTACGGCAGGTATCATCGGCAATTTGGGGAGGGATGCCTCGAAAATCTCGCCTTCGGAGCCTCGGCCAACTTACCTCCGCGTTTACCTCAAAAGACCATTTGTCAGATACTTTGCGACGTTCTGCTTGATGGTCGAGATCTCGGTGTCGATCGCTTGGAGTGTCTGCTGAAAGGCTGCGACATCATCAAGAAAGCGATTTGCTTGGGAAAGCGTCGCACCGATTTTTTCGTCAATTCCTTCTCGAATCCTTTGAGCTTGATCAGCAATAATCTGGTCCGCAACATCATTGAAAGCTGCGGCCAATTGTGGGCCGACGGTGGAGTCCAGCGTCAACTTGGGTGAGCGCACAGGACCTTCAAGTCGAATCACCACTTCGGACCGATCGATGGCATCGGTTGCATGTCCCATCATCGCGAGGGTGTAACTGCCGCCAAGCTTTGGGGCTACATGCTCGAAGATGATTGGGAAAGGACTTTGGACAAGCCGAATGACTCCCTTGAGGTGGCCATCATTGATGGTGGCATCGATTTCTAGGCTTGCCCTTCCCTCGGGAAAGGCCAGCACTACGGAACTTGTTTCACCGAAAGATTGGGCCTTCTGAAGAAGCGATGGTGCATGGATCGAAATGCGATCTTGGTTCGAGTTTCCTATTCTTAGCAATTCCGCCTTCACGAAAATCGGTTGTTCTCCGCTGGTCGACAGGTCGATTGAAGTGGGGGCATTGACTCTTCTAGGATGGGTCGACAAATTTTTAACGGTGCCTTGGAACGGAAGCGAACTTCCGCTTTTTCCGAACGGCGCCGCGCCTGTGATGTCGGCAGACTTGATCCAAAACGTGGGTGTGAAATCCTGAGGGGTAAACCGAACGTCGATTCCACGAGCTCGTTCGGGTCGAAAATCTTCATCCAGATCTGGAATGACCTGCCTGATCCACTGAATCCAGTTCAGGGTCTCGTGGATTTGGGTGCCGTACTCGTCTCCGAACAGGCTCTGCGTGATGTCTTCGCCGCTGATCTTAGGCGATTTTGCCCATGCTCGAATGCATTCCTCATCATGTGCCTTCGCATCGAGGAGCCTTTGTTTGTCGATCGGAATCTGCTGTCTTAGCCGTTTTAAGTCCGTGTAGATTGCGTCAATCTCCGTGAGAGAGATCTCGACATTGCTCCGTACCGACGAGACCATTTCCACCATGCGAAGTGGATTTCCCTTGGGGCGAGTCGCAAGGCGTTTGAGCTCTTCATACTGGGAATTCACCAGGTCGAAGCGACTTCGTAAGTCTTCATACTCCTTGGGCCACTTGGTTGAAAGCTCCGCTGTGACCTGGGCGGTTTGAAATTCTCGGGTCAGAGTTTCCGTACCAAGATCACCGAGTTTTGAAAGCCAATCTTTCAATTGGTTTGACGCCCGCTGTTTTGCCGGGTCCAACCAATCCACAACTGGAGTTTCATTGGTGGAGCGGATTGCCGCTTTTGGTAGTTGGCCGGACTTGACTCGTGGCTGCCCAAATTCAACATTTTGGAGCGTCGCGTTTTCGACCACCCACTCTTTCCGGAGAAGTGCTGGAACATCGAAATCCAGTTCGGCCCTACTCGCTTGCACAAGATTCCGGAAGGGGCGATTGGGATGGGCAACCTCGATTTCATTGAGGGTTGCGGAGCCCGCAAGCCAATCCATGCGCAGCGATTCAATTTCGACTTTCGCTCCCGTTGCGGTTTGGACAGATTGGATCAGTGACCATCTCAGAGCTGGACCAACACCCATCAACAGCGTTAAAAGCAACAGGCTGGCCATGACGCCCCGTGGAATGACGTACGTCCAACGGATCATGTCGTTTCCCCCGTCGAGGTTGAGGGAATCGGAGTTCGAGTGACGAATCGGTAGACACGAGACTTACTCAGTTTGCAATGGATCTTTGGCAAGATGTTGTCAAAAAAGGCCAAGCTCAGGTGGTAAGTCGGATAAAAGAGGGCGATGCTCAAAGCGATCGAACCCATGGCAACCGTATTGTTGAATCGAGTCCAGGGCACAACGGGCGCGTTGCTGGCCCACGCAAAAAATTCCTGCCACGCCGGAACGGTCAAAATCCTAGCACCTAAACGGTGCAACAGTTCATCGCCCAAAAAACCAAACCAAGAAAAAACAATCACTGAGACCGAAGCCACAAATAGATTGGTTTTCGTGGCGAGAATCACGACACCAAGGATGGCCACCAGAAGACTGTCGTTCGGGATCAGCCCGAACGCCAGACCCAACGTCACGCCCCAGGCCAGTTGCTGGGGTGAATGGGTTCCTCGGAAGGTGCTCACCATGAGCCTTAGGAAAGTGAAGAATGAGTGGATCATCCGATGATCTCTTCTGCGTGAAACAATCTGACGCTTCGTCTCTGATGAATTCGTCAGGCGCCACAACGCAACTTCAGGCGGAATGCCAGCTTTTTTCATAATGCCAGCAAGTCGACTCCGAATCGCGTAGGCCTTGGCGGAGTACCGCAGATCGCGGGCAGTGATTTGGCGGCGTGTGAAAAGAAAAAAATCACCAAGATGCGATGTGAATTCGTTGAAGTCTCGCTTTCCCCACCTTGTTCACGACTCCACACGACTGGTATTTTGATGGCGTTGAAGTCGGCAGCGTTGGTCTATCGACTTTTCACGGCAACTCCGTCGTCCACGGAAACGGAGCGGTCTCAGGCGATTCTCCCTCAAGTGACAAAGTTGTGAACGACACACGCGGGGCGGGCAGAATTTATTGAGTTAGCAACAGGAAAAAAACGGAAAGAGAGACTTTGATGCCTAGTGTTGTTTCGCTTGTGCTTGGAGGAGGTCGAGGAACGCGACTGTCGCCGTTGACCGGGATTCGCTCCAAGCCTGCGGTGCCACTCGCGGGGAAGTATCGCCTGATTGATATCCCGATTTCGAATTGCATCAACAGTGGTATCAATCGAATTTTTGTCGTTACCCAGTTCATGTCCGCAAGTTTGCATCAGCATATTCGCCGTACTTACACGTTTGATCAATTCACTGGCGGTTTCGTCGAGATGTTGGCAGCCCAAGAGACACCGGATGCCGGGGCCGACTGGTATGAAGGAACCGCTGATGCGGTTCGAAAAAATCTCAGGTACATCAGAAGCTTGCCTGAGTCGGCCGACCTTGTTTTGATTCTCTCCGGAGACCAGCTCTACCGAATGGATTTTCGGGAGATGATCGAGACCCACCTGCAATCCAAAGCAGACGTCTCGATCGCTGCAATTCCTGTGACTCGAAACGACGCCAAGTCACTTGGTGTGATGCGTGTCGATGATGAGGGGAAGGTTGTCGGCTTTCTGGAGAAGCCTCAGTCTGACGAGGAAATCGACCTCGTCCGTATGCCGCCCGAGTGGATTGATGCCCATGGCGTTCAGAGCCTGGGTCGTGATTGTCTGGCGAGCATGGGAATCTATCTGTTCAATCGGGAAACACTTTTTGAGGTTCTTGATAAAACCGAGTATACCGATTTCGGAAAAGAGGTGTTTCCGGCTGCCATCCGCGCTCGCAAGGTGAAGGTGCATTTGTTCGATGGGTATTGGGAGGATATTGGGACAATCCGCTCTTTTTACGAGGCGAACTTGAGCCTCGCGGGTGACCACCCGCCCTTCGATTTTTCTGCACCGGAGGCACCGGTTTACACCCGTGCCCGTTTTCTGCCACCCACTCGGATTGCGGATGCCAAAATTCACAACAGCCTGCTCGCAGATGGTTGCCGGATTGGTAAAGGCACCGTGATCGAGAATAGTGTGATCGGGCTACGCTGCAATGTGGGCGAAAATGTCACGATCAAAAACTCGATCGTGATGGGGGCTGATTTTTTTGATACCAAAGAAGCCGAGCAGGGAGCCGATCATGTGTCTCTGGGAATTGGTGCCGGAAGCTTGATCAATGGAGCGATTGTCGATAAGAACTGTCGGATCGGTGATGGGGTTCGTATCGAGAATTCAACGGGTCACGAGGACTTTCAGTCGCCAGATGGAGCGGTGATTATCCGCGATGGAATTCCGATCGTGGTCAAGGATTCGACCTTGCCTGAAGGTTGGACTTTAAAGCCTTGATTTCAGATAAGGTCTCGATGCCATGCCGGACGCAGGCACGTCTCCAATGAACTCGCGAATGCGACGACAGGAAACCGTTTTTATCGTTGGGTTTATTGTGATCAACCTGATCGGTCCGATCGTCTTGGGTGAGCGTTTTCCATTCACCATTTCACCCATGTTTTGCGATGAGCCAGCTTGTTACTGCGAATACTTCGTCACAGACGCTAACGGTCGCGAGATTGATCTGGCCAGTTTGAAACTGCAACGAGTTTACGACGGCAACCCGGTGGGGTTGGGGGTCGGGATTCAGCCTGCTGAAACCTTGGATCGTTTCGGTCAGGTACCGACGGAGCAGGAGTTGAGTCGCCACTTGTTGGAGCAAATCGACGTCTGGCCAGATACGCCGTATCTGAGGATCGAAATGACCGTAGTCGGTGCACTGGATGAAAACCGTGTCGGTCCGGTAGAGAGGCTCGCACTCAAAGTCGAGCGACCTTGATGAGAATGAAACGCTTATGCAAAGGTTGGTTCGATTGCACCTATCCGGATTTCGGGCAGATGACGGTCTGGATCCTGATATCCTTTGCAATTTGCCTGGCGATTCTAGGGCCATCCCATCAAACTGGCTTGCGAGCCGATTCGGCGACGCTCATTTCGTTCTTCCCCGAGCAAATCCTGAGCTCGCTCTACGTTTATCAAGCACTACGAGTTCTGCTCGTGGTGGCTGCCATTGGTTGGGCTCTGAAGCGAGGTTTGGCCTGGACGCCTGCGACAACGTCGGTGTGCTTTATGTTGATTTGGGCCTTGAGGATGGAAAACGTGGCGAACGGTGCCCATATTTTTCACGTCGCCAACATGCTCATTTTTCTCCATGCGGCCTGGTTTCATCTTTACCGGGTTGAAATTGTCGCTGCGTGCCAAGCCGGTACCTTCTGGCAGCTCAAACTTTATCCCCGGTGGGTGTTTTACCTCGCCGTTTTTTACCTCGGAATTTTTCATGCGTGGGCGGGCGTCACCAAAATTTCAACCAGTGGATTGGATTGGGGAAATGGACTCTCTCTTCAGTTGTGGATTTATCTTTGGGGCTGGCAAGCGAGCCCGTTTGCCCAACTTGCTCTGGCAAATCGACTGATTGCCCAACTGTTGCAAACTGGAGCTTTGGTGATCGAAACGTTCTCGTTCCTCTGCTGGTTTGGCAGATGGCCTCGAACCCTGGTAGGCCTCGGGTTGCTGGGCTTCTACACAGGAGTGCTGGGAACCTTTGTTGATTACGGATTCCACTTCAATGCGATTCTTGTCGCACTTTTCCTTCTACCCTTTGAGCCTTGGATTTCCGGGCGAGCGATGAAACGGGTGACTTCAAGTGATCATAAAAGTCCAGAATCCGTTCTTCAAAAAGATGGGGTGGCTACCTAAAGATTGCCTCCCAGTCATCTCGTCGCTCCTGACAGGTGATTCGCCGAAAGGGAATTTTTCGAAACTTGGTTCGCAAGAGTTGTTCATACTTGGTGGGAAATTTCTCGGAAAGATAAAATGAAATGAGCCAAGCAGATGCGTAGGCGAGGACCGGATCGTCTTGAAACAGATCGTCGTTGGAAACCAAGCCTTCCAGATCGAATTGCGATTGCTCCATTATCATTTTTTCGCTAACGCTTCAAGCATCCGCGGGTTGATCCGATCTTTGTAGGATCGGGAACATGTGGACCGCTTATCCTGTGATTCCAGAAGGGTTGACAGTCCTTCGCTGATCCATCGCGGCGATGGGCAGCAGCGGCGGTGGTTCCACGGTTGAATGCGGCCTGATGCGTCACCTCATGAAGGATGGTGGGATTGCCCACCTCCTGGGTCGTTAAGGAGGAGGTTGCCTCTCCAGAGCCGAGGATCGCATTACGATTGGTTTTCGGAGAGTAATAACTGATCATTCTCGAGGTAAGGCGATCACCCATTCGCCGTGCGCAGTTGACGAATTCGCCCCAGTGGTTAAAGACAATTGCGACCAACTTGAATTACGGCTCACGGAGTTCAATATTTCGTTGACTGAAATATTGGTGAAAACAGCCGTAGAAATCTTCGAACTTTGTTTTCCATAACTCAGCTTGTCTACGCGGATGGACGATTGTGTAATGCCCGGTAAACGAGATCTCTGGTTGGGGCCAAAATCTCGCCTCAGCTGTTGGCTCATATCCGCAAGAGACTCAGGCTCGAGATGAACCTTGACGGCCGCTGCCTCCGTCTTTGAAGTCCCAGGCAGATGGTGGATTTGGCCGTCTCGGGCCAAAAGAATCGTATCCGAGGATGACGAAAAGAGAATTCGGCCCGTATGGATTTGGTCGTTCCAAAGCACCTTGACTTGATCTTGCGCGGTAACCAGAGCCGCAGGAGCGGTTGCAAGGCTGGCGACTATCACCATCAATATCCTCTTCATCAATATGTCGAGGCGTTTTGACATGCGCGATACCGTCAATCATGGGCAATCAATCGGGTAGAAGGGAGCTGAACTTAGGGGCGCGGACACACGCTGCTCTAGAAATTAGCTTAGAAAGCAGGGCCGATCGCGCCCTTTGAAGTCAAGTTCAGGGAACATTCATCATATTTTTTATTGAAGGTTGATTTTTACGACCTCAAACTGTTTTGGGTCATTGTTGTGTTTCGTCAACATTTGTATGGGGTGACTGGCTTCGCGAATGACTGGTTTATAGCAGGTGCTTCGGTTACGATTCGCACTCGGGGATGGCGTCGCTCGTTGTTTTGTGCCCCTGAATCACAACGGTTGATGAGGGATTGAAGTGGGCTTTGTGAGGGAGGTGGAGTTGCGAGGCCATTTCGAGCAAGGCTTTGGAATTTAGCGCAGTCATCAGCAAACCTGAATCTCGCCTGAACGAGTGTCGTTGTAGGGGCCCCAAGGAGTTCGGACACGTCTTACGAAGTCAAGGGCGGAAAAAATGCATATACTCTTTCCCTCGCGGATCGACCGACGGATCAGAGCCCTCTCCTTCTTGGGATGGGTCATGATTTTCAGCGTTTTGAATCGCCCCACAGCGATACACGCGCAGCCTGAAACGGCACCGAAAAACAACTCGCAAGAAGATCGGGCTTTGACGGCCGACAGCGTGTCGTCCGAGCAGATTCTGAAATGGGTATCGGAGTTGGATGCAGACTCATTGGCCGTCCGTCGTCAAGCGAGCCAACGGCTGATCGATCTGGGGCCGGGGTTGTTACGTGACCTACCACCGAATCGATCGACTGACAGTCCTGAGCGGAGCGAGGCCTTGATTCGCATTCGCCGTGATCTGGAGGTTCAGCTGGCGGAGCAGATGAAACGTCCAAGTCGAGTTTCACTGAACGGAGAGATGACGCTGTGGGAAGCGTTGCAGTCGATCGAGGAACAGACACAGAACGGGTTTGACAAACTGAATACGGAAACGGAGCCCCAAGTTCTCGATCTTGAGGACGTGACTTATTGGGATGCGATTTCGGAGCTACTACGGAAGTTTCCTCAATTTCGATTGCACCCTTTTCGATCGTTACCTGGAAAACTGCAGCTGATGCTCGTGCCTCCGGATTTTTCTACTACGCCCCCTTTGCACGCCGGAGGCGTTTTTCTTTTCGAACCCATGCGTGTCGAGTCGACCTCAGATTTGACCAATCCGATGTTGGATACGACGGCGGTGATGATACGCATGCGATGGGAACCGCGTCTGAGGCCGCTTTCAATTGTTCATGATCTGACGCGTCTGCAGGGAACGACGGACCTCGAACATGTCTTGAAGTCCGATCGGGGGCAGGAGCGATTGGAGACGCCGGTCCAAAGCGGAATGGGGTGGGTTGATTTTCGTGCAACATTGCAGAAAGCGGATCGATCTGACCAATGGGTCGAAGAATTGCAAGGATCCTTGCGTGTGACACTTCCCGCGGTGGAGACTTCATTTCAATTTAAGGATTTGAAACTGGAGCAGCCGATTGAGCAGAGGACAGGCAAGACGGTCGTGACGTTGATGGGCACGCGTAAAGTGAATCAATTGCAGTCCATTCAGTTGCGAATTCGCTTTGACGAATCTACGGGAAGCCTTGAGTCACATCGGCAGTGGCTTTTTGAGAGTCCGGCCATTCTCATCGATTCGGATGGCAACGCCGTTGAATACTTCACGTTTGAGACCACGTTGCAGAAGTCAGATGAAGTTGGGATCTCCTATCTGTTCGGGATCGATGGAGATTTGGCCGACCATGTCTTTGAATACCGAGCCCCCTCGGCAATCCTCACCATCGAGCAGGATTGGGCAATTCAGAAGTTGGAGTTGCCATGACCTGCGAGGCTCTGGAGTCTCATCTGTTTTGTTTCGCGGTTTCTACATGACCAGGCATTAAATTTCATGGCTAGAATCAAGACGAAGATCTTGGAGCGTTTTTGTTATCGGATGGCCACAGGACTCAATGCCGGTGTCGATATTCTCACGCTGTTACAACGAGAAACGGAAAGCGGAACGCCGCAAAATCGGCGTTGGATGCAGGAGGTTGTTCAGCGTGTTCGACAGGGCGAGTCGCTGACCGATGCTTTGAGTGAACAGGGAAATTATTTTCCATCGTTGATGTTAGAAATGGTACACGTGGGTGAGCAGAGTGGACGCTTGGGAGATGTGTTCCAACATCTTGCAGATCATTATGCAAGTTTGCAGAAGCTGTACCGTGGTTTTCTAGCCATGATTTGGTGGCCTGCCTTCGAGTTCGTAGGGGCCATTTTTATCATCTCTCTGTTGATTACGGTCTTGGGAGTGATTGCCGAGTCCACCCAGACGGAGCCCATCGACATCTTTGGATTGGGGCTTCCGTGGCAAGGGAACCTGACTCTGTTTCTCGGCGGAGTTTTCGTGATGGTTGGAAGTGTCTTTTTACTTTTGTGTGGTTTGTTGCGAGGTTGGTTTGGCTCGGCGCCTCTAGCCTTCGCCATGCGGATACCTGTGCTCGGCTCTTCTTTGAGACTGCTTTCGCTTTCGCGCTTCGCCTGGTCTTTCGGGATGGCGATCGACGCGGGAATGGATGCCTTAAAGAGCGCGCAACTCGGCTTATCCAGCACTCAGAATCCTATGTTCATGAGTTATGAGGGCCAAATACTGGACGGCCTGGAAAGAGGGCGGCAATTCCACGAGGTACTTGGGGCTGCCGGAGTTTTCCCGGATGATTTCCTCGATGTGATCGAAACAGCGGAGATCAGCGGGACGCTGACGGAGTCACTCAATCGGCTATCCGAGGATTATCAGGAGCGGGCGGCGACGGCATTTCGGGCTCTGTCCGTCGTTGGCGGGATTGCCGTTATGTTGATGGTCGGCGGGATGGTTATCGTCTGCGCGATATCGCTGATCATGAAACTCTATATTGGTCCCATTTACGATGCTCTTGATGGCAACTTTTGAAACTTGACGGACGGCTTGAGGTCACTTGGGCCTTGCAAACCCGCCAGGTCAGGGCTGCCGGGTCACCGTACAGATGGTCTTGCTCTTGGCGGTCACCTCAGCCGTGAATTCCCTGATTTTTTTGGTCGTTACCAGCGTTTGCGTCTGTTCACATCGAATCGGAAAACCTGCGGTCGCGTCAAACCACATCGAGCCGAGGGAATCTTGACTCTGAATCTTCACCCCAGAGGAGGTCGCCTTACCGGGGACTGGGGTCAGGGTTGTCGAGAAGCCAATTTTGTCGAGTTCAATGCCGTCGAGGGGCTCGGAACCTTGGTACTTGAAATCGTGGGTAACCGACACTTCTTGCCCACCAGCACCTGCCTTGCGTTCAAGCGTCCATTCATCTCCAGGCTCAACTTCATCGGGCGGGAGAGGTGTCGAGATCAACGCCAGCATGTTTTGGAGGCCTTCCGGGCTCAAGGCAGCCCGCAGTTTGACCGAGCCGCCCGCTCCTCGGAGTTTTTCCAGCGATTCTTCCGTGGCTTTCACTTCAACGATTTGCCCATCAGGTCTCATGATCACCTGGACTGGCGTATTCAAAAGCGGTGCGATGGACTGATGGAGGGCGGTTGCCGATTCAGTGGTTTGCTCTTCACGTGCGCTGTCATAGTCAACATCAACCGCATCGGCCGATTGGACTTGGAGCGATAAACGCTCGAGTGTCTGCGATAATTCGGCATCACCATTCGGGCGTATTGCAGTAATCTTCCAAAGTACCTCCATCTCGATCGTTGTCTTGGCTTGCACGGGTTGGAGAAGGATGGTGGTAGTTTGTTCGACAGCCTGTTCGAGTTTCACCTGATAAGCATTCCCCACCGCAAACTTCCATTCCAAAGATTTTGCCGAAGCGGAGGTGGGGGGCGGCAAACATGCAAGGAAGCTGACCCAGAGAGCGATCCTGATGATTTTTTTATTCTGGAGCATGGAAATCTTCAATTCAGCAGTAGGTTAATTCAAACGTCGCGAAAACGAGGGCAGCATCGCCCACGAAGATGTAAGATCACTTAGAGGGTAAACTGACCGCCCGGATTCAATACAACGGGGTCGCTGTCCGTTTCCTGTTTGACCCTCAAGGCCCAAGCGTCACTGTCCTGTTCGATCGGAGGCCATGTGTTGAAATGCGCGGGGGCCACTCTTTTGGGCCGGAGCAATTTGATGGCCTCGATGGAGTCATCGGGTCCCATGGTAAACAGGTCGCCAATTGGCAGTACCGCGAGATCAATCCCTCGGGTGCCGATGAGCGTCATGTCCGAAAACAGACCGGTATCACATGCAAAGTAAATGCGTTTGCCATTGAGAGTCAGAACAAAACCTGCAGGCTCCCCTCCATAGCTCCCGTCTGGCAGTTGTGAGCTATGAAGTGCCGGGGTCATCTTGACGTGGCCGAAGGGAAGTTGGACGCCGCCACCAATATTCATCCCGATCGTTTCCTTGACCTCACCATTCTGGGCCAACCATTGCGCGACTTCGTAAATTGCCACAACGGTGGCATTGGTTCGATTGGCCACCGCAGCGGCATCGGCAATGTGATCAAAGTGCCCATGCGAGATCAGGATGAAATCGGCATCGACTTCCGCAGCTTTGATCGGGGAACTCGGATTGTCATCAAAAAACGGGTCAAGAAGGATGGTGTGTTCTGGCAGTGAAATCTGCCAGGTACCATGGCCAAACCAGGTCAATTCGATGCTCATGTTCCCATCATTCCTTCACGAATTTACATGGTCCTAGACAATCGACCGGGACCGTCGAGGAGACAATTGTTTCATGGCGAGGTGAGTTAGAATCGGCCCCCCTGCAATGACCGGACTCTCCACTGCAGTGCCCTCACGCCTCATCCTATCATTTCTCTCGCAGGATGCGATTCATGTTTTTTTTGTAGGCTTCTACGCCGGGTTGGCCGTAGGGGTTCATGGCGAGCAGTCGACCTTCGACCACGGTAGCGAGCATCATGAACTGAAAGAATTGCCCCAAGGTGTATTCGTCGACCTTAGGTAGATGCAGGTCGACCGTGGGCCGTTGGTCTTCCAGGTAGGCTTGGTTGGTTCCCGCAATCGCCGCCGACATGATATCGGGCAACGTTTTGTCTGCAAGTTCATTAAGTTGGTCCTGATTGTGCTCAGAATTGCCGATTGGGACTGGCGCATATCTCCATTGGCCGACGATTACGTTCGCGTAAACCTTGTCCCGGCGTCCCTCTTGATGTTGCTGAGCTCGAGAGTGAAGGTCGCGAGTATTGACCACGGTCAGGGGGAGCGCGCCGCGAAGATCTTTTCCAAGGCTTTCGGCAAGAAGTTGGTCATACCACAAGCCCGCCGATTCCAATGCCTTGGACCACATGGACAGAACTCGGGTGTGGACGCCCCTCCACTGCTCGAGAAGGTACATCACGCCAACATAGTGCAGAATTGAATTATCCTTGGGCTCAGCCTTCGCAAAGTGGTCCGTCATCGCGACCGCGCCTTCGAGTAATTTGACGACATCAAGCCCCATCAATGCGGCAGGGACCAATCCCACCGCAGATAAAATCGAGAATCTTCCGCCGACGCCGTCAGGAACGCTGAAGGGCCTATCGCATCCCAACGCGGCTGCGAGGTCAAAGAGTTTCCCGGTTTGGCCCGTGATTGGGATGACGTAATCGGCGACTTGCTCCGCATCTTCCCCCAATGACCCTTTCAACGCTCTAAAAAATTGCCGAAAGGCCGCAGCGGTCTCAAGGGTGCCTCCGCTCTTACTGATGACGACCAGGCCCCAACGCTCTTCCTTTGCCACCGGATTGCCATTGCCAAGCAGGTCAAGGAGACCCGCACTCGCATCGTTATCGACGTTATTTCCCTCAAAGTAAATCCTTGGGTACCCCCCCCGCTCCCCTCGTGATCGCTCGTTGAAAAAAGGCTGGCAGCAACTTTCCATGAGGGCCTTTGCACCCATATAAGAACCGCCAATGCCGAGCACAACCACCCGGTCCACCTTGTCTGCGAGTTCCTTGGTGCGGGAGAGGATCTGGCCGAGTTCGCTGTCTTTTTGGGCGGCTCGGTACTCCTTTAGAAGTCGTTGAGGTAAATCGGTAAAGCCCGCGTCCAAAGGTTGTTTGTATTCGGCAGGCGTTGAGCCGGAATGAAAAAGTTGAACGTCATCCAGCACCTCTTGACGGCTGGCACTGAGGCGATCTTCAAGCCGTGCCAGTCCTTCCTGAGTGATCCCATACTGCGGGATCAGGGCGTTGGAGTAATCAAAATGGATAAGAGACATGTGATTTTCTCTGTAGTGATGGGAAGCGATCAGCCCCTCTTTGGTGCGTTGCGGCCTGACGATTCCGTTTTTCTCTTTCACGATACCCGAGGAGGAACAAATTGGACACAGGGTTGAGGATTCATCATGTATTTGTCACATTTTAGCTGCGTCGATACCCCGCCCTTCGCACCGAGACCTATGGGAGTGACACTTCTGCATGAAGCAGGTTGGCCTTGCAACGGGCGAGAGTGCGGGAGATTCGTCTTGGGCGGCCATTTCTCAATTCAATTTCTGATGTTCGAAAGCGGTAAAACAAAGCATGGACATTCACAGTCTGACCCGGGAACTTTTTGTTAAGAATGACTCCAAAATTGTGATGTTGGTGGCGGACGGTTTGGGTGGGCTGCCGATGCAAGCCGGTGGGAAGACCGAGTTGGAAACCGCTCAAACCCCTAACCTTGATCGTCTTGCTGGAGTCGGTGTTCAGGGTGCGAGCATCCCGGTATTTCCCGGAATCGCGCCGGGGTCAGGCCCCGGCCATCTCGGTCTCTTCGGCTATGACCCGCTCACGTACTTGATCGGACGGGGTGCTTTGGAGGCAACGGGCATCGGCCTCGAGCTTCGAGAAGGCGACGTCGCAGTGCGAGGAAACTACTGCACTTTGGACGCTGAGGGCAAAATTTCGGATCGTCGAGCCGGTCGTATCCCCTCTGAAGAGAGCGGACCGATTGCCGATATCCTGTCGAAGGTCACCATCCCGGGCGTTGAGGTGATCGTTAAACCGGTGAAGGAGCATCGTTTTGTGGTCCTGTTCCGTGGTGAAGGATTAGGAGGGCAAGTCAAGGATACAGATCCGCAGCAGGTGGGAGTTCCGCCTTTGGCTCCCCAGGCGGTTGATGCTGCGAGTGCCCGGACGGCTGAAGTGGCGGCCGAATTTGTTTCTCAGGCCCAGGAACTTCTGAAAGAACAACCTAAAGCCAACGGTTTGACCTTGCGAGGTTTTTCGGCGAAACCCAACATTCCTACCTATGAAGACGTTTACGGACTGAAAGCGGCAGCAATTGCGGTCTACCCCATGTACCGTGGCCTCGCGCGACTGGTGGGCATGGATATTGTCGGGCAGGCTCAGACGCTCGAAGAGCAGATGGAGGTACTTAAGGAGAATTGGGACAAGTACGACTTTTTCTTCATCCATTTCAAATACACCGATAGCACTGGCGAAGACGGGAACTTCGACGCAAAAGTTCAACGCACCGAGGAACTGGATGCGATCCTGCCCTCCATTGAAGCCTTGGGCCCTGAGGTGTTGATCGTGACGGGTGACCACAGCACGCCAAGTTTTCTAAAGAGTCATAGTTGGCACCCGGTCCCAACTTTGTTGGTTTCCGATTGTTGTCGCCCGGACAGTCATCAGTCTTTCGGCGAGAACACCGCAATTACCGGTGGACTCGGCCAGTTTGAAGCCAAGTACTTGATGAGCCTGGCCTTGGCCAACGCGGGCCGGTTGGGCAAATTCGGCGCTTGACGCGTCAAACTGGAAGGGCGCGCTTTGGCTCGGCACGGGCGTGGAGCGCCACTGCGAGACAAAGGTGGTTCCAAGATCGACTCGGAGATCTTGCGTTCGCGGACTTTGGCCTGCCTCAACCGCTGTAGTGACGGCCACTCAGCAATCTTTGTGCCCGTGCATTCAATCTTTGTGCCCGTGCATTGGAGGGTTCAATCGGCCACGTCGCTACAGGCCCCGAACCTCCGATCGATGACCCATTTATCGCGACCCACCGCAGGGCCTGACATGCGTCTTGGACGGGGTGTTCGGATTGGTCTGCTTTGGGACATGTAAGTCTGGTTTTCGGAGGCTAATTTTCCGGGGATTCGTGCCATTGTGGGTGCCGGTGACTATCATTTGAACAAGTGGTTCGATTCTTCTCCCATTGAGAAATGCCGGGAAAATACGACCGTGGCTTCATGACGCGATCCCACGACGCGCCTGAATTTCTCTGCCGAGGGCTCCCTGTGAGAGTCCGCAGTTACCAGCGATTTCATCCATGACGATACCTGCCAGAAGCTCCGGAAGTTTTGCCCGCTGTTTTCAACTCGCAGTGATGATTTGCAGCTTATGTCTTCCCACCACGACTCTAGGTCAGGGGGTGGCTCGCATCATTTCGGGGGAATGGTCGTTTCGCGATGACATTCAGAGCCCAACGCAATTCGCAGGCTTCCCGTTCGGTTCACGCCATTGGCCCCATGCGTTGGTGGTCGACTACATGGAGTATCTGTCGGCTCAAAGCGAACGGGCCGATTGGAGCGTATACGCTCGAAGTCATGGCGGCCGAGAACTGGGGTTCTTGACGCTAACGTCCATGAACAATCAGAAAAATCTGCAGCAGATCCGGGCGAAGCATCGGCAATTGACACATCCAGATGTCGACTTGAAACGTCTCTCGCTTAAAGATATGCCCGCTGTGATTCAAATGGGTTATGGCGTGCATGGAGACGAATCCAGTGCGACTCATGCCGGTATTGCCGTCGCCTATTTGTTGGCGGCTGGGACCGGAGAGGAAATCGATACGTGGCTCGAGTCAATGGTGATCCGTCTCGACCCATCGCTGAATCCAGATGGATTCGATCGTTTCAGTCATTGGGTCAATGACAATCGCGGGATCAATCCGAGTCGCGACTCAATGGACCGCGAGCACCGGCAGCCGTGGCCGGGTGGGCGTGTGAATTACTACTGGTTCGACCTGAATCGCGATTGGCTTCCTGCGGTCCATCCAGAGTCGAAGGGTCGATTGCGCGAATTTCACCTTTGGAAGCCGGATGTCGTTCTTGATTTCCACGAGATGGGGACCAGCTCCACCTACTTTTTTCAACCCGGCGTTCCGAAGCGTACCAATCCGCTCTCCCCTCAAGGGACCCGTCAACTGACCAGAAAATTCGCTGACTACCACGCCACGGCACTCGATAACATTGCTGCGCTTTACTTCACCGAAGAGCGATTCGATGATTTCTATCCGGGTAAAGGTTCCACCTACCCCGACCTTCACGGAGCCGTAGGAATTCTTTTCGAGCAGGCAAGCGCGAGAGGAAACATTCAGGAGAGTCCCCAAGGTGATGTCTACTTTTGGAAGACCATTCGCAATCAGGTCGCCACGTCAATCTCAAGTCTTCGAGCGACTCGTGACCTACGCTTGCCGCTTTTAGAAAACAAAAGGCAAGCCTACGAAGAAGCCAGGCAGATGGCCCTCGAGCGAGACGTGCGAAGTTATGCTTTCTCCGCAGGCGAAGACCACGATCGTCTCAAGCACTTTGCCGACCTTTTGACGCTTCACGACATTGATTTTCTCTGGTTGCCTGAGGGCGGCATGGTCGATCTCGTGAATGGGGAATCTGCGGAGCTTGTCGAACGGACCTTGATTGTTCCCACAGCTCAACCTGAGTACCGCATGATCAAGACGATCGTCGATCGCCCAACGACCTTCGAAGAGAGTATTTTTTATGATGTCTCAGCGTGGTCGTTACCACTTGCCTACGACCTGACCCAGCATGCACTCGCTTCCGTACCTGCCACCGCGGCGCGAGAGACAAGTCAACCCGCGCGACGTATCGACGTTGAAGTCGAGGGTCGGGTGGTGGCCTACGCCATGCCCTGGACTCGAGAAGACTCGGCTCCTGAACTTTGGCGTGTGCTCGACGCGGGTGGGATTGCCAAGGTCGCCACAGAAGCCTTTACGGGTCGAAGTGGCGATCAGATCCTTCGATTCGGTGCCGGTACGATCGTCTTGCCCGTGGGTTTGCAGACCCTGCAACCCGGCAAGTTGCGTCAGATTTTGAAACGAAGTGGTGATGCGGCGTGGATACCTTTGACGACGGGTCTCACGCCCGAAGGCATCGACCTGGGAAGTGGAGGTTTCGAGGTCTTGCCCCAACCGCGTGTGCTATTGGCTACGGGCAACGGCGTTAGCCGTTACGACGCCGGCGTATTGTGGCACTGGTTTGACACTCAATTGAATATGCCGATCACGATGGCCGAAGGGCAACATTTCAGCAGTTTGAAATGGTCCAAGTACAACGTCGTTGTTTTGGCGGGCGGTGAACCTGAAGGAGTGGGAACTGTTGGCTGGGAAAAATTTAACCGATGGCTCATGGACGGAGGGACGGTGATCAGCATTGGTGTCGCGAATCAGTGGCTGGCCAGCAAAAATCTTGTCCAAGTGCAATCCAGAGTTTCAGCAAATCTGGATTCCAAAACCTCGAGTTCGGCGATTCAACGTCCCTACTCTGAGGCGTCAAACGCTTCAGCTTTGGAGCTGCTCAGTGGGATCATCGTCGAAGGGCAACTTGACCTGACCCACCCTCTGGGATGGGGACAGGCGGACAGCAGTCTTCCGATGTTCAGGAATCACAAAACGTTTTTGACACCTGCGTCCTCCCCATATTCGAATCCGGTGATTTACGCGGAGGAGCCACTGATGGCCGGTTATGCATCAGAGACCAACCTTAAATCATTTCGTGACGCTGCCAGTGTCTGCGTTTACGGGCACGGCCGTGGGCGGGTAATCGCCATCGCGGAAATGCCCGGTTTTCGCGGATTTTTCCGAGGCTCCATGCGTCTGTTCAACAACGCGGTCTTCTTTGGGCCAGTCACAGACAATCGCTAGGCGGACTTGGACTTAACTCGATTCATGACCTCCGTGTAGCGCTGCACAAAACGATCCCACGAATAGTTCAACGCCGCTACGTCGGAGAATTGTGAGCATCGTTTTCTGAAGTGGTGGTCACGGATCATTTTCTCGAGACCCGCAGCCAATCCCGAGATGGAGTTTTCGGTCAGGATTCCATTGCGATCAGGGGTTACGACTTCGTTGATTCCACTGTCGCAATCGACGGCAACGATGGGCAGTCCGATCGTCATGGCTTCGAGTACGGAAACAGGCGTCCCTTCGTAACGACTGGAAGAGACAAAGAACTCCGAACCTTGAAGAAAACTCCAGACATCTTCAATTCGACCGCGGAGCCGTACACGATCGTCAAGACTTTCTGCGTCGATCATCTGATTCAATTGTTCGTGGCAGGGGCCGGCGCCCGCGATTTCCAGGTCCCAGTCAGGAAATCTTTCCGCCACTTTCGCAAAAGCTTGAATCATCATCTCGAATCGCTTCTCTTCGGAGAGGCGTCCGAGGGAAACCAGTCGGTGTCTGCCTGGGAGGGGAGGATCCTCAGACTTGAATGCGGGGGGATCGACGGCCGGGGGTATATGAATCGCCTCTCGCCCATGGAACTTGCTAACGGCGGGAAGAGAAGCGAGGCTTACCGCGGTCACTGCGGACGCGCGACGGTACGCAAACGGCCTCAGAGTTGCCCAAGGCTGAGAAAGTCGATGAAAACGCGGGTCACTCATTTCCGCGACAATCACGGGGACCGACAGTCCGCGGCATGCGAGGACCGTCATGACATTGATCAGATCACAAAAGCTGATCACCACTTCCGGTCGCCGCTCCCGAATTGCTTTCCGTAACGCGGTGATACGCCGGTAATTGTTGTACAAGCCATGAAGTGGACTCGCGCTGTTGCGCATCAGGTCGAGGTCGACTCGCTCGACACTTGTTTTCAGGTCGTAAAGATCATCTGCCGAATTGCCCAGCGTGATTAGCGTGACTTCATGGCTTTGGGACAGACGACTGGCAAAACCTGCCATCAAATGTTCGGCGCCACCGCCGGAGAGAGAATGGATGCAGCAAATGACTCTCATATTCTGTCAATTCTCTTCTAGCGTGGCTGAAACAGGTTGATTTTGAGTCTGCGAAGGTTCATCCGGCATTCGAGTCAATTGCCGGCATTCGAGTCAATTGACAGTGCGTCAAATCGAATAGCCGGAGGTAAGACTCGGGGGGGCCAGCTTCAAGTCTTCAAACGTCAAACGCAGCCCCGTTTCGAAGTCGATGTTCGCAGACCAGTTACAAAGTTGCTTCACCTTGCTGACATCGGCTTGGAGGTGATCCACTTCACTCTTGTCGGGGCGGATACGTTTGTTTTCGCAATGGATCACACTGGTCTTGCCCGCGATCTTCATGCATGTTCCTGCGATCTCTTCGATTGAGTGAGACATGCCGGTCCCCAGGTTAACCGTTTCACCGATTGCTGAATCGCATTGAGCCAGTTCGATAAATCCACGGGCCGTATCGGTCACATAGGTGAAGTCGCGTCGTGGGGTCAGTGAGCCTAACTTCAATTCGCCCGTGTCCATCAGTTGTCGAAAAATTGTGGGGATGACGGCACGCGTACTTTGTCGAGGACCAAAGGTGTTGAAGGGACGTACAACAACCACAGGGGTGTCAAAAGAACGGAAGTAGGAAAGTGCAAGAGAATCTGATGCTACTTTGCTTGCCGCGTAAGGACTCTGCGGGTGGAGTCGATGCTTTTCGTTCATCGGAATTTCAACGGCCGATCCATAGACTTCACTTGTGGACGTTTGTAGGACCCGGGTGACTTGATGTCTTCGACACGCCTCCAGGACATTCAGCGTTCCGGTGATGTTAGTCGCCACGTAATCCGCAGGGGCCAGGTAAGAGTAGGGAATGCCGATCAAGGCAGCCAGGTGGAAGACGATATCACGGTCCTCCACCGCGCGATCAACGACGAAGGGATCTTGGAGATCACCGGACTGAATTTCAAGTTGGCGGAACACGGTCTCCGGGAGTTGTGAGATTTTTCCCAGATCACCGCGGCCGTTGTATTTGCAAAACGCTCGTACCTCGGCGCCCTCATGAACCAGTAATTCTGTAAGGTGGCTCCCAATGAAGCCACCGGCGCCAGTAACGAGAACACGTTTTCCCGATAGATTCATCATGGCGATTCCAATGCTCCTTCTCGGGCGATGTATCGAATTTCTTGTTCGAGATTGAAGGCGAGATCGTCTTTTATCAATCGCTGAATCCGAGTTGGATTTCCGACGGAATAATTCGGGGGATGATCCGCGTCGGTGCCTTCGGTCTCGCTCACGAAGTTGACCCCCATTTCACTGGCAAGCCATGCCGTGATCTGGGCCACGGAAGTACCGACACCCGAGCATGCATTGTAGATGCCATTCTCGGTCTGACCACGCACCAGTTGAAGGACCATCTCGCAAAGGGTTCGAATTGGAAGAAAGTCACGGACATCCGCGCCGTAGCGGGCCTGAAAGTTGGCATTCAACTCCCGTTTGTGTCGACGAAGTCGGGCGAGTGTGTCAGGGATCAGCAAGCCGGGCTTCTGTTGGGGGCCGAAAACGTTGAAGGCTCGGAAAACAACCCAGGGAATGTTTTCTTTTTCACAGAATGTTTGGACCAGTTGTGTCTGCTTCAGTTTTGAATGACCGTAAGCCGTCGCTGGGACACAGCGTGAAGACTCCTCGAAAAGCTCTTCAGACGCAGAAAGTCCATATTCTGCAGCGGAGCCCACCGAAATCCACCGCTTGATTTTGCCAAGACCTTGTTCAAGCAGGTTGCGTGTGGTCTGAACGTGAGCCTGCTCAAACTCACGAGGAGCAATTTGGGCACCATGGATTCCCGCGAGGTGAAGCAAGCCGACTGAAGGTTCGTCTTGGTATATTCTGCGCAGAGATGCCCGCTCCAAGAGGTCAACTCTTCTCCCCTGCAGGGTCATGGGTTTTGCGTCGACGCCGGCGTTTCGGAGGTGCGTCAAGATCGCTCGACCTAAAAACCCTCGGTATCCAGTGACCAGCCACCTCATCGGTATCCTCTCATGTCCTGACTCCAGGAGACGTTTCAGGGGGTTGCAAGAAGAGATCTGGAGATGCGTTGAACGCGGCGCAAGCTCGATCGTAATCCTCGAACGCCCCGATATCGAACCAGGGCCCCTCGACGGGAATGCACTGGACTTTTCTACCCGCGGACTTTGATTTTAAATGCAGATCAGGCATGTCCATGCGTGTCCCGGAAGCAATGTGCTGTTTGGCAGCCGGGCTGATGACGTAAAGTCCCATGCTCACCCAGTAAGATAACGTTGGCTTTTCGTCGTAGGCTTGCAGATCGAGCTCTTCATTGAATTCGACCACGCCGTACGGGATTGGGACTTCCTGCTTCCGAACGCAAAGACTGACCTCGGATGCCGCGACGCGATGAGCCGTCATGATGTCCGCAAAATTAATATTGGTCAGAAGATCTCCGTTGCAAACCAATAGATCCTGATCGAACCATTCGCCTTGCATGGCAAGACATCCGGCGGTACCGAGGGGCTCTTCTTCACAGAAGTAGTCGATTTCAACGCCCAGTTCACGGCCATCTCCCAGCATGGCCTGCATCAAGTTTGCCTTGTATGCGACGGTCATTCTTATCTGCTGAACGCCATCCCGTGCCAATTGTCGGATTAAAAGTTCCAACGCCGACATGTCCCCAATGGGTAGTAGGGGCTTGGGGATGGTAATGGTGTAGGGGCGGAGGCGGGTGCCGGCACCCCCGGCAAGGATTAGTGCTTTCATGGAGGTGTCATCAATCTCGAAAATTGCGTCGTTCTTTGTTACTTACCGACGGTGAATGCCCGATCGCAGTGGATGGCTGTCAATTCCGATCGCTCGAGGGAAGGCCATTGTCCCGGGGCGCGAAGAATGCCGCGGGCAATTCACCCCAGTAAGTTTTCAGGCCATCAAGCTGCACGCTGAACGGCATTATGGAGAGACAGTGCACGGAGAGTAAACGGCACATTCACGGAGGGTCACCCAGGGTCCGTATTTACTCTCATCGATTTTTCTGATTTTTCCCATACCTCGTAAAATCGGCATGTGGCGTCATGAGGGTGACAGTTTCGTCACACTTTTTGCTTTGGGTCCCCTCGACGGTACCAGTTTGGTACCTCTATGGTTAGAGTTTACTCCCATTTTAACCCCATGGTCCCGGACAAAATGTCAAAGCGATTTGTAAATCAACTCGTTGAACGCGAAAACGTCGACGAGATCTTTCTGGTCATCGAAAAGCAGTTGCGGGCGAATCGTAGCGGCAATCTTTACCTGCAACTGCGTCTGGCAGATCGAACAGGTTCGTTGACGGCCATGATGTGGAATGCGAATGAGCGGGTTTCTCAGTCATTCGAAAGCGGCGATTACCTGCGCGTTCAAGGTGCAAGTCAATTTTACAATGGCCAGTTGCAGTTGATCCTCACAAAAGTTTTCAGCGTGGATCCCGGCACCGTCGATGAGAGTGATTTTGTGGTTCTTGGCCCTTTGGAAGTGGAGACGCTTTTTAGTGGCCTAAGTGATCGTCTTAGGCAGCTGGAAAATGCCCATCTGAGGAGCCTTGCTGAGGCATTCCTGATGGACGAAATTCTGGTTGAGAGATTTCTGAAGGCGCCTGCAGGAATAAAGAATCATCATGCGTTTCAGGGAGGGCTTTTGCAGCACGTGGTCTCCCTGATTGGGGTGGCCGACCGTGTTGCCGATCAATATCCGAGACTCAATCGAGACCTTCTGGTGTTGGGCGTGCTTTTTCACGATTTGGGAAAAGTGGACGAGTTGTCATACGAAAGGGATATGAGTTACACGACGGCGGGTCAGTTGCTCGGTCATGTCATGCTCGGCGTTGAAATCCTCGAAAAGAAACTCCGGCAGGCTGAGGGGCTAAGTGGAGAGCCGTTTCCTGAATCTCTCGCCTACCATCTGAAGCATCTTATCTTGAGTCATCACGGTGAGTACGAATACGGAAGTCCCAAACTGCCAATGACGCCGGAAGCGATGGCGCTTCACCTGATTGATAACCTTGATGCGAAATTGCATCAGTTTTTCCAGCTGATTGATGAAGATGCAAATGCGGAAAGTCCATGGACCACCTACCAGCCGAGTCTCGGTCGAAAAATTTTGAAATCCTCCAGCTGATTTTACAGATCGGCTCAGACTCAGCGCCTGAGGGAGTTGCTGAGGCAGGAAGGATCGCGGGCGTGAGTCCAATCAGCGGGCGTAAGTCCAATCAAACGGTGCCTCAGGAGATTGCGAGTTCTTGATGGAAAGCGACCCTGAAATACTATCGCAGCGGATCTTGGATTACGTTTTGCGAGACCAGTATCAACCGGTCAAGCCCAGAGTCATCGCCCGCAAGCTTGGAGTAGAGGGCGATGATAAGGTGCTGTTCAAGCGACTGCTTAAAATGCTGATCAAACAGGGAAAGCTCAGTTATGGGGCGAATCATCTTGTCGAAGCCCCATCACGTCAGCAGACTTCGCGCACCCCTCAAGGTTTGATCGAGGGGCAGTTCCATCGGACACGCCGTGGTTTTGGCTTTGTTCGTCCCAGCGAGGGCACATGTCCAGACTGGCTGAAGACGGATATTTTTATTCCAGCAAGCCGTGTCAAAGACGCGGCACACGACGACACCGTCGCGGTCAAGATCACGGAACGACGCAGGCATGGCGGCGATCAGCCCGTCGGCTATGTCGTGGACGTTTTGGCTCGCAGGACGAAGCAGTTTGTCGGAACCTTTGTTCCGAAAGGTGGCGTCGGCTATGTCAAAATTGATGGGAACCAGTTCGACGAGCCAGTCTATGTCGGGGATTCGACGGCCAAGCAGGCGCGAAAGGGCGAAAAGGTCGTGGTGGAGATGCTGCGATTTCCCTCGGAACGTTATGAAGCAGAGGCAGTGATTTCCGAGGTGTTGGGGGGACGGCACACCTCCGGCGTCGATACCCTGACGATCATGCGAGAGTTTGACTTGCCGGAAGAGTTTTCTGAGCAGGTTCTCGAAGAGTCACGGACGATGGCGGCACGGTTCGAAGCGGAGGATTGGACGAAGGATCGTAAAGACCTTACCGAGGAAACGGTCATTACCATAGATCCTGAAGATGCTCGAGATTTCGACGATGCGATCTCATTGGGGCGACTGGACAACGGGCACTGGCGACTCGGTGTTCATATTGCAGATGTCTCACACTTTGTTCGCCCGAATACCAATCTTGATAACGAGGCGTTCAAGCGGGGCAATAGTGTCTATTTGCCTGATCGCGTGATTCCGATGCTGCCCGAGTTGATTTCGAATGGTCTGGCAAGTTTGCAACCGAATCGAGTCCGCATGACGCTGACCGCAGAAATGGAATTCACCAGCGAGGGGATTCCAGTGTCGACCATGGTCGTCGATACCGCGGTGAAGAGCTGCCGGCGATTCACCTATGAAGAGGTGGATGATTACATCGATCACCCGGCCAAATGGAGAGATAAGCTTTCGCCGGATGTTTTTAATCTGCTCGGGCGAATGCTCGAGCTTGCAATGCTTTTGAGGAAGCGGCGGATCCAAGGAGGCGCTTTGGAGCTTTTCCTTCCAGAAACAAAAATCGATCTGGATGAAGAGGGGCGAGTTGAAGGAGCACACTACGAAATCAACACGGTGAGCCATCAAATCATTGAGGAGTTCATGCTCGCTGCCAATGTTGCCGTTGCGCAGTATTTGGTCGATCAGGATTTGCATCTTATCCGACGGATTCACCCTGCTCCGTCGCAACTCAAATTGGGCGATCTTACGGATTTTGTTCGTGCGTTGGAAATTGAGTGTGAAAGTCTAGCGAGCCGATTCGAGATTCAGCGTATTGTGGGTGAAGTCAGGGATACACAGGAACAACAGGCTGTGAACTTTGCGGTGTTGAGGTCAATGCAGAAGGCGACCTATGGCCCTGAAGAAGAAGGGCATTATGCATTGAATGAAGATGCATACTGCCACTTTACGTCGCCCATCCGGCGTTACCCCGATCTCATCATTCATCGAATGTTGAAAGCCTTGGGTAAGGGCCAGAAGCCGGCAGCCGATTTTCGTCAACTCAATCGCCTTGGTCAGCATTGCAGTGATATGGAACAGCGGGCAGCAAAAGCAGAGAGAGAGCTGAACAAGTTGAAGCTCCTTAATTATCTGGCCGATAAAGTCGGGCTCGAGATGGACGCGACCATTACCGGTGTGGAGCGGTTCGGGCTCTTTGTTCAGGGGGTGCACCTACCCGCCGAGGGCCGCGTGGACATTCGAAGCTTGCCTCGGGATCGATACGATTTCGACTCCGTGAGCCGATCGGTGACGGCTCGCCGTTCAGGTGAAGCCTATCGTCTTGGCGATAAAGTTCGGGCGCGTGTTGCAAATGTCGACCTCGATCGTCGCGAGCTCGACCTGATCATTCTAAGACACCAGACCCGGTCGTTCGAAAAGCCACGCCGAATACCGTCAGACAGAGAAAACCACTCGGGAAAGTCAAGTTCAACTCGTCGTGAAGGCAGGAAATCCAGTTCGTCCTATCTCTCAGTGCAGGATTCCGGCGGTCGCCGTCAATCCAAACGGGGATCGAATGGACAGAAAAAAAAGTCAGTTGGAAAACGACGGCGAGGCCGGTGAGAGATCGAATATAGGGTCATGCAATCGCAGGCTAGGCTGGGGTTATCGCCAGGTTTTTGCAGATAAAGTCCGAAGTTCTTTCTGCGAGGCTTATGGCCCTTTTTGTGGAATCCACTACAATTCGAAAGTCGCGCGGACATGGCGACTCCCGTTCGTTGGCATCTTGGCGTTTGCGAAAATCTCAGTTTTTGGGAACCGATGATTGTGCGCTTTCGCGTTAGGACAGCGTATGAGGCATGACCTTCGATTCATTATCGAGATGAGGCTTCTGGCCGGCGTGACACTGGCGGGGCCACTTTCTCTCTTTCTCTCAACATCAGGAAACGAGGGGGGCTTTGGTTTGACGACGAGATTGCGGTTTTGAGGCGGCTTCTAATTAGCCGCTAGACGAAGGTGATTTGACAAAAAACCTCAGAGTTTAATGGGGATCGTTATGGGCTCGGAAAGCCTCACGACACCACTCCACCAGAACCACTGCGAACTTAGTGCCAGAATGGTCGATTTTGCAGGTTGGTCCATGCCGATCCAGTACGAGGGGATCGTCGCGGAGCACCTTGCCACTCGCCAGCAGGTATCGCTTTTCGATGTTTCTCACATGGGGCGTCTTTCTTTTTCAGGCGCGAACGCCGCTCAATTTCTCGATCGAATTTCGACCCGAGCCGTGATGCCAATCCAGCCAGGCAAAATACGGTATTCCCTCGTTTGCAGGGCGGACGGCGCAATCCTTGATGATGTGTTGATCTACCATCTCAATTCAACCGATGGCGAAAGTCACTACTCAATGGTTGTCAATGCCAGCAACCGTTCGAAGATCGTGGATTGGTTCAGGCAACAGCCAGACGCCTGCTCCGTCCATGATCGAACGCTTGAAACGGCGATGATTGCCGTGCAGGGTCCCGAAGCCATTCGCCTGGTAAGTCGATGGCTGGATTGGGATGCCTCCTCACTGCCTTATTACTCGGGTGCCTATCGGAGTGGTGATTTTGGCGGGTTGACGGTAAGCCGAACCGGGTACACGGGTGAAGATGGCGTGGAACTTATTGTCGGTGCCGATCAAGCCTCGGAGGTCTGGGAAACGCTCATGAGTTTGGGGGCGGAACAAGGTATTCGGCCCGCGGGATTGGGAGCCCGGGATACTCTTCGCTTGGAGGCGGCGATGCCGCTTTATGGCCATGAACTCTCCGAGTCGATCCATGTGGCGCAGACCGGACTCGACTTTGCCATTCAATGTTCGGGCCGTGAATTTGTCGGAAAATCGTCCATTCTGGAGGCTCGCGAAAAAGGTGGTTTACCTGTTCGCGTGGGCTTGCGGTTGGAAGGAAAACGACCAGCACGAGAAGGGTGTGAGATTTACCACCAGGCTACTCGTGTGGGGGAAATTACCAGCGGAACCTTCTCGCCTACCCTTTCCACACCGATTGCCATGGCTTACCTCAACGAATCTGCAGCGAAACCGGGGACAACACTCGAAGTTGACATTCGCGGAAAGCGGCATTCGGCTGAAGTTTGTCATTTACCTTTTTATCAACGAGCATGATTTCAAGGACATTTCCAGGATGTGGAGAAATAAATCGTGAAGCTTGAAGAACTTTTGTATGCAGACACACACGAATGGGTCTTGGTCGAAGATCAGGACGCGGCCAAAATTGCAACGGTCGGAATCTCCAAATTCGCAGTGGAGCAATTGACCGACCTCGTCTACATCGAGTTGCCTTCGGTCGGAACTGAGACGCAGTCCGGCAAGGAGTTCGGTGAAGTCGAGTCCGTGAAAGCGGTTAGTCCGCTTTATAGTCCCGTCGACGGTGAAGTGGTTGAGGTCAACGAGTCTTTAAAAGATGCTCTCGAGACTCTGAATGATGACGCCTACGACGGTGGATGGATGATTAAAGTTCGGCTGAGCGACGAAGCTTCGCTGTCGAAGCTGTTGGATCATGCCGCTTACGAGAAACAGTGTGCTGACGAGTCATAGAAAAGTTGTGTTTCCATAATGGGTCTCAGACGAAGATAATATGAGATGTCGGTGAACTAAGCTGGCGGACGCACTCGTTTCGGGTCAGTCTCCGTTGCCACGAGGGTAACAATCCGTTTTCTTTTCTAATTTGGTGCAAATGTTAGTCGAGTTGAGATCGCCCCTGGTAGGCGGATTTCCAACTTGGTGTGGTGAGTCTTACGACTCGGTATGAGTTGTCCGTCCATTTACATTGCAGGTCATCCACGTGAGTTATTTTTTCAATACGGAATCCGACATTGCGGAGATGCTGAAGGCGATCGGTGCTGAGAGCATTGAGGAGCTATTCGACGTCATTCCCGAAGAATTACGGCTAGGCCGTTCGCTGGATTTGCCGTCGGCAATGTCGGAAATCGAACTGACACGGCACATGGGAGAATTGTCAGCCAAAAATAAGTCGACTGAGTCGCACCTCTGTTTCCTCGGAGGGGGAGCCTACGACCATTTTGTTCCCGCAGTGGTCGATAATCTGGCCGCTCGGGGCGAGTTTTACACGAGTTACACACCGTATCAACCTGAGGTGAGTCAGGGTAATCTTCAGGCCATGTTCGAGTACCAATCGCTCATTTGCGGCTTGACGGGCATGGATGTCTCCAATGCAAGCCTTTATGACGGAGCCTCTGCGGCGATCGAAGCGGTTTTGATGTGCCGTGCTGCAACCCGCCGATCCCACCGTGTTGTCGTGGCAGGGACCGTGCATCCCGAGTATCGCGAGGTGATGGAGACGTATCTGAGGGAGTTGGATTGCGATCTGGTCGTGGTGGACTCAGAGGATGAGGTCGTCAGCCCCGCCGCGATCGAGGCGGCGTTGGATGAACAGACGGCGTGTCTTGTCCTGCAGCACCCTAACTTTTTCGGCTGTCTCGAGGATATGGAATCTTTGGTCGCTACGGCCAAGTCCTTCGATGTTCAGGTTGTACAAATTTTTGACCCCATAAGCTTAGGCGTTTTGAAGCGGCCGGGTGATCTCGGGGTCGATGTGGCCGTTGCGGAAGGGCAGTCTCTTGGGAATCCACTACTTTACGGTGGTCCCTATCTGGGGATTCTCGCATGTCGTGAGTCATTCATGCGACGGATGCCCGGACGAATCGCGGGGCAAACCGTCACGGACTCTGACCGCCGATGCTGGGTTCTGACATTGCAGACCCGGGAACAGCACATACGACGAGATAAGGCGACCAGCAATATTTGCTCCAATCAGGGGCTTTTCGCTCTGAGAGCGAGCATTTATTTATCACTGGTGGGACCTGAGGGGATCAAGGAGGTGGCAACTCACTGCTTGAAGAAATCTCATTACGCATGCGAACAGCTCGAATCCAAGGGTTGGATGCGGCGTTCGGCGAGTCCATTTTTCAAGGAGTTTGTGGTTCGTGATCCGCGCGGTGATATTTCGGCATGCCTGCAGACAGCCGAAGCTTGTGGCGTCCTTGCTGGAGTGCCTTTGGGGCAGTGGTATCCACACCTCGAAGATTGTCTCCTGATTGCGGTAACCGAGAAACGTTCCGGCCAAGAGATTGATCGACTGGTGGAGGCGCTTGCGTTCGATGGCGAGCCCAATGAGACGAATCGTCGACTGGATCGGCCGCATCTGCAGTCCGCGAGCCAATCCCTGTAATCCTGTTTTGCTCATCTTTGAAAACGACCCGAGTCAGCTGAAGGTTTAAACCCAAATGCGAAATCGAATAGCCACCCAACTACTGAGCGAATTGTCGAAGTCGGGACGAAGAGCCTGTCGGATGCCCGATTGTGAAGTGTTGCAGGATCGAGAGATCCGTGACCTCTTGCCCGAGACTGCCGTTGCCACAAAGCCACTCGCGCTTCCTGAATTGAGTGAGCCTGATGTGGTTCGGCATTACACCAACCTGTCGACATTGAACATGTCGGTTGACACTCACTTTTACCCGCTTGGCTCATGTACGATGAAGTACAACCCGAAGCGTAATGAGCGACTCGCAGGCCTTCCCGGTATGGCTCATGTGCATCCCTACCAAACGGAATCGTCATTGCAGGGAATGCTCGAACTTCTCTATGCCATGCAGGAAATGTTGGGAGAAATTTCCGGCTTGCCCTGCGTGTCCCTCCAGCCCGCGGCGGGGGCACATGGTGAGTTGACGGCGTTGATGACGGCCGTTGCCTATTTCCAGCACCGGGGTGAAGCCCGCACGAAAGTGTTGACACCCGATAGTGCGCACGGAACCAATCCGGCAAGTGCGACGATGGCTGGTTTGACCGCCGTCACGCTTAAAAGCGGCGCCGATGGCTGCGTCGATATGGATGATTTGCGGAGCAAACTGGATGAAGACGTCGCAGTATTGATGATCACGAATCCCAATACTCTCGGTCTTTTTGATGGCCAGGTGAAAGAGATCGCAGAACTTGTGCATGACGTCGGCGGGCTTGTCTATCTCGATGGCGCGAACATGAACGCCATCCTCGGCGTGACACGGCCGGGAGACTTCGGTGCAGATATGATGCACTTCAATCCGCACAAGACTTTCAGCGGACCTCATGGAGGAGGTGGTCCCGGGGCGGGTCCGATATGCGTTAATGAGGATCTTGGTCCCTTTCTTCCCAAACCTGTGGTGGGTCTACGGGATAATGAATATTATCTCGACGACGACCGACCGTTGTCCATCGGGAGGGTTCGTAGCTTTTTCGGCAACGTCGGGGTTCTCGTTCGCGCGTATTGTTACATCCTCTCTCACGGACCCGACGGGTTGAAAAAGGTTAGCGAGCACGCGGTGTTGAATGCTAACTACATGCTGAGTCGAATCCGACACATCTTGCCCGTACCGCACGGCAACCGTTGCATGCATGAGTTTGTAGCGTCAGCAGAGACCCTGAAAAAGAACAAAGGGATCACGGCGATGGATCTGGCGAAGCGTCTTCTGGATTATGGGTTTCATGCACCCACGGTCTATTTTCCTCTCGTGGTTCCTGAGTCCATGATGATGGAGCCCACCGAGACCGAAAGTAAAGAAACGTTAGATGCATTTTGCGAGGCTTTATTCCGAATTACTGAAGAAAGTTCGGAGACTCTCCATTCAGCGCCGACAACGACACTGATCTCCAGGCCTGACGAAGTGACAGCAGCCAGAAAGCCGGTGGTGACATGGAATCCGGGCGATTAATCGAAGATGTCCCCCGCCAGGGCGCGGACAATATGGCGATTGACGAGATGCTGCTGAGGCGATCCTCAATGTCGGCGTCACCTACTTTGAGATTTTATTTTTGGGACCGTCCTACCGTCTCGCTCGGTTATTTTCAGTCGCTCAACGCTCGGGAGGATCACGCACCCAGTTTGACCCTGCCTTTGGTGCGCCGGGCCACTGGCGGGGGAGCGATCGTTCACCATCAAGAATTGACCTACAGCCTCATCATTCCCATTACGGACCGCTTGAAAAACCAGCACCGTGATTATTATTTCGCGGTGCATCGTGGGGTCATCGCGACCTTGGCGAAACTCGGCATTGAGGCAGAATTGGCGGAAGGGACTCAGGCACGTCAGGACGACCCATTTCTTTGTTTCGAGCGACGGGCAGATGGCGATGTTCTGATTCAGGGGCACAAGGTTTTGGGCAGTGCACAACGTCGGCACGCCAGTGCCCTGCTGCAACATGGTAGCCTTCTTCTACAAAAATCCATTTTTGCCCCCAGTTTGCGCGGAATTCAGGATTTATCCCGAAGTGCGATTGAGACTGAGACGTTGATCTTTGAACTTTGTAATGGGATTCAAGCGTCGATTAAGAATGCATGGAACTCGAAGCCACTGGTTCAGACCGAGCTTGAAGAGGCGACAGAGATTCGCCGCCTTAAATTTGGCCATGAGGCTTGGACCGGGAAGAGGTGAAACTGCAAAGGATCGACGAGGCTGAAGCTGCAAGGACGCCCTCTCCATTGCCGCAAAAGGGCCTTTAGGCCTCTTTTTTTGACGGCGCAAAATTTTTAGAATGGTAGGTTTTGAGGAAATAGGTAGTTAGTGTTTTGACCCCGGCGATCAGATTTGTTACGATTCTTTAATGGAGTTGGCGGTAAATCAGGCGTTTGATCATGGGTCCTCGCTCGCGTGCCAACCAAGACATTGCTGGAGGCAGGAGTCGTTTCATCATAAATCGACTTTTGGTTTTGCCACCTCAAAGCTGAATTGCTTTTCACGGATCGGAAGCGTTTCTCAACGAAGAGAGTTTTCGAGACGAGTGTTGTAAAGGAATGAGCGTTTATGCAGGTCTCGCTGAAAGTGGTTGGCGGTAAGAACGACGGCCGCCTGATTGCAATCAATGTTCCGGAATTTGTCATTGGCCGAGGGGAAACGGCGCACCTGAGACCCCAAAGCGATTTGGTGAGTCGGGCACACTGTTCCGTGCTGGTTGCCGATGGGAAGGTGGTTTTGCGGGACCTCGGTAGCCGGAATGGCACCTTTCTCAACGACGAGCGGCTCGAGGGTGAGCAGCAGGTTACGATCGGGGATCGCTTTCGAGTCGGTCGACTGCAGTTCGAATTTCAGATCGACCACGCAGTGGCAGGTTCAAAGAAGCCAAAGGTCGAAGGGGTTCGGGAAGCAGCGGCGCGTACTGCGGCAACGGCCGGCGAGGATTTTGATGACGAGAGTATCACGGATTGGTTATCTCAGGACGTTGATTCGGAAGAGGTGGCGAGGACGTCCGGATCCGAGACACGACAGTTTATGCTCGATGAGACAGAGCGTGTGTTGCTAGAACAGCTTTCCGAAGAATCGAAAAAGGCTCGCGAAGAGAAAGATCGGATTGAGAAAGAAGAGACCAAAGCAGCCAACAACGAACCGGGCAAACTTCCCGATCGGGCGCGTACTAACTCAGAAGATTCTCGGGATGCGGCATCACAGATGCTTCGAAAGTTCTTCAACCGGCGTTAACACCGCTGAAGGCAAGGTCTCTTCCACACATTGAATGGAACATTCATCCTCGGAATAAAACTCGTGAGGTTTTAGGTCAGCGATCCAAATGTTGACGTGGATCCGGCGAACTTGATGGGTGATGGTTTCAGAGAACTCTTCTCTGGCATTTTGGTGGCCAAAGAGGACGATCCATCGAAAAGTTCACGAAGGTAAAACACGTCTTTCGAGGTTGTGTCAGCAGTGACCGATGATATTCGACCCTTGATCGCGAAGTGCCGTTGCGGTGACCAATCGGCCATGCGTCTTCTGATCGACCGATATTCCTCCATGATTTTTGGGCTTTGCTGTCGAATGCTAGGGCACCGCCAGGATGCCGAAGATGCAGCTCAGGAAACTTTTGTAAGAGTGTTCCGGAGTCTCCATAAATGGGACGACCAGCGCGCCTTTGAACCCTGGTTACTTGCCATTGCCGGTAATCGGTGCCGAACTCGTCTTGCTCAAAATGCGAAGCGGCCTCGCTCTCAGCAATTGGATGATGAGAATTCGTGTCTGAGCTATTTCGAGTCCGAACTTACCCTGATTCGTGAAGAAATTTCACGTGCGTTGACCGATCTGCCATCGGCACAATGTGAGGCTTTCCGCTACTTTCATGATCATGGTATGGCATATCATCAGATCGCGGAGCTCATGGAAGTGCCCATCGGTACAGTGAAAACTTGGGTGAGGAGAGTGAGATTGACACTGGTGCAGCGTTTGCAGTCCAGAGGTGTTTTTGAGGGGTCGCTCAATGGACTGTAAGACTTTTGAAACGAGAATCCATTCGTTGCTGGATCGGCGTGAGGACATCGCTGACGATCCGCATCTTGTTGAACATGCGACGCATTGTCAGACCTGTCGGGCCAACTGGGAGGGCTGGCGGAAACTTGCTCGTGTATCCGCGAGTTCACCTTTTGGCAGTTCCGCCGGGCAGGCGTTTCCGTCGCTCGTCCTTGGACAACTGTCTGAGGAGACGCAGTTATCTGAGGAAAGACAGGGCAACGAATCCCGGCACGATTTAAAGAGCAAAATTCGCAATCCAGAATTGGGTATCTTCGCTCTGAAGAAAAGTTGGGCATGTGGAGTCGGACTGACCGCAGTCATGCTCCTGGTGGGTTTTGTAGGCGTGTTCAATCTTCTTGGAACCGATGAGCAGGTGATAAGCCGTCCCGCAGCCTCGATCGGTGATGTTTTCACCGATCGTGAAGATCTTTCGGGGGTAGCCTTGCAACAACCTGTCGATGGGCTTTTTGATCGTTTCGCTTGGCAGGAGCTTGATTATCAGTCCATTATGCAAATTGGTGGCGAGTCGATTTCGATGGTTGAACCGATGGCTCGGCCCATCCGGCTTGCGTACGTTCTGCTGCAACAAGGGTTGGTGATGGGCAGTCAGGCGGATGAATCGCCCCAGCTCGATGATGAACGGCTAACGCTACTTCTGGATTATGTCGCCTGACCAAAGCCGTCTTTATCCAATCAGAGATAAGCAACCCCGCACTTTCAGAGGTCTGCGTCCGGGTAGTCGTCCCTCGGTACGGCCTACCTACATCGATTGAGGCGGATAATCGTTACATTTGACCCAAAGCTTCTTTTTTGCCTGGCCGTTTAATTTTAACAGGTCCACGGTCCGATGCTTACCTGTGTCAGCGGTTAAGTATCCCATCTTCGATTTTTTGGAGGGTCATCCCTGTGCCTCAAACGAATCCCAGCAAAGAAGAAATCCAGCAACTCAACGAAACCGGTGCTCGCAAGGGAGGCGACCGCAGAAAAGAGGATGTTGAAGTTTCAGTGGATCGTCGCAAGGTCCAGCGTCGGAGGCAAATCGATCCGACCACTTGTGAGCGGGATTACAATCTGGAAGAGATTGAATTCATGAAGGCGCTCGATACCTACAAGCGTCAAAGTGGAAGGATGTTCCCTACTTGCAGCGAAATTCTGGAGGTGATTCGAGGGTTAGGTTATCAGAAAGTTGAATCGGCTGAAGCGTCTCTGGAATTGGCGGAGGGATTGGTCGATCAGGCACTGCAAGACGAAGCTGGCGAAGATTACGTATCCGAAGAGGAAGCTTTTGCGTTCGAAGACAAGGAAGAAGATTTTTTTGATAACTAGTCGGTCGCAGATCGGTTCGAAAAAGTTTGAGACCCAGCCCTTTTCAGGGTTGGGTTTTTTTATGCCAGCGACGCAGGCGTCGCTGGCTGGACTCTTCAGGCGATCAGGTCTTCGCACGCCAAGTGGAATACCCTTCATTGTCGTATCGCAGGCGTCATCACACCGAACGCAAAAATCGAGTATGCTTGCATGCTGAGGCCGGGATACATGCGGCTTGCGGTCCATTTGTGAACTTCATCTTGCGGAGACTTTGTTGAATCGCTACCCTCCCCCGAATGACGCTTGTTCCCACGAAGAGTTGATGAAGGTAGAGGTTTCCCCAATCGAACAAATACATCCGGCGGCCCGGTTCGTATTGATGTCGATGGGAGGGCTTCTTGTCTTCCTCTTGGGAATTGCGGCATCGCTCACTCCCAGTCCCGATGGTTACGGAACACACCGGCAATTGGTGGTGCCACTTTTGGGGAAGGGGGAAAATAGCCAACTCCCAGCCTGCAGCTTTCTGGTGATGACCGGCAAGCCTTGTCCGAGTTGTGGAATGACGACGTCCTGGGCGAACCTGATGAAAGGAAGATTATGGGCCTCCGCCAACGCGAATGTCGCGGGTACGGCACTGGGTCTATGTGCTCTTTTTACCGGACCATGGATGCTGATTTCCGGTTTGAGGGGGCAGTGGTTGTTTGGGACTCTGAATGAGCGGCTTATCCTGCTCGTCGGAATTGGTCTATTTGTTTTGACATTTGGAAACTGGATTTTCCGTCTTTTGAGCTGGTGATGGAAAGGTTTCCGCCGTTACGCTCATCGCGTTGATCCATGGAGGGATAGTCGCGTGAACTGGACACGACTTGTGACCTGTTTGGCCATCATGCTGGCCATTGCCCCTGCTTTTGGGTGCATCGGATTGAGTGCGCAGATTCTGAATGTGCTTGTGGGCCAACGTGTCAAGGCACAGTATGACGGGCTGAAAAAACAACGCGTCGCAATCGTGGTTACCTCCGGGATGACGGCAGACGGTCCTGACTACTCGATGGAGTTGTTGTCTCGATTGATCAAGGGAAGGCTTCAACAGAACATCAAAGAGGTCGAGTTGATCCCCAGCCATGAAATTGCAAACATCATGGATTCTCAAGGCTATGATGCCAACTATGTGGAGATTGGCCAAACGCTCAAAGCCAATAAGGTCGTGGTGGTTGAGGTTTCATCATACTCGCTTCGTGAAGGCGCCACGCTCTACAAGGGGCGAGCGATGTATTCGACTCGGGTCTACGATATTGAAAGTGGTGAGGTTCGCTTTAACCGCGGTCCCATCAACATTGCATTCCCCGAGTCTGGTCAGCCTGTTACGGACACCAACGCGATTCAATTCGAGAAGACCTTCTTGAATGAACTCTCTTATCGCATCTCACGTTATTTTTACGATTATGCGATCGAAGAGGAGTTTGGCCGCGATGCGATTCTTTCCAACTGAGGCATCCTTCAGAGGGAACCGCTCTCCCACCGGTTAAGTCGACTCACGAGGTCGATTGTCTTTTCCTCGGGCCTTGTGATCGAACTCACGCCCGTGATTCCTGAATCGACTGGCTGCACGGTTGATACGAGACGATCGTTTTTCACGACGGAACATGTCGTATGCCCAAGCAGCTAGCACTGCCAAAGCCGATAATGACTCGTCTTTGAGCTGTCGGGTAAATAGTTTAAAACCCGACTGGGATCCTCGGTCCGAAGAGGATCAATCGGCCAGCAGCAAGGATGATGCCATGCGATTGAACCAACTCGAATTTTGGTCGCCCGCGGCAGAGAATTCGTGGGAAATGCCAATTTCTGAATCATCGTTCGAGGTCTTTGTCGACCCTGATTCCCTTCGACTTGCTCGCGTTGCGGAAGCGATTGAGGCGTTGACCGAGCAGGATGACAGTCATGCTATCGTCTTGGATGGTCAAGAATGTCGAGTGTTGACCGCGACCTGCGTCGCCGATGGTCAGCAATTTTCCTGGACGTCAGGGTCTTCAAAAAACATGCCTTGGGTGCAACGCCTTGCCTCCGGCCGAAGCGTTGCGGAAATGCCTTCGCCCAGTTCGTCGTTTCCACTAAGGACCTGGGACCTCGGTCGACCCGACGAGACTTACCAGCGGCTGATGCAACGCTTGAGAGAGCAAATCGGTGAGGCAGAACGGGACTGGGAACCCTCTTTGCAAACTAAAGACGGCGATTCTGTGACTCCGTTGGACAAGTGGCGTGAACAGACGGAAGCGATCTCGAATCACATTTCTCAATTGACACGAGAACTTGAGACCGC